>NZ_WBKD01000001.1:0-1088736 GCF_008831185.1 Pseudoclavibacter sp. CFCC 13796
ACCAAACGGCCCCAGCAACACAATGAGCGGCCCCCGCTTGAGGCCCAGAACCCTACAGATCCCAGCACCTTTGGGGTGACAAGAAGAAACAATACCCACACCCCACCAACCACCCAAAACCACACCACCCACCCGGGCGTGTCGAACACCAACAACCCCACACGCACAGGCACACGCACACCCCACAGGCACAGACACGGACACAGGCACAGGCACGAGCACGAGCACGAGCACGAGCACGAGCACGAGCACGAGCATCCAACTGAGTGTTTCCTATTCGTTCACTCGTCACTCTGGCCGCACCCGGCCTCGTGCGAGACAATGACGGCATACGCGATGGGGTCTGCCCATCGTCCCCAAGACCTGGCGTCGTCTCGATGCCGAGGGAAGGAACACGAATGCCAATCACAAAGACGCTCTACACCGCCGAGGCTCTCGCCACCGGAGACGGACGCAACGGCCATGTGCGCACCACCGATGGCCTGATCGATCTTGATCTGGCCGTTCCCGCCGAGATGGGCGGCGCAGGCGGCAAGGTGAACCCGGAGCTGCTCTTCGCGTCAGGGTATGCCGCCTGCTTCCACGGCGCGCTGCAGCTCGTGGCCAAGAACGAGGGCGTGGCGATCCATGACACTTCGGTGGGCGCACGTGTGCACATCGGCCCCAACGGAGAAGGCGGCTTCGCTCTGGCCGTCGACCTCGAGGTGAACATCCCCGGCCTGCCTCACGACGAGGCCCAGGCATTGGTCGAGAAGGCCCATCAGGTCTGCCCGTACAGCAACGCGACGCGCGGCAACATCCCCGTGAACGTCACCGCGACTGACGACTGACGCTCGCCGCATCGCGAGCACATGCACAGAGGGGCGCACGCCGGCATCTGCTCGGTGGGCGCCCCTCTGTGCATGTGCGGCTACTTCTGTGCGCCCGACCGACGCTCGTTCTCGAGCCGCTCGCGCACCTCTTTGCGCAGCACCTTGCCGATCAGCGACTTCGGCAGCTCATCCCAGATCACGTACGAACGCGGCACCTTGTATTCGGCCAAGTGCTCGCGGGCGTACTCACGCGCCACCTGCTCGTCGAAGGGCTGAGGTGAGTCATCGAGTAGAGCAGTCGCCTTCGCAGCGGATGCCGTGGTCGCAGACGCATCGTCGGCGGACGCTGGAGCGCCGTTCTCAGGCGGGGTCGCGCCGGCATCCGCGTGCTCGGGCACGATCACAGCCGTGACGCTCTCTGCCTGCGACGTACCCCGCCGAACACCGACCACCGCGCACTCCGCGACGCCCGGCACCTTCGAGATCACCGCTTCGACCTCGCTGGGCGACACGTTGAACCCGCCGGTGATGATCAGCTCCTTCTTGCGGTCGACGACGGTGACGAAGCCGTCGGCATCCTGCGTGACGAGGTCGCCCGTGCGCAGCCACCCGCCGTCGAGCAGGACGGCCTCGGTCTCTTCGCGGCGGTTCCAGTACCCCTGGAACACCTGTGGGCCATGGATCAACAGCTCGCCGATCTCACCGGTGTCGACTTCACGCTTCACATCGTTCGGGTCGACCACCTTGATGTCGGTCGACGGGAAAGGAATGCCGATCGTACCGGTCTTGCGTTCGTCTGAGAACGGGTTGCCGAGCGCGACCGGGCTGCATTCAGTGAGCCCGTAGCCTTCGACGAGGCGACCGCCCGCGACCGCCTCCCAGCGTTCGACGATGGCGTCGTTCAGAGTCATCGCTCCCGAGATCGCGTAGATCACGCCGCTGAGATCGAGCTTGCCGTCGCGCGCCACTCGCGCAAGCCGGTCATACATCGGGGGCACCGCCGGTATGAACGTCGCCGGATGCTTCTTCGACGCCTCGACGACGAGCGCCGGGTCGAAGGTGGGAAAGAGCGTCGCCCGCGCGGCAACGTGCACGGCATAGATCACCGAGAGCAGCAGTCCGAACGCGTGGAACATCGGCAGCAGGCCATAGATCGTCTCGGCGCCCGGGGTGAAGCGCGGCATCCAGGCGGCACCCTGACGAGCGTTGGCCCAAAGGTTGCCATGCGTGATCTTCGCACCCTTCGGGTCGCCGGTCGTGCCGCTGGTGTACTGCAGCAGCGCGAGCGACTCATTGGTCGGCCGAGGGTACGACTGGTCGATCGGGCCGTACTTCGAAAGCTGCTCGAACCGCTTGGTCTCGGCCGCCGGGCCGACCAACGCCGCACGTTTCTCGCGGGCTTTCGCCACCGGCAGCCGCAGGGCAAGCCGCAGCTTGAGCGGCATCGCTCGGGTGATGTCGACCGAGACGATGCGGCTGGGCACCGCCGCGTCGCTCATGCTGCGCAGCGTGCCGACCACCTTGGTCCAGGCGATGACGATGTCGGCCTCATGATCGAGAAACTGCTTCTCGTGCTCGCTGGCGGTGTAGATCGGGTTGTGCTCGACCACGATCCCGCCCAGACGCAGCACGGCATAAAACGCGATCACGTGCTGCGGGCAGTTCGGCATGATCAGTGCGACGCGCGTGCCCGCGGCGACGCCTTCGAGTCGCAGGCCCTCGGCCACCGCGTCGACCTGCGCGCGCAGATCAGCGAAGGTGAGCTCCTGTCCGAAGAACTCGATGGCCACGCGATCGCCGAAACGGTTGGCGCTGCCTTCGAGCATGTCGTAGAGCGACCCCGCGGGAAGATCGATGTCTTTCGGCGTGCCGTCTGCATAAAAGCGGTTCCAAGCACGGGTGGCGTTGATCTCAGCAGCGGTAGTCATGCGGTCATTCTATTGGGCGAGACTGGTGCGGCCGCGAAGCGCGCGCAGTGTCGGGGAGCGGCGCCTTAGGACCGACACGCCGACGTAGCGCGAAACATTTAGTTGACACAACAATAGTTATAGATTTGTGTAAGTGCGCAGCGCGTCGTCCGCAATCGACTCCACGCACACACGCGTCATGCATCACTACCCATCAGCACGAAAGCAGAAAGAGACCCGAATGACTCTCAAGATCGGCTACATCGTCGGCAGCATCGCCAGCCAGTCCATCAACCGCAAGCTTGCCGAGGCCATCGCGAAGCTCGACGTCGCCGATGTCGAGTTCTTCGAGATTCCGATCAAGAACCTGCCGCTGTACAGCTACGACTACGATGCGGACTACCCTGCCGAGGGCAAGGAGCTCAAGGCAGCGATCGAAGGCGCAGACGGCATCCTCATCGTCACCCCGGAGTACAACCGCTCGATTCCCGCACCCCTGAAGAACGCCATCGACTGGTCGAGCCGCCCCTGGGGCACCAACTCATTCAACGAGAAGGTCGTCGCAGTCGTCGGTACCTCCCCTGGTGCAGTCGGAACCGCCGCAGGGCAGCAGCACCTGCGCTCGATTCTCTCGTTCCTGAACACCATTCAGCTGGGCCAGCCGGAGGGGTTTATCCAGTTCACCCCTGACCTGCTGAACGAGGCCGGAGAGTTCGCCAGCGAGAGCACTGCGAAGTTCGTGACCAGCATCGTCGACGCCTTCGTGAAGCTCATTCACCGCGTCAACGACTGATCACGGCCTGCCACTGATTCTGGACACTGAGACAGCCTGCGGCTGCCCCTGACCAATCGCCCTGCGCCCTCGCAACTGAGGGGCAGGGCGATTCTGTTTGCAGGAGACGCATCGACAGATCGACGGGCTGCTGTCGCATATGTGCGGCTGGGCGACTCTGCCCACAGGGGGTTGCGCACGGCTTCGTCAAGAACGGCACCGTTCTGTCGAGAATGACACGGTTTTGTCGAGATCGGCCGAGTTTGAGCGGAACCATGTACATCTGGGCGGAACCGTGCACATCTCGACGGAGAGATGGCTGAGCTGGGGCAAGGTCAAGTGCTGCAGCGTGATGTGTGCAGAGTGCTGCTTGCTGCGTGCAGCGTGCAGAGTGCGGTGCTCAGCACTCAGCGCGGGTCAGCCTCTTCAGCCTCATCGTCGTGCGTCACACGACCGTCAACCCGCCGACGCAGCCCCGCCTCACCGGGTTCGTGAGGCAGGTTCGCGACGACCGGGAACATCCCCGTCTCGCCAAGGCGCTGCTCGGCGATCGCACGCACCCGCCCGCGGCAGGCAAACCAGCCGGCAACGAGCGCGGCGGCCACCACGACCATCGAGAGCATCGTGAAGGTTCCGGTCGGATAGTCGAAGCCGATCAGCACCACGACCGCAGCCAAGAACACCAGCGTGATCCAGTTCGTGTACGGCGCACCGGGCATGCGATATTCAGGGCGTTCATAGAGACCAAGCTTCGACAGCTTGACGAAGCGCATGTTCGTGAGCGTGATGGTTCCCCAGGCAGAGATGATGCCGAAGGCCGCGAGGTTCAGCACGATCTCGAAGGCCTGGTCGGGCACGACCATGTTCAGCACGACGCCAGCGAGGGTCACGACCGATGTCAGCAGGATGCCGCCGTAGGGCACGCCCGCCTTCGACAGACGCCCGGCGAACGCGGGTGCGGTTCCACCCTTAGCCATCGAGTGCAGGATGCGCCCGGTCGAATACAAGCCGGCGTTCAGTGACGAGAGGGCGGCGGTGAGCACGACCAGTTCCATGATCGGGGCAGCGGCCTCAAAGCCGACCCCACGGAACAGGGTGACGAACGGGCTCTCGCCCGCGTGGAAGGCTGTGTACGGCAGCAGCAGCACGAGCAGCAGAACCGATCCCACGTAGAACAGAGCGATGCGCATCACGACGGTGTTGATCGCCTTGGGAATCACTTTGCGCGGGTTCTCGGTCTCGCCTGCGGTGGTGCCGACCAGCTCGATGCTGGCGTAGGCGAACACCACGCCCTGCAGAATCACCAGCGCAGGCATCACACCGTTCGGGAACATGCCGCCGTTCTCGAAGATCAGCGTCGGCCCGCGGGGCGACCCGTCGGGCATGCCGAAGATCAGGAACAGCGACCCGACCACCAAGAACGCCACCAGCGCGACGACTTTGATGAGCGCCGCCCAGAACTCCAGCTCGCCGAACACCTTCACCGAGATCATGTTCATGCCCAGCACGACAACGAGTGCGATGAGTGCGATCGACCACTGCGGCACGCCCTGCAGCCAGGGCAGCATGCCCACGTCGCCGAACCACTTCACATAGATCGCGACCGCGGTGACATCGACGATCGATGTCGTAGCCCAGTTCACCCAGTACATCCACCCGCTGAAGAAGGCCATCTTCTCGCCGTAGAACTCGCGGGCGTACGAGACGAACGACCCCGACGACGGGCGATGCACGACCAGCTCGCCGAGCGCGCGCAGAATGAGGAAGGCGAATATGCCGCAGACGGCATAGTCGATCAGCAGGGCAGGACCGGCCTGTTCGAGTCGCCCGCCGGAGCCGAGGAAGAGCCCGGTGCCGATGGCCCCGCCGAAGCCGATCATCTGCACCTGCCGGGGCTTCAGCCCTTTCTTGAATCCGGTCTGCTCTTCGGTGCCGATGCGTCCGGCGCGCTTCTCGGCTGGCGACCAGACGTCGTCATGCTCGCTCATACTGCTCTGCTCTCAAGGTTGTCTTGTGATGGATGCTGTTGTCATGGATGTCTATGTGGTGGCGGCGCTCAGATCGAGTCGCCCGTGTGGTCAGACCTCAGCAGGTTGCGAAACGCTGCGAGGCGACCAAGTCCGACCCGGCCGTCAACTCGCGCTCTGACCGGCCACCGCAGCGACGAAGTCGGCGGCGCCCGCGCCACAGAGACCGCAGGCAAGGGCGACGTGCAGTGCCGCCAGCGCCGCTTCGAGGGTGAGGTCGCGGCCGTCGACGACTCCAGCGGTCTGCAGCGGGGCCGCTGCGGCGTTGACCCCCAGGTGCACACCGCCGTGCCCGCTCTGACTGATGGCGACGACGGCCTGTCGGCGCGCGTGCTGACGCAGCACGTCTTCGACTCCGGGAGTCCCAGACGGCACCGCTCCCGAGCCGAAGCAGCACAGCACAGCGGCCGGCCCGTTGCCGAGCGCCGCATCGAGCTGCGCTGCGGTCACCCCTGGATACACCATGGCGACCCCGATCTCGTGCGGAGCGAACGCCCCGAACTCCAGCCGGCCTCCTGATGCGCCGTCGACAGCACCCACAGCGGCGAACGAGTCGCGGCGTCCGTTCGTCGCGACGAAGCCCTGCGCCGAAACCGACGAGATCTTAGAGACGTGCAGACCGGGCAGCAGACGGCCGCCGAACTGCACGAACACGCCGACCGCGCCCGCGGTGCCGACCTCAGGCGCCTGCGCAGACCCCGACGCAGACGTCTGGGTCGGGGCCGCCGCAAGCACCTGCGCCGCAGCCAGCGCATCGCGCAGGTTGGCCTCGGCGTCGGCATCGTGCGCGCCGTCGGCCCCATACAACGGATGCTGCGCACCGGTCAGCACCACCCGTGCCGGTCGGTCGACCTCCCGCAGCACGATCGGCAGCGCGAGTGAGAGCGCAGCCGCAGTGAAGGCCAACGTGTCAGTGCCATGCAGCACGACCACGGCATCGGCACCACGATCGATCGCGACGACCACTGCGTCGACGATCAGCTGCCACTCGACCGGCCCCACATTGGCGCTGTCGAGCAGCGGAGCGAGCTCGACGACGTCTGTGCCCTCGGGCAGCGCGCCCTCGGCAAGCAGGCGACCGATGAAATCAGGGTCGGGAACGAGACCGGCGGCGCTCTCGGACATGCCGATCGTGCCGCCGGTGTGCACCAGTGTGAGACGCACTCGCTCGAAGACGGCTCAGGCCGCGCCGTCGAACATCGACGTCACCGAACCATCGGCGAAGACCTCGTGAATCGCCTTGGAGATCAGCGGCGCGATCGACAGCACGGTCAGCGTCGGGAAGATCTTCTCGGCCGGCAGCGGCAGCGTGTTCGTCACCACGACGCGGTCGATCTCGGGGCTGGTCAGTCGCTCGACCGCCGGGTCTGAGAACACGGCGTGCGTGGCGCCGACGACGACCTTCGCGGCTCCATGCGCCTTGAGGGCACGTGCAGCTGCGAGAATCGTGCCGCCGGTGTCGATCAGGTCGTCGACCACGAGGCAGGTGCGGCCCTGCACGTTGCCGACGATCTCGTGCGCAGTCGCCTGGTTCGGCACCAGCGGATCGCGACGCTTGTGGATGATGGCCAGCGGCGCACCCAGCTTGTCGCTCCAGGTGTCGGCGACCTTCACGCGGCCCATGTCGGGCGAGACGATGGTCAGATCGTCATGCCCGAGGGTCTCACGGAAGTGCTCGAGCAGAATCGGCTGCGCGAAGAGGTGGTCGACAGGGCCGTCGAAGAACCCCTGAATCTGCGGCGAGTGCAGGTCGACCGACATGATGCGGTCGGCGCCCGCGGCCTTGAACAGGTCGGCGACGAGGCGGGCGGAAATGGGCTCGCGACCGCGGTGCTTTTTGTCCTGCCGAGCGTACGGATAGCAGGGGGCCACGACGGTGATGCGCTTCGCCGAGGCGCGCTTGAGCGCATCGACCATGATGAGCGACTCCATGAGCCACTCGTTGATCGGGGAGGTGTGCGACTGAATCACGAAGGCGTCAGACCCGCGGATGCTCTCGTCGTATCGAACGTAGATCTCGCCGTTGGCGAAGTTCAGCGCTTTGGTCGGCACCAGTTCGGTGCCGAGGTTCTTCGCGATCTCTCGGGCCAGTGCAGGGTGTGCCCTGCCGCTGACCAGAACGAGTCGCTTATGGTTGTCCGCATTAATTCCCGACACGGGATGCCCTTCTGTCGCCTGTCGCCGACTGCTGCTCGTTGTTGACTACTCGTTGCCGCTGGTGCGGCTGTTGCTCTGCTCGGCGTTCTGATCGCCGTTCAGAGCGGCCTCGGCTGCCTCCGCCGCGGCCGTTCCGGCGCGATGCTCGATAACCCAGCCCTCTTTGTTGACCTGAGGGGCCTGGGTGATCACGAGCGAACCCGCCGGGACGTCTTTGCGAATGATGGTGCCGCCGCCCGAGTAGACGCCGGCGCCGATGTGCACAGGGGCGACGAACACGTTGTGCGCACCGGTGCGCACCTGCGGGCCGACCGTCGAGCGATGCTTGTGCACGCCGTCGTAGTTCGCGAAGATCGTGCCCGCACCGATGTTCGAGCCCTCGCCGATCTCGGCGTCGCCCGCATAGCTGAGATGCGGCAGCTTGGCACCGTGGCCGATGGTGACGTTCTTCGTCTCGACGAACGTGCCAATCTTGCCCTCGTTACCCAGAACAGTGCCCGGGCGCAGGTAAGAGAACGGGCCGACGTGCGCGTTCTCGCCGATGCGGGCAGAGAGCGAATGAGTGCGGCAGACTTCGGCGCCGAAGCCGACCTCGGTGTCGACCAGTGTGGTGTCCGGCCCGATCACGGCTTCGTCCTGCACGACGGTCGTGCCGCGCAGCTGGGTTCCGGGCAGCAGCGTGACGTCCTGCCCCAGTTCGACGGTCACGTCGACCCAAGTGCTCGCGGCGTCCTGAATGGTGACGCCGGCCAGGCGCCAGCGTCGGATGATGCGTCGGTTGAGCTCGGCGGCGACCTCGGCCAGCTGCTCTCGGTCGTTGATGCCCTGCACGAGCATCGGGTCGTCGATGACGTGGGCGGCGACGGGTCGCCCCTCGCGCACCAGCACGCCGATGGCGTCGGTGAGGTACTTCTCGTTCTGCGCATTGTCGACGCCCACCTGGGCGAGCGAGCGGCGCAGGTCGTTGGCCTGGAAGAGATAGGTGCCAGAGTTGACCTCGTCGATGAGCAGCTGCTGCTCGGTCGCGTCACGCTGTTCGACGATCGCCTCGAGGTCGCCGGATGCCGTGCGTACGACCCGGCCATAACCCGTCGGGTCTGCGATTCGTGCAGTCAGCACGCTTGCAGCCGCCCCGCTGGCACGGTGCGCGGTGATGAACTCGGCCAAGGCATCCTCGCCCAGCAACGGCACGTCACCGCTCGTGATCAGCACATCGCCGACGAACCCCTCGTCGAGCACGTCGAGACCCGCCTCGGCAGCGGCACCGGTGCCGGGGATCTCTCCCTGCTCGGCGATCTCGACGCGGGGCAGCAGTGTGCGGGCGGCCTCTTCGACGCGCTGACGCTGATGACGGACGACGAGAACCACACGCTCTGGCTCGAGCGCATCGGCTGCGGCGAGCACGTGCCCGATGAGCGGCCGACCGGCAAGCGCGTGCAGCACTTTGGGCGTCGCAGACTTCATGCGGGTTCCCTGCCCCGCCGCCAGAATGATCACTGCCAAGTTGCTGTCAGCCATTTGCCTGAGCTCCCATCGGTTCGACTGCGCTCCGCCTCCAGGATTCGAACCTGGTCTTCACAGCTCCAAAGGCTGTCGTGCTGCCGTTACACTAAGGCGGATCGGCAGCGAGACTGCCGCAGACCACTTTACTCGTGGCTCATCGTCGGCTGCCACCTCACTGCAGAAGACCCCGCACTCTCCAGCTGCTTCGCAGCACCTTGCCGACCGGTTCCACGTCGACTTCTTCTCCGCAATGTCGCAGGCAGTGCATACGATGTCATTCATGGATCTGACACTCGGCGCACTGCCTCTCGACCTCGTGCTGCTGGGCATCATCACGTGGCAGACGATCAGCGGCGCGCGGCGCGGTCTCGCGCGAGTCGCGCTGCGTCTTGCCGGCATGGTGGTGGGCGGTTTCGCCGCCTGGCTCGCCATCCCTTGGGTCGTGACTTTGGGAGGCAACGGTGCGACCCGCATCGCGATGGTCATGATCGTGGGTTTGGGGCTCGTCGTCATCGGAGGCAGCATCGGCGGGGCGATCGGCCGATCGATCGGCGGTGTGCTCGAACGTGTGCGGCTCGGTGCCGTGAACAGGCTGTTGGGTGCCGTGGCCGGGCTGCTCGCGAGCAGCCTGATGATCGGGCTGGTCTCTTCGGCGGTCTCGGGAATCGGCGCCCCGTGGCTCACGCAGACGCTGAGTTCGTCTCGCGTCGTCACCGTGATCGACGGACTGATGCCGAGCAGCCTGCGATCGACTGCCACGCTTTGGGGCCAGAGCGCCATCGACGAAGGCCTGCCTTGGGTCGTCGAGGCGCTGGGCGGTGTGTCGCAAGAGCCATCGCTGCCTCAAGTCGATCTGGCGACACCCCAGCTCACCCAGGCGGCGAAGTCGGTCGTGCGCATCAGCGGCCCCGCATACGCATGCGGGCAGGAGCAGACAGGCTCGGGGTTCGTGGTCAGCGATGATCGAGTCGTCACGAACGCCCATGTGGTGAGCGGCGTCTCAGAGCCGGTCGTCGAGGTGCCCGGCAAGCCTGCGAAGAGCGGCCGCATCACGTATTTCGACCCGAAGGCCGATCTCGCCGTCATCGACGTCGACGGTCTCGGGGCGCCAGTGCTGCCGCTGGCATCGGCCGCAGCCGTCGGCCGTGGCACACAGGGAGCGGTGCAGGGCTATCCCGGCGGCGGACCGTTCACCTCGGGCCCGGCAAGCGTCATGGCTGCCGGCACCGTTGACTTCAGTGGCTCAGGCCCGCGCGACGTGCTCACCTTGGCGGCGAACGTGCAGCCGGGCAACTCGGGCGGCCCGCTGATCACCACAGACGGCGAGATCGCCGGTGTGGTCTTCGCGAAAGAAAGGTCGGTGCCGAACGTGGGCTATGCGATTCCGCTCAGCGATCTCAAACCCGTGGTGCAGAAAGCCCCCGGGCTCACTGCGACGGTGAGCTCGGGGAGCTGCACCACCGACTGAGTGAACGCGGGGGCTTCGAGACGAACGAAAGATCAGTGCTCGTCGTAGTGGTCGCCATGCAGGGCGTGGTGGTGACCGTTGTGGATGTAGTCGGTGTGGTCACCATGCTGCACAGCCTCGTGACCGCAGCCCGGACCGTGCTGGTGCTCTGCGACGGAATGCTCGGCAACCGACTCGTGCTCGTCGTAGTGGTCGCCGTGCAGTGCGTGGTGATGCGTGCCGTGGATGTAGTCCACATGGTCACCGTGCTGCACAGCCTCATGGCCGCAGCCCGGACCGTGCTGATGCTCTGCGACGGAATGCTCTGCGTGAACGTCTGCGATGGTCATGATTGTTCCTCCTGTGAACTCTCGTCAGCCTCGACCGAGTCGGCCGCAGGCTCTTGAACGTGGATGAGCGCATCGGCGATCACATGGCTGACATGGTGGTCTGCGACCCGATAGTTCATCGTTTTGCCGTCTCGTTTCGCTGTCACCAAGCCCGCTTGTTTCAACGTGCGCAGGTGCTGCGAGACCAGGGGCTGCGACAGCCCCGACAGATCGGTCAGCTTGCCGACCGAGAGCTGCTGGTCGCCCAACAGCACCAGCAGGTCAAGCCTCGATTCGTTGCCGAGCACCTTGAACAGCTGTGCTGCCTTGGCCAGTCCCGGTACTGTGCTCATGACTTCATCATGGCATACATATCAACAGATCGCAATATGTTGATTCTTTTATGTGTAGCTATTGTGTGAAACTCGCAACAGCTACACAACCTCTGGATCTTGAGTTGTGGGGTTCAGCCGTGTGAAGTAGACCCCATGAACTCCACTTGGGATGCCATCGTCATCGGCGCGGGTGCCGCCGGTCTGTCCGCCGCCTTGATGCTCGGCCGGGCACGACGCCACGTGCTCGTCATCGACAGCGGCGAGCCCCGCAACCGCTTTGCCACGCACATGCACGCTGTACTCGGCAGCGAGGGGCTGCCTCCTACCGAACTTGCGGCCCGCGGCCGCAGCGAAGCCGAACTGTACGGCATCGAATTCGTCGACGGCAGCGTCGCCACGGTGCGAGAACCGACTGATCGTCCGGACGCGCTCGAAGTGGTGGTCACCCCTTCGGCAGGCGAAACCCAGGAGCTTCTCGTGACCCACACCGTCGTGGTCGCCACGGGAGTGAGTGACGAGCTGCCCGACATCCCAGGTCTTGCGCGCCACTGGGGCAGCACGGTGCTGCACTGCCCGTACTGCCATGGCTGGGAGGTGCGCGACCAAAGACTCGGCATCATCGCGAACGGTCCTGTCGCACTGCATATGGCGCAGCTCGTGCGTCAGTGGAGTCCGACCGTCACACTCTTCACCGACGTCTCAGGCTTCTCGCAGGGCGACCTCGACGCGTTGACCGCGCGAGGCATCCGCACGATGGCGCCTGTCGCCGAGGTCTTCGGCGACGACCGCGTCACCGGGGTGCGTCTGCAGGACGACGCGACGGTCGAGCTGGACGCTCTGTTCGTGCAGTCGCGTATGCACCCGTTGGACGCGTGCGTCGCCGGCCTCGGGCTCGACCGCGCCGAGGCACCGTTCGGAATGGGATCGTTCCTGCAGACCGACCCTATGGGGAACACGAGCCACCCGCGGGTGTGGGCCGCCGGGAACGTGAGCAATCCGGCAGCGAACGTGCCGATCTCAATCGGCAGCGGCGCCACGGTCGGGGCCGCCGTCAACGCTGCACTCGTGCAGTGGGAGGTCGCTGCGGCGGTGGCGTAGGGCGCAAGCGCAGAATCTGCGGGTTCAGCGGCACAAGCCCACCGAAAGTACAGAACCTGCGAGCATCAGCCGATGAAACCCGCACCTTCTACACTTTCGACCCGCATATGACGGATTCTGCACACTCAACGAGCAAAAGCACCTGTCTGAACCAGCGAAAGCACAGAATCTGTGATCTTTCTGCGGTCAGGCCTTGGCGAGAGTACAGAATCTGCCCGGTTCAGGGGCAGGGCCTTGGAGAGCACAGAACCTGCCCGGTTCGGGGATAGGGCCTTGGCGAGAGCACAGAACCTGCGGGCCCCAGAGAGCAGGGCCCCAGCGAGAGTAGAGAACCCGCGACTATCCCTCGAGCTGCTCCGCGAGGTCGAGCCACTCGGCCTCAAGCTCATCGATTTCGCCGCTGGTCGACCTGCGCAGCGCATCGATCTTCGAGAGTCCCTCGAAGTCGCTCTGGTCGGCCGCGGCGAGATCGGCATCGACCTTCGTCAGCGCATCGCGCGCCTTGGCCAGCTTGCGCTCGAGGGCCTGAAGCCGCTTTTCGGCGGCCCGACGCTCGGCACCACTCAGCCCCGCGGCGGATGCACCACTCGCCCCCGCCCCCGAAGCCGCGCCAGCTGCGTGACCAGCCCCACTCGCGGCGCGAGATGAGGACGGGGTCTTGTCGGCATCCGCCGAAGAGCCCTCATGCGCAGCCGCGTCGAGTCGCAGGAATTCGTCGACCCCACCGGGCAGGTGCCGCAGTGTTCCGCCGATCAGGGCGTACTGGTCGTCGGTCACGCGCTCCAGGAAGTAGCGATCGTGCGACACGACGATCAGCGTGCCGGGCCAGACGTCGAGCACGTCTTCCATTGCGGCGAGCATGTCGGTGTCGAGGTCGTTGGTGGGTTCGTCGAGCACGAGCACGTTCGGTTCGTCGAGCAGGGTGAGCAGCAGCTGCAGTCGCCGGCGCTGGCCTCCGCTGAGGTCGCGCACGGGGGTCGACAGCTGCACGCTCGAGAAGCCGAGCCGTTCGAGCATCTGCGAGGGGCTGAGGTCTTCGTCGCCGACCTTGTAGGTCGTGCGCACTCGGCCGATGACTTCGCGCACGCGGTCGTCGTTCATCGCGTCGAGTTCGTGCAGCTCCTGGGTGAGCTCAGCGAGTTTGACGGTCTTACCGACCTTGATGCGGCCGGCCGTGACTGCGGTGCCGTCGCCGGCGTCGAGCTGGGCGGCCTGAGTCGATCCGGCCTTGGCCGAGGCCTCTTTGATCAGGCTCAGCAGCGTCGACTTGCCGGCGCCGTTCGCACCGAGCAGCCCGAGTCGATCGCCGGGGCCGATTCGCCACTCGACGTCGTGCATGAGCACATGCTCGTCGTACTGCACCGTCACGCCCAGCACGTCAATGACGTCTTTGCCCAGACGAGAGGTCGCCATCGACTGCAGCCGCACGCGGTCGCGAACGGGCGGCACGTCGGCGATCAGCTCGTTGGCCGCCTCGATGCGGAACTTCGGCTTCGAGCTGCGCGCCGGCGCACCGCGGCCGAGCCAGGCCAGCTCTTTGCGCATGAGGTTCTGACGCTTGGCCTCGACCGCCGCCGCCTGCCGGTCACGCTCGACGCGCTGCAGAATGTAGGCCGCGTACCCGCCTTCAAAGGGCTCGACAGTGCCGTCGTGCACCTCCCAAGTGTCGGTGCAGACCGCGTCGAGGAACCACCGATCGTGCGTGACCATGACGAGGCCGCCGGCGTTCTTCGGCCAGCGCTGCTTGAGGTGCCGAGCAAGCCAGGTGATGCCCTCGACATCGAGGTGGTTGGTGGGCTCGTCGAGAAAGAGCACATCCCAGTCTTGCCGCAGCAGGGCCGCGAGCGCGACGCGACGACGCTGACCCCCGCTGAGCGCACCGGTCGTGGCGTGCCAGTCGAGGTCGCCGAGCAGACCCTGCAGCACGTCTCGCACCCGCGGCTGCGACGCCCACTCGTGTTCGGGCAGATCGCCCACCACTGCGTGGCCGACCGTCTCGTCGGGGTCGAGGTCTGGTGTCTGGGCGAGCACGCCGACGGTGATGCCGCCGCGACGGGTGACCCGGCCGGTGTCGGGCTGCATCTCGCCGGCGAGCAGTCGCAGCAGCGTGGTCTTGCCGTCACCATTGCGGCCGACGATGCCGATGCGCTGCCCTTCGGCAAGGCCGAGCGAGAGGTCGTCGAAGACGTCTTTGGTGGGGTAACTGAGGCTGATGTGTTCGGCGCCGAGAAGATGTGCCATTCGACAAGGGTACCGCGCCGGTGCAGCGGTGCGGCGGGGTTCGGCGAGACGAGGATGCTGGGTCGGGTAGCGAGCTGCATCCGAGTCTGGGTCAACGCAAGAAAGGCGGGCCTGCGCGAGACCGCAGCCTCACAGCACGTGCGAACCGCGCGCAGGGCTCGAGACCACACTGGCCTGATGTCCGCGAGCCAGCAGCGACTGCGCGAGCGCCGCAGCATGATGCGCATCACCGGCCAGGAGCGCGATCGTCGGCCCCGACCCTGACACGATGCCTGCGACGGCACCGAGGTCACGTGCCTCGTCAAGCGTGCGCTGCAGGCTCGGGCGCAGACTGATCGCCGCAGCCTGCAGGTCGTTGCGCAGGTGCCGGCCCAGCTGCTCCGGATCACCCGTTGCCAGCGCAGTGACCACGGATTCAGCCTCCGAGAGCGCCCGAGCCTTGCCCGTCGCATCGATCTCGCCGTCGTCGACCAGCTCGTCGAAACGACGATAGACGTCGACCGTGCTCAGCCCCTCGGCCTGCGTCACCAGCACCCAGTGGTAGGACTCGCGCGTGATCACAGCCGTCAGACGGTCGCCCCGCCCTGTGCCGATCGCCGTGCCGCCGACCAGGCTGAACGGCACGTCAGCACCGAGTTCCGCCGCCATCTCGCCGAGCTGCTCGCGCGCGACCTCGAGCCGCCACAGCTTGGCGAGTGCGACCAGCGTGCCTGCGGCATCAGCCGAACCGCCGGCCATGCCGCCCGCGATCGGCACCCGCTTGCGCACCATGCACGCAGCGGCCAGGTTCTCGGGTGACGATGCGGTGCGCAGATCTGCGGCGCGCGAGGCAAGCAGCCGACCGGCACGCAGCACGAGGTTGTCGTCGTCGACGAGCAGAGAGTGGCTGCCGGTGAAGTGCAGCGACCATTCCGGGGCCCAGCGCACCGAGATGTCTTCATAGAGATCGACCGCCTGGAACACGTTGACGATCTTGTGATACCCGTCGTCATACTGCCCGCCCACGGCAAGCAGCAGGTTGATCTTGCCCGGCGTGCGGGTCACGATCGGCGGCGATGCGGGATGCATGGCCCCAAGTCTAGCCGCGGCGCGCCCGACGATCGCACCACCGCGCACGGTACCCTGACTGCGTGCCCACCATCGAACTGCATGACCTCGACGACCCGCGGCTGAGCGACTTCGCCCGTCTGACCGACTCGGCGCTGCGGCGTCGCATCGACAGCGAACGCGGGCTCTACCTGGCCGAGTCGAAGTTCGTGTTCGAGCGCGCGCTGGCCGCCGGGCACGCACCGCGTTCGGTGCTGGCCGAGCGCAGCGCACTGCCCGAGGTCGGGTTTCTGCTGACGGCTGCCGGCTTCGGGGATGCCGCGCGGGAGCAGGCGGGTCTGCCACCGGTTCCGGTGTTCACCGGCGATGCAGCCGTGCTCGAACGTCTGACCGGCTTCGAACTGCATCATGGCGTGATCGGGTGCATGAATCGGCCCGCCCCGCTCGATGCGGCTGATGTGATCGCCGGGCGCACGGCGGCGGATGCTGCAGACGGAACCGACAGACGGCGTCTCGTCGTGATCGAGGGCGTGGTTGATCCCACGAATGTGGGGCTGATCTTTCGGTCGGCCGGAGCGCTCGGAGCCGACGGCATTCTGCTCACGCCCCGCACTGCAGACCCGCTGTATCGCCGGGCGGTGCGCATGAGCATGGGCACGGTGTTACAGGTGCCGTGGGCGCATGTCGGAGGATGGCGCGAACTCGGCCCGCAGCTGCACGACGCCGGCTATCACGTGGCGACGCTCGCACTCGACGAGCGATCGGTCACGCTCGACGAGTTCGCCGAGCAGGTGAGCGCAGCGCCCGATCGTTTCGCCCGTCTCGCGCTCGTGCTCGGGTCTGAGGGCTACGGCGTCTCAGACGCCTGCCTGCGCACGGCAGACACACTGGTCGAGATTCCGATGGCTCACGGCATCGACTCGCTCAACGTCGCGGCATCGAGTGCCGTGGCGATGTGGGCGCTGCGGTGACGACTCTGCGCCGATAGTGCACGGACGTCGTGGGGCAGCCGCCGTCGCTGAGGGCCGAACGCAGCTGCGGCACGAGGCGAAGCTCAGATGCGCCGACGGCCGAGACCGGCGGTACGGGCGAACTGGTCGACCGTCACCGTCTGCTGCGGCCATGGGTCGTCGAACTCCTCGCCGCTGCGCCATGCCATGACCTCTTCCGGAGTGCACAGGCACTGCTCGAGCCGAGCGAGAAACGCGCGGGTGTCGGAGTCTTCGCCCAGGAGGGTGATGCTCGTGCGCCGGTCGCCGAAGACCGGGTCGATCTCGTCGACCTCACGCTGCAGCTGCTCGATTTCGCGCGGCAGCAGTCTGCGCCGCTCTGCCTCGCGGGATGAGGTCTGCGCGTCGGCGACCGCGCGCTGCTCGCGGTCGAGCACGCCTGACTTCCAGTAGCCGAAGAACTCGAGGTTCACGCCCCCGGCCGCCTGGTTCCAGAGCAGCACTTTGTCGTCGCGCGTGGGAATCCAGGTCATGCCCTTGCTGCGGTAGAGCGTCTGCGGCAGTGCGGTCGTGTATGCCTCCCAGAGCCTGCGAGGATGAAACGGACGCGCGTCGTCGAGCACCAGCGACACCAGCCGACCGGTCTCTGGATGCTCTGCGTCACGCTGCTCGGTCTCGTGACCCAGCTGCGCCACTCGGTCACGAGGATAACGCGGCTGTGCGAGCACTGCGTCGAGCCGCAGATTGCCGAAGCGCAGACCGGTGATGCCCGCGTAGGGGTTGAGCCGGTGCAGGGCGGCAGCGGTGCGTGTGACCTGCTCGGGCTCGAGCTTGTCGAGCTTGGTCAGATAGACCTCTGAGGCGAACATCACCTGCTCGGCGATCAGCGACTCGACCCCGAGCGTGCCAGCGCCGAGCTGACGGGCCACCTGATCGGCGATCAGCCCTCCGCAGGCGAAGTCGTCGCGCAGCATCGCCGCGTCGACGAGCGAGAGAAACCCGCGCAGCTGCAGGCGCGGATGCCGGGTGAGGGCTTTCACGAGCGGCCAAGGTCGCGTACTGCCTGAGGTCTCGATGAAGATGTGCTCAGGCTGATAGCCATCGAGCATCTGCTCGGCAGTGGCGATCAGCTTGGGCAGCAGCTCGGCGCTGTGCACGCTGCCGCCCTTGATGCTGGCGAAGTTGCCCATCTCGTGGCTGACCACTTCAGTGTCTTCGACCACCAGACCGTCAACGTCGAGCGAGCTCATGTCGTTGACGATCACCGCGGGCCGCAGGTGCGGCGTGCGCTGCCAGGCCTGTACCAGCAGGCTCTGCAGCAGGGTGGTCTTTCCCGCACCGAGAAAGCCGTTCAGCACAGTGACCGCAACAGGCTGATTCTGCCGACGGTGCTGCGCACGTTTGCGCGGGTCTCCACTGCGCGACAGCGAGCGACTATTATTGCGAGCCATTCTCATAACGATACCACGCGGCCCAGTCGCGGTCTCGGACGCATGGACAGCCGTTAGGCTGGCTCTATGGCCCGACTTGATGACGCTCATGGCGCTGATCCGGCTCAGCCGCTCACTCTGGAGCGCATCGTCACGGAGGCCCGCGCGCTGCTCGAGACCGGAGGCTACTCCGCATTGACGATGCGTGCCCTCGCGGCACGCCTCAACTCACGGCCGATGAGTCTCTATCACTACGTGCGCAACAAGTCGGAGCTGCTCACGCTCGCGCTGTCTGACGCCGCCGCAGAGATCGACTGGGTCCTTCCCAGCGGAACACCGGTCGAGCGCATGGTCGCAGTGGGCGTCGAGGTGCATGAAAACCTCAGCAGGCTGCCCTGGGTCGTGCCGATTCTGTCGCGCGGCACCAATATCGGTCTTTCTGCACTGGCCTCGACTGAGCACTTCTTCGCCGCCGCAGCTGACGCCGGCCTCGACGACGCCGCGATGCTCGCCCTCTGGCGAGGAGTCTGGTACCTCATCTCGGCCGACCTGCAGATGCAGGCGGCGGCTGCCGAACGCAGCAGGGACGAACGCGCCTGGTATGAGACGACCGACAGCGAGTGTGTGCAGGGCCTGACGCAGGTCAGCAGGCTGCTGCCGCACTGGCGAGAGCTCTCTGCCGGGTACTCGCTGCAGACGTCCATACGGGCACTGGTGACCGGAACGGTGCTGCAGCACCGCGCTGCCGGCGCGCCCGCCAGCAGCGCTGCTGCACAGGAGTGACAGAGTCAGACCAGCCGCCAGCCGGAGGCCGCAGCCCGCGCCTCGCAGAACGAACGGTACTGACCGGGCTGTGCGATCAGCTCATCGTGGGTGCCGCGCTGTTCGACGTGCCCGTTGTGGCCAAGCACCACGATCTGATCGGCAGACCGAATCGTGTCGAGTTTGTGCGCGATGACCAGCAGCGTGGCCTCTTTGCGCAGGTGCTGCATCGACGCCATCACATGGGCCTCGTTCTCGGGATCGAGCGCGCTGGTCGCCTCGTCGAGCAGCACGATCGGAGCGTGCTTGAGCAGTGCACGTGCGATCGACACGCGCTGACGTTCACCGCCTGAAAGCGCATGCCCGCCCTCACCGACTCGCGTCTGCCAGCCGTCTGGCAGGCGGCGGACGATCTCGGTCACGCCCGCGAGATCGCCGGCGGCCTGGACTTCGGCATCCGTCGCCGATTCGTCGCCCACGCGGATGTTCGCCTCCAGCGTGTCGTCGAAGAGATAGACGTCTTGGAACACCATCGAGAGCTGAACCATCAGATCGGCCGTCGTCTGGTCGCGCACGTCTGCGCCTCCCACACGGACGACTCCGCGGTCGACGTCGTAGAAGCGCGCGACGAGCTTCGCGACGGTCGTCTTGCCGCACCCCGACGGCCCGACCAGCGCGCACATCGATCCTGTCGGCACCTCGAAACTCACATCGTGCAGCACCTGATGCTCGGCGTCGTAGCCGAAGTCGACGTGATCGACCTCAATGCGCCCGGGAGCCGTCGACTCGGCAGACGTCGCCGGTGCAGGAAGCCCCGGCGTGGTCAGAATCTCATTCACGTTCTCGACCATGACCTTGCGCTCTTCGTTGGCGACCACCATGCCTCCAAGGTCTTCGAGCGTCTGCATGAACCGCAGCGACAGACCGATGAACGCAATGGTCTCTATCGGCCCCATCGCCTCGCCGAGCGCCAACCGCACAGCGATGGTGATCATCGCGACCACGATGAACTGCCCCACCAGACCATGCAGCATGAGCGCGAGGGTTCCCCACCAGAGATCAGTGCGGCCGGCGACGACGGAACGCTCATTCGCCGCACGCAGCGGCTCGAAGTCGCCCGAGCGACCGGTCGACCGCAGCGCCCCCTGGCAGCGCGCGTATTCGACGATGCGGTCGCCGAGATCCTCTTCGGCCGGTTCGCTGATGCGCTTGCCGCGGGTGATCGCTTTGCGACCGAGCCAGAGCGCCCCCAGGTAGAAAGGCACCGCAATCGTCAGCACGAGACCGAGGCGCCAGTCCCAGATCCAGCTGCCGATGACCATCACTGCGGCTGTCGCTGCGTTCGACGCCATCGATGCGAGCAGGTGCGCAAGCGACTCGCCGAGCATCAGCACCTCGTGCGAGACGAGCCGAGACATGCGTCCGGCAGCCGAATCGCGGAACCACCCGAGCGGCAGCCGCGTCAGCCGGTCGCCGATGCGACGGTGCACGTTCTTGACCAAGTCGAGAGCGACCGTATAGTTCGTGATCGCCAGCCAGTACTCGGCGATCATGCCGAGCACTGCCAGCACCGCAAAAGTCCACAGCCACCCCGAGAAGGGCAGCCCCCAGATCGTCTCCCCCATCGCGAGTGCGACCGCGGCGGGCAGCAGAACGACGAGTGCGATGCCCCGCAGCACGCCGGAGACAATGGCGAGCACGAGTGTGAGCGTCAGCTGGCCGCGGGCGGGCTTCGACACCAGCCTCGCGAAGCGCGCGATCATCTCAGGTGCGTGCACGATCTCGTCTTCGGGAATCGCGCCTGCTTCGGAGGCGCTGCTGACGCCGGTGTTCTGCCGCAAGGTGTTCATGCCCGGCCCTCCTGTTCCTGAGCGACTGATCCAGCTGTCGCGGTGCGCCCCAGCTCAGCCATATGCTCGCCGGTCGCTCGTCGCAGCGCCGCATAGTGCGGCTCGTCGACGAGCTCTTCGTGGGTGCCCTGTGCGAGCACCCTGCCGCGGTCGAGCACCACGATGCGATCGGCCCCGGCGACCGAGGCCGGCCGATGCGCGATCACCAGCACGGTGCGCCCGCGAACCAGTCGGTTCAGCGCCTTCTGAATTTCAGCCTCCGACTCCGGGTCGGTGAACGCAGTGGCCTCGTCGAGCAGCAGGACAGGTGCGTCGGTGATCAGCGCCCGTGCGATCGCAATGCGCTGCTGCTGACCGCCCGACAATACGGTGTCATCGCCGATCACCGTGTCGTAGCCGTTCGGCAGCGTCATGACGAAGTCATCGATCTGCGCATCGCGTGCAGCCGTGCGCACCCGCTCGAGCGAGGCATCCGGCCGCGCCAGTGCGATGTTGTCGCGCACGCTCATGCGCAGCAGCTGCGGGTCTTGGAGCACGAACGCGACGGTGCGATAGAGCTCGGTGCGCGGGATGTGGCGCACGTCGGCACCGCCGATCGTCACCGTGCCCGACAGCGGGTCGTCGAACCGGGCGACCAGCGTGGCAAGCGTCGACTTGCCCGATCCGCTGGGCCCGATGAGCGCGGTGGTGCTGCCCTCGGCAAGGTCGAGCGTGACGTCGTCGACGGCCAGCAGGTCACCGTATCCGTAGCTCACGTGTTCGAAGCGCACGGCGTGCCCCTGCGGATGCTGCGGGGTCGTGCTCTCGACGAGAGCGTCGACGTGCAGCACCTCTTCGATGCGCAGCGCGGCCGCCCCGGCAAGCTGGTACGACCACTGGCTGGTTCCGATCGTGGTGATCGAAGCGGGCAGCACCAGAGCGATCAGTGTGGTGGTGAGCACTTGAACCGGGGTCACCCAGCCGGCGGCGACCATCGCCGCACCACAGCCGAGGTTGACGAGCAGCAGCACAGCCGGCGAGACGACCGCCATCGACAGCGCAGACGTCTTGAGCATCGGGCGCACCCAGTCGAGGTAGAACTTGCTGAACTCGTCTGCCGCCTCAGCGTAGTTTCTGTGCGCGCGACCGACTCGACCGAAGGCCTTCACCACCGTGATGCCGCTGACGAACTCGACCATAGTCGCCGAGACCTTGGCCAGCTTCGTGTCCATTTCGGCGGTCTTCGTGCCCATGCCTCGATAGCCGAGCAGCTGCAGGGCCAGATAGAGCGGAAAGATCGCAATGGTCAGCAGGCCGAGCCTCCAGTCGACGATGAGCGCGTAGACGAACATCGCGATGGGCATCACGATCGCAGACGTCGTCTCGACCGGGGCGTGGGCGATGAGGGCGTGCAGCGTGTGCGTGTCGTCCTGCACGGCCTTGCGGATGCGCCCCGACGTGGCCGAGGTGAACCATGCCAGCGGCGCGCGGCCCAAGGTGTCGATGATGCGACCACGCAGCAGACCGCCGAGCCGCATATCGGCGAAGTGCGTCACCGTGAGTGCGACGAAGTAGAGCACCAGGCGACCGATGAAGGTGCCGATCAGCACGTTGACCGCAAGGCCGACCGCCTGTGCGTCCGGAGCACGCCCCTGCGTCCATGCGTCGAGAAGCAGTCCGCCCAGCCACACCAGCGAGACATAGGGAAAGATCGCGAGCACCGCCGAGAGCGCCGACAGCGCGCGGGCGAGCATCAGATGCCCTGCGACCGGCTTCATCATGTCTTTCAGCGCCGCTCGGCCGGCTTTGTCCTTCTGCCTGGGGTCGGCGAGGTCGGGTGCGGCCTGCCCCACGGCGTTCGCCGCGCGGTCAGCGGTCGACGCCCCTGGCTGCGTCGACCGTTCGCTCTGTTCAGTCTGCATGGTCTGACCTGTTTCTCGAGAGTTCTGTGATGTGGATGCTCTGGCCGCATGGGTGCTCATCGCTCAGACGGCCGATGGCGACGAGGCGATCGGCACACGCATCGATGAGTTCGGGGTCGTGGGTGATCACGATCACGACCGTGCCGGCCTCGGCCAGTTCGCGCAGGCACTCGGCGATGGCTCGCAGGTGCCGGCGGTCGACGCCGCTGGTCGGTTCGTCGAACACACAGACCTGCGGCTGCTTCGCCAGCGCCGCTGCGATGACGACGCGCTGCTTCTGCCCGCCCGAGAGCGACAGCGGATGCCGGTCTGCGAGCTCGGCCAGGTCGAAGCGTTGCAGCAGCGCATCGATGTCGACCTCGTCACGCGCCTGCGAATCGAGCCCGAGCCGCACCTCGTCGGCCACGCTGTCGCAGAAGAGCTGTCGGTGCACATCCTGCATGACCATGCCGCTACGAGCCATGCGCATCTTGGGCGAGACGCGTCTGCCGTCGAGACGAATGCCGCTGCCCCGGTCTTCGGCGGCAAGCCCGCAGATCACGCGGGCCAGCGTCGACTTGCCGACGCCGTTCGCCCCGACGATCACGCTGACCTGCCCGCGGGGAAACTCGAGGTGCGGAATGTCGAGCACGTCGTGCCGACCGTAGCGGAACCGCACCGCATCGAGCACGAGTCCACGTTCGGGGTCACCGGCGTGGTTTTCGGCAGCAGGCCGTGACGGACCTGAGCCGGCATGGTCGGCGACCACGGCATCCGCATGCTCGGCGACCAGCAGGGCCGCAAGCGCAGCCGGCGCACGCAGCGTGCGCAGCCCGAGCGCAGCCGCGGAGCTCTCGCTCAGTGCACGAAACTCGTCACCAGACCAGCGATCATGCACCCGACCGTGGTCGAGCTGCAGCACTTGGTCGGCGAGGTCGCGCAGAAAGTAGAGACGATGTTCGGCGACCACGATCGCGTGGCCCTGAGCTTTGAGGCGGCCCAGCAGCTGGGAGAATTCGGCGATGGCGGCTGGTGAAAGGTTCGAGGTGGGCTCGTCGAAGAGCAGCACGCTCGTTCCGGCTGCGATGGCCTGTGCACAGGCCACTTTCTGCAGTTCTCCGCCAGAGAGCTGGCGCAGCCCACGGTCGAGCAGATTCTCGATGCCCACTTCGCAGGCCGCGGCCACGCTGCGACGTTGGATCTCTGCCGGGTCAAGCCCGTAGTTCTCGTCTCGGAAAGCGAGCTCGCTGCGCACATCAGCAGTGAAGAACTGTGTGCGCGGGTTCTGGAACACGGTCGCGGTGGTGCGGCCGGCCTCAGAGAGATCGACGCTCGGAACGTCGACGCCGGCGACCTGCACGGTGCCGTCGAGCCTGCCCTCGTGGAAGTTCGGGACGAGGCCGTTGAGCAGACGCAGAGCCGAGGACTTGCCTGATCCGCTGGCCCCGCAGAGCACGGTGAGCGTGCCGACCGGCACCTCGAACGACAGATCGTCAAGCACCAGGGCAGCCGGCTGTTGCGGCTGCTCGTCGACAACCGGACCGTAGGGCGACGCCCCGGTTCGGCCCTGCGTGTAGCTGAATCTGACGTCGGCGACACGGATGCTCGTTTTGGTCTCACCGCGGTCGTTCACCATGACAGCCCCAATCTCAGCACCGATGCGACGCACAGCACGATGAGCACCAGCAGCATGATCACGTCGACGATGCCGAATCGCAGACGCACGATCGAGGTTGGCCGTTCGGGGCGACCGAGGCCTCTGATCAGGGCCGAGGCGCTGAGCTCGTCGGCGATGCGCGAGGTCGAGGCGAGCAGCGGCAGCAGCACGTGCTGCGTGGTGCGCATCGGATGCAGCGCGAGCGCAATTGGACTTGAGGCGATGCCTCGCAGCCGCATGGCATCCATGATCGCGCGCAGCTCGTCGATGACCGTCGGCACGAAGCGAAGCACCACGGCCAGCGGCACGCTGATCATGCGCGGCAGCCGCAGAGCGGCGAGCCCGGCGTTCAGCTCGCTCGGCCCGGTCGAGATGAGAAAGTAGGCGAAGTAGCCGAGCGTGATCGAGAACCGAGCGGCCCAGAACCCGATGGCGACGATGGCCGCAGTGAGCCATCCGGTGGCGACAAGTGGCAGCCCCAAGTAGAGAGCGGCACTCACGAGGTAGGCGATCACGTAGATGATGAGCGGCCTGCGGCTGCTGAGCGACGCCAGCAGCAGCGCGACCACGGCTGCGGCGAGCAGCTGCGCCAGCAGTGACGATGTGCCGTAGGCGATGGTGTTCAGAACGAAGAGCGCCAGCAGCTTCGTTCGCGGATCCATCAGAACTGCGTCACGATGTTTCATCGTCTCAGAGCCGACTGTGGCAGACGCCTGCGCAGCGGGCAGAGCCTGCTGCGTCACAAGATGCCGGCTTTGGCGAAGTTACGCTCGAGGATGCGCGTGCCGATCCAGGCGGCGACCAACGCAACGACGAAGAGCAGCGCCAGGATGAGCACGAGGTTCAGCGGGGTAAACAGCGACATCCACGCTTCGGCGTATTCCTGACCCATTGACGAGGCGACGTAGTCGCTGTACCCGGTGCGGTCATAGAACATCGGCAGGAACGGCCCGATCATCCACAGCTGGAAGACGCCGAACGCGAGGATGTTGCGCCACTTGGAGCGGTACTGGCCTGAGGCGATGACGAAGTCGGCGATGAGCCCGCACACGATGGCGATCGGGATGGTGCCCCAGAAGTGCCCCGTAGAGACGAAGAGCAGCGACAGGATCGCGGAGAGCAGAGTCATCGCGCCGAATGCTGGCGTCTTGACCATGTAGAGCATGATCACAGTGCCGTTGATCAGGATGCCGACGATGTAGCCGACCACGCTGAACGCCGGGCTGAGCATGCCGAGCATGCCGCTGGCGAAGACGACCACGAAGTAGAGCGCGGTGTAGATGCCCACGTTGATGAGTGAGCGCGGAGTCAGCCCCTTCTTGTGGTTCGTCTGACCGGCAGCCACGTTGGCCTGTGCGGTAGGGGTGGTCGCGTGCATGACGCCTCATCTTTCTGTGAGATTCCGCAGCTTTGCTGGCGTTCGGGCAGCATCCTCGTGGTATGCGCAGGCCTGGTCGCTGTCGACCAGACACCCAAATCATCAGATGATGCCAAGGTTCTGTTGGCTTCATCCTTTATCGCATTTTATCGTACATGTACTGACAATGTTTCGCAATACGAGCGCAAGACGCTTGACAGCCTCATAGCCGGTACTTTGCATGTTGCATGCAACAACGACTATTCTCGCTATCACGGTTCCAACGTCGGGATCGTCACGTCAAGAGACTCGACGTGCAGCGCTCAGCAAGAGAGGTTTCTGTGCCCGCTTCAGATGACAAGCCAGCCGAGCCGCTCAGCAGCGTCGATCTCTCGCCCATCGCTGTTCTCGACGAATTCAGGTCGCCTTCTGCTCTCCTGTCGGATCAGGAGGCTCGCGGTGTTGACGATATGTGCCCCCAGAGCCGTTCGCGTCTCGGCGGCATCACGCCGCTGCCACGCCCCGTAGACCTCGGCGTGATCGGCGAAGCACTCTTCGGCGGATCTCGAGGTGGGAACTGTGCCGACTCCGCTCACCAGTACCATCGTTCGCAGGTCTTCGAGAGCAGTCAGAGCGCGGTCATTGTGCGCACCTCTCAGCAGCGCAGTGTGGAAGTCACGGTCAGCGTGCAGCGTCGCCCGGTCGTCGCCATGTGCAGCCGCTTCGCCAAATCTCTCGTAGACCTGATCGACGGCCAGCCGCTCAGCATCAGTGGCCTCTTGTACCGCCCGTTCGACAAGGGGAAGCTCAAGCATCAGGCGCAGCTCGAAGCCCTGCAGGAGGTGCTCAAGCGTGGCCGGCAGAATGCGCACGCCACGATTGCGCTCGATGGTGACCAGCCCCATACGCTCAAGCTGCAGCGCCGCCTCACGCACCGGAGTGCGCGAGACTCCGAGCTGCTCACCAAGGGCCGTCGCCGAGTAACAGACCCCTGGTTCGAGCTCACCTGCGAGGATCGCCCGATGCAGCCGTCGCACCGTCTGATCGGTGAGGGTGCCCGAGCGATCAATTCTCTTCACGCTGGACATTCTCCCACAGCCGGACGGCACGACCACATGTGGCCGTGCCCGAGACGTGCAGACGCCATCAGAGCAGAGTTCCCTTTCCGACCAGCAGCACAGGAGCACATAATATGACCACATACTCACCAGTCAGTCGCCGATACGCCGTGATCGGCGGCGGCATCATCGGCGCAGCGGTCGCCCGCGAGCTCACCCGCAAACATCCCGACGCTCACATCACCCTGTTCGAGAAAGAGGCCTCTCTCAGCGCTCATCAGACCGGGCACAACTCCGGCGTCGTGCATCAAGGCCTGTACTACGAGCCTGGCAGCCTGAAGGCGACTTTGTGCCGTCGCGGAGTGGATCTGCTCAGTGCGTTCTGCACCGAGCGCAGCCTGCCCTACGACGAGTGTGGCAAGGTCGTCGTCGCTCAGAACTCGGTGGAAGAGGAACGGCTGGAAGGAATCTTCGCCAAGTCAGTGGCCAACGGCGTTCCCGACGTGCGCTTGATCGACCGCGCCGAGCTTGCCGATGTCGAGCCGGGAGCCGTCGGTATCCGCGCGCTGCACTCACCGCATACCGCGATCATCGACTACCCCGCCGTCACCAGGGCTCTGGCTGCCGATGTCGTGGCCGCAGGCGGTGATGTGCGTCTGTCCAGTGGCGTGCAGCGCCTCGAAGACCGCTCAGACGGCGTCGACGTGCGCTTCGACGATGGCACCGCGCAGCGCTTCGACTTCGCCGTCGTGTGCGCCGGGCTGCAGTCAGACCGCATCGCACGTGCCTCGAACCAGCCCGCATATCCCGCGATCGTGCCATTCTTCGGTCAGTACGTCATCATCGACCGCGCCCATGAGGATGCCGTGCGCGGCCTGGTCTATCCCGTCCCCGATCCTGCATACCCCTTCTTAGGCGTGCACATCACTCGTCGCATCGACGGGGGTCTGATGGTCGGCCCCAACGCCTTTCTGTCGTTCTCCCGCGAGGGCTACCATGGCCTCGGTCTCGACGTCGGCGACACTCTCAAGACCGCCGCCAACCCCGGATTCTGGAAGTTCGCTCTGCAGAATCTGCCCACTGCCGCCCAGCAGCTCGGAGGGGTCCTCTCAGCTCAGCAGTTCGTCGCTGATGCCTCTCGCTTCGTACCCTCTCTGGCAGGCGCGAAGGGTCACCGAGCCACTCGCGGCATCCGTGCGCAGGCGATGTGGAAGAACGGATCGCTGGTCGACGACTTCGTGATCCAGCACGGCGGACACGCCACCTATGTGCGAAACGCTCCGTCTCCCGGGGCCACCTCGTCAATGGCCATCGCCGAGCACATCGTCGCTCAGGCGACCGAACAGCACGGGCTCGACACGCGACGCCTCACCTCGTCAAACGATCACTGACTGAATCCGACCACCATCACACCCGCACACGAAAGACAATGAGGTACTTCTGTGAGCATCACCGAGAAATCAATCCAGCCATCTGGCCCAGCGCCCAGCTCCACCGGCGAGACTCCTGAGCAGGAACGACTGCGCCTGCGACGGGTGGCCGTCGCAACCGTGGTCGGGACTGCTGTCGAATGGTACGACTTCTATCTGTACGCGACGATGGCGGCCATCGTCTTCGGCACCGTGTTCTTTCCCGCCGGCGACAGCCAGGCTTCAACCTTGAAAGCATTCGCGACTTTCGCGATCGGCTTCATCGCCCGCCCCGTCGGCGGCATCGTCTTCGGGCACCTCGGCGATCGCATCGGGCGCAAGAAGACGATGGTGATGACTTTTCTGCTGATGGGCATCTCCACCGCCATCATCGGTGTGCTGCCGAGCTTCGAGACAGCCGGCTACTGGGCCCCGACCCTGCTGGTGATCGTGCGTATTGTGCAGGGAATGGGTGCTGGCGCCGAGTACGCCGGCGCAGCGGTGAACGCCTACGAGCATGCCCGCCCCGAGCATCGCGGCCGACAGGGGGCATGGCCTGCCCTTGGCCTGAACTTGGGGCTCGTACTCTCATCAGGCACCATCGCGGTGATGACCATCAACGGAGATGACTTTCTGATGGCAGGCGGCTGGCGCATTCCCTTCATCGCCAGCATCGTGCTGGTCGGCATCGGTCTCTGGGTACGCGAGCGGATGCCAGAATCACCAGAGTTCGCTGAGATCAAAGATCAGAAACGCACAGTGACCTTTGTCGAGGTCATGCGCCGTCACTGGCGCGGACTGCTCGTCGTGCTGGTGGTCGCCATCGGATACAACGCGTTGAGCTACATCTTCAAGACATTCTCAGTGGCGTATCTGGCCGAGTTCCAGCACGTCTCAGCCAACCTGAACTCGACTGCTATCACCATCGCCGGTCTCGTCGCGATCGTGACCGTGCCCGTTTTCGGCGCCCTGTGCGACCGCATCGGCAGCAAACGCGTGATCATGCTCGGAGGCGCCTTCGCTGCCATCTTCGCCTTTGTGTTTCTCTGGCTCCTGCAGATCGCCGAACCATGGACGGTCTACCTGGCCATCGGCGTCGGAACGGGTGTTCTGGCTCCGATGATGTTCTCGTCGCAGGGGGCTTTCCTGAGCAGGCAGTTCCCCGCTGACTCGCGCTCCACAGGGGTGGGTGCAGCGCGAGAGGTCGGCACGGCCGTCGCCGGTGCACTCGCTCCGCTCGGAGCGCTCTCGCTCGTAACAGCCTCTCCCACGAACTCGACCGTCGGAGTCGGCATAGTGTTGGTCGCAGCAGGCATAGTCGTCGTGGTCGGAGCCATGTTCGACCAGGGTCGCAAGTTCAGCGAGGGCAAGAACTGACGCGAATGTCGAAGGGCCGGGTGGAAAAGCTCAGGCTTGAGCAGTTCGCCAGGCGATCGCAGCTCCGAAACCGATCAACACGGCACCGGCCACCCGGTCACCAGCGCGCCGAATCCGAGCACAGCCTGCAGAACGGTCAGCGGTCCACGCCTTGTGAAGGTCGTCCAGAAGCAGTCAGTGTCGTTCCTGCGTCGCAAGCGCACGACCGATCGCGACGAACTCGTCGAGTCCGAGCTGCTCGGCGCGCAGACCGGGCTCTACGCCGGCCTCACGCAGCAGGGCCTCGGCCGATTTCGGCCCTCCAGCGATGGCGCCCAGAGACTGACGCAAGGTCTTTCGACGCTGCGCGAAGGCGGCATCCACCGCACGGAAGGTCGACAGCCGCAGCGCTTCGTCACCCGGGCGGTCGGCGACCGGGCGGATGTCGCCGGCGAGCAGCCCGGACGTCACGTTCGGCGCGGGCCAGAACACGTGTTTGCCGACGGATCCGGCGAGCCGCCACGGGCCGTACCAGGCCGCCTTCACGCTTGGCACGCCGTAGATCTTGCTGCCTGGTGCCGCCGCGACGCGATCGGCCACCTCGGACTGCACCATCACCAGCACGCGGCGGATGCTCGGAAAGGTCTCGAGCAGATGCAGCATGATCGGCACGGCGACGTTGTACGGCAGGTTCGCGACGACGGCGGTGGGCCCGTCATCGACGGCAGTGAGCGCTGCAGAATCGGCGGCATGAGCCACTGCGCCAATGCCCGGCGCACCGGATGCGCCGCCCCGAGCTTCGGCCCAGTCGGCGGCGGTGACTTTGACGGCGTCGCCCTGAATCACACGCACGCTGCGACCGGGCGCCTGCTCGGCGATCGTGCCCGGCAGCGCCGCAGCCAGGCCGGGATCGAGTTCGACGACCGTCACGTCGTCGGCGACTTCAAGAAGCCCCAGCGTCAGCGACCCGAGCCCCGGCCCGACCTCGAGCACTCGGTCGTCGCCACGCACGCCGGCCGCGGCCACGATGCGCCGAATCGTGTTGGCGTCGATCACGAAGTTCTGCCCCAGCCGCTTCGTCGGGGTCACCCCGTGCCGCTCGGCGAGCGCGCGCACCTGCGCCGGCCCCAACAACTGCACGGTCATCGTCACCACTCCCCATAGACGCGCACCGTGGTCGCGGCGATCTGCTCGGCGAACTCGACGACCGGCGTCTCGAGCGTCTCGGCCATGAACCGCAGCGTGTTCGGCAGCAGATACGGCGCATTCGGCCGGCCGCGGTACGGCATAGGCGTCAGATACGGCGCGTCGGTCTCGACCAGGATGTGATCGCGGGGCATGCGCCGCAGGCCGTCGCGCAGGTTCTCAGCGTTCTTGAAGGTCACCGTGCCCGAGAACGACGCGTACCAGCCGTGTTCGGCACAGATCTCGGCCAGCTCGGCGTCACCGCTGAAGCAGTGAAAGACCGTGCGCTCGGGCGCACCTACTCGCAGCAGCGTCTCGACGACCTCGCGATGCGCGTCACGATCGTGAATCTGCATCGCCAGCCCGTGCGACTTCGCAAGCTCGATGTGACGTTCGAACGACCCGATCTGGTCGGCGAAGCGCTCTGGCTCGGTGTAGTGGAAGTCGAGCCCGGTCTCTCCGACGACGCGCACCCGGTCTTCGGCCGCGAGACGATCGAGCGTAACGAGCGCATCGTCGAGCACGCCCGCGTCGACGTAGGCCGGCACTTCGTTGGGGTGAATCGCGACGCCTGCGAGCATGCGGCGATCCTGCGCCGCATGCTCGGCCGCCCATTGTGAGGATGCCATGGTCGTGCCCGCCTGCACGATGCCGGCCACCCCGACAGCCTGGGCCCTGTCGAGCTGCTCGACCCAGTCGGCGGGCGCGTTCTCGACGTCCGTGCCCGGAAAGTCGGTGCGATCGGCGTTGCCCGCGATGGCATCCGCGTCACTGTTCGCGTCGCGCGCCGCAGCGGCCGCAGCCTCACGGGCGGGCGTGAGGACCGTATCCTCGAGCCACGGTTCGATATGCGTGTGGTTGTCGTAGACGGGAGCGGGCAGCGGCTCGGGAGCCGGCGGGTAGCTGTGGTCGCGATGTTTGTGGCCCATCGACTACGCCTGGTGCTGTGGCACGGGGGTCTCGGGCACCTCGGACGAGTCGACGCGTGGGAAGAGCGCCTCGATCGCGTGCACGGTCGGTGCTGCGTACCGCTGCCACTGGTCTGCCTCGGTGATGGTCACGTCGGTGATCGCACCGGTGCCGAGCACCTCCCAGAGCTTCGCCGCGGCCTCGGGGATCACCGGTGAGAGCAGCACGTCGAGCGCGCCCAGGCCGAACCAGACGGTGTGCAGAATCGTGCCGAGCCGCTCGGTCTCGCCGCGCTTGGCGACGGCCCACGGCGTCTGCTCGGTGATGTAGCCGTTGAGCGCGTCGACCAGACGCCAGATCTCGCTGATCGCGTCGTTGGTGCGGAACTCGGCGATCGCGGTGTCAGCCTTTGTCGGAATCTCGGCAACCAGGTCGACGATCGCCTGGTCTGCCTCGGTGAGCTCGCCGGCCTCGGGAACGGTGCCGTCGAAGTACTTCGCGATCATCGCGAGCGTGCGCGAGGCGAGGTTGCCGAAGCCGTTGGCGAGCTCGGCCTCGTAGCGCGCGGCGATGTCCTCCCATGAGAACGAGCCGTCGTGGCCGAAGGTGATCGCGCGCAGGAAGTAGTAGCGGAACGCGTCTGCGCCGAACACGTCGGTGATCTGTGTGGGCGCGATGCCGGTGAGCTTCGACTTGCTCATCTTCTCGCCGCCGACCAGCAGCCAGCCGTGGCCGAAGACGTGCTGCGGCAGGTCGAGCCCGGCCGCGAGCAGCAGCGCCGGCCAGATCACGGCGTGGAAACGCAGGATGTCTTTGCCGACGATGTGCACCTGCGGAGGCCAGCGACGCTCGAACGCCTCGTCGTCCTGCCCATAGCCGACCGCGGTCGCATAGTTCAGCAGCGCGTCGATCCACACGTAGAGCACGTGCGATTCGTCCCACGGCAGTTTGATGCCCCAGTCGAAGCTCGAACGCGAGATCGACAGATCGGTCAGCCCCTGCTTCACGAACGAGACGACCTCGTTGCGCGCACTGGCCGGCTGAATGAAGTCAGGATGCTGCTCGTAGAGGTCGAGCAGCGGCTTCGTGAACTCGCTCATCTTGAAGAAGTAGTTCTTCTCTTTGAGCAGTTCGACCGGCTTCGAGTGAATCGCGCAGACTTTCTGACCGGCGAACTGCCCCACGCCGTCGACCAGGTCGCTCTCCTGTTTGTACTCTTCGCAGCCCACGCAGTAGTAGCCCTCGAACTCGCCGGTGTAGATGAATCCGCGGTCGTAGAGGCGCTGCAGGAAGACCTTCACGTTGTCTTCGTGGCGCTGGTCTGTGGTGCGGATGAAGTCGTCGTTCGAGATGTCGAGTGTCTTCAGCAGCGGCTTCCAGGCAGACTCGACGAGGCGATCGGCCCACTGTTTCGGGGTCACCTCGTTGGCCGTGGCGGTGCGCAGAATCTTCTGCCCGTGCTCGTCGGTGCCGGTCAGCAGAAAGGTGTCGTCGCCACGCTGCCGGTGCCAGCGCGCCAGCACGTCTGAGACCACCTCGGTGTAGCCGTGCCCGATGTGGGGCACGTCGTTCACGTAGAAGATGGGGGTGGTGATGAAGAAGGAGTCGCGCTTGGCCATGACCTCCATTCTACGTGCGCGCATGCGAGCCATGCTTGACACCCTGTTTCGTAGACTGGGGGCATGACCAACTCGCCCGACGCCGTCTCGGTGGAAGCTGTGCGCAGCCACGCGGGCCTGCGTGCGGTGGCCGTGCTGCCATTGCTGCCCACGCTGTGGCTCGGCATGATCTTGGCGATCTCGTTCGTCGAGGCTCCGCTGAAGTTCCAGGCACCGGGTATCACGATCCCGCTCGGTCTGGGCATCGGGCGTCTGGTGTTCACCGCGCTGAACATCGTCGAGATCGCCCTCGCCCTCGCGACAGTCGTCACGCTGCTGGTTGGCCGCCGCTCGTCGACGGTCCATGAGTCGCGTGCCGGAGGGCTCACCTGGTCGCTGGTCGCCGCCGTAATCGTGCTCCTGCTCAAAGTGGTCTGGGTGCGCCCGCTGCTCAACGCCCGCAGCGACGTCATCGTCGCCGGCGGCGATCCCGGCCCCTCCCTGCTGCACAGTGCCTACGTCGTACTCGAGTGCCTGCAGGTCGCCGCCCTGATCGTCGTGATCGTCTTCGCGGTGCGCCTGCTGCTCGATGCCGCTCGTGCGCACGCACTGACCGCCCGAGACACGAACTCGTCACCCCGCAGCTGACGCTGCACCCCGAGATAGAGAAGAGACCACCCGATGACGCAGGATTCCACACAGTCACACCAAGGCATCCCCCGAACCACGTCTGCTGTGCTGATCACCGATGTGCGCCCGTACGGAGAGCAGCCGCGTGACCTGCTCATCGACGGGCCGGTCATCGCCGGCGTCTTCGACACCCGCCTGCGCCCGCTCGTGCTGCAGCATGCGCAGCCGGCTCGGGTCATTGCGGGGCACGGCCTCGTCGTGGTGCCCGCGTTCGTCGACCTGCATGTGCACCTGCGCGAGCCGGGCGGCAGCGATCAAGAGACGATCGCGACCGGTCTGGCCGCGGCTGCCGCCGGCGGGTTCTCGGATGTCTTCGCGATGGCGAACACCAACCCGGTGACCGACACTCCCGAGCGGGTGCAGTGGATGCGCGAGCAGGCCGAGCAGACGTCGCGCGTGCGTGCGCATCCGGTGGGCTCGATCACGATCGGGCTGGCCGGCGAGCGCGTCTCACCCATCGAAGAGCTGGCGGATGCCGGGGTCACCCTGTTCTCTGACGACGGCAAGTGCGTCGACGACGCCGGCCTCATGCAGGACGCTCTGCAGCGCACTGGAGCATTGGGCCTGACCGTCGCGCAGCATGCACAGTCGCATGCTCTCGCCGGCTCTGGGCAGCTGAACGCAGGCTTCGCCGCCGAGCGCACCGGACTCGCTCCGTGGCCGGTGAGCGGCGAAGCTGCGATCGTCGCCCGCGATTCGGTGCTCGCCGCTGAGACCGGCGGACACCTGCATGTGTGCCATGTGTCGACGCGACGCACGGTCGAGGTCGTTCGTGCGGCCAAGGCGAACGGCTGGCCGGTGTCGACCGAGGTGACTCCGCATCATCTGCTGCTGACCGACGAGCTCTCGGCACTGGCTTCTCCGACGTTCAAGGTGAACCCGCCGCTGCGCTCGGCCGACGACGTGCTCGCGCTGCGCACGGCGCTGACCGACGGCGTGATCGAGACGATCGGCACCGACCATGCCCCGCACACGGTGGCGAGCAAGTCGTGCGGATGGTCACAGGCGGCGTTCGGGATGACCGGGCTCGAGACGGCGCTGCCCGTGGTGGCCAGCGTGACCGCGGTCGACGGTGTGGTCGACTGGCGCATGATCACCCACATCATGCACGATCGGCCTGCTGCGATCGGCAGTCTGCCCGAGGTTGCGAACAGCGCCGTGCGCGCCGGAGACCCAGCAACGCTGGTGTTCGTCGACGAGCAGCAGGAGCAGACCGTCGACGGTGCCTCGCAGCACACGAAGGGACTCAACACGCCGTTCCAGGGCGTGACCTTCAGCTACCAGGTGGTGGCCACGCTCATCGACGGCGAGCAGGTGCACGGCTCGCTGATCTGAGCAGGTCGTCGGGCCAGCAGGGTTTCGCCAGCGAACTCAGTACTCCGAGAATCGGTTGTAGCCCGGGATCGGAAAGCAGGCGGTGAACCCTGCAATACTCAGCCAATGAGTGTCATTGTGGATGAACATGTTGAGCGACATGCCATTCTCGTGCTTCATGTAAAGGTTCGTGGTGCCGCCAGCGGTCTCGTCCCATTCCAGCTTCCACTCGGGGCGCGCACCCCACTCCTGCTCGACCTGGTGCACATGTGCCCACAGATCGGTCTCTGGCGTGACCTTCGTATCACTCGTGCTCGGCCAGCTGAACAGGGTCTCTTCTTCGTTGCATTTGAAGACCGTTCGCTTACGATCCGGCGACCCTGTGTGCTCCACGATCGAGCCCTCCGGAAGCAGCGCAAGAATCTCATTGCGGTGATCGAACAAACTGGTCTTCGCAGCTTCGAGATTGGGAAACGCCTCAACGGCCTGCTTCTTCGGGGTGACACAGGCGCTCAGCAGCAGCCCGGCTGTCAGCATCATCGTCAGAAGCATTATTGGCAGGACCTGCCTCGTCACGTGGCGCCGTTTGCCGCCGAAATTGCTCAGCGTCGTCGATACACGCATCATTGTGGTCTTCTTCCGAGAATGTCGTCACGCATCGCGCCCAGCGCCCTCTCGTTCTCGTCTGGCCCCTTGGCAATGCGATTGTGCTGTTCGATCGCTGAGTCACCCTCGACCTCGGGGAAGAACCGGTGGGCGAAGAAATCCGAGGCACTGGCCGTCTGGTAGGGCAGCCTCGCTCCGCTTGGCGAGAGGCTTTCGCTCGCGTCGCTGACTCGGTCGATGACCCTGATCGCATCGCCCTCGTAGTTGTAGCTGAAATACAACGTCTCGTCTGCCGCCGTCCACGACTGCGGCGCGTAGGCCCCGCCGATGCCCAACACGGTATGGCGATGAGCCCCATGCGTCTCGGCGGCCAGCTGTATGGTGTGCCCAGCGCTGTGACCGATGCCCACCCGTCTGGCTTCTGCGAGGTTCGGCTGAGCGCCGATCTGCCGTTCGAATTCCGCCACCCGACTGCCGAGACCTGAGAGATAGCGCTCATTGGTATTGGCACGCTCCCCTGCCCAGCTGGGCCACGGACCGTCTTTGTACACGAACGCCACGGCGTTGCCGCCCGACGTCTCGTTCAGATCTCGAACGAGGTAGTTCGCCACCTGCTGAGTCTCGTTGCGGTAGAAGCCGTGCAGATCGGCCCCGGTGCCAGGCAGGTAGGTCATGACGTGAGTCGCCGGTCGGCTGATGTCGCCGATGACCTCGACAAGCCTGTCGTTGCGCGGATCGAAGACGACCAACTGTCGTTCGCCAGAGACGATGCCGCGCAGATAGTCGAGCTGTTCCTGCGAGCGCGGCAGCATCATCGCGCAGTCCCCATTGGTCGCTTCGCCCTGTGGGCAGCGCTGCTCCCACTGCCTGTGTGACTCCTCTGCATCGTGCAGCACGTCTTCGGCACTGCGACGGTTGGCCGCGATCCGGTCGACGAACGGCACGCCGGCCAGACCGCCGACGAACCACGACGCACCTGTGATCAGCTCGGCACGCGTGCTCTCGTCGAGCTGCACCCAGAACGCGCCGACTGCGGCCGGGTCGTGCTGCACCTGCTGCAGATAGGCCTGTGCCGAGGCCGGGTCAGCCGCCCAGCCGTGCAGACCCCGCATGGCGACCAGCGCACCGTCATAGCCGGTGCCGGAGCACTGCGCTGGCAGCGACAGCCCGTTCGCTCGGGCGCACATCTCGGTGTTCACCTCGCTGCGTCGACTCTGCAGCCGCTGCCACGCGGCGATCAGACGATCGACCTCGCCCTCCAGCGCTCGCCAGCGGCCCAGCACCCGCTCGGCTTCTGCTGCCCGACCCTCCCGACGCTGCAGCTCTGCATCGGCCATCTCTGCGCCGGGCTGCGCCAGTCGGTCGACGCCGGCCGCCGAAGGAGCCCGCCAGTCGGTCGTCACCATCTGGGTGAACCCGCCGCTCGCGATCAGCTCGTGGCGGCACCGTGCAATCTGCTGCAGCAGATCTACCGCCTCGCTGCGTACTCGCTCGGCCTGCAGATCGAGCTCAGAGATCTCACCGGCGTACCAGTGCAGCTGCGTGGAACTCTGCTGTGCCGTCTCGCTGAGCGATACCGCCAACTGCTGCGGTCGGGCCAGCAGCTGCTCGGCTCGATCGCAGGCCGCCGCCTGCTGCCCTGCGAAAGCCGAGCGTGACTGGACGATCGCGGCATGCACCTGCAGCACGCCGTCGGTCTGCCGGGCGAGGTGGGTTCCGAGTCCGTGGATCGACTCGGGCTCGCCTCGTCCGGGATGATCGCCGGTGAGCACGCTCTCGACGCTCGCCATCACTCCCCCGCTCCGGCGCGCAGCGCATCGGCGGCGAGACCGAGCTGTTGATCGGCTGCAGTGACCGATGTCGAGATGGCGTGAGCCGCGGCAGCACCGAGCTCGCACCCCTCGATGAGCACCCGAGCCGCGGCTGCGAGAGCACAGCCCACCTGTGACATGGCCGCTTGCACACCGGCATCGCCGTAGTCGAGCCCTTCTGCCGTCTGCACTCGGCTCAGGCTCTCGAGCGCAGCCGTCGCCTGCGCGGTGCTCAGCGTGCTGCCGACGTCGTGCAGCACTTCATGACTCAGTTCGAGTGTCGTCGACATGCTCGCTCCCGCCCCTCGCAGCTCATCGGTGCCGCTCAGCCGATGCGCGAGGCGAGTTCTTGGTCGACCTGCTGCAGCGCTGACGCCGTCTGCCGCAGATACTGGCCGAGATCGGCGAGGCCTTCCATCGCACGCTGCGACCCGGTCACGAACTGCTCGGTCGCCGTGTTGAACTTGCCGGACGCATGCTGCGTGACGAAGCCTCCGCTGACCAGCTCGGCGATCTGCGACCGTGCCCGGTCGAGCTCGCCGATGATCGTCTGCTTCTGCGACTCCAGCCGCGCTGCCGCGCCCTGCAGTTCGTCGTATGAGACCGAGATGCTCGAACCTGCCATGATGACCCTCCTGATGATCAGTGCCGACGCCGGGTGGCGTCGTTCGTGATCAGCACGTTACGAGGGTCTCAGCTCACCGACGATGGCGTCGGCATGCCTGTGGATAAGTCTGTGCACAGCTCAGGCTGTGCACAGTTCCAAAGCCCGCAAACTCGTCAGCGTCAGCGCTCGGCACGGCGCTGCAGCGCGAGATCGTAGAGAGCCTTACGGCTCACTCCGGTGCGTTCGGCGACCTCGGCCGACGCCTCTTTCAGCCGACGCCCTGCGGCGACCAGCGCGAGCACGGCATCCACATGATCGTCGGGCGACTCGATGCGAGCGGGCGCACCGGCGATCACGATGACCACTTCGCCGCGCACGCCTTCGGCAGCCCACTCGGCCAGATGCCCGAGCGAGCCGCGCTCAGTGTGCTCGAAGCGCTTAGTCAGCTCGCGGCTCACGCTCGCGGCCCGATCGGCGCCGAAGACCTCGATCATGCTCGCCAGCGCCTCGGCCACACGGTGCGGCGACTCGTAGAAGATCATGGTGCGCTGCTCATCGGCGAGCGCCCGCCACAGCCTGGTGCGCTCGCCCGATCGACGCGGCACGAAGCCTTCGAAGCTGAACCGATCGGTGGGCAGGCCTGAGACTGCGAGCGCCGTCAGCACCGCCGTCGGCCCGGGCACCGACGTCACGGTGACGCCGGCCTCGCGGGCCGCGGCACCCAGCTGAAAGCCGGGGTCGCTGATCGTCGGCATGCCGGCATCGGTCACGACCACCACGTCGTGGTCGCGGGCGAGGTCGAGCAGCTCGTCGATGCGTTCGCGTTCGTTGTACTCGTGCATGCTGATCATGCGCGGGCGGTTCTCGATGCCCAGCACGTCGAAGAGATGCAGCGTGTTCCGGGTGTCTTCGGCCGCGACGATCTCGGCGTTCTCGAGCAGCTCGATGAGTCGAGGCGAGGCGTCGCCCGCGTTGCCGATGGGGGTTCCGGCCAAGATGATCATCGTGTCTCCTCAGTGTGTTCGCGGGATGCGGATGCGTCGCCCGCCTGGCGTGAGGCGTGCTCGCCGGCGGCCGACGCACGCTGGTCTTCGATGCGCAGACCCGCCACGGCAGCGGCGAGACCGCGGCGGTCGCGCGTCGTCCAGACGCCGATCAGGCTCGCGATCGCAAATGCCCAGGCCGCGGGCAGCAGCCACGCCCGCCACCCGTCTGCGCTCTCACCGGCCGCTCCGCTGATCGTGCCCGACACCGAAGCCGCATCGAGCATGGCGAGCAGCCCGAACCCGCCCGAACCGGCCACGAAACGCAGGCCGCGCGCGAGCCACGCAGGTCGCGCATCCGCCGGCCTGCTGCGCAGCAGCACCGCCCACTCGCCGAACGTGCGACCGCGCCAGAGCACGAACACGAGCTGCACGGCCAACGGCACGCACCAGATCAGCCAGGTCACACGCGGGTCGGCCGCCAGCGTCTCGGCACGGCCGCTGCCCGGCCACAGCCCGGCGACGACCATGAAGAACATCAGCGACAGGCCCTGCGGAGCCAGAAACACCAGGGTCGCATCGCAGAGCATGCCGGTCAGGCGGCGAAGTGCGGTGACCGGCGTCGGCGCGGTGCGGTCTGACTGTGCTCCGCGACTGATGAAGGGGATGGCCGCCAGCGACCCGATGATCGCACCCAGCGTGTTCGTGGTCAGGTCGTCGACGTCGAAGACCCGATAGGCGCACGGGTAGAGCCCCCAAACCCCCGTGAGCTGGGTGAGCTCGATGAGCACCGAGACGCCGAGCCCGCCGATGGCAGCGACGACGACGCCCGCACTGTGACGCACACGCAGCAGCACGCCGAGCGGCACGAAGAGCGCCACATTGAGCGCGAGCTGCCAGACGACCATGCTGCGCATCAGCCCGCCGACCGACGGCCCGCTCGCCAGCAGATGGCGCAGGTCGTGGCCGAGGCTCAGCTGCACGCCGCGGCACACGTACTGCCCGCTCGACGGCAGCGGCAGCAGCGTGTAACAGACCAGAGCGGCCAGGTACACCGCGGTGATCAGCCACCCGCCGACCCACCAGCCGTCAGCGCTGCCGCGACGACGGTAGCTGACGATGACGAAGGGCACGAAGAGCACGAATGCGACCAGCGTGCCGAGCACGACGGCGAGCACGGCGAGACCCGGCTGCAGCACAGAGCTCATCGGATGCGCCTCGACTCTTGGTCTGCACCGCTGCGGCGAGCCGCGAGGCCGTCGACGAGCAGGTCGACGCCGAACGCGAAGTCGCCGGGCACGCTGTCGACCACCATCGCGCCGAAGGCGTCCAGGTCGGCTGCGGCGAACGCGCCGTCTCCGATGCGGTGGTCGACGCGCGGTGCTGCCGGTACATCGAGGCCCAGCTCGCCTGCCTGATCGCGCTGCTGTTCGTGCTGGGTCGAACCGAGCACGAAGTGCAGCAGAGCCGCGGCGCTGGCCTGGGCCGTCTGGTCGTCGAAGCCGCCGTCGCGAACGCTCTTCTCGAGGTGGCGCATAGGGATGCCATGGCCGAGTCCCAGCGCGACGGTGCTCGCGACGATCTCGGCGCCGTCTCGGTGATCGAGCAGTGCGCAGCGCAGCCAGAGAGACTCGGCGCGCAGGGCGCTCGTCCACCCGGGGCGAGCCTGCACGAACGCCGTGCGCAGCTGGTCGCGTTCGGGGCGGTCGCGAGTGATCCAGTCGCTGACGGCGGCCAGCAGACTCTGCTTGTTCTCGAAGTGCCAGTACAGGGCACTGGGCTGCACGCCCAGAGTGGTGGCCAGTCGTCGCATGGTCAGATCGGGCAGCCCGCTGTGGTCGAGCAGCTGCACTGCCGCAGCGATGACGTCGTCACGGCTGTGACGTGCGCCACGACGCTCCCGCTGCTCGGCGCCTGTGCCCTCGTTGTCGACATCCACAAAACGAGTGTAGCGGCGTCGTACCAACCGAACAGTGTTCAGGTGAACGCCGTTCAGGTAATGTGATGAGCGGTCGCCACCGGCTCGACGACCGCCCCTGACACTCGACAGGGGTCGTTCTCAGTGAAGGAGCAGACACGATGTCCACCTCTCCCACCCAGCCGACGCGCACCACGTCGGCCATCAGCGACGCATCCACGAAGACCCCGGCGACGACGCACCGAGGCTTCGACAACCGCGACATCGCCCGCATCGCGGTGTTCGCTGCTCTGATCGCCGCGCTCGGCCTGGTGGGGCCCATTCCCGTGCCGGGGCTCGTGCCGATCACCGCACAGACTCTGGGGGTGATGCTGGCCGGCACGGTGCTGGGCGGCCGACGCGGCGCCCTCGCCGTGGTCGTGCTGCTGCTGCTCGTACTGATCGGCCTGCCGCTGCTGAGTGGCGGGCGCGGCGGCCCTGCGGCGTTCATGGGCCCGTCGGCCGGCTATCTCTTCGGATGGATCGCCGGAGCCTTCGTCGCCGGCGTGATCACCCACGCCGGCCGCAGAATCGTCTGGTGGCGAACCCTGCTCGGCGCCGTCGTCGGCGGCATCTTCGTGGTGTACCTCTTCGGCATCCCGGTGACCTCGATGGTCGCCGGCCTGCCGCTGTCACAGGCTCTCGTCTCGTCGTTCGCCTTTCTGCCCGGCGACGCGATCAAAGCCGTTCTGGCCACACTGATCACCACGGGGCTCTGGAAGGCGTACCCACAGGCCTTCCCGGCACGCATGCAGCTGGCCGGCAAGTAGGCTCGACATCATGACCTCCGAGGTGCTCTGATGGATGCTGCCGAGATTCGGCTCGACGCTCTCTGCGTCGACGCGGGCGGCACGCGCATCATCGACGAGGTGAGTCTCGAGGTCGCCGTGCGTCGGCTTGCGGTGATCGGGGCCAACGGGTCTGGCAAGTCGACGCTGCTGCGTGTGCTCGACGGCCTGATGCGCCCCAGTGCGGGCACGGTGCGGGTTCTCGGGCTCGACCCGGTGCGCGAGGCGAAAGCACTGCGCCGTCAGGTCGGCTTCGTGTTCACCAACCCCGACACGCAGATCGTGATGCCCACCGTGCGCGAAGACCTCGCCTTCTCGCTGCGCGGGCTCAGGCTGCCGCGCGACGAGGTGCGGGCGCGGGTCGACGCCTGGCTCGACCGCTACGAGCTGCTCGATCGCGCCGACGTGCCGGCCCACAGCCTCTCGGGCGGGCAGAAGCAGACCCTCGCGATCGCTGCCGTGCTCATTCGCGAGCCCCGTCTCGTGCTTGCCGACGAGCCGACCACGATGCTCGATCTGGGCAACGCCCGACGCATCAGCCGTCTGCTCGTCGACGAGCTGCCCGGCCCCGTGGTCATCGCCACGCACGACCTCGCCCTCGCACGCCGCTGCGACCTGGCGATCCGGTTCGAGGCCGGCCGCATCATCCGCGTGGGAGACCCCGCCGAGGTCGTCGACGAATACGAGCGAGCGTTCGCGTGATCTCGCAGTACGTTCCCGGCGACAGCCCGATGCACCGCCTGCCCGCGGGCCTCAAGCTGCTGGCGCTCTTGTCGATCGCGCTAATCGTCTCGCTGCTGCCTGCAGTGTGGTGGGCGTCGGCCGGGCTGCTGGTCGTGACCGTGACGCTCTATGCGCTGGCCGGGCCGGTGCTGCGCAGGCTGCCTGCGCAGTTCTGGATGGCCAAGTGGATCATCGTGTTCTTCGGCCTGCTGATTCTGATCTTTCAGGGGCCGATGCCCGCGCTCGTGCAGACGACGCGCTTCGTCACGCTGATCGTGCTCGCCGGGCTCATAACCCTGACCACGACGACGACCGCAATGCTCGACGCGCTGACCCGGGCGGTGGGTCCGCTGCGGTTCGTCGGCATCTCCCCAGAACGGGTGGCGCTCACGCTCTCACTGGCGATCAACGCCGTGCCTGTCGTCTCGGGGCTCTCGCACAGCATCCGCGAAGCCCAGATCGCGCGCGGCACGCCGCCGAGCATCCGCGCCTACGTGCTGCCGCTGCTGGTCATGACGCTGAAGTACTCGGACGACCTCGCCGACGCGCTGACCGCACGAGGCGTCGGATGAGCGACTGATCGACTCACAGGTCGGTCGACTGGCACGACCGTAGAATGGCGTGGTGTCCTCCACCACTCCTGCTCACGACGCTCAGCGAGGGCAGCAGCACACCCTGCGTCACGCCACCTGGCACGAGCCGGTGGCTCACTGGTTCGGCACACAGAGCCCACTGCCGATCTGGCTGAGTCTCAAAGTGCTCGGTCCGGCCGCAGTCACCCTGCTCGCTGCGGTGCTGCGCCTCTGGAATCTCGGCTGGCCGAACACACTCGTCTTCGACGAGACCTACTACGTCAAAGACGCCTGGACGCTCGGCGCTCGCGGCAATGAGGCGCGTTGGCCTGAGTCGCCGAATCCGGCGTTCGAAGCCGGCGATGTGAACTCGTTTCTCGGCGGCGACGGCGCCTTCGTGGTGCACCCGCCGCTCGGCAAGTGGATGATGTGGCTGGGCATGCTGGCGGGGCCCGAACATGCCTGGGCATGGCGGCTGTCGACGGCGATCGCCGGCATCCTCACGGTGCTGCTGGTCTGCGTCGTGACTCAGCGGATGTTCCACAGCGCCGCACTGTCGACCTTCGCTGGCGGCCTGCTCGCGATCGACGGCCTCGCCATCACGATGAGCCGCACGGGACTGCTCGATGTGTTCATCGGACTGTTCGTGCTCGCCGCATTCTGGATGCTGCTCATCGACCGCAGCCGGCACCGCCGAATGCTCGCCGAACGGCTGCACGAACGCGGGTCGATGGGGGTGGTCTGGTGGCGCCCCTGGCTGTTCGCAGCCGCGGTGTTCCTCGGCTGCGCGACCAGTGTGAAGTGGTCGGGCGTCTACTTCGCCGTCGCCTTCGGCCTCTACACCGTCGTCGACGACCTGCTCGCCAGGCGGCGGCTCGCTCGGGCCGCGGGCAGCATCCCTATGACGGCAACCTCGGGGCATCACGCGCACCGACAGACATTCTGGGCGCGGGCCTGGCCGCTGCAGTCGCTCGCTCAGGCCGGGGTCGGCCTCGTCACCGTGCTGCCCACCGTCTTACTGGTGTATCTCGCCTCGTGGACAGGCTGGTTCGTCACCTCGAACGGCTGGGGACGCCACTGGGCCGAGTCGAATCCGGCTGAGGGGTGGCTCGCGGTCGTACCCGACGCGCTGCGGTCGTTCGGGCAGTATCACGCGGTCGCCTACCGATTCCACACGGGGCTCGACAGCCCGCACCCCTGGGCGTCGAGTCCGCTGAGCTGGCCGCTCATGCTCAAGCCCACGCTGTTCTGGCGCACCATCGACGATCCGGGTGAGAACGGCTGCCTGCATGACTCCGGGTGCGTGAGCACGATCTCATCGGTCGCCAACCCACTGCTCTGGTGGGTCGCGCACCTCGCAGTGCTCACGCTGATCGTCTTCGTGATCGTTCGGGTGCTGCGTCGCTCGACTGCGCGGCGGCCCTGGCGTGTGATGTCGCCCGCGAGCGATGTCACCTGGCAGGCCGTCGCGATTCTGTTCGGCTTCGCCGGAGGCTACCTGCCCTGGCTGATGTACCTGCACCGCACGGTGTTCTTCTTCTATGCGGTCGCGTGGCAGCCGTTCCTGATTCTCGCGGTGGTCGCCGTCGTGCGGATGCTGGTGCCGCCCCCGCAGGACAACTCCGGCGCCGCGGTGGCACGTCGGGTCTGGGCACAACCCGTCGTGGCGGGGTTCGTCGTTCTGGTCGTCGCCGTCTCGGCATTCTTCTATCCCCTCTGGACGGGGATGGACGTCTCGCGCACGTTCTGGTCGTTGCACGCGTGGCTCCCGCACAGCTGGCTGTGACGCTGTGCGCTGAACGGCCACTCCCCGCGCTGAGCCGACGTGCGAAAACGCGCACGGACGATCAGACTCCCCTCAGGTACGAAGTACAGTGGATGAGATGACCGATCTGACCCTGACCTACCCCCCGCAGCTGCCGGTCAGCGATCGCCACGACGAGATCATGGCGGCGATCGAGGCGAACCAGGTCGTCATCATCGCGGGTGAGACCGGCTCGGGCAAGACCACGCAGATTCCCAAGATGTGCCTGGAGCTCGGCCGCGGTCTGCCCGTCGAACGAACCGGGAAAGACGGCAGAAAACGCACCTACACTCGACAGATCGGTCACACCCAGCCGCGCCGTCTGGCGGCACGAACCATCGCCGAACGCCTCGCCGTCGAGACGAACACCAAGCTTGGCGAGCAGATCGGCTATCAGGTGCGATTCACCGATCACACCGACACCTCGACCCGTGTGAAGGTGATGACCGACGGCATTCTGCTCGCCGAGATTCGCCGCGACCGCCGCCTGATGAACTACGACACGATCATCATCGACGAGGCGCACGAGCGCAGCCTGAACATCGACTTTCTGCTCGGCTACCTCAAGCGCCTGCTGCCGAAGCGCCGCGACCTCAAACTGATCATCACCTCGGCGACCATCGACGTCGACCGCTTCTCGAAGCACTTCGACGAGGCTCCAGTGATCGAGGTGTCCGGCCGCACCTTTCCCGTCGAGATTCGGTATCGTCCGCCAGAGAAGGACGAAGAGACCCTCGACGCGATGCTCTCGGCCACCGACGAGCTCATGCTCGAGCCCGACGGTGACATCCTGGTGTTCTTCCCCACCGAGGCCGACATCCGCGAAGCGGCCAAGGCACTCGCAGGTCGCCACCGTTTCACCGAGGTGCTCACCCTCTTCGGCCGACTCAGCGCAGCCGACCAGCACAAAGTCTTCGAGACGGGCCGCAACCCGGGCATCCGTCGACGCATCGTGCTGTCGACCAACGTCGCCGAGACCTCGCTGACCGTGCCCGGCATCCGCTACGTGATTGACACCGGCACCGCCCGCATCTCCCGGTATTCGACTCGGTCGCGCGTGCAGCGCCTTCCGGTCGAGGCCATCTCGCAGGCGAGTGCGAATCAGCGCGCAGGGCGATGCGGCCGTGTCGCCGAGGGCATCTGCATCCGGCTGTACAGCGAAGACGACTATATGTCTCGACCGGAATATACGGATCCCGAGATCCTGCGCACCAATCTCGCCAGCGTCATTCTGCAGATGGCCACGCTCAAGGTCGGTGCCATCGACGACTTCCCCTTTCTGCAGCCGCCCGATTCACGGGCGGTCGCCAGCGGCATCGACACCTTGGTCGAGCTGCGCGCGATCGAGTCGCCCAAGGCCAGCCGTGACGGCGAGATGCACATCACCGACATCGGGCGGCGACTGTCCAGGGTGCCGATCGACCCCAGACTCGGGCGCATGATCGTCGAAGCACAGCGCCTGGGTGTGGCACACGAGGTGACCGTCATCGTGGCAGCGCTCACGGTGCAGGATCCCCGCGAGCGCCCGCGTGACCGGCAGCAGGCCGCCGACCAGCAGCACGCGCGGTTCGTCGACCCGTCGAGCGACTTCTTGGGCACGCTCAAGCTCTGGAAGTACCTTGAGCAGCAGCGCCACGATCTCTCGTCGAGCGCATTCCGTCGGCTGTGCCACAAAGAGTTCATCAACTATGTGCGGGTGCGCGAGTGGATCGATCTGGTGCGCCAGCTTGAGCGCATGCAGCCCGATGACCCGTCGTCGTTCCGCATTGAGAGCGCGGCCGCAGCGAACGACACCACGCGTGCCGCAGCAGTCGGCGAGCGCGCGAACGACCGCGGTCACACGAAGAGCAGACACGGCTCCAACCAGCGCAGCGGGCGTCGACGCGGCGATGACGCGACCACCGAGGCTGCCGACGGCATCCATCGCGCACTCATGGCGGGACTGCTCTCGCAGCTGGGCGTCTACGACGAGAAGAAGCGCAACTATCTGGGCAGCCGTGGCACGCGCTTCTGGGTGTTCCCCGGTTCGGGGCTGTTCAAGAAGCCGCCGACCGAGGTGATGACCGCCGAGCTGGTCGAGACCGAGCGGCTCTGGGCACGCGTGAACGCCAAGGTCGATCTGGGGTGGGCCGAGGAGCTCGCCGGCGACCTCGCCAAACACAGCTACGCCGAGCCGCGCTGGTCGGCGAAGCGCGAACAGGTCGTCGCGACCGAGCGGGTGACGCTCTACGGCGTGCCCATCGTGGCCGGCCGGCGCGCGAACTACGGCCGGGTCGACCCAGAGGTCGCCCGCGAGCTGTTCATCCGCCAGGCGCTCGTCGAGGGCGACTGGCACACTCGGCACGCCTTCTTCGCTGAGAACCAGCGGCTGCGCGCGCACGTCGAAGACCTCGAGAACCGCAGTCGACGACGAGACATCGCGATCGACGACGAGGCGCTCTTCGCTTTCTACGACCACCGCATTCCCGCTGAGATCAACACCGGCCGCGCCTTCGACCGCTGGTGGAAGCAGCAGCGCCGCGAGACGCCCGATCTGCTGACGCTCAGCATCGACGACGTGACCGACGATCGCGCCCAGTCGGTCGACGAGACCGACTACCCCAACACCTGGCGGCAGGGCGACCTGACGCTGGCCGTGAGCTACCGGTTCGACCCCGGCAGCGACTCCGACGGCGTGAATGTGGATGTTCCGCTCGCCCTGCTGGCCCAGCTGCGACCCGAGGGCTTCGACTGGCTGGTGCCCGGGCTGCGTGAGGATCTTGCTGTCGCTCTCATCCGTTCGCTGCCGAAAGTGCACCGTCGCAACGTGGTGCCTGCAGCCGACTGGGCGCGCCGCGCGCTCGAGACGCTGCCGCAGCATCCTGACGGCCGCCCCTTCGCCGTCGCGTTGGGCGCAGCCCTGCGCTCGCTCAGCGGCGTGCCGATTCCCGACGACGCGTGGGAGGTCGAGCGCGTGCCCGCGCATCTGCGGGCCACGTTCCGTGTGCTCGACGATCGGGGCCGCGCGATCAGCGAGTCGACCGACCTGCTCGAGCTGCAGCGAGAGCACCATGACAGCGCACGAGTCGCCGTGGCGGCGCGCAGCTCGGCCAACGAGCGCACCGGGCTCACCGCGTGGGCGTCGAAGCCCGGCGACGAGGCCGCCGACCGCGGCATCGGCGCGCTGCCCGTCGAGACCGTCGAAGATCTCGGCGGCAACGTCGTGCGCAGCTACCCGGCGCTCGTCGACGAGGGCAGGAGTGTGGCGGTGCGACTCTTCGCCGCCCCGGGCGATGCGCTGCGCAGCCACTGGGCCGGCGTGCGTCGCCTCGTCGCGCTCAACGTGCCCATGCCGACCGAGTACGTGCTGAAACACCTGACCGGCCCCGAGAAGCTCGCGCTGGCTTCATCGCCGTACCGCTCGCCGCGGGCCGCGATCGAGGACGCGGCGCTGGCCGTGATCGACGCTCACCTCGCCGAACTGGTGCGGCCGAACGCCGCTGGCCACACGGCGGGAGCAGACCTGCAGGCGGGGGCGAGCGGGGCATCCGCAGGAAGTCGTGAACGCGCCCGGCTGCTGCACCTCGCCGAGGCACTGCCCCGCGACCCGCAGGCCTTCGAACAGTTCTGCGACCGAGTCAGCGCCGACCTCGTCGACGCACTGTTCGCGGCGACCTCGCAGGTGGCGAAGGTGCTCGGAGCCCAGCGTGACACCGAGCGCGCGCTGAAGCAGGTCACCTCGATGGCGCTGCTCGGGGCGACCAGCGGCATCCGCGCGCACATCGAACAGCTCGTCTACGAAGGGTTCATCCGCGCCTGCGGCACCGCGCGCCTGCCGCACATCGCCCGCTATCTCGAGGGCCTCGCGCTGCGGCTGCACAAGCTCGAGGCGCAGCCCGGCCGCGACAACACGTGGCGTGCCGAGGCCGACACTGCGCTGCGGCTCTTCGAGGGCGCTGGAGGCCGCATTCCCTCGCCCGACTGGTGGCTGGGTGTGATCGACGAGCGCAGCCGCGTACTCGATGAGGCCCGCTGGATGCTCGAAGAGCTGCAGGTCGGTCTCTGGGCGCAGGAGCTCGGCACGGCCAGCGCGGCGAGCGTTCCCCGACTCAAGAAGCTGCTCGCGAAGCTGCCGAAGTAGGAGCCACAGAAGACACATGTTTGACGATCGCTATGACATCGACCCGCTCGCCGACCAGTCGTGGCGGCGCACGGTGGGGCCGAAGAAAGTCGCCGCACAGCTCGGCGAGGTCTATGAAGACGTCGCCAGCGGATTCTGCGGAGCACTGGTGCGCTTCGACCGGCAGGTGGTCGAGCTCGAAGACCGGCATGGTGCGGTGCGCGCGTTTCAGTGGGGGCCCGGCCTGCTGCTTGAGGGCAAGCCGATCGATCTGGTGCATCCGGGGGATGCCGCACGCGCTGAGCGCGGCGCAGGTCGCGTTGGCGCTGCGGAATCGCTGCGCATCGGAGCCTCGGGCATGCGGGTCGATCCGAATCAGCGGGCCCGGGTGGCTCGGGCCAGTCGGCTCTTCGTCGAGGGCAAGCACGACGCCGAGCTGGTGGTGAAGGTCTGGGGCGACGATCTGAAGGCCACTGGCGTGGTCGTCGAGCAGCTGCTCGGCGTCGACCATCTCGCCGAGGTCATGGCCGAGTTCGAACCCGGCCCCACCCGTCGCATGGGGGTGCTCGTCGATCACCTCGTCAAGGGCTCGAAGGAGTCCCACATCGTCGACGCGCTGCCCGCCGGGCCGGCGCGAGACGCCGTGCTCGTCGTGGGGCATCCGTTCATCGACATCTGGCAGGCCGTCAAGCCCGAGCGACTGGGCATACGGGCCTGGCCCAGCATCCCCCGCGGCATCGACTGGAAGTCGGGCATGTGCCGAGCGCTCGGCTGGCCCGGCGAGACCGGGGCCGACGTCGGCAAAGCGTGGTCGCGCATTCTCGGTACGGTGCGCAGCTACCGCGATCTCGAGCCCTCGCTCACCGGTCGGGTCGAGCAGCTGATCGACTTCGTCACCGAGATCCCGGAGTGAGGTCGGTCGCCGCTCTGCTGCGGGACGCGCCCGCCGTCAGTCTTTGACCAGACCGCCGTCGACATGGGTTCGCGGCTCCGCGGACGCGCGTCGTATTGCATCGCTGCCCCGCCGGCCGGCATGCGCCTATGGTGGAGGCATGAGCACGACCGGTGAGCATCTCGCAGAGTTCGCCATCCGGCCGCCGACATGGGCCCGATGGATCGCCGTCGCGCCCTTGATCTTCGTGGCCGCAGTGCTCGTCATCGTCGCAATGACGCTCGACGGCGGCGCGATCGGCGTCGTGCTCTCGGTCGTGGTCGTCGTCGCGCTGGGGCTGGTCACCTGGTGGTGGATGCGATGGACGGTGATCCGCGTGCGCATCCAGCCGCATGAAGTGCGGCTCTCAGCCCCGTTCTACCGTGCGTCGGTGCACACCGCCGACATCGCACAGACGGCGGTCGTGGACGATGCGACGCTCGGCCGCTCCGGCTTCGACTGGGTGGTGATGGGTCGGCCTCGCGATCGAAGCGGGGTGCGGCTCAATCTCGGCGGTGTGGCCGCGCTGCAGATGCAGACCTTCGATCAGCGGCTCTACACGGTCGTGTTCACGAGCTTCGACGACGCCGAGCGCGCTCAGCGCGTCATCGACCGGCACCGGTTCGGTGGCTGAGCTCTGTCACTGCTTCGAACAGCAGCATTCACATCCAGACATGCCAAGTTCCATGTCTGAATCGGTTTAGGCATCATTTCCCATGGCTCGATGGGCTGAGAGCGCCCACTCCCGCCTTGGGCCTGGCCCAATCAGCAGAGTCAGGCTCGCACAAGCCGTTCGAAGCGATAGCGCATGCCCGAGCGCGAGGTCGCCCAGTCTACCTCGTAGGCGGGGACCGCCCGCCAATCAGCCCCGAGTTCCGGAGCAAAGGTATCGCCGACGACACCCTCATCACCCGCTACGTCGACGTCGAGCATCGTGCGCTCGACCACATCGGCGAGTCCCGAATTGAGCGCCTCGGCGAACAGCTGGGCACCCCCGATGATCCAGGCGTCGATCTCGACATGGGCGCCAGCGCCCTGTGCAGCCGTGCCCGTGCCAGCCGTGCTCTGGGCACCAGCATCCTGCGCAGCCGCATCGTGCGACATCGTGCCGCCTGCGGTCGGCTGCGAGACGGGCGCAGGATGCCCCGCTCCCTCTGCCACTGCATCCTGCGTCGTGAGCGCCACGGCTTCGCTCAGCGCGTGCACGACCTGCAGATCGCCGCGTTCGAGGCCGCGCCGGGCACGCTCGTCGCTCGCCGCGGCGGCTTCGCCCCAGGAGTCCTGTCGAGTGACCACGATGTTGCGCCGCCCGGGCAGCGGACGGAACCGCGGGTTGAGCGAATCCCAGGTGCGCCGTCCCATGATCACCGGCGCGCCCATCGTCACAGCTTTGAAGTGCGCCAGGTCTTCGGGCACGTGCCAGGGCATGCCGCCTTGTGCGCCGATCACGCCGTGGCGATCCTGCGCCCAGATCAGCCCGATCAACGGCCTGTGCGCAATGATCTCTTCGAGGCCGGCGTCTGCGCTGCGTTCCTCGTGCAGAATCTGCTCAGCTTCTGCACTGCGGCCGACGTCTGCCCCGCGTTCGCCACGAGCAGCCTGCTCGGCGGCATCCCCCGTACTCACACCGCCACCGGAGCCTTGATCCCGGGATGGTGCTGGTAGTTCACGATCTCGAAGTCGTCGTACTCATAGTCGAAGATGCTCTCTGGCCGACGACGGATCTTCAACGTCGGGTATGGGTACGGCTCACGCGCGAGCTGCCGTTCGACCTGCTCGGTGTGATTGTCGTAGATGTGGCAGTCTCCGCCCGTCCAGACAAAGTCGCCGACCTCGAGCCCCACCTGCTGAGCGATCATGTGTGTCAGCAGCGCATACGAGGCGATGTTGAACGGCACCCCGAGAAACATGTCGGCCGAACGCTGGTACAGCTGCGTCGAGAGCCTGCCGTCGGCCACGTAGAACTGGAAGAAGGCATGGCAGGGCGCCAGCGCCATCTTCGAGATCTCGGCGACGTTCCAGGCCGACACGATGATGCGGCGCGACTCGGGGTCGCTGCGCAGCTGCTCGATCACCTGCGCGATCTGATCGATATGCCCGCCGTCGGGCGTCGGCCATGACCGCCACTGCACACCGTAGACCGGCCCAAGCTCACCGTCGGCGTCTGCCCACTCGTCCCAGATGCTGACGCCGTGCTCCTGCAGCCAGTGCACGTTCGACTCGCCGCGCAGAAACCAGAGCAGCTCGTATGCGACCGATTTGAAGTGCACGCGCTTCGTCGTGATCAGCGGAAACCCCTTCGAGAGGTCGTACCGAATCTGACGCCCGAAGAGCGAGCGCGTGCCGGTTCCTGTGCGGTCGCCCTTGGCTGCGCCGTGTTCGGAGACGTCGCGCAGCAGGTCTTCGTATGGGGTGGGAATCGCGTTGGTCACGCCGTTCACCCTACCGCGACCGATGCATCGATGAACACCCCGCTCAACGGCTGCAGATGCGAACGCAAAGACGTGTCGAGCGGATGCGTGGGCGGCTCCGCCTCATCAGTCGACTCCGCAGGCTGTCACCGTTCACACAACGTCTCTCACAGCTGAATCACAGCGGCCCATATAATGAGTCGCATGCGCCACCTGCCTCGGTCTCTGCCGCTGTCTCTCACCGTCGGCCTGCTCGGTCTGACACTCGCGCTGACGGGGTGCACTTCGAACGGCGCACCAGATGCACCTGCTTCATCCACCCCAGAGCAGACCAGCAGCACACCAAGCGCACCAAGCGCACCGACAGAACAGCGCGTGACCGTGAGCGCAATGGGCGACATGCTGCCGCATCAGGCGGTCAACGCCGAGGCGAAGACGACAGGCGGCTACGACTACGGCCGTTACTTCGACGCGATCCGGCCGATCTACCAGAGCTCTGACCTGGTCTTCTGCAATGAAGAGGTGCTCGCCTCGGCCACATCCCCTGCACAGATCACGACCTATCCTCGGTTCCGCGCCCCCACTCAGTTCGCCGAGAGTCTGAGCCGCGACGTCGGCTGCAACGACATCAACCTGGCGAACAACCACATGGCCGACTACGAGCAGGCCGACATCGACCGCACCCGCGACACCTGGGATGCCCTGCGGCCGAAGCTCATCGCCGGGGCCAACCGCAGCTCCGAAGAGCAGCGCACGATCGCCTACACCGAGATCAACGGCATGAAGATCGCCCAACTCGCCTTCACCGCGCAGAGCAACATGGGGCACACCACCTTCGGGCTGAACACCACTGACGGCCCGCTCATGGACGAGCAGCTCACCGAGGCCCGCAAACAGGCCGATATCGTCATAGTCTCGATGCACTGGGGCACCGAAGACTCCACGGCGACCGATGCCCCACAGCGCGAGCTCACGCAGAAGCTCGTGAACGCGGGCGCCGACGTCGTCATCGGCACCGGCCCGCATGTACTGCAGCCGGCCGAGTTCATCGATCGTCCGGATGGCGGGCGCACGCTGGTCTGGAACTCACTGGGCAACATGCTCTCGACGCAGGTGCCGGTCAACAATCGCACCGGAGGCATCGCGCAGTGGCAGCTGGTGCGCACCGGCGACGGCCCGGTCACCGTCGAGCAGGCCACGTTCACACCGACGTTCATGGACTTCGTCGCTCGCGGCGTCTCGCTGGGGGCTCGACACGGCCTGCGCATCCTGCCGATGTCGCAGGCCGACGAGCGGGTGCGCAGCGAGTTTCCCGGCGAAAGCGCCGACAGCCGCTACGCGTTCGTGCAGAAGACTGTGGGCGATCAGGTGCAGGTGGTGCGCTGACGCTCAGCCGCGACCAGGATTGCTCGGACGACGCCCGCGCTTCGGCAGCCGGGCGGCCGGCCGGTTGGTGAGTGCGTAGCGTTCGAGGATGCGCAGGAAGTCCTGCTGCAGCTGGCGCCACAGCCACACGCTCACGCGTTTGGCGGGCACCTCGGGAGCTTCGGAGAGCCAGATCGAGATGGTCCCGATCACCGCACCGGCGAGAAAGGCCGCGTCAGCGTCGAACCCCATCGGCACTGCGGTGCTGCGGTCGGCGTACTGCAACAGGCTCTGCTCGATGATCGCGCGAAACTGCTCGCGCAGACGGTGCGTGACCGCGGCGCTGCCTTTCGGGCCGAGCGCCCAGGCATAGGCCGACTTGTATTCGGCGATGTGCTCCAGATACTGCATGAGCGTCTTGGGCAGGCCGGTCTCGGCGTCGTGCGGCACTCCGGGCGAGATCATGTTCGTCTGATTGACGCTGATCGAGAGCTCTTCGAACGCGTCGGCGAGCAGTTCGTCGATATCGCTGTAGTGCACGTAGAACGAGCTGCGGTTGACGCCTGCCTCGCGAACGACGTCTGAGATCGAGATGACCTCGATCGGCTCCTGACTGATCAGGGTGAGCACGGCCGTGCGCAGCGCCTGACGAGTTCGCTGCGCCCTGGGGTCGAGAACTCTGTCATTCTGCCGTGGCACGTCCCTCATTGTATGCCCGTCTTTTGCATAGTGTGCAGCGAATTGTCACCACGTCTTCACGCACGTGTGCGCCAGCGCTGTCGAGGTTCCGTCGCCGGCGATCGGGCCGACACATCCCCTGTGTGGTCAGACCTCAGAAGGGTGTGCGCAGGTGCGGCGCACGGGCGGTCGAGAACAGGTCATCGGCCAGCGCCAAGGTCTCCGCCTCGCATTCGCCCAGCCCACGGGCTCGCCCGGCGCCAGCCAGCAGGCTCGCCGAGGTGTATCCGAAGAGCAGCGACCCCAGGTCGGCGACGTCCAGTTCCAGTGTCGGCACCGAAGCGTCCGTCGTCGCGGCGCTGCGCAGGCGTTCGACGGTGCCTGCGCCCAGCTCGTCGACCTGCAGCAGATAGTCTCCGTCGGCATAGCCCAACGCGTCGCCGACGCGCAGCCGCAGCCGAGTCCCGGCCGGGCTGCGCGACCACGACCGCGCTGCAAGCGCTGAACAGACATCGAGCACACGCACCCAGAGCGAGTCGCTGGTCTGCTTCGCCGCGACCGCCCGCGGATCGTTCAGCAGCCACGGCAGCAGGAAGTCGACCGGCTGACTGCGTGCAGAGACCTCGCCGACCAGATCGGTCGAGAGCAGATGGCGCCAGAGCGCCGCCTCGGCAGCGGGATCTGCCGCGCAGACCTCGTCGACCACCAGACGGCCGTGCTCCTCGCCGCCGGAGACTCGGTACAGGGCGAAGCCTTCAAGTCGCCCAGTCTTCGCAGAGTCGACGCGCAGCGCAAGCGTGGTGCCTGAGTCACCGTGGTTGAACAGCCGCAGCGAGAAGACTCGCAGCGCCTGCTGCCACCACACGTCACGTCGACCGATGTCTCCGGCATTCCGCGCACGTTCGAACACCTGCGGCGCCTCGGCGCGCAGGGCCTGCGGCGCGACCAGCTGCACAGTCATATCGTCGTCTTCTGCCCGGTCGCGCCATGAGACACGCCTCGGATCGAAGCGCAGCCTCGTCGAGCGCGTGGCCGGGCCGAATCCGAATCTCCCGTAGATGCCGCCTTCGGTTGCGGTCAGCACAGCGGCGGATGCTCCGCTCGCGATCGCTGCGTCCAGCTGATCCGTGATCATGGCTCGGGCGATGCCCCGCCGACGATGCGTGCCGGCGACCGTCACAGCAGAAATCGCCCAGGCATCCACCGATGCGCCACCGACAAGCGTGAGACCGGTCGGCCACCCTTGGGCGGTGCCCGCCGGCGATGCCGCGATCGCGCTGTGCATGGCCTCTTCGTCAGTCGGGTCTTCGTCGATTTCGCGATCACTCCGATCGGCAGAATCGCCCTCGATGCTCAGAGCGTCGTCGTAGATGCCGATGATGCGACTGCCGACCAACGTGTCGCGCAGCTCTCGACGCATGCGCGGTGTCGGCGGCAGCGCATCGAGAAAGCCGCGCTCCATGGCGCCGAGCCAGCCGTCGACCGCGACCTCGTCAGACTGATCGACCACTCGGCCCTGCAGTCGGGCGGCGTCCAGTCTGCGCTGCGCGTTCGACGAGAACTTTGCGAGCGCTTCGGCGTTCAGGCGCTGCGACTGGTTCGGCGACATGGTCTCCCGCTTTCTGAGTCAGTCGTCGATGGTCTCAGCGGCCGTGGCCTCCCAGAGGTCGCGATCGACGAACTCGGCTTTGGGCGGAGTCACCGCGTCTCGATGCTTCGCACGATCGATGATGGTGCGCGCCTGTGCAAGCCTGCCGGCCTCGAGCGCGTTGCTGATGGTCTTGGCGTGCGCCAGAAAGCGGGGATCCTCAGCGGTGTCGATGCCCTCCCCGAGCGAGACGAAGCGCACGTGGCTCGCGCTGAGGGTCTCAAGGCTGTCGAGCAGGCTCACCGCGTTCAGACCGAGCACGCAGAGTTCTGAGACCACCGCGGTGTCGTCCGCGTCGAATGTCTCCAGAGTCTCGCGAATGCGGTAGTGCCAGTCTTCCTGCGTGCGCGGTGCGATCTCTGTGCACTCGCTGACCTGAGCGTCGTCGAGGGCCGCGCGCTGGTCGGGAACGGTCGGAAGCCCGGGGTGGTCGATGATCAGTCCGTGTGTCGCCATCAGAAATCCTCATCCTATCTCGCAGCGACGCGCCGATCCTCGACGCGTCCGAAGGGCATCCTGCCTCCACCACGTTACACGTCGCGATCGGCGGTCACGGCTCTCAGCCGACCAGCGGAATGTGCCTCTTCAGACGTTTCACGACGACGACTGCACTCACGGCGCGACGCCTGCGGCAGCACGTTTGAACCCAGCTCTGACGTTCTCGCAGCAGCCTGGTCGACACACGTCGAACCACGGGCCGAGGGCGGTGGCAGACGGGCGATCAGCCGGATCGACCGCCGACATGCGTTCTTCGATGAGGTCCACGATGCCGGCCACCTGCGTGTGGGCGGTGCCGGGAGTTTCCGTTCGCACGGCGCGAAGACCGGCTTCTGACGCCGCCTCGAGAGCCTCGGTGTCGAGATCCCAGAGCACCTCCATGTGGTCGCTGACGAATCCGATGGGCGAGATCGCGATGGCCTCGACCGACTCGCCCGGCAGCTCGGCGATGCGGTCGCAGACGTCCGGTTCCAGCCAGGGCTGTGCCGCGGGCCCTGATCGAGATTGGTAGACGAGCTCCCAGCTCACGTCTTTGAGCATCGCATCCTGATCGCCGACGCGACGCATCACCGCTGCCGCCACCGCCCGGTGCTGTGCCTCATACGCGCCACCCGGGCCGAAGTCTGCATCTCGTGGCCCCGACCGCTGCGCGTCGGCGAGAGGAATCGAATGGGTGGTGAAGAGCACACGCATGTGTTCGACGTCGGTTCCATCGTCGCGGAACCTCTGCAGAGCAGACAGAACGCTCGGAACGAATGAGTCGACGAAGCCCGGGTGATCGAAGAACTGACGAATCTTGTCGATCGTCATGGTCTCGGCGAGGCCGGTCTCTTCGAGCGCACGAGCGAAGTCTTCGCGGTACTGACGGCAGCTTGAGAACGAGCTGTAGGCACTCGTGGCGAGCGCCAGGAGTCGATGGTCGCCTGCCGCATCCGCCTCGCGTACCGCATCAGTCAGATACGGTGCCCAGTTGCGGTTGCCCCAGTACACGGGCAGATCGATGCCTCGCGCCGCCAGCTCGCGCTCGAGCGCCTTCTTCAGTGCTCGGTTCTGTGCGTTGATCGGGCTGATGCCGCCGAAGCGACGGTAATGGTGGGCGACCTCTTCAAGCCGTTCTTCTGGAATGCCGCGACCGCGAGTCACGTTTCTGAGAAACGGGATGACGTCTTCCTGCCCTTCGGGGCCTCCGAAGCCGGCAAGAAGAATGCCGTCGTATCGCTGCGGCTGAGAGACGAACGGCGCCCCTGCTGCGCTTGCAGGCGAGGCATAGGGCACAGCGGTGTTCTGCTCCATCGAAAGCTCCGATCATGGTGAGAAGGCGTTGGGGCGCACTCCGGCTCTGCGTGCACAGCTCTACCGTGAGAAAAGGCGGCAGTCAGGCTCCCTGACTGGGATTATCTAACTTGGTAAACAATATACCTTGCGAGCGGCGTGCCACATCCGCCCGCATCCAGCGCCCGCTTCCAGCGCCACCTGGAACGGTGCACCACGGCCACTGGCGAATGTGTGGAGGCAGCAGATCGAAGCACAGGGCGTCTTGCAGCACGGCCGCGTCAAGGTCAAGCGAGCCGCGACGCGTGAGCAGCGTCGCGGGAGACTGCAGCAGGGGTGGCTGAATCCGAGGTGCACGAACGTTTGTTCTCAACGTCGGTGTCCGCGAGAGCCCCAACTTCAACCCGCCTGCCCCTGCTGCATCGAGATCTTATGAAGGCCGGGGTGTCGATTCGTACGAGGGCGCACAGCCCACCTGCGCGGATCACTCGCTCTCTACCGCGATCACTCGCAAACCGGCCGATTTCGTCCAATCCGCGCAGGCAAAGTGCAATCCCCGCAGGTGCGCTCCGGCAGACAGAGCTCAGCACCTACCGCTGCGCTGTGTCAGATTAGAAGTCCCAGTCGTCGTCTTCGGTGTTGACGGCCTTGCCGATCACATATGACGAGCCCGAGCCAGAGAAGAAGTCGTGGTTCTCGTCGGCGTTCGGCGACAGCGCCGAGAGAATCGCCGGGCTCACGTTGGTGACCGATGACGGGAACATCGGCTCATACCCGAGGTTCATCAGCGCCTTGTTCGCGTTGTAGTGCAAGAAGCGCTTGACGTCTTCGGTGAGCCCGGCCTCGTCGTAGAGATCCTGGGTGTACTCGACCTCGTTGTCGTACAGGTCGTACATCAGCGAGAACGTGTACTCCTTGAGCTCGTCGCGCTTGGCCTGATCGACCGTCTCAAGCCCCTTCTGGAACTTGTAGCCGATGTAGTAGCCGTGCACCGCCTCGTCACGAATGATCAGGCGAATCAGATCGGCCGTGTTCGTGAGCTTCGCATGGCTCGACCAGTACATGGGCAGGTAGAAGCCCGAGTAGAACAGGAACGACTCAAGCAGCGTCGAGGCCACCTTGCGTTTGAGCGGGTCGTCACCGCGGTAGTACTCGAGCACGATCGCGGCCTTGCGCTGCAGCTTCTGGTTGTCGACCGACCAGCGGAAGGCATCGTCGATGTCAGGCGTGTTGCACAGCGTCGAGAAGATCGACGAGTACGACTTCGCGTGCACGCTCTCCATGAACGCGATGTTCGTGTACACCGCCTCTTCGTGCGGGGTGATCGAGTCGGGAATCAGCGAGACCGCACCGACGGTGCCCTGAATCGTGTCGAGCAGGGTGAGGCCGGTGAACACGCGCATGGTGAGCGTCTTCTCGGCCTCGGTGAGCGTGGCCCACGACTGGATGTCGTTCGAGAGCGGCACCTTCTCAGGCAGCCAGAAGTTGCCGGTCAGACGCTGCCAGACCTCGAGGTCTTTGTCGTCTTCAATGCGATTCCAGTTGATCGCGTCGACCCGGTCGACGAGCTTGAGCTTCGGTGCAGACATCTCTCTCCCTCAGAATGAAATTCGCGGTCACGGCAGCAGACAAGAGGAGCCCTCGCAGACACGGGGACTCCTCCTGAGACTAGTCGCATCAATCGGCCTGAGCCGACTGCCGCAGCCAAACAGTCACATCTGCGTCACAGCATGCAGCTGACGCAGCCCTCGACCTCGGTGCCCTCCAGCGCCATCTGGCGCAGACGGATGTAATAGAGCGTCTTGATGCCCTTGCGCCATGCGTAGATCTGGGCTTTGTTCAGATCACGGGTGGTCGCGGTGTCTTTGAAGAACAGCGTGAGCGACAGCCCCTGATCGACGTGCTGCGTCGCCGCGGCGTAGGTGTCGATGATCTTCTCGTAGCCGACCTCGTAGGCATCCTGGTAGTACTCCAGGTTGTCGTTCGTCATGAACGGCGCCGGGTAGTAGACGCGACCGATCTTGCCCTCTTTGCGAATCTCGATCTTCGAGGCGATCGGGTGAATCGACGAGGTCGAGTTGTTGATGTAGCTGATCGAGCCGGTCGGCGGCACCGCCTGCAGGTTCTGGTTGTAGATACCGTGCTCCTGCACGCTCGCCTTGAGCTCGCGCCAGTCGTCCTGTGTGGGGATGCGCACGCCGGCCTGTTCGAACAGCTCGCGGCCGCGCTGCGTCGTGGGCTTCCACTCCTGCTCGATGTACTTGTCGAAGAACGCTCCGCTGGCGTACTTCGACTCGTCGAAGCCGTCGAAGCGCTCGCCGCGCTCGATGGCGATCTGGTTCGATGTGCGCAACGCGTGGTAGAGCACCGTGTAGAAGTAGATGTTCGTGAAGTCGACGCCCTCTTCGCTGCCGTAGAAGACGCGCTCACGAGCGAGGTAGCCGTGCAGGTTCATCTGCCCGAGGCCGATCGCATGGCTGCGGTCGTTGCCCGCCTCGATCGACGGCACCGAGTGGATGTGACTGTGGTCGCTGACCGCGGTGAGACCGCGGATGGCCGTCTCGACGGTGATGCCGAAGTCTTCGGAGTCCATCGTCTTCGCGATGTTCAGCGAACCGAGGTTGCACGAGATGTCTTTGCCGATCTGGGCGTATGACAGATCTTCGTCGTACTGGCTGGGTTCGTTGACCTGCAGAATCTCGCTGCAGAGGTTCGACATGTTGATGCGACCCTTGATCGGGTTCGCCCGGTTGGCCGTGTCTTCGAACAGGATGTACGGGTAGCCCGACTCGAACTGGATCTCGGCGAGCGTCTGGAAGAACTCGCGGGCGCTGATCTTCGTCTTGCGAATGCGGGAGTCGTCGACCCACTCGTAGTAGTGCTCGCTGACCGACAGGTCGGCGAACGCCTTGCCCGTGACGCGCTCGACGTCGTAGGGGCTGAAGAGGTACATGTCTTCGTTGCGCTTGGCCAGCTCGAACGTGATGTCGGGGATGACCACGCCGAGCGAGAGGGTCTTGATGCGGATCTTCTCGTCGGCGTTCTCGCGCTTGGTGTCGAGGAACCGATAGATGTCGGGGTGGTGTGCGTTGATGTACACCGCACCGGCGCCCTGACGCGCACCGAGCTGGTTCGCGTAGCTGAACGAGTCTTCGAGCAGCTTCATGATCGGGATGACACCCGACGACTGGTTCTCGATGTGCTTGATCGGCGCACCCGACTCGCGAATGTTCGACAGCAGGAAGGCCACGCCGCCGCCGCGCTTCGAGAGCTGCAGCGCCGAGTTGATCGAACGGCCGATCGACTCCATGTTGTCTTCGATGCGCAGCAGAAAGCAGCTGACGAGTTCGCCGCGCTGCTTCTTGCCCGCGTTGAGGAACGTCGGCGTCGCCGGCTGGAACCGGCCCGAGACGATCTCGTCGACCAGATGCGTCGCGAGCTCCTGGTCGCCTGCCGCCAGGTAGAGGCTCACGATCGTGACGCGGTCTTCGAAACGCTCGAGATAGCGCTTGCCGTCGAAGGTCTTGAGCGTGTAGCTCGTGTAGTACTTGAACGCGCCCAGGAAGGTCGGAAAGCGGAACTTGTAGCCATAGGCCCGTTTGAACAGGTCTTTGACGAACTGCCACGGGTAGAGGTCGAGGAACTCTTTCTCGTAGTACTCGTTCTCGATCAGGTACTCGATCTTCTCTTCCAGGTCATGGAAGAAGACCGTGTTCTGGTTCACGTGCTGCAGAAAGTACTGCCGAGCCGCCTCGTGGTCTTTGTCGAACTGGATGTGTCCCTGCTCGTCGTACAGGTTCAGCATCGCGTTGAGCGCGTGGTAGTCGAGCTGGCTGTTCTCGCCGCTTCCGGAGCCGGGGTGCGTGGTGTCCAAGATGGTTCTCAGCCTCGGTCTCAGGCCAGGCTTGCGACGGTGGATGCTGCGAGCGCGTCGATCTTGTCGGGGCGGAAGCCCGACCAGTGACCGCCATCGGTCACGACGACCGGCGCCTGCATGTAGCCGAGCTCCTTGACCTGGGCGAGCGCAGCGGCGTCTTCAGTGATGTCGACGACGGTGTAGTCGATGCCACGCTTGTCGAGAGCGCGGTAGGTCGCGTTGCACTGCACGCATGCTGGCTTGCTGTAGACCGTGACTGACATCTTTCGTCTCCATTCTTCAGACTCGCACTCGCCCTCAGCGGCAGTTCGAATCGGTGTCTTCTCAGTGTTCTGGGCAGCTGCGCTCGCGGTGATCCCTCTCTTGGAGCGCCTGCCGCAGCAGATATGAGTCGATACTACATCTAGTGGCGGGCCATGCAAGCCACCACTAGATGATGTGTAACATCAATGTAATTACCACGATGGCGTTCTGCCGCGGAATGACGCGGATCGCGTGCGCCAAGCGGGTGCGACACGCCACGAGAACGATTTTCTACAGCCCCAACAGGTGTCGCAGACGCTGCTCCGTGTCGGGCCAGCCGGTCACCTCGACCGACTCCACTCCCAGAGCCCGCACGGGGTAGTCATTGCCGTCTTCATGGAGCTTGTCGCCGAAGAAGAGCATCTCGTCGAGGCCGATGCCGGTCTGTTCGGCGAGCTGCCGGATGCCATACGCCTTGTCGATGCCGCGCCGCGTGATGTCGATCGACGTGGTGCCCCCCGCCCGCACCTCGAGGTCGGGCAGCACGGCCTGCACCGCACGCCGAAGCCCGTCTTTGCGCTCGCCGGTCGGATCCCACGCCTGCTTGGCCTCGACCGGCGCCTGCTGCCCCAGCGCAGAGAAGGTGATCTGCGACCCACGATCTTCAATGATCGGCCCCCACGTCTTCGACTCCCACAGTCCGAGCCGTTTCGCCTGCTCGGTCAGCGCACGCTCGGCTTCCGCCTTCTCGTCGGCGCTGAGATCCTGCGCGTACACCTCGTGCCAGGCGCCGCCCGCATGCCGGTGGTAGCGCGTTCCACAGGTCGGCATCAGGTGCAGCCGATCGAGTTCGTCGTCGGTGCCGCCGGCAGCCTCGAGCGCATCGATGACTTGGGCCTGGAACTGCCCGATGTTGCCACCCGAGATCACACACACCTGAGTGCGGTCGAGCAGTCGGCGCAGCACCTGCGCCATCGATTCCGGCACGCGCGACTTCGAGGGCGCGAGAGTGTCGTCGAGATCGAAGGCGACCAGTTTGGGCAGATCGGGCACGGGTGGTTCTCCTGTCAGAGTGTTCAGCGGATTCACAGGTACGGGAGGCGCACTCGCCCCCCGAACGTGGCGCGCATCGCTAACATGGGTTGAGCGTGCGGCACGCTCTCAACTGTACTGTTCTCTCAGCAGCCCGGCCGTGCGATGAGAGGGAAGGCCGCACATGCGTCGTCTCGTGACGGTGCTCTGGGCGCTCGTCGTGTTGACGCTGCTCGGAGCCCTCGCCTGGCTGCCCGCGCACCTCGGCCAGCAGATCGGCTTCGCACAGTTCTTCGCGATGCCCGCGCCGTGGCTCGCCGCCCTCGCCCTGATCGGCCTGCTGCTGTTGGCCACATCGCTGCTGCGTCGTCGCGTGCGGATGCTGACGCTGGTCTGCGTGCTCGTCGTCGCTCTCGCCTCGGTGCCATGGCTCTCGCCGCGCCTGACCACCCCGCCGCGCGCTTTCGACGTCGCCAGCCTGCCCGCGGCATCCGCTGACGGCCTGCGCGTGCTCAGCTGGAACGTGGGCGGCTCAGCCGATTCGGTCGACGACGTCGCAGCCCTCGCGCAGCAGGTCTCGCCGCAGGTCATCGCACTCCCAGAGACGACCCCCAGCGAGGCGCACGCCTTGGCCGACCAGCTCGCAGCGGACGGTCTCGACATGCGGGTGCTTCCTGCGCAGGGCAGCGACAGCGCATGGCCGTCGTCGGTGCTGATCAGCTCGAAGCTGGGGAGGTACCGCGTCGTCGACGACACCTCGCAGTCGGTGCGTCCGGGAGTCGCCGCCAAACCGGTCAACGGCCAAGGGCCGACCATCGTGGTGGCGCATGCGCAGCAGCCGGGCTTCGCCGTCGAACAGGCCCAGATCTGGCGGGCACACCTGGGGTGGCTCGGCTCATGGTGCGACAGCGGCGAGGCCGTCATCGTCGGCGATTTCAACGGCACTGACGCGAACATCGGGCCGACGCTGGGCTCGTGCCGGGCGCCGGGCTCAGACACGCAGGGGTCGACCACAGGAGGCACCTGGCCGAGCGTGCTGCCGGCATGGCTCGGAGCGCCGATCGATCGCGCATACACGACCGATCAGTGGCAGGTCAGAGGCCTCTGGCCGATCTCCGGCCAGCGAGTCACCGCAAGCGATCATCGACCGATCGTGGTCGATCTCAGCAGGTCAGCGACGCCAGCCGGCTGAGCGCCGGGCGAACGACCGCAGAACGGCCCGCCAGCCGAACATGAAGACGGCGAGCACAGTGCCGGTGACGATCACGAACCCGAAGGCGACGCCGTGCAGCGTGAGCCCGCGCAGCAGTACGCCCCCGACGAGAGTGAACAGCCAGATCGGCGCAGCAGTGTGCGAGAGGTCGAGCGGGCGACGCCAGGCGTGCGCCCAGACCCACCCGACGAACGCGCTCAGCAGGAACGGCCAGGCCACCTCGAGCACATGCAGGAAGCTCGGGTCGGCTGCGTGCGCACGACCGCCGATGAAGGCGAAGAGCAGAATCGAGACGGCGTCGAGCACGATCGCTGTGATGACCCACACCGGGCCCGTGCCGATGCGGGAGAGCCGATCGGCTCGCTGCTGCGGCGTCTCGAGCTCGGCGAAGACCGTCGGGCTCTCGCCTGCGGCGACGTCGGTTTCGGCGGTCACATCTGGTGCAGTGGTATTGGTGCTCACACAGACAGCGTAGGCCTCGACGCCGGTCTGCGCATTCCCCCTTGTCTGCAAGGGTATGCCACGGCGAAGCGAGCTGCATCCTATTTGGATGCCCCGTCCTGCCCGTCTGACCGCTCACGCGCAGCAGGACTGGCAGCGTTTCATGGCAGACTTCGGGCTGCTGCTCGCTCAGGTGCGGCGAGAGCGCGGCTTCAGCCAGGAGTACGTCGCCGCTCAGGCAGGCATGGCCCCTTACACATATGTGCGCTATGAGCAGGGGCGCGGCCAGGACGGCCGACCTGCAAACCTCACGCTCATCAACCTGATCTGTCTGGCGAACGCTCTGCACGTTCGCGTCGAAGACATCATTCCCGATCAGTACCCCGATATCCGCTTGGACTGAGCACTCTGCACAGACGACCGACCGATCATCGTCTGTGCACACTTCGATGGCCGAGGCCACCCACGTGCCGATCTGTCAGCGCCTGCCGGTGAACTGGCCGCATGAACGAACACGACACCCCAGAGCCCACGCCAGAAGACGCCCTTTCGATCGACGCTCCCGCCACGTCGTCGCACGACCAGCAGCATCTCGGGAACGCCCACGCACTGCATCTCGACTGCCCGTCGTGGTGTGTGTTGGGCGAAAGCCACCAGCACGACCTCGAGGTCGACCTGATGCACATGAGCGCAATGGTTCCCGTGCCATTGGTCGTACGCGAGACGCTGATGACCGACGGACAGGTCCTCTCGACTCCGCGCGGGCACGAATGCTGGGTCGGGCTGATCCAGTGCGGCACCGACCCATACCTCACCTGCAGCACCGACGACGGCCTGGGCATCGATCTCACGCCTGAGAGCGCACAGCGTATGGTCGATGCGCTGATGCTGTTTCTCGGCGTGCTGCGATCGCCGTAGGATGCTGCCATGCCCACCCGTCAGATTCCCGTCTTCGTGCTCGCCGGCTTTCTCGGCAGCGGCAAGACGACCTTTCTGAACGGGCTGCTGCACAACGCACTCGGTGTGCGCGTCGGGGTGATCATCAACGACTTCGGCGACATCCCCGTCGACAGCTGGCTGGTCGATGCCTCGGTCGACACCATGGTGACGCTCGGCGGCGGGTGCCTCTGCTGCGTCACCGACGCCGGTCAGATCGACGACATGCTGCAGCAGCTGCTCGACCCGAGCCTCGAGATCGACGCCGTCGTCATCGAGGCCAGCGGCCTGGCCGATCCGGCGAACCTTGCTCTGCGCGTCAGCCGCAGCAGCACGCGCGGCGTCAGATTCGCCGGCGTCGTTCTCATGGTCGACGCCTGCGAATACCTCGAGACGCTGCGCAGCCACCCGCAGATCGCACAGGACGGCCGCATCGCCGACCTGATCGTACTGAACAAGGCCGACCTGGTGTCGTCCTCCGACCTCGACCAGCTCATGCGCACGCTCGAAGACTCCTCACGAGGTGCGCCGGTGCTGCCAACCACGTTCGGCACGATCGATCCTCGGCTGCTCTTCGACCGGGCCCGGCACGAACCGCCGCGATACGGCCAGGTGCCTCTGCCCTTCGAGAATCTGGAACGCCATGCTCACGACCGGCATCCCCCACACCTGCACGATCAGTACACCAGCGTCTCTTTCCGCACCGACCGCCCGCTCAGCCCGCATCGCTTCCTCGAACTCCTCTATGACCGCCCGGCCGGGCTCTACCGGTTGAAAGGGCACGTTCGATTCACCGTCACCCGGGGGCCGGGAGCGGCACGGCATCCGCTCGAGGTGCAGAGCGTCGGTGCGCACGTGCGTTTCGCCCGCCAGCGCCAGACGCCGAATCATCCGCTCGTCGACGAGACGCAGCTCGTGCTCATCGGCATCGGCGTCGATGCGGCCGACGTCGCCGCACGGCTCGCGGACTGCGAGGCCGACACGGCCACCTCAGACGATCGCACCGCCATGATCACGATCAACCGCTATCTCGACTGATGCGACGACACTTGAGAAGTGGTAGCATCTTCTGGTGCCCGTCAGGGTCACGGGGCTATAGCTCAGTTGGTAGAGCGCTTCGTTCGCAATGAAGAGGTCAGGGGTTCAATTCCCCTTAGCTCCACAGCCGGTCGCCAGTTCTTGCACAGACAAGACTCGGCGACCGTTTCTTTCCTCTCGCCTCCTCTGAGTATGCACTTTTTCGGCCTCACCGCCAGTCTCCCGACACACATCTTCTGCACCTGTTTCGTGTCAGGAATGAACAACGTCTGAACGCAATGCAGACTCCCCGACATCTGTCGGGGAAAGAGTCGTAGAGTGGGATCAGAACCGGTCGCAGAGCGGGACTGAAACCGATGGTCTTCCACATGGCTGCGCACAGGTTCGCTCTGCGAAGGAGTGACGATGAGCCAGACACTCAAGCCCCAGACGTCCGCCGAGCTCGGTGCCGGCGGTTCTCGGAGTCGCGTCCTGCTCGGCACGGTGCTCGCCCAGCTGGGCCTGGGCACGGTCTACGCCTGGAGCGTGCTGAATCCCGCTCTCGCGCAGCGCATCTCGGGCGATCACACGCAGACCTTCCCCATCGCGATCACCTTCTCGATCATGATGATCAGTCTGTCGGTGTCGACGCTGCTGATCGGCTGGCTGCAGCATCGCTTCGGCGTGCGCAGAGTGCTGGTCGCCTGCGGCATCGTGCTCGGAGCCGGCCTGCTCGTCTCGGCCTTCGCCACCAGCCTCTGGATGCTCTACATCTTCGCCGGCGTCATCGTCGGCGCCGCCGACGGCATCGGCTATCTGCTCAGTCTGACCAACGTCCTGCGCTGGTACCCCGACAAAGCAGGTGCGATCTCCGGCGTCTCAGTCGGCTCGTACGGCGTGCCCGCTGTGATCCTGCCGTTCATCGTCACGCCCGTGCTGGGCAGCGCCGACAACGGCTATGCCGGGCTCACCACATGTTTCATCCTCTGGGCGGTCACGGTGATCGTGCTCATCGGCGGCGGCGGGCTGCTGCTCAAAGACGCCCCAGAGATTCCCAAAGACCACTCGCACGCGAGCCACGAGTACACCATTCCGCAGATGCTTCGCCGCCCGCAGGCCTACCTGCTGTACTTCGGCATCACCGCGTTCTGCTTCGCCGGCCTGTTCATCATCGGGCACGCGGGTGACGGCGCGATCACGGCAGATGATCCCTCGAAGTACCTGATCGGCACGGCCATCACCCTGGTGTCGCTGGTCGGGCTGGTCAACACGATCGGTCGTTTCTTCTTCGGCTGGCTCTCCGACCGGGTGCGGCGCACGCTCATCGTGGCCGTGGCTCTCGCGGTGCTCGCCGTCTTCGCGTTCGTCTTGGGTCTGACCTGGCTGCCGCAGCCGGCACTGTACATCGTCGGCTTCCTGCTCTTCGGCGCATCGTTCGGCGGCTGCATCACGATCTACCCGACCATCGTGGGCGAGTTCTTCGGCAAGAACAACCAGGCGAAGAACTATTCGGTGATCTACCAGGGGTTCGCCAGCGGCGCTCTCATCACGCTGATCTTCAACATCCTGATGGCGCAGAAGATCATCACCTTCGGCACGTCGCTGCTGATCGGCAGCGTGTTTCTGGCAGTCAGCGCGGTGATCCTGTTCCTGGTCCGCAAGCCCGGACCAGTCGAATGACCGACCGTTTTCGTGCTCCCACTCGAGCAACCGCAGCAATTAAGAAAAGGAAAGGAACCACAGGCATGATGACCACACCTCATGGCCCTGAGGCCACACCAGTACCCGACGAGGCCAAGCCCATCGTCGACTTCTCGGCGATCGCCGAGAACCTCGGCGAAGAGTACGACCACCCGGTGAGCGTGCTCGACCGCAACAGCAACGTGGTCGACCAGAAGACTTTCGACTCCTACAGCGAAGACGAGCTCGTGCACTTTCTCGAGCTGATGGTCTGGGAGCGTGCGCTGCACGAACAGACGATCGTCTTCTCCCGACAGGGTCGTCTCGGCTTCTACGCCCCGACTCTCGGTGAAGAGGCCAGCAACATGGGCACCATCACCGCCTTCGAGCCGATGGACTTCCTCTTCCCCGCGTACCGCGACCTCCCCCAGCTCATTCAGCACGGCGCGATCACACCCGCTCAGGGCTATCTGTGGTCACGCGGCCACGTGCAGGGCAACGCGATGGCCGAAGGCCACCGCGCCTGGATGCCGCAGATCATCATCGGCGCCCAGTACGTCGAGGCTGCGGGAGCCGCCCTCGGCATCCAGAAGAACGGCGAGCCGAACGTGGCTCTGGCATACGGTGGTGACGGAACCACCTCGCAAGGCGACTTCTACGAGGCGCTGAACTTCGCCGGCGCGTTCCAGTCTCCGCTGGTGGGCATCATCCAGAACAACGGCTGGGCGATTTCGGTGCCGCGTTCGAAGCAGACCCATGCGCTCACGCTCGCTCAGAAGGCGGTCGCAGCAGGCATCCCTTCGGTGCAGGTCGACGGCATGGACATCCTCGCGGTCAACGCCGTGACCCGCGCCGCCCGCGCCTACGCGGTCGCCGGCAACGGTCCCGTGCTGATCGAGACCCTGACCTACCGCTTCGGAGCGCACTCAAGCGCCGGCGACGATCCGAGCCGCTACCGCACACACGAAGAAGAGATGCCGTGGATCGAACGCGATCCGCTCAACCGTCTGCGCGATCTGCTCGTTCCCCGCGGGCTGTGGAGCCCGGACAAAGAGAGCGATCTCACTGAGCAGTACAAGAAGTCGTTCCGTGAGGCGCTGGCCGAGGCCGACAAGGCCCCGAAGCAGACCGTCTCCGACTTCCTGCGCAACACCTACGAGGTGCCCACCCCGGGCGTCGCCAAGCAGATCAAAGCATTCACCGCGAAGGAGGCCGAGTGAGATGAGCTCGAAAAAACTGACGTACATCAAAGCCATCACTGAAGGACTCGATCAGGCGCTCGCCGAAGACGACCGCACCCTCATCTTCGGTGAGGACGTTGGCAAGAACGGCGGCGTGTTCCGCACCACGCAGGGCCTGCAGGCGAAGTACGGCGAAGATCGCGTCTTCGACACTCCGCTCGCCGAGTCGGCCATCCTCGGGCTCTCGATCGGACTGGCCGCCACTGGCTGGCGTCCCGTCCCCGAGATCCAGTTCATGGGGTTCACGTTCGAAGCCGCCGACTCGCTCAACGCGCAGATGGCTCGCAACCGCTTCCGCTTCGGCGGCAAGGTCGCGCAGCCCATCACCGTGCGCACCCCGTACGGCGGCGGCACGCACACCGCCGAGCTGCACAGCGACAACTTGGAGCATGTCTTCACCGGCACCCCCGGTCTGCGCGTGGTCACCCCCAGCAATCCCTACGATGCCAAGGGCCTGATCATCGCGGCGATCGAGAACAACGATCCGGTGCTGTTCATGGAGCACCTGAAGCTCTATCGCTCGGTCAAAGGCGATGTGCCCGAAGAACCGTACCGCGTGGCACTCGACACGGCGAAGGTCGTGCGCGAAGGCACCGACGTGACGATCGTGGCCTACGGCGCCATGGTGCAGCAGGCCGTCAAGGCGGCCGACGCACTGGCTGCCGACGGCATCAAGGCAGAGGTCATCGACCTGATCTCGCTGCAGCCGATCGACACAGACACGATCTTCGCCTCCGTCGACAAGACCCACCGCGTGGTCGTGGCGCAGGAGGCGCAGCGCATCGCCGGCGTCGGAACTCAGGTGGTCTCGGCCATCGCCGAAGAGCGCATCCTCAGCCTCGAGGCACCGATCATGCGCGTCGCGGCTCCCGACTCGGTCTATCCGTTCGCCGCCGCCGAGCTCGACTGGATTCCGAATGCCGCCGACATCGAGGCCAAGGCCCGCGAGGCCCTGACCTACTGATTGCCCACGCTGGTCACGACCAGCGCCGAAATGTCGATTGCAAAGCGCGTCTGCGCAGTGTGACTGCGCAGACGCCGGGCCCCACCGGGGCAATGAAAGGACTGTCAAGATGTCATTCAAGTTCAAACTGCCCGAGCTGGGTGAGGGCCTCTCTGAGGGCGTCATCTCAGCCTGGCAGGTCAAAGAGGGCGACGAGGTCAAGACCGATCAGACCCTCGTCGAGATCGAGAACGACAAGTCGGTCGTCGACCTGCCGTCACCGGTCAGCGGCACGGTGAAGAGCCTGAAGTTCAAAGAGGGCGACACCGTCGAAGTCGGCCAGGTCATCATCGACATCGATGACGGCTCGCCAGACGAGCCCGACGCGTCTGATGAGGCGCCGGCCGCGGATGCCGCCGCTGCCGCCGAGCCCGAGGCACCAAGCGCACCCGCGCCAGCTGCACCGGCACCTGCCGCACCCGCCGCTCCGGCATCCCCGGCACCGACTGCAGCCGCACCCGCGGCCGAACCCGCAGCAGCTCCGGCAGACGCACGCCCAGAGGGCGCTCCGGTGCTCGCGATGCCGTCAGTCCGCCTGTACGCCCGCGAACACGGTGTCGATCTGTCGACCGTGGTGCCCACCGGGGCACACGGTCACGTGCTGCGTGCCGATGTCGACGCCGTCTTCGGCCATCGCGCCGAGCCGGCGGATGCAGGGTCGGCTCCGGCCGTCGCCGCGAGCGCCGAGCCGCATCCCGAGGCAGCCGCCGCACCGACCGACGAGGTCAGCGTCACGCCGACCTACGACGGCAGCGGCGAGCGTCGCACTCCCTTCAGCGGCATCCGCAAGGCCACCGCGAACGCCGTCACGAAGGCGCACGAGATTCCGCCGGTCACCTTCTTCGCCGAGGTCGAGATCTCTGCGCTGCTCGCACATCGCAAGACGTACAAGCAGCTCGCCGTCGAACGCGACATCCATCTGACACCGCTCGCCTACATCGTCAAAGCGCTGGTCGCCGTGCTGAAGCAGTTCCCCGATCTGAACACCCGGCTCGACCTCGACGCCGGTGAGATCGTCTACCGCGACCGCATCGACGTGGGCATTGCGACCGACACCGACCGCGGCCTGTTCGTGCCGGTGGTACGCGATGCCGACCGGCTGAGCCTCTTCGAGGTGGCACAGCGCATCGCCGAGAACACCGAGAAGGCGAAGGCCGGCAAGCTCGGCCCCAACGACATGGGCGACGGGTCGATCACGATCAGCAACCTCGGCAGCGTCGGCGGCGGCTGGTTCACACCGATCCTCAACGCACCCGAGACCTCGATTCTCGGCGTCGGGCGCGCAAAACCGGGCCCGGTCGTCAACGACGAGGGCGAACTCGAAGTCGGGCAGCTGCTGCAGCTGTCGTTCACGACCGACCACCGCGTCATCGACGGCGCCAAGGCACAGCAGGCGCTGAACCTGCTCACCGCGGTGCTGCACGACCCAGCACGTCTGCTGGTCGAGGCCTGATCCGGCCGCGTCACGACACGAAGCATTGAGAGGAACATCATGAGCGACTCCACAGTCGAACACCGCGGCACCATCGTCATCGGTTCGGGGCCAGGCGGCTACGTCGCGGCCATCCGCGCCTCAGAGCTCGGGCAGAAGGTCACGCTGATCGAGGCCACCGATCGAGTCGGCGGCATCTGCCTGAACGAGGGCTGCGTGCCGTCGAAGGCCCTGATCAGCGTCGGGCACCGCATCCGCGCCGCACACGACACCGACCAGTACGGCCTGAGCTTCGAAGCGCCGAAGCTCGACTTCGCCAAGACGCAGCACTGGAAGCAGCACGACGTGGTCGAGCGCATGACGCGTGGTGTGCGCGGGCTGCTCAAGAAGCACGACGTCGAGATCGTCCAGGGCTTCGCCACCCTCGACAGCGACACCGTGCTGCGCGTGATGCCGGCAGGCCCGCAGCAGTTCATGAGCGTCGACCTCGGCCGACAGTTCACCTTCGACGACCTGATCATCGCGACCGGTTCTCGCCCCATCGAGATCCCGAGCTTTCCTTGGGGCGACCGAGTGATCGACTCGACCGGTGCGCTGAATCTGCCCGAGGTGCCCAAGCGCATGATCGTCATCGGCGGCGGGTACATCGGCACCGAGCTCGCCGGCGCCTACGCCGACATGGGCGCCAAGGTGATCATCCTTGAAGGCTCCCCCAGCATCCTGCCGCTCTTCGAAAGCGATCTCTCGTCGATCGTCACGAAGCGGCTCGAGGCCAAGGGCGTCGAGATCCACACCGGCGTGCGGGCGCGCGACGTCGATGAGGATGCCGACGGCGTGCAGGTCTTCGTCACGCTGAACGACGAAGAAGAGACCCTTGAGGCCGACTACTGTCTGGTCACCGTCGGTCGCCGCCCCAACACCGACAACATCGGGCTCGAGTTCACCAGCGTCGAGATCGACAACCACGGTCTCGTCGTCACCGATGAGCAGGGACGCACAGCGTCGCCGCACATCTACGCGATCGGCGACATCACGGCGGGGCCCGCTCTGGCGCACAAGGCGTTCTTCCAGGCGAAGACCGCCGCCGGCGCGATCGCCGGGCAGCCGACGGCGAACGACTACATCGGTGTGCCCGCCGTCTGCTTCAGCGACCCCGAGGTCGCGACAGTGGGCGTGACCAAAGACGAGGCCGAGAAACAGGGCGTCGCGGTCGAGACGGCGAAGTTCCCCTTCGCCGGCAACGCCCGCGCCGTGTCGCTGGGCGAGCCTGACGGCTTCGTGCGGCTGGTGTCGACGAAGGACGAGGGCACGCTGATCGGCGCGCAGATCGTCGGCCCGGGGGCCTCCGACCTCATCTCCGAGCTCAGCCTCGCGGTCAACGCTCAGATGAACGTCGAAGACATCGCGCTGACGATTCACCCGCATCCGACGCTCTCGGAGCCCATCGCCGAGGCCGCCGACATCGCGATCGGGTACCCGACGCACATCTGATCATCGGCTGACCGACGTCGCGTCGCGTCCTCGCCTCTGCGGGCGAAGAGTGAAAAGTGTGGTTTGTCTTCGGACAAACCACACTTTTCGCGTATCAGCCGCTTCATCGACCACAGCTGTCGTCTTCGTCTCGGTGAACTCTTCTGAAACAGATTCGCGCTCAGCCCCAAAGAGATCTAGTATCTATGTTGTATACGGTGAGTCCACCTCAAAGACGCGGGGTGTTCTCGAGCCGGTCGGTTCAGCGTCTCAGCGATGCTGCCGCTCCCCTCACGGAGCGTCAGGCGCCATGACGAGACCGACCCGCTCGTCCACACTTTCCCACAGGTTTCCATCACACACATCCCGGTCGCCGGCACCAGCTGGCGACCGCACAGTTCAGGAGCAGCAATGAACAGCAGCGCAGAATCGGTGCGCAGCGCGAACCGCATCGTCGAAGCACTCGAGGCGGCAGGCGTGAAATGGGTCTTCGGCGTTCCCGGCGCGAAGGTCGATCAGGTCTTCGACGCTCTGGAGGATTCCCCCATCGAGGTCGTCGTCTGCCGACACGAGCAGAATGCGGCATTCATGGCCGCCGCCGTCGGTCGTCTGACCGGTCACCCCGGCGTCGCACTGGTCACTTCAGGGCCCGGCACCAGCAACCTCGCCACCGGACTGGTGACGGCGACCACCGAGGGCGATCCGATGATCGCGCTGTGCGGCGCCGTGCCGCGCGGCGACCGTCTGAAGCGCACTCACCAGTCGATGGATGCCGTGGGCCTGCTGTCGACCGTCTCGAAGTTCGCCGGCGAGGTCGACTCCGCAGACAACGTTCCCGAGGCGATCGTGAACGCCTTCCGCCAGGCTGAGGTGATGCCGCGGGGCGCCGCCTCGCTGGTGCTGCCCTCTGACGTGATGGCGGAGCACACCTCAGTGCCGCTGCCTCCTGTGCAGCCGGTGCCCGACCTCGGTCCGGCTTCTCAGAAGTCGCTGGATGCGGCAGCAGATCTGCTGCGCAATGCCAAGTTCCCGGTCATCCTGGCCGGCGTGCGCTCAGCCTGCACCTCTGGGGCCGAGGCACTGCACCAGCTGTTGAAGGCCACCGAGCTGCCGGTCGTCGAGACCTTCCAGGCCGCGGGGCTCGTCTCACGCGATCTCGAAGATCACTACCTCGGTCGCGTCGGGCTCTTCCGCAACCAGCCCGGCGACGTCATCCTCGATCACGCCGATGTGGTGCTTGCGATCGGTTACGACCCGGTCGAGTACGACGCGAAGATGTGGAATCACGACAGCTCGCGTCGCATCATCAACCTCGACGAGATCGCAGCCGACATCGATGCCAGCTATGCGCCCGCGCTCGAGCTGCGCGGCGACATCCCCACCACGGTCTCGGCTCTCGCCGACCGGCTGCAGGGATTGAAGCTCGAGAGCACGGCTCGCGAGGTCGTCGACTCGCAGCTCGCCCGTCTCGCCGAGAAGGCACGCCCGAGCGAAGAGCACGACGACACGTTCGGACTCGATCCTGTGGCCGTGACTCTCACCCTGCGAGACCTCGTCAGCGATGACACCACAGTGATCTCAGACGTCGGCTCGCACTACATCTACATGGCGCGCTACTTCCGCACCTACCGCCCGCGTCGGCTGCTGTTCTCGAACGGCCAGCAGACGCTCGGCGTCGCGCTGCCGTGGGCCATCGCCACCACCATGGTTCGCCCCGACGAGCCGGTGCTCTCGGTGTCGGGCGACGGCGGCTTCCTGTTCTCGGCCATGGAGCTGGACACAGCCGTGCGCCGCGGAGCGAACTTCACTCACGTCATCTTCAACGACGGCACCTATGACATGGTCGCCTTCCAGCAGATGAAGAAGTACGGGCGCACCTCGGGCATCACCCTGGGGCACCCGGATCTGGCTGCGTACGCCGAATCGTTCGGCGCCCACGGCCGCCGTGCCACCTCGCTCGAAGAACTCGTCACCGAGGTGCGCGCAGGGCTCGCCGAATCGGGCCCGACCATCATCGACGTACCGGTCGACTACCGCGACAACCTCGCGGGTCTCGCCGGTGATCTCAGAGAGGGAGTTCTGTCATGACCACATCATCCGACATTACCGATTCGACGTCGGCACCCGCCGCCAAACGGGTCTCGAACCACATCGTCCGCCACGAGGTCTTTCAGACCTCGCTGATGAGCGCACTGCTCGACGGCATCTATGACGGCGAGATGACCATCGCGGAGCTGCTCGGCCAAGGCAGTTTCGGTCTGGGCACCTTCGACGGGCTCGACGGCGAGATGATCATTCTCGACGGTCACTGCTGGCAGATGCGCGTCGACGGCTCAGTGCAGCCCGCGCCACTCGACGCGCGCACGCCGTTCGCCGTGGTCACCAACTTCGTGACCAGCCTGAGTGCCGAGGTCAAGCCGCACTCCAGCCGTGAGGACGTCTCGGCGCTGGTCGACTCGCTGACGGTGTCGCCGAACTATCTGTACGCGCTGCGCATCACCGGCGAGTTCGACTGGGTCAAGACCCGCACGGTGCAGCTGCAGAGCAAGCCCTACCCGCGCATGGTCGATGCGACCAACGACGAGCCGACGCTGCGCTTCGAGAATGTGTCAGGCGTCGTCGGCGGTTTCCGCACGCCGGTGTATGAGCAGGGCATCTCGGTGCCCGGCTGCCACGTGCACTTCATCGACGATGAACGCACCATGGGCGGGCATGTGCTCGACTTCCAGATGGCCAAGGGCACCGTCGAGGTCTGCCTCGGAACAGACCTGCGTCTGTCGCTGCCGCGCACCGAGGCGTTCGAAGAGGCCAACCTGTCTCCAGAAGACCTGCACGACGAACTGAACCGCACCGAATCGCACAAGTGAGCGACTGACTCCGTATACGATTCCCGCGAGCCGGGGCCTCTGTCATCACGACGGAGACCCCGGCTCGCTGCATGTCTGGCGAGGTCACAGTGCCTGTGCGTATATGCACAGCCACTGTGCGCAATCACCAGCGCCGGTGCATAGACATGACACACCAACTCTTGCAGGATGTTCTCAGATCCCTGACTACAAGGAGGTAGCAGATGTCTGTGTCCGCCCCGGCAGCCCCGAAGAAGGGCCTGCGACAGGTCGTGCTCGCGTCAATGGCGGGCACCATCGTCGAATGGTACGAGTTCTTTCTCTACGCGACGGCCGCGACCCTGGTCTTCAACAAGGTCTTCTTTCCGCCCAGCGAAGACCCCTATGCGCCGATCATCGCCGCATTCGTCACCTACGCCGTCGGCTTCGTCGCTCGACCGCTCGGAGGAATCGTCTTCGCACACTTCGGCGACCGCTACGGCCGTAAGCATCTGCTCCAGGTGGCGATCATCATGGTGGGAGCCTCGACGTTCCTGATGGGCTGCCTGCCAACTTTCGCCACGGTCGGGTACTGGGCGCCCGCGCTGCTCGTCGCACTGAGGTTCATCCAAGGCATCGCAGTCGGCGGGGAATGGGGCGGAGCGGTGCTCCTCGTCGCAGAGCACGCACCGGCGAAGTCACGCGGCTTCTGGGCCAGCTGGCCGCAGGCCGCCCTGCCTCTCGGCAACCTGCTGGCGACGATCGTGCTGTTGGTGCTCTCGGCGTCGCTTTCCCCCGAAGCGTTCCTGAGCTGGGGCTGGCGCATCGGCTTCTGGCTGTCGGTCGTCATCGTGGCCGTGGGCTACTACGTGCGCACGAAGATCTCTGATGCGCCGATCTTCCAAGAGACGCAGCGAAAGATCGAGCAGGAGGACGAGGTGCGCTACGGCGTCTTCGAGGTGCTCAAACGCTACCCGCGTGGAGTGCTCACTGCGATGGGTCTGCGCTTCGCCGAGAACATCCTCTACTACATGGTCGTGACGTTCTCGATCACGTATCTGTCGGTCTGGGTCAAGATGGACACCAGCAGCATTCTGGGGCTGATGTTCTTCGCACATGTCTTCCAGTTCGTGATCGTGCCCCTGACCGGTGCGCTCACTGACCGGGTCGGCCGCAAACCCGTCTACATCGCCGGGGCCGCGCTCACCGGCGTCTGGCCGTTCGTCGCCTTCCCGATGTTCAACACGGCTGCGCCGCTGATGGTGATCCTGGCGATCATCCTCGGACTGTTCGTGCACGGCCTGATGTACGCCGGCCAGCCTGCGATCATGTCCGAGATGTTCCCGACGCGCATGCGCTATGCCGGCGTCTCGTTCGGCTACCAGGTGACCTCGATCGTGGCAGGCTCCGTCGCGCCCATCATCGCGACTGCGCTGCTCGGACAGTTCGCCTCGTGGGTGCCGATTGCGCTCTACCTCGTCGGAGCCGCACTGATCACCCTGATCGCCGCAGTCTCACTGCGCGAGACCAAGGGAATCACCCTCGAAGAGATCGACCGGCTCGACCACGAACGGCACATCGCCCCGTTGATGCAGAGCACACGCGCAGAAGCGACACCGGGAGCCTGAACGCATCCGCCACAGTCTGGCGGGCGGCCGAGGAGAGACCTCTCGGCCGCCCGCCAGACTCATTTCACGAAGTCGCTGCTCTGGGCGTAGGAGACCATAGCCGACAGGCAGGCCCCGACCGCCGGGTTGCGGTCGTTCTCTTCGCGCAGCGCGGCCCAGTATGAGACGCCGTGAGAGAACTCGTGTTCGAGCACCACGGCCAAGTCGTCGTACCGCTGCGCCACATAGTCCGGCAGCAGTCCGATGCCTGCCCCAGCACGCGTGGCCGCGACGTGCGCAAAGACGCTCGTCGAGCTGATGGCCTCGCGCATCCGCGGCAGCAGCTGCAGCGCGACGTCGAGATCGTCGACCTGCAGCGCCGACTCGATGTAGTAGTTGAGACGGTGCTCGGTCAGATCGGCGATCTTCGCAGGCCGACCCATCCGCGACAGATACTCCGCAGTCGCATACAGCCGCAGCTGGTATGAGAACAGCTCGACGGTGACCGCTCGGTTGACCTGCGGCCGACCGACGACCACTTCGATGTCGACGCCTGAGCGGCGCTGTCGAGCCTGTTGCGTCGCCGCGACGACCTCAAGGTCAAGTGCAGGATGTCTGCGCTGCAGCCAGGCCAAGGCCGGCATGGCGATGAAGACCGCATACGCATCCGGTGCCCCCACGCGCACGAGGCCCCGAACGGCATCATGAGGCTTGTCCGAGACCAGATCGTGCACGGAGCGTTCGATGCGCTCAGCCGCCTGCATCGCTCTCGTACCGAGCACGGTGAGCTCCCACCCCGTCGCACCCCGCACCAGCACGCGTCCGCCCAAAGCCTCGTCGAGCTGCCCGATTCTGCGCGAGACCGTCGAATGGTTCACTCCGAGCGCTTTCGCTGCGGCGGTGAAGCGCCCTGAACGAGCAACAGCGAGCAACGTCATCAGGCCCTGCAGGTGCGTCTCGTCAAGTCTGTGTTCCATGGCCCCATTGTGCCGCATCCGCGTCATGAGCTGTGCATGAATGCACAGCTCTGGTGCACAAATGACGTCTCTCAGAGATTGCCACGCACAGAACCGGCGACTTAGCCTGTCATCACACATACGACTTTTCGACAACGGAGCCGAGGAGAATCATCATGGCAACTTTGGGCTGGATCGGGTTGGGCAACATGGGCGGTCGGATGACCGGCCATCTCGTGCGCGCCGGCCACACCGTGCTGGGCTACGACCTGAACCCGGCGGCGACTGCCGCGGCTCAGGCCGAGGGCGTGACCATCGTCGACAGCATCGCCGCAGCACTCGACGGCGCGGATGCGCTGTTCACCAGTCTGCCGAAGGGGCAGCATGTGCGCAGCGTCTACGAAGGTGCCGACGGCGTGTGGGCGCATGCCGCCACGTCGACGCTGCTGATCGACTGCTCGACGATCGACGTCGAGACGTCGCGCTATCTGCACGAGCAGTCAGAGGTCAGCGGGCACCATTTCGTCGACGCGCCGGTCAGCGGCGGCATCAGCGGAGCCGCCGACGGCACACTCGCCTTCATGCTCGGCGGAGACTCGGCCGACACCGCTCGCGCCGCCGAGTACATCGAGCCGATGAGCGGCAGCACCATCGTCGCCGGAGGCCCGACCATGGGCATCGCCGCCAAGATCGTCAACAACATGATGCTGCTGATCGACGTGCTCGCGAATTCCGAAGGCTCGCAGCTGGCCGAAGAGCTCGGGCTCGACCCCAAGGTCTTCTGGCAGATCGCGAGCGCGTCATCCGGCCGTTCCTGGGCCCAGCAGACCTGGTATCCAGTGCCCGGAGTGATTCCGACCTCGGCAGCAGACCACAACTTCGACGCGACCTTCACCGCAGACCTCGCGAACAAAGACATCGGTCTGGCGCTTGAGGCAGGCCGACAGACCGGCGTGCATCTCCCGGCTGCGACGCTGGCGGCCGATCAGCTGCAGCAGCTGATCGACGAAGGGCTCGGTGGCAAAGACTGCACCCTGGTCGCCAAGTACGCCACACCTGACGGCACCCTGCGCGGCTGGCAGCCCTGATCATGCGCATGCGCCGCCCCCACCGCTCATCACAAACACCAGATTCGCAGCTACAGGAGCTCAGATGAACACCACCACCAGCACGACGCAGACGCTCACTCGCATCCCGCACGTCATCGGCGGTCAGCAGACGGACGAAGCAGAACGGTACGGCCCGGTCTTTAACCCGGCAACCGGGCGGCAGACCGCCGAAGTGCCGCTCGCCAGTGCCGCACAGGTCGATGCCGCCATCGCGCAGGCTGCTGAGGCCCAGCGGGCCTGGCGTCGCGTCGGCCTCGCGAAGCGTTCGCAGGTCTTCTTCCGCCTCGTGCACATCATCAACGAGCGCGCAGACGAACTCGCCCGCATCATCACCGCCGAGCACGGCAAAACCGTCCCCGATGCACGCGGCGAGATCGCGCGCGGGCTCGAGAACGTCGAGTTCTGCGCCGGGCTCACGCACCATCTCAAGGGCGAATTCGCCGAGCAGGTCGCCACCGGCATCGACGTGCATCAACTGCGCCAGCCACTCGGCGTCGTCGCCTGCATCACGCCCTTCAACTTTCCAGCCATGGTGCCGCTGTGGATGGTGACGACTGCGATCGCGGCAGGCAACGCGGTCATTCTGAAGCCCTCGGAACGTGACCCCTCCGCATCAGTCTGGATCGCCGAGGCGTTCCGCGAGGCCGGTCTGCCCGATGGCATCCTCAATGTCGTGCACGGCGACAAAGAGGTCGTCGACGAGCTGCTGACCAACCCCGGCATCGCCGGCGCGGCCTTCGTCGGCTCGACGCCGATCGCACGCTATGTCTACGAGACGGCGGCGCACGCGGGCAAACGCGTGCAGGCGCTGGGCGGTGCCAAGAACCATATGGTGGTCATGCCGGATGCCGACCTCGACTCGGCTGCGGACGCTGCGGTCTCAGCGGCATACGGCTCTGCCGGCGAGCGCTGCATGGCGGTCTCGGTGCTGGTCGCCGTCGGCGACACGGCCGACCCGCTCATCGAGAAGGTCGCGGCCCGCATCGCCGGTCTGCGCATCGGCGACGGTTTCGACCCGGATTCGGAGATGGGGCCGCTGATCACACGGCAGGCTCAGGAGCGCGTCGCCGAGTACGTCGGCTCTGCCGCTGGCGAAGGTGCGACGGTCGTCGTCGACGGGCGCGAGCAGCACTTCGAGGGCGACGGCTACTTCATCGGCGTCTCTCTGATCGACCACGTGCGCCCCGGCATGCGCGTGTACGACGACGAGATCTTCGGCCCGGTGCTGGCAGTGGTGCGCGTCGACAGCTATGACGAGGCCGTCGACCTGATCAACTCCAATCAGTATGCGAACGGCACCGCGATCTTCACCCGTGACGGCAAGACCGCCCGTGAGTTCCAGTTCGACATCGAGGTGGGCATGGTGGGTGTGAACGTGCCGATTCCGGTGCCGGTCGGCTCGTTCTCGTTCGGCGGCTGGAAGAGCTCTCTCTTCGGCGACACCCACATGTACGGGCCGGAGTCGTTCAACTTCTACACTCGCCGCAAGGTCGTGACCTCGCGTTGGCCGCACCCCAGCGAAAGCCAGATCGAGTTGGGCTTTCCGACGAACTGAGATGATCTGCCGATCGTCTGAGCGCTGACGCTGCCAGCGCTCGCGACGTGCAAGGGCCCCGTCCACGGAATGATCGTGGACGGGGCCCTTTCGCTCAGGATGCAGCGCTTCGTTCAGCGGCTGCGCACCGCTCAGCGCAGATCGTAACGATCCGCGTTCATCACCTTGTTCCAGGCGGCCACGAAATCGCGCACGAAGATGTCACGAGCATCGTCTGAGGCGTAGTACTCGGCGACAGCGCGCAGCTCCGAGTTGGCTGAGAAGACCAGGTCGAAGCGGCTGGCCCGCCACACGACCTCGTCTTCGCCGTAGTGGCGCATCTCGAAGGTGTTCTGCGTCTCGTCGGTCGCGCTCCATACGTTGCCGTTCTCGAGCAGGTTGCGGTACCAGTCATTGCTCAGCACGCCGGGACGATCGGTCAGCAGACCGAGGTCGGTGCCCTCATAGCCCGTCCCCAGTACGCGCAGCCCGCCGATCAGCGCCGTCAGCTCGGGCACACGCAGCCCGAGCAGCTGAGCACGGTCGATCAGCAGGTTCTCAGCCGGCAGCGAGTGTCCGGGGCGCAGATAGTTGCGGAACCCGTCGTTGGTCGGCTCGAGGTATGCGAACGTCTCGGGATCGGTGTCGTCCTGAGTGGCGTCGACGCGACCCGGTGTGAACGGCACCTCGATGTCGATGCCCCCCTCGTGAGCGGCCTGCTCGATCGCAGCGGAGCCGCCGAGCACGATCAGGTCTGCCAGCGAGATATGGCGCGGCGCGTTCTGCTCGTTGAAATCGCTCTGGATCTTCTCGTAGACCGAGAGCACCTGGTCAAGCTGCTCGGGCTCGTTGACCTCCCAGTGGCGCTGCGGCTCCAGACGGATGCGCGCGCCGTTTGCGCCGCCGCGATAGTCAGTCGCACGGAACGTCGAGGCTGATGCCCAGGCGGTCTTCACCAGCTGCTGTCGGGTCAGACCCGAGGCGAGGATCTGCCGCTTGAGCTCGTTGATGTCGGCGGCCAGCACCGGCTCACCGGTCGCTGCGGGCAGCGGATCCTGCCAGATGTAGTCGGCTGCGGGCACCTCTTTGCCGAGGTAACGCGACTTCGGGCCCATGTCGCGGTGCACCAGCTTGTACCAGGCTTTGGCGAACTCCTGCTCGAAGAGCTTCTGGTCGCCCAAGAACTCACGACCGATGCGTTCGTACTCGGGGTCGACGCGCAGTGCCAGGTCTGTGGTGAACATGCGCGGCTCGCGACGGCCCTCGGAGTGTGCGAGCGGCACCATGTCCTGCCCGGCGCCGTCCTTCGGCCGCCACTGCCAGTGACCGCCCTCTCCCTTGTAGCACTCCCACTCGTATGAGAAGAGAATGTGCAGGTACTCGTTGTCCCAACGAGTGGGGTGATACGTCCACGTCACTTCGAGACCCGAGGTGATGGTGTCGTCGCCGATGCCGCTCTTGTAGTCGTTCTTCCAGCCCAAGCCCTGATCCTGGATGCCGGCCTCAGCCGGACTGCCGTGCACGTGCTCTCCGTCGGGTGCGGCACCGTGCGATTTGCCGAAGGTGTGCCCACCGGCGATCAGTGCGAGTGTCTCGCGATCGTTCATGCCCATACGATCGAAGGTCTCACGGATGTCATGCGCAGCGCGGGCCGGATCGGGCTGTCCCTCAGGGCCCTCGGGGTCGACGTAGATGAGCCCCATCACAGTCGCGCCGAGCGGCTTCTCGAGATCGCGCCGCTGCTTGTCAGTGATGCGGTCTTCAGTGCCCTTCCACTGCGGCTCTGATCCCCAGTAGACGTTCTCGGGCTCCCACGCGTCGATGCGCCCGCCGCCGTAGCCGGCAGTCGGCAGCCCCATGATCTCGAGCGCGACGTTGCCGGCGAGCACGATCAGGTCGCCCCACGAGATGCTGCGACCGTACTTCTGCTTCACCGGCCAGAGCAGACGACGCCCTTTGTCAGTGCTCACATTGTCGGGCCAGGCCTCGGTCGGCAGAAAACGCTGCTGCCCGGTGCCCGCACCGCCTCGTCCGTCGAACTGACGATAGGTGCCTGCACTGTGCCAGGCCACACGGATGATCAGCGGGCCGTAGTTCCCGAAGTCGGCCGGCCACCAGGGCTGCGAGGTGGTGAGCACCTCGGCGATGTCTTTCTTGACCTGGTCGAGATCGAGCGCCTCAAAAGCCGCTTTGTAGTCGAAGCCGTCTTCTTCGGGGTTGCGCTCACGGGGGTTCTCATCGAGCAGCCCGACATTCAAGTGCTTCGGCCACCAGGCGAAGCTGGCGTCGCCCTGCGTGGGATGCGGCAGCTCTTTCTGCGGGATCCCGGGCATGGCGACCCCGGTGGCATCGCCGCTGACCGGTGCTCCGGTCTCGTGGTCGATGGGGCACTTTGATTCAGACATGTGTGCTTCCTTCCGTGCTGTGGTTGTGATTCTGTGTGTCACAGGGGCGACGTCGCCCCTGTGTTCAGTACTGGGGGTCATGTTCGCGCAGCTTCTGCTCGCATTCGGGGCAGACGCCGCGAAAAGTGATGTCGGCGGTCAGCACGCGCATGCCGTGCACGTCGTCAGGCGTCAGGCAGGGGGCATGCCCCACGACGCAGTCGACGTCTTCGATGCGTCCGCAGACCACGCACTGCACATGATGATGGTTGTCGTGAGTGCGCGTCTCGTATCGCGCACTGCCGGAGTCTGGCAGATCGATGCGCCGCACGAGCTCGTGGCGGGTGAGATCGTGCACGATGTTGTGCACCGACTGCGCCGAGATACTCGGCATGCCGTCGCTCAGTCCGGCGAGAATGTCTGCGGCCGAGCTGTGCGGGTGCTCGTCGAGATACTGCAGCGTCGCCAGGCGTCCGGCAGTGACGCGCAGTCCGCTCTCACGCAGCTGTTCACCCCACGATTCGGGAGCGATGGAGACATGAACGCTCATGCCCACAGTCTAGCAATATTTTGATGAACTCAAAATTATGAGCAGGACAAATCACTCTGACGCTCAGACGACGAGCTGCTGCTCATCCAACGTTGCGGCGCCGATTCAGAATGTCGTCGAGGCGCCCCGAGTCGAAGCTCGCGTCGACCCCGGCACGATCGTCGATCCAGTCGTATTCGTCGGGCTCGCCGAGCGATGCCTCGATCTCTTCGGCGACCGCCTCTGCGGCTGGCTGCGCGTCCCGGCTGTGCGCTGCCTCTGCGGCGGATGCGCCCACGGCGTCCGCCTGCGGAGTCACGATCGGGAGCTGGCGCACGTCTGCCTGCTCCTCGTCTGCAGCGCGGTTCGGCGCCGCGGGCCGAAGACCGGGAACCGAGTCGTCACCGATGCGCGCTGCCTCGGCGAGGGCTGCCGCGACGACTTCGTCGCGGGTGACGCCCAGCGGCTTCGGCAGCGGGTTCGGGGTCCAGGTGTGATCCGTCCGAACATCCTCTGCAGCTGCCTGACGCCGGGCTTCGGCGTCGAGATCGTCAGCAACGTCATAGACCGGAGTCTGCTGCGCGGGAACCTGCTGCGCAGTCTGCTCGGTCGCGAGCCGACGACGCTGATGACGCACGACTCGAGTCGCCCGCGCCCGCATGGCCAGCCCCAGCACACCGACGACCAGGCCGCAGCCGAGCCAGAGCCACCCGCTCGCACGATTTGTGACCTGCAGCGCCCCGATGATGACCAGGCCGAGAGCGATCAGGCTCAGTGTCGAGCCGACTCGCTGCCCGCGCACGGCAGCCCGCAGCTTCGGCGGCAGACCGGCTTCGCGGCGGGCTTCGCTACGCTGGGCACGCTGTCTCTCACGTTCCATTCGGCGTGCCTCTCTCGCGAGCACCGCTGCGCGGCGGGCGCTCACTTCTTCTTCGTATTCGTCTGGGAGTTCCTGGTTGCGAGCGATGACGTTGACGGCACGCTGCACACGCGTGGCGTTGCGCGCGGTGGTGCGCAGATTGCGTCGCTCGATCCAGCTTGGAGTGAGCACGGCGAGCCACAGCCCCACGATGCAGAGCACCAGCATGGCGCCGCCGATCTGCCCGAGAAGTCCACTCATGGCATTAACCTACGTTCGGCAGGGTCGTTTAGCGATGATTCGCCACGGTGTGGCGAGCATCCGCCGTCGGCCGCGAAGTGCGCGACCAGGCCGTCACGAGGGGCATCCTCGGCCAACAGCGCGAACACCAAGTGATCGCGCCAACGATCACCGATGTGGATGTAGCCACGGCGCAGCCCCTCGGGGCGAAAGCCGAGTTTCTCGGGCACCCGGCGGGAAGCCGCATTCTCGGGCAGCATACAGATCTCGATCCGATGCATGCCCCACTCTCGAAACAGCAGATCGCAGATCAGGGCCGTCGCCGTCGGGGCGATGCCGCGACCGGCCACACGCTCGGCGACCCAATAGCCGATCGAGCACGAGTTCATCGCCCCCCAGGCGATCTGCGCCACGCTGATCTGACCGACGATCTCGCCGTGCCATTCGATCACGCAGGTGATCGAGAGACCCTCGCGCATGCTGACGATCATCGATCGCACCTGGCGTCGGGTGTCCGGCATTCCCGCCGGCTGACCGGGCAGCGTGGCCTCCCACTGCTGCAGCCAGGCCCGGCCGGCTCTCAGCTCGGCGTCGAGCGCCCGCCAGTCACGCTGCCGCACCGGGCGAATGGCGACCTCTCCCCAGACGCACCGATGCAGCGGCAGATTCACAGCGTCTTGCTGAAGTCGTTGAGCCAGGTGCGGAATGCGGGCCCGAGATCGTCGCGCTCGCTGGCCAGCGTGACCACGGTCTTCAGGTACTCGAGCTTGTCACCCGTATCGAAACGACGACCACGGAACACCACACCCAACACCGGGCCGGCAATCGACTCATCCGCCGCCAACGTCTCCAACGCATCCGTCAACTGAATCTCATTACCCCGACCCGGAGCCGTGTGCGCCAACACATCGAACACCCCCGGCTGCAGCACATACCGACCAATCACCGCAAGATTCGACGGCGACGTCCCCGGCTCCGGCTTCTCCACCAGACCCGTGATCCGCACCACACCATCCTCACCCGTCGCCTCAACCTCGGCCACACCATACAAATGCGTACGATCAGCCGGCACCTCCAACAACGCCACCACCGACGCCCCCCGCGCAGCCTGCACATCCAACATCCGGCTCAGCAAATCCTCATCAGCATCAATCAGGTCATCACCCAACAACACCGCGAACGGCTCATCCCCCACATGCTCACGCCCACACAACACCGCATGCCCCAAACCACGCGGCACACCCTGACGCACCGAATGCACATCAGCCACACCAGTCGCCTCACGCACCGACGCCAACAAAGCATCCTTGCCATCAGCAGCCAGACGAGACTCCAAATACGGCGCCGCATCAAAATGATCCTCGATCGCACCCTTACCCGACCCCGTCACCAACAACACATCAGAAAGCCCCGCACCCGAAGCCTCCTCCAACACATACTGAATCGCCGGACGATCAACCACCGGCAGCATCTCCTTCGGCACCGCCTTCGTCGCCGGCAAAAAACGCGTCCCCAAACCCGCAACCGGCACCACCGCCTTCACCGCACGACGCTGTTGTGTCCCACCCTGATTCTCTGCAGTCATGCGCCTTAGCATACCGGCACCCGTGCGCACTCACGGGTTTAGACTCGTGCCGATGGCCGTTGATCCGATTCCAGAGACGTCGCCGGGCACCGCTGCGGCAGAGACCTCGGCAGCCCGCAAGGCCGAGCTGCGCCAGCGCATCCGCGCAGCGAGACGCCGGTCGCCATCACCGATGCGAGACCTCACTCCGAATCTGCTGCGCCTGCTCAGCCAGCTGACCAGTGGCGTTCCGGCAACCGTCGCCTGCTACCTGGCCGCTCGAAGCGAACCGCAGACACGCGGGTTCATCACGGCCGTGCAAGAGGCCGGACATCGTGTTCTGCTGCCACAGGTACGGGCCGACGGCGGGCTGGACTGGGCCGATGCCGCGGGGGCGGGCGAGCGTGACAGCGGCTTCGGCGTGCCCGAAGTGGATGCTGCGGCGCTGCCCGAGGGAGCATTGCGTGAAGCGTCGGTCATCGTCGTTCCCGCACTGGCGGCGTCGGGCACTGGAGCACGACTCGGGCAGGGCGGCGGCTTCTACGACCGCACGCTGGCCGACCGGGCGCTCACCGCCCACGTGGTCGCTGCCGTCTTCGATGAGGAGGTGATCGCCGATCTGCCGATCGAGGCGCACGACCGACCGGTCGACTGGATCGTCACCGATCGGCGAATCCTCGCCGTGACGCCGCCAACGCATATACAGTAGAAAGCGGCGGCGTTCCACAGACGCTGCACAGGCGCACGGGGCGCCCCTCGACGCGCCATGCGTGCAATCACATGATTCAGGAGCAAACGCAATGAAACAGGTCTTCGCCGGATTCCGAGACTTCATCTCAAAAGGCAACGCGATCGAGCTGGCCGTCGGTGTGGTCATCGGCTCGGCTTTCACCGGACTGGTCAACGCACTGGTCGAGAAGCTCATCATGCCGCTGGTCGCGGCGATCTTCGGCAAGCCCAACTTCGACTCGGTCGGCAACTTCACCATCAACGGTGCTGACTTCTCGATCGGCGCAGTGATCACTGCCATCGTGAACTTCCTGCTGATCGCGCTGGCCCTGTACTTCTGCATCGTGCTGCCGTTCAACAAGCTGCGCGAGTACCAGGTCAAGCACAGCGCCAAGAAGCCCGAGGCACCGGAAGACCCCCGCACCGAGCTCGATGTGCTCAAAGAGATTCAGGAGGCTCTGCAGGCGCAGAACGGCACCACCGGTTCCGGCGCTCACGCGCAGAAATGACCGGTGGTCGGGCGCCCTTCCGCTTTTCCGCTGGGTGGCCCGGCTGAACCGTGTCTCATGGCAGAACCCCGCTGCCACCGCCGCATCGACGTGGCAGCGGGGTTCTCTCTGTCTGCTGAGCGGCAGACACTGATCTCGCCGGCTCAGCCCCAGTGCGGAGGCCGCTGAGCTTTGAGCCAGCGGTCCTCTTCGGCTTCGGCCGTGTGATCGCCCCACTCCCCCTGCTCAGCGGATTCGTCCGCCGCTAGGGTCTGATCACGCCGGGTCAGCGCACGTTCGGCCTGCACGTCGTGTTCGTCGGGCACCGTGCCGTAGACCACGCGCCGACTGCCGATGCGACGGATACGTTCGGTCACTGCTGCCCTCGGCGCGCGTACTCGCGCTGCTGTCGCTCGGCCGCAGCGCGATGCTGATCGAGCTCGGCCGCGATCTCGTCGGCGATGCGCTGCGGGTTCGCGAAGAGCTCGAACGAGTACACCCGGCGAAACTTCCAGCCGAGCTTGGTGAGCAGCGTCGGGTGCAGGCGCAGCACCTCTCGAAGCGTGTCGCGGTTGTAGTCGGAGTCGGTCTCGATGATCATCTGGGTGGTGCCGTCGTCGACCGCCAGCCCCAGATCGTCGTCGAAGTGATCGTTCACTTTGAGCCCCTTGCGGTGCAGCCGACGTCCGAGGTCGACGAGCAGTGCCTGCGCTGAGAAGAAGCGGCGCTCTGGAGCAGGGTCGCGCTCTCCGCCGAGCAGGTCGAAGAGCACACGCGGGGCTCCGGTCAGCCGTTCCAGCTCATTGCCTCTCGGCTGCAGCGCTGCCACCAGCGTGAGATGACGACGGGCGCGGGTGAGCGCCACCCCCAGCCAGCGCATCCCGCTGGGGTCTGGCGTGATCGCCCCGAACGCCGACAGCATCCGGCCGTGCGGCGTACGGCCGTATCCGAGCGCAAAGATCACTCGATCGCGGCTGCGCGCCGCAGCCTGCGCGACAGTGAGCACTAAGAACGGCTCTGGCTGCCGCGGGTCGAAGAACGTCTGCAGCGCCTGTCGCGTAGCCAGCTCGGAGCGCAGCGCCGCACGCACCTGCTGTGCCATGGCCTCGCTGGGCGTCACCACCATGAGCGAGTCGTCCGGGTGCCAGACCGCTGTGGCGAAGGCCAGATCGACGACTTTGGCCACCTCTGCGGGCAGCGCCTCGACGTTGCCGCTGTCGGGGTCGGGCGTGCCTCGTCCGGGGGCCTCGACCTGCACGACGTCGTAGGCTGACTGTCCGGCGAACTCGGCGGCCGAGGGCAGCGCGCGAATCTGCAGGTCGTACCAGCGACGATTCACCAGCGACGCCAGGGCACGGCCGCCGGATCGATAGCTGAAGTCGAGAGTGAACTCAGGCAGCAGCCCGCGCAGCGCCGCGAACGCCGACGGCTCGTCGGTGATCGGCACCACCTCGGGGTCGTTCGGGTCGATGCTGAACCGGCTCGGCGTGCCGAGCACCGGGTCGCCGATGGCGATGACCTGCTCGGACTGTGCGATCGGCAGCACCGCCTCAGACAGCGCCATACTCGCCGCATCGAGCAGAATCACCGTGTCGAAATGCGCTCGATCAGGCACATCAGATCCGAACTGGTATGGCGAGAACAGCCAGACCGGTGCGACGGCCCGCCCGACGACCGGCAGACGCTGCATGAGCGTCGACGGTGTGACGGCGTCGTCGAGCAGACGCTGCCGCAGTTCGGCCGCCTCGTCCGGGTGCAGGTCGATAGCCTCACGCCACCGACTGGCGAGCGTGGCTGCGAGCTCTTGGGCGTGATCGTCGACCACGCGGCGGTCTTCGAGCACGAAATCGCGCTCCAGTCGCGCCAGCACCTGCGTGTTGGCGTTGAGCAGCGAACCGTCGCGCTCGAGCAGCAGTTCGAGCACTGACTGCCACCATGCGAGTTCGAGCTCGTCAGCGGCGTGCTCTGTCGTCACATGCCGTCGGGCGAAGTCGTCGACGAGCTCAGAGAGCCCCTCGCGTTCGAGCGCGGCCAGCAGCTCGGCGCGCTCGTGCAGATGCTCCAACGCACCGACGTCGCGCGACAAGGAATCGAGCACCTCCTGCACCCGCTCGACCGGCACACGCATCAGATCGCCGATGCGCTCACGGTCGAGCGGCCGCTGCAGTTCTTGCAGGTCGGCGGTCAGCGCGGTGTACATGATGTTCACATCGCCGAGGCCGACCGGCACGTTGGGCGGTCGGTGATCGGCCACCAGCTGCCCCCAGAGGATGCGCTCCTCCTGGATCTCCTGCAGCGCCTGGTGCACGTCGTTGACGTGAGCGCCCGGCCGCTGATACTCCTTGGCCAGCTGACGCAGGCGACGGCGCGAGCCGACCGGCATATCCTGTTCGCGACGCGGAGCCGTCGCGATGATGAGCTCTTCGAGCGACCGGTCGTAGACCACCGGCTGAAAACGGTCGAGGGTGCTGCGCACGCGCAGCAGCAGAGCGAGCCCCTCACCGATCTCGGTGAGATTCGTGGGGCGTCGCAGCCCGGCGTCATGGAACACTCGCCGAGACTTCTCGACCAGTACCTGCAGATCATTGCCAGCCAGCCGTTTGGCGAGCAGATAGATGTTCTCAGCGTCTTGCGGGGTGTCGAACTCGGCCCCGTACCACGACGAGTCGTCAGGCCCGAAATCAAACTGGCCGAGGTCAGCGGCCTTGCGCAGCAGAGCCGCTGCCGAGGTGCGGTCGACGGCCAGCGACTCGAGAACGGTCGAGTGCAGACGCACCTTGGTGTGCGGCGGGTCGGGCAGCAGCGACAGACGAGCCAGCTCGCTCAGCGCCTGCTCGACCGAGACGCCATAGGTCTGACTGACCTGCCCCAGGCTGCGCCGGTAGCCAAGCAGCGCATCGCGGATGCGAGCGTAGGCCCCAGCTCGCTCCTCGCGGTCTTGGGGCGCCTGTGCACGCTCGTTGCGCGAGATCGCGTGCACGACGTCCTGGCGCAGGTGCTGCGCCGTGACCGCCATGCCGGCCAGCCCGCGCAATGCCAGCTTCGTCGCCACGGCATCCAGCGTCGCGCGCGACGAGGCGACCACTGCGACCCGACGCCCGACCGGCACCAGGGTGGCCAAGATGTTCGACACCGCCTGCGCAACCCCTGACCCCGGCACTGTGCGCACCACGAATGATGTGCCGGTGCTGGCCTGGGCGACGACGCGCTCCTGCTCGGCGCTCGCATCGAGTATCAGCGCATCCGACAGCGCAGAGCGTTCGTCCGCGCTGTTCACGGTGACGAGCCGGGCCCGTTCCTGCAGCGCGTCGGCCGCGCCGGGCACGCCGGCGACCGCATCGAGAATCGGGTGGATGCGCGTGGCAGCCCGCGTCGAGAGACCGCTCGCCGCGGTGCTGTAGGTTCCCATGACGAGCCGCCCCTGGAAGTCGACGCCGTCGACGAAGTGGAATTCGCGATCGAGACGGTGCAGCGCCTCATCCGGGTGAAAGCCGTTCTCGTCATGCACGGCCGCAACGATGCCGTCGACGTCGATCTCTGAAGAGAAGCGGCGTTCGAGCAGCGAGACGACCTCGGGATTGATCAGAGAACGACCGGTGATGAGCAGCTCGAAGTCGCCGGGCACTGCCTGAATCGCTGCAGGCTGCACAATCAGAGGCAGGTGACCGGAGCGCCCTCTGCTGCCGTGCCAGAGCATCTCACCGGCGAGCAGGTGCACCGCGTCGATGCCCCGGTCTTCGGCCAGTTCGGCCGCCTTGTGCTCGATCTGCCGGGCGACCCGCATCGAACGGGCGCGCGCCTTCTCATCTCGAATGAGCGTCGAGAGTCGGGTGACTCGCCCGCTGAAGAGGCGGGCGATGCCGCCCGGATGCGCGGTGCTGAGATCGAGGATCGCCGAGCGCTCGGTGCCTCTGCGGGCACTTTCGCCGACTGCTGTGAGTCGATCGCGCCACCCCGCCCAGGCGGCGCTGCGCTGATCTGATTCTGCAGTCACACGAACTCCTCCGAAATCCGATTGCACTCCCTCTCCCAGCCTAGCGTCAGCACCGACCGCTGGGCGCCAGCGCCGGTGAGCCTTCGACAGCCTGCTCAGACGGACACCTCACAGATGGCGAAACCCGATCGACGTCCAACGTGAGACCGGGCTGACCATCACCGACTCGCCGGGAGCCGGTGCATGGATCACCTGCCCGCCGCCCAAATAGATGCCTACGTGACCGCCGCCGTTCATCCACACGAGGTCGCCGGGCTGCGCATTCTCGAGCGAGACGGCCTGCCCGACGTTCATCTGTGCCTGCGAGACGCGAGGCAGGCTGATGCCGTTGTGCGAATAGACCCAACTGGTGAAGCCCGAGCAGTCGAACCCGGCCGGAGTCGTGCCACCCCAGACATAGGGAACTCCCAGGTACTGACGTGCCAAGTCGGTCACTCCAGTCGCTGCTTCTGCAGGCGCTGCCGACTCCGACGCACCGACAGTCAGCACCGTCGTCGCCTCTGAAGTAGCTGCGTCGACGGGGCCCTCTGCCTCGGCGTCAAGATCGTTCCGAGTCTGTTCGAAAGAAGGCTCAAGCTGCTGCGAGGGCCCTGAAGCAGGCACAGAGGCAGCAGTCTGAGCCTGTGCGGGCACCACGGATGAGAAGATCAGACCGCCCGAGACGAGAACGGTCGCAAGAACGCTGGACATCTTCGAAGAACGGGACGTGATCAGCATCCGTTCAGTTTACCGCGACTGGCACCTGTTCGCGAGAGCCACGGGATGGTGCCACCGGCGAGAATCGAACTCGCGACGCACAGTTTAGGAAACTGTCGCTCTATCCACTGAGCTACGGCGGCAGAAGGTGAGAGCCGAGTCTCTCGACTCGGCTCTCACCTGCGCTTCAGGGTCTTTGCTGCGTCAAATACGTCGAAATCCGTAATCATTCCAGACGCTGATCGGCGAGATTTTTACCACATCACCTGGCTTAGACGCATGGATTACCTTGCCACCCCCTAGATAAATGCCAACATGGCCACCACCATTCATCCAGACGAGGTCACCTGGCTGTGCCTGATCGAGACCGACAGCTTGCCCAACGTTCATCTGTGCCTGCGAAATCCGCGGAAGGCTAACCCCATGCTGCGCAAAAACGAAGCTGGTGAAACCTGAGCAATCGAAGCCGGCTGGCGTCGTTCCACCCCAGGCATAAGGCACGTTAAGATACAACGTTGCAGTTTGGACAACAGTTCCTCCTGCAACAGCTTGAGCAGAGGCCGGAGTTGATCCAGTCGGAGCTTTCTTCGCCGCGCTCGAGTCACCTACGGTGCGCACTACAGTTGAGGGTGGCGTAAGGGGCGGTGCCGCAACTGGCTCTGGGGTGTCCGCAGAGACCGTACCCACTGCTTCGAGATCATCGAAAGCTGCCGGGGCCAGACTGTTGGTGCTCACGGCCAGCTGCTGCCGCTGCATCTCTGCGCGCACAGGAGCTGTGACGCCCGTCTCCTGGCTGAGACTGACCTCTGCCGCCTGAGAGGGAACCGCAGTCGCGAAGACCAGCCCACCGGCTACAGCGAGTGTTGCGAGAGTTCCAGAGACTTTGGACGATTTCAGTCTGGTCAGCATTGGTACATCCTAACGCTTTCGCGATCCATATCTAAAGTCAGCTCTTACAGCCGGGCAGTGAGGCAGCGTTTCCGGCCTGCAGCATGTCAAGTCCGTCGACGATCTGCCCCGGGCCGCTTGGCCAGACATTGCTGCCGCCGTTGAGGTGCACCTCGAAGTGCAGATGAGGCCCGGTCGAGTGGCCCTCATTGCCGACGACGGCGATCGGCTGCCCCATCGTCACCTGCTGGCCGGCTGAGACGCTGACCGACTCAGGCGGAATGTGCAGGTAGAAATGATCGACCTGTGTGCCGTCGGGCATGACGGTGCGCAGATGAATCATCGGGTTCCCGGCGGCAGACCCGACCTCGATGACCGTGCCGCTCCATGCGGCGACGACCGTGGTGCCGATCGGCGCGGCAAGATCGACGCCGTTGTGCATGCGCCCCCATCGCTCGGCGATGCGAGACGTCACCGTGTACGAGCCCGCCGGCACCGGAATGACACCGGCAGCACTGGGCGTCACCGAGCCCGCCTGAACCTGGCAGACGTTGCCGCTGGTCAGCCGAGCCGTGGCTCGCTCTTCCGCAGTCAGGAAATCGCCGCCGTCTGCGTTCGAATAGCTCGCCGACGACGCGAGCAGAGCACCGGACTGCAGTGAGCCGGAATCGACGAGTTCGGCCTCACGATAGGCGATCTCGGCCGGCGAGAGCTGCGTGAGATTGCTCGTCGCCGCCACAGCGGGCGACACGGCATACGCAGGCACGGCTGCGGTGAAGCTGAGCCCCATGGCAATGGCCACGGCAGTGATGTTGCGGGCGCGCCCCGTTTTCAGAGGGCGGGAGAACGAACGTCGACCTCGCCGAAAGACGGCTCCGCTCGGCAGCTGCTGGCGTCGAGGCATGCGTTCGGGGGAAGGCCCGTCGCCGCCGACCGCCTTCACGACGAGAGCGGATGAGACTGATGGCTCTTCGGCTTTCGCCTCACGGGGGCGCTGAACAGGCTGAGGCTGGCTGGAGTGTGCGACCTGTCGATCTTCTGCTTCCCAGATCGCACGCATCTCGCGGCGAGTCATGGGCTTGCGAGCGGCATGACCGTGGACAGGGGAGCGCTGTTCTGCGGTCACACGCTTCTCACTCTGCATTCGTTCGGAGGTTCCTCTCTGCATAGGCCTGACACGAACAGTCATCAAGCCTATACACCCCGGTGAGAAATGTCACCCTCGCGTTCGACTGGGCACGTCGATCGCGGCTCGATCAGTGGTCGTCCACGAAGATGTGCGTCGCGATCTCAGGGGCCAGCTCGAGCCCTTCGTCACGCCCCTCGACCTTGACGCGCGTGTAGTCGCCCACTGCCTGGATCGTGACCTCGGCGCCGGGCACGATGCCGACCTCGCGGAACTGCTTGAGCAGGTCGGGATCGAGCTGCACAGGCTCACCCATTCGACGCACCGCCCGCTGCAGCGACCCCTTTGCCGTGCGCGCCAGCGTGTGCACATCGACCACGCCGTGCAGGAACTCCACATTGCTCTGTTCGTCCAGCTCGTCCAGACCCGGAATCGGGTTTCCGTACGGGCTCTCGTCCAGCCGCGAGATGAGCGGGATGATACGACGCTCGACGTCTTCGCTCATCACATGTTCCCAGCGGCAGGCCTCGTCGTGCACCAGCTCCCAGTCCAGCTTGATCACGTCTGAGAGGAGACGTTCGGCAAGACGATGCTTGCGCATGACGCGGACGGCTTTTGCCCGCCCTTCTGCCGTGAGCTCGAGGTGACGGTCTCCGCTGACCACCACCAGCCCGTCACGCTCCATGCGGGAGACCGTCTGAGAGACCGTAGGCCCCGAATGGCCGAGTCGCTCTGAGATCCGCGCACGAAGCGGCACGATTCCCTCTTCTTCCAGCTCGAGAATGGTTCGCAGATACATCTCTGTCGTGTCAATCAGATCAGTCACCGAGCAGTCCTCCTTCGGCCGACGCCCGCACGGCCGTCACGCCAAGTTAGTCTAGCCTAAATATTCGGTCGGCTCAGCGCACGACCGTCAACGATCGTCCCGATGTCCGGCCATGTCGACGGCTAGCATTGACGCATGGCTTCCATCGAGATTCCCCAGACACTGCTTCCCCGAGACGGCCGCTTCGGCTCTGGCCCGAGCCGCGTGCGAGACGAACAGCTCGACGCCCTCAACACCGCCGGACGCGCCCTGATCGGCACCTCGCACAGAGCGGCTCCGGTCAAACAGCTCGTCGCCGACCTGCAGCAGCATCTCACCGAGCTCTATGGCCTGCCCGACGGCTACGAGGTCGTGCTCGGCCTCGGCGGTGCGAGCGTGTTCTGGGACACCGCAGCCGCCGGACTCATCGAGCAGCGCAGTCAGCATGTGGTCATCGGCGAGTTCAGCGCCAAGTTCGCCAAGGCCGCGAGCGCACCGTGGCTGCAGACGCCCGACCTGCGTGAGGCGGCGTTCGGCGAGGCGACAGACAACGTGCCGACTCCGGGCGTCGATCTCTATGCGTGGCCACATAACGAGACGTCGACCGGCGTGCAGCTGCCGGTTCGCCGAGTGGATGCCATGGGCGCGTTGAGCGTCGTCGACGGCACCAGCGCGGCAGGCGGCACATTCGTCGATCCCGCCCAGTTCGACGTCTACTACTTCTCGCCGCAGAAGAACCTCGGTTCGGAGGGCGGCCTCTGGATCGCGCTGATGTCACCCACTGCGATCGAACGTGCTGCGCGCATCGCCGACGGCGATCGCTTCATCCCTGCCGCCCTCTCGCTGCAGGGTGCGATCACGAACTCGCGCAAGCATCAGACGATCAACACTCCGGCGATCGCCACGCTCTTTCTGCTCGATCAGCAGGCGCAGTGGCTGCTCGCCAACGGGGGCCTGGCATGGGCCGACGCACGCACGAAACAGTCGTCACAGCTCGTCTACGACTGGGCAGAGGCCGACACTCGACTCACGCCGTTCGTCAGCGATCCGGCGGTGCGGTCACAGGTCGTGACGACGATTGATCTCGACGAGAGCATCCACGCCGCCGACGTCACGGCAGCGCTGCGCGAGAACGGCATCGTCGACGTGAACGGCTATCGCAAGCTCGGCCGCAACCAGCTGCGCATCGGCACGTTCGTCGCGGTGGAGCCGGCTGAGGTGGAGCGTCTCATCGAGTCGATCACCTACGTGCTCGACCGCATGTGATGCCGAGGGGTCACTCCTGCGCGGGTGATCCCTCGGCCTCAGCCGTCGCCTCAGACGTTTCCTCGATCATCGGCTCATCCGCGGCCTCGGACTCGGCGTCACCGTCAGACTGCGATTCGGCATCGGCCGTCGAATCTATGTCGGAGTCGTCCCGGCTGTCGACGTCGTCAGAGTCGTCATCATGCTGCGCTTTGTACTCGGCGAAGCGTTCGGACCACGGCACCCAGGCGGGCGGAACGAGCGCGCCCTCGCCGGGCATGAGCCCGACTTCGAGCACCGTGGGCGTCGACTCAGCGTCGACGCGGCCCAGCACGGCGGCCCATTCCCAGTGCGGGTAGCCGGGAACGTCAGAGGCGAACCGCAGAGTGAACACGTTCGCATCGGGTTCGGGGTCTGCCCGCAGCAGCGCCCCGATCTGCCGGCGTGGTGCGATCTCGGCCAAAGCCGAGCGCGCAGCTGCCTCTTGAGCCAGGAACTCGGCGGGATCAGACACAGTCGGGTCAGACATCGAGTTCGTCCGCCACCTTTCGCAGCACCGCAGCGACCTTGCGCGCATGTGCGTCAGACGGGTAACGGCCGTGCTTCAGACCGCCTCCGATGCCGTCGAGCAGCTTGATCAGGTCTTCGACCACGACAGACATGTCTTCGGCCGCACGTCGACGCGATTTCGCGACGCTCGGCGGCGCCGTCAGCACGCGAACCGAGAGCGCCTGCGCCCCTCGTTTGCCCTCGGCCACACCGAACTCCAGACGGGTTCCCGGGTGTAGCGAGGTCACCCCGGCGGGCAGTGCCGAGGTATGCAGAAAGACCTGTTGGCCGTCATCAGCGGTGATGAAGCCGAACCCTTTCTCCTCGTCGAAGAACTTCACTTTTCCGGTTGGCATCGCACATCTCTTTCGAGTTCACTCACGGTCTCGCGACATCTGCGCAAGATACTCCGTCGCGCGGATCGCGCACGACAAGTATTCTATAAGGATGATCCAACAAGACACACCCCGCCGTTCGCGAGCGGTGAACGTGCTCGGAGCGATCACGATCGGCATCCTCGTGCTTTCCTCAGTCTGTGCGCTGATCACCATCTTCTTCCTCTCCAGGCAGAGCGAACTCGGCACGTTCGCACGCATTGTCGAGACCGTGCCGCTCATCGGTCTCCCCATCGGAATCGTGCTCATCGCGGTACTGACCACAGTCATCATCCGCCAGCGCCGTCGTGAACAGTCGTGATGTGAATGTCACAGACCATCGCCTACTCCGATGCCGTGGTCGCACTCTCTGACACCGATCTCGACACCGTCGTCTCGCTCTCGCACCTGCCCAGACTGCGCATCGCCGATCTCTACGATCTGAGCTCGCGGCTGGCCCACCCTGATGCGATCGACCGTCGACTCGCGGTACTCACCGCCGACGACCTGCGCGCACTGCTCGCCGTCGACACCCCCAGCGAAGCGGCCACCGCACTGCTGCTGGCTGATGGCGCCGGGCATCCTCTTCCCGGAGTTGCAGACCGCATCGCTGCGATGCGTGGGCTGTCGCGCCCAGAGGTGTCGGCCATACCGGCTCTCGACGCACCCGCGCCATGGCACTCCGTCGTCGCAGTGCAGACCGTCGTGCTGCAGGCCGAGAACTCTTCCCTGCCGCTGACCGCGACCGGGCATGTGCCGGTCTCCGCACTGACCGACCTGGGGCACATCCTCGACATCGAGCCCAGCACGGTGAGCGCGCTCATCTCGATCGCCACGACCGCAGGCCTGTTCCGCACCGATGACGACCGCGTCTCTGCCGCGACAGATGCCGAGAGCTGGCTCGACCCGCCTCTGCTCGACGCCTGGCGCAGGCTCGCCGGCGCGACAGTGCCGAAAGACCTCGCGCCCGTCGTCGAGCAGGCCGTTCTGCACGGTGCCGAGACCGCACAGACCATGTCTGATCGGCTGGTCGACGCGGCGAACACGCGCTGGCCGCTGGCACACGAGCACCTCGCCGCCCGGCTGCAGCGCCTGCTTCACGACTGGCGAATTCTGGCCGTCATCGATGCTGCAGGCCGACTGACCGATCTCGGTGAGGCGTGGGTCGCCCACGACGACGAACGGCAGCAGAACCTGGCTGCGCAGTGGCCCGCTCCGACCGAGTACGGCTATCTCTACAACCACCTCGAGCTGCTGGTGCCCGGGCTGCTCACGCCGCAGCTCGCCAGGCAGCTGCGACGGATCGCGACGCCGACGCGACTCGTCGAGACGCACACCTACCAGATCAGCGAGCAGACGATCGCCGCGGCAGTGGGTCATGGGGAGTCAGTGGGCGAGATCCGCGACTTTCTCAAGACGCTGCTGCGCGGCGATCTGAGCCAGCCACTGCAGTATCTGCTGCGCTCCTTCGCAGAGTCGCCCCAAGCCGTCGTCCGCCGCAGTCGGTCAGACACCGCATTCGCATCGACTGGTGCTGCGCTCCGCACCTCTCCGAGCAGCACACCGAGCATTACGATGGAGTCCGCCGACGACCGCGACCCGGTCAGCCGAGCACGTGCGCTGGTCGGCGAGTTCCGCGATTCGCCAGACGCACGCATCCGCCTGCTGCTCGAGACAGCACTGCGCGAGCACGCTCCGATCTCGATCACGGTGCGCGTGGGCGACGCTCTGCGCACCGTCGTACTCGAAGTCATCGGCATGGGGACGACGCGCCTGCGTGGGCGTGAGCCCGGCGCCGAGATCGAGCGCACGCTGCCGCTGAAGGCCATCGCCGAAGTGCATCCGATCACGAAGGAGACCTCATGGGACCACTGATCGTGCAGAGCGACCGTACGGTGCTGCTCGAACTCGACCATCCCGACGCCAACGCCGCACGGCAGACGATCGGCGGCTTCGCCGAGCTGGAGCGCGCTCCCGAGCACGTGCACACCTATCGCATCACCCGCATGGGGCTCTGGAATGCCGCTGCAGCCGGGGTCACCGCCGACGAGATCATCAGCGCGCTGAACACCTATGCGAAGTTCGCGGTGCCCGACACCGTCGTGCGCACCATCACCGACGCGATCGACCGCTACGGCCGCCTCGACATCATCCGCGACGCTGAAGGCCGGCTGGTGCTCACCGCCGACGATGCCCGCCTGCTGACCGACGTGGCCAATCACAAGCGCGTCGCCGCGCTGCTGACCGAGCAGGTCGACCAGCGCACCTGGATCGTGCAGGAATGGGCCCGCGGCCAGCTCAAGCAGGAGCTGCTGCGCATCGGCTGGCCGGCCGAAGACCATGCCGGCTACACCGACGGAGACCCGTATGAGATCGACCTGAACGAGGACGACTGGCACCTGCGCCCCTACCAGCAGCAGGCCGTCGACTCGTTCGTCGCCGGTGGCTCCGGCGTCGTCGTGCTGCCGTGTGGTGCCGGCAAGACCATCGTCGGAGCGGGGGCGATGGCCGCGCTCAGCCGCAAGACTCTGATCTTGGTGACGAACACGCTCGCGGCGCACCAGTGGCGTGACGAGCTGCTGCGACGCACCCTGCTGACCGACGAGCAGATCGGCGAGTACTCGGGCGAGGCCAAGATCATCGCGCCGGTGACCATCGCCACCTATCAGATGCTCACCGCTCGCCGCAGCAAGAAGTACACCCACCTCAGTCTGCTCGACGCCGAGAACTGGGGCCTCATCGTCTATGACGAGGTGCACCTGCTGCCCGCACCCATCTTCAAGCTGACGGCTGAGCTGCAGGCCCGTCGCCGTCTGGGGCTGACCGCGACGCTGGTGCGCGAAGACGGCAAAGAGTCCGACGTGTTCTCACTGATCGGGCCGAAGCGCTACGAGGCACCCTGGCGCGACATAGAGGCACAGGGATTCATCTCACCGGCCGACTGCGTCGAAGTGCGAGTCGAGTTCTCTGAAGACGAGCAGGCACGCTATGCGATGCTCGCCGATGCCGAGCGCTACCACGCGACGGCGCTGGCCGAGGCGAAGCTCGACACGGTGTCTGAGCTGCTCGATGAGCACGCCGACGATCAGACTCTGGTCATCGGGCAGTACCTCGACCAGCTCGAACTCGTCGCTGAGCGCACCGGACTGCCGCTGATCACGGGCAAGACGCCGACCCCGGAGCGAGAACGGCTCTTCGCCGCGTTCCGCACCGGTGAGCAGCGGGCCCTGATCGTCTCGAAAGTCGCCAATTTCTCAGTCGATCTGCCGGATGCGCGCGTCGCGATCCAGATCTCGGGAGCGTTCGGCTCGCGGCAGGAGGAGGCGCAGCGACTCGGGCGCATCATCCGCCCGAACAGCGACGGCTCACGCTCGATCTTCTATTCGATCGTGGTGGCTGACACTGTCGACCAGGACTACGCGCTGTCTCGGCAGCGCTTTCTGAGCGAACAGGGCTACTCGTACCGCATCGTCGATGCCGAAGACCTACCGGTGCAGATTCCGGCCTGAGCTGGCGGCTGTCGCAGCTACGTTCTGCCGCTGCGCCTGCACCAGCGCAAGCACCTGCAGCAACGCCCAGCACCTACACCTACGCCGATTTCAGGACACCACCGCTGATCGCAGGAAGTCGGTCGGTTCCTGCCAATCCGCGACGAAGCCGTCCGATCCGTGGCGGAGCAGCAGCGCCTGTGCTGAGTGCCAGCTGAACCTGTGCCAGCACGGGCGGATGCACCAGTGCAGCGCAGACAGACAGAGGCCCCGGCTGCGAAACGCAGCCGGGGCCTCTGAGACTGGATCAGTCAGCCGAACACGTCAGCTGATCAGAAGTCCATTCCTGCAGACGGGTCAGCCGGAGCAGCCGGAGCAGCCTTCTCGGGCTTCTCGGCGACGACGGCCTCGGTGGTCAGGAACAGACCGGCGATCGACGCGGCGTTCTGCAGAGCCGAGCGGGTGACCTTGACCGGGTCGGCGATGCCGGCCTCAAGCAGGTTCACGTACTCGCCGGTCGCGGCGTTGAGGCCCTCGCCGGGCTTCAGAGTCGAGACCTTCTCGGCGACGACGCCGGGCTCGAGCCCTGCGTTCAGCGCGATCTGCTTCAGCGGTGCGGTGACACCCTTGCGCACGATCTGTGCACCGGTTGCCTCGTCGCCCTCGAGGTCGAGGGTGTCGATGACGTGCGAGGCCTGGATCAGCGCCACGCCGCCGCCTGCGACGATGCCCTCTTCAGCAGCAGCCTTGGCGTTGCGCACGGCGTCTTCGATACGGGCCTTGCGCTCCTTGAGCTCAGGCTCGGTCGCAGCACCGACCTTGATGACGGCGACGCCGCCCGAGATCTTCGCCAGACGCTCCTGCAGCTTCTCGCGGTCGTAGTCCGAGTCGGTCTTCTCGATCTCAGCCCGGATCTGCGCGGCACGACCGTCAATCTGAGCCTTGTCGCCAGCGCCCTCGACGATGGTGGTCTCGTCTTTCGTCACGACGACCTTGCGGGCACGGCCCAGCAGGCTGAGGTCGGTGTTCTCGAGCTTGAGGCCGACCTCTTCAGCGATGACCTGGCCGCCGGTCAGGATGGCGATGTCCTGCAGCATGGCCTTGCGACGGTCGCCGAAGCCCGGAGCCTTCACGGCCACTGACTTGAAGATGCCGCGGATCTTGTTGACCACGAGAGTGGCCAGCGCTTCGCCGTCGACGTCTTCGGCGATGATCAGCAGTTCCTTGCCGGCCTCGCGCACCTTGTTCAGCACGGGAACGAGGTCGTTGATCGCCGAGATCTTGCCGTTGACGATCAGGATGTAGGGGTCGTCGAGCACGGCCTCCTGACGCTCCGGGTCGGTAATGAAGTACTGCGAGAGCACGCCCTTATCGAAGCGCAGACCCTCGGTGATCTCAAGATCGATGCCGAAAGTGTTCGACTCCTCGACGGTGACAACGCCCTCTTTCGAGACCGTGTGAATCGCCTTGGCGATGATCTTGCCGATCTCGGGGTCGCCGGCTGAGATCGATGCGGTCGCAGCGGTCTCTTCCTCGGTCTCGACCTCTTTGGCGGTCTCGAGCAGCTGCTTCACGACTGCAGCGGTCGCCTTGTCGATGCCGCGACGCAGCCCCACCGGATCGGCTCCGGCGGCCACGTTGCGCAGGCCCTCTTTGACCAGCGACTGTGCCAGCACGGTTGCGGTCGTGGTGCCGTCACCAGCGACGTCATCGGTCTTCTTCGCGACCTCTTTGACCAGCTCGGCGCCGATCTTCTCGTACGGATCTTCGAGCTCGATCTCTTTGGCGATAGACACACCGTCGTTCGTGATCGTGGGGGCGCCCCACTTCTTCTCGAGCACGACGTTGCGACCGCGCGGGCCCAGCGTCACTTTCACCGTGTCTGCCAGGGTGTTCAGACCGCGCTCGAGGCCACGACGGGCCTCCTCTTCAAAGGCAATGATCTTAGCCATGTGAAATCGTCCCTTCTGGACTCTCGGAAGTGTCAGCTTCGTTAGCACTCGGCATTCACGAGTGCCAATACATGATTAGCACTCGCACCATGAGAGTGCAAGTCACACGACGAAGTTCGTCAGGCGGCGGTCCGCCCCTCCGGCGTGGCCTGTCCGCTGCCGTCGGGCACCAGCTCTATCCAGCTCGATCCCGGCTGCAGACGGACCTCGCCGGCACCGTCGGTCGTGGTCAGCACGAACGGCGACGCGGCGTCGGCCTTGCTCCACGAGACGTCGAGCACACGACCGCTCGAGAGCACGTACCCCTGCCCACTGGCACCGTCGAGCTGGTAGCGCGGCGAGAGACCTTTCGACCCCAGATCGTAGGGCTTTCCGAGCACCGATCTGATGACCACGACGTTGTCTGCTGCGATCTGCTGCGACTGAGCAGCGCTGGCAGACTCGCCCTGCAGCGTACTGTCGACCTGGCCGTTGGCCGTCGAACGCACCCACCGGTTCTGCGCAGCATCCCACGTCCAACGACGCGGGGCATCCGCCCCGACCGAGACCGACAGCCCCGTCAGCGCGTCGCCGCTCTGCGCGGCCGACGCGGGCTGGTCTTTCGCCGCATAGGCGAACTGGGCGGCCGGCTGCGTCGTCCGGGCTCCGTCGTCGAGCGCATCGAGTGCGGCCTGCGGATGCGCGAACAGGTTGTTCGGAGCGCCTCGACCCCAGCTGTCGTCACGCGTGAGCACATCGCCATGGCTCTCGTCGATTCGGGTGGCCGCCATCGATCCGAGCACGTCGTCGAAAGCGCTGTGCGACCCCGAGTAGACGAAGGCCCCGCCGATCGGCGACACCAGACTGGTGTCGGTGGGGCGGGCAGAACGCACCGGCCCCACGAGGCCCGGCAGCTGCGAGTGGTAGACGGCCACATACCGGGTGATGCCGCCTTCGACCTGCTCCTCGTAGACGAGGTCGGCCGCGTTGAGGTTGACCTGCGGGCGGGCGCCGTCGTTCGCGTTCGGCACTTTCACGGTGACCGCGGCATGGTTCAGGTCGACGCCGGGCATCTCTTCGCCGGTGAGCGGGGCCAGAGCCGGATCCGACGGGCTCGGCGACTCCGAGACCTGCTCCGGCTCATGCTTCGCGCAGCCGGCGAGCCCCGCAGCCCCCAGCCCCACGGCCAGCAGACCGGCGATCACTGCCGAGCCTCGACGAGCGGTTCGCGTACGAATGCTGTTCATAGGGTCTCCTTCGTGATGCGGTTCGGCGGTGTGACAGGTGCAGGCCAGCCAGACGCTCAGCGACGAGCCGAATAGTCGCTGCCGATCGCCACGGTGAGCGGCACTGACAGCGTGTGATTGAGCTGCGGCGAGCTGGAGAGCTGCAGATCGCTGCTGAGCTGTTTGGCGGCGTCTGCGTAGCGCTCATCGGTGTAGTACACGACTGTGGTGCGGTGTGCGCCAAAGTTGGCGGGCGCATTGGTCACCTGGCCGACCTTCCAGCCGTTCGCGGTGAGCTTCGCCCCAGTGCGTGCGGCCAGGCCGCTCTGCGCGTTGGCCCCCTGTGCGTTGAACACGGTCACTTGCAGCGAGTGCGGGTTGACGGACGGGGCTGAAGGGCTGGGCGACGGAGCCGACTCGTTGGGCTCTTCTGACGGTTCGACGGGTTCGGCCGACTCGCTCTGGGACTCCGCCGGCTCAGAGCTCTCGCTCTGCTGCGGTGCTGCCGAATAGTCGTCGAAGACGCTCTGGCTGCGAGTGATCTGCATGACTCCATAGACGATGCCGACCACGAGGGCCGTGGCGATCAGCGCGCCGATCACGATGCGCAGCGTGCGCCAGCCGCGTTCGACCGCACGATGCGCGCCGACCTTGCGCGATGCGGGCAGGTCGTCGAACTCGTCTTTCGGGAACTTCTCAGCCATGTCTCAATTCTCTCTCACTTCTGCGCACGTGGGTCGCGAGGCTCCTGACTGTGCAGCCGACGCTCGACGCGATGCATGACGTCAGGTGCGAACGCCACCGCATCAGGCACGCCGACCAGTGATCGCAGAATCTGCTCGTAGCGCACGGCACTGAGACCGAGTCTGTCGCGAATCGCCCGGCTGCGCCCCTGTCGCAGATTCTGCAGCTCCATCTCGCAGCGCAGCACGTCACGCTGCAGTGATGTGAGTCCGCCCGTGCACATGGTATGGGAGTCTACGCTATGAGTGTGGGGGCGTTCAGGCACGATTCGCCGTTGCGCAGACTGCGGTGAGGCACGGAGGTCAATCCAATGACAGATCAGCACGATTCACCCGCGCACGATGCAGACGCGGTCTCTGACCCGGCGACGGTCACCGAGCCGCAATGGCGACAGCGGCTCGACCCCATCGAGTACGCAGTGCTGCGCGAAGCGGCCACCGAGCGCCCGTGGACGGGCGAGCTGCTCGACGAGCATCGCGTCGGGGTCTACCGCTGCCGAGCCTGCGGCGCCGAGCTCTTCACCTCGACGACGAAGTTCGAGTCAGGCTGCGGATGGCCCAGCTTCTACGATCCGCGCGACACCGACGCTGTGACGCTGGTCAGAGACGACTCACACGGCATGGTGCGCACCGAGGTGCGCTGCGCGAAGTGCGGCTCGCACTTGGGGCATGTTTTCGAGGATGCTCCCCAGACGCCGACGGGACAGCGCTACTGCATGAACTCGGTGGCACTCACGTTCGAAGCAGACTCTGAGGCCTGATCGGGTTCTTCGGGCCCGAAGCCGCCGGTCTGGGTGTCGGTAGCTCTGTTCTCAGCCGTGCCACCGGCACAGCTGACATGCAGGACTGACATCACAACGACATCAGAGATCCAGCCGACGGCGCAGAAGAGGCCCCGACCGTGCTGGTCGAGGCCTCTTTACGCCCGTGGTTCCGGACTGTTCCCCTTGAGCCGACTGCGGGGCTCGAACCCGCCACCTCCTGTTTACAAGACAGGTGCTCTACCAGATGAGCTAAGTCGGCATCGACCGCGCGAACGGCCGAACCCATCTTAGCTGGTGATTCGGGCCGTCCGCACGATCGCGCTCAGATCAGCCTGGCGCTCACTGACCGTCAGAGGCGCCGACACCGGTCTGCGTCATGTCGATGCCACGATCTTTGAGCTTCTGCTGCAGGGTGTCGCTGACTTTGCTGAGGTCATCAACCGACTGTCCATCGATGTAGACCGTGGGCGTACCAGTGAGATTCGCCGCGTCCGTCGACCGTTTGACCCACTTCTTGAACTCGCCGTCACGAATCGACTTCTCGACCTGATCCTGCTGCTCGGGGTGATCGTCGCCGATCACCTGGCGAGCCAGCTCGACGAGCCGGTCATCACTCAGCCCGCTCGTGCTCTCGTTCGCCTGCACGCCGGGCTGCAGCAGCGTGGTGAAGTAGTTCAGAAAGCTGTCGGGCGCATACGTCGCGACCGAGGCTGCGGCTGCGGCAGACCGCGTCGAGTACTTGGTGCCCTGAGAGGCCTGATCCAGAATCGACACCGGGTGGATGACCAGGTCGATGTTGCCCGCCTGAGCCTGCTCGCTGAGCATCTGCCCGTACGTCTGCTCGAACTGGCCGCAGATCGGGCACATGAAATCGGCGTAGATCTCTACGACGAGACGCCCGTCTGGCGAGGTCTGACGTTCCGGCTGCACGTCGGCGGCACGCGGCTCGGCTTTCTGCACCGCAAGACCTTCAGAGATCACCACACCGTCGTTGGGCATATTCGCCGGCATGACCGAAGCCGCTGCCTGCTCGTGCTTCTGCACGCTCTGAATGATGAGCCAGCCGCCGAGAACCACAGCGACCACAGCGACGATCACGCCGATCTGAATGAGCAGGCGCTTGCGCTTGCGCTGCCGTTCCTGCTGCTCACGAAACTGGCGGGCTTTCTCACGCGCCGCCTCACGACGCTGGTTCTTTGTCGGGCGGCTCTGCGGACTGCCGCCTGATGTGCTGCCTGCCATGATCTCCCTCTGGTCGATTCGGCCAAATAAGTTGCATCTACAATGGATTGCGCATACCAGCATGCCACACAGCAGGCCGGATCGCGTGGTCTCACAGCTCTCACCGAGGATACCGTGTCACCCACTGCCTGGCGTCCCCGAGAATCGCGCATAATGAGACTATGCCCTCTCTGGTCTTGGAACGCGCCTCCTGCGTCTATCCGGGCGCGGCCGAGCCCGCGGTGCGCGACGTGTCGCTGTCGGTCGACGACGGAGCCTTTCTCACTCTCTTGGGCCAGAGCGGCTCAGGCAAGTCGACGCTGCTGCGCATGATCGCCGGCCTCGAAGAGACCGCCTCGGGCGCGGTGCGCATCGACGGGCGTGAGGTCACACGCCTGCCCCCGAAGCATCGCAACGTCGCCATGGTGTTTCAGAACTACGCGCTGTACCCGCAGATGTCAGTGCGCGACAACATCGCGTTCGCGCTGAAAGTCGCCGGCGTCGACCAGACCGAGCGCGATCGCCGCGTCAGCGTGGTCGCCGACGGCCTCGATCTCGACGATCTGCTGAGTTCGTCACCGCACGAGCTCTCCGGCCGCGAGCGCCAGCGCGTCGCCGTGGGGCGGGCGCTCGCTCGCATCCCCGATCTGCTGCTGCTCGACGAGCCGTTCACCAGCCTGCCCGCCGATGTGCGCCATCCACTGCTCAGCAGCATCCGCACTCTGGCTGCACGACTCGGCGTCACCACGCTCTACGCGACCAGAGATCTCTCAGAGGCGGCATTGCTCGACGAGCCTATCGCCGTGCTCGACGGCGGCCGGCTGCACCAGATCGGTTCACTCGCGCATCTGCGCAGCCGTCCGGAGGATCTCACCGTCGCCCAGACCGTCATCTACGAGCCGCTCACCTGCTGGACGGCCTCCGCCGAAGACGGCACGATCTGCGTCGGCGATCAGTGCCGCATCGTCCCGGGAGCACACGGCCCGGTGGTGCTCGCGATCGCCTCGCGACACATGACCCTCAGCGATCAGCGCGAAGACCTCGGCGGCACGGTCGAACACATCGCACCGGGGCCCGACGGCGGGCGCACACTCACCCTGCGCCTGGCCGACCGCGACCGCAGCGAGTGTCAGATGCGCACCGACGGCGTCAGGCTGCAGCCCGGTGACCGCGTGCGTCTGGCCGTCGCCGTCGAACTCGCATGGGTGTTCCACGCCGACAGCGGACGACTACTCGCCGCTCCCGCTGCGCGCGGTTGAGACCGCATACATCGCAACCGCGGCGGCGATGCCTGCGTTCAGGCTCTCGACGCCGCTCGTGATCGGAATCGACACGATCTCGTCGCACGTCTCGCGCACCAGACGTGACAGCCCCTTTCCCTCCGACCCCACGACGATCACCAGCGGATCGGTGGCGAGATTGAGCTCGGGCAGCGACACGTCGCCGCCACCGTCGAGGCCGACGACGAACAGGCCGTCTTTCTTGAGCTGGCGCAGCGTCTGAGTGAGGTTGGGCACCATCGCCACGTGCGTTCGCAGTGCGGCACCCGCCGAGGTCTTCCATGCCGATGCCGTCACGCCGGCGCTGCGGCGCTCCGGGATGATGACGCCGTCAGCACCGAAGGCTGCGACCGAACGGATGATCGCACCGAGATTCCTCGGATCGGTCACCCCGTCGAGCGCGACGATGAGGGGCGCATGGTCGCTGGCCTGCGAGAGCAGGTCGTCAAGCTTCGCATACCGGTAGGGCGGCACCTGCAGGGCGATGCCCTGATGCACTGCACCCTCGCCGACCAAGCGGTCGAGTTCGTCTCGAGTGACGGTCGTCACGGGGATGCCGCGCCCGGTCGCGCGAGCGAGCGCGTCGCGAACGCGGTCGTCCGCGTCGATGTGCTCGGCCACGTAGAGGGCGGTGGCGGGCACTTTGGCGACCAGGGCCTCGACGACCGAGTTGCGGCCGCAGATCAGTTCGGTGTCGCGCTGCTTGTGCACCGTCGGTCGACCGGTGCGACTGCTCTGATGGCCGCGGTAGGGCTGTGCGCCGGAGGCGGACCGCTCGGCTCGGGCCTTCGCCTTGGCTTTGGGGTGGTACGGCCGGTCCTCGGCCTTCGGCGTCGGCCCACGGCCTTCGAGCTTCTTGCGCCCCTGACCGCCTGAGCCGGCCTGCGCACCCTTCTTGTGTTTGCGCACGGCTCCCGCGCGACGACGTTCTGCCATCACTCCACACTCCATTTCGCCCCGTTGGGGGTGTCTTCGATCTGCAGCCCGGCTGCGATCAGCTCGTCACGGATGCGATCCGCAGCCGAGAAGTCCCGTTCATTCCGTGCCGTCGCACGCGCCTTGAGGCGCTCGGCCACCAGTTGGTCGAGCACGCGTTCAGCCGCATCGTCACCGTCGGTCTCAGCGGCGAAGTCGTCGGGGTGCAGACCCAGAACCCGCAGCATGGCTTCGACTGCGGCGCCGGCCTGCAGCGCCGTCGCCGCATCGCCGTCAGCCAGAGCTGCGTTGCCGCGGCGCACCTGTTCGTGCAGCACGGCGAGCCCCTGCGGCACACCGAGGTCATCGTCCATCGCCTCGACGAACGCCGTCGGCAGTGCCGCCCAGGCGTCTGCGCCGTCGTCCATGCCCTCGACGGTCTCATGCAGACGCTGCACGAACCCGTTGATGCGTCCGACAGCAGCAGCCGACTCGTCAAGGGCACTCGGCGAGTACTCGAGCGTCGAGCGGTAGTGCGCAGAGCTGAGAAAGTATCGCACGGCCTGCGCCGGGGCCGCATCGAGCAGATCGGCTGCGAAGACCGAGTTGCCGAGCGACTTGCTCATCTTCTGGTCGCCGACGGCGACCAGACCGTTGTGCACCCAGATGCGGGCGAACTCGAAGCCGGCGGCGGTCGACTGGGCCAGCTCGTTCTCGTGATGGGGGAAGCGCAGGTCGAGTCCGCCGCCGTGGATGTCGAAGGTCTCGCCCAGATACTGAGTCGACATCGCCGAGCACTCGATGTGCCAGCCAGGACGACCGCGCCCCCATGGGGAATCCCATGCGGCGGTCTCGGGCTCACCGGCCTTGTGCCCCTTCCACAGCGCGAAGTCTCTGGGGTCGCGTTTGCCCCGCGGATCTGCATCTGCCGCGTCGGCCATGTCTTCGAGGCGTTGGTGGGTGAGCTCGCCGTAGGCCGGCCAGGACTTCGTGTCGAAGTACACATCGCCGCTGCCGTCTTCGGCCGCATAGGCATGACCGCGCTCGATCAGCCGTGCGATGATCTGCTGCATGCGCTGGATGTTCGCCGTGGCACGCGGCTCGTACGTCGGCGGCTGCACGCGCAGCCGGTCATAGGCGTCGTTGAACAGCCGCTCGACCCGATAGGCCAGCGCCCACCAGGGTTCGCCGGTCTGCTCGGCGCCCGAGAGGATCTTGTCGTCGATGTCGGTGACGTTGCGAATCAGTGTGACCTCGAGCCCGCGTGCCGTGGCCCACCGCCGCATGATGTCGTAGATCAGCGCCGATCGCAGGTGCCCGATGTGCGGCGCAGACTGCACCGTGGGGCCGCAGACGTAGATGCCGACCTGGCCGGGGTGCACCGGCCGCAGCTCGCGCAGGGCACGGCTCTTGGTGTCAAAAAGGTGAATCGTCACAGGGCAAGTCTACGTCGAAGGCTCAGATCGAAGACCAGGTCATCGTCGCAGCGTCGCGACCGCCTGGGCCAGCAGCCCGGCACCTGAGCCGATGACTCCGAGCCGGTCTGCGGTCGTCGCCGCGAACGACACCGGGGCCCCGACCAGCTCGGTGAGACGCTGCTCGGCCTCACGACGGCGGGGCGAGATCCGAGGCCGCTGAGTCATCACCTGCACGGCGACGTGTTCGACCCTCCAGCCAGCCTGTGCGACCAGCTGCAGCGTCTCGTGCAGAAAGACCTCGCTGCGGGCACCTGCATACTCGGGCCGATCGGTGCCGAAGTGCTCGCCCATGTCGCCCAGGCCCGCCGCCGAGAGCAGCGCGTCGCAGATGGCGTGCACGACCGCGTCGCCGTCGCTGTGCCCGGTGAGCGCCGGGGTGTCGGCCCAGTCGAGAGCCGCGAGGCGCAGGATGCCGGAGTCGCCGAACGCATGGACATCGCTGGCGATGCCGGTTCGCGTCGCGGAAGACGGAACCTCGGGCGGAGTGGTCATCGAGGAGGCTTCAGAAGCAGAGAGTGAAGCCTCAGGAGGCCAGAACTTTGTCGAGCATCTCGCCGGCGCTGTCTTCGTCGGTCTTCTCGGCCAGGGCGAGCTCTGAGATGAGAATCTGACGGGCTTTGACGAGCATGCGCTTCTCACCCGCCGACAGGCCGCGATCCTGGTCGCGGCGCCACAGGTCGCGCACGACTTCGCTGACCTTGATGACGTCGCCGGAGGCAAGCTTCTCGACATTGGCCTTGTACCGACGCGACCAGTTGGTGGGCTCTTCGGTGAAGGGTTCGCGGAGCACGGCGAAGACGGTCTCGAGGCCCTTCTTGTCGATCACGTCACGAACGCCGACCTCTTCGACGCTGTCTGCAGGAACCTGAATCGTCAGGTCTCCCTGTGCGACCTCGAGCGTGAGATAGAGCTTCTCTTCGCCACGCACGGCACGCTTCTTGACCTCAGTGATCTTGGCTGCCCCATGATGGGGGTAAACGACGACTTCGCCGACTTCAAAACGCATTGAACAACGCCCTCCGTAGGCCGCAAGGATACCATATTCATACGTCCGTTCCGCCGTGCCCACCCAGAGTGATGAGAGACGCACAGAATTCGCGGTAGACTGACCGAGTACGTCTAGTATTTCACCGCCCGCGGCCGTGGGCGGGCACTACCGCGGAGGAAACGTGAGCATTCGCAGAGCATCTTTGGCCGCCCTCTTCGTCGCGCTGGTCTCGGTCGGAGCGGCCGGCTGCTCGTACGCGACGCCAGTCGCCACCGAGCGCACCTACAACGCCTCTGACGGCATCGTGATCGGCGTCGGCGACGTCACCCTGAGCAACATCGCTCTGATCTCTGATGACGAAGGCAGCCAGGCCCGACTCATCGGCCAGGTGGCCACCTCCGGAACCAAAGCGACCAACGTCACGCTGACCATCGAAGGACAGCAGCCGATCAGCTGGAACGTCGAGCCGAACCAGCCGATCGATCTCGAGACCACCGAGAACGAGCACGTGCTCACCGATCTCGGCGCCAAGCCCGGCGCCACGCTGCGCGCGAAGGCGACCGCTGACGGCCAGACCGAAGACCAGAAGACCATCCCGGTCATCGCCGGGCACCTCAAGGAGTACTCGTCACTGGTGCCGAGCAGCGAGCCCAGCTCGCCTGCTGCGACCTCGTCATCCGAAACGCAGTCGCCGAACGGCACCACGGCATCCACCTCGCCGAGCGAAGCCGCGACGCCGTCGCACGCCGCGCACTGACCGGCTGATCGCCGGCGGACGCACGAGACGTCACGCCTCGAGTTTGTACCCCAATCCCCGCACTGTCACCAGACGCTGCGGGTGCTTGGGGTCTTTCTCTATCTTCGAGCGGATGCGCTTGACATGCACGTCCAAGGTCTTGGTGTCGCCGAAGTAGTCGGGCCCCCACACCTGGTCGATCAGCTGGCCCCGAGTGAGCACACGGCCCACGTTCTCAGCGAGGTAGGCCAACAGTTCGAACTCCTTCAGCGGCAGATAGACCTCGCCGCCCTCGACGCTGACCACATGCGAATCGAGGTCGATGCGAATGCCGCCGGCCTCGATGACCGTGATCTCATCGCCGCCGACGTCGGCCCCGCCGCTGCGTCGCAGCACTGCGCGCACGCGAGCCAGCAGTTCCTGAGATGAGTAGGGCTTGGTCACATAGTCGTCTGCGCCGACCTCCAGGCCGAGCACCGTGTCGAGCTCGGTGTCCTTCGCGGTGAGCATGATGACGGGGACGTCCGAGGTCTGACGGATCTGCCGACAGACGTCGAGACCGTTCATGCCCGGCAGCATGAGGTCGAGCAGAATGAGGTCCGGCTCGACTTGGGCGAAGGCCTCGAGAGCCTTGAGACCGTCGTGCGCGACCGTGACCTCATAGCCCTCGCGTCGCAGCAGGTATGTCAGGGGCTCGCTGATTGACGGCGCGTCCTCGACTAGCAGCAGGTGCGTCAACGTGTCTTCCTCTCGTCGCGCGGCGGCAGCAGGCCGCCGTCTTGCCAGAACCGGCTCTGGCATCTGATGAACAGGGGGCGGATGTCAGAGGTCACGGCCGCCGCACCACCACGGGAGCGGCTGTGGGCGTCTCGCGATCGGTGCCGATCACCTGCCCGGTCAGGTCTCCGCTGCGCGGAAGATTCAGGGTGAAGCTCGAGCCGATGCCGACCCTGGACCAGACGCTGACCGTGCCGCCGTGGGTGCGGGCGACATGCTTGACGATGCTGAGCCCCAGACCGGTGCCCCCTGTGCCGGTGGAGCGCACCCGCGCAGGGTCGACCCGATAGAAGCGTTCGAAGATGCGTGCCTGCTGCGCCTTCGAGATGCCCTCGCCTTTGTCGGTGACGACGATCGAGACACCATCATCACGGCCTGAGGCCAGCACGCCGACGTCACTGCCCTGGGGCGAGTACTCGATGGCGTTCGTGAGCAGATTGGCGACCGCCGAGACCAGGGACTTCTCGTCGCCCTCGATGCGCAGGTCGCCCTCAGTGCGCGCGGAGAGGCTGACCCCTTTACGCTGTGCCGTCACCTGCGCAGTGGCTATGGCCGCGTCGACCACTGCCGCCAGATCGACGTCGGAGAACTGCGTACGCTGGTCGAGCTCGCTCTCGATGCGGCTCAGCGAGAGGATGTCTCCGACCATGTCGCTCAGCCGCTGCGTCTCGGAACGCAGCTGCCGGGCGAACCGGCTCACCATCTCAGGGTCGTCCGCAGAATCGGCGAGAGCCTCGCTGAGCAGCAGCACCGCGGCGATGGGCGTCTTCAGCTCGTGACTGACGTTTGTCGTGAAGTCGCGGCGCATGGCCTCGACCAGCACCTCTTGGGTGCGGTCTTCGACGACGACGAGGATGTACCGGTTGCCCAGCACCGAGACGTGCGTGGTGACGTGGCTGTCTGCCCGGTCGCCGCGGCCGCGGCGCAGCACGAGCTCCTGCTGCACTGCGGTGCCGGTCTCTCTGACCTGGTCGATGTCATGGGTGATCTCGTCGAGCACCACACGTCGGCCGGAGACGATGCCCAACGGCTTGAGTGACGGAGTGGTCAGCAGCACCTCGTTCGACGCGTTCACGACGAAGGCGGGAAAAGGCAGAGCCTCCAGCGACTGCACGACGCCGTCGGGCAGAACCTGAGCGACCATGTACCGACCGCGTTCGCCCTTCTGATACGAGCGAAAGAGCAGCAGCCCGACGGTCGTCGCCACGAGCGCGCCGACCAATGCGGCGAGAACGACCGTCCAAAGACCCATGGGCACCATTCTAGGCAAGGAGGTTGGCGCAGAATCGTCACGGCCGTCGCATGGTAAGCTGCCGGTTCGTTCGTGTTCAGCGTCACTTCACCGGTTGTTCACTTCACTCCGAGATGATCAGCAGCGTTGTTCAGCATCGCTGACCCGTCACGTCGTTAGGAATCCCGTGCGCATCGTTTTCCAGCAGGAGCTCGAAGAGGTCCAGGGCAAGCTCGTCGAGATCTCGACACTCGTCTCCGAGGCCATCGAGAAGGCCGTCACCGCATTCAACGAGTCGAATGTGCATCTCGCCGAAGAGGTCATCGACAACGACGACCGCATCGACGAGCTCGCCTCCGATCTCACCGAGCTCTCCATCATGATTCTCGCCAAGCAGCAGCCGGTTGCGCGAGATCTTCGCACCATCGTGAGCACTCTGCGCATCACCGCATCGGTCGAACGCATGGGCGACCTCGCCGCGCACGTCGCCCAGCTGGCCCGATACCGCTTTCCCGATCGCGTCGTTCCCGGCGATCTGCGCGACACCTTCATGCGCCTCGGCGCACTCGACGTCGCCATCGCCAAGAAGGTGCCCGAGCTCCTGGCCACCCAGGACCTCGAGCTCGCCGAGGCGATCCGTCAGGCCGACGACGAGGTCGACGCACTGCACAAGCACGTGTTCGACACCGTGCTCTCTGACGAGTGGAAGAACGCTGCGCTCGACACCGTCGACGTGACCCTCGCCAGCCGCTACCATGAGCGCTTCGCCGACCACGCGGTCAACATCGCCAACATGGTCATCTATCTGGCCACAGGCGACTGGGCGAACGAGGGCGACGAGAGCGACAGCAGCCCGCTCTGATCGCCTCCCCTCCCACAAGCGACATGTCAGAAGAGGGCCCCGACACTGCTCAGCCAGTGTCGGGGCCCTCTTCTGACGGGGCTCAGTCGGTCACTGCTGTTTGCGACCCTGAGCGGCAACGGCGGCGGCACCGGCCGCGGCGGCTTCGGGGTCGAGGTACTCGCCGCCCGGCACGAGGGGGCGCAGCTCCTCGTCCAGACGATAGACCAGAGGGATGCCCGTCGGAATGTTCAGCTTGGCGATCTCGTCGTCAGGCACCCGATCAAGGTGTTTGACGAGCGCACGCAGCGAATTGCCGTGCGCGGTGACCAGCACCGTGCGGCCGGCTGCGAGATCGGGCACGATGGCATCCTGCCAGTACGGCACCAGTCGACCCAGCACGTCTTTGAGGCACTCCGATCGCGGCACGCGCTCGAGCAGCCCGTAGCGGGGATCGTTCGTCTGGGCGTACTCGTCGTCTTCGGCGATCTCAGGAGGCGCGATGTCGTACGAGCGGCGCCAGGTCATGAATTTCTCTTCGCCGTACTTCTCGAGGGTCTCACTCTTGTTCTTGCCCTGCAGCGCGCCATAGTGGCGCTCGTTCAGACGCCAGGAACGGCGCACGTCGATCCAGTGACGATCCGCTGCCTCCAGCGCGAGATTCGCCGTCTTGATCGCACGTTTGAGCACAGACGTATGCACGACGTCAGGCAGCACACCCGCCTCGGAGAGCAGCTCGCCTGCGTGCCGCCCCTCTTCGACACCCTTCTCGGACAGGTCGGCGTCGACCCACCCGCAGAAGAGATTCAGCTTGTTCCATTCACTGTTGCCGTGGCGCAGCAGCACCAACGTGCGCGTCTCTTGAGTCATGCGACAAGTCTACCCGGCCGGCCCGCTCCTGACGCCGCTCGAACGTCTCACCTCGACGTCGTACGTCAGTGCGCCCGGCGACGCGCCCGACGCAGATCGCGTACGGCAGAGGCGGCCAGTCCCCCGGCATCCGCCGGCACGATCGCCTCTTGACGAGCGACCATCGTCTCGTCGCCGTGCTGCACGGTCAGCTCGGCGTCGAGAGCGAGCCCGCGTCGCACCACCGCGAGCGCGACGGGCCCCATCTCCCAGTGCATGCCTCCGGTCGTGACGGTACCGACCTGCTGGTCTCCCGCCAGCACGGCGTCGCCGTGTTCGACCCAGGTGTCACTGCCGTCGAGCTGCAGCAGCACGAGTCGCCGCGGCGGGTGGCCCAGATTGTGCACCTTGGCGATGGTCTCCTGACCCGGATAGCAGCCTTTGTCGAGATGCACTGCGCTGCGCAGCCAGTCGAGCTCATGCGGAATCGTACGGTCGTCGACTTCGTCGGCCTCACGCGGGCGGGCCGCCGCGATGCGCAGCGCCTGCCAGGCGTCGCCGCCGGAACGGCGCACTTCGGCGTCGTCGAGCAGCGTCTTCGCCTCGGCACGCCGGCGGCTGTCGACGAAGGCGATGCGCCAGGTCCACGTCTCGTACTCGACTGTCTCAGCGTCGGCGTACTGCCAGCCTCCGACGGCCAGGTGCGCCCATGGGTCGCACCAGACGAAGTCGGCGAGCTGTTCGAGCGCCGGCTGCCAGTCACGGCCGTTGACGGCGAACCAGCCGACCTGCGCAAAACGCGAGGTGGCATCCTCGGCGTCCACCCGCAGCATGAAGCGCATCTTGTGCACCCATTCGACCACGCGCTCCGCACCACCGCGCTCGGGCAGCAGCCAGACGTCGTCATCGGCGCCGCCGACGGCACCGACGGCGAACTGCACATGGCCGGCGGCATCGAGCAGCAGAGCCTCATCGCTGGCGCCTGCGGGCAGGGATCCGACGTCACGAGAGAGCAGCACGTTGAGAAAGCGCTCGCGATCGGCGCCGGTCACGTGAACGACGTCACGCGTGGGGATGCTCAGCACCGCCCGCCCCGTGATCAGCCGATGCTGCTCGCCGAGGGGATCACCGAGCTGTCGGGGCTCGAGCGGTGCGCGGGAGGTCACTCAGCGACTCCCGCATCTGCTCCGGAGACACTGCGGCGAGCCAACACGCCCGAGGCCATCGAGGCCATCGGCCGGCCGAACGCGGCGATGTCCCACGCCCACATCAGCTGGCCGTCGACCAGGCCGTACATGCGTTCGGCGGCGGTATAGAGACGCGACTCTGCCGGGCGCAGCACGGCATCAGTCCCGATCTGCACGCGGGGGCCGTTGATGGTGCCTACATAGAGCTCGCTGATGCCGTCAGGGTGCAGCACGCTCACCTCGAGCGGAAACCCGGTCTCAGAACGCAGCTCGTCGACGTCGTCGATGGTGCGTGCGGCACCGTCGGCCCCGGGCAGCAGCGCAGGCCCGTGATCGGCAGGCCGCTCGGGCGCGGCCAGGCGCCAGTAACCGGTCTCTGTCGTCAGCGGGGTGCGCTCATCGTCGAGCAGCCAGTAGTACGAGTTGTAGTGCAGGTCAGCCAGGCCCTCATTGGTGAAGCTGACACGCTGCCCGAACTCGTATTCGACGTGGTCTTCGTCGACCCCGTAGCTGACGACGCCTGTGCCCTCCCACACGCCGATCAGCCAGCTGAGCGGGTTGACCTCGGCGGGCAGCCCCTCTGGGATGTCAAACACGCTCAGCGCTGACCCTTGAAGAGCTTGACCAGCACGGTCACCGACACGAAGGCGATCGCGAGGCTGGCCAGTGCGAGCAGGCCGACGAAGAAAATCTCAAGTGCAACGATTCCGTCCATGCCAGCAGTCTAACCCGTTCCGCGCCCCCTCGCGCACGCCCCGAGCAGGGGTATGGATGCGGCTGAGACGCGGCGCTGACGCCGATCGCCCCCAGCCTCGACTATGATGAGGTCAACTTTCCCCAGGAAGGCCCCCAGTGTCGAAGCTCGTCGTTCTCACCAGCATGAAAGACGGCGTGCTGCCCGCTCTCACCCTGCTCAGCCACCAGGTCACGACCGTGCAGCCGTCGAGCAACAGCGTCATGTCATGCATCGACGCCGACGTCGTTCTCGTCGACGCTCGGGCCGACCTGCCTGCCGCGCGACAGTTCTGCTCGCTGATGGCCGCCTCTCATCTCGATGTCGCGGTCATTCTGGTCGTGACCGAAGGCGGACTCGCCGCGATCAGCCGCGACTGGGGCGCATCCGACTTTATTCTGTCGACCGCCGGCCCGGCCGAGATCGACGCTCGCATACGTCTGGCCCGACGCATCAGCGCAGCCGTCGAGCAGGACGGCCCCTCGGTCATCCGCGCTGCCGGGCTCACCATCGACGAAGCCAGCTACTCGGCGCGCATCAACGGCAAACCGCTCGATCTCACGTACAAGGAGTTCGAGCTGCTGCGCTTTCTCGCCGGCCGCCCCGGCCGAGTGTTCACCCGCGAGCAGCTGCTCAGCGAAGTCTGGGGCTACGACTACTTCGGCGGCACCCGAACAGTGGACGTGCACGTGCGTCGTCTGCGCGCCAAGCTCGGCGAGCTCGACTCATTGATCGGCACCGTGCGCAACGTGGGCTATCGCTTCAACCCGGTCGACCAGGAGCGCCCCATAGCCGCGGCGAACGGCGCCGCCAGCGGAGCGGGCGTGTGATCGTCTCGGCGATCGACGGGCCACGGCCGGTGCGCTCCGCCGATCTGCGGGCGCTGCGCGACCTCGCCGCACGGGCGTTCCAGGCTGACGGGGCCCAGCCCTTCAACGACCACTCATGGAGCCAGCTGAGCGAGGGTCAGGCCCGCGTGGCACTGATACACGCCGACGAGAAGACGCTGACTGCCGCCGCAGTCGTCACCGGCGACGAATTCGAGCTCGTGGTCGCCCCTGACGCGCGCCGGCAGGGGCTCGGCAGGCGACTGTGGCAGGCAGCGGTCGGCGCCGGTGGACGCCTCGTCTGGGCCCACGGGGGGCTTGACGCGGCTCGGGCGCTCGCCACGGCATGCGGCGCCGTCGCGATTCGCGAGCTGCTGCTGATGCAGCTGCCGCACCATGCGCTGCTGGAGCTGACCGATTCCGACGCACCCACCCGGGCGCTGCCAGACGGGCTCGAGCTGCGAACCATGCAGACAGGCCGCGACGAGCAGGCCTGGCTCGATCTGAATGCGCGGGCCTTCGCAGCGCATCCAGAGCAGGGCCAGATCACCGCTGACGATCTCGCCGCGCTGCAGCGCGAGAGCTGGTACTCGCCCGACGACGTGCTGCTGCTCTGGCAGGCTGACGAACTTGTCGGGTTCAACTGGACGAAGATCGCACCCGGCCCAGACGGCAGACCCGAGGGCGAGATCTACGCGATCGCGGTGAGCCCCGACCACAGCGGACGCGGTCTCGGGCGGGTGCTCATGGAGCAGGGCCTTCGCCATCTGGCAGAGAGCGTCACCGACGTGTCGCTGTATGTCGAAGCAGACAATGTGCCTGCCCTCGCGCTCTACCGCCGACTCGGTTTCGAGGAGCGTTCACGAGATATTCATTGGCAGGTGAGATGATTGAGGAATGAGCGAACCGTCACAGCAGACTAAGACGAAGAACAGCCAGGGGAAGAGCACCGTCACAGAGCCTTCGCCCACGGCCGCAGCAGAGCCGAGCGCACAGCTGCCACCTGACCGCTATCTGGATCGAGAGCTCTCGTGGCTGGGGTTCAACGAACGCGTGCTGGAGCTGGCCGCAGACCCCGGGCTGCAGCTGCTCGAGCGAGCTTCGTTTCTGGCCATCTTCGCGAACAACCTCGACGAGTTCTTCATGGTGCGCGTCGCCGGCCTGAAGCGCCGCGTGGCACTCGGCATCGCCGTTCCCGCCGTTTCGGGCTATGCCCCGCTCGAGCTGCTCAGCGCGATCTCGAAAGAGGCACACCGTCTGCAGGAGCGTCAGTCGAGCATCCTGCACGAGCACGTTCTGCCAGAGCTCGAGAAGGTCGGCATCGGCATCTCGCACTTCGACGACCTCGATCAGGCCGATCGCGCTCGTCTGCGCACCTACTTCGATGAGAAGGTCTTTCCGATCCTGACCCCTTTGGCGGTCGATTCGGCGCATCCCTTCCCGTACATCTCTGGCCTCTCGCTCAACTTGGCCGTGATCGTGCGCAACCCCACGACGAACAAGCGCGAGTTCGCCCGCGTCAAAGTGCCGCAGTCACTGCCCCGCTTCATTCGCGTCGGCGAGATCGGCGACGCGCAGACGCATTTCGTCCCGCTCGAAGAGCTCATCTCTGCGCATCTCGACCAGCTCTTCCCCGGCATGGAGGTCGTCGAGTCGCACGCCTTCCGCGTCACTCGCAACGAAGACCTCGAGGTCGACGAAGACGAGGCGGAGAATCTGCTGCAGGCGCTTGAGAAGGAGCTTCTGCGCCGCCGTTTCGGCCCGCCGGTTCGCCTCGAGGTGGCCAGCGACATCAACCCGACGATCCTCGAGCTGCTGGTCAGCGAACTGGGCGTGCAGAACGAAGACGTCTACAAGCTGCGCGAGCCGCTCGACCTCACCGGCCTGTTCGCCATCTCGGGGCTGAACAGACCCGAGCTGCACTACCCTGTCGCCGTTCCCGTCACCAATCGCTTTCTGCAGGACATCGAGCCGCATCAGCACGCCGAGTTCTTCGGGGCGATTCGCAAGCAGGACATCCTGCTGCATCACCCCTACGAGTCGTTCGCGACCAGCGTGCAGGCGTTCCTGGAGCATGCTGCGGCCGACCCGACCGTGCTCGCCATCAAGCAGACGCTGTACCGCACCTCGGGCGACAGTCCGATCGTGCAGGCATTGATCGACGCGGCCGACGCAGGCAAGCAGGTGCTTGCCCTCGTCGAGATCAAAGCACGCTTCGACGAGGCCAACAACATCTCGTGGGCGCGCAAGCTCGAACGCGCAGGCGTGCACGTCGTCTACGGTCTGGTCGGGCTGAAGACGCACTGCAAGCTCTCGCTCGCCGTGCGCGAAGAAGAGGGTCGTCTGGTGCGCTACAGCCACGTCGGCACCGGAAATTACAACCCGAAGACCGCACGTCTCTACGAAGACCTCGGCCTGCTCACCGCCTCCGAGGAGGTCGGAGCCGACCTGGGCCGGCTGTTCAACCACCTCTCGGGATACTCGGCCGAGTCGGACTACAACCGTCTGCTGGTCGCCCCCAAGACCATTCGCACGGGCCTGATCGATCTGGTCGACCAAGAGATCGCGCATGCACGCGCAGGCAAGACGAGCGGCATCAAGATCAAGGTCAACTCGCTGGTCGACGAGCAGATCATCGATTCGCTCTATCGTGCCAGCCAGGCCGGCGTTCCCGTCGAGGTCTGGGTGCGCGGCATCTGCGCACTCAAGCCGGGCGAGCCGGGGCTCAGCGAGAACATCACCGTGCGCTCGGTGCTCGGTCGCTTTCTCGAGCACTCGCGAATCTTCTGGTTCGCGAACGAGGGCGACCCGATCGTGTACATCGGCAGCGCCGACATGATGCATCGCAACCTCGATCGTCGTGTCGAGGCGCTCGTGCGGCTGGTCGACCCCGACCAGATCTCAGAGCTCACCGATCTGCTCGCGATGGGTGTCGCCGATACCACCTCGTCATGGCACCTCAGCGCAGACGGCAGCTGGAAACGTCACTACCTCGACGATCACGGCAACCGGCTGCTCGATGTGCAGGAGGAGCTCCTGCGCATCGCCGCGACGCGCAAGGCTCGGGCTCGGGCGAAGCGCAAATGATCGTCGCCGCCGGAGTGCTCTGCTGGCGACGCATCGCCGGCGAGCCCTACATTCTGGTCATCCACCGCGCTGCCCATGATGACTACTCGTTTCCCAAGGGCAAACAGGACCCAGGCGAGAGCGTGCCTGAGACGGCCATTCGCGAGCTGCGCGAAGAGAGCCGGATTCGGGCCGCTCTCGGGCCGTATCTCGACGCCGTGCACTATCACGTCGGGGGCAAGCCCAAGGTCGTGCACTACTGGACCTCTCAGATCTCTGCCGAGCAGGTCAAAGACAGCGCAAAGCACTTCTCGCCGAATCACGAGGTCGACGAGCTGCTCTGGCTGCCCTTCGCCGAAGCGCAGCGACTGCTGACCTACGACTTCGACCGCGAGCTGCTCACTCGACTCGAGGGTCAGCTGCCCACGCTCGACCGCCCGATCCTCACGGTGGGGGTGCTGCGACACGCCAAGGCCACGTCCCGTGTCGACTGGAGCAAAGGCGAGGCCAGCCGCCCGCTGACCTCGCACGGACAGTCCCAGTCCGCACACCTGGCTGCGCTGCTGCAGTGCTGGGGAACGTTCCAGCAGATCGTGACGAGCCCGTGGCAGCGCTGTCTGTCAACGGTGCAGCCGTATGCGACAGCCTGCGGAACCCGTGTGCGCCGTGCCAGCGAACTCACCGAGACCGACTATGCCACCGACCCCGAGGCCTCGGAGCATCTGGTCACCGACGTCGTCTCGCAGGGACGTTCGGCTCTCTTCTGCACCCACCGGCCGGTGCTTCCGGGCGTGCTCTCGGCAGTCGGCGCGCTCATCGACGAGCCAGCCCGTGCCCGGCTGCTCTCACATGCCACGCTGGCACCAGCAGAGCTGGTGATCGCGCAGATCGCCCAGACGGGCGACGCCGAGCGCCCGTTCGAGCTCGTCACGGTGGCGACCTACGCTCCCTTCGACGAAGAGAGTGAGAGCTGACCTGCCTGGCCGCTGAGCGAAGCGCTGAGCGAGCACGGCAACCTGCCCGGGCCATCCTATTCACGAGGTGGCTCGGGCAGAGTGCTCTCAGGGCACGACCCGAACAGCCCTCCGTCGTTCACCTGCCGTTAAGGCACTGGTGAGAATCTCGACACCGAGCATCCGTAGGTTGAGAAACGAACCGGGCCGCTTCTCCCTGCGGCCGCATGCAAGAAACCTGAAAGGGTACATCGTGAAGAAGACTCGCCTCATCCAGGCCGCCGCACTGCTCGGCGTCGCCGCTATCTCGCTGTCGGCCTGCGCCAGCAACGAGAGCGGCAGCAGCTCATCGACCTCTTCGCTGAGCGGTCAGATCAGCGGCTCGGGAGCCTCGAGCCAGAGCGGCGCACAGGAGGCATGGAAGGCCGGCTTCATCGCGTCGAACGCGAGCGTTGCAGTCAACTACGATCCCGAGGGTTCGGGCGCAGGACGCAAGGCGTTCGCCGGTGGCACCGCCGACTTCGCAGGCAGCGACTCGGCCGTCAGCACCGATGAGCTCGCCGGCAAGTTCGCCGCCTGCAAGACCAACGACATCGTCGAGATTCCCGCGTACATCTCACCCATCGCCGTGGCCTTCAAGCTCGACGGCATCGATTCGCTGAATATGGATGCGGCGACGATCGCCAAGGTCTTCTCGGGGCAGATCTCCAAGTGGAACGATCCGGCCATCACCGACCTCAACTCCGGTGTCACGCTGCCCGACACCACCATCAAGGTGAAGTTCCGCGGCGACGAGTCGGGCACCACAAAGAACTTCCTGAACTACCTGAAGTCTGAGGCCCCTGACGCCTTCGGCAGCGCCGAGGTCGGCGAGACCTTCCCCTTCGCGTCGAACCCGAATGCGCAGTCGGCGCAGAAGACCCAGGGCGTCAAGCAGGCGCTCACCGGCTCAGACGGCTCGATCGGCTACCTCGACGCCTCACAGGCCGGCGACCTCGGAACGGTCGCCGTCAATGGGGTGAAGTACTCGGCCGAGGCTGCGGCCAAGATCGTCGAGCACTCGAAGCTCATCGACGGCCGCGGCGATGCCGACCTGGCGTACAAGCTCGACTACAGCGTCGAGGGTGCCTACCCGATCGTGCTGGTCAGCTACCTGATCGGCTGCCAGGAGTACCAGACCGAGGGCAAGGGCGAGCTCGTCAAGGCCTACTTCGAGTACGTCATCAGCGCCGACGGCCAGAAGCAGGCTGCCGACCACGCCGGCTCGGCACCGTTGAGCGATGCCGTCACTGAGAAGGCGAAGACCGCGGTCAACGCGATCAAGTAGCCGAGACACCCGGCTCGCCCATCGCGAGCCTCGCTGAGGCGGAGCGACACACCTTCGTCGCTCCGCCTCAGTCATCACCCAGCAGCACTTCTCCACGCGCCTCCACGTTCTGACCCGATGGGAACCATGAGCACCACCACAAGCCCTCAAGCCGCACCCCGAGCGAAACAGCGCCCCGGCGACATCGTCTTCTCGCGCACGTCGCTCATCGCCGGCGTGCTGATCCTGGTCATCCTCGCCGGCGTCGCGATCTTCCTGGTCGGGCAGGCACTGCCCGCGTTCGGAGCATCGCGGGCGAACGGCGACATCCCCGGCACGGCTGGCGACAACGTCTGGGAGTACGTCGGGCCGCTCGCCTTCGGCACGCTCTGGGTCGCCCTGATCGCCCTCCTGATCGCATTTCCGTTCTCGATCGGCATCGGCCTGTTCATCTCGCACTACGCGAATCGCCGGTTCGCTCAGGTTCTCGGCTACGTCATCGACCTCCTGGCCGCCATTCCCTCAGTCGTCTTCGGCCTCTGGGGCATCGCAGTGCTCGCCCCGGCCGTCGAGCCCTTCTACAACTGGCTGTCGACCTACCTCGGATGGATCCCGCTGTTCGCCGGCCCGGTCGCGAGCCCCGCGACCTCGGTGCTGACCGCCGCCATCGTGCTGGCCATCATGATTCTGCCGATCATGACCGCCATGAACCGCGAGGTCTTTCTGCAGACTCCTGCGCTGCACGAGGAGGCCGCCCTCGCTCTCGGCGCCACGCACTGGGAGATGATCAAGATGGCCGTGCTGCCCTTCGCTCGCCCGGGCATCGTCTCAGGCGCCATGCTGGGGCTCGGTCGTGCGCTCGGCGAGACCATGGCCGTGGCCATGGTGCTCTCGGCCACGCCCGGTCTGGTCAGCTTCGCTCTGCTGCGCGGACAGAACCCGAACACCATCGCCGCCGCCATCGCGCAGAACTTTCCCGAGGCCTCAGGCACGAAGATCAGCGTGCTGATCTTCGGCGGTCTCGTGCTCTTCGTGATCAGCATCGCCGCCAACCTCGGCGCCCGCTGGATCGTCAACCGCCGCAAGGAATTCTCAGGAGCCAACTGATGAGCACAGCCAGCACTCTCTCTGCCTCTTCGGCGTTGGCCGGCAACAGCCGACGGCGCCGGGCCAAAGACGTCACGATGCGCGTGGTGGTCTGGGGCGCATTCCTCATCGCGCTGATCCCACTCGTCTCACTGCTCTGGGTCGTCGTCTCGAAGGGGCTCTCGCGGTTTGACGGCGAGTTCTTCAACAGTTCGATGCAGGTGCCGCTGGGAGCCCCCGGCGGCGCGATCCATGCCATCATGGGCACCCTCATAGTCACGGGTTGGGCCGCGCTCATCTCGGTGCCGATCGGACTGATGACGGCGGTGTATCTCGTCGAGTACGGCCATGGCAGGCTCGCCAAGTCAATCACGTTCTTCGTCGATGTGATGACCGGCATCCCCTCGATCGTCGCCGGTCTGTTCGCCTTCTCAGTGTTCGTGATCTTCTTCGGCGCCGACGCGAAGATGGGCATCACCGGTGCGGTCGCCCTGTCAGTGCTCATGATCCCCGTGGTCGTGCGCTCGACCGAAGAGATGCTTCGCCTGGTGCCAAACGAGCTGCGAGAGGCCTCATACGCCCTCGGCGTGCCGAAGTGGCTCACCATCGTCAAGGTCGTGCTGCGCACCTCGGTGGCCGGCATCATGACCGGTGTCATGCTCGCCCTCGCCCGCGTCATCGGCGAGACAGCTCCTCTGCTGGTCACCGCCGGCCTGGCTTCGAACATGAACTACAACGCGTTCTCAGAGCGCATGACGACCCTGCCGGTGTTCGTGTACAACCAGTACCAGAACCCCGGCATCGACGCCGACCCGTACTATGCCCGCGCCTGGGCCGGTGCGCTGACCCTGGTGCTGATCGTCATGGTGCTGAACCTCGCGGCACGCATCATCGCCAAGATCTTCTCGCCGAAGTCGCGCTAGCTCCACCCCTCGCCTCCGACCTGCAGACCCACATCGTAAGGATTCACAGAACATGTCAAAACGCATCGTCGCCAAGGATCTCAACGTCTACTACAGCAAGTTCCTGGCAGTCGCCGATGTCAGCATGGACATCGAGCCGAAGTCAGTGACGGCCTTCATCGGCCCCTCGGGCTGTGGCAAGTCGACGTTCCTGCGCACGCTCAACCGCATGCACGAGGTCATTCCCGGCGCCCGTGTCGAGGGCGAAGTGCTGCTCGACGGCGAGAACCTGTACGGCCCGGGCGTCGACCCGGTGCTCGTGCGCCGCCAGGTGGGCATGGTGTTCCAGCGCCCAAACCCGTTTCCGACCATGTCGATTCGCGAGAACGTGCTGGCCGGCGTCACGCTGAACAACAGACGCATCTCGCGCAGCGACGCCGACGAGCTCGTGGAGAAGTCGCTGCGGGGAGCAAACCTCTGGAACGAGGTCAAAGACCGACTCGACGCCCCGGGCTCAGGCCTCTCGGGAGGCCAGCAGCAGCGTCTGTGCATCGCGCGCACCATCGCGGTGAAGCCCGACGTGGTGCTGATGGACGAGCCCTGCTCCGCACTCGACCCGATCTCGACGCTGGCCATCGAAGATCTGATCGAAGAGCTGAAGCTGCAGTACACGATCGTGATCGTGACGCACAATATGCAGCAGGCCTCACGTGTCTCTGACAAGACCGCGTTCTTCAACATCGAGGGCACCGGCAAGCCTGGCCGTCTCATCGAGTACGACGACACGCGCAAGATCTTCGCCAATCCGGCTGAGAAAGAGACCGAGGACTACATCTCGGGACGCTTCGGATAGGGCAAACACCCAGCTGCCGTCGGCTTCGGAGGGGGAAGCCGACGGCGTCAGTGCCGGGTCACTCCGGATCGCTGGGATCGAGCGGGGCGTGATGGTCAAGGGCCACCACGCCCCGCTTCCAGTATCCCTGCACGTCGAGATCGCGACGGTCGAGCGTCTCGAGACCGCGCAGATGACGCCGCACCGGAATCAGCGCCGACGCCTCGCCTGCCGCCCAGACGAACGTGCCCGTCTCGAAGTCGATTCCGGCCACGGCATCCTCGAGAGCCGATGACGGCGCATCCGCGGGCACCCAGTTCAGGCTGGCGATGCGGGTTCGCAGCCGCACGTCGAGATATTCGGCATCGGCTTCGTCCGAGCCCCACACGATCACGTCGATGACCGTACGACCCGGCAGAGTCTCGAGCCAGCGGGCCAAGGCGGGCAGTGCCGTCGCATCCGCGATCAGCACGGCGCGAGCGGCTTCGAGCGGAGCCGTGCGCGATCCACGCGGGCCCGCGATCACCAAGTGGTCTCCGACGGCTGCCGCACGCGCCCAGTTCGTCGCCGGTCCGCCTTCGTGCAGCACGAAGTCGATGTCGATCTGCGCCTCGTGCCCGCCCTCGGCGGCACGCCACGCGCGTGGGGTGTAGTCACGGCTGATCAGCGGCGCCTCAGGGCGTCGCAGGCGGCCCTCGGCATCGACGGCGGGCGCGTTGATCGCCCCGTGCTCGTCAGGCAGAAAGAGCTTGACGTGATCGGCCGGCCCGGGTGCGAGAAAGTCGTCGAGCGTCGGCGACGAAAAGGTGATTCGCCGCATGGAAGGCGAGATCTGCGAGACGGCGCTGACCGTCACCTCGCGAACTCTGAGGTCATGGCGGATGCGCTGGCGGTCGAGCATGTCGGATCCTGTCTCTCTCGGGGAGGCAGCCGATCGGCACGTCATCGCCCTCGATCAGAAGTGGTGTGGCCAGGCCGCGAACGCCTCTCGGCGGAAGGCCGCTCGAAGCGGCAAAAGTTGGAGCCCGGGGTTACACGACCTGGCCAGCTCCCGTTGCCGAGAGCCATGTCAGTCTAGGGCATCCTGCGTCCAGAGCACAGCCCCCCTGCGAAAGACCACGACCATGTCGGTGAGCGTCCCGGCCTGGCGGGTGAGTCGTGCGGCCGCATCCGGCTCGGTGAGCTCGATCACGTCGACGTGCGCCAGGCAGCCGGCCGCGAGAACGCTGCAGAACGCCGCCGCCTGCATCAGAGCCAGGTGGAAGTCACCGCTGAAGACGCCCCGCAGGATGCGTTCGCTGAGTCGCTGCACTTCGAGCACCTGTGCGGGCGTGTCGAGCCCGGTGACGATCGGGTCTGCGGTGCTCAGCCGCCGGGCCCCGAGGTCGTAGAGCGCGGTCACCTCTTCGGTCGACGCCATGATGAGGCTGCGCAGCAGATAGATGCGCCAGAGCACGCCGGGCAGACTCTCGGCAGAGGCGGTCGCCCAAAGCTCCGTGATCGTTTCGACGCCGTGCTCGTCGGTGTAGTGAGACAGGCGTTTGAGCACGTTCTCATCGTCCATGCCTCGAGCCCGAGCCATCAGAGTTCGGGCGGTCTCATGAGCTAGGCGGTAGACCGCCGCCGGGTCGGCTGCGCCTTCGATTCTTTCGAACTCCCCGTCGCCGAAGAGCACGGGTCTGTGGTGTTCTCTCACCGCTCCAGTGTATGCGGAGGCCTCTGCCGCCGCTGCACTCGGCGACGCCGTCCGAGCCTGTCGACGTCGATCACGGCGATCTCGGTCGTCACGGTCGAGACCGGCTGAGTGACAGGCTGCCGATCGCCGTCGTCACCGGCCCCCGCGTGCTCGGCTCTGGGCTTCGAGGCGGCCGCAAGATCGACATCCGCCGGCGTGCGAGCCTCACCCCCGTCAAGCTCGATGACGAAGGCATGACGCAGCCCGCCGTCGGGGTTTCGGTGCAGACGGCCATGGTGCGTGAGAAAGAGCCACCAGGCCGCCGCTCCTGCTGCTGCCAGACCCGAGGCTGCGGCGACGACCAACGACCAGCGGGGGCCGAACGTGTTCGCCACCCAGCCGACCAGCGGTGCGCCGAACGGGGTTCCGCCCATCAGCAGCGCCATGTAGAGCGCCATCACACGGCCGCGCACGGTGGGGGCACTGGTCAGCTGCACGTAGCCGTTGGCGCTGGCGAGAATGGTCTGCGTGCACAGCCCCAGCGCGACCAGTGCGATCGCGAAGGTGAGCAGCGTCGGGGCGAAGGCGGCTCCGAGCATGACGAACCCGAAGCCGACGGCACCGAGCATCACGCTGCGCAGCCGAGGCCGTTCGAGAGAGGCGCTGATGAGCGCACCGACGAGCGAGCCGATGCCGAGCACCGACGAGATGACGCCGTACTCCTGCGCCCCCTGCTGATACGTGACGGTGACCATCGCCGAGAGCAGAACCGGAAAGTTCATGCCGAAGGTGCCGATCAAGAAGATCATCAGCATCACGAGCTGCAGATCGGAGCGTCCGCGCACGTAGCGGATGCCCTCGAGGATGCCGCTGGTGCGCGCCGTCTTGGGCGTGGTCGCGACGGGTTCGCCGTAGTAGTCGCGAGGACGAATCAGCAGCAGCGCCGCGATCACCCCGACGAAGGTGAATCCGTTGATCACGAACACCCAGCCCGCGCCGACGATGGCGATGAGCACACCGGCGACGGCCGGGCCGGCCATGCGCGAGAGGTTGAACGACGTGGAGTTGAGCGCGACCGCGTTGCCGACCGCTCCACGGGGAACCAGGTCGCTGACGAACACCTGACGGGCCGGGGTGTCGAACGCACTGACGACGCCGAGAGCAAGGGCGAAAGCATAGATGTGCAGCAGATCGGGGCTGCCGAGCAGCACCCAAGCACCCAAGGCGAAGCCGAGCAGCCCCATGACGATCTGGGTCACCAACAGCACACGACGACGCTGGAACCGGTCGCACACCATTCCGGCCAGCGGCGTCAACAGGAGCTGCGGGCCGAACTGCAGGGCCGTGATGAGGCCGACGGCAGCCGCGTCGTGGTCAGTGAGCTGGGTCAGAACGATCCAGTCTTGGGCCGTGCGCTGCATCCACATGCCGACGTTCGAGACCAGCGCGCCGGCGAACCAGCAGCGATAGTTGCGCACCGCGAGCGAGCGAAAGGTCGAGATCATCGGGCGGCGACCTCGCTGAGGTATGCGGCGGCGCGGCCGAGCTCGGCGCGCTGCTCGGCGGTGAGAGCCGCGAGCTGCCGCCCGAGCCATTCGTCGCGGTGAGCCCGGGTGCGGTCGGCTTCGGCTCGGCCGGATGCCGTGATGCGCAGTCGCGTCACGCGACGGTCGGTCTGTGACTGCTCGCGCTCGACGAGACCGGCCTCGACCAGATGCGACACAGTGCGGTTCATCGACGGAGGGCTGACCATGACGATCTCGGCCAGCGAGCCCAGCGTCTGCTCGCCGCTGCGGTCGAGGGTGAGCAGCACGGTCAGCTGAGCCGGAGTGACACCACCGGGGTTCTCTGAGCGCAGCCGCCGGTTGATACGAGCCACAGCAGTGCGCAGCTCTTCGGCGAGGTCGGCGATCGTGCGGAGCGAGGCGGAGTCAGAGCCGTCAGCGATCGCCGGAGCCGGCGGAGTCGACTGGGGCCGCGGTCGGGAGACAGGTTCAGAGGCAGGAGAGACACTCATGTTGGCTACAACACTAGACAATTAGTTAGCCTAAGTAAATAGGAGCGCTGGTAGCGAAAGGTTCGGCGATTGTGGCACAATGATGGGCGGTGCGCCGCAAAGCGCACTGGGCCCCTCTAGCTCAATCGGAAGAGCAGCGGACTTTTAATCCGCGGGTAGAGAGATCGAAACTCTCGGGGGGCACAAGAAGGCCGGAATTACGCGGGAGTAGCGCCCTCGGTGTCGTTGCTTTTCGCGTGATCCCGCGCTTTCCCCCACTTTGGATCGCGGCCTGCAGTGCTGCGGCAGCGGCCGAGGTGTCGAGCTTCCTGCGCAAATACACGTCTTCGGTCATGCTCGGCCGTGCGTGCCCGAGGTAGTCGGCGATGGCACTGGCACTGAGACCGGCGGCGTCGAGCGCCGTCGCGACGGTCTTTCTGAACGCGTGTGTCGTGAGTTCTGGGTATCCGAGGGCGGCGCGACACGCCCGGAGCTGCTTGTTCACGAGAGATGGGTCTCGTGGTTTGTCGTGGCTGGCTGGGAACACGAGGTCTGAGAGCACGACCCGGTCTGCCAGGAGTTTCACGGCGTCGGCTGGCAGGGTGATTGTGCGGCGGCTCTGGTCGGTCTTGTCAGATCATGCCCTCGCCTGGCACGCGGGCGGGTGTAGCGGCCACTGTGAGCGTCCCGGCGTCGAGGTCGATGTTCATCCCACCGGAGTGCGCACGCTTCGCCTACACGCAGCCCTGTGGCGAGCAGGAGCAGCAGCAGCAGGTCTGTGAGGTCGCGTTCGGCGACGAGTTTGTTCGTGGCGATCGCTGTGCGCAGTGCTGGTACTTCGCCTGGTGGGATTGCTTGCGCGCCGGCCGGGCGTGGTCGCTTCATCTTCGGTAACATGCGCATCGGGTTCTGGTTGAGCGCGCCGTCTTCGATTGCGATGTCGGACGCACCCGAGAGCACCGATCTCGCGGTCTTCGCGATGCCCGCTCCCCTGCTCGTGGCGGTAGAGCGCAACCACTTCACAATGCGTCCAGGCCTGACCTCGAGTAGCGTCGGCTCGCCGCAGCCGTCGGGCCCAGTGATGACGCCGGCTACTGAGTCGTAGCTGCCGATGGTTGCTTGTGCGGTGTCGGTGTCTTGACGTTTGCGCTCGGTGAACCGGTCGACGAGATTAGCGACGGTCGTGACCGTAGTCGTGTCCACGGGGCGCCACGGCTGCTGCTGCAACGCCCGCACACGGCGCCGGTGGAGAAGAGACACGTCTGGGCCATTCTGAGCCTATCCAGCAGGCCATGAGCACGGCGCTGGACTGGTGCTGGTCGACGCCAGACATCGCGAGAAGGGCAAGTGGTCGTACGGGGCCTTCGCCGCGACGAACGATCAAGATTCTGAACACTCAAACAGGAAGTGGAAGGTTGCCCTCGCGCAGGCTGGTTTCATTCTCGATCACGCCGAGCAGGTTGCTGGGGCGAGATGGCAAGAAGAGCGTCGATCGACAGACAACCCATGGGCACTGCAGCGTGGCCCAGAGCGTGGTCTTGGCACGGCCGCCTGTCTCGTGCAGCTACTTGCATCATGCCATACTGATTCAGTGACGGCAGTGGAACGATCGGATATCTCCCGCTGGGAGGTTTATGAAGATGAGCCACAGGGGAAGCATGTTAAGAAATGGCTATTCAACCCTCAGGAATCAGGCTCGTCGCATTGGCTCTTCAAACCAGTTCGAGTGAACCCTGGGACTGGACCTACAGCTGAAGACTTCGCCGAAGTGTTCGCTACCAGAATCGCTCGAGCCCTAGGTATCCCTGCGGCTCGAACTGAGCTAGTCACGTACAAGGGTAAAGCTGGGACGATCTCTGAGAATATCCGCCCGAAGGACTACATACTGACGGCAGGGGGCACATGGCTAGATCTCGGTTTTCCATATGCTGCGAGAAGCGCTGCGAAGATTGCAGGCACCCATCGCGCCAGAGTGCTCCCGGGGTATGGGTATGCGCATCTAGCCTCGTCTCTTCATGCGGTGGGCACGCCTCCGTCATGGGACGGCTCTCCGGAGGTGGACGGCTACACCCTGTTCTCCGGATATCTTCTTCTGGACGCAATCATTGCGAACACCGACCGTCATGACAGCAACTGGGCGATCTTACAACCCGCAGTCGCGAAAGAGGGTAGCTGTGATCGCCTAGCTCCATCGTTTGACCACGGCTCATCATTGGGACAGCAGCTGACGGATGACCAACGTCTTAGGATCTTGAACGGCGCAGCCGATGTTGATTACTTGAGTTGGTGCAGTAAGGGCAAAGCAAGCAGCTTCGACCACGGCCCAAACCCCACCCCGACACTCGTGGACTACTTTCTGGCAGCGTCCCGACTCGCCCAGCAGGACCAGATCAACAGGTGGCTGGCCCAGCTAAACTCAGTCTTGAGTTCCGACGCGCTTGATGAGATCTTAGATGATTACCCAAGCATGTCAGTGGTCACGCGTAAGTTCATGAGAGCAGTAGTACGGACAAATGTGAGGAGGGTCTTAAATGGCTAACAAATCACCGGCATATCCAATCGACCTTGCCCCTGAAGGTGACACTAAACGGCAGCTTATCGTTACTTGGCAGAATATTGACACTAGAGCAATCGAGCCTATCGGCCTTCTGACGAACGCGGGAGACGAGTTTCGTTTTGAGTACTTTGAGAGCGCAAAATCTGTTCTAGGTTTCCGCCCTTTCCCTGGATTTAAGGATTTTGATCACGTCTACACGGCAGAGGAGCTATTTCCTCTGTTCAGCAGTCGAGTCCTATCAAGCACCCGCCCTGACTACCAAGAGTATGTGGAGAAGCTGGACCTCCAAGTCTCAGATGCAACTCCTTGGGAGCTTCTAACTAGGTCAGAAGGTAAGACTGCTGGGGACACCATTCAGCTTTTCCCTGTTCCGCGACGCCGCGGTCAGGAACTTGAGCTGGACGTTCTGATTGCAGGCAGCCGCCACATGACTAAGAAAAAAGTGATTCCTGAAGGTGCAGCCCCTGTCGGAAACTACCCGCCAGAGGATTTCGAGTCCCTTTTGTCGGAGATTTCTCCTGGAGACCAGCTATCGCTGGTCCGGGAGACAGACAACAATGCCGGTCGCGCTTATGCGCGTCTCGTATTGAAAGACACAGTAGACCCCATCGGCTATTTGCCTGATTGGATTGCAAAAGAGTTCGAGCAGCACATCGACAAAGGCGAAGTGTCTTTGACCGTCACCCGGGTGAATCCAGCCCAGGCCGGATGGCATTTGCGAATTCTGGGTAATCTCCGTGTACATACTGACGCCTCTGATCTCTTCCGGGGCGAGCAATGGATGAGCGCGTACGCTGCATAGTGACGATCGAGAGGCTATGGCTCAACGTGGTTAGCGACGTTGGTAAGCTCTCGGCAACATTAAATCCTGACCTCGGGTAGTTGCACCTAGCACCTCCTGTGCTGCAATGTCGTGCCGAGATCCGCCTTGTACGGCGATCCGCACAGGGCAGGCAGACGGATCACCTATCAAGGTCACTGGGTGGCTTTGATGTGCACGCCGCCAGTGAATACGCCAGCAAAGGTGACCTAAAGGGCACGGCCCCGGCATCCACGCGATGGTCGATGGGTCTCATCCCGAGCCGTATCTCAGCTGCTCGAGAGGAGGGCGATGAGTCACGGGCGAACGTCCCCCACTTTTCCCGCACATTGCCTGAGGGCAGAGGGCAAACGGCCGCAACAGGTGAGACGGTCAGCCCGTTTTTCATGAGGGCAGTGCGACTCTCGAGCAACCACCCGGAACCGCTTCGAGGGCTGGTTATGTTCTCCGCGGGTAGAGAGATCGAAACTCTCGGGGGGCACGTCACGAAGGCTCCTCTCCCCAGCGTTTACGCGGGAGAGGGGCCTTCTTGCGCATCCGGCGCACTCTTGGCCGAGCAGCCTGCCACGAGAAGCCGCCCGATATCCGCCTCATTCGTCCGGTCTGCTGCTCGAAACCGCGTTCAGTGTCGCTTCCGTGACACGCCGTGCGATGCAGACGACGCACCCCGCCAGTGGCAAGATGGCGATCATGTTCGCCTCGCGCAGAAACACCGGTGAGAGTCATCCGTACACCGGCCCCGTCACGACGCAGATGACCGCACTGACGGCATCGAAGCGCGGTCCAATCGCTGCGCTCACCCTCGGTGCCATCGGCATCGTGTTCGGCGACATCGGCACGAGCCCGCTGTACACGCTGCGCACGGTACTGCGCTCTCACTCCGACGCCGACATCAACGAGCAGAGCGTGCTCGGCGTCATCTCAATGATCATTTGGTGCCTGATCGTCATCGTCACAGTGACATACGTCGGCATCATCACACGAGCCGACAACCAGGGCGAGGGCGGCATCATCTCACTCGCCGCCATGATTCGACGCAAGAACGGACGCGGTGCTCGCGTCTCCGGGTTCGCGATCGCAGTCGCCGTGGTCGGCGCCGGGCTCTTTCTGGGAGACTCCATGATCACCCCGGCCATCTCGGTGATGAGCGCGTCGGAGGGTCTTTCGGTGGCAGACCCCGACTTCGGATCCTGGGTCGTGCCGATCTCAGTGGTGATTCTCGCCCTGCTGTTTCTCGTGCAGCCTCGGGGCACCGGACGCATCGGCAAGGCCTTCGGCCCGATCATGGCGTTGTGGTTCGTCGTGCTCGCCGTGCTCGGCGTCGGCTGGCTCGCCACCGACCCCAGCGTGCTGCGAGCGCTCTCACCGACGTACGCGCTCTCCTTCGCAGCCGCACACCCATGGGTCGCGTTCATGGCTCTCGGAGCGGCTGTGCTCGCCGTCACAGGCGCCGAGGCTCTCTATGCCGACCTCGGGCACTTCGGCCGACGTCCGATCGTGCTCGGCTGGCTGATGTTCGCCTTCCCGGCACTGTTGCTGAACTACCTCGGCCAGGGTGCGATGCTGCTTCATGATCCTGACGCGCTCAGCAGTCCGTTCTTCCGCATGGCGCCGAGCTGGGCGCTGGTGCCGATCGTCGTGCTGGCAACGCTGGCGACGGTGATCGCCTCGCAAGCCGTGATCTCGGGCGCCTTCTCGATCGTGCGCCAGGCTGTTCGTCTGAGCCTGCTGCCGAGGCTCAAGATCGTGCAGACCTCACGCAGCAACGCCGGACAGATCTATCTGCCGGCGGTCAACGCGCTGCTGCTGGTCGGCGTGCTCGCCTTAGTGCTCGGATTCGGATCTTCCGAACGGCTCGCCTCTGCCTACGGGCTCGCGGTGACCGGCACCCTGGTGCTCGAGCTGACGCTCTTCTTGGTCTTCGCCCGCACGGTCTGGCAGTGGTCGTGGCCGGCCATCGCAACGATGGCGGTGCTCATCGGCGGGCTCGAGCTGCTGCTGCTGGCGGCGAACTCACTGAAAGTGATCACCGGCGGATGGCTGCCGCTCACGATCTCAGCGATCTTCGTCGTCATCATGTTCACCTGGAGCCGCGGCTCGAAGATCGCCTTCGGCCGACGCCACGATATGGAGGGGCCGATCGGCGACCTCGTCGACGAGGTGCGCTGCGGCGGCATCGACCGCGTGCCCGGAGTGGCCGTCTACCCACATGGCGACATCGCGACCACGCCGCTGGCTCTGCGCGCGAACATCGACTTCACGCACGTGCTGCACGAGCATGTCGTCATCGTCTGCGTGCGCAGCCTGGGAATTCCGCATGTGCCGGTCGACCAGCGGATCGTCGTAGACAATCTCACCGACACAGAGGACGGCATCGTACAGCTGCGCTACCAAGTCGGTTTCAACGATTCGCAGAACATCCCTGCTGCGCTTGAGCAGTCCCGTGGTCTCTCACCCGAGCTCGAGATCGATCCGTCGACGGCGACCTACGTGCTCTCTGTGTTCCGCATCGAGCCCGGTGCGACAGAGCACGTCGCGCACTGGCCTCGGTGGCAGCGCCGCCTCTTTCGTGCGCTTGAGCGGCTGTCGACGAACCGCACGCAGGCGTTTCACCTGCCGCCAGAGCGCACTGTTGTCATGGGGGCCGAGCTGCAGGTGTGATCAGTGCTCGGCAGTGATCACCGGATCGCCCCGAGGCCACACCGACCCCTCGCGATCACAGCCGGTCACTGGTCTCCCCTGCCCGCTCGCTGTTAGGCTGCTGGGCAACGACTGGCTGATACCTGAGAAAGGCACTGACATGACCATTCCTCCTCCTTATGAGCCTCCGGCGTCGCCAAACGGCCCAAAGCCGGCCGATGGCAGTGGCCAGCAGCCGCCACAGCCACCGCGTCCCCCGCAGCCACCACAGTATGCCGCGCCCCAGCCTCCCCAGGCCGGAGGCCCCCAGCAGCCGCAGTACGGCGCACCGAGCCAGTACGGTCAGCCGCCCCAGCAGCCTCCGCAGCCGCCCCAGTACGGCGGCCCGCAGGGATACGGGCAGCCCTCGGGGCCGCTCGGCGCAAGCGATCCCGACGACCTCACCCTCCCGCTCTACGGTGCGACGATCAAGCAGGCGGTCGTCCGCTGGCTCAAGAACTACGTGAACTTCTCAGGGCGTGCCAGCCGCAGCGAGTTCTGGTGGGTCATGCTGGTCAACGCCGTGATCTCGTTCGTGCTGAGCGTGCTGACGGGGGTCGGCTCACGCACCGAGGTCTCGACCGTGCGCGTCGGCGACCAGCTCATGACCACCCAGCAGTCCGTGCCCGGGCCGTTCGGCATCGCTGTCACCGTGATTCTGGTGCTTTACAGCCTGGCCGTGCTGCTGCCCACACTCGGACTCGTCTGGCGCCGCTTCCATGACACCGACAAGTCGGGCGCCTTCTACTTCCTGTCGCTGATCCCGTTCGCCGGCGGCATCATCGTGATCGTGCTGCTCGCCCTCGACTCCAAGCCCGAGGGCGCACGGTTCGATCGAAGGTAGCTCCCTCCGAGCTGCCGCCGGCCGTTGGAGCTGCGGCAGCCGGGCATGACACAGGCCGGGTCAGACATCAACGAATGATGTCTGCCCCGGCCTTTTCGTCTGTCTGCATCGCGTTCAGGTCATTTGTGCAGAACGAACACCCGTCGAGACATCGAGACATGGAACTTGGCATGTCTCGACGGGGAGGGCAGTCATATGGCATGTCTCGATGGCGCAGCAGCAGACGACGAACGCCATACCGTGGGCCACAGTCTCAGGCAGACAGGCGCCCAGCAGCCAAGCGCCCAAGCAGACAGGAAAAGGGCGGGATGCGGCATCCCCCGATTCCGCATCCCGCCCGTCTGTAGGCGTCACCCACGCTCATGCCCAAGTGACGCCGGTCTGTGAGTCGCGGCCCCGTTCGATTCGGGTGCCGCAGTGCAAGCCTAGCCCTCGAAGCCCGGCACGTGCCGCTCGTCGACGCCGTTGTACAGCGAGAGCGGACGAATCAGCGCGTTGCTCGCGCGCTGCTCGATGATGTGCGCCGTCCAACCGGTGACGCGGGCCGCCACGAAGATCGGCGTGAACGTCGGAATGTCGAACCCGAGCAGAAAGTACGCTGGGCCGGCCGGGTAGTCGAGGTTCGGCTTGATGCCCTTGGCCTCGTCGACCTCTTTTGCCAGCGCGTCATAGAGACGCTTCAGGTCGTCGCGGTCGTAGCGCTCGATCAACTCGAGCGTCGACTGCTGCATGGTCGGCACGCGCGAGTCGCCCTTCTTGTAGACGCGATGCCCGAAGCCCATGACCTTGCGCTTCTCAGAGAACGCCTGAGTCAGCCAGTCGTGCGCGGCCTGCTCGATCTCGACGCCCTGCTGCTCGGCCTGCGCGTTGATCTCGTTGAAGATGTGCAGCACCGCCTCGTTCGCTCCGCCGTGCAGCGGCCCCTTCAGCGCTCCGATCGCGCCGGTGACCGCCGAGTAAAGGTCGCTCAGCGTCGAGGTGATGACGCGGGCGGTGAAGGTCGACGCGTTGAACGAGTGCTCTGCGTACAGAATCAGCGACACCCTGAATGCGTCGACCTCGAAGTCGTCGGGCTCCTTGCCGAAGGTCTGCCAGAGAAAGTTCGCCGAATAGTCGAGATCGGCGTTCGGCTCGACGTATGCCTCGCCGCGGCGGCGGCGCTGATCGTATGAGACGATCGACGGAAGCTTCGCGAAGAGGTTCACCGCTTTCTCGAGCTCCGCCTCGGGCGACTCGTCAGCCGTCTTGGGGTCGTTCGCACCGATCACGCTGACGGCCGTGCGCACGACATCCATCGGATGCGAGTCAGTCGGCAGCGAGTCGATGACGGCTTTGACGTTCGCATCGAGACCGCGCAGCGAGCGCTCGGTCGACACGAACTCGGCGAGCTGCTCGTCGTTGGGCAGCTCACCGTGCCAGAGCAGATAGGCGACGGCCTCGAACGACTGCGTCGCAGCGAGCTCCTGCACTGGGTAGCCGCGGTAGAGCAGCGAGTTCGTCTCGGGGTTCACCTTCGAGATGGCGGTGTAGTCGACGGGCACACCGGCCAGGCCCTTGTAGATCTCAGTCATGATTGTCTCTTTCGAAAATGCGGATCAGTGGTAGTTGTCGCGCTCGACGTCGAAGTTGAACACCGAGGTGTCGAACTCGCTGTAGGCCGGGTAGTCGACCAGCTCGTAGAGGTCGGCTCGGGTCTGCATGTGCTCGACCTGCGAGCTCAGGCTGCCTTCGCTGATGATCGCGTCGAGCCCGCGCTCAGCGGCGCCCAACGCCAGTCGCTGCAGCGAGACCGGGTAGATCACCAGGTTGAACCCGAGATCCTGCAGCTGCTGATTCGTGAACAGCTCGCTCTTGCCGAACTCAGTCATGTTCGCCAGCAGGGGCACGTCGACCGCCTGGCGGAACGCCTCGAACTCGCCCAGATCTCTCAGGGCCTCCGGAAAGATGCCGTCGGCACCCGCGTCGACCAAGGCCTTCGCCCGGTCGATGGCCGCTTCAAGCCCCTCAGACCCTCTGATGTCGGTGCGCGCCAGGATCACCAGGTTCTCGTCGCGGCGCGCCTCGACGGCGGCATGGATTCGATTGACCGCCGTCGCCTGATCGACGACGGCTTTGCCGTCAAGGTGGCCGCATCGCTTCGGGTTGACCTGATCTTCGATGTGGATGCCGGCGACGCCCGCATCTTCGAGCTCCTGAACCGTGCGGGCCACGTTCATGGGTTCGCCGAAGCCGGTGTCGGCGTCGACGAGCACCGGCAGATCGGTCGAGCGCGCATAGGTGTGCACGCGGCCGGCGACCTCGGTGAGCGTCGTCAGGCCGATGTCGGGAAAGCCGAGATCGTTGGCGAGCACGCCGCCCGACGCATAGACACCTTCGAAGCCTTTGCGCTCGATCAGCCGCGCCGAGAGCGCGTTGAACGCACCTGGCAGCCGCTGCAGCCGGCCGCTGGCCAGCCCGTCGCGAAAGGCTCGGCGCTTCGCCTCGGGGGTGACTTTCGAGTACAACATCAGAAGATTCCCTTCGGGTCGTTGACGCTCTCGAGCAGGCCGGGCCTGGCCACGATGGTCAGCTCGCCCAGCTCGTCGGCAGTCAGAGTGTCAAGGCGCTGAGCGACATCGAGGAAGCGCTCGATCTCGCTGGGCTCGAGCACGGGCTCGGCGAGGGTCTTGAACTTCTGGATGTAGTTCTCTCGCTGGAACGGGCGTGCGCCCAGCGGGTGCGCGTCGGCGACGGCGATCTCTGCCGTGATGTGCGAACCGTCGGCGAGCTCGATCTCGGCGCGACCGCCGAAGGCCTTCTCATCAGGATCGATCGAATGGTAGCGACGGGTCCACTCGGCATCCTCTTCGGTGGTGATCTTGTGCCACAGCTGCACGGTGTCAGGCCGACCGGCGCGCTCGGGAGCATAGGAGTCGACGTGGTGCCAGCGGCCGTCCTGCAGTGCGACTGCGAAGATGTACGGAATCGAGTGGTCGAGCGTCTCACGGCTCGCGGTCGGGTCGTACTTCTGCGGGTCGTTCGCGCCCGAGCCGATCACGTAGTGCGTGTGGTGCGAGGTGTGCAGCACGATCGACTTGACGTTCGCAGGGTTCGCCAGTTCCGGGTGCTCGTTGTGCAGCTTGCGGGCGAGATCGATCCAGGCCTGCGCCTGGTACTCGGCTGAGTGCTCCTTGGTGTAGGTGTCGAGAATGCCGCGCTTGACCTCACCGCGCTCGGGAAGCGGAACCGAGTAATGCGCGTCGGGGCCGTCCAGCATCCACGCAATCACGCCGTCCTCGCCTTCGTAGATGGGCTCGGGGCTGGTCTGGCCGCGCATCGCACGGTCGACCGCCTCGACGGCCATCTTCGCGGCGAACGCCGGGGCATGCGCCTTCCAGGTCGAGATCTGTCCCTTGCGAGACTGACGCGTCGCGGTGGTGGTGTGCAGCGCCTGGCCGATCGCCTGGAAGATCACCTCGGGATCGAGATGCAGCAGCGTGCCGAGGCCGGCGGCGATCGACGGGCCGAGGTGGGCCACATGGTCGATCTTGTGTTTGTGCAGGCTGATCGCGCGCACCAGGTCGACCTGGATCTCGTAGCCGGTGGCGATGCCGCGCACGACGTCGTGGCCGGAGACCTGTGCGCTGCGGGTGCCGGTGACGTGCTGCGCCACGGCGATCATCGCGGGGATGTTGTCGCCGGGGTGCGAGTACTCAGCCGCGAGGAAGGTGTCGTGATAGTCGAGCTCGCGCACGGCGACGCCGTTGGCCCAGGTGGCCCACTCTGGCGAATAGCGCTTGGGAATGGGCAGGCCGAAGACCGTCGAGCCGCCCCGCGTGAACGGGTGAGCCTTTGCCTGTGCGCGAGCGGAGACGATCGGGGCGCGCAGCAGCGATGCCGCGGCCACCGAGGCGTTGTCGATCACACGGTTGATGACCTCGTCGGTCACCTCCTGGCTGACCTCGACGGGGTCAGCGGCGACCTCGGCGATCTTCCAGGCGAGCTGATCTTTGCGAGCCAGGTTCTCTTCGCTCTTGTACACACGGACGTCATGCTGTCTCACGAGCATCTCCTTCATCTGGGCTGACGGCGTCAGCGGAGTGGGTCTCGAGACTGGCGGCCTTCGCCAGTCGGTGGGAAAGACTGTTATAGAGGTGCACGTGCGTGGCGTGCGCAGCGAGGTCGCCGTCGCCGTCGATGATCGCCTGCACGATGAGCGCGTGCTCGCGGGCGGCGTCCATGAGTCGGGCGCGATCGCTGCGCGCCATGTGGCGGATGCGAGCGAGATGCGTGCGCACCGTCGCCATCGCCGAGACCAAGTAGGGATTCCGCACGGCGTGGTCGAGGGCGTCGTCGAGGCGGTTGACGAGTTCGTAGTAGTCGTGCCGGTTGCGGTCACGGGTGTTGAGCAGATCGCTGACGTGCTGGAAGTCCACGAGCAGCGCTCGGAACACGTCGACGTCACGATTGCGTGCGGCGAGTCGAGCAGCCTGGCATTCCAGGGCCAGACGCACGTCATAGAGCTCGCTGATGTTCTCGAACGAGACCTCTGAGACCTCGACGCCGCGTGGCCGCTGCACCGCCAAGCCCTCGCTGATCAGCTGCCGCAGGGCCTCGCGAACCGGGGTGCGGGAGATGCCGAGGCGCACTGCCTGCTCGACCTCGCCCAGCACCGTGCCCGCGGGCAGATCGCCGTTGGTGATCTCTTCACGGAGAGTCTGATACGCCCGGTCACCTGCGCGCATGATCCCCTCCTTCGGTCATCGTCGATCGATCGCCATCAGTGTATACACAAATCACACGTCAATGTATACACAATTTCGCAAAAGCCCGTCATCTCCCGCGATCAAGCGCCATATTTGGCACATTTCATCTGCAGTTCATCGATGATGTTTGCATCTGTGTATACAACGTCGGTATATTGATCCCATGCTTCGAGGATGAGGCGCCACAGAGTCGTCGTGTCGGCATCCTCAGGAGGTACTCAATGAGGAGGACACGATGAACATCACGCGTGACCAGGTGCGTGAGGGAGCCTACGGGCGGGCGTACCAGCAGAGCATCCAGGATCCAGAGTCGTTCTGGCTCGACGCCGCCAAGGCCGTCGACTGGCATTCAGAGCCCACGCAGGCTCTCGATTCGTCCAACGATCCGGAATATCAGTGGTTCCCGAACGGCACACTGAACGTCGCATATAACGCGCTCGACCGACACATCGAGGCCGGCCGCGGCGACCAGAAGGCGCTGATCTACGAATCGGCGGTCACCGACAAGTCGCGCACGTACACCTATAACGAGCTGCGCGACGAGGTCGCTCGCTTCGCCGGCGTGCTGGCCTCCCACGGCGTCGGCCTCGGCGACCGCGTCGTCATCTACATGCCGATGATCCCCGAGGCGCTGATCGCCTCGCTCGCCTGTGCTCGACTCGGAGCCGTGCACTCCGTCGTGTTCGGCGGGTTTGCCGCCAAGGAACTCGCCACCCGCATCAACGACGCGAAGCCGAAGGTGCTCGTGACCGCCGACGGCGGCATCGAACCGAACCGCATCGTCGAGTACCTGCCGATCGTCGCCGAGGCCATCGCCCTCTGCGACCACTTCGTCGACTCGATCATCGTCAAAGACCGCCCAGAGATTCCCGGCGGTGCGAAGGACGGCACCGACTGGGTCGCCGACCTCATCGAGACCGAGTGGTACGACTGGGACGACGAGATGGCCCATGCGGCACCGCACAAACCGGTGCCGGTCGTCTCGACGCATCCGCTGTACATTCTCTACACCTCGGGCACCACCGGCGCGCCGAAGGGCGTCGTCCGTGACACCGGCGGCTACGCCGTGTCTCTGGCCTGGACGATGAAGAACCTCTACAACATCGAGGCCGGTCAGGTCATGTGGACGGCGTCGGACGTCGGCTGGGTCGTCGGGCACAGCTACATCATCTACGGCCCGCTGCTGGTCGGTGCGACCACCGTCGTCTACGAGGGCAAGCCCGTCGGCACGCCGGATGCCGGCCAGTTCTGGCGCATCATCGAACGTCACAAGGTGCGTTCGTTCTTCACTGCACCCACAGCCATCCGCGCAGTGCGCAAAGAGGATCCTCACGCCGAGCTCGTGAAGCAGTTCGACATCTCGTCGCTGCAGGCGCTCTTTCTCGCCGGCGAGCGCACCGATCCCGACACCTATCACTGGGCGGTCGCCAACATCCACCCGAAAGTGGTCGACCACTGGTGGCAGACCGAGACGGGCTGGGCGATCACCGGTAACTTCATCGGTCTGCAGCCGGTCGAGTCTCGGCCGGGATCGTCCGGGCTGCCCACCCCCGGCTACAACGTGCAGATCGTCGACGACGAGGGCAACCCTGTGCCGAACATGGGCGAAGGCAACATCGTCATCAAACAGCCGATGCCGCCGGGAACGCTGACCACGCTCTGGCGCCGTCACAAGCGCTACCAGCGCTGCTACCTGAAGCCGTTCCCGGGCTACTACCTCACCGGGGATTCCGGGTACATCGACCGTGAAGGCTACGTCTATGTGATGGGCCGCACCGACGACGTGATCAACGTCGCCGGCCACCGCCTCAGTACCGGTCAGATGGAGGGCATTCTGGGTGCGCATCCGGCTGTCGCCGAGGCGGCGGTCATCGGGGCCGCCGATGCGCTCAAAGGAGAGAAACCGTTCGGGTTCGTCGTGCTCAAGCACGGGTTCGACAGCACCGAAGAGGTGCTGCGCAAAGAGCTCGTGCAGAAGGTGCGCAAAGAGCTCGGCGCCGTCGCGGCGTTCAAAGACGTGGTCGTCGTCGAGGGGCTGCCCAAAACGCGCTCCGGCAAGATCCTGCGCAAGAACCTGCGACAGATCGTCAACGGCGAGAAGCTGATCGTTCCGCCGACCATCGAAGACACGGCCACGCTGACGCTCGTGCAGATCGCCGTGCACAACTACGAACGCGAGAAGGAGACCGCCTGATCGCCCACTGACTGCGTTGAAGTCGGCGCACTCCCGTGCCCCTGGTCAGGCATCGGGCACTGCACCGCCCAGATCGGCTGCACACCGTGACCGGTGCGCTGCAGGGCCGACTTCAGCGCGAACCACGCCGGCCCGGCTCACTTCGGGGGATGTTGAGTCGGGCCGGTCTCTTGATCAGACCCTGCCTCATGCTCTTCAGCGATGTCGGTGCGCAGGCTTCCGGTAATGGCATCCACCGCCGCTCCCACGGTGGGAGCGAACCGGCCGGTCTCTTCGAAACGCTCACCGGCTCCGAACCGGATGAGCTGATCCTTCATCGGCCCACGAGCCTCGGCAAGAACCAGCCGAACTCCCTGTTGAGTGAGTTCGTCGTCAAGAGCCGCGATCGCATCTGCAGCGGTGATGTCGACTCTGGTCACCGGCTCAGCCGCCAGAATCAGCGTGTGTACCGGCGGGTCGCGAGGCCGATCTGCCAGCTCCTGAACGAATGCGGTGAACAATCCGCTGTTCGCGAAGATGAGCGGCGCATCGAAGCGTGCGATCGCGATGCCGGGCAGTCTTCTGCCCTCGGGGTGCCTGGTGAGGTCATGGTAGCCGCGCACCCCTGGGACCAGCCCCAGCTCGGTGCGATACGGACGACGCGTCTGATTGATGAACGCGAGGAGTGAGAGGCCTACCGCGATCGCGACGCCTTCGAGCACACCGAACGCAACGACGCCGGCCGTCGTCGCAAGGCTCAAAAGGGCCTCGATCGGGCTGCGCCGCACGAGCCTGAGCACATCACGGGCCGAGAACATCGTCGCAGTGGCGGCGATCACCACCGCCGCAAGGGCGGCTTCTGGCAGGTAGGCGGTCACCCCGGGCGCAAGCAGGATAAAAACGATGAGCAGCAGTGCCCCGACGACCGATGAGAGCTGCGTCCGCCCGCCCACCGACTGCACGACTGGGGTGCGTGACGACGAGCCCGAGACCGGAAACCCGCCGAACAGACCAGTCGAGACGTTTGCGACGCCGACAGCGATCATCTCACGATTGCTGCTGACGTGACTGCCGGTTCGCGCCGCAAACGTGCGAGAGAGGATGCTTGTGTCGGCAAACGCGATCAGGGCGATGCCCATCGCCGGAACGGCCAGTTCGACCAGGTCGCTCGGAAGTAGCCCGCTCAGTGTCGGATGCGGCAGCCCAAATGGCAGCGCTCCGACGACGTCGACGGCGGACTGCAGCCCGAGGGCAGCGACTGCGACCGTTGCCAGCCCGATCACAAGAAACGCCGAGGGGATCGTCTTCGCGATCAGACGCAGCAAGATCATTGCTGCGATTGAGGCCAGTCCGATGGTCAACGCGGCCCAGGCGATGTGGCCTGCTCTCAGATTGGCGAGAGTCGCCGGCAGCGCACTCAGCGGCGAGCCCGAAGGGTCGTCGACGCCCAGCAGATTCGGCAGCTGGCTCAGCATGATCACGATGACGATGCCGTTGAGATAGCCGATACGAATGGGCTTCGAGAGAAAATCGGCGAGGAACCCCAGACGCATGAGACCGCCCAGCAGCATGAGCGCACCGATGATGATCGCAAGCAGCCCGGCCAATGCGACGACGCGCTGTGGACTGCCAGCCGACAGCGGCACGATCGCTGCAGCGATCATTGGCGCCAGCGATGAGTCCGGACCGAGCACGAGGATTCTGGACGGCCCCACCACTGCATAGACCAGAAGGGGAACGATGCTCGCATAGAGTCCGGTAACCGGCGGCAGGCCGGCGACCTGCGCGTACCCCATGCCAGCAGGAATGAGCAGTGCGGTGAGCGTTGCACCCGCCAGCAGATCGTGACGCAGCCACGGCAGTCGATAGCGCCCGGCCGTCTGCAGGCCGGGCAGCCAGCGTGCCAAGCGGGGGTTCATGGATTCAGCCTACGTGGCAGGCAGAAAGGAAACACAGAGAAGATTCGAGAGCCACCTGCGAGAATCGAACTCGCGACCCCTTCATTACGAGTGAAGTGCTCTACCGACTGAGCTAAGGTGGCCAATGCCTCGCGGCACCGCCGAACAGACTACCAGAAGTTCAGCCGGATTCACCATTCGCAGCACGACGCGCAGCACGACTTGCGGCGCGGCTTGCGCACTACTCGCAGCGCAGCCCGTCGGCCGGCTGCTCACCGGAGACGAGAAAGCGCTCGACCGCACGCGTGATGCAGGCCGACGCCATGCTGTTGTAGGCGGTGTGCCCCTCACCCACGTTCGTGACGAGAAAACCGTGGTCGAGCTGGTCGGCCAGCGACTGCGCCCAGGCGTACGGCGTCGCCGGGTCGCCGGTCGTGCCGATCACCATGATGGGCGCCGAGCCGGTCGCGCTGACCTTGTGCGGCGCTCCCGTGGGCGGCACCGGCCACCCACTGCACATCGCCGTGCCATTTGCCTGGAACTGCCCGAACACCGGCCCCGCCGCCCGGATGCGCTCGTTCAGCCGCTGCACGCCTTCTGGAGTCTGGTCGGCGGGCAGGTCGATGCAGTTGACCGCAGTGAGCACCTCGGTGGAATTGTCTTCGTATGTGCCGTCGGCCGAGCGCGAGTTGTACTGATCGGCCAAAGCCATCGCACCTCGGGCGTCGCCCTGACTCACGCTGGTGATCGCCCGAGCCAGCGTGCCCCACTGCGAGCGCGAGTACAGCGCCGAACTGATCGCGGTCACCATGGTGTCACTGCCCAGCTGACGACCGTCTGCCACTGACAGCGGATGCTGGTCGAGCCCGCCGACCAGTGCGGCCAGCTGTGTGGCGGCTTCGTCTGCAGTGCCGGTGAAGGGGCAGGAGGCGTTCGAGACGCAGTTCTGCAGGAATGACCGCGCCGCCGATTCGAACCCGCCGACCTGCTCGACGAGCATGTCTTCGGCCGACAGCGAGGGGTCGACGGCCCCATCGAGCACGAACGCCCCGACTCGATCAGGGAAGAGATCGGCGTACGTAGCGCCGATCCGCGTTCCATACGAATAGCCGAGGTAGTCGAGCTGCGGCTGCCCCATGGCGGCTCGAAGCACGTCGAGGTCACGGGCGACGCTTGCCGTGTCGACATGCCCGAGCAGCGGGCCGGTGTTGGCCTGGCAGGCCGCACCGAACGCTTTCGAACTCGCCTCTGACTCGGCGATGTATGCCGGGGTGCCTCGCTGCGCAGCCGGCAGGTCGTAGAGGTAGTGATCCATCTGCTTCGCATCGACACAGCGCACCGGCGTGGACTTGCCTGCGACGCCTCGCGGGTCGAAGGTCACGATGTCGAACTCACGCTGCAGCGCAGACCCGAAGAAGTAGTCGCGGTACGACTTGTCGGTGGCGTACTGCAGGGCTGGAGCCCCGGGGCCACCGGGGTTCATCACCAGTGCCCGGTGATGCCCGCTGCCGTCGGCAGCCTTTCGGGCGAGAGCGACCGAAACGGTGTCGCCCTGCGGCTGCGACCAGTCGAGCGGCAGCGTGAGCGCCGCGCAGTCTGCGCCGTCGCCGCAGTCTGACCAGTCGAGCTGCTGGCTGTAGAACTGCTGCAGCTCGGCGGGCACACCCTGCGTCGGGTCGAAGTCGTCGGCCGCACCGGAGTTCGGGTCCGATCCCGAGACGACCGGACCGAGGGCGCATCCGCCAAGAGAGAGCGCCAGCGCAACGAGACCGGCGAGCGCGGCCAGCAGCGGTCTCGTTCGAGCCGACCGGCCCGCCCGGGTCACTGCAGCACCCCCGGAACGAGACTCGCCAGATATGCGTCGAGCACGAGGGCCGGCGAGACGTTGTGCGCCAGCTGGCCTCTCGCCTGCTCGGTGGCGTCGATGCCGTGCAGCAGCTGAGCCTCGGTGTAGCGCCGTGCGAAGGTCTGCAGCTCGTCGATCAGGTCGCCGTTGATCAGCTGCTGCCCGCTGCCCAGCTTCGACAGCAGCGCGTCTCGCAGCAGCGCCTGCGCATCGGTGAGCACCCGGTCGACGCCGTCGGCCAGCGCGCGCTTCGAGCGACGCTTCCAGTTGTCTTCGGCCTCGCGCAGCTGCGAGCGCAGCTTCGGCGGCACCCGGTCGTCGGGGCCGAGCCCCATCTGACGCATCAGCTTGGCGCGTTCCTGCTGCTCTTCGTCGCCGACCAGCGCAGTGGCGTCGTCTTTGGCGATCTGCAGCAGCTGGCGCGAGACGGCCATGGCACGGCTGAGACTGTCGATGCTCAGGATGCCGGTGAGTGACGAGCGTCGCCGTTCACGGGCCGCAGAGTCGGTGGCCAGACGCCGCGCCATGCCGATGTGCGACTGCGCGGCTCGGGCGGCCAGCAGCGCCAGGTCGCGGCTCACGCTCGACTCGCTCGTGAGCAGATCGGCGATGGCGTCTGGAGAGGGCGTGCCCAGCCGCACGATGCGCACGCGCGAGCGGATGGTCGGCAGCAGATCGGCCTCGCCCGGTGCGCAGAGAATCCACACGGTGCGGTCGGGCGGCTCTTCGAGCGATTTGAGCAGCACGTTCGAGGTGTGCTCGCTCATGCGGTCGGCGTCTTCGATGACCTGGATGCGCCAGCGCCCCACCGACGGCGACAGCTGCGACTGGCGCACGATGTCACGCACCTCGTCGATGCTGATGATGACTTTATCGGTGCGCACCACTTGCACATCGGGGTGCGTGCCCGCCTCGACCATCACCCGCTGATGATCGGGATCGCTGGCGCCGATCGCTTGCAGCTCGGCGGCAAAGGCGAGCGCGGCGACCGACCGGCCCGACCCGGGCGGGCCGGTGAACAGCCAGGCGTGCGTCATCACTTTGGGGTCGTCGGCGTGCGCGATGGTGTGCTCGAGCTGGGCGACGACCTGCGGCTGGCCGACGAGTCGCCGACTCAGTGATGCGGATGCTGCGGGTGCGTTCATGTGTGGAGCCTAGCGTTCGCCGCTGACATCAGGGCTCGCAGGTTCGCCGACAGAGTCGTCGGCAGCGATCTGCCCTGTCAGCCGCTGCATGACGGCGCGGCGGATGCGCTCGGCGATGTCGTCGACCGCCAGTCGGGCGTCGATGATCTCGAAACGCTGAGGATCGGCGGCCGCCAACGCGAGAAAGCCGCTGCGCACGCGCTGGTGGAAGTCTGCACGCTCGCTCTCGAGACGGTCCCGTTCGCCGGGCTCGGCATCCACCCGCGACGCCGCCTGAGCGATCGGCAGGTCGAGCAGCACGGTCAGATTGGGCAGCAGCCCGTCGGTCGCCCAGAGCGACAGATCACGGATCTCGTTCGCGAGCAGCCGTCGCCCGGCGCCCTGATAAGCGATCGACGAATCGAGATACCGGTCAGAGATCACGACCGCGCCGCGTTCGAGACCGGGCCGCACGACCTGATCGACGTGCTGGGCGCGGTCGGCGGCGTAGAGCAGCGCCTCGGCGCGCTCGGAGACCGGGCTCTCAGTATGCAGCAGCAGCTCTCGCAGGCTGCCGCCGAGCGGCGTCGCACCCGGTTCGAAGGTCGAGACGACTTCATGGCCTGCTGCGGTCAGCCAGTCTCGCAGCAGGGTCAGCTGGGTCGACTTCCCGGCACCATCGATGCCTTCGATGGTGACGAAGAGGCCATGCCGCTCAGCCTTCTCGGTCACTGGCCGGTGCTCTCGCCGTCACCTGCGGTCGCGGGCTTCGCTGCCGTGGCTGTCTTGGCCGTTGTCGTCTTCTTCGCCGGGGCTTTCTTCGCCGTGGCCGTCTTCTTGGCTGTGGACGTCTTCGCCGCCGTGGTCTTCTTTGCCGCGGTCTTGCGAGCAGTCGTCTTCTTCGCGGGGGCCTTACGAGTGCGCTTCTTGGCCGGACCCTTCTCTCGCTTGATGGCGAGCAGCTCGACGGCACGCTCGTAGGTGAGCTCTTCGGCGTTCTCGGCCTTGGGTACGGTCGCGTTGATCTCACCGTCGGTGACGTACGGCCCGAAACGGCCGTTCTTCACGACGATCGGCTTCTCACTGACCGGGTCGGGCTTGTCGAACTCGCGCAGCGGTGGAGCCGCCGCGCGACGACCGCCGTACTTCGGCTGAGCCAGCAGTTCTTTCGCCTTCTCGAGGTCGATCGAGAAGATCGCATCCTCGTCGGGCAGCGAACGCGTCTCTTTGCCGTGTTTGAGGTACGGCCCGTAGCGGCCGTTGAGCGCCTCGACGGGCACGTCGTCGACCTCGCCGACCACGCGCGGCAGCGAGAGCAGTTTCAGGGCTGTGGCCAGGTCGACCGTCGCCGGCTCCATGCTGCGGAACAGCGACGCCGTCGGCGGTTTGACCCCCTTGGGCCACTCCTCGCCCTCGGGCAGCGTCTCGGTGACGTACGGCCCGAAACGACCAGCCTTGACGACGACGGTGTGCCCGGTGTCGGGGTTCACACCGAGTTCGCGATCACCGCTCGGGCGATCCATGATCTCGACGGCCTTCGCTGCAGTGAGCTCATCGGGCTCGAGGCCGTCAGGCAGGCTCACCCGTTTCGGGGTCTCCTCCCCGTCGACCTGCTGCTCGAGATACGGGCCGAACTTGCCCATGCGCAGCGTGATCGCGTCGGTGATCGGCGTCGAGTTGATGCCGCGGGCGTCGATCTCGCCCAGGTTGTCGATGACCGAGCGCAGGCCGGGGTGATCGCCTTCGCCGAAGTAGAACTGGCTGAGCCAGTGGCGGCGGTCTTCCTGACCGGCGGCGATACGGTCGAGGTCGCCCTCCATGCCTGCGGTGAAGTCGTAGTCGACCAGCGACGTGAAGTGCTGCTCGAGCAGACGCACCACTGAGAACGCGACCCATGTCGGCACGAGTGACTGCCCCTTGGGCGTCACGTAGCCGCGGTCGACGATGGTCGAGATGATCGCCGCGTACGTCGACGGGCGCCCGATGCCCAGCTCTTCGAGGGTCTTGACCAGGCTCGCCTCGGTGTAGCGCGGCGGAGGCAGCGTCTCGTGCTGCTTCGACTCGGGTTCGATCACCGAGACGAACTGCCCCTGCGCGAGCTCCGGAAGCCGACGCTCTTTGGCGGCGCGCTCTGCGGTCGCGTGGCGGTCGGCGTCACGTCCCTCTTCGTAGGCGTCGAGAAAGCCGCGGAACGTGATGACCGTGCCCGAGGCGGTGAACTCGCTCTTCACGCCCTTGCCGTCGTAGCGCAGCGTGGCTGTGGCGGTCGAACCGGTCGCATCGGCCATCTGCGAGGCGACGGTGCGCTTCCAGATCAGGTCGTAGAGCTTCAGCTCGTCGGCGCGCAGGTTCGAGCGCAGATCGCTGGGCAGCCGAAAGTGGTCGCCCGACGGACGGATCGCCTCGTGCGCCTCCTGCGCGTTCTTCGACTTGCCGGTGTAGACACGAGGCTTCTCAGGCACCGAGCTCTCGCCATAGAGCGACTTCGCCTGCGCCCGGGCGGCGGTGACCGCCTGATGCGACAGAATCGGCGAGTCGGTTCGCATATAGGTGATGTAGCCGTTCTCGTACAGCCCCTGCGCCAGGCTCATCGTCTGTCGCGCCGAGAAGCGCAGCTTTCGTGCGGCCTCCTGCTGCAGCGTCGAGGTGGTGAACGGTGCTGCCGGACGACGACGATACGGCTTCGATTCGACGGATGCGACCTCGAGCCGCGCTGATTCGAGTGCGGTCGCGAGCGCCGTGGCCTCGTCGCCGGTGAGCACATGCGCAGCGGTCTTCAGCTCACCTCGGTCGCTGAAGTCTCGCCCCGTCGCGATCTTCACGCCGTTGTAGCTGACCAGTCGAGCCTCGAACTCGGTCGCGTCTTCATCGGCCTTGGCCTCGACGACGACGTCCCAGTACTCGGCCGATCGAAAGGCGATGCGCTCGCGCTCACGGTCGACCACCAGACGGGTCGCCGCCGACTGCACTCGCCCTGCCGAAAGGCCCGGCCCGACCTTGCGCCAGAGCACGGGCGAGATCTCGTAGCCGTAGAGACGGTCGAGGATGCGTCGGGTCTCCTGTGCATCGACCAGCGCGGTGTTCAGATCTCGGGTGGTCTCTTTCGCCTTGGTGATCGCCTCTTTGGTGATCTCGTGGAACACCATGCGCCGCACGGGAACCTTCGGCTTGAGCACCTGCAGCAGGTGCCACGCGATGGCCTCCCCTTCGCGGTCCTCATCAGTTGCGAGATAGAGCTCGTCGGCACCTTTCAACGCTCGGCGCAGCTCGGCGACGGTCTTCTTCTTCGAGCTGCTGACCTCGTAATACGGCTCGAACCCGTGGTCGACGTCGACCGAGAACTTGCCGAGCGAGCCTTTCTTCAGCTCTGGCGGAAGGTTCTTGGGCTCGATGAGGTCACGCACGTGACCGACCGAGGCGAGCACTGTGTAGTCTTCGCCGAGATACTTGCCGATGGTCTTCGCCTTGGCCGGAGACTCGACGATGACCAGCCTCTTCGTATGTGCCACTTGAGATTCCTCACCCCGCGCACTAGCGGTGTTCCTGCGGTCACAGCTCGCCCGGCGACCTTGAGATTCAGTCTTCCGTCAGTTGTGACTCGTCGTTCCACAATATAGGGGAGCACTCTCGGTTCTACAAAGACGACGCCCGCGACTCGATAAAGACGAGGCCCGCGACAAGCCGTGCAGCGCCTGAGCCACTCGGTATCTAATCTTCGTCGCTGCGGCCGGCATGCGCTGTGGCGGCAGCACGGCCGAGCAGCGTGTCACGAGTCAGCGTGACGAGCATGCCGCGGTCAGTCTCGCCGCACGATGCCACTGTCGCCGCGTGGGCGACGGCGACACGTTCGGCTCGTGCGCACGGGACGTCTGCGATCAGCCCACGCTGTGCGTCAGCGGCCTGCAGCGCGGCGATGCCTGCAGCCGCTCGCACCTGGTCGTGCTGACTCTGTGCGGCGATGACGCCTGCCAGCGCAGCCAGCAGCGTCACGGCGGCGACCAGCACGACGATGCCGACGGTCATGCTGCCCCGTTCTGAGTCGTTCGTCACCGTTCGTTCCTCTTCTCTGCGACTGGTCGCATGTGGGCCGGGAACTCTGTGCGCTCGCGGCGAATCGGGTGTTCGACGGAACCCGGCGTGTCAGCACGCGCTGGCGGCATCGCAACGACCCTCAGCGGCCTCCGCGCGGCACGCACACACGTTGGGTGATATCGAGCGGCAGCGCACCGAGCAGACGCTGGGCAGAGTTCGCGCGCACACAGACCAGATCGCCTTGGTCGGAGATCTGCAGCGTCGCGTCTGGCTGCACCTGGGCGGCGAGGCTGCGCGCCTGTGCCTGAGACTCGCCGCGGCCCAGGCTGCGTGCGGCGGCCGCAGCGGCCTCTGTGGTCGTGGTGATGCGAGCCGACGCCGCGCCGGTGCCGAGCACGAGGCCCAGCACCAGCACGACGACGGGCAGCACGACGGCCAGTTCTGCGGTGGCCGACCCACGCTCCTGTTCGCAGGCATCCCAAGCCCTGCCACGGACGGCGCCTTCAGCACGCTCGCCTCTGGTGCTGCGCACAGTCATATTCTCGGGTGCCGTTCTAAGGCGCCGCGTTGAGCGCATTGCGCACAAGGTTGGTGAGCACCCCGCGCACTTCGTCGCCGCGCAGAATGACCACGAGCACGCCTGCGAAGCCCACAGCGGCGAGCATCGCAATGGCGTACTCCGCAGTGGCGGCTCCGCTTTCCTGTGGTCGCGCCCTGAGCTCGTTCAGACGCTGCAGCGCCAGCGCAGCCGCCGCGGCCGCGACGTCGGTGACGGCCAGCGAGACGCGCAGCAGCAGCGCGCTGGCGACCGCGCGCAGAGCTCGGCGGCCATGTGGCTCTGAGGGGTCAGTCACTGTGGTGATCGTCGACATGGTGTCCTCTTTTCTTCGATGTGCTTTTCTTTGCTGCGTCAGGGATGAACCCGGCTGCGCTTCCAGCGTCGCGGAGGCCGAGGAGAGAGAGCTGGGATATGTGACCGCTGTGCACAGATCAGCGCAGATCGACGAATGTGGAGAACAGAATCGACGCGATCATCGGCAATACGGTGACCACGATGAAGGCCGGCAGCGAACAGACGCCCAGGGGTAACAGCAGCAGCGTCTCGAGCCGGGCGGCACGCACTCGCAATGCGGCCGCACGCATGCGTGCCACGTCGTCGAGCTGACCGTCGAGCAGCCCCAACAGCGGCACGCCGGAGCGCTGCCAGAGTGCGACCAGACGATCGAGCCTCGCGCGCTCGTCGTCTCGGTCGGCGTCAAGGCCGGCGCGAGTCAGCATCCGCTCGCTCAGGTCGATCGCGCTGTCGGCGGCGTGCCCCGCCCGAACCCCCAGCGACACCATTAACAGCAGCATGCCGTCAGAGTCGTCGGGCGGCTGCAGCGAAGCGAGCATCTTCTTCTGCCAGCGAGCGCCCACCAGCATCAGCACCAGCGCCACGACGAGGCAGCCCCACCCGAACGGCGTACCGAAGAGCACTCCGAGCGAATCGACGCCGAGCAGCGCCCCCAGCAGCACGCCGACCAACGGCATCGCCTGCAGCAGACGCGCTGTGGACGTCGGACCGGACGCGACGATGCGGGACTCAGTCTCGATGCGCTCAAGCTGTTCGAGCATGCCGGACATGCGCCGCAGCGCATCGGCCAGCGGAGCCCCGGCTCGTTCGGCAATGCCCCAGACGGCCGCAATGCGGCGCCAGCTGCGAACCGACTGCTGCAGCGCTCTGCCCCGCTGCTCGCCGAACCGGCGTGGCGCATAGGACAGCCGCGCCGCCGCATCGAGCAGCGACGCCGAGGCGCCATGCTGCCGGACTCTGGGCAGCGCCTCGGCGAGCACTTCGCCGTCGAGACCGCCGACGCCGTCGGCCACGAGCTCGAGCGCTCGATGCGGGGCGACCCCCGCATCGACGAGAGCGGAGAGCGCACTGAGCGCCTCTGCCGTGCTGCCGAGAGACTCGGTCATCGGCTCGGTGCGTGCGTGATGCGGTCGGTGGACTGTGGGGGCCCGTGAACGCTCGGATGTTCAGAGTCGACGGTCAGGACCCGTGCGACGAGCAGTCCGTCGGCGTCGACTTCGAGGCGCCCGACCTGTTCGAGACGCCGCACACCGGCACTGCGCCCGAGGTGCAAGACGAGGTCGAAGGCACTGGCCGCCTGACGTGCCAAGGCTCGTTCGCTGACGCCGCACATCAGCGCCAGTGCCTCGAGCCGAGCCGGCACGTCGGCGACCGAGTTGGCATGCAGTGTGCCCGCCCCGCCTCGATGCCCCGTGTTCAGTGCGGTCATCAGCAGCATCAGTTCGGGCCCACGGCACTCACCGACAACGATGCGGTCGGGACGCATACGCAGGGCCTGGCGCAGCAGGACGTCGAGGCCGACTGCGCCGAGACCGTCGGCATTGGGCTGCCGCGTCTCGAGCTGCACGACGTGCGGGTGCCGCACATCAAGCTCGGCGACGTCTTCGACGCAGATGATGCGCTGATCATGCTCGACCAGCTGCAGCAGCGCCCGCAGCAGCGTCGTCTTGCCGGTGGCGGTCGCCCCCGTGATGAGCAGATTCGCACCCGAGTCGATGGCGTCGCGCAGCAGCCTTTCATGCCCGGCGACGATCATGCCTGTGCCAAGCAGCGAGCCGAAGTCGTGCAGCCCTCGCTGGGGCACACGCACCGAGAGCTGGACGCCGCCGACTGCCACGGGCGGCAGCACCGCGTGCACACGCAGCTCACCCAACCGCACGTCGACGAAGGGCGTCGCATCGTCGAGATGCCGCCCTCCGGCGGCGATGAGCGAGACCGCGAGCGCCCGCAGCTGGCGCTGCCCGCTGAGACGCAGAGGCACTCGTTCGACGCCCTTGCCCCGATCGACCCAGATCTCATCGGGCGCGGTGACGAGCACGTCGGTCACTCCGGCGCGGGTGATCAGCGTGCGCAGCGGGCCGAACGCGCCGAGCGTCTCGGCATCGCAGGCGGCGGATGCGGCTGGCAGCGTCGGCGAAGGCGACGAGGGCGCGGTGGTCGCGAGTTCCGTCATCGGCCCACGTGCTGCTGTGGCGTTGAGAGAGACGCGGTGTCTGTGCGGCATGCGCCCATCGTGCAGCGGTCTGACCGCGTGCGCGACAGACGAATGCGACCTGTGCACAGCTTCATGGCATGAAACAGTCTGTGCGCAGATCAGTCGGCACAGATCAGTCGGCACAGATCAGTCGACGCAGATCAAGACCAGCCGGCAGAGATCAGTCGGCGACGAGCTCAACCGTGATCTCGACCTCGACCGGGGAGTCGAGCGGCAGCACGGCGACGCCGACGGCGCTGCGCGCATGTGCTCCGGCCTCGCCGAAGACCTCGCCGAGCAGCTCGCTGACGCCATTGATCACGCCGGGCTGACCGGTGAAATCGGGCGCAGACGAGACGAAGCCGACCACCTTCACGACGCGAGCAATGCGGTCGATGCCGCCCGCAGCATCCGCCGCCGCCGCGATCGCGTTCAGACCCGCCGTGCGCGCCAGGGTCTTCGCCTCTTCAGGCGGTACCAGGCCCTCGCCGACGCCGACCTTGCCGATGGCCGGCAGCTCGCCGTCGATGAAGGGCAGCTGCCCTGAAGTGTGCACCAGGCTGCCGATGCGCAGTGCCGGCACGTAGTCGGCCACCGGGGCTGCGACCGCAGGAAGGGTGATGCCCAGCTCGTTGAGTCTGCTGGTGAAAGTCATGCCTGCTCCTCGATGGGTCGCTTGAAGTAGCCGACGAGGCCGCCGGTGGGCCCCTCGACGATCTGGACCAGCTCCCACCCCTCGGATCCGAAGTTGTTGAGAATCTGCTGGGTGTTGTGGATGATGAGAGGGGCGGTGAAGTATTCCCACTTGACCATGGCTGCTCCATTCATAGGATAATCGCGTAGCATCTAGCCTATGTCTTCTCACCTGCCCGCAAACCGGCGACGTTCCAGCCGCGCGATCGTGCGGTTCATCGCCGCGTCCGCCGCACTCGGCCTCGTCGCAGTCGGCATGTCGACACCTGCTCTGGCCATCGCCAGCGTGTTCGGCGCCGACGCGGTCAACATCGCCAAAACCTTGCCCGCCTCACTCGCCAACGTCGAGCTGCAGAGCCCCTCGACCCTGTACGGCAAGCTCAACGGCCAAGACGTGGCCTTCGCCACGTTCTACGAGAAGAACCGCATCCCGCTGACCGCAGATCAGATGCCTGAGCTCGCGAAGAATGCGGTGGTCTCGATCGAAGACCCGCGCTTCTACGACCACGGGGGCGTGGACTTCGCCGCCGTCGCCCGTGCCGTGCTGCAGAACCAGTCGAGCGGCTCGACTCAGTCCGGCGCTTCGACGATCACCATGCAGCTGGTGCGCAACCTGCGCATCGAGGCGGCCGAGTGGGAGAACGACGAGTCGGCCATCAACGAGGCGCGTGAAGAGAGTGCCTCGCGCAAGCTGCTCGAGATGCGCTATGCGATCGGCCTCGAGCAGAACTACTCGAAAGAGCAGATTCTCACCAGCTATCTGAACTATGCCTCGTTCGGCGGCAACGTCTACGGCATCGGCGCAGCCGCTCAGTACTACTACGGCAAGAATGCTTCAGACCTGACGCTGCCCGAGGCGGCCCAGCTCGTCAGCGTCTTTCCCTCGCCCAACGCCTACCGTGTCGACGCGCCTGAGAACCTGGACCGCGCCAAGGCCCGCCGTGATCTCGTACTGAACCGCATGGTCGAACACGGCTACATCGACCAGCCGACCGCCGATGCGGCGATCGCCACCCCGATCGAGCCGCATATCACCCAACAGCCTCGAGGCTGTGAGGCGGCCACCCACAACGCAAGCTACTTCTGCGACTACGTCGTGAACCTGATTCGCAATGACTCCGCGTACGGCGACACTCCCGAAGACCGCACGGCTCTGCTGCGCCGCGGAGGCCTGCAGATTCACACCAGCATCGACCTCGGGCTGCAGGACGACACCCAGGCAGCCATCGACAAGAACATCAACCGCAACGACAAGATTGGCGCGGCCACGACGATTCTGCAGGTCGGGAGCAGCAATGTGCTGGCCATGGCGCAGAACCGCACCTTCTCGCAGACGGATGACTCCACCGGCGACAACAGCCGAACCGCAATCAACTACAGCACCACGAAAGACGAGGGCGGCTCATCCGGCTTCCAGCCCGGTTCGACATACAAGGTGTTCACTCTGCTCGACTGGCTGAAACAGGGCCATTCGCTCAATGAGCGGCTGAACGCACCCGCACCGGCCACACTGAGGCAGAAGGACTTTCCCGATCGGTGCCAGCCCGGCGGCTATGTCGGCACCTGGCAGCTCGACAACGCTGTGCCGAACATGCCCTCGTCGTTCGACGTGCGCTATGCGACGAAGAACTCGGTGAACACCGGTTTCGCCGCGATGGCGAAGCAGCTCGACCTCTGCGACATCAAAGACACCGCGGCCTCTTTCGGCATCACGAAGTCTGCCAATGGCGAAGACCTTGACCACGTGCCGACCAGCATCATCGGCGGTTCGGCGAACACCATCGCACCGATCCAGATCGCAGGCGCCTACGCCGGCATCTCGAACGACGGCAGGTACTGCACACCCAAGGCGATTCTGAGCGTCGTCGACGGCAACAACGGCAGCGAGCGCCCGACCCCGTCGTCGCAGTGCTCCGAAGCAGTGACGCCGACGGTCGCCCGCACTGCGACCTCAGCGCTGCAAGGCGTGTTCGACCGCGACGGCACTGCCGGGCAGGCGAACCCCGGAGACGGCTCGGCGGTCGCAGGCAAGACCGGTTCAACCGACAGCTACCATCAGACCTGGCTGGTCGGCTACACCACTTCGACGGTGCAGGCGACCTGGATCGGCAACACCGGCACGACCAACAACAAGGCCGACCTCCGGTACTACCGCATCAAAGGCGTGGCCGGTTGGAACGTCCGTTACTCCATGTGGAAGGACATCCAGCGAGGCGTGCACAGCAGGTACCCGGGCGCGGCATCGTTCCCGGCTCCCGATGACACCTCGCTGACCTTCCGCAGCACTGATATGCCCGATGTGACCGGCAAGACGCCCGAAGAGGCGCAGCAGCAGCTCGAAGACGCCGGCTTCCAAGTGGCCATCTCGCCTGAACGTCGACCCTCCGATTCCGTGCCTGCAGGCCAGGTCGTGGCCACTGATCCCGCTGGCGGCGGCCCGGCCGACGCCGGGGCGCTGGTGACCATCTACCTCAGCTCTGGCAAGGAGGGCGCGTCGAACGCTCCCGCAGACGGGGCGGGTGCCTCGCCGAGCCCATCAGCACAGTGATGACTACGGCGGCACCAGGGTCGTCTGGGCCCAGTGCAGAGAACGACGCGAGGCTGTCGGGTCTGCGCACGTTCGCATCCTCGCTCGGCATCGCCGCGCTGGCTGGGATCGGCGCGCTCGCGTACGGCTCGCTGATCGAACGCAACAGCTTCGCGCTGCGTCAGTTCACGGTGCCTGTGCTGCCCGAGGGCAGTCAGCCTCTGCGGATGCTGCACGTCGCCGACCTGCATCTGGCGCCTTGGCAGCGTGCGCGCGTCGCGTGGACCCGTGATCTGGCCTCGCTGAAGCCCGATCTGGTCATCAACACCGGCGACAACTACGGCCATGCGGAGGCATTGCCGGCGATTCTGGATGCCTTGGAGCCACTGCTGGACGTACCGGGCGCCTTCGTCTACGGATCGAACGACTACTTCACACCGATTCCGAAGAATCCGCTCTCGTATCTGCTGCACTCCAGCCGCGTCGGACGAGAGACTCCGGATATCGACACAGCTGCACTCACCCACCGTCTCGTCGAAGCAGGCTGGCGCAATCTGAACAATCAGACCGCTCAGCTGACGGTGAACGGCAGCCGGATCGGCTTGGTCGGCACCGGCGACGCTCACCTCGGCAACGATGATCCCGAGGGGCTGCGTCGACGCATCGCCGGCATGTCCGCAGACGTCGATCTCACGCTCGGTGTGACGCATGCCCCCTACCAGCGTGTGCTCGACGGCTTCACCTCGATGGGCGCCGAGCTCATGCTCGCCGGCCATACGCATGGTGGCCAGGTGTGCGTGCCGTTCTTCGGCGCGCTGACCACCAACTGCGATCTGCCTCGGCCTTTTGTGAAGGGGCTGCACGAGTGGACGACCGGCGATCGCAGTTCGTGGCTGCACGTCAGTGCTGGGCTGGGCACCTCGATCTATGCACCGGTGCGTTTCAACTGCCGCCCCGAGGCCACGCTTCTCACTCTGGTGGCGCGAGACGAGGATGCGCCGGCCACAGTCTGAGCTCCTGCTGCTGCCGTTGCGACGCACTGTCGTTCCGCACGGCGACGACCACACATTGAAACTGCGCCTCAGAATGGACTAAGCTATAGCAGTTGCCGCTGATTCTCAGCGACGGGGTATAGCGCAGCTTGGTAGCGCGCCTCGTTCGGGACGAGGAGGTCGTGGGTTCAAATCCCGCTACCCCGACAGAAAGCCCCCGAGAAGGTCTCACGATCTTCTCGGGGGCTTCTTTCATGCCGCATGTTCAGGGGCCTCCTGCGCTGTCCGCGCAGGCATGCGCTCAGCGCAGCGACTTGCCGAACTGGAACGCGCGGATGATCTGCGCGACGCCGAGGATGATCGCCGAGACGCCCAGCAGCAGCCAGAGCACGGCGGCGCCCCACAGCGGTGAGAAGAGCAGCGTGATGCCCGCGATGATGCTGAGCACGGCGAAGATGATGCTCCAGGCCTTCGAGTCGGAGTCTCCGACGAAGGCGAGGGCCACGATGCCCTCGACGAACCAGGCGATACCGACGAGAATGCCCAGCACGATGCCGAAGGCCGCAGCGGCCGAGCCGAGGTTCGCGAACGCTACGATGCCGATGACGATCATGAACACGGCCAGCAGGATGTCGCCGACCCGCCCCCAGCCCGACTGCAGCTTGCCGAAGATCGAGATCGCGCCGTAGACGAGACCGCCGATGATCGTGTAGATCGCGACGATCGCGACGGCGAGCTCGGCGCTGCGCCCTGGCCAGAACGTGATGGCGATACCGGCGAGCAGTGTCAGCACACCGCTGATGCCGAGTGCGGTGCGAATCGACCCAATGCCCTTCTTGACGAGATCTGCATCGATGCTGTTTGACATGAGGTTCCTCTCAACGTCGCACCAGCCTGCAGCTCGGGAGGTTCCCTGTGCACTCGCCGGCGCGTGATGTCCGACTTCCAGTCTAGGGTCAGTGAAGCCGCTGTCGAAGGCTTGTTTATCAGCTGGTCAATACTTGGGAACCCACCACGCCCCGCCGCCCTCCGTTCCACCACCCGGGACCATCCGACCCCATCACCCTGGACGCGAAAGAAGCAGAGAGAGCCTTCACAGCGACGAACGCCAGAGGATGCTGATAGCATGTGTCGCGGCAGAGGACTACCCTGCGCTGTGGACGCGACACCCTGCCAGCGACTACGATCAGTTGGTGACTTCTGATTCTGCCGCTGGTTCTTCGTCTTCTCCCACATCTTCTTCATCTTCTTCTGCACCATCTGCTGACGCGAGCGACGCGTCAGCTGCCATCGACACCGCTGCCGAGCACACGCCGGCAGCTGAGGAGCACACCCCTGTGAACACCCCTTCCGAACGCCCTGCTGAGTCCGAGTCTGCTGAGCCTGCCGCCGAGACGGTCGCCGAGACCACCGCACCAGCAGAGAATTCGAGCGCCACAGAGAGCGCTCAGGCCGAGACCAAGGCTGAGACTCAGGCTGAGGCCAAGACCGACGCCGACGAGACGACGGGCAACGCGTTCGCCGATCTCGGGCTGCCCAAGCCGCTGCTCGATGCGCTCGACGCCATCGGCTACGAGACCCCTTCTCCGATCCAGTCGGCCACCATTCCGACTCTGCTCGCCGGACGCGACGTCGTCGGCCAGGCCCAGACCGGCACCGGCAAGACCGCGGCCTACGCGCTTCCGATGCTGGCATCCGTCGACCCACAGGTGAACGCACCTCAGGCGCTGGTGCTCGCCCCCACCCGCGAGCTGGCGCTCCAGGTCTGCGAGGCCGTCGAGCGGTTCGCGCAGAAGATGCCCGGCGTGCGCATTCTGCCGGTCTACGGCGGCCAGGCCTACGGCATGCAGCTCTCAGCGCTGCGCAAGGGTGTGCACATCGTCGTCGGCACCCCGGGACGCATCATGGACCACATGAAGCGCGGCACCCTCGACCTGTCGCAGCTGCGCATGCTCGTGCTCGACGAGGCAGACGAGATGCTGCAGATGGGCTTCGTCGACGACGTCGAGACGATTCTCGCCAGCACCCCCGACACCCGACAGATCGCACTGTTCTCGGCGACCATGCCGCAGCAGATCCGTCGTCTCGCCAAGACGCACCTGCATGACCCGGCAGAGATCACGGTCAAGACCAAGACGCAGACCAACACCAATGTGTCGCAGCGTTTTCTCGTGGTCGCCGGCCGCCAGAAGCTCGACGTGCTCGCACGTGTGCTCGAGGTCGAGGGCAGCGACGGCGTGATCGTGTTCGTGCGCACCCGCGGCGACACGGAGACGGTCAGCGAGCGGCTGCGCGCACGCGGCTTCTCAGCCGCCGCGATCAACGGCGACGTTCCGCAGGCGCAGCGTGAGCGCACCGTCGAGCAGCTCAAGAACGGCCAGATCGACGTGCTCGTCGCCACCGACGTCGCCGCTCGCGGGCTGGACGTCGAACGCATCACACACGTGATCAACTACGACATCCCGAGCGACCCGGAGTCGTACGTGCACCGCATCGGGCGCACCGGTCGCGCCGGGCGCACGGGGGCTGCGATCAGCTTCATCACCCCGCGCGAGCGCCGTCTGCAGGAGCAGATCGAGCGCACCACTCGTCAGAAGATGGACCGCATGTCGCTGCCGAGCGTCGACGAGGTCAACGAGTCGCGGCTGAGCCGCTTCGACGACGGCATCACCGAGGCCCTCGAACGTGAATCTGAGATCAGCGAACTGCGCGATGTGATCGACCACTATGTGCGTCACAACGACGTGCCCGAGGCCGACGTCGCCGCGGCGCTGGCTCTCGTCGCCCAGGGCGATCGACCGCTGCTGCTCGATCCCGAGCGCGATCATCTTGAGGCCGTGCCGCACCGCAACCGCGACGACCGCCAGGGTGGCTACAACAAGGGTGGCTACAACAAGGGCGGTCGCGGAGGCTACCAGGGCGGGCACGACAACCGCGGTGGGTACCGTGGCGATCGCAGCGAGCGTGGCGATCGCAGCGAGCGTGGCGACCGAAACGGTCGCGGTGATCGCAATGACCGCGGAGGACGCGGAGGCTGGCGCAACGACCGGAACGATCGGAACGATCGGAACGACCGCAATGACCGTGGCGGGTACAAGGGGAAGCGGCGCGACGGCGACCGTTTCGACAACCGACGTGACGACCGCCAGGACGGCGAGCGGCGCGGAGGTCGCGGCAGCTGGAATCGAGACGACCGACGTGACGGAGGCCGCGGAGGCTGGAACCGTGACGACCGGCATGACGGCGGTCGTCGGGACTGGAACCGTGACGACCGACGCGACAACCGCGACAACGGCGGCCGGCATGAGCATCGCGACAACCGCGGCGAGGGCGACTTCAGGCGCGACGGCCACAGCGGGCCCAAGCGTCGTTGGACGGCTGACGACCGCGCCGCCCGCGACAGCCGGGACAACGGCCACGGCGGCAAGGGCAAGAGCTACCGCCCGGCATACAAGAGCGACCGCCGAGACGGGCACAAGGGCGGCCCGAAGGGCGACGGCAACCAGACCTGGTAACCCGTCAGACCCGCTGATCATGCAGACCCGGTGACGGCTGCCGAACGCCGGGCGGGATTTCTCGACCCGCCCGGCGCGGTACGCTGGCCGCATGACTTCGCACGCATCGCATCCTTCGTCTGATCTGCTCTCACTGCGTCTGCTGCACACCGGGCTTCCCTATGGACTGCCCGACTTCGCCACGATCGGGGAAGACGACTACGAGCCGGCGATCGCCGACGCGCTCGTGCAGCACGACCACGAGATCGTGCACATCGTCGACAGCGACGAACCTGCGACGTTCGAGAACACGATCGTGGCGCTTGAGCACAGCGGGCGGGCTCTCGACCGGGTGCTCTCGGTGTTCTTCAACCTGACGAGCACCGACGGCACCCCGGCGCTGCTCGAACTCGAAGAGCGCATCTCGGGTGTGCTCAGCGAGCACTATGATGCGATGTCGCTGAACCCGCGTCTCTTCGAGCGGGTGCAGGCGGTCTACGATCAGCGCGACGAGCTGACGTTGGATGCCGAATCGCGCTGGCTGGTCGAGCGCACACATCTCGGGTTCGTGCGTGCGGGTGCGGCGCTGAAGCCAGAGGCGCAACAGCGTCTGCGCGAGATCAACACCGAGCTCTCGACGCTGAGCACGCGCTTCGGCGCGAGGCTGCTCGACGATTCCAATGCACTCGGCGTGGTGTTCGACGACCCGGCCGAGCTCGACGGCCTGAATGCGACGGAGCTGGCCGCGGCATCCGCCGCCGCCGATGAGGCGGGCTACCACGGCAAGCACATGGTGACCCTCGTGCTGCCGAGCGGGCATCCATGGCTGTCGAAGCTCACGGTGCGTGCGACGCGTGAGCGCATTCTGCGGGCCTCTCTCGAACGCGGCGCGCATGGCGGCCCCAACGACACGCGGGCGATCGCGGTACGCATCGCTCAGCTCAGGGCGCATCGTGCCGAGCTGCTCGGCTATGCGAATCATGCCGAGTACGTGCTCGCCGACGAGACCGCGGGCAGCCTGGAGGCGGCCGACACCCTGCTGCAGCGGCTTGCCCCGGCCGCGATGGCGAACGCCCGGGACGAAGCACGTGAGCTGCAGAAGCTGATCGACGAAGAGGGCGAGAGAGACGAGGCGAACGGTGCCGCCGAGCCCGCGTCTGCCGAGCGAGGCGTGGGGTTCACGCTTCAGCCGTGGGACTGGCCGTACTACACCGAGCTGCATCGAAAACGAGAGTTCGACATCGACGCCGAGGCCCTGAGTGAGTACTTCGAGGTGGAGCGGGTACTGCGCGACGGCGTGTTCTACGCGGCCGAGCAGCTGTACGGCGTGCATCTCGAAGAGCGGCCCGACCTGCACGGCTATCACCCTGACGTTCGTGTGTTCGAGGTCTCGCGCACGCCCGTCGCTGAAGCCGGCGAGGCTGCGCAGCGCGAGGCGGTCGGCCTCTTCCTGCTCGATCTCTATGCCCGACCGACCAAACGCGGCGGAGCATGGATGAGCTCGTTCGTCGACCAGTCACGACTGCTGGACGAGCGTGCGATCGTGGTGAACGTGCTGAATCTGGTGAAACCGCCGGCGGGCGAGCCGACACTGCTGACGCTCGACGAGGTGCACACGCTCTTCCACGAGTTCGGGCACGGGCTGCACGGGCTGCTGAGCGACGTGCGCTACCCGCAGTTCTCGGGCACCAACGTGCCGCGTGACTTCGTCGAGCTGCCGAGCCAGTTCAACGAGACGTGGGCACTGCATCCTGCGGTGCTGCCGCACTATGCGAAGCACGTGCGCACCGGCGAGGTGATTCCGCAGGAGCTGATCGACCGTCTGAAGGCGGCCAGCACGTTCAACCAGGGCTACGAGACCACAGAGTATCTGCAGGCCTCGGTCATCGACCTGGCATGGCACTCGCTGTCGGCCGCTGAGGCGGATGCACTGGTCGAGCCCGCAGCAGCGGCTGACGACGGCGTCGACTCAACGTCAGAAGGCGAGATCGTGGCCCGTTTCGAGCAGCAGGCGCTGCTGCAGCGGGGACTGGCTTCGAGCCTCGTGCTGCCTCGCTACCGCACGAGCTTCTTTCAGCACATCTTCTCGGGCGGCTACTCGGCCGGGTACTACTCCTACATCTGGAGCGAGGTGCTCGACGCCGACACCGAAGACTGGTTCAACGAACACGGTGGCCTGTCGAGAGCAGCCGGGGAGCACTACCGCCGGGAGCTGCTCACTCGGGGCGGCAGCCAGGATACGAAGAAGACCTATGTCGAGTTCCGTGGTGCGGATGCCGCTATCGAGCCGCTGCTGAAGCGTCGCGGTCTCACTGCGAGCGTCGCGGACTGAGGTGTCGCTGATACTGGAGCGCATCTGGCTGCCGTTCAGGAGCCTCGCTTCTCAGCCGCGTTCAGCCCGACTTCAGAGACACGCCCAGAACCCGCTCTAAAACGGCACCGGATCACCGTCATCAGGCGGGTCGGGCGGGTCGGGCGGGTCGGGCGGGTCGGGCGGGTCGGGCGGGTCGGGCGGGTCGGGCGGGTCGGGCGGGTCGGGCGGGTCGAGATCGACCAGGCTCTCGACATCGATGTCTTGAGGCGGCGTCTCGAAGCCCGGACCGTGTCGAATGGGCCCGGTGCACGGCGCGAAGGTCTGGTGGACTGCGCCGGTCGGGCTCGTCCACAGCAGGTCGGCATCGTCATTGACGTGCATCACGTTCCAGCCGGAATGATGCTTCATCACATGATGCCGCCGGCACAGACACGCCAGGTTGCTCGCGTCGGTCGGGCCTCCCCACTGCCAGTCGAGCGTGTGATCGATCTCACAGTTCTGCGCCGGCACAGCGCACCCCGGGAATCGGCAGGTCTGGTCACGCTCGCGCACGAACCTTGCGAGCGCTGCCGGCGGCCGATAGACACTGCGCCCGACTTCGAGCACGTGCCCGGTGGTCGGGTCAGTGAGGATGCGGCCCAAGCCATCTGCAGAAGCGGCAAGTTCGAGTGCGGTCACCGGGTCGATCGCACCGTAGCCGCGCAGCTCTGCCGTCGCGCCTGTGCTGATGACGGGATGACCGGCGATCTCGTCGATCAGCAGATCAACCGGAATGACCACCTGCACCTGTGCGCGCACGCCCTCGCCCAGCCTCGGCAGGTCGTGGGCTCTGGCAGAGTCTCGACCCGAATGATCGGAGTCTCGGTCTGCACCGCTGGCATCCCGGCCCGCAGTGCCCAGAGCGACGGAACCGCCTTCGACTGCCTGGGCGCTACAGGTGCCATGCACCAGCAGGTCGCGCACCACATCGACGTGCAACTGCGAGAATGTGCGCCGGTCGACCGTGGGCGCGGCCTGCGTCTGATCGCCCTGCGGCATCGTCTTGGCCGCCGCATGCAGACCACGGGCGATCGCGCGAGTGCGCTGGTAGGCGGCCACGGCATCTACCGCAGGCAGACGCACGCTCAGCCAGGCCATGCCGTCGCGGTCGGGCTCGATCGTCACGAAGCGCTCTGCTTGGGCGGCACGATGACGCTCGGCCATGGTCTCACGCTCGAACGTCTCGGCCAGGCGTCGAGCCAGCTCGCGCAGTCGCGCCGGAGGCATCGGCCGATCGACCATGCGCTGCAACAGCACCTGCTCGATCTCACGGCGCCGGTCTTCGTCGAGGCCGCCGAGCTCGGCATTGAACACCTCGACGTGCTGACGCCCGAGATCGCCTCGCTGCCATGCGTCGAGGGTGTCGGGCAGCTGACGCTGCAGGCTCTCAGCCAGATTCATGAGCCGCGATACCGTGCGCTCAGACCAGCCCAGGCGCGTGCCGATGTCTGCGTAGACTCCGCGCAGGTAGACACCAGGGTCGACCCGATGCTGCCGCGCCGCATCGACTGACGCAGCGTGCACGGCGACGAGCTCGGCGGCCTGCCTGCCTTCGGCGGCGAAAAGGTCGCGCTGCCCCGAGCACGCCGACTCAACCAGACCGGCAAGTGCCGCTGCGCTGGGAATCTGGCTTCTCGTGTGCATGGTCAGAGTCTGACAGCACCCACCGACATTGCGGCACCGGCCTTACCGAGCCCTGCCCTACACGCCAAAGTCGCGGTCAGCCAAAGTCGCGCACACCCAGATCGACGAACACCGTCGCGCAGGGCGCATGGCTGTCGCCTGCGTTGTCGGTCAGTGCGAAGAGCCGCCCGCGAGCATCGACCGTGACGCCCTCGAGCTTCTCCTGCACCTGTCCGCCCGGTTCGCGCAGCCACGGCAGCAGATCGGCCACGAGCCGCTTCGTCACCGGCACGGTGATCGGCACCAGGCTGCCGGCGCTGTCGGTCGTCACCTGCCCCGGATGCTCCAGATCGACCGCATAGATGCGTTTCGTGCGCGCACGGTCGCCTTCTTGCTTGTCGCGTTCGGCGAGCACCAGCGTGACACGACAGCCGGGGTCGTCGGCGAACCCACCCTCACCGGTGACCATGGCAACCGAGATCTCAGAGACTCCGACCCAGTCGTTCTTGCGATCCGACGCTGGGTCGAGGCCGTAGCCGTGCCAGCTCCATGCGGCGTCGGACGAGCCGCTCTCATCGCTCACGCCACCGTCATCGCCCACGCCGCCACCGTCATCACCCGCGCCGCCTGTGCCGCCCAGCACAGCATCCACACGAAGGCAGCCGATGCGGATAACGTCGGGGCCGTCGACGCCCACCTCACGAGGCTTCGCCGCCGGGTCTTTCCAGAGCGGCCGCTGAATCACGACGAACAGCCACTCCTGACCGCGCGGGTCGGTGAACGCCGTGACCCCCTCGAACCCCCATTTGCCCATGTGACGCGAGACCGCCTCGGGCAGACGCACCGTCGCACGGATGCGCCCCTCGGCATCGACTCTGTGCACGGCGTTGCCCGGCCCGGTCGCGCCTTCGTCGGCGAGCCAGAACCCGCCCTGCGGCCGTGCAAAGACGCCCTCGACGTCGAGATGCGCCGGCGACCCGTCAGCCTGCGTCACGGTCAGCGCCGCGACGGCCTCGACCGGCGTCTTGGTCGCGTCGAGCGTGAACACACGGGTGAGTCCGACCGAGTCGTCGTTCACCGCATAGAGCAGCCCGGGATGCGCCGGGTCGGCCGAGAGACCGCTGAGCGCCGTGCACTCCCCCGCCCTGATCACGCCCTCCTCGACAAGCCCGTCGGCGACGACGGTCGTGACCCGGTGCGGCTCGACAGCCGGCGGCTGAGAGACCTCTGACGCACCGTCCGCAGCCTGCCCGGATCGCCCAAGCTGCCCGGCCTGCCCGGCCTCGATGTTCCCGGACGCCGACCTGCCGTGCAGCGCGACGGCCACCGCATAGCGTCCGTCCACCGGCTGCCGCCCGGCCAGAAACTCGCTGTGCGAGAAGAACCGCGCATCGCTCACCGTGTCGATGCCGCTCGCGACGATATGGCGCCGCTTCACCCCGGCATCGCGCAGCTGCTGCGGCACCACTTCGGCGAACGACCGATCACCCAGCGCATGCAGCGGGTAGCTCTGACTGTTCGGCGACGGCCCCAGCCACACGACCAGCTGAGCAGGGTCGCTGCGGAACCGCCGCTGCATCCACTCGACCGTGCGCTGCCCGCCCAGCTGCTCGACGCTGTGACGACCGAGATGCGTCAGCGCGACCACCTTATGCTCAGGATCATATGCCACGACCGGCATACAATCGGCGACCGGCAGCAGCAGCGGTGTGCCCGGCAGCCCGGTGGCGAGCGCGTCGCAGGCGGTGGGCGCGTCATCCGCGAACCGAGCGCTGATCGTCTCGTGGTGGGTCGCGTCTCGTTCGTCGCCTGCGCCGTCGGCAGTCGCCTCGTCGACCTCGCGATACTCGCAGAAGTCGGATCGATCGTAGGAGATGCGCACGTAGGCCGCACGCTCGGGGTCGAGACCGGCCTGACGCAGCAGTGCACGTCGGTTTCGCCGTGCCTCAGCCCATGTCTGGGCGTCGTCGCCGTTCGCACCGGGAGCTGCGGCTTTCATGGTGCCGTCACGCACCTCCGAGACGACCAACGTGAGATCGGGATGAAGATCGATGTTCAGCACTCTGCCAGACTACGCTGAGACTCATGCTCCCAGACCAGCCGCCCGAGCTGCTCGCGGCGCGAGTGTCCTCCGGCGACGGCACACGCCTGTATGCGGATGCCACCGCCGGCATCGCCGCCGACCTGCGCTGGCAGCGCGGCGCGTTCGCTCCCGACCACGCGATCGTCATCGACGCCGACTCGCCCCGCCAGCGCATCCTCGGATTCGGCGCGGCGCTGACCGACGCTTCGGCCGAGGTGCTCTCGACGATGCCTGCGCCGAACCGCAGCGCGCTGCTGCGCGAGCTGTTCGCCACACGGGATGCCACCACACGGGATGCCACCACACGGGGGCTCAGCTCGCTGGGGCTCACCACACTGCGTCTCACGATCGGTTCGAGCGACTTCTCGAGCAGCCTCTACAACTACGAGCCTCGGCCCGGTGCGTTCACGCTGCGACACGACGAACGACGCATCGTGCCGCTGCTCGACGAGATCCGCAGCATCCAGCCCGACCTGCGCCTGATCGCATCGCCCTGGTCGGCACCACCGTGGATGAAGACTCGACCCACCATGTTCGGTCGGTTGGGTCCGGGACTCGCCAGACGCACCGCACGCCCGTGGCTCACCTGGCTCGGGCGGCGCAGCCGGCTTGATCGCCGCCACTTCGGCGACTATGCGAACTACCTCGTGCGCTACTGCGAGCGCATGGCCAAGCTGGGGCATCCCGTCGACCTGCTGACCCTGCAGAACGAGCCCGGCCTTGCACCGGGGTATCCCGGCATGGTGATGAGCGTGCACGATCAGATTCGGCTCATCGCCGACCACCTCGGGCCGGCTCTGGCCGCCTCGTCGGTGCGCACACGGCTGCTCGCCCACGACCACAACTGGGATGCCGCACCCAAGGTGCTGCGACTGCTCGGCGATCCGGCGGCCGGCCGCTTTCTCGACGGCACGGCCTGGCACGGGTACAAAGGCGAACCCGATGCTCAGAGCGTCGTGCACCGCGCCTTCCCCAAGCGCAGCACCCATCTGACCGAGATCACCTCGTTTCGCGATCCGAAGACGCTGCTCGCCCAGCCGATCGCGCACGACCTGCGCTGGCACATGCGGATGATCGCCCTCGGAGCGACGCGCAACTGGGCGGAGTCGATCACTTACTGGAACCTTGCTCTGGACGGCCACGGCGGCCCGTTCCTCGGGCCGGGCGCGGTTCCCGGCCAACGCCACGGCTCGCAGATGGAGGGTGTGGTCGATGTGATCGCCTCCCGGCAGACGAACCCGGCAGGCAACAGAGAGACGACCGTCCAGCGCAACGTGGGCTACTACAGCCTCGCCCACCTCAGTGCCGTACGGCCCGGGGCGCGATGCCTCACCTCCACCGGGCACGAGACCGGGTACACGCTCAACGCCGCCTTTCAGAACCCCGACGACTCGCTCGTCCTGATCGTCGCCAGCGACGCCCGTGAGCGACGCACGACGACGATCGCCGTCTCGGGCTGGCATGCCGAACTCTCACTCGATCCGGGTGACACGGTCACTATGGTCATCTCTCGTTCACCTCGGGCCATTAGTCTGCAGTGATGTCGAACGATCTGCACCGCGCCGACGGCAACGCGGCCGCAACCGCAACCGCAACGATCCCGCCGACACGAGGTCGCATCCTGCGCTGGGCATCGTGGGATTGGGGCTCCGCAGCGTTCAACGCGGTGACCACGACCTTCGTGTACACCGTCTGGCTGACCAGCACCGCCTTCATCGGCGACCACACGCTCGTCGACCAGCGCAACGCTGACAAAGCCGCCGGTCTCACGTCGAGCCCCGCCATCGACCAGGTCGAGGCCATTCTGGCGCAGCACTCCTCCTGGCTCGGTCTGGGACTGTCTCTGGCCGGGCTGGTCGTCGCCCTGCTCGCGCCGGTGCTCGGGCACCGCTCCGACGAGTCGGGCAATCGCCGCCGCAACCTCGGCATCACGACCTTCGGCACCGTGATCTGCATGATCGCGATGTGGTTCGTGCAGCCCGACCCCGACTGGCTGTTCTTCGGCATCGCGCTGATCGCCGTCGGCAACATCTTCTTCGAGCTGGCCAGTGCCGAGTACAACGCGCTGCTGCCCGGCGTCTCGTCGCCCAAAGACGTGGGCCGGGTGTCGGGCATCGGCTGGGGCATGGGCTACATCGGCGGCATCGTGCTGCTCGCCATCGTGCTGGTCGGTTTCATCAACCCGGAGGTCGGCTGGTTCGGCGTCGGCGACGAGAACGGCACCCGCTACCGCGCCGTCGCGCTGCTCGCCGCGCTGTGGTTCGCTGTCTTCGCCCTGCCCACGCTGCTGCAGAGAGACGGGCTGCCCGAGCCGGCCCGCGCATCCGGCACGCACACCTCGTTCTTCGGCGTCTACCGCGAGCTCGGCCGCACCATCGCACGACTCTGGCGCAGCGCGCGCAGCACTCTCGTCTTTCTCATCGCAAGCGCCGTCTACCGCGACGGCCTCGCCGGGGTCTTCACCTTCGGCGGCGTGCTCGCGGCCGGCACCTTCGGCTTCTCGAGCAGTGAGGTCATCGTCTTCGCGATCGCCGCGAATGTGGTCTCTGGCATCGCCACGATGCTGCTGGGAATGGTCGAAGACCGCGTCGGCCCCCGCGTGCTGATCACAGTCTCGCTGATCGGCATGATCGCCGCGGCGCTGCTCACACTGCTGACCTCGGGCGGCGGCAAGACCTTCTTCTGGATCTTCGGCATGCTGATGTGCGTGTTCGTGGGGCCGGTGCAGTCGGCGTCGCGCTCGTTCCTCACCTCGATCACCCCGGCCGGGCGTCACGGCGAGATCTTCGGGCTCTACGCCACCACCGGCCGCGCGGTGAGCTTTCTGGCACCGGCCGCGTTCAGTGTGACCGTCGCACTGCTCGGTGCGCAGATCTGGGGTATCTTGGGCATCGCGGCAGTGCTGCTGGTCGGGCTCGTGCTCTTCACCAGGGTGCACGTCGCGCGCTGACCACGACCGTATGAACGTCCCCGCGGCCATGTGCCACCGGGCACGAGACTGCGAGCGTTCTTCACGGCGCCCCGACGCAGTGAACAGGAGCTCCCATGGCATCCCCCGGCACGCCATCGACCACGCCGCCCGCCGCACCATCGCGAGCACGGCTGGTTCTCGACGCCCTGATCACCGTTGCCGCAGGCCTGACCATGCCGGTGCAGTCCCGCATGAACGGCGCCCTGGCCAGCGAGATCAGCGACCCCGTCTTCGCGGCGTTCGTGAGCTTCGGGTCGGGATTCGTGCTGCTGACGGTGCTGCTGGTGCTGCCCGGCAACCGGCGTGCGCTCAGTGCGCTGTGGGCGGCGATCCGCAGTCGACGGATGCAGCCGTGGCTCATCGTGGCCGGCGCGCTGGGTGCGTGGCTGGTGATCGCGCAGAGCATCAGCGTGGGGGTGTTCGGCGTGGCGCTGTTCATGATCTCTCTGATCGCGGGGCAGACCGTGAGCGGGCTGCTCGTCGACCGATTCGGCTTTCTGTCCGACCGGAGGCAGCCCCTGACGCCCATGCGAGTCATCTCTGCCGCCGTCACCATCGTGGCGGTGGTGTGGTCGGTGTCGGGCAGCATTCCCGCCGGGCTCGCCGTCGGCACGATGCTGCTCACCGCGCTGCTGCCGCTGAGCGCCGGCATTCTCAGCGGGTTTCAGCAGGCCATGAACGGGCGCATCGCCACGATCACCAGAGCACCTTTCAGCGCGACCTACATGAACTTCGTGGCCGGCAGCGTCGCCCTGCTCGTCGTCACGCTGATCGAACGCACCTCGCGCGGGCTGGCAATCGTGCCGCAGCTGCCGGGGGTGTGGTGGATGTATCTCGGCGGTGCCATGGGCATCGTCTTCATCTTCACCGGTGCGCATATGGTGCCACGCATCGGCGTGCTGCGCTTCACCATCGCCGCGATCGGCGGGCAGCTGCTCGGCTCGCTGCTGCTCGACTGGGTCTGGCCGACGTCGACGGCCGGTGTCTCGTTCGCAGCGATCGGCGGCGCCGTGCTCACGTTCGGCGCCATCGCACTGTCTGCGCTGCCTGATGTGCGGCGGCGGTAGAGACGGCGGTCGAGACCGGGCTCGAGCCGATCAGATCTGGTCGAGCGCCTGGGAGAGATCGGCCTGCAGGTCGTCGACGCCCTCGATGCCGACCGAGAGGCGCACGACGTTCAGCGGCACCGCGAGGGGCGTGCCCTTGACCGACGCATGGGTCATCTCTGACGGATAGTTGATCAGCGACTCGACACCGCCGAGACTCTCGCCGAGCACGAACAGCTTCGTGCTCTCGGCGAATGTGCGGGCGGCCTGCTCGCCGCCGGCGACGGCCACCGAGACCATGCCGCCGAAGCCCCCGTGCATCTGCTTCGCCGCGACGTCGTGGCCGGGGTGGCCGGGCAGCCCCGGATAGAAGGCCTGCTCGATCTTGGGATGCGATGAGAGCCATTCTGCGAGCTGCTGCGCGTTCTCGGAGTGACGCTGCACACGCACGCCGAGCGTCTTGATGCCGCGCAGTGTGAGCCAGCAGTCGAAGGGCGACGAGATCGCGCCCAGAGCGTACTGGCTGAACCAGAGCCGGTCTTCGTACTCGTCTGTGGCGAGAACCACCGCACCTCCGACCACGTCGGAGTGCCCGCCCAGGTACTTCGTCGTGGAGTGCACGACGAAGTCGGCGCCCAGGCTGATGGGCTGCTGCAGCACGGGCGATGCGAAGGTGTTGTCGACGACCACCAGAGCGCCCGACTGATGGGCGATCTCGGCGAGTGCGGCGACGTCGCTGATCTGCATCATGGGGTTCGTCGGTGTCTCGATCCAGACCACGCGCGGCTGGGCCTCTTCGATCACGCCGCGGGCGAGGTCGACGTCAGAGAGATCGGTCTCGACTGAGTGCACACCCCATTCGCCCCAGATCTTCGCGATCAGACGATGCGTGCCGCCGTAGACGTCGTTGCCACTGACCACGGTGTCTCCGGGCTTCAGCAGTGTGCGCAGCAGGGCGTCTTCGGCAGCCAGACCAGAGCTGAAGCTCAACGCCGCTGCTCCGTTCTCGAGCGAGGCGAGGCTCACCTGCAGGGCGTCGCGAGTCGGGTTGCTCATGCGGCCGTACTCATAGCCATGGCGTCCGTGCCCGATGCCGTCCTGCACATACGTCGACGTCTGGTAGATGGGCGGCACGACCGACCCGGTCTCTTTGTCGGGGTCGAGCCCCACGTGCACAGCGCGCGTCGCCATGTCGGCGTCTCGGAATCGTTCGCGATTGTCGAAGAATCCCTCAGCGTGCTGTGCCATCTGCGCTCCTGTGCTCGGAAGATCATGCCCTGCCAGTCTAGGCCGGGCGGGCATCTGTCGTCGCCGGCGAACTCTGCACCGCAGACGCCTCTGCCAGTAGACAGAGAAGACCGCCCGGAGCACTGTCACGAATGACAGGTCCGGGCGGTCTTTCAGGGGTTCGGCTCAGATCGGGATCAGACCCGGCTCGTCACCGACGCTCGCTGCGTGCAGGCGACCGAAGACGGCCGCTCACTCAGTCGAGCGATCGACTCACTTGAGGGTGACCTTGCCGCCTGCAGCCTCGATGTCGGCCTTGGCCTTCTCGGCGGTCTCCTTGTTGGCAGCCTCGAGAACGGTCGCAGGAGCGCCGTCGACGAGAGCCTTGGCCTCGCCCAGGCCCAGGCTGGTCAGGGCGCGAACAGCCTTGATGACCTGGATCTTCTTGTCGCCAGCAGCCTCGAGAACGACGTCGAACTCAGTCTTCTCTTCAGCAGCCTCGGCGTCGCCGCCGGCAGCCGGGGCAGCAGCCACGGCGACGGGAGCGGCAGCGGTGACCTCGAAGGTCTCCTCGAATGCCTTGACGAAATCGTTGAGCTCGATGAGGGTGAGCTCCTTGAAGGCCGCGATGAGCTCTTCAGTTGACAGCTTTGCCATGATGGTTCCTTTATCTCAGATGTCTGATGTGTGGTTTGCGGATGAAACCGTGGTGAAGACCGAAGAGGTCTTACGCCTCGGCCTCTTCTTTCTTCTGACGCAGCGCGTCGACCGCGCGAGCGGCCTGCGACAGCGGTGCGTTGAACAGGTATGCGGCACCGAACAGCGAGGCCTTGAACGCGCCGGCAAGCTTTGCCAGCAGCACTTCGCGGGTCTCGAGATCGGCAAGCTTCTGCACGTCTTCGGGAGTCAGAGCGGCGCCATCGAAGTAGCCGTTCTTGAGCACCAGAAGAGGATTCTCTTTGCTGAAGTCACGCAGCGCCTTGGCCACAGGGACCACGTCGCCGTGCACGAACACCAGCGCGCTCGGGCCGGCGAGAGCATCGTCGAATGCGTCGATGCCCGCCTCCTTCGCGGCGATCTTCGCGAGCGTGTTCTTCACCACAGAGAACGTGGCATTCTCACGGATTGAATCGCGGATCTTCTTCAGATCTGCAACCGTGAGGCCGCGATACTCGGTCAGCAGCACTGCGCTTGAGCTACGGAATTCCTCCGTCAGCTCGGCGACTGCAGCTTCCTTGTTCGCCATTGCACTCCTCGTGATGTCATGCCGGCGGCCCGATGCCCACAAGAATGAAAAAAGCTCCGACGTAGATGTCGGAGCTCGACGCACGACGCGTTCGACACGGTCGTGCATGTTGTTCGTTCACCTACGCGGGTCGTCACTCTCGTGACCTTCGCCTGTCGCAAGACAGGAACCGGCGGTCTTTGGCCGTCGATCAGCTTACCGGTTCTCAGGAGTCGACACAAGCGGGTCTTCGACCGGCGTTTCCACCCGGACGCTGGATCCTCGTATCGCTGAGAGCACTCCACCGCACGCACGTGCGTACCTACGCGAGAGCGCATACCCCTATCCCTTGAGAACAAGGGGAGTTGTCCACAGTTGCCTGATTCCAGTTGCAGTCTGCACGAACTCCGGTGGAATGGGACTGACGCGGTCGTCAGAGGAGCCGACCCGTCCTGGCCTCTCACTTTGGCGGTCAGTTGAGCCGCGGACGCGGCTCAGGGGGGGGGAAACGCTGATGATCAATGCCTATTGTCCACGCTGCCATCTGCCGCTGAGCGCCCATGAGCGAGGCTGCCCCGCGCCCGAGGCGAACTCGTTGTCGTTGAATCGGCTGGCGCAGATCGGGCTCAGACATCTCGACCGTGCATCGCGTGCGCACCTGATGCGATGGGGCATCGGGGGTGAGCGTCACGTCGAGTTCGACATCGCCACCGGGCAGCTGACCTGGTGGTTCGACGACGCTCGAAGGTTCCGGGCGCCCGCGCAGGTCGTCGGGCTGTATCGCGCTGCACAAGGCGTCTTCTGCTGGGGCTCGACCCTCGGGTTCTCCTGTGCGGCCACCCGAGTCAGCGAGCAGATCGCCCGGCAGACGCATTGTGACGACTGGACCCGGCTTCTGCACCAGCCGCTGCCCTGCAGTCACAGAGAGGCGCAGGCCATCTCTGCCGCAGCGATGGTGCTCTGCCGAGCCCACGGCGTACAGGAGGCGCCGGCTACGCCCGGCACCTCGTGGTACACCGTGTTCAGCCTGCGCGGCCTGGGCTGATCGGTCTGTGCCAGTACGCCGGTCTGTGCCAGTACGCCGATTCTGCGTCAGTCTGCGAGAGCGGTGGCTAGGCTGGAGGGCGTGACTCACGTTCCCGACTTTCTGCGCTCCCGCGTGCTCGCCGACAGCCACGATCGCATCAGCTGGCTCAAGGCCCGCAGCTTCGGCATCACCGCGACCGACGCAGCGCACCTCGCGACCCCGCGATCGGTGGAGGGCGTGGTGCGGTCGAAGTGCGACCCGCACGGATTCTCGGGGAACGCCTACACCGACTACGGTCGCGAACGCGAGCCGGTAATCGCCGAGTGGATGCGACAGAACTTCGGGCTGCACACCAGCACGGTGCTCTTTCGCTCGGACGGCAACGCCCGCCATCTGGCGACGCCGGACGGCATCAACGAATGCAACGGATGCAGCGACCTGCTGCTGGCCGAGATCAAGACCAGCACGAAGCCGATCGAGAAGCTGCCCCGCACCTACCTGCGCCAGATCTGGTGGCAGCAGTACGTGATGGGCGCCCAGCGCACGCTGCTGGTCTGGGAGCAGCACGAGAACTTCCGCCCTTTGGGCGACCCGATCACCCGCTGGATCGACCGAGACGATCAGCAGATCGCGAAGCTCGTGCAGCTCGCTGACGAGACCCTGGCCCGGCTCGACGCCGTGCCAGAGCCCGCCTTCGTCTGACCGCTACTTGCGCTCGCCGGTGACCAGCGCGTAGGTCACACCGGCGAAGATCGCACCGAGAACAGGCGCCAGGATGAACAGCCAGAGCTGCACCAGTGCGTCACCGCCCACGAAGATCGCCGGAGCGATCGAACGCGCGGGGTTGACCGAGGTGTTGGTCACCGGGATCGAGATCAGGTGGATGAGGGCGAGCGTCAAGCCGATGGCCAACGGTGCGAATCCTGCCGCTGCGCGCTTTCCGGTCACGCCGATGATCACGTAGAGGAAGATCGCGGTGAGCACGAACTCGATCACGAACGCCGGCAGCATGCCGTACCCCTCAGGCGAATGCGCTCCGTACCCGTTGGTGGCGAAGCCGTCGCTCAGGCTGAAGCCAGCGCGGCCCGAAGCGATCACGAGCAGCACCGCCGAGCCGACGATGCCCCCGACGATCTGGGCGGCGACGTAGGGCAGCACGTGCTTCCAGGAGAATCGGCCGGCTGCGGCGAGACCGATGGTGACCGCCGGGTTGAAGTGACCGCCGGAGACCGGGCCGAAGGCATAGGCGCCGACCACCACGGTCAGGCCGAACGCCAGAGCCACGCCGAGATAGCCGATGCCGTGGTCGACCGTCGCGGCCAGCACGGCTGCGCCCGTGCCGCCGAAGACGAGCAGGAACGTGCCGAGAAACTCCGCACCGAGCTGATTGCCGAGCTTCGGTGTGGGAAGTGTGGTGGTGTCACTCATGACTGGATCCTCCTATGGATCATGCTCTGGTTCAAACTGCAGAACGCCCTCTGGAGCGTTCCATGCGATTGGGAAGGGCTCAATGATGATGTCCCCCCATCTCAAGTATGGCGAAGTCGACGATCTCTGCCCACTCGCACCGTGCAGAGAGTCTCGATGCGTCCGAGCACACGAGTGGCTGACGAGATGTGGGCCCACGACGCCAGGACACGTCCGGCGCACATCGCCGAGAAAGCCCCGCACGCTCAGTGAGGGTGCGGGGCTTTCTCGAATGCGCACGGTCAGGACGACCGGTGCGACTACTTGGCCGGAACGACCAGTGCGTTGACGTCGAGCGGGATGCCCGGGCCGAAGGTCGTCGAGACGACACCCTTGGTCACATAGCGGCCCTTGGCAGCCGAAGGCTTCAGACGGATGATCTCGTCGAGCGCAGCCTGGATGTTCTGCGTCAGCGCCTCGGGGGTGAACGATGCCTTGCCGACGATGAAGTGCACGTTGGCGTGCTTGTCGGTGCGGAACTCGATCTTGCCGCCCTTGATGTCGGTGACGGCCTTCGCCGGGTCGGTGGTGACCGTACCGGTCTTGGGGTTCGGCATCAGACCGCGAGGGCCGAGCACCTTACCGAGGCGACCGACCTTGCCCATCAGGTCAGGGGTCGCGACGGCCGCGTCGAAGTCGGTCCAGCCTCCCTGCACCTTGGCGATGAGCTCGTCGCTGCCGACCTCGTCGGCGCCGGCGGCCGCAGCTGCGTCGGCCGCGTCGCCGTTGGCGAACACGATCACGCGGGCGGTCTTACCAGTGCCGTTCGGCAGGCTGACGGTGCCACGCACCAGCTGGTCGGCTTTGCGAGGATCGACGCTGAGCTTCAGCGCCACCTCGACGGTTGAATCGGTCTTGGCCGATCCGGTCTCACGGGCGAGGGCGACAGCCTCCGCCGGAGTGTAGAACTTGCCGGGCTCGATCTTCTCGGCCGCGGCCACATAGGCTTTTGAACGCCTGGTCATCTGCTTCTCCTGTATGTCTCGGGGATGGCTCCCCGTTGCAGTGTTTGGTGCAGTCGTGGTTCATCGGGTCGGCGTGACCCTCCCACTCCTGTCTGGTGCGCCGTCGAGGGCCGACGGCGGTGAGAACTACTTCTTGATGGTGATGCCCATCGAGCGCGCCGTGCCCTCGATGATCTTCGCCGCGTTCTCGATGTCGTTCGCGTTGAGGTCGTCGAACTTGGTCTGAGCGATCTCTTTGGCCTGCTCGTGCGTGATCGAGCCCACCTTGTCGGTGTGCGGCACGCCGGAGCCCTTGGGCACACCTGCTGCCTTGAGGATCAGCTTCGCTGCAGGCGGGGTCTTGAGCTCGAACGTGAACGAACGGTCTTCGTACACGGTGATCTCGACCGGGACCACATTGCCGCGCTGAGACTCAGTCGCGGCGTTGTAGGCCTTGCAGAAATCCATGATGTTCACGCCATGCTGGCCCAGTGCCGGGCCGATGGGCGGTGCGGGGTTCGCTGCACCAGCTTCGATCTGAAGCTTGATGAAACCCACCGCTTTCTTCTTCGGTGCCATTTTCTTTCCTTCTTACCTATGTTCTCTCCGCGTTCTGCACGGAAAGTCTGTGACGAGTCGGCGACGACGCATCAGGATGCGCCGCGTTTGCGCCGCCTCAGAGCTGTTTGGTGACCTGGTCGAACGAGAGCTCGACCGGAGTCTCGCGCTCGAAGAGCGAGACGAGCACGGTGAGCTTGCCGCTGGTCGTGTTGATCTCGCTGATCGTGCCGGGCAGGCCCGCGAACGAGCCTTCTTTAATGGTGATGGTCTCACCGATCTCGAAGTCGACGTCGACCGGGATGACCCGAGCGGGCTGTGCCTTCGACTTCTTCGACTTGGGCGTGGCGCCCTGCTCGGTCTCGGCGGCCTTCTCGGCCTCGGCCTGCGCCTCCTGCACCACAGTGGTCTTCAGCATGTCGAAGACCTCTTTGCGGCGCAGCGGCAGCGGGTCATGTGCATTGCCCACGAAGCCGGTCACACCCGGGGTGCGGCGCACCAGCTCCCATGAGTCTTCGTTGAGGAACATGCGGACGAGCACGTAGCCGGGGATGCGCACGCGCTTGACGAGCTTGTACTGGCCGTTGCGAACCTCGCGCACGGTCTCGATCGGCACCTGCACCTCGAGCACGTCGTCGCCACCGGCCTGCGACTCACGGCGCTTCAGAATCGAGTTCTTGACGCTCTTCTCATAGCCGGCGTACGAGTGAATGACGTACCAGTCGCCTGCGGCACGCCGCAGCTCACGACGGAAGTCAGCCAGGACGCGTTCCTCGTCGCTGACTTCGGCGGCCTCGTCGGCATCCGCTTCGGCCGGTTCGACAGCCGCGGTCTCATCGGCAGAAGTCGCCTCAGCAGCGTCAGCCGTCGCCGCGGTCTCGGCTGTCGCCTCGTCGACCTGCGGAGTCTCGGTCACGGCCTGTTCAGTCTCTTCTTCTGCCACGTTCGTCTTCCTCGATTTGCTGCTATGGATGTGCCGGTGCTGTCAGACGACAGGCGCTCAGGCGCTGCGTTCGAACAGGAAGCCCACGCCCATGCCGAAGACGAAGTCCAGCAGAGTGATGATGGCCATCATGATCAGCACGAACACGAGCACGACCAGCGTCTGGTTGGTGAGCTCTTTGCGAGTCGGTGTGGTGACTTTTCTCAGCTCGCCGAAGACCTGACGAAAGAACAGGAAGAGACGCCCGAAGATGCCCCGAGCCTTGGCCCGGTCAGTCTCTGCGTTCTCGACCAGGTGCGCGTTCAGCTCGTCGCTCGACGCTGCAGCCATGTGGTTCCATCCCTCTCATCAACCGTGCCGGTGTGCACAGCACCCCGTTCACACGAGATGTGCAGGGCGGACAGGACTCGAACCTGCAACCTGCGGTTTTGGAGACCGCTGCTCTACCAATTGAGCCACCGCCCTTCACGTGGTTCACACGTGAGGCCCTCGATCTTCACCGACACGCGGTGCGCTGACGTCGAAGGCACAGTTCAGCTTGGTATCTGTCAATACCGTCTGCCAGTGTAGCGGGCTGCGCGCATCATGTCCATACGGCTGCTCCGACCCCTGCCGTGGGGTGGGCCGCACTTCCGATCGACTGTGCCGCAGCCCGCTCACCCGTTGCGCTGCTCAGAGTCCGCAGGTGTCGCGAAGAGTCTTGAGCTTGTCGGTGAAGTCTTTCGTCTTGTCGCTGAACTCAGTCGCCTTGGTCTGCAGCTGTTTCGCTGCCTCGACGTCAGTGACACTGGTGTCGATGCCGTTCGCGAAGTTCTCGGAATAGTAGTCCGAGACACCGCGGGCCGAAGTCGCAGCGTCGTCGACCAACGGTTTGACCTCTTCGTTGCTGATGCCGGAGGCAGCGTTCTCCAGCGTGCTCGCCACATCGGAGAGCGCATCTTTGGCCGCACCGGAGCGCACTTCTGACGCGCTCGGCGTCTGAATGTCGCTGCCGTCGATGTTGCGCAGCTGCGTGCAGGCGTCGTCCTTCGACTGCGCTGTGCTGCAGGCGCTCAGCGAGAGCACGGCTGCGAGCGCCACAGCGGCGGCGGCGCCGGTCTGGATGAATCGGTTTCTCATGGCTGCTCCTCTTGGCTGTCAGCGTTCGGCTGAACGCTGTTGACCCTCACCTGCTCAGAGTCCTCTTTGTCCTGTTCCGCCTCGCGCTGTTCAGCGAGGCCAGGAGCGACGCCGCCACGAGGTTGGGACATTCTCTCATGGACGCGCCCTCTCACCAGGTATGCAATCGCGGGCACCCGACGACGGTGCGCACAGAAACTCAAGTGCATTCTGCAACTCAGTGCATTCTGCGCGCGTCGACTGTGGCCGCGACCGACCACCTGCTCGTAGACTGGAGGCCGTGAGCACTGAACTTCCTCTCTCCCCACGCATCCTGGCCATCAACGAATCAGCCACTCTGAAGGTCGACGCGAAGGCGAAGGCCCTGAAGGCATCCGGCCGACCGGTGATCAGCTACGGAGCCGGCGAGCCGGACTTCTCGACGCCGGCCAACATCGTCGACGCCGCACGTCACGCGCTCGACGACCCCGGCAACTTTCGCTACACGCCCGCGGCCGGTCTGCCCGACCTGCGCAAAGCAGTCGTGGCGAAGACGCAGCGCGACAGCGGCCTGACGGTTGACCCCTCGCAGGTGGTCATCACGAACGGCGGCAAGCAGGCCGTCTATGAGGCGTTCGCGGCGCTCGTCGGCGAGGGTGACGAAGTCATCCTTCCCGCGCCCTACTGGACGACCTACCCCGAGGCGATCCGCCTCGCCGGCGGCACCCCGGTCGAGGTCTTCGCTGGCGCAGACCAGGGCTATCGCGTGACGGTCGATCAGCTCGAAGCGGCCCGCACTGAGCGCACCCGACTCGTGCTCTTCGTCTCGCCCTCGAACCCCACGGGCGCGGTGTACACGCGAGAGCAGACCGAGGCGATCGCACGCTGGGCGGTCGAGCACGACATCTGGATTCTCGCCGACGAGATCTATCAGAACCTGACCTATGACGGAGTGACCGCGACCAGCATCGCCTCGGTCATCCCCGAGGCCGCCGACAACACCGTGCTGGTCAACGGCGTCGCCAAGACCTACGCGATGACCGGCTGGCGAGTCGGCTGGCTTGTCGGCCCGCAGCGGGTGGCCAAGGCCGTCTCGAACCTGCAGTCGCACCTCACATCGAACGTGTCGAACGTGTCGCAGCGCGCGGCCGTCGAGGCCCTGACCGGCCCGCAGGATGCTGTGGCCGAGATGCGCGCGGCGTTCGACCGCCGCCGTCGCCTCATCGTCGACGAGCTGTCGAAGATCGACGGATTCGTCGTTCCGGTGCCCGAGGGTGCGTTCTACGCCTACCCAGATGTGACCGGGGTGCTCGGCCGCGAATGGCATGGCGTGACGCCCACCACGACGCTCGAGCTGGCCGATCTGCTGCTCGACCAGACCGACGTCGCGGTCGTGCCGGGCGAGGCCTTCGGGCGCAGCGGTTACCTGCGTCTCTCATACGCGCTCGACGACGAGTCACTGCTCGAAGGCGTGCACCGTCTGCAGCGATTCTTCAGCGTAGACTGAGGGCCGGACTCAAGGAAGGCGACACGATCATGACTGAGAGACGCCCGATCAGCACTCTGTTGGGAGACATCTCGACCGGCGTGCAGGATCTCGTTCACCAGGAGATCGAACTGGCGAAGGCCGAACTCCGCGACTCAGGCCGCAACGCCGGCATCGGCGGCGCGCTGTTCATCGGTGCAGGCGCCATCGTCGTCTTCGCTCTGCTCTTTCTGTCGCTCGGCGCCTGGTGGGGGCTCGGGCTGCTGGTCGGCAACGGCTGGTCGGGACTGATCCTCGGGGTGTTCTGGCTGATCGTCGCAGGACTCGCCGTGCTCGTCGGCGTCAAGCGGTTCAAGAAGGTCAAAGGCGCACCGAAGACCGTCGAGTCGGTGCGCGGCATCGTCAGCACCATCACCCCGAACAGGAGCGAGCGATGAGCAACACCGACCTCGGCCAGGGCCTCTCAGAGGTCGAGCGCATTCAGGCGAAGATCGAGCACACCCAGCGTCTGCTCTCGGCCGACATCACCGAGCTCACCGCTCGTGCGAATCCGTCAGAATACTCGCGCAAGCTGAAGCGCTTCGGCAAGACCGCAGCGATCGTCGGCAGCTCGGCATTGGGCGTGCTGCTGGCCGCACGGATCTTCCGCCGCCGCTGAGGCCGGCTCAGTTCTCGCCGAATCCCAGCAGAATCGGCTCGGGCTGCAGCGCGATGCCGAATTCGTTGGCCACCCGCGTCTGCACGAACGTGGCGAGTTCGACGACTTGGCGGGCGGTCGCGCCACCGCGATTAGTGATCGCCAGCGTATGCCGAGAGCTGATGCCCGCCTGTGACCCTGGCAGCGCGAAGCTGCGGTGCACTCCTGCGTGCTCGATCAGCCATCCGGCACTCAGCTTGACCAGACGCCGACCGCTCTGTCGCCCCTGCTGACCGGCTGCGTACAGCTCGTCGCCGCGAAAGCGATCGAGCGGGATCACCGCTGCGACAGCGGCATCCCCTGCGTCGCTCGCGGGCGCGCTCGCCGAGCCGGTCGACGATTGCCCGTTCAGCGCTTCTTCCGAGACGGGCCAGCGCGGGGCATCCGCCGGCAGCCCGTTCGCGAACGAGGCGTGCACGATCGGGTTCGTGAAGAACGACCCGCAGCCGTGCGAGTCGATGTCTGTCGGGTCGTAGACCATGCCTTTGCCGCGACGCAGGCTCAGCACCGTGTCACGCACCTGCTGCACCGGTGCGCGATGCCCGACCTCGACGCCGAGTGCCGCTGCCAGCTGGGCATACTGCACCGGGGCTGAGAGCCCGTCGCCGTGCAGCCGCAGGGTGATCGCTGTCACGACACCTTCGAGCTCTCCGCGTTTGAAGGCACTGGTGCGGTAGCCAAGCCCCAAGTCGGCGGCTGAGATCGTACGCAGCTCACCGGTGGCGGCATCGGCGAAGTCGACAGAGACCAGTGCCTCACCCACCTCGTGCCCGTAGGCGCCGATGTTCTGAATCACCGCAGCCCCGGCGCGGCCGGGAACGCCGCTCAGCGCCTCGATGCCACCCAGGCCGGACTCGACCGTTCGAGCCACGAGGTCATCCCAGACCTCGCCGGCGGCCACATGCAGGTCGAGCACGCCCTCGGCGTGCACGCGAACGTCGGTGCCCTCGTTGCGCACCCGAAGCACGGCCCCCTCGAAGCCCTCATCGGCGACGACCAGATTCGACCCGCCGCCGAGCACCACGAATTCGTCATGCACGCCGTCGACCTCGCCGAGTGCCTCCAGGGCCTCGGCCGGTGTGGTGATCTCGAAGACACGCTCGGCCCCGCCGCCGACGCCCATCGTGGTCTCGTCGGCGAAGCGGAACGTCACAGCAGCACCTGCGCCAGCGCCTTGCCGAGCACCGTGCGACCTTCGAAGGTCGCGGTGATCGTGACCTTCGCGGCCTGTTTTCCGGTGTGCACGCCCTGCTCGATCGTCTCGATCGCCGTGATCTTGGCGCTCACCTGTACGTCGGCGCCCGTCTCGACGTCGACGAGCACCGGGCGAGTGAACCGCGCCTGGTAGTCGAAGACGCGGCCGGGATCGCCCGCGGCGACCCAGTCGACGACCGGCTGAATCGCGAGGCCCATGGTGAGCATGCCGTGGGCGAGCACGCTGGGCATACCTGCCTGCTTGGCCGCGTCGTCACGGTAGTGAATCGGGTTGAAGTCACCGGACGCCCCGGCATAGCGCACCAGGCTGTCGCGCGTGAGGTGCACGGTTCTCGGGCCGAACTCTGCGCCGACCTCGACCGCAGGCAGATCGCGGGTGTCTGCGGCGAGCTGCGACTCTGTGTGCGGCTCGACCTGAGGTGTCTGCTCTGCGTCGCTCATCGTGCGTCCTCCTTGCTGCCCTGGGCCGGCTCGGGCACCGTCTCGGGTGCCGACTCAGGCGCGGCCTCGGCCGGCTCCTCGCGAATCACGAAGGTCGCGATGGCAGTCGACACCAGCTGCTGGTCGCGGTCTCGAATCTTGGTGACCGTCGTGACCATGGCGTTGTGGCCGAGCCTGCGCACCGCGGTGACGGTGAGCTGAGCGGTCAGCTCGTCGCCGGCGACGATCGGCCGCTCGTGGATGAAGCGCTGGTCGCCGTGCACCAGACGGGTGAAGTCGATGCCCGCGTCGGGGTCGAAGAGCAGGCGCTGTTCGGCGCGCTGCGAGATGATCACAGCGAAGGTCGGCGGTGCGACGACCCCGCTGTATCCGCTGTCGAGGGCGACCCGCGGATCACGACTCAGCGCGCTGTTCGAGAACACCGCGGAGGCGAACTCGCGCACCTTCTCGCGTGCCACCAGATAGGGCTCTGTGGCCGGATACGTCTTGCCGGCAATGTTGAGATTCACCACGTCTTCAGTGTACCGATGCCGGCCCGGCACGCGATAATGGTCGCCATGCCCGAACACGAGCCGCGCACCGACGAGCACCCCGGTCGTTCCGGGGCCGACGATCGCCGCGAGGCCTGGCGCATGGGGCTGTCGGTGTCGATCGCCACGGCTCTCTACGGCATCAGCTTCGGAGCGCTCTCGGTGGCCGCGGGATTCACCACGGCGCAGTCGCTCGTGATGAGTCTGCTGCTCTTCACCGGCGGCTCGCAGTACGCGATCGTGGGCGTCGTGGCCACCGGCGGGTTCACCCCGGCCAGCGCGGTGAGCGCCATCGCCAGCTCGTCGCTGCTCGCCATGCGACACAGCCTCTACGGGCTGCAGCTAGCGCCGATCCTCGATCTGCCCGGGCTCCGTCGTCTCGTCGCTGCACAGTTCACCATCGACGAGACGGCCGCCGTCGCACTCGCACAGCCGACGAGGGCGGCGAAACGCCTCGGGTTCTGGGTGACCGCCGTCGGCGTCTACCTCGGCTGGGCGGCCATGACGCTGGTCGGCGCACTGATCGGCAAGCAGATTCCCGACCCCCGCGTCTGGGGGCTCGACGCGGCCGCGGCCGCGGCCTTCCTCGGTCTGCTCTGGCCGCGCCTTCGCGGCCGCGAACCGATTGCGATCGCGATCGCCGCCGCAGTCGTGGCACTGGCGCTCACGCCGACGACCCCCGCCGGCATCCCCGTGCTCGTCGCCGCTGCGGTCGGGCTCGCCATCGCCTCCTTCGGCGAGGCGCGACGCGGCAACCCTCGACGCCGACCGCGTGACCGACATGCAGATCGGGGCATGACACGATGAGCATCGCCTGGGTCATCATCCTCGTCTCGGCCGTGATCGCCTTCGGACTCAAGCTGACCGGCTATCTGATTCCGGCCGGAGTGCTCTCGTCGCCGCGTGTGCAGTCGGTGCTCGGCGGCGTCACCGTGGCGCTCTTGGGCGCACTGGTCGCCGTTCAGGCGTTCACCACGAACGGTGCGGTGGTGTTCGACGCCCGTGTGGTCGCCCTCGGCGTCGCCGCGCTGCTGCTGTGGATGCGAGCGCCCTTCATCGTGGTCGTGGTCGCAGGTGCGGCGGTCGCGGCGCTGCTGCGGCTCTGGCTGGGAATGTGACCGTTAGACTTCGGGGCATGGCCACGCCCGGAAAGCGCGCTCGCGCAGCACGTACGACCAGTCTGCTCATCCTGGCGGGCGTCACGCTCACCGCCTGCTCGAGCGTCGGCGCCGATCTGCCGCCACAGACGTCAGAGCCCCCGGCACCGGTCTCGATCACGCCGAACACCGACGCCGAGGTCTCACCCGGCTGGGATCAGCAGCCCGACACCGCAGTCACCCCGGACGCCGAGCTGGGCCAGGCCGAGGTCGACGCACTGCTGCGCAAGACCGCCTCGAACCCGGCGGCTTCGGTCAGACAGGCCTGCCTCCCCGAACAGATCACGTTCGCGTTCACTCAGAGCGACGCCGCGCTGGGCCATCGGTACGCCTCATTGGTGGCCGCGAACTCTTCGAACCGGTCCTGCACGGTGATCGGCTGGCCGGGCATCGGCGGCCGCGGCGAGTGGGGCAGTGCTTTCCTGCTCGACGTCGAGGACTCGCCGACCGATCCCTTCGCGAACGACGCCCCCAACATCGCTCAGCCGGTCACGCTGGCTCCCGGACAGGGCGCAAAGGCCACTCTCGAGTGGACCGGCGACCTGCGCGGCTCGCAGTCCGAGGCGCTTTCGAGCCTGGTCGTCCAGCTCGCCTCCGATCAGCACGCCAAGCTCTACTCTCCGCCGACCGATGACGCTGCGGCCGCCGCTATATCCGCCGCCACACCCGAGTGGGGCGGCTCTCGCATCGGAGTCGCTGGGCGCGACGAGATCGACATCGGCATGTCCACGACGGTGCGGGTCAGCACGTGGAAGCCCATAAACGGGCCGAGCCGATGACCAGCGCCGACCGCCGCACGACGAGCGGCCATCTCACGATCAACGGCCGCGAGATGTATGCCGAAGACACCCGCCCGCACGACGTCGAGGGCGAAGACGCCGGCTCTGCCGAGCGCGCCCCGGTGCTTCTGCTGCATGGCGGGTTCTGCTCGCTCGAATCGCTGCGCCCGCAGGCGGATGCTCTGGCCGCGGAACATCGCGTGCTCGCGTTCGAGCGGCCCGGTCACGGCCGAAGCGCCGATGTTCCCGGAGCGTTCGACTACGACCGAGGCGTGGACGACGTGCTCGCCTATCTCGATGCGATGGGCGTCGACCAGGCCCATGTCGTCGGCTACAGCGACGGCGCGATCATCGGGCTGCTGCTCGCGATGCGGCATCCGCAGCGGGTGCGCTCGCTCGTGGCCATCAGCGCGAACCTCGACCCCTCGGCCTTCGACATGGACGACGAGGCGGGCTCGTCGCCAGAGCCAGAGTCACAGCCAGAGCCAGAACCAGAACCGCAACAAGAGCAGCCGACGGTCGAACCGGGCAGCGAGCGCGACTGGTATCAGCGGCTCTCGCCAGACGGCCCGGAGCACGTCGACGTGGTGCTCGACAAGCTCATGGAGCTCTGGCGCACCGAGCCGCACATCGCTGCGGCCGACCTCGGCGCCGTCACCGCCCCGACACTCGTCATGGCCGCAGATCGCGATGCCGTTCCCGTCGAGCACACCCTGCTGATCGCGAAGTCGATTCCCGGCGCCCAGCTGTGCATCGTGCCGGGAGCCACACACGCGCTGGTCGCCGAACGCCCCGAGCTGATCAGCACGGTCATCGGCGACTTTCTGCACGGGCGCTGAGCCTGCGGCCCCGCTCCTCCGCCCGGCGTGACGCTCAGCGCGACCGACGCATCAGCCAGGCGAAGTAGGGCGCTCCGACCAGCGCGATCATGAGCCCCGCCGGAATCTGCGAAGGGGCGATCAGCGAGCGACCGAGCGTGTCTGCGATCGCGACCAGCAGCGCCCCGAAGACCATCGTCACGGGAATGATGCGGCCATGCCGCGCGCCCACGATCGAGCGCGCCAGGTGCGGCGCCACCAGACCGACGAATCCCACCACGCCGATCGAGACCACGCTGACGGCGGCGAGCACCGCAGCCATCGTGAGCAGCGTCAGGCGCGTTCGTTCGAGCCCGATGCCGAGCAGACGGGGAGTGTCGTCGTCGATCGACACGACGTCGAGCTGCCGACGCATGGCGAAGAGCACCGGCGTCAGCAGCACCAGCGCGATCGCGACCGGCAGCACGTCGACGAGCGTGCGCCCGTAGGTCGTGCCCGAGAGCCAGGTGAAGATGCGCGGGGTGTCCCAGGGATCCGCCCGCAGCAGCAGGAACGTGGTGATCGCGGTCAGCCCGTAGCCGCAGCCGATGCCGATCAGCACGAACCGATCGGGGCGCAGACCGCCGCGCCAGGCCAGCACGGCGATGAGTGCGAACGTGGCCAGACCGGTGAGCACGGCCATGCCGATCAGCAGCGGTCGGCCGCCGGCGCCGCTGGTCACGACCCAGACCGCGCCCAGCCCGGCACCGGCGGTGATGCCGAGGATGCCGGGTTCGGCGAGCGGGTTGCGCACGGTGGCCTGCACGACCGACCCCGAGAGCGCGAGGGCGGCGCCGGCCAGCACTGCTGCGGCCACCCGGGGCAACCGCTCGTCGAGCGCTCGCTCGATCAGGTCGGGTGCGGCGTCCTGGGCCCACAGCACCAGGTCGCCCAGCCGAAGCCAGAGGCTGCCGGCCAGCAGACCGACGACCGCCACCACGACCAGCAGCACCAGACTGCCGACCATGACCGCCGCGAACCGTCGGCTGGTGCACAGGCCGGAGCGAGCACGCTGATGCGGCCGTGAGGCACCGGCGTCGCGCAGCCGCAGCGCGAGCACGACGATCACCACCGCTCCCAGCAGTGCGGTGGGCACGCCGGTCGGGATCGAGGCCGCCGCCTGGGCCCCCATCAAGGCCCGCAGCAGCGCATCGGCTGCGAGCAGCAGGAACGCGCCGAGCAGCCCCGAGGCGGGCAGCAGCAGCGCGTGTCGACGCAACGTCGGCATCCGGCTCGAGATCAGCCGCGCAACCACCGGCGCTCCCAGACCGACGAAGGCGATCGGGCCGGCGAGCGTGACAGCCACGGCGGTGAGCAGCACGGCGCAGACCACTGCGACGCTGCGCGTGCCGCGCACCGAGACGCCGAGCGACGCGGCGGTGTCGTCACCCAGCCGCAGCACGTCGAGGCGCCGAGCGAGCAGCAGCGCAGCGACGAGCACGGCGACGATCATCGGCATCGCACGCATCGCCGCGTCGAGATTCAGCTGTGCCAGCGAGCCGCTCCCCCATGCGAAGAGCCCGGTCGTGCTCTCTTTGAAGAGGATCAGCAGCATGCCGGTCGCGGCGTCGAGGGCCATGGCGATGGCCGATCCGGCCAGAATGAGCCGTGTGGTGGCCGCGCCCGACGCGCTGCCGGCCAACCCGAGCACGACTGCCGCAGCCAGCAGCCCGCCGGCGAATGCGACCAGCCCCGAGGCCCACAGCGGCACGGCGATGCCGAATGCGGCGACGACGGCGAGCGCGAAGTACGAGCCTGCGGTCACCGCAAGGGTGTCAGGCGAGGCGAGCGCGTTGCGGGTGATCGACTGCAGCAGCGCGCCGACGACGCCGAGCGCGAAGCCCACCGCGATGCCGGCGAAGAGTCGGGGCAGGCGCGACCCGGTGAGCACGTCGACGAGCGGCACCCCGCCGACCGTCTCGCCAGACCCGGCGAGCGCCCGCAGCAGATCCCAGGCGCCGACGCCCGAGGTGCCCTGGGTCAGGTGCCAGACGCCGACCGCCATGACCGCGACGGCGAGCCCGCCCAGCACGACGACCCCGCCGGCGATGCCGGACGGGGTCGTCGTGTGCTGACGCGGCTCGGTCACCCCTGGGTGATCGCGTCGACGAAGGCGTCGATCGCCTGCTCGTTCGAACGCGGCCCTCCGGCGCCCCAGACGCCCGAGGGGAAGGCATGCGAACGGTGCTGCTGCACGGCGGGCAGCGACGACCAGATGGGGCTCTTCTCGAGCTCGGTCACATAGCTGTCAGGCGTGTCGTCACTGGAGTAGAACAGGTTCGCGTCGCCCACGGCGGTGAGGCCTTCGATGTCGGTCTGGGCCAGGCCGTAGGCCGGGTCGACGCCGCCGCTGCCGTAGGCCGCGTTGATCTCGTCGGTCCAAGCAGGCTCGAGGCCCAGCTGCTGGCCGAGCGCGGTGAAGAGCGCGCCCTTGCCATAGGGGCGGATCGCGACGTTGCCGCCCTCGATCCAGCCGTCGAAGAAGAGGAAGCTCTTGGTGGGCAGATCGACGTCGGCCACTTTGTCTTTCGCCGCAGCAAGGTGGTCGTCGAACTCCTTGATCACCTGGTCGGCGCGCTCCGTGCGCCCGGTGGCCTCGCCGATCTGCGAGAACACCTTCTTCATGTTGCCGATCGGGTCTGCCGCGTCGGCGCCCAGCGTCGCGAGCACGGGCACACCGCGCTGCTCGAGCTTGCCGATCAGCTCGTCGTCGGCGCTGAACGCCTCGATCACGATCAGATCGGGGTTCGCCCCGTAGAGCGCGTCGAGGTCGGGCTCACCTCGCTCGCCGATGTCGGTCACCTGGTCGGGCAGCCTCTCGGCGCTCACATAGGTCTTGTAACCGTCCGGGTCTGAGACCGCGACGGGCGAGGCGCACAGGCTCAGCAGGTCTTCGGTCTGCTGCCATTCGAGCACGGCGACGCGTTCGGCGGGCTTGTCGAGGTGCACCTGACGGCCGACGCCGTCGGTCAGATCGACGGGGCCGGTGGATGTCGTGGTCGTGTCGTCGGCGCAGCTCTGCGAGGCTGGCGACACGGCTGCGTCGCTCTGATCGACCGTCGTGGTGCCGCAGCCGGCCGCGGTGAGCGACACCGCGATCAGCGCTGCCGCCGCAGCGGCGATTCTGGGGGCGGAGATCATTCGTGATCCTTTCGGGTTTCTTCTCGGGGGATGGAGGCACGACGCCGACGGCGTCTGGAGACCGGATCGATGTGCAGCGCACCGCTGCCCGGGTCGACGCCGACGTCGACGGGGATGCCATAGACCGCCTGGATGTGCTCGGCGGTGAGCACCTCGTCGGGCTCGCCTTCGGCATGCACCCGACCGTGGTCGAGCAGCAGCAGCTCGTCGGCCACGCTCGCCGCCTGCTCCAGGTCGTGCAGCACGACGCCGACGGCCACGTCATGCGCTTCGGCGAGCTCACGCATCAGATCGAGCGTCTCGACCTGATAGCGCAAGTCGAGGTGGTTGGTGGGTTCGTCGAGCAGCACCACACCGGTGCTCTGCGCCAGACACGCGGCCAGCCAGACACGCTGCATCTCGCCGCCCGAGAGCTCTCCGGCGGCGCGACCCGCCTTGCCCTGCAGCCCGGTCACCTGCATGGCATGGTCGATCGCCCGCCGGTCGTCGTCGCTCAGCCCACCGAGTCGGCGGCGGTACGGGTGCCTGCCCAAAGCCACGATCTCGGCGACGCTGAGCCCTTCCGGGGCGGCATGGGTCTGCGCGAAGAGCGTCACCTCGCGGGCGAAGTCGCGACGGGTGAGCAGCGAGACGGGGGTGCCCGGCGCATCCTCGTCACCGAGCAGCACCTGCCCCTCTGCGACGTCGTGCAGCCGGGCCAGCGAGCGCAGCAGCGTCGACTTGCCGCTGCCGTTCGGACCGACGAACGCGGTGACCCGGCCCGGCCGCAGCCGTACCGAGACGCCGTGCACCGCGACCGAACGGCCGTACTGCAGCACGAGTCGATCGCTCTGCAGGCTCCTCGCTGGCCTCATCCGCAGATCACAGCCGCAATGTGGTTGCATCTGAGGGAGGTAAGGGTTGCCTGCACGCACAAAAGAATAGAGACGGCGAAGAGCTGGCCGCAATCAGGACTTCACGACAGCGAGTACGGCTTTTCGGCCACGTAGACGCCCGGCGTCACCCCCATCAGACGACGGAACGTCGCGATGAACGTGCTCGGCTGCGCATACCCGAGTCGGGCCGACACCCGCTGCACGTCGTGCCCCTCGTCGAGCAGCGCGAGCGCATGATGGATGCGCAGCGACTGCCGCCACTGGCCGAACGACAGCCCGGTCGAGGCGCGAAAGGCGCGCGAGAGCGTGCGCACGCTCATGTTCAGTGCGAGCGCCCATTCCCCGAGCGAGCGCCCGTCGGCGGGGTCGTGCAGCAGCACCTCGGCGACTGGGGCGATCCGGTCGTCGGCCGGCAGGCGCAGGGTGAGCTGTCGACTCGCCGGTCGCAGCACATCGAACACCACTGCCTCTGCCCGGGCCCGCGCCTCCTCGGTCAGACCGGGACTCACCAGATGTGAGAGCAGGGCCTGCAGCAGCGGGCTCATCTCGATCACCGTCGGCTCTGCGAACGCCACGGGGGTGCGCCCTGCAGCGAAGAAGGCATCGTGAAACTCCACTTCGGCGGTCAGCCGCCCAGCGTGCACCATACCGGCCGGAATCCACAGCCCGCAGCCCTCCGAGACCGTGAACATGGCGTCGCCGACACGTGCCGTCACCGTGCCGCCGTGACTCCAGACCAGCTCGTGGTGCGGGTGGGAGTGCGGGGCCCATTCCTGGGGCGAGTGCGCCACCTCGGTCTCGGCGAGAATCGTGAAGGAGCCGTGTTCGGTCGGCGCCGCCGTCGTTCCGGTGCGCACGTGGGTGCTCGGCTCCCGACGCCAGGTGCCGCGTATCGATCGACGCGACGGGGGATGCGCCGTCTGTGTACTGACCATCGTTGCAGACTACGTCATCCTGGGCTCACTAGCATGAGAAGAGGACACTTGGGAAAGAGGTTCTGTTCGATGCGTAGCAACGATTCCCCAACGGCCGGCACGATGACCGCCGCACCCACCGATTTCTCCACCCTCTCTGCCGACGCGGCACTGCAGACGCTCGACACGTCGCGTTCCGGGCTCAGTTCGACCGAGGCATCCGGCCGGCTGGCCGAGAGCGGCCCCAACCGCATCGCTCAGGTTGGTCGTGTCAGCCCGATCATGCGCTATCTCTCCCAGTTTCGCGACTGGCTCGTGCTGCTGCTGCTCGCATGCGCCGTCGTCGTGAGCTATCTGGGCGACTGGTCGACCGCCGCCGTGCTGGTGGTCCTGGTGCTCATCAACACCACGATCGGGTTCGCCCAAGAGGCTCGCGCCGAACGCACGATGCAGGCGCTCGAAGCGCTGGTGACGCCCACGGCCGACGTGCTGCGCGACGGGCGCATCACCGAGGTCGACACGGCCACGCTGGTGCCCGGCGACGTCGTGCATCTGGCCGAGGGCGACTCCGTGCCCGCAGACATGCGGGTGATCGAGGCGCAGGCGGTCAGCGCCAACGAGTTCGCACTGACCGGCGAGAGCAATCCCACGCGCAAGACCGTCGCCACACTGGAGTATCCGGTGCCGCTGGCCGACCGACGCAACCTGCTCTTCACGGGCACCGACATCGGCACCGGCGAGGTGTTCGGCGTCGTGACCGCCACCGGCATGCGCACCGAACTCGGACGCATCGCCCAGCTGAGCGATCAGGCTCCGACGACCCCCAGCCCGCTGCAGCGTGAGATGTCGACGATCGCACGCGTGATCGGAATCACGGTCGCCGTACTCGCAGCCGTGCTGCTGGTCTTCGCCGTGATCGCACAGATGCCCTTTCGCGAGGCGCTGCTGTTCGCCGTGGGGCTCGCCTGCGCGCTCGTGCCACAGGGTCTGCCCGCCGAGGTGAACACAGCCCTTGCGCAGGCCTCCGAGGTGCTCGCGCGTCGCCGTGCGCTGGTCAAGAAGCTCAGCGCGGTCGAGACGCTGGGCGCGACACACGTCATCTGCACGGACAAGACCGGGACGCTGACCCGCAACGAGATGACCGTGGTCAGCGCCGAGATCGGCTTCGCACCGTTCACGGTCACCGGCAGCGGCTACGCGCCCACCGGCGAGGTCCACGACGCGCACGGCGCCCGTCTCACCCCGACGCACTGGCAGCGCACGTTCGCCGAGACCGGCGTGCTGGCCAGCAACGCTCGCCTGCTGCCACCCGATGACGATCATCCCGACTGGCACGTGCTCGGCGACCCCACCGAGGGCGCACTGCTGCCCTTCGCCGTCAAGGCCGGTGTCGACCTCGACCAGCTGCAGCACGACCGCGTCGAAGAGCACGAGCTGCCCTTCGACTCAGAACGCAAACGGATGACCTCGGTGCGTCGCGTGGTCGAGGCGAGCCCGGCTCGCCACATCGCCTACGTCAAGGGCGCGCCGGAGTCGCTGCTCGACGTGTGCACACGGGTGCTCGACGGCGACACCGTGCGCCCAATCACCGACGACGATCGGCGTCGTTTCCTCGACGCTCAGCGTCAGGCCGCCGGGCAGGCGCTGCGCAACCTGGCCTTCGCCGTGCGCGACGTGACCTCGCTCGTCGCAGCGGCATCCACCGGCCCGGCCGACTCAGCCGACTCGCCGTTCTCGACGCTCGGCATCGACGACATCGAGCACGATCTGCTGCTGCTCGGGTTCGTGAGCATGCGGGACCCGCTGCGCGACGAGGTGCCCGACGCGATGGCAGAGACACGAGCCGCCGGCATCAATGTGAGCATCGTGACCGGCGACTCGGCGCTCACCGCCGGCGCGATCGCCAAGATGGCCGGGCTCGCCGACCAGGCCGACCACCTCGTCGTGGTGACCGGAGACCAGCTGCACGCCATGCCCGACGCCGAGGTGCTGCGGCACGCACTGGGCGGAGGCGTGGTCTTCAGCCGGGTGGCTCCCGAAGACAAGATGCGCATCGTGAACCTGGTGCGCGACAGCGGACACGTGGTCGCGGTGACCGGCGACGGCATCAACGACGCGCCCGCACTGCGCAGCGCCAACATCGGGGTGGCCATGGGACGCACCGGCACCGACGTGGCCAAGCAGGCGGCCGAGGTCGTGCTGCTCGACGACAGCTTCGCCACCCTCGTGCACGCCATCGGGCAGGGGCGCACGATCTACACGAACATCTCTCGCGGCGTGCTCAGCTGCCTCACCTCGAACGTGGGCGAGTTCGTGGTCAACATGATCAGTCTGGCGCTGACGACGCTGCTGGGCATGCCGCTCGCGATCAACGTGCTGCAGATCCTGGCAGTCGACGTGCTCGGCGAGATCATCCCGATCTCGGCGCTCGGCTCCGACCGCGCCGAGGGCGAGAACATGCGCCGGCCGCCGCGCGACCCGAAGGCCCGCATTCTGCAGGGACACTCGATCACCGATGTCGTGTTCAGCGGCACGGTCATGGGCGTGCTCGCCGCGCTCGCCTATCTGGTCGCCTACCCGCTGCAGGGCCTCGGACTCGGCGAGGGCAGCGCGGCGCAGATCGCTGCGGCCACAACGGTGACCTACGCCACGATTCTGCTCACGCAGCTGGTCAACATCATGCATCGTCGCAGTGTGCACGGCATCTTCAGCCGACACCAGCTGACCAACCGATGGTTCTGGCTGTCATGCCTGCTCGCGATCGCCGTGATGCTGGTGATCGTCTACGTACCGTTCGTCGGCGCCTTCTTCGGCACCTCGCCTCTGTCACCGATGCTCTGGCTTCCGCCGATCGCCGCGATGATCGTGATGGGCCTGGCCCGCGAAGGCTTCGCTCGTGTCAGCGGACATCGGGTGTGAGCGCCGCCTGCGATTTCGGCAGATGCTGCCACCAGCGTTATCACGGGCGAATCTGCGGGGAATGACGAAGGCCCTGCTCCCCAGTGATTCTGCGGGGTGCAGGGCCTTGCATGTGTTGTAGCTGGGGAGGGGATCGAACCCTCGACCTCACGATTATGAGTCGTGCGCTCTTACCATCTGAGCTACCCAGCCAGGGCGATGCGGAGACCGCATCCATGTGGGGAAGTCCGAAGGGGCCAGCGGCTGCTGCGGCCGAACCAACCCGCACTGTGAGCCTCGAGCGAGGATTGAACTCGCGACCCCTTCCTTACCATGGAAGTGCTCTACCACTGAGCTATCGAGGCATGCACTCTGGCCGACCGGCCGAGGCACCATAAGACAATATCATCTTCAGGGCCCCGGCCGACAAGCCGGAGTGCGAGCGGCGAATCGGCTGCGCGACTGCGTCGTGCATGCCGGATCCGCTGCTCGGCGTGGCGGGTGCAGGATTCGAACCTGCGAAGGCTGTGCCGGCTGATTTACAGTCAGCTCCCTTTGGCCGCTCGGGTAACCCGCCGTGCTGCAGTGCTCCAAGAAGACCGCAACCAGATAAGGATACTAGCAGCATCGGCCGCTCGCAAAACAAATCCACAGTTCTTCTCTGTATGATCGGTCACATGGCAGACTCCTCTTTCGACATCGTCAGTTCCATCGACCGTCAAGAGGCCGACAATGCCCTGAATCAGGCGGCGAAAGAGATTTCGCAGCGCTATGACTTTCGCGGCACCGGCGCATCCATCGCCTGGAGCGGCGAAGACGTGCTCATCATCGCCAACAGCGAAGAGCGCGCCAGCGCGGTGCTCGACGTCTTTCAGACGAAGCTGATCAAACGCGGCATCTCGCTCAAGGCCTTCACCGCTGGCGAGCCTGCTGCCAGCGGCAAGGAATACCGCATCCAGGGCTCGTTCGTCGAAGGCATCGCCCAAGACCAGGCGAAGAAGATCGCGAAGCTCATTCGCGATGACGGCCCCAAAGGCGTGAAAGCGCAGATCCAAGGCGATGAGCTGAGAGTGTCGTCGAAGAGCCGCGACAGCCTGCAAGAGGTCATCGCGCTGCTGAAGGGCGCCGATCTCGACGTCGCCCTGCAGTTCACGAACTACCGCTAGGGGTTCCTGTATATGCATAGTGAGCCGACGGAGCATCTGTGGAGGCGCATCGCCGAACAGGCGTGGAACGTCGCGAAAGACTCAGACCCCGAGTCGACCGTGCGTCTGTTCGAAGAGCTCGTGCCCTTCATGGACGCCCAAGACCCTGACGATGTCTTCCAGCTCGCCAGCGCCTACTACTACGCCAACAACCATTTCAAGGCGCAGCTCTTTCTCGAGTTCGTGATCAAGCGCGGTCTCAGCGAAGAGAACCGCCCGCTGGCCATCCTGCAGATGGCCGACTCGCTGCGCTCGCTCGGCCGCGGCGAGGACGCTCTGCGCTGGCTCGACTTCGGTCTCGCTGAGTATCCCGGCGAAGAGCCCGGCCGCTGGTTCGCCGCCCTCAAGGTGCGCACGCTCGCCGACCTCGGTCGACACGACGAAGTCGTCGACATGGCCTTGGGCCTCCTCGGAATGCCCGCTGAGCTGAGTCAGCCGCCGAAACCGTCAGACTCTGTGCCGCCTCAGACTGATCCGACCGACCGAGTGCGCGCGACCCTGCGTCGTCGCGACCTGCGGGTGCAGTCGATGGATGTCGCCTCGGGCCAATCCGCACAGGCCGAGCCCGCCTCCGGCCAAGACCCGTCGGCCACGGCATCCACCAGCCACCCCGGCCCCCAGCGGGCCGCTCGCCGAACCGGCCGCCGGGCGTCTGCACCGGTGCGCCGCCGTGATCTGCGAGACGACCACGCGTCGACCTCGACGCCGAAGCGCTCGAAACCCGACGCGGATGCCGACGACGGTTCGAAGAACCGAGGAGCGAAATGAGCCAGGGCAAAAGCAGGAAGCCGGCGGCCAAGCCTACCGAGAAAGAGCGGGCGCTCGGCAAGCGGCAGATCATCCGCGGGCTGATCATCGGCGCGATCGTCGGACTGATCATGTTCGCGATCACCGGTGAGTGGCTCTACTCACTGGTCGGCTTGGGCATCGGCCTGATCAGCGGACTCGTCATTCAGCCGTCGAAGGCAAAAGACGATCGAGACGGAAAGAACGGCAAAGGGACTCAGCGCCGGCGCTGATCAGCGCACCGGCGCGGCCCCTCCCACCTCAGTACCCGTGATGCGTCTGCCGCGCGCGCTCGATCGCCGCATCAGCCTCAGGCGACCCCTCGACCACCGGCTCGGTGCGCCCGGGGAAGGGCTGCAGCACACTGAACGCCGGCCGGCCGTCGGCTCCCACCGGCAGCGGAGTGATGCCGTCTTCGAAGACGGGCCACGGCAGATGCGGTGCTGGCTCCTCGGCAGCGACCGGTGAGACGACGGGATCGGAGGTCACAGCGGGCTCGGGGTGGGCAGCGGGCTCGGGGTGGACAGGCACCTCTGGGGCGGCCGCAGGTGTGGCGACCGGCGCGACGGGGGCGCTCTCAGCGGCCCACTGAGCTGCCTCTGAGCCGTATGGCCGCTGCCGATGCTGAGCCAGACGCTGCTGACGCTCCAAGCGGCGGGTACGCCGTTCGTCTGCGTTGAACGTCCAAGACAGCAGAATGAACACGCTGATCGCCAGGAACGCGAGCATCAGGACGATCACGATGAGACGCCCGAACCATTCGCCTGCGTCGACACGGAACGAGCGCTGCAGCAGCGTCGGCAGAAACAGGATCACGGCCAGCAGCGAGAACAGCCCCGCCGAGGCGACGGCGAGAAACTTCAGCACAGCGTTCTCACCGGCCTGCTTGAACGTGAACCGAGCCGCAGCGACCGGTGCCTTGGCCGCGATGATCAAGGGGATGAGCAGCCCGAGCGCCAGCGCAGCGTTCTGCCCGGCGGTCGAGACGCTGCTTCGGTAGGAGTAGACGTCGCTGATCTGACGCGCCGGCTCTATCCAGGTGAGCATCACGCCGAATGCCACGACGTAGACGCTGCTCACGATCGCCAGCGGCACAGGGTAGAAGCGATCTCGGTCGGCGATGCTCAGCTCGCCGATCGTGATGCCGATGAACGCCGCGAAATAGACCACCGTGACCGTCACCTTGCCGCCCTTGGCCGGAACGTCTCCGAAGAACAGCGACACGATCACGAAGAGCGTGACGGCGATGAGAGCACCGATGGCGATCCAGAGGTTCGTCGGGATCTTCTGGGCCACACGATTGGCTCGCGGCCGCAGAGCCTCCCCGAAGCCGGCAGCCGGCGGATAGGGGGCCGAAGGCGGCGTCGATGCCTGCTGCTCTGCGCCGGCAGAGCGCGGTTCCACAGGTGGCAGAGGAGGCTGCTGAGCGGGCTGAGGGTCCTGCGAGCTGGGGGCGTTCATCGTTCTCTCCTGACCTCAGGTGTTCGGGCGGGCATCTCAAGCCTAGCCGGGGTGATCAGCTGACGACAGGCAGCCCTGATGCGGACACAGACCGCCACACACGTTACAGTCAGAGAACCAGCTGATCGTTTGAACGAGGAGCAGACATGCCCGATCCGTCCACCCCGAACCCGAATGAGCACCGGTACCAGACTGGCCCCGAGTCCTACGGCACGCCGCCTCAGAATCCTCCCGCATACGACGCGCCGCCGGTCGCCAACGGCGCTCCCGCGTACCCGGGCACGCCGACCTATCCTGCCGCTCCGGTCTACCCCGCAGCACCGGCGTATCCTGCAGCACCGGCGGGCCAGGCGCAGTACGGCTACACGCCGGCACCGCCGACCAACACGATGGCGATTCTCTCGTTGATCTTCGCATTCGTGTTCAACGTGCTGGGCATCGTCTTCGGGCACATCGCACTGAACCAGATCAAGACTCGTGGCGAAGGCGGCAAAGGCCTCGCCCTCGCCGGGCTGATCGTGGGGTACGCCAGTCTCGGACTGACGCTGCTCTGGCTCGCGTTCATCTTCATCATCGTCGCGAGCACCGCCTCATACAGCTACTGAGGCCTGCGTTCACTCGATCGAGTCAGAGCCATTCGCTGTTCGGCTCGCATCGAGCATGCCCTGACGTGAGACGATCTTCACGCGTTCGCGGTCTGAGGCCTCGCCCAGCGCACGCTCAGCGGCATCGAGGTTGTGCCAGCCCTCCAGCGTGGTGAAGTCGACGCCACGCTCACCGAGCAGCTCCGGAATGGTCTCTTCGGCAGCGACGGTCGGCTGCCAGATGCGACCGGCATGCACGTCTTCGATCAGGTTGGTGACCGTCTCGAGCGCATCTGACTTGGTCGAGCCGATCAGCCCCACTGGGCCGCGTTTGATCCAGCCGGTCGAGTATTCTCCGAGCACGGTCTGGCCCTCGTCGACGACGCGACCGCCCTCGTTCGGAATCACGCCGCGCACCTCGTCGAAGGGCACCTGCTCGAGCGGCGACGAGTAGTAGCCGACCGCACGGTAGAGCTGACCGAGCTCGACGTCGTGCGTCTCACCGGTGCCGACCACACACCTCTCGGCGTCGACCTGCGTGCGCTCGAGGCGCAGTCCCTCGACGTGCTCGACGCCGAGCACCTCGACCGGGCGCTGCCAGAAGTGCAGGTGCAGCCGTCGCGATGCCGTGCCCGGCTCACGCTGCAGCCACTTGTCGAAGATGCGCCGGATGACCTTCTTCTGGTTGTTCTTCGCGATCGCGGCCTCGTCGGCCTCGGTGTAGACGAAGTCGGCCGGGTCGAGCACGATGTCGACGTCGGGCACCTCGCCCAGCTCGCGCAGCTCAAGCGGCGTGAACTTCACATCGGCGGGGCCGCGTCGCCCGAAGACGTGCACGTCGGTGATCTTCGAGGCCTTGAGCCCGGCATAGACGTTCGCCGGAATCTCGGTGGGCAGCAGATCGTCGGCGTGCTTGGCGAGCATGCGCGCCACGTCGAGCGCGACGTTGCCGTTGCCCACCACACCGACATGCGGCGCATCGAGCGACCATTCCCGGGGAAAGTCGGGGTGCCCGTCGTACCAGTTGACGAAACGGGCAGCACCATACGACCCGGGCAGGTCGATGCCCGGAATGCGCAGGGGGGCATCCTCGACCGCACCGGTCGCGAAGATCACAGCGTGGTAATGCGAGCGCAGGTCGTCGAGCGTGATGTCACGCCCGAAGTCGACGTTGTCGAAGATGCGGATGTCGCCGCGGTCGAGTGTCTCACGCAGTGCGTTGATGATGCCTTTGATGCGTGGGTGGTCGGGGGCCACGCCGTAGCGCACCAGCCCGTACGGGGCGGGCAGCCGCTCGAACAGATCGATCGACACGTCGAAGTCGCGCTCGGCCTTCAGCAGGATGTCGGATGCATAGATGCCGGCCGGCCCGGCGCCGATGACGGCGACCCGAATGCGCGCCGGCTGTCTCGCTGACGACTCTGACATGCGCGATGCTCCTTGCTGAATCTGGGATCTCAGTGACTTCTGCTGACGATGTAGTCGGCCAGCCGCACGAACAGGTCGCGCACATGGCCTGCGGGCAGCGCCTCGAGCGCGTCGGTCGCGTCTTTCGCCCAGGCCTTCGCCTGTGTGAGCGCCTCATCGGTGACCGGATGCGAGGCGAGCGTCGCGAGAGCCTGGTCAAGCGTGTCGTCATCGGCGAGCAGACGCTTCACCTCGTCTCGCACGGCCGCGGCCTCGGGATCGGTCTCGGCCTGTCGCTGCAGCAGCAGCCACGGCAGTGTCGGCACGCCCTCGCGCAGATCGGTGCCCGGCGTCTTGCCGAGCTCGTCGCTCGTGCTGCGCAGATCGATCACGTCGTCGACGAGCTGGAAGGCCACGCCGATGCACTCGCCGAAGCGACGCACCGCGACGCGGTACTCGTCTGGTGCACCGCCGAGCAGCACGCCGAGCTCGCCGGCGGCGGCGATCAGCGACCCGGTCTTGTCTGCGAGCACCTGCAGATAGTGCTCGATAGGGTCAGCACCCTCGTCCGGGCCGAGCGTCTCATGCAGCTGCCCGAGGCACAGGCGCTCGAAGGTGTGCGCCTGGATCATGATCGCCTGCTGGCCCAGCTCGCTGACGATCATCGACGCGCGTGCGAACAGGATGTCTCCGGCCAGAATGGCGGCGTTGTTGCCCCAAATGCGGTGGGCGCTGGTGACCGAGCGGCGGGTGTCGGCCTCGTCCATGACGTCATCGTGGTACAGGCTCGCCACGTGGGTCAGCTCGACCCCGGTGGCTGCCTCGAGCACGCCGTCGTTCACACCGTCGCCGAGCTCTGAGGCGAGCAGCGCGAGCAGCGGCCGCACGCGTTTGCCGCCCGCCTCGACCAGATACCGGGTGGCGGCATTGGTCACCGAGTCGGCCGAGGTCGACTCCTTGACGATGCGCCGCTCGACGTCTTCGAGCCCCTGCTCCATGCGGCCGACCAGCTGGCGATCCTCGGAACGCAGGAAGAAGCGTTTGGGGCCGCTGACCAGTCGGGTGGTGTCGTTGCCGCGTTCCATCAGTCTTCGTCCTTCGCCGCCGGCTTCCATGCACGATGCAGGGCCACGATGCCGCCGCTGAGATTGCGCCACTGCACATGCTCGAACCCGGCCGCACGCAGATGCCGGGCGAGCGAGCGCTGATCGGGCCAGGCCTCGATCGACTCGCTCAGATACGGGTATGCAGCGTCGTTGGTGCTGGCCAGCTGCGCCAGACGAGGCAGGACGTTGCCGAGCCACCAGTCGTAGACTTTGGCGAACGGACGCCACGTCGGCGTCGAGAACTCACAGATGACGTATCGGCCGCCTGGCTTCAGCACTCGCAGCGCCTCGCTCATCGCTTTGTCCATGTCGACCACGTTGCGCAGCCCGTACGAGATGGTCACCGCGTCGAAGCTGTCGTCGTCGAAGGGCAGCGCCGTGGCGTCGGCCCACTCGAACGTCAGGAACGGGTAGCGGCGGCGCCCCTCGGCGAGCATGCCTTCGGAGAAGTCTGCCGAGACCACATCGGCGCCGGCCTGATGAAAGGGCACGCTCGACGTGCCGGTGCCTGCCGCGAGGTCGAGAACACGTTCTCCCGGCCTCGGGGCGACGGCACGCGTCGTGGCCTGTCGCCACTGCCCGACCTGCCCGAACGTCATCACCGTGTTGGTGCGGTCATATCCCGGCGCGACCTGGTCGAACATCGCCGAGACCTCTTCGGGTCGTTTGCTGAGATCTGCGCTCGTCACAACGCCCCAGTGTACTGACTTTCCCCGAGCAGGGCACGACGGCCTCTCGTCATATCGCCGACAGCGGACGGCTCCGGGCTAGGATCTTGCACGTGTTCCAACTCACCACCCGCACAGTCCAGGTGCACGCCTTCGACACTCCCTTCCCCCTGCTCGACGCCGCAGACCCCCTGCTCTGGTGGCGAGACGGCGAGGGGATGCTGGGCATCGGCCGCGCGCTGACCCTCACGTTCTCGGGCCCGGAGCGCTTCGATCAGGCCCGTCGCGTCTGGAAGTCAGTGGCCGACTCGGCCCACCAGCTGGGTGCCGCGGCAGAGCCGGGAACCGGCCTGGCCGCCTTCGGAGCGTTCGCCTTCGACGACGCCGCAGCCGTGCCCAGCGTGCTCGTGGTGCCGAGCCTGCTAATCACTCAGCGAGGCGGGCGCACCTGGGCCACCCGGGTGATCGACTCGAGTGCGGGAGCCTCCGTCAACGACCGGCTCGACCCCGATCGCATCAGAGCCGAGGTCGACCGTCTGCTGGCCGCATCCGCCGACCGACGCGCACGCCGCGCCGCCGCCCTCGCCGCCGACTCGGTCGCGACGCTGCACGCCGATGCCGACGCACCCGAACGGCACGCGCACGCAGTTCGCCGGGCACTCGACCTGATCGAGCAGGGCACGCTGCAGAAAGTGGTCGTCGCGCGGTCGGAGCACGCGAATCTGCCAGAGGCCTTCGACCTGCCCACCGTGCTGCAGCGGCTCGAGGCCGCCTATCCCTCGTGCTGGAACTTCTGCGTCGACGGGTTCTTCGGGGCCAGCCCCGAGACGCTCGTCGAGGCGCATCGCGGGCGTGTGCACGCGCGGGTGCTCGCCGGCACGCGGCCACGTGACGCGAACCCCGCAGTCGACGAACTCGCTCGCGACCTGCTGACGTCGCCCAAGGATCAGCACGAGCATGCGTTCGCTGCGCAGAGCCTGCTCGACACGCTGGCCCCGCACGTGCATGAGCTCACGACGCGAGGACCCTTCGTGCTCGAACTTCCCAACGTGCTGCATCTGGCAACCGACGTCGACGCCGAGCTCGCCGACGGCGCAGACGTGCTGGCCCTGGTTGCCGCGGTGCACCCGACGGCTGCGGTCGCCGGCGTTCCACGTGAGACCTCTCTGCAGACGATCAGCGCGATCGAAGGCGTGAACCGGGGACGCTATGCCGGCCCGGTCGGCTGGATCGATGCGAGCGGAGACGGAGAATGGGCCATCGGGCTGCGCTCGGCACAGCGCATCGGCTCGACGATCACGGCCTGGGCGGGCGGTGGCATCGTGGCCGGGTCTGTGCCCGAGCAGGAGTTCGACGAGACCAGCGCCAAGCTGCAGCCGATTCGGCAGGCTCTCGCAGGCTGAGAGAGCTCAGGCCTCCCAGGTCGGCCTCGCAGGCAGACCTCGGGATCAGGCCTCAAGATCAGCCCTCGGGATCGGCGAGACGACGACGCGCCTCGGCCAGATCGGCCGCGGTGGTGACTTTGCCGTTCGCCGCGTCGCCGGCGACGACCAGCACCGCGACGTCGGGTCGGGCATGTCGCACCACTGAGCCGTCGTCGGTGGGAGCGAACTCCGGGTCGTTGCGCACACGTCGATGCGCGTCGAGGATCACCCCGAGACGAAACGCCTGCGGAGTCTGCACCAGTCTCATGTGCGACCGCGGCGGCGTCACCGCCAACACCTCTGAACGGCGCCCGCCGACCTCTTCGTCACGCACTTCGATCACGGTGTCGGCGCTCGGCACCGCAGTGACCACCGCGTCTGCACGTTCGAGGCCTGCATCGACTCGCCTGAGCACCTCGGCACTCACGAACGGACGTGCGGCATCATGCAGAAAGACGCGCGCGTCGTCAGGCAGCCGACCCGCCAGATGCTCGACGGCGAGACGGGACGAGTCGCTGCGCTCGGCACCACCGGGAATCACCGCACGCACCAGCGGATGCCGACGAACGCCCGACCCGTCGTCGCCGACCAGCGCGCGCACCGCATCCACATGGTCGGGATGCATCACGACGAGCAGCTCGTCGAACAGGCCGCTGCGCTCGAACGCCGCGATGGTGTGCTCGATGAGCGGCCGCCCCGCGACCTCGACCAGCTGCTTCGGCAGGCCGGCGCCCACGCGAGCGCCCACTCCCCCGGCGAGCAGCACCCCGACGCGCATGACATCGAGCTCGACAGCCGCAGTCACGCGTCGATCACGACCTCGACGATGCCCGGCTCTCCGGCCGCCACCAGACCATCGAGCTCGGCGACGTCGCGCGCCTGACGGTAGGCCCATCCGTAGGCCGCGGCGGTCTCTCGCACGCGCAGCGGCTGCGGCGTGCGCACGACCCGCTCGTAGAGCGCCGGGTCTGCGGTCGCGACCTCGAGGCCGGCGAAGATGCTGCCCCCGTGGTCGTTGACGACGATGATCTGCAGCGGCGGTGCGGCCTCGCACTCCGGGCGCAGCAGGCCGCCCACATCGTGTGCGAAGGCGAGATCGCCGATGACCAGGCGGGTGAGCGCGCCAGCCCCGGCTGCGCGCCGTGCGTCAGCGACGCCCGAGGCGGCCGAGATCGTGCCGTCGATGCCGGCGAGACCTCGATGCCCGAACACGGGAACGGCACTCGCCCCCACTCGTTCGTCGGCCACGCGCACCATGTGCGACGAGGCGAGATAGATCGCATCGGCGCTCGGAGCATCGATGCGACTGTGCCGCCAGACCGCGTCGATGACCGCTTCGCGGGTGAGAGCCTCACCGGTCAGCGGCTCATCCGCAACGACAGACGCACCGGGGGCATCCGCTGCGCCGTCGCCGTGTGCGTCACCCCCCTGCGCACTCGCTTCGAACCGCAGCAGGTCGACGCGACGCGCCCGATGCCCCGGAGAGAAGTGCTCACGCCCGGCCGGAGCCACCGCGATCACCTGCACGTCGGCGCGTTCGGCGAAGTGCCACACCTGCCGCGAGAGTGACGGCAGGCCGGTGACGATCATCCTGCACGCGCCGTCGGCTCCGTGATCGAGCCACTCTCGGTAGCCCTTGACGGTGTGCCACTGCCGCGCTCCCGACGTGATCTCGGCGATGACCGGCACGCCGGCGTCACGAGCCGCTCGCACCAGATCGACGTCGGCGCCCAACCCGGCGACCAGCACGGTGCCGCGCGCCGGCACGGTGGCCGCCTCTTTGCGCGTCGCGTTCAGCAGCGGATGCTGTGGCCGCTCGTCGTCGATACGACGGCGCACCAGCGCCTGCAGCGCGCTCGTCTCGGTGTGGCGGCCCGACAGCGGCTCGACGAACTGCACGTTCACCTGCATGGGCCCGCGCAGCGAAACGTGTTCATCGTCGATGCCGGGTCGGTTGAACTCGGCGAACGGCAGCACCTCGCAGGCGAGTCGAACCGCGAGCCCCACTGGATCGCGCGCGTAGTCCTCCTCAGCGAGGTCGTGGTCGAGCGTCGCCAGATCACCGAGGATGTTCGCCTGTCGAGTGGTCTGGTTGGCTCCGGTGCCGCGCAGCTCGGCCGGCCGGTCTGCGGTGAGCAGCAGCATCGGCACCTGCGCGCGAGCGGCCTCCATCGCGGCAGGCACCAGATTGCCGACAGCGCTGCCCGAGGTCGTGATCACGGCCGCCGGGCGTCGTGTGGCCATGCCGATGCCGAGCGCCAGAAACGCCGCATCTCGCTCGTCGATGCGCACGTGCAGGTGAAGCAGGCCAGCGGCCTCGAGCTCTGCCGCGGCGAGTGCGAGCGCCTGAGACCGCGACCCCGGGCTCACGACGACGTGCTCGACGCCGCGCTCGACGAGCGCCAGCAGCAGGGCCGTTGCGAATTCGCTGGATGCCGCCGCAGCGGCGGTCACTGATCGCCCTTCGAGGATTTGTCTCCGCCGTTCGGCCGATCGTTCTCTTCTTCGAGGTCGGACAGCTGCTGCTCGAGCCAGGCGATGCGCTCGTCTGCCGTCATGCCGTGCATCGCGCTCTCGCTGGGAAGCTCGACTGTCGGGCGCACGCCGCCGGCGTCGCCGTGAGACGAGCCTGCACCACCGGGCCGACTCTGCTGTGCAGACGATGAACCCTCAGCGGTCACCGATGCTCGCGGACGACCCGCGTACCACCAGAGCACCGCACCGATGACCGGCAGCAGCACGATCACGATCATCCACGCCCATTTCGGCATCACGCCGGTGGTGCCGCGAGGCGTCAGGGCGGCATCGATGAACGCCACCACCATGGCGGCCAGCGCCACGAGAGCGACGACGATTCCGATGCGTACCATGCCGTCTATCGTACGCGAGACCGCTGTCAGCGAGCTGGGTGACGTATCTGATCTCGAATCTGGAGACGTGCCCGCACAGGCTCGTCATGAGCAGAGCCTCTAGACTCAAGGGCGTGAAAAAGCTTCCCGCCTGGCTCGTCTACACTCTGCTGCGCGTCGGCATCGTGCTGGTCGCGCTCATCATTCTGCTGCTTCTGGGATTCAACCCGTTCGTCGCCGCGCTGATCGCCGTCGTCGTCGGCCTCTTGGTCTCATACCTCGTGCTCGGCAAACAGCGTCAGGCGTTCAGCGACGAGCTCGCCCGCCGCAAGGCTCACCCTGAAGAGGTGCGGGCGAAGCGTCGCCTCGGTCGTGTGGCCGACGACATCGAAGACGCCGAACTCGACGAGGCCGAGCGGCAGGCCGATGGCCGTGCAGACCGGCCGGCGAAGCCCGACGACGCTGCGAAGCCTGACGACGCGGCGAAGCCCGGCGCCTGAGCTCAGAACTGCAGGCCGACGGCGAGCAGCACCGCGAAGGCCAGCGCTCCGAGGCTGGTGAATTTCAGCGAGGCGATCTGGTCTCGCGGCGAGCGCGGATGCAGCCCACGCACCACGGCGAAGGCGACCGGCACCACCGCAGCCAGCGAGATCCACCCGAGTGACGCATCCGGATGCAGTGCGACCGCTGCGATGACGAAGGGCAGCCCGCACATCAGCAGGTAGGCGATGTTCGCATTGCGATGACCGAGACGGGCCGCGAGCGTGTGCTTGCCGGCCACGCGGTCGGTCTCGATGTCTCGGATGTTGTTGATCATCAGCACCGCGCACGAGAACAGCCCCATGGCCACGGCGGCCCACACGCCGACCCAGCTGGGCGCGCCGGTCTGCACGACCTCGGTGCCCATCGTGGCGACCAGACCGAAGAAGACGAAGACGGCGACCTCGCCGAGCCCTGCGTAGCCGTACGGGTGCGAACCGCCGGTATAGAACCAGGCTGCGACGATGGCCACCAGCCCGATGATCGGAAACCACCAGAACCCCGAGGCGAGCGACAGCCACAGGCCGAGCACTGCCGCCAGCCCGAAGCAGACGAAGGCCGCTGCCTTGACCACCAGGGGCTTCGCCAGTTTGCCGCCGGTCAGACGGGCCGGACCGACTCGATGCTCATCGGTGCCGCGAATGCCGTCGGAGTAGTCGTTGGCGTAGTTCACCCCGATCTGCAGCAGCAGCGCCACCGCGAGCGCCAGCACCGCGAAGAGCAGGTTGAATCGGCCGTAATGGCCGGCGACGCCAGACCCGGCCACGACCGGGGCGATCGCCAGGGGCAGCGTGCGCAGTCTCGCGCCTTCGAGCCAGTCGCCGAACGTGGCTCGGCGGGTCAGGGAACCGGAGGGATCCTGAAAGTTCATGCAGCGGGGGTCTTTCTCGTCAATTCGTCATCGATCAGCCATGAGGCGGCCGGTCGTTCTGGTCAGATGGAGTCTTTGGGCGAGGGGCGCTGAGCTGCGAGCGCCGAACCCGCCAGCGCCTCTGCCGTCTCGTGCAGCGAGCGCAGATCGACCTTGCCGCTCGGCAGCCGAGGCAGCCCGAAGGGGAAGTATGTGATGGCGGCGGCACCGGCATGGCGCCCGAGACGCTCGCGCAGCACGAGGTTCAGCTCTTCTCGCGTCATGCGCTTGACCCGGTTGCGCCCGTCGGCATACACGGCGAAGCGGGTGCCCCACTTCTCGTCGTCGAAGGGAACCGCGACCGCATCGTCCAGGCCGGGCAGGCTGTGCAGCACGTCGTGCACCTCGTTGAGGTCGAGTTTGACTCCACCCGTGATGATGGTCTGATCGTCGCGTCCGGTCACGGTCAACACTCCCTTAGTCAGGTCGCCGAGGTCGCCGGTGGCCAGCCACCGGCTGCCGCCGTGCTCGACGAAGGTCTGTGCAGTGCGCTCGGGGTCGGCGATATAGCCGCTGGCAAGCACAGACCCCGAGACGAAGACGCTGCCGTCTCTGACTGCAAGTGTAGTGTCACCCACCCGCCGCTGCGAACCATCGGCGAGGGTGTACACACAGCCGCCGGCCGTCTCAGAGCTGCCATACGTCGTGACCACGTCGATGCCGGCGTCACGCGCGGCCTGCAGCAGACCGGGCGCCGAACGCTGCCCGCCGACCATGATGTGCGCATATCGACGCAGGGCGTCGAGCGTCTCCGGGTGCGCGGCGGCGTCTTCGAGCAGCACATGCAGCTGTGTCGGCACCAGCGCGGTGAGCAGGTGTGCGGCGGATGCGCTGGGGGCGTCTGCCTGCGCCTCGGCAGCGGCCTGCGCCGCCAGCTCGTCGGTCGCCGCGACGAACGCCTCTGGGGTGAAGTGCCGGTCGACGCAATCGCTGCGCAGGTGGTGTGCGACGACCGGGGTCGTGCCTGCTGCGAGCGACCTCACGAGCACCTGCAGCCCGGCGATATAGTGTGCGGGCAGGGCGAGCAGCCAGTGCCCTTCTCCGAGAATCTCGTTCGTGCCCCGTGCGCTCGACACCAAGGCCTGCGCCGAGAGCCCCACGCGCTTGGGACGCCCCGTCGACCCTGAGGTGCGAATGACGACGGCGACGTCGGGGTCGACGGCGACCTCCATACCCTCGAGGCCGCCGGCCTGCTCGACGAACGCACGCTCGGCATCCGCCGTCTCAGCGGGCGCCGGCAGCAGCGCCGGCCCCTGCCCGGCCAGCACGTCGGGCAGCGCGGTGAACAGCGACATCGGGTCGGCGTCGACCACGACCAGCGGTCGCGCCAGCCCCGGTGCCGACGCCACCTCGAGCGGGGTCAGAACTGCCACGGGAACGGGCTCCAGTCAGGGTCGCGCTTCTGCAGGAACGAGTCGCGGCCCTCGACGGCCTCGTCGGTGCCATAGGCGAGGCGCGTGGCCTCGCCGGCGAAGATCTGCTGACCGACCATGCCGTCGTCTGCGGCGTTGAACGCGAATTTGAGCATGCGGATGGCCGTCGGCGACTTGGTCAGGATCACCCTCGCCTGTCGCAGCGCCTCGACCTCGATCTGGTCGTGATCGACGACGGTGTCCACCGCACCCATCTCATAGGCGCGCTGCGCGTCGTACTCCTCGGCCAGGAAGAAGATGCTGCGGGCGTTCTTCTGCCCCACCTGCCGGGCGAGCAGGGCCGACCCGTAGCCGGCGTCGAACGACCCCACGTTGGCGTCGGTCTGCATGAAGCGCGCGTGCTGGCGGCTCGCGATGCTGAGGTCGCAGACCACATGCAGCGAGTGGCCGCCGCCGGCTGCCCAGCCGCCGACCACCGCGATGACAACTTTGGGCATGAACCGGATCAGCCGCTGCACTTCGAGAATGTGCAGGCGCCCCGAGCGGGCCTGGTCGGCGGCGTCGACGTGCGTCTCGTCGTCTGAGTATTTGTAGCCGTCGCGGCCGCGAATGCGCTGGTCGCCTCCCGATGAGAACGCCCAGCCGCCGTCTTTCGGGCTGGGGCCGTTGCCGGTCAGCAGCACGACACCGATGCGCGGGTTGCAGCGCGCGTCGTCGAGCGCACGATAGAGCTCGTCGACAGTGCGGGGGCGAAACGCGTTGCGCACCTCGGGCCGGTCGATCGCCACGCGCGCGATGCGCCCGCTGACGTCATGGTGGTAGGTGACGTCGGCGAAGTCTTCGAAGCCCGCGACTGCGCGCCACTGCGTCGCGTCGAAGGTCTCAGAGACCGATGCGGCCGCGTGTTCTGCCGCATGTTCTGGGGTGGATGCCGGGGTCGAGTTGTTCGCGTCGCTCACGACGCCGATTCTAGCGGTCGGTCTGGCCGAGCCGCACCGCGCACCACCTCGCGCAGAGCGGCGAGGGCTCCCGTGATCGGCTCGGCGTCGTCACTGCGCAGAGTCACCCGGATGCGGCGTCCCGGCCGGCGGGCAGCCGTGTTTCCCAGTGGAAACATGCCTGGAAGAGCGCCGAAACAATACGTTCGTATAACAATGATGGGTTCTCATTCCGTGCAGGTTCGACCGACACGGCTTCACCTCCCGTTCGGCAGAAGAGGTTCACAATGGCGTTGTCTGCCCTTCATGTGCCGTTGCAGCCGACTCGGCGGTGGAGCGGAGACGGCAGCGTGCCGAACCTCGGCGAAAGGCCGGCACCCGGATGAGCAAGCACACCACACCAGCCGCCAGAGTCGTCGACGTCGCCGTGGTCGGCGTCGGCACGATCGGCTCCATGGCGCTCTGGGCGCTCTCCACAGCACGACGGCGATCCGCGAGCACGCTGCGCGTGCTCGGCATCGAGCAGTACGGCACGGTGCACACCCACGGCGCCTTCACCGGTGAGTCCCGACTGTTCCGCGTCGCCGCCAAAGAGGGACGTCATCTCACCCCGGCGCTGCTCGAAGCGCGCACCCGGTGGCTGGAGCTCGGGCGACTCGCAGCACGCGGTCTCCTCATTCCGGCCGGCGCCATCCACATCGCTCCCAGCGGGCACCCGGATCTTCACGCGGCCTTGAGCGCCGCCGAGGAGTTCGACCTGCCCCACCGGCACTTCGACGCCGACGACCTGAGACGTCAGTACCCTCAGTTCGCAGTCGACCACGGCGACGAGGGCTTCCTCGACGAGCTGGCCGGCGTCGTGCGCCCGGAGAGCGCGGTCTTCGCGGCCTCACGACAGGCTCAGGCCGACGGCGCCGAGGTGCTGTACAACACCGTCGTGACCTCGCTGAGCCCGACGGGCACCGGGGTTCGCATCGAGACCTCTGCCGGCGCGGTCGAAGCCGGTCACGTGATCGTGACGGCCGGCCCGTGGACGGCTCGTCTGGTGCCGGGCCTGAGCCGGATGCTGACGGTCGCGAACTTTGCACTGGCCTGGTTCATGCCCGCCGACATCTCGGCCTTTCTTCCCGCGAGGCTGCCGGGGTTCATGCGCGACTTCGGCGACATGCACGCCTTCGGCGCGCCGAGCATCGACAGCTTCAGCGTGAAGGTCAGCCCGCACCTGCACTTGCCGACGGTGGCCAATCCGGCCCGTCGCCCGATGACTCTCTCGCGAGAGCAGCTGCGCTGGCTCGGCACTCAGGCACAGCGCATCTTCCCGAGTCTCGATCCAGAGCCCGTCCGGTGGTCGGTGCACCCCGACTCTCAGAGCCCTGACAGTCGGCCGATCATCGACACCATCGGCGAGGGACGGATCTCGATCGCCGCCGGCATGTCGGGCAACGGCTTCAAGTTCGCTCCCGTCTGGGGGCAGGCCCTCGCCGATCTGGCGCTCACCGGTGCGAGCCCGTGGCAGGATGCGGAGTTCACGCTGGCGCATCACGCCGACCCCGTGGGCTGAACCGCATGCCGCCGGTCGCGCGCGGTCACAGCAGCCGGCGGGCGAGCGCCCACGCGGTCAGCTCGTGTCTCGACGACATCTGCAGCTTGCGCAGCACCGACGAGACATGCGTCTCGACGGTCTTGACCGAGATGAAGAGGTCGGCCGCGATCTCTCTGTAGGTGTAGCCCTGTGCGATCAGGCGCAGCACCTGCTGCTCGCGCCGGGTGAGCCGGTCGAGTTCGTCGTCGGCCTGCGCGGTCTCTCCGCTGGCCGCTCCGAACGCGTCGAGAACAAACCCGGCGAGGTGCGGCGAGAAGACCGCGTCGTCGTCGGCCACCCGCCGTACCGCGTCAGAGACCTCTTCGGCCGAGGAGCTCTTCGTGATGTATCCGCGAGCACCGGCGCGAATCACTCGCACGACGTCTTCGGCCGAGTCCGAGACGCTCAGCGCGAGAAAGCGCGTGTTCGGCGCCGAACGCTGCGAGCGCTCGATCACCTCTGCTCCGCCACCGCCCTGACCACCGGGCAGATGCACGTCGAGCAGCACGATCTGCGGCTGGGCCTCGCCGATTACCCGCACGGCGGCGTCGACGTCGGGAGCCTCACCGACCACTGCCAGGTCGTCGGCGAGCGACTCGCGCAGCCCCGCCCGAAAGATCGAGTGATCTTCGACCAGCACGACGCTGATGCGTGCTTCATCCGTCTCGTTCATCTGCCGTCCCGCTCCGTCGTCATCGCGTCCTGCTCGTCGAGGGTGAGCACCACGCGCGTACCGTGACCGCCCGGGCCTGCGGTGATGCGCGCCTGCCCGCCAGACCGCCGCATGCGCGCGATGATCGACGAGCGGATGCCATGTCGGTCATCGGGAATCGCACCGAGATCGACCCCCGGGCCGCGATCGGTCACCGTCACGCTCAGCCGGCGACGTGGCGTCGCATCCGCAGCCGCCGCACCCGCGTCGACGCCGCCCTCGACCAGTACCGAGATGCGCCCGCCGACGTGCCGGGCGGCATTCGTCATCGCCTCGTTGGCGGCTGCGACCAGGGCGTCGGCACCGCCGCTCCCGCGCAGCGCCCCGGTGACCACGACCTCCCCGATCGTCACCACGTCGAAGGTGCAGCCGTGCTCCTCGTCCAGCCGCTCTGCGATCGCGCGCAGCCGTGCGCCGACGTCGCTCGGTTCGGCGCGCTCCTCGTCTGTGAGCCCGGTGTCGCGCACGAACAGCCAGTCGCGCAGCTCGCGTTCCTGGCGTCGGGCGATGCGTGCGACGTCGCTGTCCGGGGCAGACTTCTGCCGGATCAGCGCCAGAGACTGCAGCACCGAGTCATGCAGATGCGCGGCGATGTCGGCTCGCTCGTTCGCCCGAGCACGCTCCGCCCGCTCGTTGGCCAGCGTGCGCATCACTTTGACGACCCACGGCGCCAGTGCGACGCCGGCACCTGCCAGCACCGCGAGCGCGCCGCCCAGCACGCCGGTGGGTCGCCCCTCGCCGCCCGGCAGCACGAGCAGGATCACACCGACCACGACGAGCGCCGCGCCGCCGATGACCTGCCAGGTCACCTCCCGCGTTCCGGCTGCGCCGTCGCTGATGAGCCGACGCCAGGCCAGCACCAGGCCCACGACGGCGATCGCGGCGGGAATCAGAATCTGCAGCGGCACACTGCCGGTCGCCACGGCGATGGCGAGCGCGAGCAGCCCGCCGCCGATCAGCAGCGGCACGGCCGGGTTGAAACGACGGTTGGTGGAAGGCGCGGGATCCGACGTTGTCCGAGCTGCATCGCCGGGTCGCTGCAGGATGCTGCCCGCGACCGAGGCGGCCGGTGGCTGACGTGCCGGATCGTCGGCGTCCGGCACCAGCAGCCACAGCCAGAAATAGAGCACGATGCCGGCGCCGCCGAAGAGGGCCGCGACCACCATGCCGATGCGCACAGCCTGCACCGAGACGTGCAGATGCTCCGCGAGCCCTGCGCACACGCCGCCGAGCACACGCGGGCGCGTGCGCAGCATCCGGCGCTGCGAGACGGGTGGGCTCATGCCTCCATCCAACCACGGACGCCTGCGGGGATCGCTCGCTCTCTACCGCGATCGCTCGTCAACGGCTGTTTCGGAGCGATCCGTGGTGGCGGGGAGCGATCCGTGGTGGCGGTGAGCGATCCCCGCAGGGGAGAGTGCCCTGAGCAGAAATCAGGGTGATCCCTGATAGCGGCGGCCCCGGCTCGGCACGCACACTGGTGAACATGAACGCTCACCCCACACCTCCAGCGCCCGAAGGCCCTGCCGACGCCGGCCACTCCGGCGACGGCGCCCAGACTGACCACGGTGCGCAGACAGGCCATGGAGCACAGACCGACCGCGGCGACCAGAGCCGGCAGACCGGCTTCTTCCCCTGGCTGCGCGGCCTCGGGGTGACCCGTGGCGATGACCGATGGTTCGCGGGCGTGTGCTCCGGCATCGCGCATCGCTTCGGCATCGACCCGCTGATCGTACGCGGCATCGCCGTCGCACTGTTCTTCGTCGGCGGCATCGGCGTGCTCACCTACCTCGCGGCCTGGCTGCTGCTGCCGGCGGCCGACGGTCGCATCCATCTCGAAGAGGCGCTGCAGGGCCGCGCGAGCACCGGGGTGTGGGTGGGTCTCGGCGCCGTCGTACTGCTGCCGCTCACCCCGATCGGCGGTCACGGGTTCGGCATCGGCTGGTTCTGGGATGACGATGTGCTGCACCTGTCGGGCCTCGCCATCGCTCTGCGCGTGATCTGGACGATCGCCGTCACCGCCGCGCTGATCTGGCTGGTGGTCTGGCTGATCCGGCGCGCGAGCCGGTCGGGCGGCGGCCCTCAGCCCACCGCATACGACGACGCTGCGCAGCAGACCCGTGACGCTTTCTCTGACGCCGCACAGCAGTCGAAGGCCGCGTTCGCCGCCGCGAACGCCCAAGGTCGTGCGCAGGCGAGAGCAGCGCACGAAGAGGCCCGAGCACGCGGGCGGCAGCAGGCCGAGCAGGCACGGATGCAGGGTCAGGCGGCAGCGGAACGCGCACGTCTCGCACATGAACGCAGCCGGCCGGGCAGCGCGGCCGTCTCGATCGGCTTCGGCATCGCGCTCGTCGTCGGTGGGGCGGTCGGCGGTCTCGCGCCGATGATCAGCTCGGAGGTCAGCGCGCTCACCGCCGTCGCACTCGGATTCGCCGCGGCACTGCTCGTGCTCGGCGTCACGATCACGGTTCTCGGGCTGATGGGTCGACGCGGCGGCGTGCTGAGCTTTCTCGCCGTGGTCGCCGCCGCCGGCACGCTGACGCTCAGCCCGCTGACCGTCGTGCGCACCGGACCCATAACGGTCGCAGGCGACGCGCACTGGAGTGTGCAGCCGAGCGACCTGGTCGACGAGGCGTCGGCACCGTCGTTCTCCATGGTCGCCTCGACCGGCCGGCTCGATCTTGGGGCGCTCGACGACGCTTCGCACACCCCGGCGCCGATCGACGTCTCAAGCACGGCCGGCACACTGTCTCTGATGATTCCCGATTCGGGCACGTTCCGCATCGTGACGACGGCCACCGTCAGCACACTGAACCAAGACGCACTGCCCGGCGGTGAGCCCGAGCAGCGCTCGGGTCTCGGCTTCAGCTCGATCACCGTGGTGCGCGACGGTCGGGTCGTGTCAGGCGACACCGATGATTCTGCGGGCGTGACGGTCAACGCGCATCTGATCGCCTCGACGATGAGCCTGCAGCCGGCACGATGACCCTCGGCCACCCGCACGAACGCGCTGAGCCCGCTCCCCGATCCTCTTCTCGAAAGGTCATTCCGATGTCACTTCCCACCACACCCGAACCGCACGATCCCGTCCAGCGGCCGAAGACGAACACCGAAGACACGCACGACACCCTGCCGCTGCACGAGCCGCTGCACGAGCCGCTCGGCGCGACCACGGCACCCGCCGCAGCTGGTGCGCCCCCTGCGGCTGGTGCGCCCGCTGCGCCCGCCGACGCACCGACTCAGGTGCAGACACCGGAGCAGGCGCCGGGACGCCCCGGCCCGCGCATCGGCACCGTCGTCTGGGGGCTGATCGTCATCGTGGCGGCTGTGCTCGTGGTCGCCTCGCTCACACTGCCGTTCACGATCGACCCGACCATCGCGATCATCTCGGTGCTGATCGGCTTCGGCGCACTGCTGATCATCGGAGGCATCTGGGCCGCGATCAGTCAGCGCGCAGATCGACGTTAGTCGGTCTGCCGGGCAGCAGCCGCTGCGGCAGGCCTGCCGTCGGTCTCGACGCTCGGCGTGCTCCGCCCGCCGAAGTGGTTCGGCCGCTGATAGAACAGGGCGACCAGCCCGGCCACCGTCAGAGCGACCGCGGGCAGGATTATTGAGTCAGACATCGCACTGGTGAAGCCGGTGGCGACGATCTCGGGCAGCGAGCCTGCGGACCCTCCGGCGCTGGCAGCCTCAGACGCACCGGGCAGGTAGTGATCGAGTCGCGATGTCATCACGGCGGCGATCGCCGCGGCGCCGATGACGCCGCCCATCTGGCGAGCCGTGTTGAAGACGCCGGATGCCGCTCCCGCCAGCTTCATCGGCAGGTTTCGGGTGGCCGTGGCGCTGACCGGCCCCCACATGAAGGCATTGCCGAGACCGAGAATCATCGACGGCACGAGCAGCAGCAGCCACGGCGTGTCTGTGTGCATGACGAGCAGGTAGGCCCACATGCCCAGCGCCGAGCACAGCGTGCCCGTCGCCGCGAGGAGGCGCGGGTGCACCCGGTCGGTCAGCCGCCCCGAGATCGGGGCCAGCAGCATGCCGAGCACCGAGGCGGGCAGGGTCATCAGCGCCGACTGAGTCGGTGTGAGGCCCCGGACGATCTGAAAGTAGTAGATCAACGGGATGAACATCGCGGTGATGCCCAGACCGATCAGCGTGATCGTGGTGGTCGAGACCGAGAAGTTGCGATCGCGGAAGAGCTTCAGCGGCACCAGCGGAGCCACACGCTCTGCGCGCTGCCAGAGCACGAACGCGATCAGGAAGACCATGCCGCCGATGATCGACAGCACGACCCAGCCGTTCCAGTCGTAGCGGTTGCCCTCCTGGATGCCGAAGACCAGCAGGAACACGCCGATCGCCGAGAGCACGACGCCGAGCCAGTCGAAGCTCTCGCGATGCGAGGCGAGGTCGGGCACCAGCCAGACGGCCAGCACGAAGCCGATGACGCCGATCGGCACGTTGACGACGAAGATCCACTCCCAGCCGAGGCCGTCGACCAGCAGACCTCCCAGCAGCGGCCCGACCAGCGTGGCCAGGCCGGCGACCGAGCCCCAGACCGCCATGGCGCTGCCTCGGCGATGCGGCGGGAACACACGCTGCACCACCGCCATCGTCTGGGGCGTCATGAGCGCCCCGCCAAGACCCTGAATCGTTCGCGCCACGATGATGTTGACGAAGCCGCTGCCCGGCAGCCAGCCGGCGAGACCGCACCACAGCGAGGCGAGGGTGAAGATCACGAGCCCGACCAGATAGACCCGCTTCGGGCCGAAGCGGTCGCCGAGACGACCGGCCACCAGCATCGGCACCGAGTAGGCGAGCAGGTACGCCGAGGTGACCCAGATCACCTCGTTGACATCGATGCCCAGGCCGTGCTGGATGCTCGGGTTGGCGACCGACACGATGGTCGTGTCGATCAGGATCATGAAGAAGCCGATGATCAGCGCCCACAGCGCCGGCCACGGACCGTGCGGGGTCTCGGGCGGCGTCATGACGTGCTGGTCAGACGAAGGTGCGGTGTTCACTGGTTCTCCCGTTCAGGAATCTCGGTGTGGGGGTGTCAGGATGCGCGTCGGAGCACGCCGCAGAACGACGAACGTGAGCATACTCCGCTTCGATGCGTCCGTGTCGAATCATCTCAGGCCCGTGGAGTAACGTGGGCACATGAGCATACTGCCTTCGCTCGACGAGCTGCTTGAGACGCTGCGAGTCGTCTCGCTGCCCATGAACACGCCGTTTCGCGGCGTCACGGTGCGTGAGGCCGCGCTCTTCGAGGCGCCCGGCGGCTGGGTCGAGTTCTCACCGTTTCTGGAGTACGAGACCGCTGAGGCGAGCACGTGGCTGGCCGCCGCACTCGACGCCGGCTGGCAGCCGCAGCCCGAGCCGGTGCGGCGCAGCGTGCCGGTCAACGCCACGATGCCCGCCGTGCCTGCCTCGCAGGTGCCAGAGGTCTTGGCGCGTTTCGGCGACCTGACCGGGCTGAACACGGTCAAAGTGAAGGTGGCCGCCCGCGGCGAGGCTCTCGAAGACGACCGAGCCCGCCTGCGGGCCGTACGCGAGGTCGTCGGCGACGAGGTGCGCATCCGCATCGACGTCAACGGCCGCTGGTCGCTCGACGAGGCCTTCGCCGCGCTGACCCAGCTCGAGCGCTTCGGGCTCGAGTACGCCGAGCAGCCGGTCGCCACTGTCGAAGAGCTCGCCCGACTGCGCGAGATGCTCGCGAACGCGGCAGTCACCGTGCCGATCGCGGCCGATGAGAGCATCCGCAAGGCCGAAGACCCGATGCGGGTCGCCGCGCTCGGTGCCGCCGACCTCATCATCGTGAAGGCCCAGCCGCTCGGCGGCGCACGCCGGGTGCTCGACATCGTGCGAGACACCGGGCTTCCCGCGGTCGTCTCGTCGGCGCTCGACACGGCGGTCGGCATCGCCTTCGGCGCGCGCGTGGCGGCCGCACTGCCGGCGCTCGAGCACGCCTGCGGGCTCGGCACCGGTGCGTTCTTCGATCGGGATGTCGTGGCCGGCCCGCTGGTGCACGACTTCGCGATCGCCCCGGGGTGGCCCGAGGTCGATGCGGATGCGCTGCGCCAGCTCGACGCCGGCACGGCACGCACCGGATGGTGGCGCGAGCGGATCGCTGACTGCTACGCGCAGCTCACGCGGGATTCACCCGACGCCGACTGAGCCAGAGGCCTTGCCCGAGCGGGTCAGCCGAGCCCGGAGTAGGCGTGCAGCCCCTTGAACAGCGTGTTCACCACGCCGAAGTTGAAGAGCACGCAGGCGAACCCGATGATGGCCAGCACCGCCGCGCGAGTGCCGCGCCAGCCGCGGGTCGCGCGGGCATGCAGGTAGCCCGCGTAGACCACCCAGATGATGAGCGTCCAGGTCTCTTTGACGTCCCAGCCCCAGTAGCGGCCCCAGGCCTTCTGCGCCCAGATCGCGCCGAAGATCAGCGTGAACGTCCAGAGCACGAAGCCGATGATGATCACCGTGAACGAGAGCTGCTCGAGCTTCTCGCTGGACGGCAGCGCATCGAGGTAGGCGTTCTTTCGGCGCTGGTCTTTGGGTTTGGCCTCACGTCGGGCCTGCACGAGCTGCAGTGCGCTCAGTGCGGCGCCCACCGCGAAGAAGCCCGTGCCGAGAATGGCCACCAGCACGTGGATCACGATCCAGGCCGACTCCAGTGCGGGCATCAGCGGTTTGACCGCGGTGTACCAGATGGTCGTCGCGAGCAGCAGCACGATCACGAGAAACCCGGTGACGAACATGCCGGTGAAGCTGACGTCGCGCCAGAGATTCACGAACAGATAGACGCCTGCGATGATCGCGACCGCAGTGATCGAGAACTCGTGCATGTTCGACCAGGGCACACGCTGTGCCGCGACGCCGCGCAGCACGACCGCCGCTACGATGACGACGAACCCGAGCCATGACAGCGATGTGCCGATGCGCAGGCTCTTGTGCGTGCGCGCCGATGCCCGCCCCGCCGTACGCACCGCGAAGTCGTACGCATAGAAGATGAATGCGAGGCCGAAGATGATGCCGGCGGTGACGACCGCGGTCATCGACCATTCCTCGAGTTGCGCCAGATCCATGGTTGCTTAGCCTAGCCCTTCTTCACCGCGTCGCCGGCCTGGGGCCGGTTGTCGTTCGTGTCGTCGTGCGCCCGCGCGAGACGGGCGGCGATGCTGCGCACCGCGTCTTCGAGCAGGTGGTCGTCGCCGCGAGCGAGGCCGCCGATCTCGAAGACCGTGCGCGTGCCGTCGGCGGATGCCGTCTCGCCTTCGCCTGCCGGGTTCGGCCCGGCTGCGGGCACGGGTTCGCTCCACGCGCGCACCCAGATGCGGCGACGGGGCACGAAGAGCGAGGCGATGAGCCCCGCGGCCGCGAGGAGCGCGAAGCCGAGCACCCACACCTGGCTCGCATCGTGACGCATCTCGAGGCTGACGTATGGCCGCACCTCGTCGAAGGTGACCGTGCCACGGCCGCCCGGCAGGTCGACGGTCTGCCCGGGTGTCAGCCGCAGCGACTTCGCCACGCTGCCGCCGTCGCCGGAGTTCGGGCCGCCGGCGATCTGTTCGAGACCGTCGGGGTCGAGGGTGTAGACCGATTTGGGTTCGCCCTGGTCGACGCCGAGGTCGCCCACGTAGACGTTGAGGCTGAGCACCGGGTTGTCCAGCGCCGGGTAGACCGACATCGACATGCCCTCGTGCGCCGACGCCTCAGTGGGATAGAAATAGCCGAGCATGCCGATCTGCTGCGGAGCCACGTCGGTGACCTTCACCACACCCATCGAAGTGAGGTTGGAATCCTGCGGCAGGAACGGAACGGGGTCGGAGAACACCACCTGCCCCTGTGGGTCGCGCACGGTGATCTTGGGCGCATAGCCGTTGCCGAGCAGAAAGACGTCGGTGCCGTCGACGTTCAGCGGCTGGTTGACCTTGATCTGGCCGGGCGCTTCGCTGCCGTCGGCGTGGTGCACGGTCACGTCTGCGGTGTAGTCGAGCGGCTGTCCGTAGGCACCGCTCTTGATGTCGGTCATCGTCTCGGCGTACTTCGTCTCGAACGAGTCCAGGGTGATGGCGAACGGCTTCAGCCGCTCCGAAGAGAACCAGCGGCCCGGGCTGAACGAGTCGTAGCTGCTCAGCGTGTTCGGAAAGGTGCCGCCCTGCACGATCACACGCTGTCCGTGATACGAGATGCCGCCGCCGATGCCGACGGCGATCAGCACGCCGACGAGGGCGACGTGAAAGAGCAGGTTGCCGGTCTCGCGCAGATAGCCGCGCTCGGCGCTCACGCTCACTGCGGCGGGCCAGCGCTTCGACTCGGGCCGGTCATAGCGGGCACGACGGTAGTGGCGCCCGGCCAGCAGCCGATCTGCTGTGGCGATCACCTGCTCCGGCGTCGCGGCCACGGCATCCGCCGTCGACGGCAGCTCGACGCGCTGGTAGCCGGCCAGACGACCCAGCCGCACCGGCGTCTTCGGCGGCTTCGAGAAGAGCGCCTTGGCGTGCAGCTTAATGCGCGGCACGATGCAGCCGATCAGCGAGATGAACAGCAGCAGGTAGATCGCCGAGTACCACGGCGACGCGTACACGTCGAAGAGGCTCAGTTTGTCGAGCACCGGCGCGAGGTCGGGATGCTCGTTGAAGTACTTGGTGACGCCGTTGGGGTCGGCGCCGCGCTGCGGCACAATCGAGCCAGGCACCGATGCGATCGCCAGCAGCAGCAGGAGCAGCAGGGCGATGCGCATGCTGGTCAGCTGCCGCCAGAGAAACCGCAGCCAGCCGACGAAGCCGAGTTTGACATCCTGCGGCAGTGCCTCGGTCTGCCGGCCGGTCGACAGCGTGGTCGCCCGGGCGTCGGCCTCGACCCGAGCACGGTCGGCGGCGGAGGCCTTCTTCGCAGCCTCGGCCTGCTCGGCCTCGGCGGAGTTCTCAGATGAGCGTGACATATGCACCGATCCATCCTTGCAGAGTGTTGATCCACGCGGTCCACAGGCCGGTGGCGAGAGCGAGGCCAAGCACGATCAGCAGCGCGCCGCCTGCCAGATTGATCGCACGCACATGTCGACGGGCCCAGCCCAGCGAACGGTTGGCCCACCCCCACCCGGCGGCGATCAGCAGAAAGGGCACGCCGAGCCCGAGCGCGAATGCGAAGCTGAGCACGGCGCCGACCCAGGCGTCGCCGCTGGTGAAGCTGAGCGTCTGGATCGCGGCGAGCACCGGGCCCATGCACGGCGTCCAGCCGAGCCCGAACACGATGCCGAGCAGGGGCGCGCCGATCAGACCGAGCCGCGGCTGCCAGCCGGGCTTGATCGTGCGCTGCATGAATCCGAATCGTCCGACGAAGACCAGACCGAGCGCCATCACCAGCACGCCGAGCACCCGAGTCACGATCTTCTCGTACGAGAGCAGGAACATACCGAGCGTGCCGATCGCCCCGCCCACGATCACGAAGACCAGGGCGAAGCCGAGCACGAAGAGCAGCGCTCCGACGAGAGTGCGCGAGCGGCTGGGTGATGTCAGCGGCTGAGTCGCGGTCTGAGTCGCGGTCTGAGTCGCGGGGGATGTCGAGGCAGGAGTCGAGGGCCGAGCCGAGGCCTGCTGCCCCGGCGTCACCGCCCCCACATAGGCGAGGTATCCCGGGATCAGCGGCAGCACGCACGGAGACAGAAAGCTGACCAGCCCCGCGAGCAGCGCGATCGGCACGCCCGCCCACAGCGACCCAGAGAGCACGATCTCGGCGAGAGAGCCGCCCATCTACTCGGCCACGGCAGTCTTGATCAGCGCCCGCAGCGTGCCGGCGTCGAGCTGCCCGAGAATCGTCGCGGTGACCCGGCCGTCGCGACCGATCACCACGGTCGTCGGAACGGCCTTCGGCGGCACACCGGCCGCGGCGAAGGCAGCCTGAACGGTGCCTCCGGCCGCCTCGGCGTCGAGCACCGAGGGATAGTCGATGCCGTAGTTGCGCTCGAAGGCCTGCGCGGTCTCGCCGCCGTCGCGAACGTTCACGCCCAAGAACTCCACGCCCTGCGATTCGAATTCGCTGTGCAGCGTCTTCAGGTCGCCGGCCTCAGCACGGCACGGAGGGCAGGCCGCGTACCAGAAATTCACCACCGAGACTTTGCCAGAGAGGTCGTCCTGGGTGACCTGCCGGCCGTCTTCGGTCGTGCCCGAGAAGGTGACGGGTGCCGGGCGCTGGTCGGCGGCGAACTCTTTCACCGCGCCGGTGCCCGAGATGTAGCCCTTGTCGGCCGAGTCGCCGTACTGCTGTTCGGCGAGCGGGTCTGCGTTCGAGCACGCCGACAGCGAGAGGGTGACGCCTGCTGCGAGCGCAGCGGCGACCAGACGGCGGATGCCGCGGCCGGCCGCTCGGCGTGCCTGCGGTTGGTCTGCGCTCTGCTGGGCGGCACGGTGCGGTGCTGAGTGGTTCTGCGCGAAACGGTTCTGCGCGAAACGGCTGTCGTGGTGACGGATGCCCGGGGTCATACGGCTCCCTGGTCGATGCTGGGCACATCCGCCGCCGGATCGCAGTAGGCGACCTCGTGGAACACGTCGTGCTCTGGGTCGTACTCGAAGCTGGTCACGCTCGAGAGCGCGCAGCGGCGGTGTGCGGGGTTGTGAAAGAGCGCGTCGCCGGCGATCGCACGATGCGCCATCCAGATGGGCGACTGATGGCTGACCATCACGATGTCGGCGTCGGGATCGGCGTCCAGGCCGGCATCCTGCGCCCGGTGGTCGTCGACCTCCCGCTGACGCGCAAGCCAGGCGGCGCGCATCACGTCGATCATGCGATTGGCGATGTGCCGGTAGGGCTCGCCCCAGCTCGGGCGGAAGGGGTTGTAGACCCGACGCCACTCTTTGGGGTCTCGCAGCAGGTGCAGGCCCGGTTTGCGAGCCGTGCCCTCATACTGATTGCCGGCTTCGATGAGGCGATCGTCGGTCTGCAGCGGCAGACCGGTGAGGTCGACGAACGGCGCGGCAGACTCCTGCGCGCGCTGCAGCGGCGATGCATAGAGCGCAGCGATCGGGCGGCCGTCGTCGACGAGCGCCCGGGCTGTGGTCTTCGCCATCAGCTCGCCGCGGTCGGACAGCCGGAACCCGGGCAGCCGCCCGTAGAGCACGCCGTCGGGGTTGAAGACTTCGCCGTGGCGCACCAAATGGATGCGTCTGGGAGACATATGCGGCATTCTACGCAACCCTGCGCGCGCGTGCGAGTCGGCGAGCCGTGTCACCAGCGGGGATCGCAGCTGCCTGCACCGATCTCGCGCAGACCGAGCGATTCAGTCCAATCCATGGCGGCGCAGTCCAATCCGTGGCGGCAGGGCGCAATCCGCGCAGGCGATGCCGAGCCGGGCACGGCTCGGCACAGTAGAATCGACAGGACATCACATTCTTCGGAAGGACATCTGTGCTGCGTACGCACGAGGCCGGGTCGCTCGGCAAAGACTTGGTAGGAAAGACCGTCACGCTGGCAGGGTGGGTCGATCGTCGGCGCGACCACGGCGGCGTCGCATTCATCGATCTGCGTGACTCGACCGGCATCGCTCAGGTCGTCATCTATGACGAGGCCGTCGCACACCCGCTGCGCAGCGAGTTCGTGGTCAAGGTCGTCGGCGATGTGCGTCTGCGCCCCGAAGGCAACGCGAACGAGAAGCTCGCAACCGGCGAGGTCGAGGTCGTCGCCACCGAGGTCGAGGTGCTCGCACCCTCCGCCGCCCTCCCCTTCCAGGTCTCCACCGCCCTGGCCGGCACCGAAGAGACCGAGAGCGTCAGCTCCGATGTGCGGCTCAAGTACCGCTACCTCGACCTGCGTCGTCCGGCACCGGCGAAGGCTCTGCGCCTGCGCGCCGCGGTCAGCCGCGCCGCCCGCAGCGTGTTCGACGCGCACGGTTTCGTCGAGGTCGAGACCCCCACCCTGACGAGGTCGACGCCTGAAGGCGCTCGCGACTTCGTGGTTCCCGCACGTCTGTCGCCGGGCAGCTGGTACGCCCTGCCGCAGTCGCCTCAGCTGTACAAGCAGCTGCTGATGGTCGCCGGTCTCGAGCGCTACTACCAGATCGCCCGCTGCTACCGCGACGAGGACTTTCGCGCCGACCGCCAGCCCGAGTTCACTCAGCTCGACGCCGAGCTGAGCTTCGGCGGGCAGGAAGACGTTATCGCTCTGGCCGAAGACGTGCTGACCGCCGTCTGGGCCGAGATCGGCGTCGAGATTCCCCGACCGATCCCTCGCCTGCCCTATGCCGACGCCATGCGCCTCTATGGTTCGGACAAGCCCGACCTGCGCTTCGGCAATCCGATCACCGAGCTGACCGACTTCTTCGCAGACACCCCGTTCCGCGTCTTCCAGGCCCCGTATGTGGGTGCCGTGGTCTACGAGGGCGGCGCGTCGCTGCCGCGTCGCCAGTTCGACGCCTGGCAGGATTGGGCCCGTTCGCGCGGTGCGCGCGGCCTCGCCTACGTGACGTTCAAAGAAGACGGCACCCTGGCCGGCCCCGTGGCCAAGAACATCTCGGAGTCGGAGCGCGACGGTCTCGCCGCCGCCGTCGGCGCGAAGCCCGGCGACGCGGTCTTCTTCGCCGCCGGATCGGTCAAGCCTTCGCAGGAGCTGCTCGGCGCGGCCCGTGTCGAGATCGCCCGCCGCAACGGCCTGCTGAACGACGACGAGTTCTCGTTCGTCTGGATCGTCGACTTCCCGATGTTCAAGCGCGTCGGCGAAGAGGGCGATGACGACGTGGCCGTCGGCGCCGGCGCCTGGACGAGCGAACATCACCCCTTCACGAAGCCGACCCCCGAGTGGATCGACCGCTTCGAAGAAGATCCTGAGCACGCGCTCTCGACCGCCTACGACATCGTCTGCAACGGCAACGAGATCGGCGGAGGCTCCGAGCGCATCCACCGCACCGACGTGCAGGAGCGCATCTTCGAGTTCCTCGGCATCTCGGCCGAAGACGCTCAGGAGAAGTTCGGCTTCCTGCTCAACGCCTTCAAGTTCGGGGCTCCGCCGCACGCGGGCATCGCCTTCGGGTGGGACCGCATCAACGCCCTGCTCTCGCGCACCGATTCGATTCGCGACGTCATCGCGTTCCCGAAGTCGGGCAACGGCCAGGATCCGCTGACCGGCGCCCCGGCCCCGATCTCTGCGCAGCAGCGCAAGGAGGCCGGCGTCGACGCGAAGCCAGAGAAGAAGGGCGACGCGCAGCAGCCCGATCAGAAGTCGGCTGTCGCAGAATAGCCACTGACGTCGAGACCGCGGCCGACCAGCGCCGCAGGGCCGGAGCGTTGCGTCTCGTGACAGAGACGTTCCGCTTCGGCTCTTTCGCGCTGTGCGGTCAGCGAGTACTGTGCCGATCAGATGACATGAGCCCGGGCACGGCAGAGCAGCCGTTCGCCACAGCAGGCAGACGTGTTACGAAGGAGCCACTCATGACCGACCTCGTCCAGGGGTTCAAGAACGCCTTTCGCCGGCATCCCGCCGGTGTCGCCATCGTCGCCGCCGAATCGGCCGACGGACGCTTCGGGCTGACCGTCTCAAGCGTCGCCTCGGTCTCGGTCGACCCGGTGGCCCTCGTGTTCTCGGTGACGAAGTCGAGCGGGTCGGCCGGGCAGATCATCGGCGCCGACTCCTTCGTCGTGCACCTGCTGGGCGAGGGGCAGGCTGACGTGGCCGACGCCTTCGCACGCAGCGGCGAACCCCGCTTCACGCCCGAGCAGCATTGGGGCACTCTGCCCACCGGCGAGCCCCTGCTGCTCGACGCCCCAGTGGCTCTGCGCAGCCGAGCACTCGACACGCTCACTGTCGGGCGATCGCAGCTCATCGTGGCCGAGGTGCTCGACGTCCACGAAGGCCCAGAGTCGGGGCCGCTGATGTATCGCGATCGACAGTACTTCACGCTCGCCGACAGCGCAGCGGTCACACGACCCTGAGCGCGGCACGCCCGCTCTGAGGTGTGACGCGGGCGCCGTGAGACCTGCCGAGCCAGAGGTGACGCGGCGCCGTGAGACCCGCCGCGGCAATTAGTTGCATTCTGCAACCAACTATCTACACTGATGTTCGTGCAAGACCAGACCGCCATCGAGCTCGTGAGTGAGACCGCTCGATTCATCCGCAACGCCCGCGCGGTGTCGTTCGAGGCCACTAAGGCAGGCGCGCTGAACGTTCCGCTCAGCCTGGTGCTCGAGGCACTGCTGAATCACGGCAGCTGCCGTGCCGCGCAGGTCGGCGAGCAGATCGGCTTCACCCCGTCGGTGCTGAGCAGACACATCGCCGAGCTCGAAGAGCACGGCCTCGTCGAACGCGTCGCCGACCCAGACGACGCTCGTGCACGTATCGTGACGATCACCGAGCACGGCCGAAAGCGCCTGCACGAGTCACAGCAGCTCAGAGCGCGACGGCTGATCGACCGCATCGGCGTCTGGGACGAGGTGCAGGCTGCCGAGGCGGTGCAGGCACTCGGCCTGCTCAGCGACCGCCTCGAACGAGGCGCCGCAGAGGCACCTGCGTCCCCTCCCGCCACCCCGTCGTCCAGCGCCCACGACGCGCGCTCAGACGACGAAGCACAGCCAGCTGGCGGCAGCTGATTCGCCCCGCCGCCCCACCATCCACCACGTACCCTTGAACCGAGGCCTGTTTGTCCCCCGCATCCAACACACCTGACAGCTCTGCAGCCGCCCCAGTGCCCGACAGCGCCACCCAGAATCTGACGTTCAGGCAGGTCGCGAAGGTCATCGTCGGTCTGCTGCTCGCGCTGTTCACGGCGATGCTCAGCACGACCATCGTGGCCAACGCGCTGCCGCAGATCGTCGGAGACCTGCACGGCTCGCAGTCTCAGTACGGATGGGTCATCACCGCAGCTCTGCTCGCAAACGCCGCTTCGACTCCGATCTGGGGCAAACTCGCCGATCTGCTGAACAAGAAGACGCTGGTGCAGCTCGCGATCATCATCTTCACGATCGGTTCGGTCGCCTGCGGGTTCGCCCACGGAATGCCCTGGCTGATCGGCGCGCGTGTGCTGCAGGGCCTCGGCATGGGCGGCCTGATGGCCCTCGCTCAGGCGATCATCGCCACGATCACCCCTCCGCGCGACCGCGGCCGCTACACCGGTCTCATCGGCGCGGTCATCGCCGTCGCGCAGACCAGCGGCCCCCTCGTCGGCGGTCTCATCGTGGACAGCGCGCTCGGCTGGCGCTGGACGTTCTTCGTGTGCGTGCCCTTCGCGATCGCTTCGCTGGTGCTGCTGCAGTTCACGCTGAAAGTGCCGAGTGTGCGCACCGGCCCGGTGCACATCGACTGGGCCGGCTCGCTGCTGCTCACCTCGGGTGTCAGCGTGCTGCTCATCTGGGTCTCGTTCGCCGGCCCCCGGGGTTCGTTCGACTGGGTCTCGCCGGCCTCGTTCGCCATGGTCATCGGCGGTGTGCTGCTGCTGGTCGCCACGCTCTTCGTCGAGTCGAGGGTCGCCGAGCCGATCATCCCTCTCGGGCTGCTGCGTGACCGGACCACGGCGCTGGTGCTTATCGCGTCGATTCCGATCGGCGTCGCACTGTTCAGCGCATCGACCTATCTGGGCGAGTACTTTCAGATCGCTCTGCAGCAGACCCCCACAGCCGCCGGCCTGCTGCAGCTGCCGATGGTCATCGGCATGATCACCGCGAGCATCAGCACCGGCGTGCTGATCAGCCGAACCGGCCACTGGAAGGTGTTCCTCGTCGTCGGCAGCCTCTTGGTGACGACCGCGCTCACGATGCTCACCTTCACCACGCACGAGACGCCGATGTGGCAGACCGGATGCCGCATCGCGGTGCTCGGCCTCGGCATGGGCATGCTGATGCAGAACCTCGTGCTCGTCGTGCAGAACACCGTGAGCGTGCGCGACGTCGGTGCGGCCAGCAGCATGGTCGCGTTCATCCGCACCTTCGCCGGTGCGACCGGTGTCGCCGTCTTGGGCACCGTGCTGTCGAATCGAGTCGGCGATCTGGTCAGCAGCGGCTTCGCCGCTTTAGGGCCCGGCGCTCAGGCGGCAGAGGCGACGTCAGGCGCGCCGTCCGGTCTCGACCTCTCCCAGCTGCCGGACTTCGCCCGCGACATCGTCACCAGCGCCTATGGCGACGCCACCGGCCGCATCTTTCTGATCTCTGCCTGCCTGTCGGTGCTCACCGTCATCGCAGTGCTGTTCATTCCGAACCGGCCGCTGCGCAAGACCCTGGACATTCAGGAGTCTGAGACGGCCTGATCGATCTGCGACCGCAGCCGCGCCGGGTCGACATGCCACTGCGCGACCTGTCGGTCGCCGACGAAGACGACCGGGATCAGCTCGCCGAAACGCCTCTGCAGGTCTGCGTCATCGAGGATGCTCCGCTCGCGCAACGTGACCGGCTCGCCTGCCTCTCGCGCCTGAGCGATCACCTCTGCAACGATCGTGCGGGCGTCGTCACAGAGGTGACACCCGGGTTTGCCCAGCAGCAGCACATCGATGGTCATATCTCGATTCTAGGAATCTCGGCGAGTCATCGAGACTCCGACACGTCTCATCTCGGCGCAGGCAGGTAGGATATGCGGTGATGTCATCCGCCTCCCCTTCTGCCGAGATCGCCGTCTTCGACCTCGACAACACCATCGTGCGCGGCTCCGCTGTCTTCCACTTCGGGCAGGGTGCCGTCAAGCAGGGTGTCATCCGCTATCGCGACATCTGGTCGTTCGCCTGGCAGCAGTTTCGCTTCTCGCACCGCGGCGAGAACACCGGCAAACTCACCGACATCCAGGATCGCGCGCTGGGCATCGCCGCAGGGCACCGTCTCGACGACCTGCGTGCGCTCATGCCGTCGATCTACGGCCGCCACATCGCCAAGCGCATCTGGCCGCAGATTCCCGGCCTGATCGCACGCCACCGGGCGGCAGGTCGCGACGTCTGGATCGCCACGGCATCCCCCTCGCTCATCGCCGACTACATCGCCGAACGCCTCGGCTGCACCGGCGCCATCGCCTCGCAGCTCGAGCTCACGCCGACGGGCGAGCTCACCGGACGCTTCGCCGGCCCGGTGCGTCACGGCGGACAGAAAGCAGTCGCCGTGCGCGCACTTGCCGAGGCCCACGGCTACGACCTCGCCGACTCGTACGCCTACACCGACTCGATCAACGACCGCGCCCTGCTCGAGCTGGTCGGGCATCCGGTCGCTGTGAACCCAGATGCGCAGCTGCGCACGCTGGCTCTGCAGAACGGATGGAGCATCCGCCGCTTCACCCGACGCCAGCGCCCTGACGCGTGACCGGGCACGCACACGCACAGGGCACGAAGAAGGGCGCCAGGAAGGAATCCTGACGCCCTGGTCAACACGCGTTCGCGCGGTCGAAGACCGTTCGCGAACCCTGCGACCTACTTCTTGTTGCGACGCTGGTGGCGCGTCTTGCGCAGAAGCTTACGATGCTTCTTCTTAGCCATCCTCTTGCGGCGCTTCTTGATCACTGAACCCATAGGGAAACCTCACTGAATGTTCTGGTCGGGTGCCGACCTTTTGCTCAACCCGCTTATTCTACCAGCAGCTGCACGCCGGCACTACCTCAGCGGCGGCCGAACGCCCGGCCGACCCGCCGCGCACCGACGATGAACGGCCGCGCGACCGCTGCGGCGACCTGACCGAGCGTCTGCGCCACCCCGCGTTCGATCGGGTGCTCTGGTGTGCCGAGACGCGCGGCCAGCGGGTCGTCGTCTTTGAACTGTGCGCCGTCGGTCGGGCATGGGGATGCCCCCTCGCTGCCGCCGGTCGCCCCGACGGTCGCCGTGGCCAGGCCCGTGGGTTCGGGTTCGGGGTAGAACTCGTCGATCCACTCGCGCACCGGATCGAGCGCTGTGACATTGATGCGGTACAGCCGCCGCTGGCCGTCTTCGCGCACCTCGACGAGGTCGTGGTCGCGCAGCACTCTGAGGTGTTTCGACACCGTCGGCTGGCTGACCTCGAGCTGGTCGACCAGCTCGGAGACGCTCAGCTCCGCTCCCGCATCGTGGAGGGCTTGGAGGATGCGTCGGCGAGTCTGCTCGCTGACGGCTTCGAATACCGAGCTCATGCCCTCTAGGCTAGCCAATCGGCCGCGCATGCGACACCGGTCTGTGCGCAGACCCGACGAGGCAGCTCCACCGACCGTGCAGGAGGCACGCACCCTACCATGAGAGATAGGCTGGAGGGCATCGGCGAAGTGCGGCCGATCACGAACCACGGGAGCAGAAATGGCCGCTGAAGTCGGCATCGGTGCGGGGCAGACACGTCTGCGTCGCCTGACCGACCGTCTCAAGACCTATGCGGGGCGCTCTCCCTCGCGTTTCGCGATTCTGGCGTTCACCTCGATCATCTTCATCGTCACACTCGTGCTCAGCACGCCGATGGCCAGCGCGAACGGCACGTGGACCCCGCTGCACGAGTCGCTCTTCACGGCGACGAGCACCGTCTGCGTCACCGGGCTCGCGGTCGTCGACATGGCCACGCACTGGTCGCCGTTCGGCAATGCGGTGATCCTGATCGGCGCGCAGATCGGCGGCATCGGTGTGCTGACGATGGCCTCGATGCTCGGCATGGTGGTCACGCGGCGCCTCAGCCTGCGGCAGCGGCTCATCGCGGCGAGCGACACCAACCCGCTGCGCACGCACGCCGGCCCGGTCAGCGAGGGTCAGGCCATCCGTCTCGGCGAGGTCGGCGGGCTGCTCACCACCGTGCTCTTCACGTCGTTGATCGTCGAGTTCGTGCTGTTCATCGGCATCCTGCCGAATCTGCTCATCGGCGGCGCCTCGTTCGGCACGGCGGTCTATGACAGCGTCTATCTCTCGGTGAGCGCGTTCAACAACGTGGGATACACGCCCTTTCCCGAGGGTCTGGCCGCTCACGAGTCGAATTCGTGGCTGATGGGGATGCTGGTGTTCGGCGTGTTCGCCGGCTCGCTGGGATACCCGGTCGTGTACACCATCATGCGCAACCTCCGGGCTGTGCTGAAACGCAGCACCCGTCACCCGCATTGGAGCCTGCACGTGCGGCTCACCCTGGTCGCCACGGCGGCCATGGCGCTGCTCGGAACGCTGGCGTTCTCACTCTCTGAGTGGAACAACCCTGAGACGTTCGGCGACAACGTCGCATGGAGTCGACCCTTCGAAGCGCTGTTCTACACCACCATGACCCGCTCGGGCGGCTTCGCGCTCTTCGACCCGGCCGAGCTGAACGACTCCAGCCTGCTGATGAGCCAGCTCTTCATGTTCATCGGCGGCGGCTCGGCCTCGACGGCCGGCGGCATCAAGGTGACCACCGTCGCCGTGCTGCTGCTCGCGGCCCTGGCCGAGGCGCGCGGACAGGGCGAGATCCAGGCCTTCGACCGTCGCATCCCCAACGACGTGCTGCGCGTCGCCGTGAGCATCGTGCTCTGGGGCACGACGATCGTCCTGGCCTCGACCATCGCGATTCTGCCGTTCACCGATCGGCCGCTGGCCGACGTACTCTTCGACGTCATCTCGGCGTTCGCGACCTGCGGGCTCTCCACCGGCGTGACCCAAGAACTGCCCACCCCTGCGATCGTGGTGCTCTCTGCGACGATGTGGGCCGGCCGTGTTGGTACAGTGACGTTGGCGGCGGCGATCGCGTCTTCATCGCGTCGCCAGCTGTACAAGCACCCAGAAGAGAGGCCGATCGTTGGTTGAGAGAATCGCCGTCGACGCACCAGTGGCCGTGATCGGTCTGGGGCGGTTCGGAGCCGCCACCGCCGGTCAGCTCAACCGACTCGATCGCGAGGTCTTGGCGGTCGACACGAACCCGTCTCTGGTGCAGAAGTGGTCGGAGCGCGTCACGCACACCGTCGAGGCCGACGCCCGCAACCCCGAGGCGCTCAAGCAGATCGGCATCGGGCACTTTCAGATCGTGGTGGTCGCCGTCGGCACGCTCGAGGCGAGCGTGCTGATCACCGCGAACCTCGTCGACCTGAAGGTGCCGCAGATCTGGGCCAAGGCGTCGACGCAGTCGCACGGCAAGATCCTCGCGCGCATCGGCGCCAACCACGTCGTCTACCCCGAGGCGCAGGCTGGCAATCGCGTCGCGCATCTGGTCAGCGGCCGACTCCTCGACTTCATCCAGTTCGACGACGACTTCGCGATCGTGAAGCTGTACCCCCCGAAGATCATCCGCGACAAGCCGCTGGGGCGCTCGATCGTGCGGTCGAAGTATCATGTGACCGTCGTCGGCGTGAAGTCACCGGGCAAAGAGTTCACCTATGCGACCGAGAACACCGTGATCACCAATCACGACCTGGTGATCGTCTCAGGCCGCGTCGCAGACATCGAGCGCTTCGCCAACCTCGACCGCTGAGCCCGACCCCACGGCCCGGCCAGGCTCCAGGCACGAGCCTCGGCGGGCGTCAGGCGTTCTCAGCCGCCATCTCCTGCGCCCGATCGATCGCCGCATGCAACGCCTCGGTGAGGTTCTCGATCTGACCGCCTCGTGAGATCACCGCGAGCGCCTCCTGCGTCGTGCCGCCCGGGCTGGTCACCGCGATGCGCAGCTGTTCGGCGGTCTGCCCGCTCTCGTCGAGCAGACGTGCGGCACCGATCACAGTCTGATCGGCGAGCAGCCTGGCCTCGTCGGCGGTGAAGCCGATGTTCTGCGCCGCCTGCTCGAACTGCTCGACGAACGCAAACAGGTAGGCCGGCCCCGACCCCGACACCGCGGCCAGGTCGTCGATGCGCGACTCGGGAATCTCGAGCACCGCACCCACCGTCTCAAACAGCGACTTCACCAGCATCCGCTGTTCTTCGGTGGCGCCGGGCCCGGCGGCCAGCCCCGTCACCCCAGCGCCCACTCGGGCCGGGGTGTTCGGCATGGCGCGAAAGACCGGCGTGCCCGAAGGCAGCGCGCCAGCGATGGAGGCGATGGTCACGCCCGCGGCAACGCTCACCACGATCGCCCCCGGCGCGAGATCGCCGCGAATGTCACGCAGCACCTCTGAGACCTGGTACGGCTTCACGCCCAGCACGACGATGCCCGCCCCGCGCACCGCCGCCGAGTTGGCGTCGGCCTCGCGTTCGCCGCTGAGCGCATGCACGCGGCCGCTGTACTCGCTGGCCAGGGCGTCGGCCTTCGCCGCAGAGCGATTGGTCGCACGGATGCCGTCGTCGGCTCCGTCGGCCACGGGGATGCCCGAGGCGATCAGGCCGTGCAGAATGGCACCGTTCATCGAGCCGACGCCGAGAAAGGCGATCGCGGGGAACGCGTTCGGTGCAGCCGCCGACGGCGAGCCGGCGTCAGCTGCGACAGCGGATGTCGGATGCAGGTTCTCAGATGCGCTCTCAGTCATGGTCGTCAGTGTAGTAGCGTGCGGGTCCGCAACGCAGCGCGACGAGTATTCTGAAGGGATGACAACGAACGCGTCAGCAGCGACACCCGCTTCTGCCAGTACACCCACCCCGGCCAGCACACCCGGGCCACGGCAGGAGGGCACCGGCGCGATCATCGCGGCGCTGCTGGCCAACTTGGGCATCGCCGTCACGAAGTTCGTCGCCTACCTGATCTCGATGTCCAGCTCGATGCTCGCCGAGTCAGTGCACTCCTTGGCTGACACCGGCAACCAGCTGCTGCTGCTCGTCGGCGGGCGCAAGGCGCGCCGCGAGCCCACGCCTGAGCATCCGTTCGGCTTCGGGCGTGAACGCTATGTCGCCGCATTCGTGGTGTCGATCGTGCTGTTCAGCCTCGGCGGTCTCTTCGCCGTCTATGAGGGCTTCGAGAAGATCATGCATCCGCATCCGCTCGACAACTGGTGGCTGCCGATCGCGGTGCTCGTGGTGTCGATCGTCTTGGAGTCACTCTCGCTGCGCACCGCACTGCGCGAGTCGAAAGCCGCACGCGGCGACAGCAGCGTCTTGGAGTTCGTCCGGCGTGCGAAGGCCCCGGAGCTGCCCGTGGTCATCCTGGAGGACACCGCCGCTCTGACCGGGCTGGTTCTCGCCCTGTTCGGCGTCGGGCTCACTGTGCTCACCGGCAACGGCGTCTGGGACGGCGTCGGAACGATCGCCATCGGCGTCCTGCTCATCGTGGTGGCGCTCGTGCTCGGCGCCGAGACCCGCAGCCTGCTGATCGGCGAAGGCGCGACCGACGCCGACCTGAACCGCATTCGCACCGCCGTGCTGGCAGGTGACGATGTCGATCAGATCATTCATCTGCGTACGCTCTACCTCGGGCCCGATGCGCTGCTCGTCGCGATGAAGGTCGCGGTGCCTCCGACGGAGTCGGCGCGCGAGCTGGCCCAGGCCATCGATGCGATCGAGGGGCGCATTCGCGCACAGGTGCCGATCGCCACGACGATCTTCATCGAGCCCGACGTCCTGCGCACGACTGCATAGCGCCCAGCCGTTCCGGCGTCTTTCGGCAGGTTTCATCCGTCTCACCGAGACGCAACCGAAGCGGTTCGGCGCCGTCGACGAGCGCTCAGCGCGAACGCCACGCTGGCCACGAAGGCCAGCGCCAGCACGGCGATGCTGAACTCTGCCGAGCCGTCATAGCCGGAGGGCTGCGCGAAGCTCTCCCCATTCGCCGTAGCCATGATGAGAAAAATGGCGCTGAGCGCACTGCCCACGGCATACGCGACACTGCGGTTCAGCTGATATGTGCTCATCGCACTGCTGGTCTCTGCAGGCGGAACCCCATCGGCGATCTGCAGGGGATTGACCGCATAGACGAGTCCGACGCCGAGTCCGTTGAGCGCCATCGCGACGATCAGCTCCGGATACGTGGAGCGCGCGACGAGGAACACCACATACGATGACAGCGGGAACAGGCACCCCAGCGCGACGATGATCTCGTGCGAGAGATGTCTGGTCAGCATGCGCACAAGGCGCGAGGCCATGAAGCTCGCCAGCGAGAACGGCAGAAGCAGCAGCCCGGCGGTCAGGATCGTCGCGCCGAATCCGTAGCCGGTCGACTTCGGAGCCTGCACCAGACGGACCACCAGGGGCGCCAGAGGGTAGAACCCGATCGCGACCAAGAACACTGTGACATTCGCACTGACCACGGCCGGGCGTCTGAACATCCGCAGATCGATCAGAGGATGCGCGGCGCGCAGCTCCCAGAGTGCCCAGACCGCCAGCAGAGCCAGAGCGACGATCGCCAGCATGATGACCGGCACCGATCCCCATCCCCACTCGGCTCCCTCGGAGAGCGCCACCAGCGCCAGGGTCAGTCCTGCCCCAAGCAGGGCAGAGCTGACGAGCCCCACGCGGCTCTGTCCGGCCGCCGTGGCAGGAAGCACGCGGATGACCGCGGCCAGACACACCGAACTGAGCACGGCGACGAACCAGAAGGGCGCAGCCACACCGCCGAGTTCGGCGAGCGCACCCACGACCGGGTATCCGATTCCGATGCCCACCGCCGTCGTGACTCCGATCGTCGCGATCGCACTCGCGCGACGTTCCACGGGAAGATCGTTGCGAGCGGTCGCAAGCGCCAGCGGGACGAGTCCGAGTCCGAGCCCCTGGATCGCACGCCCGAGCAGAAACACGGGGAATCCTGCAGGAAGAGCTCCGAGCACACAGCCGACAGTCATGCCTGCAACCACGCCGATTGTGGTGGCCCTGTGTGCCGGACCCGACCCCAGCCTCCCGATCACCGGCGTGACGACTGCACCGACGAGCAACGTGATGGTCAGCGCCCACTGTGACTCTGACAGCGAGACGCCGTAGTGTTCCTGCACCGCCGGCAGCAGCGGCGTACCCAGGCTCGCGACGGAAGTGGAGAGAACGGCCAGGAAGATCAGGGTCGCCTGAAGCCCTTTGCGAGAGTGTCCAACAGTCATGCTGACAATGGTCGACCCAGTCAGCGAATACTTCCAATACTTATATCGTCTCGGAAATATAATGCACAGTTATGGAGCTACGTCATCTGCGATACTTCGTGACCACGGCGGCCGAGGGAAATGTGACTCGTGCGGCCGCAAAGCTGCATGTGACTCAGCCGGGAGTCAGCGCCCAGCTGCGCCAGCTCGAACGTGAGCTCGGCCAGCCGCTGCTCGATCGAGTGTCACGCGGCGTACGCCTCACCGCCGCCGGCGAAGCCTTCCTGCCTTATGCGCAGGCCGCTCTCGATGCCGCCGAATCCGGCGCTGCGAGCGTGTCTGCCGTGGCCGGTCTGGTCACGGGACACCTCACCATCGGCACGATCTCGACCATCAGTTCCGCCTCCGTCGATCTGCCCGCGCTGCTTGCCGCCTTCCGTGCCGAACACCCCGATGTCGACATCACACTCCACGAGCTGACCAGCGCCCGGCTACTCGACGGATTGAGCCATGCGCGCCCGGAAGTCGGGCTCGTCGGGCTGGGATCCGCCCTCCCCGGAGACAGGACTGCGACACTGGAACTCGCCCGTGAGCAGCTCGTCGCCGTCAGCTGCGGCTCTCCGCTCCGCGCACAGCTCTCAGTGCCGCTGAACGCGCTCGTGGATCAGCCGCTCATCGTCCCCAGCGCCGGAACCGGGCTCCGGGATCGCCTGGACACGGCATTCTCAGATGTCGGAGTCCGGCCGCACATCGCCTTCGAATCAAGTGACCCCGATCTCCTGCTGCGCCTCGCCCTCGCCGGGCTCGGTACGGCTGTCGTTCCGGAATCAGTCATCCTGCGGTACCGCGGCAGCAACCTCGCCGTCAGAACGATCACACCTTGCATCGACGGCGCCATCGGACTCGCATGGAGCACGGCTCGTACGCTGACTCCGGCTGCCCGCGCCTTCATCGACCTCACCCGTCAGTCGCTCGGCACGGCGGCAGAGGGTTGAAGACCGCTCAACGCCAGACGCAGAACGGGCCGCCCCACAGCTGTGGGGCGGCCCGTTCTCTCAGCCGACCTGTGCCGGCCGGCCCTGTCGACGCTGAGACGCGAGTGAACGCCTACTTCTCGAGGTTCTCGTCGGCCCGGACGATGATGACCGGCGACGGAATGTTGTTCAGCACACCGTGGCTGACAGATCCGAGGAAGAGACGGGTGAGGCCCTTGCGCCCCCGGTTGCCCACGACAAGCAGCGCAGCATGCTTGGCGGCCTCGACGATGCCGCGCACCGGCTCGGCCTCGATGAGCTGCGTCTCGATCTTCAGGTCGGGCAGCATGCCTGACACGAGGTCTTTCGCACCCTGCAGCACGGCGCGCGACTCGTTGCGCACCTCTTCGATGATCTGTGCGCTCCATGCGACATCGGTGGCCGGCATGGCGGGAATCGTCCATGCCGAGACGATGTGCAGCGTCTCGCCGAGCGAATCCGCAGCCCGAGCCGCATATTCGAGGGCGACGTTGCCAGTGGGGCTGCCGTCGACAGCGACGTAGACTCCGTGGCGTTCGCCCAGATCATAGGTCGGCACGACGGCGACCGGCGAATGCGCAGACGCGGCCAGGCGGATCGGCTTCGATCCGAAGATCACGTTCGGCAGCTTGCTGCCTTTGTGCGTGCCGACGACCATCAGCTCGGCACCCTTCGACTCTTCTTCGAACACCGCAGTGGGTGTGCCGGGAGCAAGGTTGGTGGTGTAAGTGACATCGGGTGCGACGGACTTCGCGTATGCGACCTCCTGATCGAGCAGCTTCTGCCCTTCAGCGAGAGCCTCGCTCTCGAACACCGGCGTGTCAGAGAACGGGGTGAGGTCGATCACGTAGAACAGCTCGACCTCGGTCTTCGCGCGCTGGGCGTAACCGACACCCCAGCGCAGCGCTGCGCGAGCCGGTTCTGAGCCGTCGACACCGATCACGATCTTCTTGGTCATTCTGGCCTGCCTCCTCAAGGTTCGGCGGAGCCAACTGCCCCCGCCTTCACTCTCAGGCTACCTGTTTCCGCCTCGGCGTTGAGGCTGTGTCGCAAAGATAAACGATCAGAGATCAGCGCCGGGATTGGAAGAACTCCTGCAGCAGCGCAGTGCTCTGCTGCTCGCGCACACCGCCGATGACTTCGACCTGGTGGTTGAGCCGTCTGTCGCGCAGCAGGTCATAGACCGACCCGGCAGCACCTGCCTTGTCGTCCCAGGCTCCGAAGATGACGCGCGGGATGCGCGCCGAGAGAATCGCACCCGCACAGAGCACGCAGGGCTCAAGCGTCACCACCAGGGTCGTATTCGGCAGCTGCCAGCTGTTCCAGGCCCTCGCCGCACGACGAATCGCCAGCACCTCGGCGTGAGCGGTCGGGTCTTTCAGCTTCTCGCGCTCGTTGTGCGCCACCGAGATGACGTTGCCGAGCGCGTCGAGCATGATCGCCCCGACCGGGACGTCTCCGGTCTCGAGCGCGCCTCGCGACTCCTCGAGTGCGGCATCCATCCACTGCTCGAAAACGGGGGAGACAGGCATGTTCACGAAAGGTTCCTCACTCACGGATCGGCTGTGCAGCGCCACGTCCAACTTACCCCAGCGTCACAATCGTCATTGTTCGTCACATCCGACGACCCGATCCATCTCAGCCTTGACTCATCCCTGTCGGTATCGCAGACTGGTCCCTATGAGCATTTTCGACCACACCAGCGCAGCACGCATCGAGGTGGCAGTGAGCCGCCGTTCGATGATGCGCATGGAGGCCGAAGCGTCCCGAATGTGTCGTTGACCCGACATCCCTCCGAGCAGCCAGACCGTTTCGAAGCGCACGCTGACCCACTGTCAGACACTCCGCAGCCTCACCGGCCGAACCATACCGGCGCTCACCCCACGGAGCATCCCGCGCCCGATCAGACGGCAGCGCGCGAGCATCCGCGTACAGACATCGCTCACGACACCAAGGACTCACTCATGACCACTTCATACGATCAGCGCAGCCTCGCCGACGACGTGCAGACCGGCGCCGACGCTCACAGCGCACACACCCAGAGTGCACACACCACGCGACCGGCCTCCCGTCAGACGGACCACGGGCAGCATCCGCACGCCCGCCGCGACGAGAACGTCGAAGCTCGCGGCTTCGCACTCTACGTCGGCTTCGACGAGGTCAGCGCAGCCGCCAGCGGCGTCAGCCTGCAGCAGCTCGTCGCCGCTCTCAAAGAGACCGCCGAGGCGCTGGTGCCCGACATCAAGACGCACGCGACGCTCGCGATCGCACCGCGCGGCGCGGGCGGCCGCGATGTGGATGTCGTGCGGCTGGCTCTGCGCGACCCTGCGGCCCAGCGCGCTCGGCAGCAGGAGCGCCAGACGCAGCGCCGCGGCGTCGTCATCGACTTCTCCCGACAGCGCGTGCTCGTCGACGGCCAGGAGGTCGCGCTGACCTACAAGGAGTTCCACCTGCTCGGGCACCTCGTCGAGCATGAGGGCGAGACCGTGCACCGCAACGACCTGCTCGCCGACCTCTGGGACGAAGAGGCCGAGGGCGTGCCGAACGAGCGCACCATCGACGTGCACGTGCGCCGCCTGCGCGCGAAGCTGGGCGACTACCAAGAGATCGTGCGCACCGTGCGCGGCATCGGCTACCGCTTCGACCGACACGCCGATGTGGCCGTCAAAGCCGACTGAGTCGCTTGCTCTGACGCCCCGCCGATCGGTATCTTTGTAGGGGTCCACACCACGATCTGCAAGTGCTGTGGGCGTGCGGAGACGCACAGCGCCTGCTGTGGCGCAGCACTCTTCTGAGTGCGGGCCGGCTGCCCTCTTCCCCTGGGGCAGCTGGCTCATTCCGCCTCATCTCGCAGCGCCACCCCTCTCATCGAGTCGAGTCACGTCGTGTCGGGCGCATCATTGAACGTGTACCGCACTGAGATTCGCAGCCAACCGAGCACTGCGCCCGAGAGGAACCACATGACCGACGCATCCGCCTTCGCCGAGCTCACCGCCCGCTGGGACGCCATCACGATCGACCAGCTGCGCGCCATCGGCGGCCGCAAGTGGGCGCACTATCCGAATGCCGTGGGCGCGTTCATCGCCGAGTCGGACTTCGGCGCAGCACCTGAGATCACTGCGGTGCTCGAACGCTGGGTCAGCGAGAGCCGCTTCGGCTACCTCGTGCCGCAGCAGGCGCTGGCGCTGCAGGAGGCCACGGCGAAGTGGTACGGCGATGCCTACGGCTGGCAGGTGGATGCCGAACACGTGGGCAGGCTCTCTGACGTGGTCAGCGGCCTCGAGGTGACGCTGCAGCACTTCACGCGCAGGTCGGACAGCAAGGTGATTCTGCCGACCCCGGCGTATATGCCCTTCCTCTTTCTGCCCGAGCAGGCCTGGCAGCGCGACACCGTGCAGGTGCCGCTCGAGGCCGACGGGAGCCTCGACCCGGACGCGCTCGATCGGGCCTTCGGCGCAGGCGGCGAGGTGCTCGTGCTGGTCAACCCGCAGAACCCGACCGGGCACGTCTACACACGCGACGAGCTCGTCGCCATCAGCGAGGTCGTCGAACGCCACGGCGGCCGGGTGTTCGCCGACGAGATCCACGCGCCCCTGGTCTATGCGCCGGGCCGCCATGTGCCCTACGCCTCGGTGAACGAGGCGGCTGCCTCGCACACCATCACCGTGACCAGCGCGTCGAAGGCATGGAACCTCGCCGGACTCAAGACCGCCCAGGTGATCTTCTCGAACGACGACGATCTGCGCACCTGGCAGCAGGTGCGCTACTGGCCGGAAGACGCAGTGAGCCCGCTGGGCGTCGTCGCGAACACCGTCGCCTACAACGAGAGTCGCGGATGGCTCAGCGACCTCATCGCCTATCTCGACCGCAATCGCAGCGCGGTCGACGAGCTGGTGGCCACACACCTGCCTCGAGCGCGCTACCGTCACCCCGAAGGCACCTACCTCGCCTGGATCGATCTGGGCGACTACGGCCTGCCGCGGCCGCTCGGAGGCTTCATTCTCCAGCAGGCCGGCGTCGCGATCACCGACGGTGCCGCCACCGGCCCGAGCGCAGCCGACTTCATCCGCGTCAACTTCGCCACGCCGCTGCCGATTCTCACCGAGATCTTCGAGCGCATCGGCGACGCGGCGAACGCCGCGTCGCGCTGAGGCGTGCGCACGCATCGGCTCAGCCAGATAGCATGACTGCATGAGCGAAGCCGCAGACGCAACGACCAGCCAGAATCCCGACCTGCACCAGCCGACGCGCGACGAGCTCGTCGAGGCGCTGCGCGTGCGCTTCGGAGGTGACGGTGCGCCGGCGTTCGACGCCGTGAACCCGACGATTCTGCGACAGCTGCAGCATCGGTCGGTGCGCAGGTTCAGCGACCGCGACGTCACCGACGACGAACTGCGCGCGATTCTCACCGCCGCGCAGGCCGCATCCACCAGCTCGAATCAGCACTCGTGGAGCGTCATCGTCGTGCGCGACCAGGCTCGCAAAGAGCAGCTGAAGCCGCTGATCGGCAACCAGCCTTTCATCGACAAGGCGCCTGTGCTGCTGTTCTGGATTGCCGACCTGCACCGTTCTGCGGTGCTGGCCGAGCGCGCCGAACAGCCGTTCGTCGGCGGCGCACTGCTTGAGGCCACGCTGGTCGCGTTCATCGACGCCGCTCTCGCCGCGCAGAATGCCGCGGTCGCAGCCGAGTCTCTGGGTCTGGGCATCACGTACATCGGCGGAGCCCGGAATCACCCCGAAGAGACTGCAGCCGCCCTCGCACTGCCGTCGCACGCAGCCGTCGCCTTCGGCATGACGCTGGGATGGCCGAGTCCGACCGACCGCGCGAAGATTCGCCCGCGCCCGCTGCCCGAGGTCGTCGTGCATCAAGAGCAGTACGACGCCGACGTGCTGCCCGGACTGGACGCCTACGCCGAGCGCATCAACGGCTTCTTCGCCGACTACGGGCGCGAGTTCGACTGGGAGAGCTACATCACCGAGCACTTCGCCGACTACGCCGACTTCTACGGGCGCGAACGACTGCGTGACGCCCTGCGCAATCTCGGACTGCCGTCTAACTGAACGGGTCGATGCGCAGGCGAACCTGCTCGGCCAGGTACTCTGCCAGCGGCTGCAGCCGTGTGCCCGTCGTGTGGGGATCCCACCGAACCATGATCTCGCCGTCGACCTCGACGAAGGGGCACGCCTCGGTCTCACCGTGCCCGCTGCTGTTCAGGTCGATCGGCACAGCTTCGAAGTTCACGGTGTCGCCGGGTTCGAAGGGGCCATTCCAGGCGAGCTCCTGCAGCTGTCGGCGCTCTTCGATCGCGAGCGCCGTGTTGCGCGGCCACGCCGGTTCGACCGCCCGAGTCGTCGTGCCGACGATCCACGCGTCGCCGGCCTCGTCGACCAGGAGCGTTCCGATGCGCCAGACGCGGCAGACGGGTTCGAGACGGGCGCGACGGGTGAACATCCATCGCCGATGCGGCGCCACATAACGGGCCAGCGCCTCATCATCGGCTTTGGCCGCACGAAGCGACTCGACCGCCTGTGTGAGCAGCGCACGCACCTGATTCAGCTGCTCGGTGTTCACTTCGCGCTCATGTTCTCTCGCGTCCATGTTCATCGCACGGGTATGAAAAAGGCCCCGCCGCAGCGGAGCCTTTTCGGTGGTGCGCCCGAAGGGATTCGAACCCCCGGCCTTCTGATCCGTAGTCAGACGCTCTATCCAGCTGAGCTACGGGCGCATGTCCGAAGAATCACTATACACACTGCACACCCGACGCACAAGCTCTGATCGGCTGGCGCCTGGCCACAATCAGCGATCGACTTTGAGCTCCATACGGTAGAGCCCGAGCGCGAACGGGCCGTCGAGCGGAGTCGCGGTGTTCGGGGTGATCTCGACCTCATCGTCGGCCGTGCCCAGCGTCACGCCGTTCGTCGACTCGAGATCGGTGATGAACCAGCCGCAGTCGACCCATTCCAGCTTGGCGTGCGTCTTCGAGATCGTCTTGTGCGAATCGGGGATGCGCACGATCTGATCACGTCGGCTGAACTCACCTCGTGGGTTGCGTCCCAGAATCGCCACATCGGCCTCGATCTCGACGCTGTCACCAGACTCCAGCAGCAGGCGGCTGACCGGACGATGATTGCGGCGCACCAGCACAGTCTTCTCGACGTCGTCGTCTTCGACGTCGGAGGCAGTGCCGAAGCCCGTCGAGCCGAAGCCATCAGCGAGCGGCGCCTGCTGCTCTGCCGCGTATGCCTGTGCGGATGCCGGTTCTGCAGCCGTGAACCCGGGCACCGAGTCGATCACCGGCGCTGACTCTCGGTACCACGAGGCAGTCGGCGTCTCTGGTGCCGACACAACTTGCTCGACGACGACCTCCTGCTGTCCGAGACCGCCGTCGGCCGTCGCCTGCGCCGCGAATGCCTGCTGAGCCTGCAGAGCCTGCTCGTACTGATCGGTCATGGCCTGACGCACGTCGTCGCCGCCGTACTCCCACAGCCAGGTTCGCAGTGCGTCATCGACGCTCGGGTTCACCGCCACGACCGCAGAGAGCGAGGGATCCTGCTGGATGATGACGCGCATCTGCTCTGGCGAGGTGGCCGGATCGGCTGCCTGCTGGGCGAGGGAAGGACCACCGGTCCAGTCATTGGATCCGTACGAGGGAAACTGCGGATTCGTCATCTTGTCTTTCCTCTTCCCAGCCCCAAGCGGAAACGCTGGGGTACCTGTGCAAGAATGCGCACGCGTCTAACATATCCTGTCAGCGATTTGGGCGACAACCGCACCCTCCACCGCTGCCAGCGGGTTCTGCCCGCCACCATCCGAGTGCGTTCGGCGTCGACGAGCCGCCAGTACTCGGCAGCCTGCTCGGTGCTCAGTGCGACTCCAGAGAACGCCGCCCAGTCGGCGAGGTCGGCCAGCTGTCGGCTCTCGTCGCTCAGCGGCTCGGCGATCTCGCGTCGCGTGGCCCGAATCGGTACGCTGCCCCCGGCGTCGACGATGTTGTCGACGTGCTCGTCCCAGCCGGCGACGACGCGCTGGTCAGCGGTGCCCCGAGTACGACGACGGCGACGGCGCAGAAGCTTGAGCAGCAGCACTCCCCAGAGCGGCAGAGTGATCAGCGCAGCCCAGAAGAGCACCGTCGTGGCGAAGCGCACGATCGCGAGCACCTGAGCGAGCGTCTGGCTGCCACTGGCGACATCTGACCCGAGGTCTCCCCCCGACGGGTCTTTGTCCGGCGGCGGCACCTGCCCTGCGTTCTGCTGAGCCGTCGTCGGGCTGTACCGCTTGAACGCGTTCTGGTCTGGGTTCTCGACGAAGCGGTTGTCGATGCGCGGGTCGGCGTCGATGGCGACCCACCGACCGTCGCTGGTGAGCACCTCTGCCCAGGCCGTGACATCCCGGCCCCGCACTCGGCCGTCGTCGTCGACCTTCGCTCCGTAGACGACCCGAGACGGAAAGCCGACCACTCGTGCGACGAGCGCGGTCGCCGTCGCATACTGCTCTTGGTCGCCGACCGTGGCCGCGCACTGCGACACCGTGCTCGAGCAGTCGAGATAGCGGCTGTCGAGCATAGAGGCGAACAGCCCGTCGATACGTGCACGCGTATGCCCGGCGTCGCTGCTGCGAAACTGATAGTCCCGAGGCAGCCAGCTGTTCTCATCGTGGCCCGGATCATCCTTGCTGTGCCCCAGATAGCTGCGCTGGATGAGCAGCCGATTCAGCCGCTGCACCTCGCCGAGCGTGGCCCCGCCCTCGCGCTTCTGGGCGACCCAGTCGTTGAGCGCGGGCATCAGATCGGCGCTGACCCCGTCGACCGGGCCGACCCCGGGGCCCAGCTCAGACGACGGCTGCTCGTCGTTCGGGGCGAACGAGAACGTGTACTCGTCGCCAGAGCGAAGACCCTGCTGCCCCGCCCGATCTGCGAGCTGGATGCCCGACTGCAGACGGTCGCTGAAGAAGAACCGGCTGCCGAGCGACCGCTGGTCGCCGCCGTCGAAGCGCAGCTGCTCGAGCTGCTCGCCGAGAGGCACCCACACTGACTGGTAGTCACCGACAGTGACCGTCGCGTCACGCGTCGCACCCGTGGTGTCAAGAACGAACGGCACCCGGCGAAACGCGGTGTCGGCGCTGTTGCTCTGCTCGGGATCTGCCGTGCGGAAGACCTGCCCGTCGTATTCGCCGAGAGTCGCGAACCGCAGCCGCTGCGGTGCATCGCCGCTGACGCTGAGCAGCGTCTGGTTCAGATGCGCCGCGGTGAAGTTGCGGCGGAAGGCCGCCAGCGGGCTGTTCAGCGGCGGCACCTGCGTCTCGGGTTCGACGACGCTGCGGCCGACGATGCGATCGCGGTCGCCGAGCAGCGGGCCGCTGACCGTTCCGGCCACCACCGCTGCGACGACGGCCATGCCGACGGCCAGAGCGATCCGTCGCAGTCGTGCGGCGCGCCTGCCCGAGGATGCGACGGCGACCTTCGCGGCATCGGTCGACTTTCGAGCGGTCTCGCCCTCGGCATCCCCGATCACATCGCTGGCGTAGGCGACGCGAGCGGCCAGGCGCTGCCGTCGCTGCCGCACGATCGGCCAGGCCAGCAGAAGGCCGAGGCCCAGCAGGCCGCAGATCAGGTGCACCGGTGCACGCAGGGAGAGCAGCGGCACCGTCACCGCCTCGGCGGTGGCCCGCGCGCCGAAGACCGTTGGAAAGAGCAGCGCCACCGCGAGCGCCGCCAGAGCGAGCCCCCAGAACCGCACCAGACGCAGCGAGAAGAGCACAGAGAGCAGAGCTGCAACGTAGACGACCAGAAAGAGCGGCAGCTGCATGCCCTGAAAGTCGCCGACCGGAATCGTGATCGTGAGCAGGTTCTTCCAGCCCGTGACCGGAGCGGTCAGCACCTCGAGTGCGCCGTCGCCCAAGGTGGCCGGCAGCGCCGACCACGTCGACGGCACCGCTGCCAGCAGCCCGACGACGGCGTATGTCGCCAGTGCGAGCGCCAGTGCCGGCAGTGCCCGCAGGCGCCGCCGCACGATGATGAGTCCGACGGCCAGACCTGCGACGAGCGCCGCTGCGCCGGCCACAAAGAGGGTGGGTTTGCGATAGATCGGCCAGGATCCGATGATCACGAGCGCCAGCACGACGCTGGTGAACACCAGCGTGGCGACCAGCTGTGCGCGCGAGACGGCCCGCGCCTGACCCACGTCACTCATGACTGCACCACCCTCGCCATCAGATGCCGAAGGTCGTCGAGCACGCCCAGCGTGAAGACGGTGATGTCGCCGATGCGCTGCACCCCAGGCTCGGTGTCGAGGTCGACGCGCACGACGACCACCGCGGTGTCGAGACCGAATCGGTGCGCTGCCGTCTGCAGATCGTGCAGTGAGAGGGACGAACCGCACACCATGAACACCAGCGACAGCCCGTCGATCTGCTGGGCGGTCAGCGTGGCCACCTCGTCGAGGCGCATCATCTGGGCGCTGCGGTCGATCCCGCTGAAGTCGTTGAGCAGGGTGATCGGCGTGAACGTGCTGAGCCGACGTGCCGACCGGATGACTCGCCGGGCCGACTCGGGCACCTCTGCGCTGACCACCACGTCGAGATCTCGCCGGTCACGAATGAGACGCACGCCGATCGACGCCGCGGCGCTCACCGCGAGCTCGAACTCATCGTCGGCGGCGAAGTCGTCAGCTGCCATGCCGAGCACGACGCCGACCTTCGAACGACGCGTCTCTTCGTACTGACGCACCATGAGCGTGCCGGTCTTGGCCGTCGACTTCCAGTGGATGTTGCGCGGGGCGTCTCCCGGCATGTACTCGCGAACGGCATGGAACGAGATGTCGTCGCTGACCAGCACCGATGAGGGCGTTCCTTCGAGGTCGCGCACGAAGCCGCTGGCGGTCGTCGGCAGCGACACGGTCTTCGGGTGCACGAAGAGCGTGTGCCTCTTGGTCCACTGGATGTCACGGTGCAGCAGTCCGATGGGGTCGGCGCGCACCGAGCGAACCGGCCCGACGGCGATGACGCCGCGACGCTGGGCGGGGATGCCGATGCGCTGCGCATGCGTGGCTCCCGCCAGCAGCAGGGGCACGTGCGTCTCGGCCAGGGCGGCGCCGATGGGAATCTCCAGTCGCCCCGGCAGGGCAGGCCGCCGCGAGGCGTTCGTGACAGTGATGTCGCCGGTCACCTCGTCACCGGCGACGACGTGATCCTCCAGCACACCGAGGTCGATCTGGTAGGCGTTCGCCCCGAAGAGAAACACCGATCCGATCAGCAGCAGCACCAATGCGGCGAGCCCGGCGACCAGCCACTCGACGATCCCCAGGCTCAGCCCCAGCAGCGTCGCCAGGACGGCGACCGCGACGGCGACCCACCCCGCCGCCGTCACGGTCTCGCCGAGCCACCGGACGGCATGCCGCATCCACCGCCGAGCCCTGCGCACGGAACGCGCGCCGAACACGCTCAGCCGTGCGCGAGCACGCGTCGAGACGCTGCCCTGCGCGAAGCTGGTGACGGTCTCGGTGCGCGTCGAGGTGCGAGTGCTGGGGTCGAAGGTCACGACTGGGCAGCTCCCTGCGTCGGCGGAGCGGTGTCGAGCAGAACCTGCCCGATGACTTGGTCAGCGGTGACGCCGTCGAACTCGGCTTCGGGGTCGAGGATGATGCGGTGCCCGAGCACCGGCAGCGCCAGCGCCTTGATGTCGTCTGGCGTGACGAAGTTGCGCCCGTGTGCGAGCGCCCAGGTGCGCGACACGTTGGCCAGTGCGAGAGCGCCGCGCACACTGGCGCCCAGCCTCGTCTGCGCCGCGTCACGCGTCGCTTCGACCAGCCGCGTGATGTAGTCGATGAGCGCCGGTTCGACGAACACACCGCCTGTGAGCGCGATCATGTCGTTGACGGCCTTGGGCAGAATGATGCCGGGAATCTGATCGGTGGTGACTGCGGCGCCTTCGAGGATGCGACGGGTCGACGCCGAGTCGGGGTAGCCCAGCGAGGTCTTCATCAGAAAGCGGTCGAGCTGCGCCTCGGGCAGGCGGTAGGTGCCTGCCTGCTCGATCGGGTTCTGCGTCGCGATCACCATGAACGGCCTGTCGAGCGGCCGGGTGACGCCGTCGACGGTGACCTGCCCTTCTTCCATGACCTCGAGCAGCGCTGACTGCGTCTTCGGCGAGGCGCGGTTGATCTCGTCGGCGAGCACGATGTTCGCGAAGATCGGGCCTTTGTGAAACTCGAACTCACCGCGCTTCTGGTCGTACACGCTGATGCCGGTGATGTCGCCAGGCAGCAGGTCCGGGGTGAACTGCACCCGCGACGAGGTGCCCTGCACGGTGCGCGAGAGCGCCCGGGCAAGCGCGGTCTTGCCGGTGCCCGGAACGTCTTCGAGCAGCAGATGCCCGCGGGAGAGCAGCGCGGTGAAGGCGAGCTCGATGACGTGGCGTTTGCCCACGATCGCCTGCTCGACGTTGTCGACGAGGCGCCCGAAGGTGTCGCCGAACCACGCCGACTGCTCGACGGTGATGCTGCTGCTCATGCGTTCTCCTGTTTCGATGGATGCTTGGTCTGTTTCGATGGATGCTTGGTGACATCGCGCTGACCGCTGGTGGCGATCACGAGCGTCACGGGGTGGTCGCGGGTCTGCCGCCCTCGCCGCCTCCAGGCTCAGGCTCAGGCTCCGGGGCAGGGGCAGGGGCAGGGGCAGGGGCAGGCGGCTCATAGGCCTGCGTCTTCAGGGTGAATTGTCGCTCGACTGAATTCGCGTGATCCAATTGGTTCTTGAACTCCACGGACCACTGGAACGTGTAGGTCGCCGTGCCCTCAGGCAGCTTGACAGAAGTGGCGCCTGCCTCCAGCTTTTGCCAGTTGCCGCTGCCCTTGCGGTACTGCACCTTGACCTCGTAGTCACCGCTCGAGGCATTGACGGTCGGCATCGCAGGCAGCGTGAAGGTCCACTCTGCCGCACTGGTGAAGGCGTGCTCCACGGTGCCGCTCTGCCAGCCGCTCGACTCCCCGATGGAGAAGGGGTACTGCGGCGTGCCGGCTGGGCCGACGGTGTAGGTCTGGCTGTCGGTCGTGCCGTCGGAGAATCTCCATCGAATCGTGTAGCTCTGATTCGATGCGCTCGGGAGCGGGCCCTCGCCCACGGCAGTGAAGCCGTCGTCTTCGCTGTCGACCAGACCGCCGAACGTGCCGTCGTTGTTCACCCGATACTTGACTGTGCCTGCACTCGAGGGGAATGTGATCGGCGTCGCAGAGACACTGTTCGACTGCGATGTCGTGTCCCACCCGACGCTTCTGCCCTCAGCGTCGAGCCCTTCGGCCTGCAGCACGAAGGTGTTCGGCCTGTTCTTATTCAGGTCACTCGGGCCGAACGTGGTCGCCGCATTGCCGCCAGACCCCTCACGTCTGCATTCTCCGTTGACGATCCAGCAGTATTTGGTCTGACCGCCTTGGGCGCTGATGTCGCCGGTGACCGAGACCGAACCGTTCTGGGCTGACGCAGAGACGCCGGAGATGCCCGGCTTGCCGACGCCGTAGGCAGAGGTCGTCGCGGTGCCTGCGGTGGTTGCGGGCGCCTGGCGGAGTCCGGTCGGCACGTCGCGGGCGGATGCGGTGACGGTGACTCCTGTCGGCGCATTGTTCACGCCGATGGTGGTGGTTCCTCCCGAGCCTCCCAGCCCGGAGGAGCTGCCGCTCTCACTGGTCAGGGTGATGGTCGAGGCGCTGTCGTCGGGCATGCTGACCTCGATCCTCGCTTGGCGGTCGCCAGAGGGTGCGACGGTGCCGATGCTGGGCGTCGACGGCGCCTTGTACGCGAAGCCCGACACCGACGCCGTCTCACGCGACGACCCGACGTCGTTGACCGCAGCGACGGTGAAGGTCTGGTTCTCGAAGTTCTTGAGGCCGCCGATGGTGCAGGTGCCGCCGACGGCACAGTTCTTCGAGCCGCCGCCGTAGGTCACGTTGAAGCCGGTCACGGCCGGCACGCTCAGCGTCTCGCTCTGGGCGATCGCCAGTGTGACCGTGCCGTCACCGACCGTGTCGAGTCTGACGCTCGGCCTGTTCGGCCGCGCCTGGTAGTTGACCTCGATGCGCCCCTGACCGGTGTTCCCCTGCGCGTCTCTGACCTGGTAGGTGCCGCTCTTCACGCCGCCGGGGGAGTTCGCCGCGACCTGCACCGAGATGTTCGAGCCGCTGATCGAAGCGGTCACTCCTGCGGCGCCGGCAAAGCTCACACCGGTCAGCTCGACCGGGCGATACTTGCTGATCGAACCGTTCGGAGCCAGCGCGTCGACGCTGCCCGAAGCCGCGCCGCCGTCGCCCTCCGAGACATCGACCGACAGGCCGGCCGCCGACAGCGTCTGCGGCGGCAGCGTGCCGACCTGCACGCTGAGCCGCGCACCGGGCTGCGGGGCGAACGACGGCGACACGATCTTCGCGTCAAAGCCGGCCACTGACCCCTGCTGCGCGTCGGCGGCGACCGTGATCGTCGCCGAAGAGCCGCTGCAGGTCACCGTGACACCGGGCGCGCCAGACGCCGGCCCGCACTGGAAGCCGAGTTTGCCTTTGTCGTCGGTCCACTGCACCGAGTCGGTCAGCGAGACGGTCTTGGACTCGGCCGGCGCGACGACCGCGATCTGCTGCGCGCGCATCTCGGGCGGCGGGTTGTCGAGCGTGATCCTCATCGGCAGAGCGACAGTGCTGCGGGTGCCGTCGTCGCTGGCCCACTGCACCTCGACGCTGCACGTGTCGCGCTCGACCTGGCTGTCGCCGCCGGCCGCATAGGTGACCGTGGTGCCGGATGACGAGCAGGTCGCCTGCGAACGTGCGCCGGATGCCCGGGCGGCGTTGACCTGTAGCGTGCGACCGCTGAGCCGGCCGATCTCATCGACGAGATTCACCGAGACCTGCTGCTGCTCGTGCACCTCGTACACCTTGGTCGGGTCTTTGAGCTGTGGCCGGAGGGCGTCTTTCTTCGGCACGCGGACGAACGCCCACGTCTGCGGAGCCTGTTCGGCGTCGCCTTTGGGTGCCGTGACCGAAATCGGCACGATCTGCCGGTGGTCGCGCAGCGACCCCTGCACCCGATCGCCGTCGAGACGCATGCCCTCGGGAGATCCGCGCAGTTCGACCGAGAGGTCAGGGCCCGACCAGACCAGCTTGTTGGCGATGACGTCAGCGCCGAACGAGTCGCCGTCGATCTCTCCCGCACCGATCACGGTGTCGACCAGCACCGGGTACTGCGGCAGAGCGTCGTTGGTGACGTTCAGCACGATGCTTCCAGTGGCGGTGCTGCCGCCTGCGCTCTGCACCGTGTATGTGAAGACGGTCTTGCCGACGGACCGACCGGGGTGCAGCGTGACCGTGTTGTCAGAGACCTCGACCGGCGATCGCGCTGCGTCACCCTCTGCCGCTGCTGACACCACTTCGTCGGCCGACTGCAGTTCGAGCTTCTCGTCACCGACGCGGGTGTCGTTGAGCGTCGGGTCGATCGTCACGGCATCGGTGCCGGGAGCGGCTTCGACGTAGTCGTTGTAGGCGATGGGAGCCAGCGTGGTGTTCGTGATGACACCGACCCGCATGTGCGCGGTACCGGTCGCCCCGCGCGAATCGGCGACGGTGTAGTCGAACTCGATCGGCCCGGCGTCATCGGTGCTGCTGACCTGCACCCGCCCGTCCGCGAGCACCTGCGCCGACCCGCCCTGCCCCGGCTGCGTGACCGAGACCACGCTGACGTCGTCGCCGTCGGCATCCACGCCGAAGCTCGGCACGCTGATCATCGTGCTGCTGCGTGCCTCGACACGAGCGTCGATGTTCTTGGGGGTCGGTGACTGGTTGCCGTCCTCGGTGGTCACCCGCACGTTCACCCGGCCGATCGAGCCCTCCCCCGGGTGCCCCGCGGAATAAGTTCGGTAGTCGATCGTATAGCTGCCCGGTGTGTCACTCGCCAGATAGCGCAGCACGGAGCCGGAGGGGAAGGCAAGACCAGGCAGATCGTCGGTGGTCTGCCGCGGGTCGAGCATCAGAGTGCCTCCCGCCGGGGCCACGTCGTTGTCGAGCACCGGGATGTCGATCTGATCGCCCGCCCGCACCGTCACCTGATCGGCGACGGCGACCGGCTTCGTCGACAGGCTCTCGTCCAGCTGGAAGACCGTCGCCTGGCCGGTGATCGTCTGCGCCCCGTCGGTCACCGCGTAGGTGAACGTGCCGATGCGACCGGGGCGCTTGTCGGGAGTCTGCCCGCTGACCCGCAGCGAACTTCCGCCGACGGCCGCTGCATTGAGCGACGACCTCGGGTCGGCCAACGAGTACTGCTGGCCGTCGCCGACCATCAGCACTCGCCCGCCGGGGTTGCTCACCGGCTGCAGCGGATCGACGGTGACGTCTTCGTCGGGCCGCAGGAACACGCTGATGGGCGGGGTGCTCATCTTGCTCTCGGCGGCACTGGCCGTGATCAGCAGCGTCGCGGTCGCCTGGCTCGACCCCGACTTCACCTCATACGTCACCGGGTAGACCCCGGCCTCGCTCGCCATGACGCTCACCGAGAGCGAGTCGCTGCTGGGCTGCACGCGCACCTTCGACTGCAGGCTCTCATCGACGGTGGCGCGGCTGAGCTCGACGCGGCTGCCCTCGACGCCACCACCCGAGACACCGCTGACGAACTCGCTGAGGTCGATCGACGGCGAGGTGCCGACGGTGACCGTGCGCGAGAACGAGCGCGCCTTGAGCAGCGGGGAGTCGGCGACGGTCACCGGCACGTCTCGCGTCGCGACGCCGCCGCGGCCGTCGGAGACCTCGACGGTGATCACGACGCGGCCGGCAGGCTGGTCGTCGTCGGCCTTGTAGGCGATCATGCCCGACGGCGTGGCTGCGGCGGTGCCGGCGGATGCGGTGGCCTGCGTCACGTAGACCGGATCGCCATCGGGATCGACCCATCCGTTCAGCCCGTTGAACCGCAGCGAGCCGCCGGGAGCGACCTGCAGGTTGGCCAACGACTGGTCGTTGACCGCGCGATACTCCGGTGCGCTGTTCTCGCTCAGCGGGTGCACGGTGACTTTGGCCTCGGCGTTCATCCGACAGTCAGAGCCGTCGGTGATGACGAAGCCGATCGTGCCGCTGCCCTCGGTCGCCGTCGGCGAGAGCGCGACGGCCTGATCGTCATTGACCGCCGACAGATCGCCGAGACCGCCCGCATCCCACTTCGGGCTGTCGGCCGACGGCACGATCGAGATCGTATCCTGTGGGTTCGGATCGAGTGCCGACACCAGAACGGGAACCGTGGTGAGCTGTCCGGGCCGCACCCCGAACTCGGCGTTGGCGCCGCTGGCCGGAATCGGGCACTCGTTCTGTCGGGCGTCCAGGTTCTGCTGCGCGTCGGTGGTCTCTTCTTGCTCGTCATCACGCTGCCAGGCGACCGACGACGGCACCAGCGTCCAGTCGTCACCCGAGCGCTGCCAGATCAGCCCGGAGGCCACGTCGTTGAGCACAAAGCCGCCGTTGTTGCGTCGGAACACCGGCTGGCTCGTGCTCGCAGCCGCCTGAGTCGGTACGTCGAGCGACTGCGAATCACCGCCGCAGTCTGAGACCGACATCGCGCTGCCCGACCCCCAGGCGGCATGCAGACAGCCGGCCTCCCAGACCGGGGCGGCGGGCGTGCCCTGCGCATCCACACTGACGTCGCCGTCATCGCCGTTCGCGTCGAAGGTGCGCAGCCCCGATTCGTCGGCAGTCGCAAGCTGGTCGGCTTCTGCATCGGCGACGGCAAGCCGAGCACCCGCGCCGAGCGAGGACTCCACCTGCGCACCGTCGATCCACAGCGTCGCGCCGCTGTCGCTGTGATCGAGGGCGGCCCAATGCTCGCCGAACACCGTCATCTCGACCTTGTCGCCCGACGTCGGCCCGTCAGTCGACCGTCGTGCGGCCTCTCTGCCGCTGGTGACGTCGAACTCGACGAGGTCTCCCGCGCTGCTCAGCCCGAAGAGGCGCCCCCGCTCGGTGACGGCACCGGCCACGAACCGTTCGGTCTCATCGCCCTCACGCCGATTGATCGGCGACGGCGAGACTCCCCTGGCCAGATCGCCGATCGACTCCGCGCCCAGCGCGCCGGTCTTGCGGTTCAGAAAGGCGACGTAACCGCCGGAGGGCACGATCACATCGGCGTCGAAGGGCGCCGCGGTGACTTCCTGCGGGTCGTCGACGCTCACCGGGTTCGCGGGGTCGACCGTCTTCAGCTTCTGCTGGTCGCTGTAGAGCACGACGTCAGAGCCGCTCTGCAGCACACCGCTGATTCTGAACGCGCTCGGGTCGCCCGCGTGAATCGCACCCAGCTCGGTGACGTCGGTGTTGACCTGCCCATAGAGCGGGCCACGGCCGTTGACCGACCACACTGTGGGGTTTGCCAAGTCGGCCTGCTGCGTGGGCACTCCGCGCCAGACGATGACGCCCACCGCTGCCAGCGAGACGATCACCAGCAGCGCGATCCACCGCGTCCATCGGCTGCGCAGCAGGCGCTGCAGGCCGACGCCCGCACCTGCGACGCCGGCCGGACTCACCGCCCGACCACCCAGATGGTGACGGCCACCGCGATCACGACGAGCGCAGCGGTCATGCCAGACCACAGCCACAGGCGACCCCGCCCCGAAGCACCTCGGGCCTCATCGACCACCTCAGTCTGCGTCGCCAGCTCGCGCACGCTGCGGCCGTGCCGCCGGCGGCCCGAGGCCACCGGCACAGCCGCACGCTTCGGTCCGCGCAGCGCAGCGTCATCGAACCCGAGCACCGACCCGGCGCCCGCCCACTCTGACGAGGCCACTTCGAGCTGCGTGGGCACGACGCCGATCTGCTGCTGAATCTGCTGGATCGCGCGGGCGAACTCGAGCGCCGTCGCCGGGCGCTCGGCGGGATTGGTCGACAGCGATCGCTGCAGCAGCTGCTGCAGTGCGGGCGGAACGTCTTCGCGGTTGATCGGCGTGATGCGGCCTTTGACGATGCGCGCCTTGAGCCGGTCTGCCGAGTTGCGCCCAGAGCCCGGTATCTCGAACGGCGAATGCCCGGCCAGCAGGGTGTAGACGGTCGCAGCCAGCGAGTACACCTCGGTGGCGACCGTGCCTCTCGTCTGCTCGCGCACGACCTCCGGTGCGCTCCAGGGCACCGACATGGCGAACAGATCGGTCGCGTGGCGGCCGGAGAGCGAGGTCGCGATGCCGAAGTCGGCCAGCACCGGCGTGCCGAACGAGGTGAAAAGGATGTTCGAGGGCTTGATGTCGCGATGCAGCACCCCCGCCCGGTGTGCGGTCTCGAGCGCACTGCCCATGCGCACAGCGATGTCGAGCACCGCCGGCAGCGGCAGCACCCGTTCGCGATAGGCCGGGGAGACGCCCGTCGGGCAGTATTCCATGACCAGGCAGGGGCGGCCGTCGGGAGCGATGCTCGCCTGATAGACGTTGAGAATGGCGGGATGCGAGCTGAGCCGCGCCATGACGTCGGCCTCGGCGTTGAACATGCGCACGACGTCTTCGTCGACGACGTCGGAGAGCAGCACTTTCACCGCGACCGGGCGACGGGGCATGTCCTGTTCGAACAGGAAGACGTCGGCGAAGCCGCCGGTTCCCAGCGGCCGCACATAGGTGCAGCCGGAAAGCACCGGAGGAGCGGACGGCAGTCTTTTGCCCATGTCACCCTCCCGAAGTCTCTAGCGATTCTAAGGCACAGGAGGGCGAAGACACACGTCGAAATGGCTATTGCGAACGGTCAGTGGATGCTCGCGCACGCCGCTCTCGACGAATCGGCCTGGTGTCGGCCTCGTCGGAGGCCCGGCCGACCGGCACTGTATCGTCGACGGGCTCGACGACGCACTCGTCTGGGGCGGCAGTCGGCCCGCGCCTGATCACGACGGTGTCGTCGTCGAGGTCGTCGTCGGACTCGCTGGGAGTGATCAGCACGGTCTCGTCTGCCTCAGTGAGGATGCGCGCCCGTCGGCTCGACCGAGAGACATAGCGGGTGTCTCCGGTCTCTGCGGAGTGCTCGACCTCATGGTGGGCCGCGCTTCGACGCCTTTTGTGCACCAACGCAACGTCGGCCAGCGAGGCGAGGCTTTCGCTGGGCGACTCCGGGTCGCTGAGCGACCCGCCCGACACCACGTCGACCACGATCACCGTGACGTTGTCGGTGCCCCCGGCGATCAGTGCGCGCTCCACGAGCGAGTCGGCCGTCGTCTGGGGAGTGCCGCCCATCACGAGCGAGGCCCGCAGCGCCTCGGCGCTGACCAGACCGTGCAGTCCGTCAGAGCAGATCAGCAGCCGCTCGCCGGTGACGACCGGCGCCAGAAAGAAGTCGGGATCGGAGTCGTCGCCCCCGACCGCCTTCGTGATCTCGTTGCTTCGTGAGCTCTCGGCGGCCTGCTCGGGCGTGATGCGACCGGCGTCGAGCCACTGCTGCAGCTGCGAGTGGTCGTGCGTCCACTGCACCAGAGACCCGTTGCGCGACCGGTACACGCGCGAGTCGCCCACGTTGAAGACCAGCCAGTGCGGCTCGCCTGCCGACTCGACCAGCGCGACGCCGCTGACGGTCGACCCTGCGCCATGCGGGCGACTCGCCGAGAGCTCGGCAACCTCGCGCTGGGCCTGCCGCAGAGCATCGGCCACCGCATCCGCCGACGCCGCACCACCTGTCGAAGCCGCTGCGAGCGCACGCAGCCGCTCGATCACCAGCTCGCTCGCGATCTCGCCCGAATCGTGCCCGCCCATGCCGTCGGCAACCGCATAGACGGGTCGCTCGGCGATGCCGGCGTCTTCGTTCAGCCTGCGTCGCAGACCGACGTCAGTGGCGAGGGCGGCGTTGATCTGCAGGGCGTTCACAGTGCTGGCTCCTCATGTCGGCGGCGATGCTCGCCTCAACGTTACCCTGCGGCTTCGCCCCGAGGCGTCAGCCGAAGAGCGTCACCAGCCGATCGAGAAGCGCCTGACTCCCACTCACTCGGCCGCGCCGCTGAACTGACTCTCATAGAGCCGACGATAGGCACCGTGCTGTTCGAGCAGCTCGTCGTGACTGCCCTGCTCGACGATGCTGCCGTGCTCCATGACCAGAATCGTGTCGGCGTCACGAATCGTGGAGAGTCGGTGGGCGATCACGAACGAGGTGCGATCGGTGCGCAGGGCCGCCATCGCGTGCTGCACCAGCGCCTCGGTGCGGGTGTCGACCGCAGAGGTCGCCTCGTCCAGAATCAGCAGCGTCGGTCGGGCGAGGAACGCCCGCGCGATGGTGATCAGCTGACGTTCGCCGGCCGAGATGCTGCCGTTCTCTTCGTCGATGACGGTGTCGTAGCCCTCGGGCAGCTGACGTACGAAGCGATCGACGAAGGTGGCCTGTGCGGCGGCCACGACCTCGTCGTCGGTCGCATCGAGTCGGCCGTAACGGATGTTCTCGAGGATGCTGCCCTTGAACAGCCAGGTGTCCTGCAGCACCATGCCGGTCTGCGAGCGCAGGTCGGCGCGTGAGATGTCTGTGATGTCGACGCCGTCGAGCAGGATGCGCCCCGAGGTGAGTTCGTAGAAGCGCATCAGCAGATTGACCAGAGTGGTCTTGCCTGCTCCGGTCGGGCCGACGATCGCGATCGTCTGGCCCGGCTGCGCCTCGAACGAGAGGTGCTCGATGAGCGGCTCGTCCGGGTCGTAGCTGAAGCTCACGTCGTCGAAGGTGACGCGGCCGGTCGGATGCTCGGGCAGCTCCTCGGTGGCGGTGTCGGGATCCTGTTCGTCGGCGTCGAGCAGCTCGAAGATGCGCTCGGCCGAGGCGACGCCCGACTGCAGCATGTTGGCCATGCCCGACATCTGTGCGAGCGGCTGAGTGAACTCGCGCGAGTACTGGATGAACGCGGTCGCGTCGCCCAGCGTCATCGTGCCCGAGGCGACCTTCAGCCCGCCGAGCACCGCGATGCCCACGTATGACAGGTACGAGACGAACTGCATCACCGGCATGATCATGCCCGACACGAACTGAGCGCCCGCCGACGCCTGGTACAGGCGGCCGTTCTGCTCGGTGAAAGCCTGCTCCATGCGATCGCTGCGCCCGAAGATGGTCACGAGATCGTGCCCTGAGAACGACTCCTCGATAGTGCCGTTGAGCTGGCCGGTCTCTTTCCACTGAGCCGCGAAGAGCTTCTGCGAGCGCACGCCGATCACGCCGGTGATCACAGCGGCGAGCGGCAGCGCGAGCAGGGCGACCAGCGCAAGCTGCCACGAGACGACGAACATCATCACCGTGACGCCGATGACGCTCAGCGCCGACTGCACCAGCTGGGCGAAGGCCTGCTGCAGGGCGTTCTGCACGTTGTCGACGTCGTTGGTGACGCGCGAGAGCAGATCGCCGCGTTTGCGAGTGTCGAAATAGCTCAAAGGCAGCGCGTTGAGTTTGTCTTCGACCTGGGAGCGCAGCTTGCTGACTGCCTGCATGGTGATGCGGTTGAGCACCTCGCCCTGCGCCCACATGAACGCCGACGAGATCACATACATGCCCAGCACGATGACGATGATGACGCCGAGCCGCGTGAAGTCGATGCCCATGCCGGGCACCACGTCCATGTTGGCGAGCATGTCGGCCATCTGCGTGTCGCCCTGGGCACGCATCTGCTCGACGAGCTGATCTCGGCTGACGCCCTGCGGCAGCTGGCTGCCGACGACGCCGTTGAAGATGGTGTCCATCGCCTGGCCCAGCACCTTGGGCGCCCAGACGTTCAGCACCACCGAGCAGGTGACGAACAGCAGCACCAGCACGAGCGGCAGCTTGTGCGGAGCAAGCAGGCCGAAGAGGCGTCGCACCGACGGCCAGAAATGCTGTGCCTTGGTGACCGCTGGGGCGTCTCCGAACATGTCGCCGTCGCCGGGCGCCGGCATGAAGTCCTCGTCATCGGGTTCGTGCACGTGTGAGGCCGCGGCCTTCGTCTGTGCCGCGTCTCGCTTGTCTGCGCGTTCGCTCATCACGCCGCCTCCTCTGCCGACAGCTGCGATCTGACGATCTGTTGATAGGTCTCGTTCGAGGCGAGCAGCTCATCGTGCGTGCCCTGACCGACGATGCGGCCGTCGTCGAGCACGAGGATGCGATCCGCCTCGCGAATCGTCGCGACGCGCTGCGCCACGATGATCGCCGTCGACCCGGCCAGCGCAGGCTTCAGGGCGCGCCGCAGCCGCGCATCCGTCGCCACGTCGAGGGCTGAGAACGAGTCGTCGAAGAGATAGACGTCGGGGTGTGCGACCAGCGTGCGCGCGATGCAGAGCCGCTGCCGCTGGCCGCCCGAGACGTTGGTGCCGCCCTGCGAGATGCGGCGTTCGAGGCCGTCGGGATGCTCGCGCACGAAATCGGCCGCCTGTGCGACCTCGAGCGCCTGCCAGAGCTGGTCATCGGTTGCGTCCTCGCGCCCGAAGCGCAGGTTGCTCGCGATCGTGCCCGAGAACAGAAACGGCCGCTGCGTGACCAGACTCACCCGCTCGGCGAGCTGACGGCGCGAGAGCTCGTCGACCGGCACGCCGTCGATGCGAACCTCGCCGGCGGTCGCCTGCAGCAGTCGCGGAATCAGGCTGAGCAGCGTGGTCTTGCCCGACCCTGTCGAGCCGATGATCGCAACCGTCTCGCCGGGACGCGCGGTGAAGGTCAGGTCGGCGAGCACCGGCTGCTCGGCACCCGGGTAGCGAAAGCCCGCGCCGTCGAACTCGACCACGCCGGTGCGCGGCACCTCGCGTTCGTGCTCCGGCTCGGTCTGATCGGGCTCGGTGCTCAGCACTTCGTCGATGCGCTCGGCGCACACGACGGCGCGCGGAATCATCATGACCATGAAAGTGCCCATCATCACGGCCATCAGAATCTGCAGCAGGTACTGCAGAAATGCGGTGAGCGAGCCGACCTGCATCTCGCCTGCGTCAACCCGGTGCCCGCCGAACCACAGCACTGCTGCGGTCGCGAGGTGCAGCACCATGCCGATCACGGGGAACATGAGCACGAAGATGGCGCCGACTCTGAGCGAAACGTCGGTGAGACGGTGATTCGCGCCTGCGAAGCGTGCGGTCTCATGGGGTTCGCGCACGAACGCCCGCACGACGCGGATGCCGATGATCTGTTCGCGCAGCACGCCGTTGATGTCGTCGATGCGATCCTGCATGCCGCGGAAGAGCGGCATGAGCCTGGCGACCAGAAAGCCCACGATGACCAGCAGCAGCGGCACCGACGCCCAGACCAGCCACGACAGCCCGACGTCTTCGCGCACGGCCATGACGATGCCGCCGATGCACATGATCGGGGTCGACACCATGAAGTTCAGGGTCATGAGCAGTAGCATCTGCACCTGCTGCACGTCGTTCGTGCCTCGGGTGATCAGCGTGGCGGCGCCGAGCCCGCTCACCTGCTGCGCGCTCATCGACGTGACGGTGTCGAACACACCGGCACGCAGGTCGCGACCCACTGCCATGGCGGTGCGCGCGCCGAACCAGATGCCCCCGACGGCGGTGACCACCTGGACGAAGCAGACCAGGAGCATCCTCGCGCCGATCGACCAGATCAGATCGGTGTCACCCTGGCTCACGCCGTCGTCGATGATCTCGGCGTTGAGGCTGGGCAGGTACAGCGCAGCCAGCGTCGAGATGAGCTGGAGCACGAAGACCGCCACGACCCAGGGCCAGTAGCGCTTGGTGAATGCGGTCAGCAGTCTGAGCAGAGTCATGAGCGTCTCTCTGCTGCGGGGACACGTCAGCGGCCCGGCGAGCACATCAGCCCTGAGCCTCTGCGAGCGCTCTCGACTCGATGGTGCGCGCCTCGCGATGTGTGGCCTGCCACCCCGACTGCGAAATCGGCTGGGGATGCTGGCTCAGGTGGTCGCGCAGCGCGTCGCCTTGAGCGTCGTCAGGAGCGTCGCGGTGTGGTGCGAACGGGTGTTCGCATTGTCGGAGGTGCAGGAACAGATGCGTGTCGCGTTGGGGGATGACAGCGCAGCTGCATCAGTATGCCAGACGCATGAGGTCCGGCTCAAACTCGAAGCCCTGACTCGAGTTCGAAGCCCCGGCGCGAACTGCAGCCCAGGCAGGGAGCAGAAGAGGGCCCCACCAATGGTGGGGGCCTCTCACCGATGCGATGTCATCGTGCTGCGACCCTCAGCCGAGGGTCGGACTCATCGCGTCGGCTTCGACGACTTCAGCGCATCGAGTTTCGCACCCTCCACATCGACGTCGGGCAGAATGCGGTCGAGCCACTTGGGAATCCACCAGGCCGAGCGCCGCAGCAGGTACAGCGCGGCGGGCACGATCGTCATGCGCACCAGGAATGCATCGATCAGCACGCCGAACGCGAGCGCGAAGCCGATCGGGCGAATCATCGTCAGCTCCGAGAAGACGAACCCGGCGAAGACGCTGATCATGATGATGGCCGCAGCCGCGACCACGCGACCACCGACTTTGTAGCCGTGCAGCACGGCCTGGCGCGGGGTCGCCCCGTGTGCGAAGCTCTCGCGCATGCCTGAGCCCAGGAACATCTGGTAGTCCATGGCCAGGCCGAAGAGCACGCCGATCAGGATGATCGGCAGGAAGCTCAGCACCGCAGCCGGGTCGTGCACCCCGAAGACAGAGCCCAGCCATCCCCACTGGTAGATCGCCACGACCGCTCCGAGGCTGGCCGCCAGCGAGAGCAGGAATCCCAGCGTCGCGAGCACCGGCAGCAGCACCGACCTGAACACCAGAATCATCAGCACAAGCGAGAGACCGACCACGATCGCGAGATACGGCGGCAGGGCGTCACCGAGCTTCTTCGACACGTCGATGTTCGCAGCTGTGAGCCCGGTCACCCCGACCTGCGCGCCAGTCTGCTGCTCGATCTCGGCGGCATCAGCCCGAATGCGCTCGACGAGCTGCTCGGTCTGCTCCGTCGACGGGCCGTCGTTCGAGACGACCTGCAGCACAGCGGTGCGATGATCGTCGCTCGCTCCGCCGGGCACCGCGGCAGCGACCCCGTCGATCGAACGCAGACGATCGACCAGGTCGAGTGAGGCATCCTCCTGCTGCTCGGCCGTGGTGACGCTCTCGGGCAGCTCGGCCACGACGACCAGCGGCCCGTTCGAGCCGGCCCCGAAGTTCTCACTGATCAGCTGGTACGACTTGTACGCCGTGCTGCTGGGCTCTTCGGAGCTGCCGTCGGGCAGCCCGAGCCGCAGCTGGCCGGCGGGCAGCGCGAGCACCCCGGCGATGATGACTCCGGCGAGAAGCGCCAGCCACGGATGCGCGGTCACGATGCGTCCCCAGCGCGGGCCCGCCTTGGACGAGCGTTTCGAGGCGGACTGTGCGGCAGCCTGCGACGAGGCCTGCGGCGCCTGCTCTGCCGCTGCGTCTGCCGTCTCAGCGGCAGGATCGACGCCGGAGCTCTGCAGCGCACGCCGCTCCCGGCGGCTCAGGATGCGCATCCCCACGAAGCCGAGCATGGCCGGCGTCAGCGTGAGCGCGACGAGCACGGCGACGATGATCGTGCCGGCACCGGCGAGACCCATCACGGTCAGGAACGGCAGCCCGGGAACGGCCAGCGCGGCGAGCGCGATGACTACGGTGAGCCCGGCGAAGAGCACGGCGTTGCCCGACGTGCCTGAGGCATGTGCGATGGACTCGTGCATCGGCATGCCCTGTTTCAGCTGGATGCGATGGCGATTGACGATGAAGAGGGAGTAGTCGATGCCGACGGCGAGGCCGAGCATCAGCGCGAGCATCGGCGAGACCGAGGTCATCTCGATCACACCGGTGAGGGCGAAGGTCGTGCCGACGCCGACGACCACTCCGACGATCGCCATGAGCAGCGGCAGACCGGCACCGATCAGCGTGCCGAGCATGATGACGAGCACGATCGCGGCGACCAGGATTCCGATCGCCTCGCCCGGGCCGAACAGGCCTGAGATGCTCGACGCGATCTCGGTGCTGTACTGAGGTGTCACGCCGGAGCCGTCGAGAGCTTGGTTGACGGCTTCGACGACGGCGTCTTTGTCTTCGGCCGAGACGTTGTCGGACGAAGTCGTGAAGGTCACCTGCGCCTGTGCGATGCGGCCGTTGTCTGAGACCAGCTGCACCCCGGATGCGGCGTCGAGAGAGCGCTCGGCACGAGTGAGTTCGGCCTGCTGTCGGTCGAGTTCGGCGCGACCGGCGTCGAGCTTCTCCTGCTGGGGCGCCAGCTGCTGCTGCGCGGCCTCGAGCTGCGCAGTCAGGGCGTCGGCCTGCGCGGTGGCCTGCGCGGATGCGGCAGACTGCCCGGCGTCAGCAGCCTGCTGAGCCGCCTGCTGCGCGGCGTCGCGGGCCTGCTCGAGCTGAGTGAGGGGGCTCTTCGCCGCATCCAGCTGTTGCTGACCGGCATCGAGCTGCGCCTTTGCGGCGTCGAGCTGGGGTTTGCCCTGATCGATCTGCTGACGGCCGGACTCAAGCTGCTGCTGTGTCTCGAACGGGTCGATCACAGTGGCGACGGCGTCCTGCTGCTTCACGTCGGCGAGCGCACGCCCGATGGCGGCCTTCTGCTCGTCGGTGAACTGCTTTCCCTCGCCCGCATCGAAGACGATGCTGCCGGTGCCGCCCGATGCCGCGGGGATGCGATCGGAGAGTCGGTCGATCAGCGTCTGTGACTGGGTGCCCGGGATCGTGAAGTTGTTGCTGGTCGTGCCGGCGAAGGCGGCGACCGCCCCACCGACCGCGATCATGATGATCAGCCAGATCGACGCGACCATGCGCCGGTGCGCCGCGCTGAAGCGCCCGAGTCGGTAGAGCAGTGAGGCCATGGAGAGGTTCCTTCGTGTGGGGGCGGGCTAGAGCGCGGTCTGCGGGTAGGGGGTCGGCATCAGAGATCCTGATACCCATCGCGCACGGTCTTGACTGCTTCGAGCAGCTGGTCTTTGAGGTTGATGAGGTCGGCATCGGTGAGCGCAGCGCCTGCGAAAGCGGCGTGCGTACGAGACTCTGCAGCACCGATTGCGGCTGTGCCCTGATGTCGCTCGCCGAGCCAGACGTTGATGGTCGCACGGCAGCTCGCCAGCACCGACGCGACGAACACCACCAGGCGTATGCGTGGCATCCCCTCAGGCGCGCGCTGCTGCAGCGCGGTGACGAAGCGAGATTCCGCCTCATCCCACGCCATCAGTTCGTACTGCAGGAATTCGGCGTGCCCATCGAGGGCCGCAGCGAGTTCGAGGCACTGCTGCAGATAGCTGGACGTGACGCTGCTGGTGAAGACCTGCATCACGACATCGATGACGGATTCGTCAGCGGGACGATTCTCGATCTGCTGTCGGGCCTTGACCAGCAGATCTTCGGTGGGCGCATTGAGCGCTGCGTCGATGCCGGGAAAGTAGTTGAAGAAGGTGCGTCGTGAGACCCCTGCATGCTCGGCGATCTGCTCGACGTTCACGTGATCGCGCCCATGCTCGAGCACCAGGCTGATGGCGGCATCGATGATTGCCGCTCGGGTGGCCGCGCGATTGAGCTCGCGTCGGCCAGGCTCACGCACAGCGTCGGGACGCGACGCTGATTGTTGTGCAGAAGAGACGGGCATGAAATTACCCTACGTGCAAGTTTGCCCGGTGTGCAATGACTTGAGCTGAGCGGACGCTGTGAACATGCCCTCGTCATCGCCTTCGACGTGCGGTCTGATGCAGCAGCGAACGAATCTGCGGCGGCCGGATCTGCGGTCTGCCTTCGCACATCGTGATCTGCCAGGCTCCGTTGTCGATGTGACGGTGGTGCCACCAGCACAGCAGCACGCCATTGCCGACATGCGTCTTACCGCCCTGCTGCCAGGGCACGACATGGTGCGCCTCACACGCATGAGCAGGGATGCGACAGCCTGGAATCGCGCACTGGTGACCGTCTCGAGCCGCGATCGCCCGCCGCTGGTGCGTGCTGAACACCCGTTGCGTCGTCGTGAGCGAGACGAGGGCTCCTTGAGCGTCAAGCTGAGCAAATTGGGTGCCGCCGTCACAGGCCATTCGACCGATCGTCTGCGCGGCGACCGGGTCGTCGACGCCCGAGATGCTGCCGGACTCGGCGACCGAGCCGATGCCGCAGCATCTGCCGGCCAGAGCGGCCTCCGCAGAACCGAAACCAGCGCCAACCGAAGCCGCACCGGCGGAAGCAGCACCGGCGGAAGCAGCACCGGCCAGAGCAGACCCGCCCAGGGCAGCAGAAGATGGGCCAGAACCAGAACCAGAACCAGAACCACTGGCAGAGTGATCCGCGGACGGGATCGTCACGATCACCGCAGGCGGCATATGGAACTCTGGGCTGCCGGTGAGCGCGGCGACCATGGCGGCGAAGACGTCGGCGCGCTGTTGGCCGAGCGTGCGCGTCTCGGTCGGTCGACTGCCGCTCACGCCATCTCGGTGTTCATCACCTGTCGCATCTGCACCGCCGACGACGTCACGCAGAAACCGCGGCGGGGTCTTCGCACTGAGACAGGCGTCGAAGACCGCGAGCGCACGAGCTGCGACATCAGCTGGGATCGTACCCCGCACAGCATGCAGCCCGTTGCGAGCCCGAGATGAAATCCAGAAGTCGCGCCGATTGACCGCCTCGTCTTCTCGTGGCTGCACTCCATCGGGGTCGAGCGCCTCTCGCCAAGCTCGCGCCTGCACCCGAACCAGATCTGCGGAGAGGCCGGGCACACGCCGCAGGTATCCCGATTCACAATGATCGTCGTCGCCTGCAGCACTCGGTGAGCCGACATTCGTCTGCTCAGACTCGCGCTGCGGGCACGCCCCGTCGACGAGCGCGCACTCGGCTGCATCCAGCAGCTCAAGATCAGCCCGGGGAGCCGCTTTGCCGAGTTCGCTCACGATGACCTCGGCCGCTTCGACGCCGAGGTCGCCGGCGGCAAGCGCCGCACCAACCTGAGCGAAGAGCGGAGGCAACGGTAGGCCGGTGTCACTCGTTCGCCCGAGCAGCTGCTCACTGAGCCGCACCCGACGGCGTGCCTCCCGAGCCGAGACTCCGGCCACGTACTCGATGAGTTCTGCCGCAGTGCGCTGTCCGTACTTCGTCGACAGACGCTCGTCGCTGTCACACGCCGCGCACCGCTGAGCCACCTCACCGGCCACCTGCACACGCAGCGAATCTATGGCGCGCCCTGCGTGCTCGACGAGTTCGACGGCCGCGACCAAGGCATCCCCGGTCAGGTCGCCCCAGCGCGAACCGGGCCCACTCGTACCAGCACCCTCAAACCCAGACGCAACCCCAGGCGCAGACACGGGCGCTCCGGTCTGCGCACCGACCGCGCCGGCCACGCGACCGAGCGCGATCAAGGCCTGCAGCGGGTCTGGCTGCGAGGGCTGCGCGAGGTGCGTTGTGGCTTCCATGTCCTGATTCAACACGCACCCTCTGACATTCGGCGACTGCAGTCACCGACCCCGCGAGCCCCGGAATGGCGCCGAAGCACGCCTCATATGGACGCTGCCCGATAGACTCGACTCAAGATGACTGCTGAGAACCCCGCCAGACCCCGGCTCAACCGCCGAGAGCAGTGGGCACGGCGCCTGAGCATCGCGCTGCCACTCCTACCGCTGGCAGTCGCGTCGATCTGGTACGCCCTGGTGGCCGTCACCTCTCCCGGCCCATACGCCCCGCTGATCTTCTTGGTGGTGCTCGTCTACGGCTTTCCGGTGGTGCTCGTGCTCGGCATCGCGCTGCACATTGTCGTCGGGGCCGGGTCGTGGAGCTCCCGCTCGACCAAGGTGTTCGTCTCGTGGGCGCTGGGCATCCTGCTCTATCTGCCCGCGGTGATCTTCGCCGCGCTCTACGCGCTGACCTTCACTCTTTAGGCGACGACTCCACGTCTTTCGCGACCGCCGCATCCGACCGCACCAGCTTCAGCCCGATCACCGCCACGACGACACCGCCGATGCAGGCCGCCTTGGGCCATGAGAACGACTCGGCACCCGTCGCCATCGCGAAGACCACCGTCAACACCGCACCGATGCCCACCCAGACCGAGTAGGCCGTGCCGATGGGGATCGTGCGAGCCGCACGACTCAGACCAGCCATGCTGATCACCAGTGCGACGACGAAGACGATGACCGCGACCGGCTGCGTGAGCCCCTGAGAGCTTCCGAGCGCGGTCGCCCAGACGGCTTCGAGCACGCCACTCACGACGAGAATGACCCACGGCATCAGCTCACCACCTTCAGGCCGATGACGGATGCGACGAGCAGCACGAGCAGCAGCACACGCGCGACCGAAGCGCGTTCTCGACCGCTCACCATCGACCAGACCACAGTGAGACATGCGCCGATGCTCACCCAGACGGCATAGGCCGTGCCGGTCGGGATCACCGACATCGCATATGCGAGGCCAGCCATGCTCGCGCCGAACGCGACGACGAAGAGGATGCTGGGCCAGAGTCTGCGAAACCCTCGCGACGCCGCGAGCGCTGCCGCCCAGACGGTCTCAAGCAGACCTGATGCGATGAGTATGATCCATGCCACGACGTGACCCTCCTACGAGTCAGTCTTGTCGTCTGCGGGTACTGCTCCCTCGTCCGCAGGCCTGCATTCAGGCCTCGAAGACAGGTTAGCAGCGGGAGCGATCATGTGGCCATCACTGTGCCGACGACGAGACGACAAAGGCCCCGCATCCCGGTGATTCTGCGGGAAGCAGGGCCTTCGGCTCAGCGCGGAGACGGAGGGATTTGAACCCTCGGTCCCGAAATTCGGGACTCCACCTTAGCAGGGTGGTGCACTAGGCCAGACTATGCGACGTCTCCAGATGTGCCCGCGAAAGGCACCATGTCATCATAGCGGATTCGCACGGGCACGCCACCTTGCTCAGCGCAGACCTACCGGTTGGCCACCGCACAGGTCTGGTCTCGGGCAGTCTGCCCGACGATGCCCTCTGGAAGCACCGTTGCCGGCTGCGAGGCATCCGGCGCAGGCGACCCCGAGGCGGGCGAGGGCTGCGCTGACGTCGACGGCGCGGCATCTGCCGACTGCGAGGCGGCGGCGTCAGGCGCCTCACCCACCGTCTCTGATCCGATGCCCGTCTTGCTGTTCTCGTTCAGCCGCACGCCCTCGCCCGAGGCGATCGCCTGGAAGAGCGGCGTCGACAGCGTCGGATCGAGCACGACGCGGTTGCGGTCGCGAGGGTCTTCGGTCACTGGGGCCTGGACGAAAGCGACGTTGTCGAGCGAGATGCCAGCCGCCGTCGCGCCCAATGAGACCAGCATGCCGGTGTCTTTCAGGTTCGACGAGAACTCCATGTTGCGGGCTGCGGCAGAGGCGAGGTCGTAGAGCCGCACCGGGTTCGTGAGCGCACCCTGTGTCTGAATCGTGCGCACCAGCGACGAGAGATAGACCTGCTGCGAGCTGATGCGCCCGAGGTCGCTGCCGTCGCCCACGCCGTGGCGGTTGCGCAGGAACGCCAGAGCGTCCGACCCCTGGATCGTGTGCTCGCCGGCCGTCAGGTGCAGACCGGAGTCGTTGTCGTTGATGTCGTTCGTCACGCAGACGGGCACGCCGCCGATCGCGTTCGACATCTCGATGACGCCCTTGAAGTCGATCTTTCCGACGAAACCGATGTCGACGCCGGTGAGCTTCTCGATGGTGAGCGCCGTACAGCTCGGCCCGCCGTACGAGATGGTCGAGTTGATCTGCACTCGGCTCTGCGCCGGGTAGGTGCCACCGGTGCCGTCGGTCTTGGGACACGCGGGCATCGAGACCATCAGATCTCGCGGAAAGCTCACTGCGGTCGCCGTCTGGTGGTCGGCCGAGACGTGCAGCAGCATGATGACGTCGGCCAGGTCGGCGTCTTTGTCTTCCGCCGTGAAGCCCTCACCCTGGTCTTTGCGGGTGTCAGAGCCGATCAGCAGAAAGTTGACCGGGCCGTCGACGGTGGCGACCTGCGGGCTGCCGTCCACGTTCGTGAAGTCGAAGTAGCCGATGTCTTTCTGCACCGACCAGACCATGAGCCCGGCGAGTGCGATGCCTCCGACGATGACCATCGTCACGCAGAGGGCGAGCCACTTGAAGATCGCCTTGGGGCCGCCTCCGGCCGGCGCGAGCGCACCGTGGCGTGCGACCGCGGTGAAGCGGTTGTCGTTCGTAGCGGAGGACGCCTTCGCCAGGCGACGTTCAACCTCACGTCGCTCTCGTCGCGACTGCGCCATCAAGGCCCCTTTCGCCAGGTCAGTCTGATCTACAAACTCTACTAGTGTGCCGATGTTTCATGTGAAACGCCTGTCTGCCCGTCTACAATGCCGATGTGCGTCTCGTCATTGCTCGCTGCACGGTGGACTACGCCGGGCGGCTCACGTCCCACCTGCCCCTCGGCACCCGTGTGCTCATGCTCAAAGCCGACGGCTCGCTGCTGGTGCACGCCGACGGCGGCTCGTACAAGCCGCTGAACTGGATGTCACCGCCCTGCAGCCTGACCGTCGACGAACCCGACGACGACCAGCGCAAGGTCGGCGTCACCGAGGTCTGGCGCGTCACCCAGCGCAAGACGTCAGACCAGCTGATCGTGGGCATCCACGAGATTCTCAGCGACACCTCGCACGAGCTGGGCACCGACCCCGGGCTGATCAAAGACGGGGTCGAGGCGCACCTGCAGGAGCTGCTCGCAGCACAGATCGAGCTGCTGGGCGAGGGATGCGAACTCGTGCGCCGAGAGTACGCCACCGCGATCGGGCCGGTCGACATCATGGCCCGCGGGGTGAACGGGGAGCACATCGCGGTCGAGCTCAAACGTCGAGGTGACATCGACGGGGTGGAGCAGCTCACCCGCTACCTCGAGCTGCTGAACCGCGACCCACTGCTCTCCCCCGTGCAGGGCGTCTTCGCCGCACAGGAGATCAAGCCGCAGGCGCGCACCCTGGCCGAGGACCGCGGCATCCGCTGCCTCGTGCTCGACTACGAGGCCATGCGCGGCACCGACGACGCCGACGAGCGGCTGTTCTAGGCGCGCTGCACCCAGCGGTCGCCGCGCAGACGCAGCCCGAGAGTGAGGGCTCGCATGATCATCAGCCCGCCGCCGAAGCACGACCACACCGCGACGAGCTTCCACTGATCCGCGACCATGGCGCCGTCGAGCAGCCAGAGCACCGCCGCCATCCACACAGCCATGCCGGCCAAGTTGAGCAGCCCGGCCAGCGCCAGATAGCGTCCGTCGCCGGCGCCGATCAGGATGCCGTCGAGCACGAACACGTACCCGGCGAGCGGCAGCGTCACCCCCATCGCGATCAGCCCCGGGGTCAGCATCGACAGCACGCCCGGGTCACTGGTGAACGCTCGCCCGGCCCACGGCGAGGCAGCCACGAAGACGACGGTCAGCGCTGCACCGACCAGAACGCCCCACTGCTGCAGTCGTCTGCTCACCACACGCACGCCGAAGGGGGCCGTCGGAGAGCCCTCCGGGGCTCTGGCGTCTGCCGACTCTCGTCGCTGCCGCTCGCGCTCCCCGAGTTCGAGTCCGACCAGCGCCTGACCGGCGACGGCGAGCGCGTCGAAGGCCATGCCCAGCGCACTGAACAGCGAGAAGAGCACCTGGTAGCCGGCGAGGGTGTCGGTGCCGAGACGCGCGGCGAGCCAGACCGTCGCGAGCAGTGCCACGCGCAGCGTCGCCGTGCGCAGAAACAGCCAGCCGCCTTCGCGCATCGAGCGGCCCACGCCCGCCCACTCGGGCCGCAGGCCCGCACCGACGGCACGGGCACGCCGCACGACGATGCCGGCCAGCACGAAGCCCATGCCGCACTGGACGACGACGGTGCCCAGCGCCGAGCCTGCGACGCCCCAGCCCAGCCCGTAGATGAAGAACGCGTTCAGTCCGACGTTCGCCCCCATGCCCGCTGCGACCACCACCAGCGGCGTCTTGGTGTCTTGCAGGCCGCGCAGCACGCCGGTCGCTGCGAGCACGACGAGCATCGCCGGCAGGCCGAACAGCGAGACGCGCAGATACGCATGTGCGTGGGAGGCCACCTCGGCGTCAGGGGTGAGCATCGCCACAAGCGGATCGGCGGCCCACCACCCCACGACCGCGAGCGCGACGCCGGTGAGGAGTGCGAGCCAGAGCCCGTCTATGCCGGCTGCGAGCGCTTCGGTGGGCCGCCCCTGGCCCAGGCAGCGTGCGACGAGGGGCGTGGCCGCATAGGCGAGAAAGACCATCAGGCCGACCGCCGTCTGCAGGATGCTCGCCGCGGCTGCGAGCCCGGCCAGCGGAGCAGCGCCCAGGTGACCGATCATCGCCGAGTCGATCAGCGTGAACACCGGCTCGGCGACGAGCGCGCCGAGCGCCGGAACCGCGAGGGCCGTGATGCGCCGGTCGAGGCTGTGCCGCGGTTCGGTCATACAGGCACTCTAGCGGCGACGCCTGACACGTCGCCGGGTCAGCGCCTCGATCCCGCTAGCGCTGGTAGACGCCGACCAGCGTCGCGCGCGCGAGCGTGTGCGAGAAGAGGTTGAACCCCAGCACGGCCGGCGTCGCGTTCTCTGGCAGATCGAGATGGTCGACGTCGACGGCGTGCACTACGAAGTAGTAGTGGTGCGGCTTGTGCCCGGCGGGCGGTGCGGCGCCGACGAAGTCGCGACCGAGCGAGTCGTTCGTCAGGGCGATCGCGCCCGCGGGCAGTGATCCGCCGCCGGTCGAGGCGTTGCCGGCGCCGGCATCCAGCGAGGTCACCGAGGCGGGAACGTCATAGACCGCCCAATGCCAGTAGCCGCTCGCGGTGGGGGCGTCAGGGTCGTAGGCCGTGATCGCGAAGCTCTTCGTTCCGGCGGGGAAGCCCGACCACGACAGCTGCGGAGACCGGCCTTCGCCGCCGGCGCCGACCCCGACTTGGGCCGACTTCAGCGTCTGACCGTCGACGACGTCGTCGCTGGTGAGCGTGAATGAGGGAACCTGTGGCAGTTCATCGTAAGGATTGACCATGTTCCATGCTAGGCACACTCTGCGGCCGCATGCGAGGGAAATCTACTGGGTGCGGGCAGACAGGCGGACACCGCCACGTCGACAACTATGCTGTGGGCATGACTTCTGCTGCCTCTCGCGACTCTCAGCCCGCCGACCTCTCATCTGGCATCCGCGTCACCGACCTCGATCCTGCGGTGCGCCCGCAGGACGACCTCTACCTGCACGTCGACGGACGCTGGCTCGAACGCACCGAGATTCCGGCCGACAAGTCGCGCTATGGTGCATTCCTGCAGCTCGCCGAGGCGGCCGAAGACGCGATTCGCACGATCATCGAGGCCGACGCCGAGGCCGACGCGAACGCAGACGACGCCTCGACCGCCGACCGCCGCAAGATCGGCGATCTCTACGCGAGCTTCATGGACGAAGACCGCGCCGAGCAGCTGGGCGCCGCTCCAATCGCCGACGACATCGCCGCCGCGCTGGCACCGCAGACCGTCACCGAGTTCGTGACCGCGGTCGGCCGCGCCGAGGAGCGCGGCTCGAGCGGATTCTTCGGGCTCTACGTCGACAACGACCCGGGGCAGCCTGATCGTTATGTGCCCTTCGTCATGCAGGGCGGCATCGGTCTGCCCGACGAGTCGTACTACCGCGAAGAGCAGTTCGCCGACGTGCGAGGCAAGTACCTGATCTACCTGCAGGTGCTGCTCGAGCTCGCCGGCGTCGACGCTGCCGCGGAGCGAGCCCGCGACGTGCTGCAGCTCGAGACCGACATCGCGGCCGCGCACTGGGACGTCGTCGCAAGTCGCGAGATCGAGAAGACCTACAATCTGCGCACGTTCGACCAGCTCGTCGCCGCGACGCCGAACATCGACTGGAGCGCCTACCTCGAGGCCGCGCAGGTCGACCCGAAGGTGCTCGCCGAGGTCGTCGTCGCACAGCCGTCGGCGCTCGAGGGTCTCGCCGCCCTGCTCACCGAAGACCGGCTGCCGGCATGGCGATCATGGCTCGCCGCCAACGTCATCCGCGGTGCCGCCCCTTACCTCTCGCACGACTTCGTCGAGATCAACTTCGACTTCTACGGCCGCACGCTGAGCGGCACCCCCGAGCTGCGCCCCCGCTGGAAGCGCGGCGTCTCGCTCGTGCAGGGAGGCCTGGGCGAGGCCGTCGGGCGCGAGTACGTCGCGCAGCACTTCCCCCCGGCGGCGAAGCACCGCATGGACGAGCTCGTCGCGAACCTCATCGAGGCCTACCGCCGCTCGGTCGACTCGCTGACCTGGCTCGGCGACGACACCAAGCGTCTGGCCCTCGAGAAACTCGCGAAGTTCACCCCGAAGATCGGCTACCCCGTGAAGTGGCGCGACTACTCCACGCTCGAGATCGACCGCGACGACCTGGTCGGCAACGTGCGTGCGATCGGGCGCTACGAGCAGGCGCGGGAGCTGGGCAAGATCGGTCGCCGGATCGACCGCGACGAGTGGTTCATGACCCCGCAGACCGTGAACGCCTACTACAACCCGGGCTTCAACGAGATCGTGTTCCCGGCCGCGATTCTGCAGCCGCCCTTCTTCAACGCCGAGGCCGACGACGCCGCGAACTATGGCGGCATCGGCGCCGTGATCGGCCACGAGATCAGCCACGGCTTCGACGACCAGGGGTCGAAGTACGACGGCGACGGCCGACTGGTCGACTGGTGGAGCGCGACCGACCGCGAGGCCTTCGAGAGGCTCACCGCCGCGCTCGTCGCGCAGTACAACGCGCTCGAGCCGCTCGACGCCCCCGGCCACAAAGTCAACGGCGCCCTCACACTGGGTGAGAACATCGCCGACCTCAGCGGCCTCTCGATCGCCTGGCAGGCATACCTGCTGTCGCTGGGCGTCGATCCGGCGCAGTCAGCGGCGGATGCCGTGGCCGAGGCCGCCCGTCAGGCGCCGGTCATCGACGATCTCACCGGCCCGCAGCGGTTCTTTCTGTCATGGGCGCAGGTCTGGGCCGAGAAGCGTCGCCCGGAAGAGGCGGTGCGTCTGCTCACCATCGACCCGCACTCGCCCAACGATCTGCGCGCGAATCAGATTCCACGCAACCTGGACGCCTTTCACGAGGTGTTCTCGGTCGCCGCAGACGATCGGCTCTGGCTCGGCAGCGACGAGCGCGTGCGCATCTGGTGATTCTCGCCGAATGAATGGCGCCGGGCTATGACCCGGTCTGGCCGGTGATCATCGACCAGGCCGGCCCCGGCAGCAGCCCGATGTTGGCGATGCGCCAGTCGAGCCCCGGGTCGTCGATCGACTGAGAGATCAGCAGCGGCGCAGAGCCGACCTGTTCGCCCGCTCGCTCGATCAGCACCGTGCCCACCTGCGATCCGGCCCGTGCCCCAGCCTGCACCGAGGCGCCGACGAACCGTCCCGTGACCGGCGTGCCCTGCCAGCTCAGCACGTGCACCGTGGCCGCAGACTGCGCATCAGTCGACGCACCCCACGACGTGGTCAGGGTGCCTGCCGACTCCCCAGCGACGAGCACGTCACGCGAGATGATCGACTGCCTGATCGACTGAATGAGCTGCCCGATCTCAGGCTGCAGCTTCGCATGGTCTTCGGTGCTGCCGAGAGCAGCGCCGATCAGCTCGAACGGAACCCCGTCAACGGTGAAATGGGCGGAGTAGGCGAGGTTGAACACATTGGCCAGGCTGCCGGTCTTCAGCCCGTCGACACCCTGTTGACCGAGCAGGGAGTTGTGGTTCTTGATCTCGCCGACCCCAGGGATGTCAGCTGTCGGCGTCGAGACGATCTGACGCACCACCGGGTTCGCCAGCGCCAGCTCGCCCAAGTGCACGATCTGCTCTGGAGTCGCCTGGTTGCGCTCGTCGATTCCGGTCGGGTCGGCGATCGTCATACCGCCCAAGCCGTTCGCCTCCAGCCAGGCCGGGGTGCTCTCCAGATAGTCGTCGACGCTGCCGAACGCCCAGGTCGCCAAGGTGGTGGTGTAGTTGTTGCTCGACGGCAGCAGCGACAGCTCGAGCACTTGGAACTGGCTGAGCGACGCACCCACGGTCACCGGCTCGACCGAACCGTTCTGCTCCACGTAGCTCTTCATGAGGTCTTCGTCGGCCTGCGTCATCGTGATCGACGGCCCTTGGTCGCCGACCTGCAGCGGCCGACGATCGAGCACGCGCAGCGCGGTGACGAGCTTCGTCACGCTCGCGATCGAATAGGCCTTCTGCTCGCCATGCGTCAGCGAGACGCTCACCTGGCTCGCCGCAGGCTGATCGCCGAGGCTGCGCAGCACGAACGCTCCGGCTCCGGTCGACGGCCAGGCCAGCTGAGCGGCGGCAGGCTGAGCATCGTCGGCGGCTGCGACCGCACCGCCGCCGGCCGCCGCTGTGTCTGCGGTCTCTGCGCCGGCAGCCGTCTGCTGCAGCGAAGTGTCGGCGAAGGCGATGCTCGCCGACTGCACCGGCAGCGGCCCCCACGCCACCCACGCCGAGAGTGCCAGCAGAATCGAGGCGACGACGACCGTGATGGGCCACCCGATGCCGCGCGCGGGCCTCAGCGCTGCGGCACCCCCTTGTGCGAGCAGCTCACTGCGTCGACGAGTCATGCTCCGTGCTCTTCCCCTGCTTCGTGATCGCACGAGGGCCGACCGCGAGACGCCGAACCGTCTGCGCGATCGTATTCGGTCTCGTCTGACTCGACGGCCTGTGCGTACCGCGCGCGTGTGCGGGCGGCGTACCCGAACCACTCTACGATGATCGCACGCAAAGACCGGGTAGCGACGTCTGTCTGCAGCCGATTGGCCTCGTCTGCCGGGCTCCCGATGTCATCGATCAGTCGAGTCGTCTGCGGCCCGACCACGGCACGAGTCGTGTTTCCCGCGATCTCGGCCACCGGCAGCCTGCCGGCCAGCACCCGGTCGATCAGGTCGAGCGCTCCCTGTGCGTCGCGCCCCTGCAGGTCGTTCATCAGCAGACGCCCGACCAGTCGGGCTCGTGGGTCGTCGAAGCGGATCTCAGGCACCACCGTGCCGTCGTCGAAGCGGATCTCGGCGAATTCATGGCGCAGATCGCACTGCTGCGGCGCATCGTTCGCTGACTCGTCGTCGCGACTCATCGCTGCACCGGGTACGCCGTGATGATGCGCTCTCGGTCGTCGAGCGCCATCTGTATCGTGAGCCCGCCGCCGCGCCCGACGAACGCGTCACCCTGCGGGCGACGGCTGTCATAGGCCTCATTGATCGCGTCGACCACCTGCTGTGCGCTCATCGAGGTCGGGTAGAACGTCGAGAAACCGCGGTTGCCCGCTTTGGCCCGCCCGTCGACCGTCACCTGGGCGGTGTAGACCCCCTGCGCATCAGGAGGGGTCTCGGTGCCGCCGACCACCGCGCCCTTCGTGCCGGTGAACGCCTGCGAGTGATAGCCGACCGCTTTGCCTGCACGGCTGATCTCACCAGAGAAAATATGGGTGAGCGCGTTGCGGGTGAAATGGTCGGTGCCCTGCAGGCGACTGAGCCCGCTGATGTCGCCCGAACTGCCTGCGTGCGCCCCCGGGGCGTCGAGCGAGGTGTCTTTCGGGGCAGCCTCGCTCGGCTTTGCGCGCGACGCTCCGCTCTCGTTCGGCGCGGCGGATGCCGAGGTGTGCGCTCCGGCATCGTGCGCAGCAGGGTGGGTGGCTTCGTTCGCGTCGAGACCGCGCTGCACGAACACCCAGATCGCGAGCACCGCCACAAGGGCCAGCAGGATCAGATTGCGCGTGAGGCGCTGTCTGCTGCCTCGTCGTGACGTCATGATAGGAGTATATGGAGCCGGCCAGCCGCAGGGCCTACACTGCGCTGTGCAGGCACATTCCTTCCCGACCACGCACACACGCAGGAGCCGCATGTCATCGACCACAGCATCCACCGCTCGCCACGCCGTCACCGACGCCGATCTCGCCCCGGCCATCGCCGCCCGCTGGAGCCCGCGCTCCTTCGACGAACACGCGACCGTCGACAAGTCGGCGATCGCCGCAGCGATCGAGGCGGCACGCTGGGCGCCCTCCGCGTTCAACAGCCAGCCCTGGCGCTTCATCATCGGGCGTCGCGGCGAAGACGGCCGACGCGGTGCGATCTTCGACCGCGTGCTGCCGCACCTGACCGCCTTCAACCAGGCCTGGGTGCACCGTGCGGGGCTCGTCATCGTGAACGCGGCGTACATCGAGGCCGACGGGCACACGCTGCCGACCGCAGCGTACGATCTGGGCCTCGCCGTCGCGAACCAGACCCTGCAGCTGCAGTACGACGGCTATGACACCCACCAGATCTCGGGCATCGACGCCAGCGGCCTGCACGACGAGTTCGAGCTGCCGGACGAGATGCAGGTCTTCACCGTGACCGTCGCCGGTCGGCACGCCTCTCCAGACCAGCTCGACGAGGGCGCCCGTGAGCGCGAGGTCGCCCCGCGCATGCGTCGCGGCAGCGACGAGCTGGTGCTGCTGAGCGACTGAGCAGCTGGCTGAGTGCGCGGCTCAGGGCCGGTAGCTCAGGGCCGGCGGCTGAGCGCAGTCAGCTCAGGGCACGCGGTAGAGCCACTCGTCGCTCGAGAACTTCGTCGCGGCGAGCTCTTCGGCCGCCGCCAGGTGCTCGGGCGACAGAGTGCCGGCGGTGAGTCCGTGCTCTTTGGCGAACACCTCGCACATGTGGTCGATGATCGCCTCGCGGGGCAGACCGGTCTGCGACTTCAGCGGGTCGACACGCTTGTTGGCCGAGCGGATGCCCTTGTCGCTGAGCTTCTCTCGACCGATGCGCAGCACCTGCACCATGCGGTCGGCGTCGATGTCGTAGCTCATGGTCACATGGTGCAGCACGCCGCCGCTGGTGCGGCCGCGCCCGGAGATGCGCTTCTGGGCGGCGCCGCCGATCTTGCCTGCGGTGCTCGCGATGTCGTTGAGCGGTTTGTAATAGGCGTCGATGCCGAGCTCACGCAGCGCCGTGACCACCCACGAGTCGAGAAAGGCGTAGGAGTCTTCGAAGCTCAGGCCGGCGACCAGACTGGCCGGCGCATACAGCGAGTAGGTGACCACGTTGCCGCCCTCCATGAACATCGCACCGCCGCCCGAGATGCGGCGCACCACCGGCACGTCGAAGCGGGCTGCCGCCTCGAGGTCGACCTCATTGCGCACCGATTGGAACGAGCCGATGACGATCGCGGGCTGGTTCCAGTTCCAGATGCGCAGAGTCGGTTTGAGCTCGCCTGCGGCGACCGCCTCGGTGAGCACCTGGTCGAGGGCGAGATGCACCCGCGGAGGCAGCGGATCAGTGCGCACCAGCTGCCACTCATGGTCGCGCCAGGTCGTAGCATGCGTGATCGCACGGCGCAGAGCCGTGACGATGCCCGGCACGGTGACGCCGACAAGGTGCACCTCTGGGCTCAGTGCCGACTCGATGCGCTGCTGCAGCGCACGGGCGGATGCGTCTGCCGGCATGCCTTCGACCGCCGCATTGATCGCGTCGAGGGCGTGGTCGGGCTCGAGGAAGAAGTCTCCGGAGAGCTGAAACCCACGAATGAAGCCGTCGACGTCTTGCAGATCGACGACGACCAGCTTGCCGCCGGGAAGCTTGTACTCGCCGTGTCGGTGCCGGCTCTGGTCGTCGGGCTGGCCGGGCAGATTGGGCTGATCGGGCTGCTGTGCTGTTCCGTTGTGCGCGCTCACGTTCGGCAGTCTACTGACTGTCCTGCCTGCAGATCGGTGTGCTCGGGTTGCAGAGCGTTGCAATTGGCATTCTCACCGCATCGGAATACAATCCGCTCTTCGACGTTGATGACTATCGCAACCGGATCGTGTGGCCCGACCACTAAAATGATTCGGACATCCTGGCGGCCGTTCCCGACCGCCACACGACGGCGGCGACGAAACCGGGTCTGCACCCGGCCGATCTCGTGCCCGCAAGGCCCCCGAGGTCTTCGTCGTCGCATCGAGAAAGAAGAGGTTCATGGCATACGCAACCACCAACCCGTTCACGGGTGAGGTCGTCAAGCAGTTCCCGAACGCCACCGAGCAGGAGGTCGACGCCGCACTCGAGCAGGCACACAAGACGTTCCTCGACTGGCGCGAGACCAGCTTCGAGCACCGTGCCGAGATTCTGGCCAGCGCGGCACAGATTCTGCGCGACAACAAACGCGAGTACGCAGAGATTCTGACCCTTGAGATGGGCAAGCTCATCGGCGAGGCCGAGCTCGAGGTCGAGCTCTGCGCGCAGATGCTCGACTACTACGTGAAGTTCGGAGCCGAGGCGCTCAAGCCTCGCTTCCTGCCCGCCGCCGGCTTCGGCGACACCGACGTGCAGCTGGTCAGCGACCCGCTGGGCGTCATCTTCGCCGTCGAGCCCTGGAACTTCCCCTACTACCAGGTCATCCGCATCACGGCCCCGCAGGTCACAGCCGGCAACGTCATCGTGCTCAAGCACGCGTCGAACGTTCCGCAGTCGGCGCTGGCCATGGTCGACCTGTTCGCCAAGGCGGGCGCCCCTGAAGGCCTGCTGACCAACCTGTTCCTGCCGCATGATCAGACCGAGCGTGTGATCGCCGACCCGCGCGTGCGCGGCGTCGCTCTGACGGGCAGCGAGAAGGCCGGCTCACTCGTGGCCGGGCTGGCCGCGAAGCATCTCAAGAAGAGCACTCTGGAGCTCGGCGGTGCCGACGCATTCATCGTGCTCGAGGATGCAGACGTCGAGAAGGCCGCAGACTGGGCCGTCTTCGGCCGCCACTGGAACGGCGGTCAGGTCTGCGTTTCGTCGAAGCGTCTCATCGTGGTCGACGCGGTCTACGACAAGTTCGTCGCCCGCTACCGCGAGGGCGTTGCCAAGCTCGTCGCCGGCGATCCCATGGATCCCAAGAGCACTCTGGCCCCGCTGTCGTCGCAGAAGGCCGCTGACGATCTCAAGGCGCAGGTCGAGCAGGCCGTCGCAGACGGCGCCAAGGCCGAGACCCTCGCCGCCGACGTGCCGGCTCAGGGCGCGTTCTTCCAGCCGACCATCCTCACCGAGATCGACGAGGACACCGATGCGTTCCACACCGAGTTCTTCGGCCCGGTGACGCAGCTCTACCGCGCCAAGGACGAAGACGACGCCGTGCGCATCGCCAACGACTCGCCGTTCGGCCTGGGCGGTTCGGTGTTCAGCCAGGACATCCACCGTGCTCAGGATGTCGCTCGTCGTCTCGACACCGGCATGGTCTACATCAACCAGCCCACCGGCGTGAAGGCCGACATCCCCTTCGGCGGCGTCAAGAACTCGGGCTACGGCCATGAGCTCATCGACCTCGGCATCAAGGAGTTCGTGAACGAGAAGGTCGTCGTCGTCACCGACATCGACGGATCGTTCTGATCGGTCTCGCCCGACGTTCTCATTGAGAGAACCCGGCTGGCCAGCACAGACTGACCAGCCGACCGCAGAAGCACCCCCGCACAGCATCCGCTGTGCGGGGGTGCTTCTGTCTGAACCCGGATTCGCGGCTCACCACAGGGCGATCAGTCCGACGGGGGCTGGACACAGCGCCAGGCACAGCAGCACCTGGCCTCAGGTGAGACGCGACGCCTGCGCGTTGCCACGCCTCTGCGCTGCCTCCGCCCGATCGGCATCGCACGCACGCAGGAACGCCAGGATGGCCTCGGCAGCCGGGTCGGCATCCGCGATCATCGTCTCGTGCCCCACGCCGGGCAGCTGCACGAACGTCGCTCCGGGAGTCAGCTGCGCACAGTGCCGCACCCAGGGCTCGGGGCAGACTTTGTCATCGCCGCCGCGCAGCACCAGCGTCGGAACACGGATTTGGGGCAGCACCTGCTCGATATGATGGTCAAGCATGATGCCGAGCTTGTCGGCGAACCACTTCGGGCCCACTTTGACATAGTTCGCCAGACCGAGACCCAGCACGCGCAGGCTGTCGTCGCGCAGATCGTCGGCCATGCGCAGCGCCTGTGTCGCCGCAGATCGCGCCGAGGCGTCGACCGTCGGCGCCATCAGCACCAGACGGTCGACGAGCTCAGGGTGACGCACACAGATCTCGGCGGCCACCTGCGTGCCCATCGAGTGCCCGACCAGCGTGACCGGGGTGGGCACGCCGGCCACCCGCATCCATTGGGCGAGCAGGTCGGCGGTCTGCGGAATGTTCAACGGTGTCGGACGCTCCGGCGAGTCGCCGAAGCCCGGCATGTCGGGCGCCCAGACCTCTCCTGCCGAGCTGAGCCGCTCGGCGAGACCGCTGAATGTGTTGCCCGCCATGCCGATGCCGTGCAGCACGACGAAGCGCCGAGACGCGCTCATACCGGTCACGGCGGCGAGATGCAGCATCGAGATCTCGCCGCCGTCGACCGTCACACGGCTGCAGGCGACATGTTCCGAGCGCCAAGTCTCTGCCACGGCAGGCTCAGCTGCGTTTGCGAGTGATCGCGCCCCAGATCAGCAGCACGATCAATGAGCCGCCGATGGCGAGAGCCCAGGAGCCGATCGAGAAGAAGCGGTTCATCTCGGCGCCGAAGAGCACGTTGCCCAGCCAGCCGCCGAGCATGGCACCGATGATGCCGAGCACCAAGGTCGAGATCCAGCCGCCCTCAGACTTGCCGGGCAGAATGGCTTTGGCGATGGCGCCGGCGATGAGGCCGAGCAGAAGGAATCCGAGAAAGCTCATGATGTCGTTCCTCTCTGTCGAGAGGTCAGCCGTCTTCGGTGTCGCGGGGTACGGCACCGCTGTGCATGACCTCGTGTGATTATGGTAGCCGTTCCTGTGAAGAGATGTCTAACTGGGTGAGACGTCGCTCGTCGCCTCGCTGCGCCGAAGCGAGGTCACCAGCTGATCGAGACGCATGCCCGGAACGTACGCCTCGGTGACGGCGAGCGCGATCGACGACAGCGCCGAGGCATCCGGATACACCACCGAGATCTGCTGCTCTTCGGGCTGGAACTTGCGCTTGAAGAAGAAGAGCGAGCGAAAGCCGTAGACCGGTTCCAGAGCGCCGCTGATCGCCGCCAGCAGGCGGGAGAGCGCCGAGCCGTCGTCTTCGTCGAGACCGGCGAGCGGTGCCGCTGAGAGGCTCATGCTCTCGGCCTCGCCCTCCTCTTGCAGCCGCTCGGCCATGCGCGCGATCAGAAACTCCATCACGCCGTTCGAGCTGTCGGGGTGGCGGCGCATGAAGTCGAGCGTCCATCCGACGACCCGACCGTCTCGCCAGAACGGCAGCCAGCTGGTCACGGCGAGCACCTGTCCGTCTTCGTTCTCGGCCAGCAGCAGGCGCACCCGGCGGTCGCGCAGCTGTTCGACGCCGCCGAGCGTGAAGCCCATCTCGGGCAGCGCCTTCTCGCTGACCCATTCCTCGCTGATGGCCTTGATCTGCAGCTGGGTGGCCAGCGAGAGGTCGGCGAACACCGACAGGCGGTCGGTCACTCCCTCACGCTTGGCGCGGTTGATCGCCGTGCGCACATCCTGCCAGCGCTTGCCCTTCGTCTGCCAGTGCACCGGGTCGATGACCGACTCCAGACCGACCGGCTGAGAGCTCCACCCGTGCGCGGCCAGCAGGTCGCGGCAGTGATCATGCACGCTGTAGAACACCGGCACCAGCGCGTGATCGTCACAGAAGCGCACGAACTCCAGCGTGGCCGCATCGATCTCGTTCTCGGCGCCGAACGGCTCCCCCACAGTGAGCGCGACGCCGTGCGACGCACGATAGGCGATGCCGACTCGTCCGGTCGACGAGAACCAGTACGTGTTGTGCGGCCAGGTGGCCATGAACGAGAGAGAGTGGCCGCCTTTGAGCAGCAGATCGTCGACCTTCGCCCGTGCCGCGCGCTCCGAACGCGGCGGCACCACCTGCAGCAGCGAGATCGAGCTGATGACGACCACCAGCCAGGTCACCGGGCCCATCCAGTGATAGATCGTGCTGGCGAGCGCCTCCACAGGCAGGAACCCGGGTTTCGTGAGGCCCAGGAACCCGGCGGGCAGAAACCGCTCGGGCAGGTCGGCCAGCAGCCCGCCGAACGACACCTGCGGCGTGAAGTCTCCGGGACGCGCGACGCCGACGACGAGATACAGCGCCGAAAGCAGCCCGAAGGTGCCGAGGCTGGCGGTGATCGCACCGATCAGACGTCGGCGCGACGGACGCAGCTGCAGGTGCCTGAGCCCGCCCACCAGCATCGCCGAGACGACGAGCGGGGCCAGCGCCGAGGCCAGCAGCACGAAGGTGATCTCGCCGACCCCGTGATGGTGGTTGAGCGACAGCCCGCCGATCAGGAACGGCCCGATCAGGAAGTACCAGAGCGAGAGCAGCGAGTAGGCGAGGTTGATGCCGATGGCCATCCAGGCCGCCACGCGACGGCCGCGCAGGATGCCATACGCGCTCACGAGCAGCAGCAGAGTCGGCAGAATGGTCACCACGATGCCGCTGATCGTCGAGACGCGCGCCACTGAGAACTCATGCAGACATCCCGTGAGCTGGTCGCTGGCGAGGCACCGCGCCAGGTGGTCGGAGTTCGGCCCCGATCCGCTGATGTCGATGTCGCCCTCGCTGAGCAGCAGACCGAGGGGGGCGAGCGGGCCGATCGGCATCGCCGAGAACACTGTGAGCACCGGGCCGACGCCCAGTACCGCGACCATCGTCGCCAGCAGCACACGAGCCTCGTGGTGCGAGCTGCGGCCGACCACGTGCACGTGACGGTCTCTGCCCCACCACATGCCCAACAGCTGCCCGATGACCGCGGCCAGCAGCGCATAGAGGTGGCCCGGAGTCGCGCCGAAGAGCAGCAGCGCGATCAGAACGGAGTAGCCGACCATACGCACCCGACGACGCCAGAACACGTTCATGACGCCGGTCGCGGCCAGCAGCACACCGGTCAGCGGCGCCCACACCGTGCTGCTCGACTGCGCGACCAGGCTCAGCGACCACAGCTCGTTGATGTGCAGCCCCGCAAGCAGCAGCAGCATGCCGATCACCGTGCCGCCGAGGCCGGCGACGACGAGTCCGACCAGCGCGCGCAGCCAGCCCAGCCGGCGCTCCGCGACGCCCAGCAGCACCAGGGTGAGCAGAACGTGCACCGTCACCAGCATCCACCGCTCGCTGATCAGCATCGAGACCGGAACGAACAGGGCACGCCCGGCCACCGTCTGCATGACGCTGACGCTTGACAGGTCGGTGCGCAGCGACGTGCCCAGCACCTGGTCGAGCACCCGCACCAGCACGTTGGCGGCGATCAGCAGAATCACCACCGCCACGGTGAGCGGTTGGGCGCGCAGCCAGCGCGGCACGGCAGCGAAGAGGCGTCTCATCTCGTCGATCATGGCGTCGCCCTCACGACGTTGGGCCAGGTCTGGGCGGGCTCCTCCTGATCGGCCAGGCCGAGCCGGTTCCCGAGCGCATCGATGATCGGCGGCAGCACCGCGCGCACCGTGTACCAGTCATGGCCGGTGCCCTGCGAGATGAAGGTCTGCACCTCACGGCCCGACTGCTTCGCGACCGGGACGAACTTGGCGATCGCGGCCTGCGCGTCGGCGTCGTTGCTGCCGGCGGCCAGAAGAACGTCCTGACCTTGGGCCGGATGCTGTGCGAGCGCCCCGAGCGGAGTCTTCGCGACGAATGCGCTGCGGTCGCCCCCGAAGTACTGATCGATCATCTCGGCCTCGGGTGCGTTGTTGGGCTGCATCTCGCTCGAGATCGCGAAGAGGTGCCCGAAGCGCGCCGTGTTCGCGGGCCCCATCTGCATGGTGCAGGTGGCGCCCTGGCTGAATCCGCCGAGCGTCCACTGACTCGACTCGGTGCTCACCGGCAGGTGGTGCGAGATCCAGTCGGGCACATCCTGCATGAGGTAGGTCTCGACCTGTCCCATCTGCTGCGAATCGACGCAGATGGGATTCTGGTAGGCGTCGCCGAGCTGATCGGGCACGACGACGATGGGGGCGATGCCGTCGTGTTTGGCGGCGTAGGCATCGAGCACCGGCTGCAGCTGGCCGGCGGTGAACATGTCGTCAGGCGCACCGGGCTGCCCGGTCATGGCCACGATCACCGGAAGCTGCGGCGGGTCGTCGGCGACGGCTGCGGGCGGCAGGTAGACCACGCCGTCGCGAGGGCGAAAGTTCGAAGCCTGCGTCGGAATGTGCACCGAGACGACGGTGCCGTGATCGGGCAGGTCATGGTGCCGACCGCGCCAGTCGCCGAGCGAGAGATCAGAGGTGCGCAGCAGCGAGTCGTTCGCCGGGCCGAACTTCGAGATGCCCAGTGCGGCGTGCAGCGTCGGGTACTGCCCAAAGGTCGAGTTCACCTGCAGAGCGGTGAAGCACAGCGAGGCGACCGCCACCAGCAGAGCGACCCATCGCCGCCAGCTGCGCCAGCTGCCTGCGACGACGATCACAGAGATCAGCAGCCCGAGCTCGGCGAACCCCAGCCCGACCCGACGCATGGCGACCCCGCCGATGCTGACGCCGAACACGTTGAACACGTCTGAGACGAGCCAGGCGCCCAGCCACCCCAGGCCGCCGCTCGCCACGGCGATGCCGAGCACCACGAGCACCGTTCGCCAGCGGCGCCACATCGACCCGAGCAGCGCGACGATGCCGGCGAACACCACGATGCGCAGAGTCGAGACGAGCGTGCCGTCGACCAGGTTGACGTCAGGCAGCCAGTTCAGCATCACCTACCGAGCTTTCGCATAGCGGGTGACGACGTCATCGCACAGCAGCACCTGACCCACGTCGCCGGGTGCATGCCCGAGAGCGGTGACGAGGTCGTCTGGCAGACGGTCGAGGTCGTAGTAGGTCGTGGTGGGGACGCCGGTCAGCGCACAGCGGCCCACCTGCGCTGCGTGGTCGCTGAATGTGATCGTCTTGCGGCCGTCGAAGACATAGAGCGACCCCTGCCAGAGGCCGTCGTCGCCACGCTGCTCGCCGTACCGGACGATGCCGCCGTCGATCTGGTAGACCTCGTCGAACCCACGAGCGCGCATCAGCGCCGAGAGCACTTCACAGCGGATGCCACCGGTGCAGTAGGTCACGATCGGCCGGTGCTTGAGGTCGTCGTAGTCACCGCGGTCGAGCACCTCGACGAAGTCTCGGGTGTGCTCGACCGGCGGCACGACGGCGCCAGCGAAGTGTCCGACCTCGGCTTCGAAGGCGTTGCGCCCGTCGAAGAACACCACCTCGTCGCCGCGTTCGGCGACCAGCTGATCGACCTGTGCCGGGCTGAGATGCCGCCCGCCGCCCACGACGCCGTGTTCGTCGACACGGAGCTCTCCGGGAGCGCCGAACGAGACCAGCTCGGCGCGAACCTTGACCCGGAGGCGCGGAAAGACCTGTTCTTCGGTCGATGACCACTTCACTTCGAGGTCGTGGAACGGCTGATACTCGCGTGTTCGCCGAACGTAGGCGCGGCACGACTCGATGTCGCCGCAGACCGTGCCGTTGATGCCGTGCTCCGAGACGATGATGCGCCCGCGCAGATCGAGCCCCTCGCACAGCGCGATCTGCCAGAGCCGCACGGCCTCGGGGTCGGCGACCGGAGTGAAAAGGTAATAGAGCAGGACCTTGCGCATGATTTCACAGCCTATCTGTTTCAGGTCGGCGCAGAACAGTGATGCCGCTACAGTGAACCTCATGACAGCGACTGCACAGGTGCTCGAACAGTACCTCGATCGCCTGCGGCGATCGGGTGCCGAGGTGCACACCATGATCGACCGCTGGGGCGTTGCGAACTACCACTATGTGTGGCGCGCAGAGACCGAGCGGTCGCGCGGTGTGGTGCAGCTGGTGCACGGCATCGGCGAGCACGCCGGCCGCTACATCGCGATCGCAGGTCGGCTCACTGCGGCAGGGTTCGACGTCATAGCCGACGATCATCGCGGCCACGGTGCGACCGGGGCGGCGGCGCTGCTGGACGTGCCGGAGGACGACCCCGCGGGGGCCGCACAGACCGACACGCTCAGAGCGATGGGGCGGCTGGGAAAGGGCGGCCTCGAGGCCACCATCCTCGCCGTGCGCGCCGTCTCGCGAGCCGCTGCAGAGCTCGGCGACGGCCGGCCACCGGTCATCTTCGGGCACAGCTGGGGCTCGTTCATCACCCAGCACCTGCTGAACATCCGCTCGCAGACGTACTCTGCCGCAGTGCTCACAGGAACCGCCTACTGCCAGCCCGGGTGGGTGACTCCCAGCCGTTTCAACCGGCGATGGGACGCTCCGGGCGCCAGCGGCTACGAATGGCTCAGCAGTCGTCCCGAAGTCGGCCGAGCCTTCGCGGCAGACCCTCTGACCACCGACCGCACCGTGCTCTCCAGCCATGGCTTCTGGGACGCTCTACGGCTGTTCACCCGGCCCACGCCGCGCATCCGCAGCGACATCCCGCTGCTGATCGCCAACGGCACCGATGACCCGGTCGGCAGCCCGAAGTCGGTCGAACGACTCGCGCAGGCCTATCGAGACGTCGGTCTGCAGCATGTCGACGTGCGGCTCTACGAGGGCATGCGGCATGAGATCTTCAACGAGGTCGACGGTGATCAGGTGATCAGCGACATCATCGCCTGGATCGAGCAGCAGCTGTGACCCACAGCACGACTGACACGACGGCCGCCGAACTGACCGAGCTGACGCGCGGTCTGGCTTCGGGGCACGGGCTGCTCATCGAGGGCGAGAGCGGCCACGTGCTGCCCATGCTCGACGACGGCTGCTGCCAGCTCATCTACATCGACCCGCCGTTCAACACCGGCCGGCGGCAGACATCGCAGCGCATGTCCGCTCGACGAGTGACCGACGAGTCAGACGGCCAGGAGTCGGCTGGTGGTGACACCTCCGAGCCGAGCACATTCGGGGCCGCGGCCTCCCACGCCGGCGCGACCGCCGCATCCACGGCACAGCCGGCCGGACGGCTGCGCACCGGCTTTCAGGGCGCCTCGTATCGCGCCGTGCGCGGGCGACTGCGCGAGTACGACGACCGCTTCGACGACTACTGGGGGTTTCTCGAGCCGCTGCTGATCGAGGCCTGGCGGCTTCTCGACGAGACCGGCACGCTCTATGTGCACCTCGACTATCGCGAGGTTCACTATGCCAAGGTGATGCTCGACGCCGTCTTCGGGCGCGACTGCTTTCTCAACGAGCTGATCTGGGCCTACGACTTCGGAGGCAAGTCGCGGCGACGCTGGCCGGCGAAGCACGACACGATTCTGGTCTACGTGAAACGCCCGGATCGCTATTTCTTCGACTCGACCGGCGTCGACCGCGAGCCGTACATGGCGCCGGGGCTGGTCACCCCTGAGAAGGCCGCGCGGGGCAAGCTGCCCACAGATGTCTGGTGGCACACGATCGTGCCCACCAGCGGGTCGGAGCGCACCGGCTACCCCACGCAGAAGCCCGAAGGCGTGCTGCGTCGCATCGTGCAGGCCTCGAGTCGGCCGGGCGACCTCGTGCTCGACTTCTTCTGCGGATCGGGCACCACCGGAGCAGTCGCGGCCCAGCTCGATCGGCGCTTCGTGCTGATCGACCGCAACCCCGACGCCGTCGAAGTGACCGCAGCGCGCTTGGGCGACCGGATCACCACGATCTGATCAGCGAGGCCTGACCGCCGGGGCCTGCTGCTGCCACGCGTCGAGCAGCGCGGGCAGCTGCTGCTGCAGCACTGCGAGATCGGTGCCGGATGCCGTGGCCGCGTAGCCGTCGACGAAGCGCTGATACTGCTGCGGCACCGATGCGTTGCGCTGCACCGGCAGTGCGCTCCACGAGCGCGCGATGTCGCTCTGCACCCCATCGTCGAGCAGCAGATCGACGAGCTTCCGCGACTCGTTGACGTGAGCGGAGCCCGCCACGATCGCGGCGTAGCGCACCCGCGGCGTGCATGTCGAGGTCACCGCATCAATATTCCCCTGAGGGAATATATCGACGGCGCGCATCGCCGAGGCGAACACCACCGGGCGATCGCCACCGCCCATTGACGAGGCCTGGAGCGCCTGTGTCTCGGTGGGTTCGATCTGCGCCTGACCGAGCTGACGCAGGGAGTCGGTGAGCTGGTCAGTGCCGCTGCTCTGCCGGTCGACGGCTGCGAGCGCCACCAGACCCGAGCTGTCGGTGGCCGGGTCGGGCATCACCAGACGGTCGGACTGGGCGACGACGTCGTGCAGCGATGTGGGCGACGGCCTTCCGCCGGCAGCAGCCGCAGAGCCGTCGACCAGCGCACAGACCAAGTCGTAGCTGACCGCGGTGAGGCGGTCGCTGCGATCCAGCGCGAAATCTGCGGCTCCGTCGCCGGCACGAGGCGAGACGTACGAGACCAGACCGGCGTCGCCGTCGATGCCAGAAGAGTTCGCGGCGCTCACCCCCAGAACGAGATCGGCGTCGGCATCGTGCAGATGTGCCGCCAGATCGTCGGCGCTGTGCGAGTCGTCGACCGACAGCAACATGCCGGTCTGCTGCTCGAATCGTTCGGCGACGCCGTCTGGCAGCGACAGCCCGGCGGCGATGCGCACCGCGAGCGGCCCGGTCGTGGTCTGCGGAACGGTGGGCGTCGTGCACCCGCTGGCGGCGACGCTCAGCGTCAGAGCGAATGCACCTGTGACGACAGCGCAGGGCACACGGCGGACACGACCACCAGCACGACCGCGGGCACGAGGATGTCGGGAGAGCAGCGGTAAGAGCACACCGAGGAGTCTACCGGCGACGCTCAGTCGGAGCCTCCCAGACCTCGTAGACTGAGTTGCGCTGACGATCGGGCTGCTGCACAGCCGCCCGACGGCGCGATTCAGCCCCAGACGGGCTGAAGTCACAGGTGAAAGCGATGAGTGCATGACCGATTCCACGACGCAGGCCGTCTACAGCTACCTGGGCCCGGCGGGCACCTTCACCGAAGACGCACTGCGCCAGGTCGACCCCGAGCACCTGGGTCGGTGGCGGCCGGTGACCTCGGTGGTTCAGGCCATCGACGACGTTGCCACGGGCCGGTCGACCCACGCGGTGATCCCCATCGAGAACTCGATCGAGGGCGGCGTCAGCGCCACGCTCGACGCCCTGGCCACGATGCCGGGCGTGCGCATCCTCGGCGAACGCCTGGTGCCCATCACCTTCCATCTGCTGGCCCGACCAGGCACGACCCTGAGCGATGTGCGCCACCTCACCACGCATCCGATGTCGTACCCGCAGTGCCGCACCTGGCTGGCCGACCATCTGCCCGAACACGATTTTCTGCCGGCGCCGTCGAACGCCGCAGCCGCCGCGAGCGCGCTGCACGATCAGAACATCGACGCCGCCATCGCCGGAGAGCGGGTGCTCGACCACTATGATCTCGAGGTGCTCGCCCGTGACATCGGCGACAATCGCAACGCCGTGACCCGGTTCGTGCTGCTCGGCCCCGACCGCGGTCTGCCTGCACCGACCGGAGCAGACAAGACGAGCCTGATCGCCGAGCTGCCGGTCGACGAGGCCGGTGCGCTGCTGAGACTGCTCGAGCAGTTCAGCACCCGCGGCATCAACATGACTCGCATCGAGTCGCGGCCCATCGGAGACGAACTCGGCCGGTACCGGTTCAACATCGATCTCGAGGGGCACGCCCTCGACGCCCGAGTCGCCGAGGCACTGCGCGGTGTGCACCGTTTCAGCCCGAACGTCGTGTTCTTGGGCTCCTACCCACGAGCGACGCGCGAAGCCTGCGAGCCCATGCCGCATCAGACCAACGACGACTATGAAGACGCCGCCCAGTGGTACGAGGCGCTTCTGCAGTGATCGACCGACGCCTCCCCACTCCGCCCGGTCGTCGCGCCCAGCTGCGCCCGGGGCGACATCCGCACCAGATCGCCGAACATCGCCGTCAGCTGCGCATTCGTGTGGCGACCATCGCCATGACGCTGCTGGCCGTGCTGATGATCGCGCTGGTGCCGCTGCTCGAACGCGGCGAAGGCGATCCCGCCACCGAGGCCCAGAGCGACGAGGCCACCACCGAGCCGTCATCCGCGGCCGAGCCGCACGAGCAGATCGAGTGGTCTGACACATCGGCGCTCCCCCCGCTCGACACCGATCTCGACCTCACCCAGCACTCCACCGACGATCCGTCCTCGATCTGGGTCGTGACGAACAAGGCGCGCCCGCTCTCTCCGATCGACTGGCAGCCTGACGATCTCGACACCGTCGACGTCTCGGTGAACCGTGACGGCGAGCGCATGCGTCACGACGCGGCTGCCGCGCTGCACGACATGGACGCCGCCGCACAGCGCGAGGTCGGCCAGGGCATCCAGATCATCAGCGGGTTCCGCAGCTATCAGCGTCAGCAGGCCCTCTACGGAACGTACGAACGACGCGACGGGCAGGCAGCCGCAGACCGCTACTCGTCGCGTCCCGGCCACAGCGAACACCAGACGGGCCTGGCCTGCGACATCAACGAGACCCAGCCTCCGTGCGAGCTGTGCAACGAGTTCGCTCACACCGGGCTCGGCACCTGGCTGCAGCAGAACTCTTGGCGTTTCGGCTTCGTACAGCGCTACGAGACCGGCCAGGAGCAGACCACCGGATACATGGAAGAGGCCTGGCACTACCGCTACGTCGGCGTGCCCCTGGCCAGCTGGATGCGACAGCACGACGTGCACACGCTCGAGAAGGTGTTCGGGCTGCCCGATGCGCCGGACTATCTCAGGCCCTGATGCGACGCAGCAGGAGTGGCCGCCTGCCGGCTCCGGTCAGTCGGCGAGCCCTGCAGGCACCTGCACCAACAGCGCCCCGCGTCTGATCCGCGCTTCGAGGCCGATCGCCTCGCCGAAGACGTCGCCGTCCAGCTCGCACGGCACCACCCGTTCGACGCTCACATCGATGGTCTTGCCCACCGTGTGCGAGAGCGTGGTGAGCCGGTGGGTTCCGCCGAGCTCGACCAGACGCTGGCCGGTGCGCGAGCGCGTCAGCTGATGCTCGACCACGATGCGCCGCCAGAGCCCGAACCAGTCGCTGAGCCTCCGCGGAGAGATCGCGAGCACGTCGAGCTCGCCGTCGTCGATCGAGGCGTCGGGCACCAGGAGCAGGTTGCCGGGCAGCATGCCGCAGTTGCAGATCAGCACCGTGTGCGAGCGCGTGCGCATGTCGCGACGCCGGTCGGCGGTGATGCGGGCGCGAAAGCGTTCGGCCCGGTTGACCGCGCGCAGCGCACCGGTCACGTAAGCGACCCAGCCGAAGAGCCGCTTGCCACGTGAGCTGGTGCTGACCATGATCTCAGCGTCGAGGCCGAGGCCGGCCATCACGACGAACGCCTTGGTCTCGATCTGGCCGTCGACACGGCGGATGCGGGCCTCGCCGACGTCGACGGCTCTCGGCTGGCCGGTGAAAGCGACTTCGATCGCGTCTTCGACGTTCGCGAGGCGAAGCTCGAGGTTGCGCGCGAGGACGTTGCCGGTGCCTGCGGGGATCAGCGCGACGGGTACGCCTGAATCGGCGACCTCTTCGGCCACCACACGCACAGTGCCGTCGCCGCCGGCGACGAGAATGAGCTGCACGCCCTGTTCGAGCGCAGTACGGGCCGCAGCGGCGCCCGAGTCGTCGGCCGAGGTCTCGAGCCAGAGCGTCGAGCCCCAGCCGTGGCGTTCGGCCTGACGCTCGACGATCGGATTCAGGCGCACGCGGTCGAGTTTCACCGGGTTGTAGACCACGGCGGCTCGACGACGTTTCGCGCCCGGGGATCTGACCATGCACTCAATCGTAGCCGCGCATTCTGAATGCCTGCTGTGCCTGCCCTGCGTGTGCTGCGCGGGTGGTTTACGCTGGTGGGGTGATTGACGTCGAACTGCTGCGTACCAACCCAGATCTCTTCCGCGAGAGCCAGCGCGCCCGTGGAGGCGATGTCAGTGCTGTCGACCAGGCCCTTGAGGCCGACGCCTCGCGCCGGGTGTCGCTGACCGAGTTCGAGACGCTGCGCGCCCAGCAGAACGCCTTCGGCAAACAGGTCGCCAAGTCGCCGAAAGAGGAGAAGGCCGCTCTGGTGGCTCAGGTCAGAGAGCTGGCCGACCAGGTCAAGCAGGCCGAGGGGCGCGCACGCAAGGCCGAAGAGCAGTTCTCGGTCGCGGTGCGCGGCATCCAGAACCTCGTGCTCGAGGGGGTGCCCGAAGGCGGCGAAGACGACTTCACCGTCGAACGCGAAGTCGGCGAGCACCCTCAGTTCGACTTCGAGCCGAAAGACCACGTGGCGATCGGCGAGCACCTCGGGCTGTTCGATCTGGAGCGCGGCGCGAAAGTCTCCGGCGCACGCTTCTACTACCTCACCGGCTGGGGCGCTCGGCTGGAGCTCGCCCTGCTGAACCTCGCTCTCGACCAGGCGATCGAGAACGGCTTCACCCCGATGATCACGCCCACGATCGTGAACCCCGAGATCATGCAGGGCACCGGCTTCCTCGATCAGCACTCCGACGAGATCTACCACCTCGACGCAGACGACCAGTACCTCACCGGCACCAGCGAGGTCGCGCTGGCCGGGTATCACTCCGATGAGATCATCGACCTCACGGCCGGGCCGAAGCGCTACGCCGGCTGGTCGACCTGCTACCGACGCGAGGCCGGCTCGCATGGCAAAGACACCCGGGGCATCCTGCGCGTGCACCAGTTCAACAAGCTCGAGATGTTCGTCTACACGACACCTGATCAGGCTCTCGCCGAGCATCAGCGACTGCTGAGCTGGGAGGAGCAGATGCTGCAGAAAGTCGAGCTGCCGTACCGAGTGATCAACACCGCCGCCGGCGATCTGGGCTCATCCGCCGCACAGAAGTTCGACACCGAAGCCTGGATCCCGACGCAGCACACCTACCGCGAGCTGACCAGCACATCGAACTGCACCACCTATCAGGCACGCCGCCTGGGCATCAGGTACCGCCCCGAAGAGGGCGGCAAGACCGCCCCGGTCGCCACCCTGAACGGCACTCTCGCGACCACGCGCTGGCTCGTGGCGATTCTCGAGAACCACCAGCAGGCCGACGGATCGGTGCGCGTACCGGCAGCACTGCGCCCGTACCTGGGCGGCATCGAGGCGATCACGCCGGGCGCCTGACGCCCCGCTCCGTTCGCCACAGTGTCACCGGCATGGGCTACTGTGCGGGTGAACGAAGAGGAGCAACATGGTTGGCAACGCACTGCCTTGGCACGCCCCGGGCAAGGGTTCGTTTCCCGAGACCGGCAGCATCCCGCTGCCGCCTGTGCATGATGAGGGCCGCTGGCTGATCGCACTCGACCTCGACGGCACCACGGTTGACGCAGACAACCGTGCCAGCTCCGCCGTACAGCGCGCGATCGACATGGCACAGGCCGCTGGCCACGTCGTGATGATCGCCACAGGGCGCCCCATTCAGGGCGTCACAGGCATTTACCGCGAACTGGGTCTCACCGCCGAATACAGCGTGTGCTCGAACGGTGCGCTCGTCTGCGGCATGCGCGAGCCGACAGGTCAGGCCGCGCAGGGCATCCGCACTCGCGCGGTCGACGACAGCGGCGTCGAGCCGCACGAAGAGTGCACCGGACACTGGCGTGTCGTCGACATGACGCTCTTCGACCCGGCACCGGTCATCGACGCCTTGGTTCCCTCGCTGCCCGACGCCCGATATGCCGTCGAAGACGCCGACCAGGGCTGGCGGTTCTTCCGCCCGTTCAACGCGGGCACCTTCAGTGCTCCCGCCGAGCTGGTGTCGCTCGACGACCTGCGCTCACACCCTGTGACACGCGTCGTCGTGTTCTCTCCGGCACATGACACCGCCGAGTTTCAGCGCATCGTCGAGGGCATCGGCCTGCACCAGGTGAGCTACTCGGTGGGCTGGTCGGCCTGGCTCGACATCGCCCCCTTCGGCGTGAACAAAGGCACGGCGCTCGAGAAGGTGCGGCGCCGGCTCGGCATCCCGCGCAACCGCGTCGCGGTCGTCGGTGACGGGCTCAACGACATCGAGATGATCACCTGGGCGGCAGAAGAGGGCATCGGTGCGGCCATGGGGCACGCACTGCCCGAGGTCAAAGCGATGGCCAACCGAGTCGTCGCCGATCTCGAAGGCGACGGTGTCGCCGATCTGATTCATTCGATCATCGGCTGACGGGCGCTCTCGTCACCACAGAATCAGAAGACGCATCCACGCGGGGCCTGCCCTTGTCTTGTATGATGGTCTGGTTGTCTCTTGCTCTCGCATCCCGATCTCGACTGATCAGGCCGCGCGGCGAGAACGACATGGTGGGCTGTCCGAGCGGCCGAAGGAGCTTGTCTTGAAAACAAGTGAGGGGCAACTCTCCCTGGGTTCGAATCCCAGGCCCACCGCCATGAACTGTGAACGGGAGTCGGGTCGACGTGAGCGCTGAGTCGCAGCCGCAAGCCGAGGGCACTCCCGCGCCACGGCATCCGCTCGACGTCGCCATCGTCGTCGTCACGTACAAGCGCACCAAGCTGCTGCGCGTGCTGCTCGATAGCTTCACTGAGCTCAAGACCGCGCCCTCGTGGATCGTGATCGTGGACAACGCCTCGCACGACGACACCGGCGAGATCGTCGAGTCGTACCGGGAGCGCTTGGGCAAGCGCGCCGACGGCCGCGATCGCCTCGTCTACGCGCCCCAAGAAGAGAACACCGGCGGGGCCGGAGGCTTCAGCGCAGGTACGAAGATCGCCTACGACCTGGGCGCCGAGTGGCTGTGGCTGATGGACGACGACGTGGCCGTGCTGCCCGAGGCGATCGAGCGGCTGACCCCGTGGACCGACCGCTTCAAGGTCATTCAGGGCCGCCGGTACAACTACGACGGGTCGCCGTTCTACTGGCAGTTCGACTTCAACGTGCCGCTGGGCATTCCGAACCCGGTGGCCAAAGACGACTTCAGCGCCCAAGACTGGCTGCCGATGAACACGGTCTGCTTCGAGGGCGGGCTCTTTCATCGCGACGTCGTGCGGCAGGTCGGGCTGCCCGATCCCCGCTTCTTCATCTACTGGGACGACACCGTCTATGGCTACCTGACCTCCAAGGTCACGACGCCGGCGCTGGTCAACACCTTCATTCTGCGGCGCACCCGCGAGATCAAACGGCTCGATCTCGGCACCCGCAAGCTCAACGGCACCAGCGACATGGTGCGCTTTCACATCATGCGCAACCGCGGCTACATGGCGCGGTACTTTCGCCTGCACGGCGACTACAACCGGTTCGTCTTCGGCTTCGGCACGCTGCTGACCCTCGCGAAAGAGGTCATCCGCATCGTCACGGTCGATCATTCGTTCAAGTCGGGGCTGTCGGCGCTGTTCAAAGGGATGCGCGGGGCGCGAAAGATCTACCGCGATCGCTCCTGGAAACCGATGCCGCCGCTGGACTAGGGCCTGGCTCTGCAGCACTTTTTGTGGGTAAAGCTCTCGTTCACCGCAAAAACTGCTACACGGTCGCACGGTCGCGGCTACTGACCGGCCACGGCACGGTTACCGCACGACTGCGGCAACGCGACGCAGCTCCCCTCACAGTCTGCAGCAGACACACCATTTTCCCGCATCACTTGCCGCCTCCAGCAGCTTCGGCGCCGCGTCCACCACCACCGTTTGCTCGACATGCACCGCATTCGCTCCACATCTCCCGATTTGTGCCAATCCGTGGCGGCGAAGTGCAATCCGTGACGGCGGCTCCTCTGCCACTGGCCGCAGATGGCAAGAGTGTCTGCAGCGGCAACAGCTGAGCCCCGGCCGTAGACTTACTGCATGGCCGAGAAGAGCACGGAGCAGCCCGCAGGCGCTGCAGCACCAGAACCCGCACCCGCATCCACTGAGGAGGCAGCGCCGGTTCCAGCGCCTCAGCCCGATGCACCTCAGCCCGATGCTGAGCAGACCAACGCAGCACAGCCCGCGGCTCAGCCCAGCGCGACCACGGCATCCGGCCCGCTCTCGCAGCAGGCCGTCGACGCCGTCAGGGCCGGCTACACCTTCGAAGGCACGACGCTCGACATCGGGGCGCTCGTCAACGGCGAGCCCCTCAAAGACGTGCAGGTGCGCATCCCGCTCGGCATGCTGAACCGCCACGGCCTCATCGCAGGCGCCACCGGCACCGGCAAGACCAAGACCCTGCAGGGCCTGGCCGAGCAGATCGCCGCCAACGGCGTGCCCGTCTTCGCCGCAGACATCAAAGGCGATCTCTCCGGCCTCGCCGTCGCCGGCACCCCCAGTGACAAGCTCACCGCACGCACGCAGGGCATCGGCCAGGACTGGCACCCCGTCGCGACGCCCACAGAGTTCTTCTCACTGGGCGGCGTCGGCCAGGGCGTGCCACTGCGCGCGACGGTCGACGGCTTCGGCCCGACGCTGCTCGCCCGTGTGCTCGACCTCAACGAGACGCAGGAGTCGAGCCTGGGCCTCGTCTTCCACTACGCGAAGCAGAACGACCTGCCCCTGATCACCCTGGACGACCTGCGCACTCTGCTCAGCTGGCTCACCGGCGACGAAGGCAAGGCCGAGCTCAAGGGCATCGGCGGTCTCTCGCCGCAGACCGCCGGCGTGATCCTGCGCGAAATCGTGAACTTCGCCGGTCAGGGCGCAGACGTGTTCTTCGGCCAGCCCGCCGTCGAGGTCACCGACTTTCTGCGCACCGCCTCTGCGACCGGCGCAGACGGCGCGACGACCGAGTTCGGCGTGGTCAGCATGCTCGAAGTGCCCGGTGTGCAGGATCGCCCCGCGGTGTTCTCGACCTTCCTCATGTATCTGCTCACCGAGCTCTTCCGCGCGCTGCCCGAGGTCGGCGACCAGGACAAGCCCAAACTCGTGTTCTTCTTCGACGAGGCGCACCTGCTCTTCAAGGGAGCCTCGAAGAGCTTCGTCGAGACGATCACGCAGACCGTGCGCCTGATCCGTTCGAAGGGCGTCGGCATCTTCTTCGTCACACAGACACCGAAAGACGTGCCCGGCGACGTGCTGGGCCAGCTCGGCAGCCGCATCCAGCATGCCCTGCGCGCGCACACCCCCGACGACGCGAAGGCGCTCAAGGCCACCGTCTCGACCTACCCGACCAGCGAGTATCAGCTCGGCGAGGTGCTCACGCAGCTGGGCACCGGCGAGGCGATCGTGACCGTCATCAACGACAAGGGCGCGCCGACCCCGGTCGCCTGGACGCGTGTTCGCGCCCCGCAGGGCTCGATGGATCCGATGCCCGCAGACGCCATGTCCCAGGCCATCGCGTCCTCGCCGCTGCAGGCCAAGTACGGCACGCCTGCGCAGACCGAGGGCGCCGCCGCGAAGCTGCAGGGCCGCATCGACGCAGCCTCGCAGGCTGCGTCTGACGCGGCCGCCGCCAAGCAGGCCGATGCGGATGCCAAGGCCGCCGACCGAGCAGAGCGCGAGCGCCAGCGCGATGAGGCCGCCCGCGAGCGCGAGTCTCGGTCGACATCGCGCTCAGGCTCCCGAACCGCCAAAGAGCACGGTGTTGCCGACGTGATCGACGACGTGGTCAAGTCGCGCACGTTCCAGACCGTGGTGCGCGAGGTCATCCGCGGCATCTTCGGCGGCAAGAGGCGCTGACTCGCGCAACCGAGTCGGTCTGCCGGCGGCACCCCTTCTCCTGCGTGGTCTGGCCACGCAACCAAGTCGATGCACCTGTGTAACACCCGGGAAACGCAGACCTCTCAAGCTTGTTCTCATGAACCTGTCCGACAGCCAGACTGCAGGAGTGCCACCGGTCAACCGCCTCGGTGCCACCGAGTATGTTCGCCAGAACCTCGAACACGCCATCAGCGCCGGGGTGGTGAAAGTCGGCCAGCGCCTGCCCTCAGAAGCCGCACTCGCCGCACGGTTCGGCGTCAGCCGTTCGGTCGTGCGCGAAGCACTGCGCGTACTCGAGGTGCGCGGCACGACGGCCACGAGAGTCGGGGTCGGCACTTTCGTGATCGCGACCGAACCCGTCTCACAAGTCGACTTCGCCGGGTTCGGCGCCACTGACCTCGTCGAAGCCAGGCCGCACATCGAGATTCCGGCCGCCGGTCTCGCCGCCGTGCGCCGCTCTGAGCACGACCTCGAGCACCTGCAGGGGCTCATCGAGAGCATGCAGCGCACTGATGATCCCGACGAATGGGTCAGGCAGGACACCGAGCTGCATCTCGCGATCGCCGAGGCCTCGGGCAACCGCGTCTTCACCACGGTGCTGCGCAGCATCAAAGCGGCTCTCGCCCTGCAGTCCGGCCAGCTGAACGACGGCTCCAACCGCCGTCTTCCCTCTGAGCACGAGCATCGCAGCATCGTCGCCGCGATCGCCCAAGGGTCGATCACCGAGGCAGAAGACGCCATGCGCTTCCATCTCGATCAGGTCAAAGACGTCGTTCTCACAGAACGATCGAACACACACGAGGGAGAGAACCGATGACACAACAGCACTCGAAGCCCGACGGCCTCTCGCCAGACACGGGCATCGTCACCACCGCTGCATCCGAAGAGAACATCTTCATCGAAGAGGAGGCCGGCTTTCACAAGGGTCTCGGGGCACGCCAGCTCCAGATGATCGCGATCGGCGGCGCGATCGGCACGGGTCTCTTTCTCGGCGCCGGAGGCCGTCTCGCACAGGCCGGCCCGTCTCTGCTGATCATCTACGCCTTCTGCGGCGTGTTCGCCTACCTGATTCTGCGAGCGCTCGGCGAGTTGGTCGTTCACCGTCCCTCTTCGGGATCGTTCGTCTCGTACGCACGCGAGTTCTTCGGTGAGAAGGCGGCATTCGTCAGCGGCTGGATGTACTGGGTCAACTGGGCCACCACATCGATCGTCGACGTCACCGCGATCGCAATCTACGTCAAGTGGTTCGGTCAGTACTCGGCGTTCATCCAGTCGATTCCCCAGTGGACGATCGCCCTGCTGGCGCTCGTCATCGTGGTCGGCATGAACCTCATCTCGGTCAAAGTGTTCGGCGAGATGGAGTTCTGGTTCGCTCTGATCAAGGTCGGCGCGCTGGTCATCTTCTTGGTGCTCGGCGTCATCTTCGTGATCTTCGGCACACCGACCGGCGACCCGCGAGGCTTCACCCTGATCTTCGACAACGGCGGGATGTTCCCGAACGGCATCCTGCCAGCTCTGGTGATCATGCAGGGTGTCGTGTTCGCCTATGCGGGCATCGAGCTCGTCGGCACCACCTCGGGCGAGACGAAAGACGCCCGCAAGGTCATCCCGAAGGCGATCAACACCGTCATCGTGCGCATCGCCGTCTTCTACGTCGGTTCGGTGCTGCTGCTGGTGCTGCTGCTTCCCTACACCGCGTACAGTGCAGGCGAGAGCCCGTTCGTGACGTTCTTCAGCCACATCGGCATCGACGCGGCGGCGCCGATCATGGAGCTCGTGGTTCTCACGGCCGCCCTGTCGTCGCTGAACGCGGGCATGTACTCCACCGGACGCATCCTGCACTCCATGTCGATGGCCGGCTCGGCACCCAAATTCGCGCAGAAGATCTCGCCTCAGGGCGTTCCCTACGGCGGCATTCTGCTCACCGCGATCGTGACTCTCATGGGCGTCGTGCTCAACATGTTCGTTCCCGAGCAGGCCTTCGAGATCGTGCTGAACCTCGCCTCGATCGGCATCATCTCAGGCTGGGCCACGATCACTCTCGCGCATCTGCGGTACTACCAACTCGCGAAGCAGGGTCTCTACCGACGTCCGAAGTTTCGTATGCCGGGTGCGCCATATACGAACTACGCCACGCTCGCGTTCCTGCTGCTGGTCATCGTGCTCATCGGCCTCGACTACCCGACCGGCACCTACACGCTGGCGTCGATGCTCATCGTGATCCCGCTTCTGGTGATCGGCTGGTACGCCTGCCGCTCCGAGGTCAAGCGCATCGCCACTGAGCGCATCGGCTTCACCGGCGCCTTCCCCGTGGTGGCCAGCCGGCCTATGGCCGACGAGCTCGCCGAGGCAGAGGGCGGCGAGGCTCCGGAGGTCACGATCGCCCGCGAGGTGCACGAGGCCAACATCGCCTCGGGCAACCCGAACCCGCTCGACAGCGACAACGACGGCGACAAGCACTGACGCGCTGGTGCCGGCTCGGGGCCAGCCACGGTCTCGAGCCGGCACCAGGCCGAAGGCTGCCGCTGCCCGCGACCGTTTCAGCCGAGGTGCGAGCGAGCCTCGCGCGGGCGATTCGTGATGATCGCATCCACGCCGGCCGCGGCCAGCGCATCCCAGTCGACAGGCTCGTCCGGCGTCCACACCGCCATCTGGGCGCCCAGTCGCTCGTGCACCGCCCGCACCAGGTCGGGTTCGGCGAGCGCACGCCTCCAGTGCGGGTTCACCGCCGAGACGCCCAGAAGTTCGGCGATCTCAAGCTCGGGATAGTGCACGGTCTCATCGATCAGCAGTCCGAGAGCGTAGTCGCCGGCGCGCAGCTGCAGCGAACGCACCGTCGTCGGGTCGAAGCTCTGCAGCACCAGACGCTCCCCCACTCCGGCCGCCTCGAAACTCGCGACCGTCGGCGTGATCTGCTGCGGCGACCACGCCCCCTTGTACTCGACCAGTACGCGGGCGGTCGGGTTGGCCGCGATCCACTCGGCCAACTCGGCGAGCGTGGGGATGCGCTGGCCGGCGAACGTCGTATCGAACCAAGTGCCGGCGTCCAGCGTGCGCAGCTCAGCCGAGGTGCGTGCCGAGACGGCTCCCTGCCCCGACGTCGTGCGATCGAGTTCGTCGTCGTGGATCACCACCACCTCGCCGTCAGCGATGTGCTGCAGATCGAGCTCGATCCAGGCGGGCGCACCCGGCCCCGATTCGCGTGCGGCAGCATCCACCGCCGCATCGAACGCCGCAAGCGTGTTCTCTGGCGCCTCGCTGCTCGCGCCGCGGTGCCCGATGATCGTCGGTGCCGCATGGCTCTCGGCTCGACCGCTGTCGAGGTGCTCACCCCACCTGATATGTCTTGTCATCTGTCTCCCAGCTCTCTCAGTCGTCTCGCGTGCCGCATCTCACGCAGCACCTCATCCGGCACCAGCACGCCGCACCGCACACAGCACCGACACCACCAGCCAGCGCCGTTCGGTCACGCGCAGCACGATTCCGTCAGACTCACCGTAGTGCTGACAAAGCCATGCCCGCTCTGACCGAACGGTGCCATGCCGTTGAGACCAAGCACTCGTCAGCGCAGCCAGGCGCTCATCGTGCTCGTCAGTTCTTCAGGTACGGCTTCACGTTCTCGTCATAGGCCTGCTGCAGCTGCGGTGTGATGGCCCCGAACGCCTCAGCGGCCGCGGTGTTGTTCACCATGATCTGCTCGATGCCGTCGGTGAGAATCTTGTCACCGCCGGGCACGAACACACGTGCCCAATCCTGCGAACGACTCTTCTGTGCCAGCTGGTCGATGGCCGTCTTGAACTGCGGCTTGGTCGACAGCAGCTGCTGCACCGAATCACTCTGAATGGCCGAGGTGCGCACGGGAATGTATCCGGTGCCTGCCGAGAAGAGCGCGGTGTTGTCCGGCTCCGTGATGAAGCTGAGGAACGTCGCCGCGGCGAGCTGGCGCTCGGGCGTGCTCTTCGCGGGGATGCCGATGCCGGTTCCGCCCGTCGGGCAGCCCCCGCCTTGGGGACCATCAGGCAGGAAGGCCGTGCCGACCTCGAAATTGGCGCTCTTGAGGATGCCGCCCAGCGAGCCCGTCGAGCTCAGGGTGCAGGGGAAGGCTCCCGCACCGAAGTCGGTGTCCTGCTCAGTCGCGATGGCCGCGAACTTCTGCTCATGAATCAGCTTGCGCAGATACTCGCCAGCGGCCTCGGTCTCTGCGCTGGTGAGCTTGAGATCCCAGTCGTCAGAGTAGCGCCCGCCCTGACCCCACATCATGTTGCAGAACCACCAGGCGGCCCACGACGTCCCCTTGCCCAAGGCAAGCGCCTGGCCGCTCTTCGAGACGGCGTTGAGCTTCGGCGCCCACTCCTCGAATTCGTCCCAGGTGGCGGGCCCGCGATCGGGAAGGCCAGCCTGTTCCCAGGCGCTCTTGTTGTAGTAGAACAGCGGCGTCGAGCGCGCATACGGAAGCGCCCACAGCTGATCCTGGTACTTGTAGTCGCCCAAGAGCGTGGCGTTGTAGTCGTCGAGCTCGGTGCCCACCTGAGACAGCACGCCGTCGAGCGGCAGCAGCTGGCCGTTGATGAAGTAGCGGAACCACCAGACGTCACTCGCGATCACCAGATCGGGAATGTTGTCGCCTGAGGATGCCGCCTGGAACTTCGCTGCGACCTCGTCGTAGTCTTTGCCGGCCGTCACCAGCTCCACCTGAATCTCGGGGTGCTTCTCGTTGAACTTGGCGATCAGCTGATTCTCGATGTCCTGAGACTTGCCCGGATGGTTGCTCCACCAGGTGATCTTGTCTGCAGGGGTGACTTTCGACCAGTCGGTCGTATCGGCCTGCGTGGTGCCTGCTGCCCCGACGGAGGGCCCGGAGCAGGCGGCCAGGCCGAGGCCTGCAGCACCGAGCAGACCGGCGGCGAGCACGCTGCGCCGACTCACCTGTCGGCTGGCGAAAGATGCGGGAATCGAGGGTTTCATTGGTAACTGCGCTCCTGTTCGAGAAGAGGTGTTGCGGGGGTCATATGGATGCCAGTGTTGGCGGGTCAATGAAGATCGGCAGTGAGAGGGTCAGCGGCGATGGCCGGCGTTCGACGCGCGTGGTCGTCTGTGGACATCGAGCGCCGCGGTCATCCTTTGACCGCGCCGGCAGTCAGCCCTGCGACCAGGCGCTTCTGCATGGCCAGGAAGACCGCCAGCACCGGCAGTGTGACGATCACCGTGGCGGCGAGGATCACACCCCAGTTGTTCGATCCGTCGACGTTCTGCAGCAGGGTGAGCCCGACCGGAAGAGTCATCATGTCGGGCTTGTCGATGATCAGCAGCGGCCAGAGGTACTCGTTCCACTCGGTGACGATCGACACCAGGGTCACTGCGACGATCGTCGGAGCAGACATCGGCACGACGAAGCCCCAGAGTCGACGCCAGTGGCCGGCACCGTCGACCTCAGCCGACTCGAGCACCGACTTGGGCAGCGTCATGAAGTGCTGCCTGAAGAGAAAGGTGCCAAACGCGCTGGCCAGGCCGGGCACGACGATGCCCTGGTAGGTGTTGACCCACCCCAACGAGGCCACCAAGGTGTAGTTCGGGATGATCGTGATCTGCTGCGGAACCATCAGTGCGGCGAGCACGATCACGAAGATCGTGCGCTTGAACGGAAACCGGATGAACACCAGTGCGTACGCGGTGGTCAGGCCCAAGAGCACCTTGAGACCCGATCCGAGAATCGTCACCAGCACACTGTTCACGAAGAGTCGCCCGATCGGCAGGGTGTCGGCGACCTCGGCGTAGTTGCCGAACTGCAGGCTGCTGGGCAGCCACTGCAGCGGAATCGTGAAGATCTCGTTCTGCTGTTTGAAGCTCGAGACCACCATCCAGATCAGCGGAAAGACCATGACGGCTGCGGCGACGATCATGACGAGGTACGAGCCAAGATCGAGATGGCCCAGAAGCCCGCCGCGCGGCCTGCCGCCACGCGACTCAGCGGCACGCGACTCGGAGGCACGCATCATGCTGGTCTGCACCGCTTCGGCGTCGAGAAGCTCGGCGCCCGAACGTGGCTCGGTGATCGTGGGAGTGCTCATCAGAAGTTCACCTTTCGCTCCATGACCACAAGCTGGATGATCGTGATCACGAGCAGAATGAAGAAGAGGACGGTTGCGACGGCAGAGGCGAATCCGGCCCGACCGTTCACGAATCCCTCTTGGTAGATCTGGTACATGAGGGTCGTGGTCGAGCCGACCGGCCCACCACGTGTCATCGCCTGGATCAGATCGAACGACTGCAGTGAGCTGAGCAGCGTGGTGATGCTCAAGAAGAACGTGGTCGAGCCGAGCAGGGGGATCACCACACGCCGCGTCGTCTGCCTCCGAGTGGCGCCGTCGAGAGCGGCAGCTTCGAAGACCTCGTGCGGAATCGCCTGGAGTCCCGCGAGATAGATCAGAGCGACATAGCCGACGTTCTTCCAGATGTAGACGATCATCAGCATGACCAAAGGCCATGGCGACGAGTTGTACCAGTCTGGCGACGGCATCCCGATGGCGCCCAGCACCGAGGCCAGCACCCCGTACCGGGGGTCGAAGATGAAGAGCCACAGCAGGCCGACGGCCACGCCGCTCAACACGTACGGAGCGAAGCTGACGGTTCGCACGATGGTGTGCCCGCGAAGTTTGCGGTTGAGAACGAGTGCAAGGCCGAGTCCCAGCACCATGCCGCCGACGACGGTCACGAGAGTGAAGACCGTCGTGTTCAGCATGATCTGTCCGGTCGAAGGTGCGGTGAACCAGTTGACGTAGTTCTGCAGCCCGACGAACTGCGCGACCTCCGATCCGACATTCCACTGCAGCAACGAGTAACTGAAGCTCTGCAGCAGGGGACGGTAGACGAAGAGTGCCAGCAGAGCCACGTTCGGCCCGGCCAGCAGCAGAAAGAACCCGATGTCCCTCCACTTGTACCGACGGCGCCCACGCGGGCTCACCGAGCGCTGAACACTGACCGGTCGATCAGACGACTTGCCGGCGACGCGCTCTGAGACAGAGGTCACACTCAATGAAAGCTCCTGGAGTTCGAGGCGCTCTCACCTCGTGCAGAGCGCCGACACCGAGTCAGCTTAGGAAGCCGGACTCGCGCCTCAGCCCACTTTCAGCAGTCGGTCAGACAGAGTTCACTCTCGTTCACCGAGCATTAACGAAGGTTCATCACCGGTTCATCGGCTGCTTGAATGCGGCCACTATCTTCGTGCTCAGCGTGCGCCTTCGTCTTGATGCGCACCCGTCCGCCGCGATTGGAGCCCGATGTCATCCGTGCTGTTCGACCATGTCAGCTGTGTCTACCCAGGTGCAGATGCCCCGTCGGTGAACGATCTGCAGCTGAGCATTCCCGATGGCGAGTTTCTCGTGCTCGTCGGCCCGTCAGGGTGCGGCAAGTCGACGACGCTGCGCATGCTCGCCGGGCTCGAACAGGTGACCGAGGGGCGCATCTGCATCGACGGCCGTGACGTCACCGACGTCGACCCCAAAGACCGTGACATCGCGATGGTCTTTCAGAACTACGCGCTGTACCCGCACATGACCGTGGCCGAGAACATGGGGTTCGCGCTCAAGCTCGCGAAGGTCAACCGTGTCGACCGTGAGGCCAAGGTTCGCCGCGCGGCCGAGATGCTCGACCTGACCGAGATGCTCGAGCGCAAGCCCAAAGCGCTCTCTGGCGGGCAGCGTCAGCGTGTGGCCATGGGGCGTGCGATCGTCCGCGAGCCAAAAGTCTTTCTCATGGACGAGCCGCTCTCGAACCTCGACGCACGTCTGCGCGTGCAGACTCGGGCCGAGATCTCCGCGCTGACCCGCGAGCTGGGCGTCACCACGGTCTATGTCACGCACGATCAGACCGAGGCCATGACCATGGGCGATCGCGTCGCCGTGCTGCGCGACGGCACCCTGCAACAGCTGAGCACCCCGGTGGCCCTCTATGACACTCCGGCGAACGCGTTCGTCGCCGGCTTCATCGGCTCGCCTTCGATGAGTCTCTTCGAGGCGCCGGTTCGCGACGGCCGCCCGACCCTGGTCGGCATCCGTCCTGAGGATGTCCGGCTCGTGCCGGCCGATCAGGCTCAGGCCCGCCTGCTGGTGCGTTCGGTCGAGGTGCTGGGTGCCGAGGCGTTTCTGTACGGCGACCTGCTGCGCAGCAGCGATTCCCCACTCGCCTGGGTGGCCGAGGCTCGACCCGCGACCAGCACAGCGCGACCCGGAGTGCTCGGTGCCGCCCATGCGGGATCTCCGCACTCCGCCGAACAGATTCGTCTGGTCGTGCGCGTTGACGGCCGCAGCCACCCGGCCGTCGACGACATCGTGCCGATCGGCTTCGATGAACGCCGACTGCATCTCTTCGAGCCCGCGAGCGGCGAGCGGCTCACCCGATCAGCCGCGCCTGTGCTGCAGTCGGCCTGATGGCGGTCGAGCTGCACTGACCAGCGGGCCCATCTCGGCGACATTTCAAGCAGGAGCACCAGGCAGAGCAAGTTCGTCAAGGTGACGCGCGAGCATGCTGAGCATCTGACTCGCTCCTTGCGTGTCTCCGCTCCAAAGACTCTGCATAGCGATTCCATCCAGCAACGCTCGCAGTCTCTGCGCTTCGTGGTCCGGGTCACGCCCGCCATCGAGTTGGCCTGCTGAGGCTACGAGATCAATCGCGATGCGGCACACCCTACCCACCAGTGCGTTGAGTCTCGCGGCTGCCGGGCGCAGGTCACGGTCGGTGAGGGAGAGCACCCCCAATTGCACCTGCGCGACCAACTCGAGACGCCGCTCCTCGTCCAGTGGAAGCAATTGCGCGAGCAGCGCATCCGCCAAGGCCCGGCCGGTCAGGTCGAGTGACGTGATCCTGGCCGCCGCTCGTTCCTCGATGAGCTCAAGGCAGTACTCTCGAAGGGCGTGCTGAGTCGGGAATGCCCGCCGCAGCGACGCGACGGCGATTCCTGCCTCTGCGGCGAGGCCCCGCACTGACAGGCCGGCGAGTCCGTCGCGTTCGAGGACGCACAGGGCCGCCGCCGCAATCGCAGCCGTGCGTGCTTCGGTGTCGATTCTCCGTGGCATGGCTTTAGTGTGAGGTACTGTTCTGCACCGTGTCGATGGAGCTCTTCGGCCAGACGGTGTAGCTGAGCGCCCAGACAAGGTCGACGGCAAAGATGATCCCGAGAATGCCGAAGTATCCCGAGAGCGCCGCGGTGCGCTCCGAATCGTTGACGAGAAAGATGATCGCGCCGAGGATGGCAGCGGCGATGGCCACCGCAAGGCCGGTCAGCAGCACATCGCGCCAGCACTTGATGCTGTAGCGGGTTCCAGTGAGCTGCTCAGGCTCCGGGCCTCCCGCGAATCGATGGGCAAAGCGAACGTCTGCCCACGTGACCATGCGCTTGCCATATGCCACCGAGATACCGATATAAATCGCGGCGAGACCGTGCTGCCAAGAGGCTGTTCCCCCGCCGAAGAGGTCCACTGCGACCAACGCGAGCAGCACGATGTCGATCACCGGGGCGAGTATCAAGAGTCCGGCACCGAGACGGGGGCGCCGCAGAAGATATCTCGCCGCGAGCCCGCTGAGAATGGCCCCCCAGAATAAGACTTCACACACCACGATCCCCGTCAGAATCATGTCCGCTCCTCGCTGCTTCGCTCACACTCGTCAATTTGTTAGCACAAGTGTACTCACAAAAATCCGTCGCTCGATCGCCGTCACGCTCACCACACTCTTCTGGCAGAGAAACAGCATCCCCCGCAAATGCAGCGCGCTTCACGCCGGCGCATCCACCACACACCTCGGCCGGGGCAGAGTTCGAACCCGAGAAGAGTCTCGTTCAACGAGGGGATATGAGGAGCAGCGGTATCACGTCAGCCACAGCATCGAATCAGCGTTCAACGCGAGGCTGTGACCGCGTTCGGGCGAATCATCGAAAACGCTCAGGGCACCACATGGGACATGCGCCCGACAACGTGCACAAAAAAGCCCCGGAACCGTTGAGATTCCGGGGCTTTTCCCTGTGTGCCCGAGGGGGGACTTGAACCCCCACGACCTTGCGATCACTAGCACCTGAAGCTAGCGCGTCTACCAATTCCGCCACTCGGGCATTGCGCACCTCGACTGGGCCGAACTGCGCGATTGCACTGGAACAGATTAGCATGAAAACGATGCTCCACGGCAACTCGACTCCTCGTCTCACAGCTGAACCGGGTACCATGGCTGCGACAGATCGGTGTGAGGAGACGAGTGGGACTACTCGATAATGTGGAACGCGGCTTGGAGCGTGCTGTCAACGGCGCCTTCGCCAAGACGTTTCGCTCCCGCCTGCAGCCGCTCGAGATCTTCTCTGCGCTGAAGGGAGAGCTCGACTCGAACACGCGCATCCTCTCGCGTGACACGATTCTGGTGCCGAACGCCCTGCGCGTGCGCATCAGCCAGGCCGACTTCGACCGTCTCAAGGCGCAGGGCTCTTCGCTGGCGAACCAGTTCGTCGCCGACCTGCACACCTACGCACATCAGCAGGGGTACCAGTTTCCCGGCCCGCTCACCGTTGCCATCGTGCCTGACGAGAGTCAGAGCGTCGGCATGCTCGACGTGACCAGCTCGACCACCGTCGGCGACGTCACCCTTGTACCGGTGCTCGAGGTGCAGGGGCAGTCCTACCCGTTGCGCCATGGGGTCACGACCATCGGGCGCAGCCATGAGTGCGACGTCACCGTCAACGACTCGGCGGTCTCGAAGCAGCACGCCAGTGTGACCTGGGACGGCACCACCGTCGTGCTGCGCGACCTCGGCTCGACCAACGGCACCAAGGTCGACGGCCAGCGCATCACGACCCTGGAGCTCGCCGGCCCCCTCGACTTCGTGGTCGGTTCGACGCCGATCTCGTACCGTCGTGCACCGAAGGCGGTGGGCTGATGAGCGGCGAGCTGCTCTACCTGCTGATCAGCGCCGTGTTCCTGGTGCTGCTCTGGCTTTTCGTCTTCTCGGTCATCTGGGCCGTGCGCTCCGATCTGTTCGGCCCGAAGGTCAAGCGGATGCGCGGTGCAGCCGCGAGCGCCGGCTCGGCTCCGGCGGCCTCTCCTGCCGCTGCACCTCCCGCACCTGCGGCCTCGGGACGCCGCGCGGCATCCGCCGCCTCGACGGGCACGCCTGCCCACCTCGTGTTCACCGCAGGTCCGGTGCGCGGTCGCCAGCTCACGCTCAGCCAGGACGCCCTGACCTTCGGCCGCAGCGTCGACTCGAGCGTCGTGCTGCGTGACGACTACACCTCGACGCACCATGCCCGTCTGTCGAAACGCGGCGACACCTGGATGGTCGAAGACCTCGGCTCGACGAACGGCACGATGGTCGGCGGTCAGCGCATCGCGCGACCGACGCCGGTCGGCATCGGCGTGCCCATCACCATCGGCACCACCGTCATGGAGCTGCGAGGCTGATCTCATGACCGTGCTGAGAGCAACTGCGCTGAGCCACACCGGCAAGGTGCGGCGCAACAACCAGGATTCGGCCATCGCCGGTCAGTACCTGTTCGCCGTCGCCGACGGCATGGGCGGACACGCCGGAGGCGACATCGCCTCGGCGCTCACCGTACAGTCGCTGGTCGACCTCGACCGGCGCTTCGACACCGTCGACGAGGCCGCGCAGGCGATCGAGCTGGCGCTGCGGCGGGCGAACGCGACGCTCTCCGAGACTGTGGCCGACTACCCGGAGCTCACCGGCATGGGCACCACGTTCTCAGGCTTTCTCGCTGTCGGCGACTCCGCGGTCATCGCGCACATCGGCGACTCGCGCATCTATCGCTGGCGCGACGGCGAGCTCACCCAGCTGACCAAAGACCACACCTTCGTGCAGCGTCTGGTCGACGCCGGTCGCATCACCCCAGAAGAGGCGCTGGTGCACCCCCGACGGTCGGTCATCATGCGCGTGCTCGGCGACATCGAGGCCAACCCCGACATCGACGTCTTCACCGAGCAGATCAACCCCGGCGACCGACTGCTGATCTGCTCCGACGGTCTGAGCGGGCCGGTGGGCGACGAGGCGATCGCCAAGACTCTGGCACGAGGCGACAGCGCCGATATGACCTGCGCGCATCTGCTCGAGCTCGCGCTGCGCAATGGTGCGCCCGACAACTGCACCGTGGTGCTGGTCGAGCCCGATGCCGACCCCGACGCCACTCCGCACGGCACCCCAGGGCATCCGGTCATCGTGGGCGCGGCGGCACGCGAGGTGCGCTTCGACCACCTCGAACGCATCCGCACACAGAAGGCACAGAGCCTGCATGCCCTGCGTGAGGCGGCAAGCCATCTCAAGCCGCGACGACTCGAGCCCACTCAGTTCGAGTCGCAGGCCGACGAATACCTCGACGAGCTGATCGCCGAGACCAGACGCCGCACCGTCCTGCGCCGGGTCGTGGTCAGCGTGCTGAGCGTGCTGATCATCGGCGGCATCGCCCTCGGCGCCTGGCTCGGCTGGCGCTGGACGCAGACGCAGTACTACATCGGCGAAGACGCCGGATACGCCGTCATCTACCAGGGTGTGAACCAGCAGGTCGGCCCGTTCAAGCTCAGTCACACCGTCGACGACTCGCGGCTGCCGCAGATTCCGATGTCCGACCTCGACGAGCTCACGCAGCAGCAGGTGCGCGAGACGGTGGCCTTCCCCTCGCTCGACGCGGCCGCCAGCCGCCTCGGCGAGCTGAACAGCGAGCACCGCCGGCGCGACAGCACCGAGCAGCCGCAGTCGACGCCGAGCCCGCAGCCAGACGACGGCACCGGACCGGTCTCGGTCGCCGAGCCCGACGAGACTCCCCTGACCGCGCATCCTGACGGCACCTCTGACGCCCAGCGCGGCAGCGCGTCGCCGCGCGCCACGACGAACGGGGCCGCCCAGTGAGCCGCCAGCACAATCTGCGTCTGGTCGACCGGAATCTGCGCGGCATCGAGCTGGTGCTGCTCGTTCTCGGCGCCATCGTCTCGGCGCTCGGTCTGGCGGCTGTGCAGCTCGGCGCACTCGGCGCACTCGACATTCCCCCGTTCGTCATCGGAGCCGTCTTCTGGGCCGCCGTGCTCGCCCTGCACATCGTGCTGCGCGTGCGGGCGTCGAAGGCCGACCCGATCATCCTGCCCATCGCCGCGACGCTGAACTCGATCGGCATCGTCGCGATCTATCGCATCGACATCGCCCAGGGGTCGACCGGTTCGACTCCCGCGATGCGCCAGGCGCTCTGGGCGACGGCAGCCGTCGTCATCGCCGCGGTCGTGCTGTACTTTCTGCGCAACCACCGCGTGCTGCAGCGATACACCTACGTGTTCATGCTGGCGAGCATCGTGCTGCTGGTGCTGCCCATGATTCCGGGCATCGGCACATCGCTGGGCACCAATGCCGAGCTCTGGGTCAAGCTTGGGCCGGTCACCTTCCAGCCCAGCGAGTACGCGAAGATCACGCTCGCGGTCTTCTTCGCCGGATACCTGGTCGCACGTGGCGAGAGCATCACCGCCGCCGGCCGCCGCTTCGCCGGCATGACCTTCCCGCGCCCCAAAGACTCCGGGCCGATCCTCGTCGTCTGGGCGATGGCGATGACCGTGCTGGTGGTGCAGAAAGACCTCGGCACCTCGCTGCTCTACTTCGGCCTCTTCTTGGTGATGCTCTACGTCGCCACCGGGCTGGCCAGCTGGGTGGTCATCGGGCTGCTCATGTTCGTCGCCGGCGGCCTCGCCGCCTACCGCTTCATCCCGCTCGTGCAGGGTCGCGTCCACGCCTGGCTCGACCCGCTCGACGACACGCTCTACAACCAGCAGTACGGCGGCAGCTACCAGCTCGTGCAGGGACTCTTCGGTCAGGCGCACGGCGGCATGTTCGGCACCGGCTGGGGGCGTGGCTACCCGCAGCTGACCCCACTTGCCCGCTCCGACTACATCTTCACCAGCATCGGCGAAGAGGTCGGTCTGATCGGCATCTTCGCCATCCTCTGCCTGTTCCTGCTGCTCGTCGGCCGAGGGCTCCGCGTCGGCTTCACGGCGAGCGACGACTTCGGCCGCCTGCTGGCCACCGGGTTGTCGTTCGTACTCTGCCTGCAGGTGTTCATCGTCGTGGGCGGTGTGACGCGGGTGATCCCGCTCACCGGCCTGCCCACGCCGTTCCTCGCAGCCGGTGGCTCGAGCCTGCTGGCGAACTGGGTCATCATGGCGCTGCTGCTGCGCATCACCGACTCGATTCGATCGCAGGCCGACCGATTCGGGGCCCTGCGCAGCACGACGGACGCTGCCCCGGCATCCGCCGTCGGCTCGCCTGCCGAGAAGGAGGCTCACTCATGACCACGCGTCTGCGCCGGGTCGCGATCGTCGTCTTCCTGCTCTTCATCTCGCTCTTCGTGTCGACGAGCCTGATTCAGGGCATCTTCGGCGAGCAGCTCAACAGCGACCCGCGAAACTCGCGCGCCATTCTCGACGGCTTCAAAGTGCAGCGCGGCAGCATCGTGGTCGGCAACCAGGTGATCGCGCAGTCCGACCCGGTCGACAACCAATACCGGTTCACCCGCAGCTACCCCGGCGGCGAGATGTACTCGGCCGTCACGGGCTGGTACTCGCACAGCCTGGCTCCGACCGGCATCGAGGGCGCCGAGAACCTGACGCTCACCGGCACCAGTCGCGGCCAGACCATCGACCAGCTCGTCGACCGCGTCAACGGCACCGAGCCGCGGGGTTCCGACGTGGTGCTGACGATCGACCCGGCCGTGCAGAAGGCCGCCTGGGATGCCCTGGGCGATCGCAAGGGCGCAGCGGTCGCCATGGACCCCTCGACCGGACGCATCCTCGCGATGGTCTCGAAGCCCGGCTTCGACGCCGCCAAGCTCGCCGACAACGACACCGCCCAGGCCAACCAGGTCTTTGATCAGCTCAATGCGGCTGAGGACAAGCCTCTGGTGAACCGCGCGATCGGCGGTGACACGTACCCTCCCGGGTCGACGTTCAAGCTGATCATGTCGGCGGCCGCACTCGAGAACGGCTACACGCCCGAGAGCGCCTTCCCCAACCCCGGTTCGCTCACTCTCACTGGCACCAGCACACAGATTTTCAACGTCACCAAGCGTGCCTGCGGCAACGGCGGCGCTGAGACCACGCTGAAGACCGCGCTGCAGTACTCGTGCAACATCCCGTTCGCCGAGCTCGGTGCACAGCTGGGCGAAGACAAGGTCGCATCGACGGCCAAAGACTTCGGATTCGGCGAGAACCAGCAGATTCCGCTCGACGTCAGCGCGAGTCGATACCCGACCGGCATGAGCACCGCACAGCTGCAGCTGGCCAGTTTCGGCCAGTACGATGTGCGCGTCACGCCGCTGCAGGTCGCCTCGATCTCGGCCACGATCGGCAACAAGGGCGCCCGCATGCAGCCCGGGCTGATCGACGCCGTGCGCGGCCGCGATCTGTCGGTCACACAGCAGTTCTCTCCGCAGAAGCTCAACCAGGCCATATCTGCAGAGAACGCACAGACTCTCACCTCGATGATGGTGAACAATGTCTCATCGGGCGAGATTTCAGGTGCAAGAATAGACGGGGTTGAGGTCGCCGGAAAGACGGGCACCGCCGAGACCACCAAAGAGAGCCAGTACAATCTCTGGTTCACCGGCTTCGCGCCGGCGAACGATCCCAAGGTCGCAGTCGCGGTCGTGGTCGAAGAGGGCGGCGCTTACGGTGACTCAGAGGGCTCGAACCGGGTGGCGGCTCCCATGGCGCAGAAGATCATGAAGGCGGTGTTAGACAGATGAGACCCACAGAAGGCCTCACGTACGGCGCACGATACAAGCTCACGAGCCGTATCGCGGTCGGCGGAATGGGCGAGGTCTGGAAGGCCTATGACGAGGTCATCGGTCGCGACGTCGCCATCAAGATTCTGAAAGACGAGTACATGGGCGACCCCGGGTTCTTGGAGCGCTTCCGCGCCGAGGCTCGGCACGCCGCACTCGTGAACCATGAGGGCATCGCCAGCGTCTACGACTACGGCGAAGAGAAGGGCAGCGCCTATCTGGTGATGGAGCTCGTGCCCGGCGAACCGCTGTCGAACGTGCTCGAGCATGAGCGCGTTCTGCCGGTCGACCAGGTGCTCGACATCGTCGCCCAGACCGCGCAGGCGCTTGCCGCCGCGCACAAGGTGGGTCTCGTGCATCGCGACGTGAAACCGGGCAACCTGCTCATCACGCCCGATCACCATGTCAAGATCACCGATTTCGGCATCGCCCGCATCGCCGATCAGGTGCCACTGACGGCCACTGGGCAGGTCATGGGCACTGTGCAGTACCTTTCGCCCGAACAGGCGAGCGGTCACCCGGCGTCACCGGCCACCGACATCTACTCGCTGGGCATCGTGGCATACGAATGCCTGGCCGGTCGTCGGCCCTTCACCGGCGAGAGCCAGGTCGCCATCGCAATGGCCCAGATCAACGAGACTCCCCCGCCGCTGCCCACCAGCGTGCCCGCTGCGGTGAACAAGCTCGTGATGAGCTGCATCGCCAAGAACCCCGCCGACCGCCCGCAGTCGGCCACGCATCTGGCCAAAGCTGCTGAGGCGCTGCGTGTGGGCGACATCCGCACTGCGGCCATGGAGGTTCCGCAGGTCACGCCGACCGGGCAGCAGACCACCGCGCTCGAAGAGACCGCGCTGATCGGCACCACACAGGATGCCACCCAGCCGGCCACTGCCATCATCGGCACACAGAACGGGCAGCCTCTGCTCGACCCCAGCGCAACCCAGGTCGACGATGCGAAAAAAAGCAGGCCGAAGAAGAAGCGCAACAAATGGACGTGGCCCCTGGTCGCGCTGATCGCGCTCCTGCTGCTCGTCGCCGGTGGCAGCGTCTGGGCGCTGCTGGCCAATCAGAGTGAGCCCGAACCGCCGGCCCCGAGCCCGACGGTGACCGAGACTCCCTCAGAGACTCCCTCTGAGAAGCCGTCTCCGACTCCGACGCACACCCCGACACCGACACCCACGCCGACGCCGACACCCACGCAGAACACGGTGACCATTGCGGCCGACGAATTCGTCGGGCAGGACATCGCCGCTGTGCGGGCCCAGCTGAACGGCAAGGGGCTCTCGGTCAACCAAGTCGAACAGTCGGTGAACTCGCAAGACCAAGACGGCAAAGTGCTCAGCCATGAGGCCGGCACCTTCCAACCTGGTGTGAGCATCAGCGTGACGGTGGGCCAGTACACGAAACCAGCATCCTCCTACACGGACAAGGCGTCCTGTGAGAACGCCGGACACACTTGGACGCCGCCTTCGACGGCAACTCCTACGCCGACACCTGCGCCGACAGGTAAGTGCAGCTGATCCAGTTCCCCAGTCTGCAGACGGTCTTCGGTTGTCACGCTGTTCATCTCAATGCGCTCACAGGCAGCACTTATCCGGTGGCCAGCGACACCGTCTGAAGCGTATGCGAACAGCAATTTGTCTCACCAAAGCCTGTCTACGGTGGCAGCTGCCGTGCTTCCGCTAGACTGGCCGACGGAATCTACTGTCTATAGGTGGGTGTATGAGTGAACAGCCGTTGTTGAGCGGCCGATACAGAGTCGGCCGTCTCATCGGGCACGGTGGTATGGGTGACGTCTACCTTGGTACCGATACCCGCCTTGGTCGCACCGTGGCCATCAAACTGCTTCGACCTCAGCTGGCAGATGATCCGATCTTCCAGAAGCGCTTTCGCAACGAGACCACCGCTGCAGCTCGCATGATCAGCCCGTACATCGTGCGCACGTACGATGCCGGGCAGGACATGATCGCCACTGGACCGAATGCGAGCCCTCAAGAGGTGCCGTTCCTCGTCATGGAATATGTCGAGGGCCAGACGCTCAAAGAGAAACTCGCGAAGGGCACGATCGACCGCGCCGAGGCGCTGAAGATCACCGACCAAGTGCTGCGTGCGCTCGAGTACTCGCACCGGGCCAACATCATCCACCGCGACATCAAGCCCGGCAACATCATGATCACCTCGAGCGGCGACGCAAAGGTGATGGACTTCGGCGTGGCGCGTGCGCTCAGCGAGAGCGAGGGCACCGTCGCCCAGACCGGTTCGGTCGTCGGCACTGCGCTCTACTTCGCCCCTGAGCAGGCGCGTGGCGACCGTGTCGACGGCCGTTCGGACCTCTACAGCGTCGGCGTCATCCTGTACGAGATGCTCGTCGGTCGTGTGCCGTTCAAGGGCGACAGCCCGGCCTCGATCGCCTATCAGCATGTGAACGCGACCGCGCCGACTCCGAGCAGCCTCAACGACGACCTCGGTGAGAACGATGACCGTGTCATTCTGTCGGCTCTCGCGAAAGACCCGACGCGCCGGTATCAGACGGCCGAAGACTTCCGAGCCGACGTCGACCGTTTGGCGCAGGGCGTGCCTACTCGCGGCCCGAGCTACGATGCGGCGAGCACTCTGATTCTCGAAGACTCCCCCATCGACGACGCGCTCGATCTCGACCCCGAAGACGACGACCCCTCGTCGCGCTTCATCGATCGCGAGCTGCGCAAAGGCGGCATCGGCACCATTTGGGCCATCGTGATCGGCGTGGGCGTCATCGGCGTCATCGCCGTTCTCTGGCTCGCCTTGCTGCAGCCGCGCATCGCCAGCCCCGAGGGCGCTCAGGTCGCTGTTCCGAACCTTGCCGGAGCCACCTACCAGACCGCCGAACAGCAGCTGAAAGACCGCGGGCTGAACCCGGTCAAGGTCGATCAGACCGACGACTCGGTCTCGCCCGGTCGCGTCATCGAGACCGATCCCCCGGCAGGAGCCCTGGCTCTGGCTGGCAGCGACGTCCAGGTGAAGGTCTCCAGCGGTGCCCCCATGGTCACCATCCCCGACGTCTCGAAGCTCACTCAGGACGAGGCCACCAAGAAGCTGACCGATGCAGGTCTGCAGGTCGGTCAGATCACCCAGGTGATCAACGGCGACGTCCCCGCCGGTCAGGTCATCGCCTCTGAGCCCACCGCGCAGAGCCAGGTGCGCTCAGGAACCTCAGTGCGGCTGCAGATCTCTTCCGGCCGTGTCGTCATCCCCGGCGATCTTGTCGGCAAGCCGATCAATGACGCGATCAGCCAGCTGCGCGATCTCGGGCTCTCCGCCCGGCCGCAGCCGGTGCGCCGCTGCCAGGCTTCGTCGTACACGGTGCAGTTCTCTGACCCGAAGCCGGGTACCGAGCTGGCAGCGAACGCCTCGACCGAGGTCATCCTGTACTACTACATGGCTGACAGCTCGAAGTGCGCACCACCACCGACGCCGTCGAGCGAGGCACCGGCGCCTGAGTCGTCGGCGCCGCCGGCTCCGTAGTCAGCTCAGCAAGCAGCACAGCCGAGTCAGAGCACAGCACACCCTGATATCCAGCTCGCCCTGATATCAGAGCACGACTGGGGTCTGCTGGGGAGTCTCGCGGCAGCCCCCGCGGCTCACGCCTCGTTGATCAGCGGGCTGAGGTGGGACGCGCGTTCCGCGGCCCCCCTGACACCGGCCAGTTCGAGCCAGTTGCCGAACTGACGGTAGCCGTGCTCGGTCAGCACCGACTCCGGGTGGTACTGCACACCCCACAGAGGCAGCTCACGATGCTGGAGCGCCATAATCACCCCGTCATCAGTACGAGCCGTCACCTGCAGCTCGGACGGCACCGTGGCATCCACCACCGCCAGTGAGTGATATCGCGTGGCCTGAAACCGCTCGGGAACACCCGCAAAGAACGGCACGTCGTCGTGCACGACTGTCGAGAGCCGGCCGTGCATCAGCTGCTCGGCGTTCGACACCGTCGCTCCGTACACCTCGGCCAGGGCCTGATGCCCCAGGCAGACGCCCAGCATGGGCAGGCGATGTGCAGCTGCCCAGCGAATGGCATCGGGGCTGACTCCAGCGTCAGTCGGAGTCCCGGGTCCAGGCGAGACCAGCAGCCCTGCGACGTGGCCCAGAGCCTCGTCGAGATCGCTCGCCTGCAGCTCGTCGTTGCGCACGACCGTCGTCGTCGCACCCAGCTGCTGCAGGTAGCCGTTGATCGTGTAGACGAAGCTGTCGTAGTTGTCGACGACCAGAATGTCGCTCATCAGCCCACCGTCGCTTCGCCGGTGTCGACCAGGGTGTTCACCCAGGGAAAGACGACCCAGTTGAGCAGTGCGAGCACCGCGCCGACCAGAATCAGCGACTGCAGCAGTTTGACCGGCCAAGGCCCCGGCAGAATTCTCCAGATCAGTCCGTACATGGATCAGCCTTTCTGCAGATAGTCCAGTGACGCGGGTGCCCCCGCCGAGCGCGGCTGGAAGCTGTCGAGCACACCGTACGAGATGATCCGCTCGCCGTTCGTGAAGGGATACGGATTGCAGCTCGTGACCGTCAACAGCCGGTCAGTGGCCTGCACGGTGCTCTGCGGCACCGGATTCAGCACGTTCACGTCGACGTCCATGACGTACTCGGTGTTGCGATAGGTGTAGGTGTACCAGCCGTCTTTGGTCTCGACGACCATTTTGTCTCCGACCGTGAGGCTGTCGACGTAGCGCAGGCTCGAGCCCTGACCGCCACGATGTGCGGCGACCGCGAAGTTGCCGACCTGGCCGGGCATATTCGTATCGGGATACCAGCCGAAGCCGATGTGATCGAGCACGGGCTTCTTCTCGACTCCCCGAGCGATCGGTCGCTGCCATTGGTCGCCAAGTCTCTGAATGTAGAGCACTCCGAAGATGTCGTTGCCCTCTGGGTGGATGCTCGGGTCGCCCGGCGTTGCCGTGGCCTGCCCGCCCGTGCCTGGGGTTGCCTCCTGCTGCCAGCCCTGAGAGATGCCGGCTGCGGCTCTTTCCTGAGAGCGGTCGATGCTGGAGTCGTTGACCCACATCTTCCAGCCGATGAAGAGCAGCACGAGCACACCCGCGGTCAGCATCAGCTCGCCGATCACCGTCACGATGACCGACCCCACCGAGCGACGTACGCGGCGCGGCTGCTCGCTGCGGCGGCGCTCTCGGCGCGACATCGGTTCACTCACAAGTCTGCACTCCTTGGGCTACACTGTACTTCCGTGGCGAACAACAAGAAGAAGAACTCCGACCGGCAGGATGCGACCGAGACGGCCGACCGGTCGAAGAGCACGAAACCGAACCCACCGTGGTTCAAGTTCGTCATGTTCGGCCTGATGGCGATCGGCCTGCTCTGGATCATCGTTTTCTATATTAGCTTCAGCGCCCAGTGGCCGATCCCGGCCCTCGGCCAGGGCAACATCCTCGTCGGCTTCGGCATTCTGATGGTCGGCTTCTTGATGACCACACGCTGGCGCTGACCTCCGCCGCGCCCCGCAGGCACCGATGAACGACAACATCACCGCCTAGATCACCGTCTAGCGCTGCCAGAGCATCCCCGGGGCGATCGCGAACAGCACCACCATGACCACACCGAGCACGGCGAAGTAGACGATGCGCAGCGTACGGTCTTTGGGCTGACGCGTTTCGGCCAGGATGAGCCCGCTGAGCAGGCCGACGACGAGACCGCCGAGGTGCGCCTGCCAGCTGACCCCACCGACAAAGAACCCGTAGAAGAAGTTGATCGCGAGCAGTACGAGCAGCTGCGTCGTCTGGCCGCCCAGTCGACGCTGAATCACCAGCAGCGCACCCATCATCGCGAAGAGTGCCCCTGAGGCGCCGATCACACTGGTCTGCGGTGAGAGCAGGTACACGCCCAGTGCGCCGCCCACGAGGCCGAAGAGGTAGAGCGTGATGAAACGGCCGCGACCGATCATCGGCTCGAGAATCGTGCCGAAGATCCACAGTGTGTACATGTTCAACAGCAGGTGCAGCGGCAGCACGCTCTGAGTCGAGTGCACAAAGCCGTAGGTGATCGCCCGCCAGGGTTCGAAGGGAATCAGCCCGGAGAACGCGGCTTCGGGCCCGGCGAGAAAGAACGTGCCGACATACGCGCTGTGAAACTGCATCAGCGATGTGAAGCCGGGCACCACGAGCTGCAGGAGATAGCCCAGCACGCACAGCGCGATGATCACATAGCTGACGACGGGTGCGCCGGGACGCTTCAACGCCCAACGCACCCGCTGAGTCAATGACGGCATGCGTCAGGCCTTGTCGACGTCGACGCCGGTGATGACGACGTCTTCGACCGGGCGGTCGCCGGGCTGCGTGGCGACGGCTGCGATCTCGTCGACCACCTTGCGTGAGGCGTCATCGGCGACCTCGCCGAAGATGGTGTGGTGCCCGTTCAGCCATGGGGTCGCGTCGACGGTGATGAAGAACTGCGAGCCATTGGTGCCGTGGCCGCCTCGCTGGCCGGCGTTGGCCATCGCGAGCAGGTAGGGCTTCGTGAACTGCAGCTCGGGGTGAATCTCGTCGTCGAAGGCGTAGCCCGGACCGCCGGTGCCGGTGCCGATCGGGTCGCCGCCTTGGATCATGAAGCCGGGGATCACTCGGTGGAAGATCACATCCTGGTACAGGGGAGTGGTCTTGGTCTCGCCGGTGCCCGGGTGCTTCCACTCTTTCTCGCCGGTGGCGAGACCGACGAAGTTCTCGACGGTCTTCGGTGCCTGGAAACCGAAGAGGTTGATGACGATGTCACCGTGGTTCGTGTGCAGAGTCGCAGTATGCGTGTGCTGAGTCATGCGTCGATTCTCGCACAACCGACGATGCTGGCAAGATGCGTTGAGTTTGTCACAGAAGCCTGACGGCCTCTGCCTGAGATGGCACAATGGGCACAGGAGGTCACACCATGGCAGACAAGGCAACTGAGAACGTCGAACAGCTCAAGACGCGCCTCGAGAAGGCGATCCGAGACTTCGAGCACTTCACGAACAACACCGTCAAACCGCTGGCGCAGAAAGGCGCAGAGGTCGCCGGCCAGACCACACAGGTCGCAAAAGAGCGCTTCTACAGCGATGTGGTGCCCGCAGCGATCACTGCCGTCGGCACGGCGAAGGCCGTGCTCGAGGCGCTGAAAGAGGCTCCGGTCAACGCCGATGTGGCTGAGAGTGTGCGTCGAGGTGCTGCCGATCTCAAGCAGGGCGCCGAGCACACTGCGGCAGAGGTGAAAGAGGCTGCGGTCGAATCGGTGAAACAGACGAAGAAGGCGGCCAAGCGGGCGGCGAAGCAGGCTCAGCAGGCGACGCACGAGGTGACCGAGCAGGTCGCCGATGCGGCCGAGCCAAAGAAGTCGGGCGCCCGCTGGGTGCTGCCGACACTGGGCATCGCGGTCGTGGTCGGCCTCGGCGTGGCGGTCGTTCGTGCTGTCACGCTGGCCGACGAACACTGGATCGGCATCGACGACGAATTCGGCGACGATCTCTGATTCGCTCGTCAGCGCTGACCTGCACCGCTGACCGACAGCCGCGAAGTGTCCCAGAACAAGACACTTCGCGGCTGTTTCTCTGCCGTTCAGAGTTCGTTGTCTCGCTCTCGATACACTTGGGTCGACGGGGGACACCGTCGACCCAACACTGCGACAGCCACCGTGCGCGTGCTGTCGCGTCACGCAAGGGAGACAACCACACCATGAAGGCAGCACGCTATTACGACCGCGGCGACATTCGCATCGAAGACATCGAGCCACAGCAGCTGAAGCCCGGCACGGTGCGCATCGATGTCGCGTGGTGCGGCATCTGCGGCACCGACCTGCACGAGTTCCTCGACGGCCCGATCTTCGTGCCGCCGGCAGGGCATCCGCACCCCATCTCGGGAGAATCGGCCCCGGTCACCCTCGGGCACGAGTTCTCGGGCGTCATCAGCGAGGTCGGCGAAGGCGTCGACGATCTCAAAGTCGGCGATCACGTCGTGGTCGAGCCGTACATCATCAGCGATGACGTCTACACCGGCCCCGAGAGCAAGGACTACCACCTCTCGAAAGACATGAACTTCATCGGTCTCGCCGGCCGCGGCGGCGGCCTTGCCGAGAACATCGTGGTGCGCCGCCGCTGGGTGCACAAGATCGATCAGAGTCTGCCTCTCGATCAGGCCGCACTCATCGAGCCCCTCTCGGTGGCCTATCACGCCGTCGAGCGCTCCGGCGTTCAGGCAGGTCAGACCGCCATCATCGGCGGCGCCGGCCCCATCGGTCAGCTGACCGCAGCCGTGCTGCACGCACTGGGTGTGAAGGTCGTCATCTCTGAACTGAGCCCGCTGCGCCGGCAGAAGGCCCTCGACGCCGGCGTCGCCGACTATGCCTTCAATCCCGCCGAGGTCGACGTGGTCGAAGAGACCCGCAAACTCACCGACGGCAAGGGTGCCGACGTCGCGTTCGAGTGCACCAGCGTTCAGGTCGTGCTCGACACCCTGCTCGACGCCGTGCGCCCGACCGGCGTGATCGTCATCGTGTCGATCTGGGGCAAGAAGGCCGAACTCGACATGCACAAGATCGTCATGAAAGAGCTCGACATCCGCGGCACCATCGGCTACGTGAACAGCCACCCGGCGACCATCAAGCTCGTCGAGAGCGGCAAGATCGACCTCAAGCCGTTCATCACCGGCAAGATCGCTCTCGAGCACCTGGTCGACGAGGGCTTCGACACACTGATCCATCGCAACGAGACGGCCGTGAAGATCCTGGTGTCGCCTTCTGGCGAGGGACTCGACGAGAATTAGGCGAGACAGCAGTCAGCGCGCCTGCACTGACCTCTTCGAGAGGCGAGCGTCACATGTCGAAAACGGCATATAACGCTCGCCTCTCAGTCGAGTACGCTGGACCACGACCCCGCACGAGCACTGACGCTTCCCGAGTCGTGCCTCCGTGCATCGACTGACGAACAGAGGATTCGCGTGAGCGAGCAGCCCGCACCGTACGGCACACCCCCGGCCATTTCTGCCGACGCATCCACCGCATCCGGCCTGCCCGAGCCGGGCACAGCGCCGGCAACGCCGCTTGCACGCGTACGCATCCCGCATCTGCAGCAGATGAAGGATCGCGGCGAGCGCTGGGCGATGCTCACCGCGTACGACATGTACACCGCGCAGGTCTTCGAAGAGGCGGGCATTCCCGTGCTCCTCGTCGGCGACTCGGCCTCGAACAACGTGCTGGGCAATGAGAGCTCGCTGCCGGTCACCGTCGACGAGATGATCATGCTGACGCGTGGGGTCTCACGAGCTGCGAGGCGGGCGCTGATCGTCGTCGACCTGCCTTTCGGGTCATATCAGGCCTCGCCTGAGCAGGCGTTTCTGACTGCAGCACGCTTTCTCAAAGAGGCGGGCGCTCACGCGGTCAAGCTCGAAGGCGGGGTCGAGGTCGTGCCGCAGGTCGAGAAACTCGTGCACAGCGGCGTGCCCGTGATGGCGCACATCGGGTTCACGCCGCAATCTGAGCACCAGCTCGGCGGCTATCGCGTGCAGGGCAGGGGAGACGACGGAGCCCGTCTCATCGCCGACGCCCGAGCGCTCGAGGCAGCCGGTGCATTCGCCGTCGTGCTCGAGATGGTGCCCGCAGCCGTCGCCGCAGAGGTCACCGCTGCGCTGCGCATTCCGACCGTCGGCATCGGCGCCGGCGCGGGATGCGACGCTCAAGTGCTGGTCTGGCAGGACATGGCCGGGCTGCGCGCCGGCCGTATGCCGCGCTTCGTCAAGCAGTATGCAGACGTTCGCGGCGCGCTGGTGGATGCAGCGCGTGCGTATGCCGCCGATGTCGCCTCGGGCGCCTTTCCCGGGCCTGAGCATCAGTTCTGAACGGCTTGATCAGTCGAGCAGGACGACGAGCTTGCCGTGCGCCTGACCGGATTCCATCAGAGCATGCGCTTCTCGAATCTGGTCGAGAGAGAACACCCGGTCGATCGGCACGACCGTGCGGCCGGCCTCGACGTCATCGAGATACTGCTGCAGCACGTCCACTGGCAGATCACCCGCGTCGCCTGAGTAAGCCGTCAGACGCACACCGCGGGGAATGTAGTCGATGGGGTAGAAGTCTTTGACCGTCCATTGGTTCGAGAGCATCCCTGTGAAGCAGACGACCCCGTGCACACGGGTGGCGCGCAGGGTGTCCGGGAGTGTCGGCGTGCCGACCAGCTCGAGTGCCGCGTCGACGCCCTCGGGCAGCACCGAGCGCACCTGGGGTGCGACGGCTCCGTCGTCTATGAGCACGTGATCGACGCCGGCGGCTCTGAGCGCATCGGCTTTGGCCGGGCTGCGTGTGGTCGACAGCACCGTCAGCCCCTGGCGTTTGGCGAGAACGGCTGCCGCGAGCCCCACCGACGACGTGCCCCCGCGCACCAGCAGGCTCTGCGCGGCCTGCACGTCGAGGCCGATGGTGAGTGAGCCGTGTGCCGTCTGCAACATCTCCGGGATCGCGCCGAGCGTGGCCCAGTCGAGATCCGAGTGAAAGGGGATGACCTGGTGAACCGGCACGCAGGTGTACTGCGCGTAGCCGCCGTCGAAAGTGCGCCCCATGCCCCCCATGAGCGTCATGACCTGCTGCCCACGGGCGAAACGACCCGACGGGTCGTCGTCGATGACTCCGGTGGCCTCGATGCCGAGCACCCGGGGATAGGTCACGGCGGGGCCGGCGAACCCGAGGCGTGTATGCAGTTCTGAACGGTTGAGACCGAACGCCTTCACCGTGATGCGCACCCACCCAGGCGCCGGCACCGGGATGGACAGGTCACGAATGTGCAGATTGGCCACCGGCCCCGGGGCATCGAGAACGACTGCGCGCATGGTGGTCATGTCTGCTCCCGAACTGAGCGTGAGGTGGGCCCGAGCTGGTCACGCAGCCACGTGAGCTCTGCTCTGCGGGCCGCGCGAGCGGTCACGAGGATGCCTTGGCGGTAGGGATCGGTAATCTCGGCTGCACGCAGGGGTCGGTCTGCGTCGAAGAAGAAGCCGACCGGCTGGTCGAGAAAGTCGAGGCGGCGCTGCAGCACGGCGCGACGCTCGAAATCGTCGGGCAGGAGCGACAGGAAGGCCAGCACGATGAAGAACCGTGCGCCGTCGGTGATGTCATGGCCCGAGGCGGCACGCAGCCGCTGCAGCAGCTGCTCATGCCCGCGCTCCGTCAGGTGCAGGGTTCGCCGCGTGGTCGCCCCACGCCCGGTCTCGAGAGTCTGGAGGAGCGCTCCCGACGCGATGAGACGGTTGATCGCCGGATAGATCGTTCCGTCACTGATGGCACGCGCATACCCGTGCAGGCGGTTCATCCGGCGCCTCAGCTCGTACCCGTGCAACGGGCCCTCGGCCAGAAAACCCAGAATCATCAACTCGATCACGTCTCCGACTGTAGCACCACGATTCGAGGCACAACGATCAGAGGTATAAGCTTGAGCTGCGCATCTGCCGAACGATCAGACTGCCGGGCCGAGCGCTGCACAGGGCTTGGGCGTCTGCCGGTTCGAGCTGCGTGAACACGGCGCTCAGCGAGCGGCAGGCCCAGGGAACGGCGGAAGGAATCCGGATGATCGAGTTCACGTCCGTGACGAAGACGTACCCTGGCGGATCTGTCGCGGTCAGGAACTTCACACTGACCGTACCGTCGCATCGCACGGTGGCGCTGGTCGGCTCATCCGGGTCAGGCAAGACCACGCTGCTGCGCATGGTCAACCGCATGGTCGAGCCCTCGTCCGGCCGAGTGCTCATCGATGGTGAGGATGTACGCGCGCGCGACGCCGTGGCCCTGCGCCGGTCGATCGGCTATGTGCTGCAGGCTGGCGGCCTGCTGCCGCACCGCACTGTGCTCGACAACGTCGCCACGGTGCTGCGTCTCAACGGCACGAGGCGGGCACAGGCCCGCATCCGCGCCACCGAGCTGATGCAACGCGTCGGGCTCGATCCCGCCCTCTCAGAGCGATATCCCGCAGAGCTGAGCGGCGGTCAGCAGCAACGCGTCGGCGTGGCACGCGCCCTGGCGCCTGATCCGAACATCCTGTTGATGGACGAGCCGTTCGGCGCAGTCGACCCGATCGTTCGACGAGAGCTGCAGGATGAGCTGCTGAGGCTGCAGGCCGATCTCGGCAAGACCATCGTGTTCGTCACCCACGACGTCGACGAAGCATTCCGCCTCGGCGACGAGGTGGTCGTGCTGCACGATCACGGCGTGATCGCGCAGCAGGGAAGCCCGGCAGAGATTCTCGCCGCCCCCGCCAACGGTTTCGTCGCAGACTTCATCGGTGCCGATCGCGCCGAGCGCACGCTGCACGAGAAGATCGTCGAGGGCCGTTCGATCGTGCTCGACGGCCACGGCCGCCCGGTAGGAGTGATGGCGCCGTGACCTGGCTGACGCTCAACTGGCCGCAGGTCGTCGACCTGCTTCGCAGTCATGTCATGCTGAGCCTTCCGGCGATCGCACTCAGTGTGCTCATCGCCGTTCCGCTGGGTCGTCTCGCATTTCGTCGACCTCGTATCGGCGCTCCACTGCTGAGTGCCGCGACACTGCTCTATGCGATTCCGGCACTGCCCCTGCTGATCGTCATCCCGGTCATTCTCGGCATTCCTCTGCGGTCTGCGGCGACGATGACCATCGCATTGACCGTTTACGGAGTAGCTTTGCTGGTGCGCACCGCTGCCGACGCCTTCTCCACCGTCGAGCCCCACACCCGCGATGCCGCGATCGCGATCGGCCACTCGCCTCGTGCGGTGTTCTGGCAGGTGGATCTGCCACTCGCAGTGCCCGTGCTGATCTCCGGCGTGCGTGTCGTGGCCGTCTCAACGATCGCGCTGGTCACCATAGGTGCTCTGATAGGCGTGCCCAGTCTCGGAACTCTGCTCACTGACGGATTCCAGCGCGGCATCACCGCTGAGGTCGTTACCAGCGTCGTGGCTACGGTGCTGCTGGCCCTGCTGGTCGATGTCCTGCTCTCTGTCCTCGGGCGGGCGCTGACACCTTGGCAGCGCAGTCTGCGACGACGTCGGAGGTCGGCATGAGTCTGCTGATCGATACGGTGGCATGGCTCACCGATCCTTCGAATTGGGCCGGCGCCGGCGGCATTCCCAGGCGAACCCTTGAGCACCTGGCCATCACCGGTGTCTCGGTAGCCGCGGCAGGGATCGTCGCCCTGCCAGCCGGGGTGCTGATCGGACACACCCACCGCGGAGCGGCCACCATCGGTGCGATCACCGGTGCTGCTCGCGCGATTCCCACACTGGGACTGCTCACCCTGTTCGGTCTTGCACTCGGCATCGGGGTCCAGGCTCCGACACTCGCCCTCATCATACTGGCGATGCCCTCGCTGCTGGCCGGTGCATACGCCGGCGTGCAGGCGATCGACCCGGCCGTTCCAAGCGCTTCCCGTGCCATCGGCATGAGCCCTCTCCAAGTCATTCGCCTCGTCGAGGTGCCGCTGGCGCTGCCGGTCATCGTCGGCGGACTGCGCGCGGCCACTCTGCAGGTCGTGGCCACGGCGACTCTCGCTGCGTACACCGCAGACACCGGGTTGGGGCGCTATCTGTTCACTGGGCTCAAATCACGCGACTACGCCCAGATGCTCGGGGGCGCTGTGCTGGTCATCGCGCTGGCCCTGCTGCTCGAGCTCTCCCTTGCCGCGCTGCAGCGTCTCTCAGCTCATCGTGCCGACCCTGCACAGCTGTCTGCTCGACAGCGTTGACCACCATCAAGAAGAAGGAACCCAGAACATGTCACATCGGTCCAAGGTCATCACACTCGGCGCACTCGCGCTCACCGGATCCCTCGCGTTGACCGGCTGCGCCGGAAACGATCCTCTCTCATCCGGCAGCGACGAGGGCTCGTCGTCGAAGACAATCGTCATCGGCTCACAGGATTACTACTCGAATGAGATCATCTCCGAAATCTACGCCCAGGCGCTCGAAGGAGAGGGATTCACCGTCGACCGTCAGTTCCGCATCGGGCAGCGAGAGGCGTACCTGCCTGAGATCGAGTCGGGCAAGATCGACCTCTTTCCTGAGTACACGGGGAATCTGCTGCAGTACTGGAAGCCAGATACCACTGCACGCCTGGCTGACGACGTCTACGGCGAACTGCAGAACGCGACTCCCGACGGTCTGCGCGTGCTCGACCAGTCGGATGCCAGCGATCAGGATTCCTATACCGTCACCCGGCAGTTCGCCGATCAGTGGAAGCTGAGCACGATCAATGACCTCGCCAACGTCACCGTGCCGATGACGCTCGGGGCCAACTCTGAGGCCGAGACACGCCCCTATGGCCCGAAAGGACTGCTCGACACCTACGGCATCACCATCGGTTTCACCCCGATCGAAGACGCCGGCGGCCCCCTGACCGTCAAAGCGCTCAAAGACGGAGACGTCCAGATCGCGAACATCTACACCGCAGACCCGGCGATCTCAGCCGACGATCTGGTCTCACTGACTGACACGAAAGGCCTCTTCCTCGCCTCGCATGTGGTGCCCCTGGCCAGCGACAACGTTAATGACAAAGCCGCTGCGATCATCAACAAGGTCAGCGCTGCGATGACCACCGACGACCTCATCGCGCTCAATGCACGCAGCGTCAACGAAGGTCTGCCGGCCAGCACCATCGCATCCGACTGGCTGGGACAGCAGGATCTCAACTGATCGCCCGGCGACGAACGAAGACTCCTGCCCGGGCGCCGTCATGCTCAGGAGACTCAGGGGCCGCCTGCACGGCCGAGGAGTCGGCTCTCTGCGACACAGCTTGGGCAACGTGGCCGACGGGGGAGCGAACGATTGAGGCGCCGCACCGATCCGCTGGGCCTGGTCGACGACATCATGGCCAGCAGCCTGATCGTCACGCTCGCTCCTCGACATCACATCGGTGCGATCAATCGCTGAAACCCGTTGACGCGACGAGGAGTCCACGCGCAGAAAGAACCTGCGGAGACTCGCCTCGTCCGTAGCACAAGTCGGCCCATCTCGACCGCACGAAGCAGACATGAGTCCAGTTTGCCTCCACGGAGGCCGACTGCGAGCCATCGACAGTGTGACCCCACAGAGAGCCGCACACCAAGAGAGAAGCTTCTGCACAAGTGGGCTCAACCGCTGCCGCTGGCAGCCGCATACGTCACAATCCGTGGCATAGGCCGCGTATCGCGACGATAGTCGCTGCACAGGAAGGGCGCGGGGAATGGCCACATCACGAACCAGCAGCAATCGAAGTCATCGAGATGGATCTGCGATTACCAGCGCCCACGAAGAAAGCCCCGGTTCGCGAACCGGGGCTTTCTCGACGACTGTTGTGGAGCCTGCGGGAATCGAACCCGCGACCTCCTGCTTGCAAAGCAGGCGCTCTACCAATTGAGCTAAGGCCCCGCGTGCTCACCTTATGATTCTGCACGAGCCTGAGACTACGGCAAGTCTGCAACCACGACGAGATTCACCAGAGTGCGCATTGGTGGGCCTACCTGGACTTGAACCAGGGACCTCTTCGTTATCAGCGAAGCGCTCTAACCACCTGAGCTATAGGCCCAATGCACAGCACCAGAAAAGCTTAACGCATAACGGGCGCTGCACACAAGTCGGGATGCTCTCGGGCATCCCGACTCGTGAAATCGCTACTTGACGTTGCTGAACGTGAGCTTCACGCCGCCCACGATACGTGCCACAGCGTTGTAGATCACGGCCATCAGGCCACCGCCGAGTGTGCCGAAGATCACGGTCACGACGCCGGCCAGCAGGCTCAGGCCCAGAACGCGGCCGAAGCTGAAGACGCGTGCCACGTTCTCTGAACCGTCACTGGTCGTGGTCGAGAGCAGGTCGTTGATCGGCTGGAACATGCCCAGCTGGGCCACGAAGAGCCAGAGCACGAGTGCGCAGACCAACTCGACGATCATCAGTGCCAGGCTGAGCAGAAACGACACCTTCAGCGCCGACCACGCGTTGATGCCTGAGAGGCGCAGATGCACCAGACGACGCGAGGCCTTCGAGCCAGAGCCACCCACCGACGGGGGAGTCATGTTCATATTGTGGGTTCCTCTCACTGCTGATCAGCCACGGCGGGCTGATCAGTGTCTTCAGTTGACGGCTCGGTCGCTGCAGCTGCCTCGGCAGCCGCTTCGGCATCAGCCACGGCCTCAGCCTCGTCGAGGCTGTGCTCTTCGTTGCGGGCGACCGAGATCACGGGATCTCTTCCATCGGCGCGCACGAAGACGACACCCATCGTATCGCGTCCCTTGGCCGGCACCTCGGCGACCGCCGAGCGGATCACCTTGCCGCCCGCGAGCACCACGAGCACTTCGTCGTTCTCGCAGACGATGAGCGCCCCAGCGAGATCGCCGCGGTCGTCGTTCAGCTTGGCCACCTTGATGCCCTTGCCGCCACGACCCTGCACGCGGTACTGGTCGACCGCCGTACGCTTCGCATACCCGCCTTCGGTGACCACGAAGACGAACTGCTCCGCAGCATCCGCATCAGCCGGAATCACCGACGCCGACAGCAGCGAGTCGCCCGCACGGAAGGTGATGCCCTTCACCCCCGAGGTGTCACGACCCATCGGGCGCAGCGTCTCGTTCTCGGCGACGAAGCGCAGGCTCAGGCCCTTGCGCGAGACGAGCAGAATCTCGTCATCGTCGTTCACCAGCAGTGCCGAGACGAGCTGGTCGTCGTCACGCAGGTTCACGGCGATGAGACCAGCCGAACGCGGTGAGTCGTAGGCCTCGAGACGGGTCTTCTTGACCAGACCGTTGCGCGTGGCGAGCACCAGATACTGCGCCTGGTCGTAGCCCGAGATGTCGAGCACCTGGGTCACCGTCTCGTCAGGGTTGAGCGCGAGCAGGTTGGCGACGTGCTGGCCCTTCGAGTCGCGCCCGGCCTCAGGCACCTCGTACGCCTTCGCGCGGTAGACGCGCCCGGCATCCGTGAAGAACAGCAGCCAGTGATGGGTCGTGGTGACGAACAGGTGGTCGACGATGTCGTCGGCCCGCAGCTGCGCCCCCTTGATGCCCTTGCCGCCGCGGTGCTGCGACCGGTAGTTGTCCGACCGGGTGCGCTTGATGTACCCGCCGCGGGTCATCGTGACGACGACCTCTTCTTCGGGAATCAGATCTTCCATCGACATGTCGCCGTCGAAGCCGAGCTGAATCGCAGTGCGACGATCGTCGCCGTACTTCGCGACGATCTCGCCGAGCTCTTCGCCGACGATCTCGCGCTGACGCAGCTCGCTGGCCAGAATCGCGTTGTACTCGGCGATCTTCGCCTGCAGGTCGTTGTACTCGTCGGTGATCTTCTGCCGTTCGAGGGCTGCGAGCTGACGCAGCTGCATGTTGAGAATCGCGCGAGCCTGCAGGTCGTCGATGCCCAGCAGCTTCTTCAACCCCTCGCGGGCGTCTTCGACGGTCGCCGACGCCCGAATCAGCGCGATGACCTCGTCGAGGGCGTCGAGGGCCTTCAGGTAGCCCTCCAGGATGTGGGCGCGCTCCTCGGCCTTGCGCAGACGGAACCGGGTGCGCCGAACGATGACCTCGATCTGGTGGGTGATCCACAGGCTGATGAACTGGTCGATCGAGAGGGTGCGCGGCACCCCGTCGACCAGGGCGATCATGTTCGCGCCGAAGTTGTCCTGCAGCTGCGTGTGCTTGTACAGGTTGTTCAGCACGACCTTGGCCACGGCATCGCGCTTGAGCACGATGACCAGACGCTGACCGGTGCGGCCCGAGGTCTCGTCGCGAATGTCGGCGATGCCCGAGACGCGGCCGTCTTTGACGAGTTCGGCGATCTTGATCGCCAGGTTGTCCGGGTTCACCTGGTAGGGCAGCTCGGTGATCACCAGGCAGGTGCGGTTGTGGATCTCTTCGATGTTCACCACGGCGCGCATCGTGATCGAGCCGCGACCCGTGCGGTAGGCCTGCTCGATGCCCTTGCGGCCCAGCACCAGCGCGCCGGTGGGGAAGTCAGGGCCCTTGATGCGCTGGATCAGGGCATCCTGGAGCTCCTCGCGTGATGCATCTGGGTGCTCGAGCGACCACTGCACGCCGTCGGCGACCTCGCGCAGGTTGTGCGGCGGAATGTTCGTCGCCATGCCCACCGCGATGCCCACCGAGCCGTTGACCAGCAGGTTCGGGAACCGACTGGGCAGCACGACCGGCTCCTGCGTCTTGCCGTCGTAGTTGTCCTGAAAGTCGACGGTGTCTTCGTCGATGTCGCGCACCAGCTCAAGCGCCAGCGGGGCCATCTTCGTCTCGGTGTATCGCGGTGCGGCGGCGGGGTCGTTGCCCGGCGAGCCAAAGTTGCCCTGGCCGAGTGCGAGCGGGTAGCGCAGGCTCCACGGCTGCACCAGACGCACGAGGGTGTCGTAGATGGCCGAGTCGCCGTGCGGATGGTACTGGCCCATCACCTCGCCGACGACACGCGAGCACTTCGAGAAGGCCTTGTCGGGTCGGTAGCCGCCGTCGAACATGCCGTAGATGACACGGCGGTGCACCGGCTTCAGACCGTCGCGCACGTCGGGCAGCGCGCGGCCGACGATGACGCTCATCGCATAGTCGAGGTATGACTTCTGCATCTCGACGTTGAGGTCGACCTGCGAGATGTGCCCGTGGTTGTGAGTGCTGCCCGCGCTGCCGAACGAGACGCCCGAGTTCGGCGTCGCGCCTGCGCTCTGGTCGTCGGTGCCCGGGTTCTCGGGGCCCTGTGTGTCGTCTGCCATGTTCTGCTTGTCTCTTTCGTCTGTGCGATTCGAGTGTGCGATGCGGATGCTGTGGTCACGCGTCTGAACGCGTCACGCCCATCAGATGTCCAGGAAGCGCACGTCTTTCGCGTTGGTCTGGATGAAGGTGCGTCGGGAGTCGACGTCTTCACCCATCAGCACCGAGAACACCTCGTCGGCCTGGGCCGCGTCTTCGAGCTGCACCTGCAGCAGCGTGCGCGACTCAGGGTTCATGGTGGTCTCCCAGAGCTCTTCGTAGTTCATCTCGCCGAGGCCCTTGTACCGCTGAATGCCGGAATCCTTGGGCAGACGGTGACCCGCGCCCTTGCCCTCGGCGAGCAGCTCGTCGCGCTCTTCGTCGGAGTAGGCGAACTCGTGCTCGCGGTCGCTCCATTTGAGTCGATACAGCGGCGGCTGGGCGAGAAAGACGTGGCCCTGCTCGATCAGCGGCCGCATGTAGCGGAAGAAGAATGTGAGCAGCAGTGTCGCGATGTGCGCGCCGTCGACGTCGGCGTCGCTCATCAGCACGATCTTGTGGTAGCGCAGCTTGTCGTAGTTGAACTCCTCGCCGATGCCGGCGCCGAACGCCGTGATCATGGCCTGGATCTCGTTGTTCTGCAGTGCGCGATCGAGCCGGGCCTTCTCGACGTTCAGAATCTTGCCTCGCAGCGGCAGAATCGCCTGCGTCTCGGGGTTTCGGCCCTGCACGGCAGAGCCGCCGGCCGAGTCGCCCTCGACGAGAAAGATCTCGCAGATCTCGGCGTTCTTCGACGAGCAGTCTTTGAGCTTGCCGGGCATGCCGCCCGACTCGAGCACACTCTTGCGCCGGGTGGCCTCACGGGCCTTGCGAGCGGCGAGACGCGCCTGCGAGGCCTGCATGCCTTTGCGCACGATGTCTTTGGCCTGTTGGGGGTTGCGGTCGAACCAGTCGGCGAGCTGCTCGCCGGTGACCTTCTGCACGAACGCCTTGGCTTCGGTGTTGCCGAGCTTCGTCTTGGTCTGGCCTTCGAACTGGGGTTCGCCGAGCTTGATCGAGACGACGGCGGTGAGGCCCTCTCGCACATCGTCGCCAGAGAGATTCTCGTCTTTTTCTTTGAGAATGCCCTTCTCGCGCCCGTACTTGTTGATCAGCGTGGTGAGCGCCGCGCGGAAGCCCTCTTCGTGCGTGCCGCCCTCGTAGGTGTTGATCGTGTTGGCGTAGGTGTGCACGCTCTCGGTGTAGGCAGTCGTCCACTGCATGGCCACCTCGAGCGACAGGCGCTTCTCGGCGTCTTCGGCCTCGAAATCGATCACGGGCTCGTTGATGACCTCGGCCTTCTTGGTCGAGTTCAGAAACTCGACGTAGTCGACCAGGCCGCGCTCATAGTGGTACTTGACCTCGACGGGCTCTTCGCCGCGCAGATCGGTGAGGGTGATGGTCAGACCCTTGTTCAGAAAGGCCATCTGCTGAAAGCGCTGACGCAGCGTCTCGAAGTCGTAGACCACCGTCTCGAAGATCTCGGAGTCGGCCCAGAACGTCTGGGACGTGCCGGTCTCTGTGGTGGCCTCGCCCCGCTCGAGCGGGGCGACGGGCTGTCCGCCGTCGCGGAACGACTGGCGCCACACGTATCCGTCACGTCTGACGGCGGTCTCGACCCGGTGCGACAGCGCGTTGACGACCGAGATGCCGACACCGTGCAGACCGCCCGAGACGGCATAGCCGCCGCCGCCGAACTTGCCGCCTGCGTGCAGCACCGTCATGACGACCTCGACGGTCGACTTGTGCTCGGTGGGGTGCTCGGCGACCGGAATGCCGCGCCCGTTGTCGACCACGCGCACGCCGTTGTCGGGCAGCAGCGTCACCTCGATGTGCGTGGCGAACCCGGCGAGGGCCTCATCGACGCCGTTGTCGACGACTTCGTACACCAGATGGTGCAGCCCGCGCGGGCCGGTCGATCCGATGTACATTCCGGGGCGTTTGCGAACCGCCTCCAGGCCTTCGAGAACGGTGATGTCACTGGCATCGTAGGAATGCGGCTCTTGAGTCATCGCGACGTGGTGCTCCTGGTTCTGTGGTGTGACCGACTCTGACGCAGAATCGTCACAGCCCAACTCGCCCATTCTATCAAGAATCCGCCTCAACGGGCCGTACCGCACCCTCAGAGCGATTCACCGTGCCTCCGCGTACTCACCCACGCCAGAGAGACGGGTTCGCGTTGAGACGCCGCTGGCACGATTCACCCGTAGGTGTCGCGCGGCCCGCGCCCGTTCACCGAGCGGATGCCGCGCTTCCACGAGGGCGCATCCGGCCCGATGAAGCGCATGTCGGTGACCTCGACCTCGGGCAGCAGCTCGGCGATGCGGCCGATCAGCCGGCTCTTCATCAACCGCAGGCTCGCCGCCCACGAGGTCGATTCGCAGCGCACCTCGACCACGGTTCCGTTGAGCCTCGCGCTGGTGCGCTGCGCGACGTCCTCGCCCACGATCGTGTGCCATTCGCTCGCCAGCCGCGCCTTCTCGAGCGTCGGCTCCCAGCCGCGATCCTGGGCGAGGCGACCGAGCACCTGCCCGATGCCGCGAAAGTCGCGACCGGCGGCGAAGGGCTCGTCCGACCCGTCGCCGCGCAGATTCCGGCTGCCCGGTCGGGCGCCGCGGCGGGCGAAGACGCGTCGCATGCGCAGATAGACGAGGGATGCCTCATCGCGGATCTCGGCCACCGTCACCTCGCTCTGCACTCGGGCGCGCGTCGTCTGCACTCGGGGCCGCGGCATCCTGCGCTCCGACTTCGACGTTGCCGTAGACGACCCCGTCGCCGGTCAGCTCGCCGTGAGCGACGTGCACCGTTCTCGTCTCACGATCGCCGAAGCTCGGCACGTCGTCAAGCACCGCAGCGGTGATCAGCACCTGCTCGTAGCCTGCCGCCAGCTCGATGAGACGGCTGCGCCGAGCGCTGTCGAGCTCGGCGAACACGTCGTCGAGAATGAGCACAGGGTCGCCTGCTGGAGAGGCCTGGCGCAGCGCCTCGGCTCCGGCGAGCCGCAGTGCGAGAGCCAGCGACCAGCTCTCGCCGTGGCTCGCATACTCACGGGCGGGCAGGTCGTTGATCGACAGCAGCAGGTCGTCGCGATGCGGCCCGACCGTGGTGACGCCGCGGTCGAGGTCGATGTCGCGAGCGGCACGCAGGCGGTCGGCGAACGCGGAACGCACATGCTCGAGGTCGCCCGGGCGATCGGCCACCGTGTTCGTGACCAGCTGCGCGGTGGCTCTGGCGTCGGTGTCGGCGATCAGGTCGTAGAGGCGGTTGAGCGGTTCGGCCAGGCGCGCGACCAGGTCGGCGCGCTGCACGAGCAGTTGGGCCCCGAGGTCGACGAGCTGCTCGTCCCAGATGTCGAGGGTGTTGAGCCCTGCAGCCGCGGTGCGTGCCGACCGCGCCGATTTCAGCAGGGTGTTGCGCTGTCGCAGCACACGCTCATAGTCGCCGAGCGTCTCGGCGAAACGGGCTCGGGTTCCGATGCAGAGCTCGTCGAGAGCGCGACGCCGCACCTCGGGACCGCCCTTGACGAGGGCGAGATCTTCGGGCGCGAAGAGCACCGTCGAGAACTGCCCCTGCGCCTCGCCGACGCGTTTGGGGGCACGGTTGATGCGGATGCGATTGGGGCCGTCGAGATTCAGCTGCGCGTCGATCTGCAGCTGACGGCCTTCGTGCAGCACCGTCGCACGCACCACGGCCTGGCGCTGGCCGGCACGCACCATGGGCGCATTGCTCGAGACGCGATGCGAGCCGAACACCGAAAGATAGCGCACCGCCTCGACGAGATTGGTCTTGCCCTGGCCGTTTCGGCCGGCGAAGACCCAGATCTGCGGCCCCAGAGTGAGCTCGGCGCGCGTGTAGTTGCGAAAGTCGTGCACCTGGAGCGACTGCACGTACACAGCGGCTCGCTAGCGCAGCAGCAGGTTCGGCTGCAGCAGGTACTTGAACGCACCCGGCTGCTCGCCGTCTTTGCTGGTCTGGCCCGTGATCAGCACGGGGCCGGGCTTGTGCGGGTTGTCGGTCTTGGTGAAGGCCATCTTGGCGAACTCGCAGCGAGTGGAGTTCAGCCCGTCGATCAGAAACTGCGGCTTCATCGAGATGACGACCTCGTCACCGGTGAGAAACGCCTCGACACGCTCTCGAGCCTGCGCCTGGTCGTTGCCTGCTGCATCGAGCGTGACGCCGTCGAGGTTGAAGGTGAAGCGCAGCGGGCTCTCGCGATCGAGCACCAGCGAGACGCGGCGCACGGCCTCGATCAGCTCGGCGGTGTTGACCACGGCGTAGTTCTCGACGGTGTCGGGGAACAGTCGGCGAACGGGAGGGTAGTTGCCTTTGATCAGCAGCGACGTGACGGTGCGTCGGTTCGCGCTGAATGCGATGATCTCGCGATCGTCGTTCTTGATCAGAGCGACTTTGACGCTGCCCTGATGCGCGAAGGTCTTGGCGACCTCGTTCAGCGTGCGCGCAGGAACCAGAGCATTGCCCTCAGCCTGTCCGTCGTTGTTCCACTCGATGCCGCGCACGGCGACGCGGTAGCGGTCGGTGGCCAGGAACGTCAGTTCGCTCTCGTCGATCTCGATCTGCACGCCGGTGATGACCGGGGTGACGTCGTCGCGTGATGCGGCGACGGCCACCTGGGCGATCGCGTCGGCGAACTTCTCGGCGTCGACCGTGCCGACCCACTGATCGATCTGCGGCAGGCTCGGGTACTCCTCGAGCGGCATGGTGTAGAGCTCGAAGCGTGCTGCGCCGCTGACGACGAGCAGTTTTCCGTCTTCGAGCGAGAGGGTGACCTCGTCGCCGGGAAGCTTCGACGAGATGTCGGCGAGCAGGCGCCCGCTGACCAGGACGCTGCCCTCTGTCTCGATGTCTGCTGCCACAGCGGTCTGCGATGAGACCTCGTAGTCGAAGGTGGCCAGATGCAAATCGCCGCCCTGTGCTTCGAGAAGAATGCCACCGAGGATCGGCAGGGTTGTGCGCTGAGGCAGCAGTTTCACCGCGAAAGAGACGGCCTCTGCGAGCAGGTCACGATTGATCTGGAGTTTCACGGATGCCTCTCTGTCGGAACTGCTGTCTTGGCCAGCGCATACCGCTGCACCCGCGCGACGTCTCGTCACTGAGACGATCGACGGTTCGGCCTGGTGCGCGGCGTGTCGCCGATCGCAGGCACAGAGGTACTGGTATGCGCGTGAGCGCACCCACCATCTTCGCACAATTCTGCGGCGACACAATTCTGGTGTGTCAGTGTGCGGCTCGAGGTGTTCCTCTCCGCTCAGAACCGTTGAGACAGCGACTATGAGATCAGAGCATGCGTCTCTTATTGAGAATCAGCAAGTGAGCGCTGAAACAGACGTGCAGCAGAGCTGCTCTTCTGCAATGTGCTCGACCATCGCTGTGGTGACGATGATCGTCGCTCTTCATGAGTACATCTTTCCCAGGCTTGCCGAGTGGGGAAGAGAAGGTTCGTAGAGAGTTCGCTGTTGAAAGATGTAACTCTGCAAGGTTAACAACGCTTGTGGATTCCGTGCATGACCTGCTGTCGGCCAGAGAAAACCTGGGAACGACATCGATGTAGTTTGTGCACAGCTTGTGGAGAGCGCTGTGGAGAAAAGAGCGTGGTTCTGGTCAGAAGCGGCGTCTATGCACAAAAAACGTCGATTTCTCCCCAGTTTGGCCCAGTTATCCACAGATCTGTGGAGAGATATGTGGATAAAGTCGCGTATTTGGTGGTTTTCTTGGTTATCCACAGGGTGTGGACAAACCCGTGGATAGTTGCGGTCGCCCAAAACTACATCGGTGTAACTTGTGGAATTCACCTGTGGATTGTGGATAACTCGATCATCCGCCAGCAACCTGTCGTTCACCTTCGTGGCCGTGTCTACAGGGCGATTGAGAGACTCTCTGTGCCGGCGGAATGTGTCCCCCTGCGGCTCGAACTGTGCGCAGGGGGTGTGCAAGTGAGCAGGGGCGGGTGCATATGAGAGGCGCGGATCGGTGTTCTGGAGCGAGGGCGCACCGGAGGAGCTGTGCGTCCAGTGCGACGATGGCACCGGCACACTGTGGGTCGACGGCGGCCGCTTTCTCTGACGCCGGCGGGATGACCCCTCAGAAGGGGGCTGGCGAACCGCCAGCCGGGACAGCCCGCGGTCTAGCGGTGCGCCTGCTTCACAGCGGTCGAGATGTCGGTGACCTGGGTATAGATGTTGCGCTTCTCCTGCATCAGGCGCGAGATCTTGTTGTTGGCGTACATCACGGTCGTGTGATCGCGATTGCCGAAGATCTGCCCGATCTTGGGCAGCGAGAGGCTGGTGAGCTCACGGCAGATGTACATCGCGATCTGGCGAGCCAGCGCGATCTGCTGTGAGCGTGAGGTGCCTACGATGTCATTGACGCTCAATGAGAAATAGGTCGCCGTGGTCTGAATGATCGTGTCGGGGTCGACCAGGTTGTCGTCGGCCAGCGTGATCATGTCTTTCAGCGCCGTCTGCGCCAGGGGAAAGTCGATCGGCTTCTGCTCGATGCTCGCATAGGCGATCACTCGCAGCAGCGTGCCCTCGAGCTCGCGGATGTTCGAAGACACCTTGCTGGCGATCAGCTCCAGGATGTCTCCGGGCACTTCCATCTGTTCGCTCTCGGCCTTGCGGCGCAGAATCGCGATGCGCGTCTCGAGATCGGGTGCCTGCACATCGGTTGTGAGGCCCCACTCGAATCTCGAGGTCATGCGCTCCTGAAAGCCGGTCAGCTGTTTGGGCGGCAGATCGCTGGTGATCACCAACTGCTTGTTGTGATCGTGCAGATTGTTGAAGGTGTGGAAGAAGGCCTCCTGAGTGGAGTCCTTTCCCTGCAGAAACTGGATGTCGTCGATGAGCAGCACGTCGATGTCGCGGTAGCGAGACTGGAACTCGGCCGCCTCGTTGCGCTGAATCGAGTTGATGAAGTCGTTGGTGAACTCCTCAGAGCTCACATAGAGCACCCGGATGTCGGGAAACAGGCTGATCGCGTAGTGACCGATCGCGTGCAGCAGATGCGTCTTGCCCAGCCCCGACTCGCCGTAGATGAAGAGAGGGTTGTACGCCTTGGCCGGAGTCTCGGCGACAGCGAACGCCGCAGCGTGCGCGAAACGGTTCGAGGCGCCGATCACGAAGCTGTCGAAGGTGTACTTCGGGTTGAGCCGATTGCCGTTGCCGCCGGCCGTCGGCTTGGGGGCGGTCGCCTGCACGGTCGGCACACTCGGTCGAATCGGTGCCGGAGGCGGCGGCGCCGAGGGCTGTGCGGCGGATGCGGCACTTGCCTCCGTCTTGGAAGCGTCGGTCGTGAAACGGCCGGCGGCGCTCGGGGCCGTAGCTCCGAGCTGGGACGCGACTGACGCATCCGCAGTCGATGAGGGAGCCGGAGGATGCGGATCGATGTCGAGCGCGTGCAGACTCGGCTGCCTGGTCGAGGGCTTCTGCGGCGCCTGCTTGCTGACCATCTCGCGCAGCGACGAGTTGACGACCACGGCGAAGCTCGTGATGGCGGGACCGTCGGGCTGAACTGTGGTGAGCGCACGCATCACGGCGTTGCGCGCCCGGTGCTCGATCATCTCGCGGGCGAGCTCGTCGGGCACCTCGAGAAGAATGGTGTCGCCGATGGCGCCTTTGGGGTGGATCAGGCCGATGAAGCCAGAGAGCTGACCGGTGATGTCGGGGTCGGACTGCAGGGCGGCAGCCGTCTGCTGCCAGAAGCCCTCCGGGTCTGCTGTCGCATCGATCTGCGGCATGATGCACTCCCGGCCCTTTTTCACGATTCCACAAGGTTATGCACAGGATTACCCACATGTGTATAACTGTGGAAAGCCACTCGTATTGAGTCGCTCCGGATACGCTAGCGCGGTCAGATGCTCTTCGCAAATCTTACTGAGCGGATTTCGGCGTGTCAGAACCGGGTTTCGCCGGTTCTGTGTGCATGATTGTGGATTGTCATGTTTGTCGGCTTGACCTGTACGGGGTTGATCGGTAGGTTTAACCGCTAGTTGCCCGAGTATATCGGCATGCCCTTTTACCATCTTTCGGAGAGATCATGAGCAAGAGAACGTTTCAGCCCAACAACCGTCGTCGCGCCAAGAAGCACGGCTTCCGCGCTCGTATGAGCACCCGCGCCGGCCGCTCGATTCTGTCGGCACGTCGTCGCAAGGGGCGCACCGAGCTCGCTGCGTAACACGCATGCTCGACCGACCGCATCGACTGAGAACATCCGCTGATTTCTCCAGAGTGAGTCGTCGCGGTCGCCGTCGTGGCACCATGCATCTGTTGGTGCATCTGCTGGCCACCGATGACGACACGACCACGAGAATCGGGTTCGTCACCAGCCGGGCGGTCGGTAATGCCGTTCACCGCAACCTCGTCAAGCGCAGGCTGCGCGAGATCGCTCACGAACTCCTCGACACGATTCCCACGGGATGGCTGATCGTCGTTCGAGCGAAGCCCAACGCAGCGCGTGCCACCTATGCCGAGCTTCGTCGCGAGGTTCGCAGTGCCGTGCTCGGTCGTACCGAATCGAAGAGGGCATCATGACGGTCAGCCCTGTGCCCTGCTCCACTCTGCTGTGCGAGGTCGGGGTCTTCGTCTGGACTGCGCCGCGTCGTCTCGCCGTTCTGGTGCTGCGCGGCTACCGCCGTTTCATCTCTCCGCTCTACGGAGACGTCTGCCGCTACTATCCGACCTGCTCGGCCTATGCGCTCGAAGCCTATGCGCGCCGCGGGTTCGTGATCGGCACGGGACTCACTGTCTGGCGCCTGCTGCGCTGTCAGCCCTTCTCAGCCGGCGGCGTCGATCCGGTACCGCAGAGGCGGCATGAATCACAGCATGCGCATCACGACGACGGTCAGCACCGGCACCCGATGCAATGACCAGATCGTCGTGTCGAGACGTCGAGCGCTTGACACCCCAATGACCAGCTGACCGCTTCAGACGAAAGAAGAACACGTGGATCTCATCGGTAGCATCCTGTGGCCCATCAAATGGCTCATCGAGCTCGTGCTCGTGAGCTGGCACTGGGTCTGGGTCAACATCTTCGGCATGGGGGCATCTTCGGGCTGGGCATGGACGCTCTCGATCATCGGGCTGGTGCTCATCGTGCGCGCTGCGATGATTCCGCTCTTCGTCAAACAGATCAAGTCTTCGAGAGCGTCGATGGAGCTCGCACCGAAGGTGCGTGCGCTGCAGCAGAAGTACAAGGGCAAGAAAGACCAGCTCTCACGGCAGGCGATGGCTCAAGAGCAGATGGCGCTCTACAAAGACGCGGGCACGAACCCGATGGCCGGCTGCTTGCCCATGCTGGTGCAGATGCCGGTGTTCTTCGGCCTCTACACCGTGCTGCATGAGGCTGCACAGGGGCACAGCGGCATCGGTGTGCTGAACGGCGATCTCGCCAATGACTTTCAGCATGGATCGATCTTCGGGGCCCAGCTGTCAACCACACTGATGAACTCGATCAATGCTGATCCGATTCAGTGGCAGGTCGTACTGCTTGCCGTCGTGCTGGTGATCTTCATGGTCTCGTCGCAGCTCTACACGAGTATTCAGATCATGGGCAAGAACATCTCTGAAGAGACGAAGGCGTCTCCGATGTTCCGGCAGCAGAAGATGCTCATGTACGGCATGCCGTTCCTGATGATCTTCTCAGGCGTCGCTTTCCCCATCGGTCTGCTCATCTACTGGTTCACCTCGAACCTCTGGACCATGGTGCAGCAGGCCATCGTCATTCGCAGCATGCCCACGCCGGGCAGTGTCGCCTACTTCGCACGTCAGAGTCGCCTCGAGGCCAAGGGCAAGCTGACCGATCGCCAGCGCGAAGAGCTCGCGAAGCACGAGGGCCGTGGCCAGGGGCAGCGTCAGCAGCCGGTCGGCAAGAGCCGCGCGAAGAAGCAGGGCGGGCAGCTGACCGATCAGCAGCGTGACGGCGCGGCCGATGCGAAGTCGGCCGAGAGCGACCATTCGGGCACAGCTTCGGCATCCGCAGCCGGCTCGAAGCCGGGCAGCCCGCAGGGCGCTCAGTCGGGTGAGAACACGAGCCAACAGGGTGACCGAGGCCAGCAGAGTGCCGGCCAGGGCAAGGGCAAAGGCTCCAAGTCGAGCCGGAGCAAGAGAAAGGGCAAGCGATGAGCGACGAGCAGAGCAGCGAGACGCGCAGCGCACTCGAGATCGAGGGCGATATCGCGGCTGACTACATCGAGGAGTTTCTCGACATCGCCGATTTCGACGGTGACATCGACATCGAGGTGCGCAGTGGGCGGGCGTATATCGGGGTGAACTCGGACGATGAAGACTCGAACCTTTCGACGCTGGCATCGCCGCGCGTGGTGTCGGCTCTGCAGGAGCTGACGCGTCTTGCTGTGCAGCAGAAGACGGGTGAGTTCAGCCGCCTGGTGCTCGACGTGCAGGGCTCGCGTGAGCAGCGTGAGCACGAACTCGAAGAGCTCGTCCAGGATGCAGCTGAGCGGCTGCAGGCGGGTGACGATCGTGTGGCGCTGCCCGGCATGTCTTCGTACGAGCGAAAGCTTGTGCACGACTTCGCACGGGCAGAGGGCCTCGAGAGCGATTCAGAGGGCGAGGGCCGTCGTCGCCACGTCGTGCTGACACTCGGCGGCGATGAGGCGACCTCTGAGCACGAGTCAGACGGGCAGGGGTCGTCGGCAGACGAGGCATCGAACTGATGTCGAGCGATCAGCAGCAGATCGGCGAGCTCGAAGACGAGCCCGACGTCGTCGCAGAGCGCTTTCCCGCCGCACGTGTGCAGCTCGTACAGCTCGCCAACGATCTCTATGAGCAGGGCGAACGTCTCGGTCTGCTGGGGCCGCGCGAGTACGGTCGGCTGTGGAGTCGCCATCTGCTGAACTGCGCAGCGGTCGAAGAGCGCATTCCCGAGGGTGCCCGTGTCGCCGATGTCGGCAGCGGAGCGGGGCTGCCGGGCTTGGTGCTGGCGATCATCCGCCCGGACGCCGAGTTCACCCTGATCGATCCCATGGAGCGGCGCTGCACATGGCTCGAAGACGAGAGTGCGCGGCTGGGTCTCACGAACGTGCGGGTGATTCGCGCGCGTTCGCAGGAGGTCACCGACGAGGTCATGGTCGATGTGGTGACGGCTCGAGCGGTCAGCGCGCTGAAGACGCTGATCGGCTGGACGGCTCCGCTGCTGCGGCCCGGAGGTTCGCTGGTGCTGATGAAAGGCCGCTCGGCTGCGGCCGAGATCGAGGCCGCGAGCAAGCCGATTCGCAAGTTCGCACTGCAGGACGTGCATGTCGAACATCTCGGTACCGACTATCTGGGCGAGCCGACGACGGTGGTCTGCGCGACGCTGCCGACCGTCGAAGACGAATAGAGCGCGGTCGCATCGTGAGAGCGGTCACCAACCCGGATGGAGAATGTGATGAGTGACGAGAGCACGCAGCTCCCAGAGATCCCGGCTGACGTGGCGAAGGGTCTCGGGTCTCCGGTCGGCTCGCCAGACGGCGCCCGAGGTCTGGGCTGGCCTCGAGAGTACCCGGTCGGCGAGACTCCTGATCTCGAAGACGCAGGGGGCATGCCTGCGCCAGGCGTGCACGAAGAGTCGTGACCGCCGCCTGAGTGATGTTTCACGTGAAACGTCGCTCCGAGTGTGCGGCTTTCTCGATACGTCGTCGGTGAGGGCGTTTCACGTGAAACACCGACGTCGTGTGATTGTCGGCGCCGGGCACTAAACTGAACACGTCCAATGATGACCCGGTGGGCATCTGCATCGGGCATGATCTAGATCTCGAGCGAGGGTGAAACACGCGTGGAATTCGATGACTCGACACCGCTGGCCAAAGAGCTGGCCAGTCTGTCGAGACGCCGCAAGGCCGTGGCCGAACTCGACTTCAAAAAGCCCAGTCGTACGCGCGTCTTCAGCGTGACGAACCAGAAGGGCGGAGTCGGCAAGACGACGTCGACGGTCAATCTGGCTGCCGCTCTTGCGCTGAACGGCATGCGCGTGCTGGTGATCGACCTGGACCCTCAAGGCAACGCCTCAAGCGCGCTGGGCGTGAACATCCGTGAGGGTGGCGTGGGCATCTATGATGTGCTGATCGGTGATGCCCGGCTCAGCGAGGTGATCGTTCCCAGTGCAGAGAACGATCAGCTGTACTGTGCGCCGTCGAGTATCGACCTGGCCGGCGCTGAGATCGAACTGGTGTCACTGCCGTCGCGCGAGTATCGACTGTGGCAGGCCATCGACAGCCTGAGCCAAGACCGTGAGACGCACTTCGACTTCATCTTCATCGACTGCCCGCCCAGTCTCGGGCTGCTCACGGTGAATGCGTTCGTGGCGGCGCACGAAGTGCTCATTCCGATTCAATGCGAGTACTACGCGCTCGAAGGGCTGAGTCAGCTGCTGAAGAACATTCTGCTGATCAACGACCAGTTGAATCCGGATCTGTGCCTCAGTGCGATTCTGCTCACGATGTATGACGGTCGCACGCGGCTCTCTGAAGAGGTCGCCGACGAGGTGCGATCACACTTCACCGAAGAGACGCTGCAGGCGGTGATTCCACGTACCGTTCGCATCGCCGAGGCACCCAGCTATGGGCAGAGCGTCATCGCGTATGATCCGGGGTCAAAGGGAGCGATCTCATACATCGAAGCGGCTGCAGAGCTCAGCCAGCGAGAGGAGCATCATGGCCGGTAGAAAAGGTGGTCTCGGTCGCGGCATCAGCTCGCTGATCCCCACACACACGGAGCAGCGTCGTGGCGGTCGGCCTGAGACGTCTTCCGACGCCCGCAAGCGTCCCGTCGACGTCTTCTTCGACGGCGCACCCGCAGGAGGGCAGGCGCACTCCGACGTCGAGGCCGCAGAGGCTGCAGAACGCGGTTTCGAGGCGTCTCGTCGTGGCAGCAGTCGGCGTGAGCGCGCTGATGCGTCTGCTGCAGGCAGTTCTGACAGTGCGAATGCAGGCAAGAAGACTCGCCGACAGAAGTCAGCGAAGGCCGTGCCTGCATCCGGCTCTGCTGAGGTCGCTGAGAACGATGTGCGCATCGAAGTCGTCGAACAGGAGCGAAACACGGCCGCATCGGCGGTGCTGCGTGCCGCAGACGAGGCGGCTGCGGCAGAGGGTGTATCCGTCGACGCGGCGGAGCCGGCATCGGCAGAGACAGACCTTGCTGCGGTGCCCGGCCTCACCCTGGTCGAGGTTTCGCCTCACGATGTGGTGCCGAACCCGGTGCAGCCTCGCAAGGAGTTCGACGAAGAGGCGCTCGACGAGCTGGTACACTCCGTCCGCGAGTTCGGGGTGCTGCAGCCGATCGTGGTTCGCCATCGTGAAGAAGGCGGGTACGAACTCATCATGGGCGAGCGCCGACTGCGCGCTTCCAAGGCAGCCGGTCTCGAGGCGATTCCGGCCATCGTGCGCGAGACTGCCGACGAAGACATGCTGCGCGACGCTCTGCTCGAGAACCTGCATCGCTCGAATCTGAATCCACTCGAAGAGGCGAGCGCCTATCAGCAGCTGATGCAGGACTTCGGCATCACACAGGAGCAGCTTGCCCAGCGCATCGGGCGGTCACGCCCTCAGGTGAGCAACACCCTGCGCCTGCTGAAGCTGCCGACGGGCGTGCAGTCGAAGGTCGCTGCTGGAGTGCTCTCTGCAGGCCATGCCCGTGCGCTGCTGTCTCTGGCCGAGACTCATGACATCGACAAGGTGGCAGACAAGGTCATTCACGAGGGTTTGAGCGTGCGTGAGACCGAGCAGCTCGGTGAACGCACGCCACGACGTCAGGCCAAAGCCAAGGCACGTGCCGGCGGAATCCAGGATCAGCTGCACGAAGTCGCAGAGCGTCTCGAAGACCAGCTGGACACGCGTGTGCGCGTCTCGCTGTCGAAGAAGAAAGGGCAGATCGTCATCGACTTCGCGACGGTGGGAGATCTGAACCGCATCGTGGGAGCGCTCGGTGTGAAGGGCTTCGGCGAGCACTGATCGAGAGATGACGGCCGCGTCTCGCGAGATGTTTCACGTGAAACATCTCGCGACGGCCGGCTCGCCGGCTCAGGCGTGTGCGCGCGAGATGGCAGCGCGGGCGATGTCGAGATAGACCTCGCCCTCAGTGCGGCCCGCACCACGAATCGCGAGCGGTGCCAGCGAGGTCTCGGTCGCCCCAGGCGTGACGTTGGCATCGATGAACCAGGGCGTTCCCGCTGCGTCGACGATCAGGTCGATGCGGCTGAAATCGGCGAGTCCGAGTGCGGTGTGCACGGCGACGGCGTCGGCGGCCACGCGATCGGCGACCTCTTCGGTGAGACGGGCGGGCACGTAGAAATCGGTGTCGCCGGCGGTGTAGCGCGCCTCGTAGGTGTATCGACCCTTCACCGGGCTGATCTCGACGATGGGCAGGGCCTCTGGGCCGTCACCTGTGTCGATGATGCTGACGGCGACCTCGGTGCCGCTGACATGGCGTTCGACGAGCAGACCGTCTGAGTAGCTGTACGCGTCGACCAGTGCGCGGGGCAGTTCGTCGGCGTGCTCGACGACTGAGACGCCCTGTGCCGACCCGCCCTTGACCGGCTTCAGCACCAGGGGATACCCGAAGCGGTCGGCCACGGCCGAGAGCACGCTGTGCGCGTCGAGCTCGCTGAACGTCTCACGTGGGAATACGGCGCACTCCGGGGTCTGCACACCGGCACGGCGGGCGATCTCTTTTGCGGTGGGTTTGTCCCACGCCAGGCGTGCTGCTGCCGGACCGCTGCCGACATAGGGAATTCCGGTCAGCCGAAGCACGTCACGCAGTGCTCCATCCTCGCCGCTTGCGCCGTGCAGCACTGACCAGATCACGTCGGGTGCCGCCGCGGTGATCTCATCGAGCAGGCGAGCGTTCGGCTCGAGCACGCGGGTCTGTGCACCGGCACGTCGAATGGCCTCGGCCACCCGGTTGCCGCCGCGCACTGAGACCTCGCGCTCATGGGAGATTCCGCCGGCGAGCACCAGAACATTCAGTGCGTCGGCCTCGCTCTCACTGACGTCACTCGCGGTGGCGTTCTCGCTGCTGACGTTCTCTGCGGTCATCGGTCTGCCTCTCTCAGTCTCATCACGATCGCATCGTGGGATGCGATGGTCGGTCCGTGCTCTCGGCTCGCGTCCGGCTGGGGTGTCCTGCACTCAGACGGTGTCTGGCGGGGGAGTGCTCACTCCGTGCTGCGCGTCGGTGCGAGGGCGTGACGTGCCGAAGGTGGCGAGCAGATCCTGCTCACGGTGCACCACACGGCTGAGTCGTTCGATGCCGGTGCGAATCTCTGCCGGTGTCGGGTAGCAGAACGACAGCCGGATTTTGTCCTGGCCGGTGCCGTCGGCATAGAAGGCCGTGCCCGGGGTGTAGGCGACGAGCTCGTGCACGGCCAGCGGCAGCATCTCTTTGGAGTCGAAGCCTTCGGGCAGCGACAGCCAGATGTAGAAGCCGCCGTTGGGATGCGTCTTGTCAAGGGTCGGCAGGAACTCGTCCAGGGCCGAGATCATCGCATCGCGCCGGTCGCGGTACAGGCCGCGGAAGGTGTCGATCTGCCCGCGCCAGTCGTTGTGCTCGAGGTACTCGGAGACCATGACCTGGCCGAAGGTTGTCGGCGACAGCACGGCGGATTCGTTGGCGAGCACGAGTTTCTCGCGCACCGCATGCGGCGCGAGCACATATCCCAGGCGAAAGCCCGGGGCGAAGATCTTCGAGAACGACCCCAGATACACGACGCCGTCGCTGTCGAGCGAGCGGATGGCCTCGGGTGGCACACGATCGAACCAGAGGAGCCCATAGGGGTTGTCTTCGAGTACGAGGATGCCGTGCTGATGGCAGATGTCGAGCACCTCGCGTCGACGCTCCATCGTCAGCGTCACACCCGCAGGGTTGTGGAAGTTGGGGATCGTGTAGAGGAACTTGATGCGCCTGCCGGCCGATTCCAGCCGCGCGATCGTCTCGCGCAGTGCCTGAGGCTGCAGGCCGTCGTCGTCGATCGGCACGTGCACGGTCTCGGCCTGATACGAGCGGAAGATGCCGAGCGAGCCGACATAGCTCGGGCCTTCGGCGATGACGACGTCGCCGGGGTCGAGGAAGATGCGCGACATGAGGTCGACCGCATGCTGCGAGCCGGTGGTCACGACCACGTCGTCGGGGTGAGCGTGGATGCCCTCCAGACTCATGATGTCGCAGATCTGCTCGCGAAAGTGCGGAATGCCCTGCCCCGAGCCGTACTGCAGAGCCTCGCCGCGACGCGTGGTGGTCGCGATGCGAGCGGCGTCGCCGAGGTACTCCTGCGGCAGCGCCGAGACGAAGGGCATGCCACCAGCCAGCGACACCACCTCAGGGCGTGAGGCGACGGCGAACAGGGCGCGGACTTCGGAGGCACTGAGCCCGGAGGCTCGCTCTGCATACTGATCGAGCCAAGGGTCGAGACGGATTGAGCTCTGCGACGAGTTCGTGGACGGAATTGCATTATCGGACACCGTTGTACCTCCAGATTGCACCAGCATATCCTCCCCATGTGTCGCGCATGTCACAGAGCGCCCGCATGGCGAGCGTGTCGCTTGTTCCGAAGGCGGGGTGACGACACAGAGCTCCCCGCCGCGTGAGTCTCTGAGAGCGGAGACCTGCGCGGCGGGGAGCAGGGAGAGGTGTCAGCGGGATGCGCTCAGGCCACGTGCCCGGCGAGATCCTTCTCGAGCTGTGCCTTGGGGCGTGCGCCGATGACCTCGGTGGCGACCTCGCCCTTCGAGAACAGCTTGAGCGCGGGAATCGACGTGATGCGGTACTGGCCGGCGAGGTTCGGGTTCTCGTCGACGTTCAGTTTGGCGATCACGACCTTGCCCTCGTGGTCGTTCGCGTACTCCTCGAGCACCGGCGCCATGGCACGGCACGGGCCGCACCATTCTGCCCAGAAGTCGACGAGCACAGGTACGTCGGCGTCGAGCACCTGCTGCTTGAAGTTGGATTCGTTCACATTGATGACGGTCATGTCAGCTCCTTTTGAGTTCAGTGGTGGTCTGAGGCCTCGGGTCAGACTGCTGCGGTTTCGGCGGATGCCATGGGCACCCCGGCCTCATCGGCCTCATCGGCCTGGTCGTCCAGGTCGGCGAGGTAGTGCTCGCAGTCGATTGCCGCGACACAGCCCGAGCCGGCGGCGGTGATCGCCTGGCGGTAGGTGGCGTCGAGCACGTCGCCGGCCGCGAAGACGCCGGGCACGCTTGTGCGCGAGCTGCGCCCTTCGACGGCGATGGTTCCCTCGGTGGTCAGGTCGACCTGGTCGGCGAAGAGATCGGTGCGCGGGTCGTTGCCGATCGCGATGAAGAGCCCTTCGATGTCGAGCGTGCTGCGTTCGCCGGTCACGGTGTTCTGCAGCTCGACCGAGCGCAGCTCATCCTCGCCTTCGATCGCGACGACCTGGGAGTTCCAGATCGGCTCGATCTTCTCGTTGGCCAGAGCGCGCTGCTGCATGATCTTCGATGCGCGCAGCTCGTCGCGCCGGTGAATCAGGTAGACCTTCGAGGCGAAACGGGTGAGGAACGTGGCCTCTTCGAGCGCCGAGTCGCCACCGCCGACGACGGCGATGACCTTGTCGCGAAAGAAGAAGCCGTCGCAGGTCGCGCACCACGAGACGCCGTGCCCGGAGAGACGGTCTTCGTTCGGCAGATCGAGTCGGCGGTAGGCCGAACCGGTCGAGATGATGACAGAACGGGCCTCGTAGGTGTCGCCGAGGCTCGTGGTGAGCACCTTCGTGTCACCGAGCAGCTTGACGTCGGTCACGTCGTCGTAGACGACTTCGGTGCCGAAGCGCTCGGCCTGCTGCTGCATCTGGGTCATGAGGTCGGGGCCCTGCACGCCGTCGGGAAAGCCCGGGAAGTTCTCGACCGCAGTGGTCTTCATGAGCTCGCCGCCGGTCTCGACCGAACTGGCGATCACCACAGGGTTCAGACCGGCACGGGCGGTGTAGATGGCTGCGGTCCAGCCGGCGGGGCCGGAACCGATGATGACGACGTCATGCACGCTCATGTGGAATGTCTCCTGTGCTCTCGTGATGTGACCGCGGCCGCACGCTGAGCGTCGGCTGCGGGGCCTGAATCGCAGGCCGACCTCCAGCCTACGGCTGTGTCGATCGGCGCTCGACCCACATCTCAGATCAACCCCGGGTCGGGGGCGCCTATTCCCGCCGTGAGGTCACCCGCGGCTGCGAAGGCGACCCAAGACCTTGCCGACCGGGCGCAGCAGCGTGCCCAGCTCATCCACACGAAGCAGACGCAGTATGACGATGTACACGACGCCCATGACGACTGCGAGCAGCACGCAGCTCACGACCGCCGTGACCTTTGAGGCGAGGGCGAAGCCACCGGGGGTGAACGCGCCGAGCATCACCATCAGACCGAGGCCGACCGCCGCCGAGACCACGGCGCCGAGCAGCAGCCGTACGTGCACGCGCACGATATGGCGGCCGTCGATGCCGCCGAGACGACGGCGCAGCAGCCAGAAGAGCACCATGGTGTCGAAGGCGATGGCGCAGCCGGCGATCAGGGCCTCGAAGAACACCACCGAGTGCGGGTCTCCTCGGGTGATCAGCCAGTAGCAGGGCAGCACCAAGACCATGCGCACCAGGGCGACGAAGAACGGAGTTCTGGTGTCGTCAAGGGCGTAGAAGGCGCGGATGGCGAAGAGGTCGGCGCTCACCACGATCAAGAAGGGCATCAGCACGAGCAGCACGCGGGCGAAGGCCTGGTTCTGGGCGAAGTCGCCGGTGGTGAAGATGCGGGCCATCGGCATGACGGCGACGGTCATGGCGGCGGCGGCGAACACTGTGAGCACCCCGGTGTGGCGCAGGCTGGCCGAGAGATCGCGGGTGAAGGCGACGTGATCGTGCGACGCCGCGTGCTCGCTGAACCTTGTGAAGTAGACGGTGGCGATCGACACGGCGATGATGCCGTGCGGCACCAACTGCAGCAGGCTGGCCGTCTCGAAGCTGGTGAGGCCCATGAGCGTGGTGTCGCCGGGGGTGCGATACGGCTCGGTCGAGTTGGCCACGACGGTCTTCACGAAGGAGTGCACCCAGTCGAGTGCGACCATGCCCAGAATCCACACGGCGGCCACGAACGTGGGCTTGAGCCCGGTGTGACGCCACTGAAAGTCGGGCCGAAAGCTCAGGCCGGCCCTGCGCCACCAGGCGAACATGATCGCGGCCTGCAACGCGACGCCGAGCGTCGCCGAGAGGCCCAGCGTCGAGATCATGCCGGGCGTCCAGTCGCTGACCGGGGTGTTGCCCTGGGGATCGGCGCTGAAGAGCCAGATGAAGACGAGGAAGCCGGCGATCGAGACGACGTTGTTCAGCACTGGAGCCCAGGTGTAGGGGCCGAAGACCCGACGGGCGTTGTAGATGCCGCTGAGCAGCGCATAGAGGCCGTAGAAGAAGACCTGGGGCATGCACCAGTATGTGAACGCGGTGGCGAGGGCGAGGTTGTCTCCCGACCAGCCCCCGGTGAACGCCTTGGTGATCATGGGCGAGAGCAGTGTGAGCAGCAGCGTGACCACGAGCAGCGTCGAGAGCACCAGCGTCATGATCTTGTTGATATAGCCGCGGCCGCCGTCCGCACCGCGGGTCGCCTGCACGATCTGAGGCACGAGCACGGCGGTGAGCACACCGCCTGCGGTGAGCTGGTACAGCAGCGACGGAATCTGATTGCCCGTCATGAAGGCGTTGGACGCCGTGGTGCTGACGCCGAGCGCCGCCACGATGAGGAACGTGCGCACGAAGCCGAGCAGTCGTGAGACGGCGGTGCCGAGGGCGAGCACGAGCGAGCTGCGCCCCACAGAGGCGGGTTTGGCGGTCATCGGGTCGGGGTCTCCGTCGTGTGGTCGGGATGCTGAGCGGTCGGCTCGCCGTCGGCCGACAGGCGATGTCGGCGCCGGATCAGGCTGCGCACGAGCCCGAAGCCGAAGAGCAGGGTGACGGCGGCGCCGGCGATGCCGAGACCGATGCCCTCCCACTGCGCCTGGACGTCCATCGGCCGCGACACCGTCTCGCCGATCGGGTCGCCGCGATCGTTGGTGATCCCGATGTTCAGCACGACGCTGCCGTTGGCGATCGCCCGCACCGGAACCTGTGCGGTGGCGGCGCTGTGCGGATCGATGGTGAGGCTCACGGGAGACTTCGTCGTGATGCGGCCGGTGCTGGGAGAGATGTGCACCTGGACGGTCACCGGCTGTCCGGTGTCGTTGCGCACGGCCACGGGAATCTGCGAGCTGCCCGAGACCAGGGTCAGGTTGGTCGTCGAGGTGATCGCGACGGCATCGAGCTGCGCGGCGCTCTCGGCAGCCTGTGCGGTGACCGCCTGGCGCCAGGCGTCGTTGCGGCTCCAGCCCGCGCCGCACAGCGAGGCGGTCTGCTGCAGGAACGTGCTGTGCACGCTCTGGGGATCGGCCGAGATGGAGGCGAGACGGTCGACCGACGAGGCAGCCTGGGCCAGCTCGCCCAGCGGGCTGAGGTCGTCCTGCTCGGCGGTCTGCGACGAGGTGTCGAGGTCGGTCTGCGGGGCGTCGTGCCCGTCGCTCTGATCGCCGGTGTCGCCGCCGTTCTGTGCGTCGTGGTGCGGGGTGATCTGAACCCCCGGCTGGAACCGTACGCCGGAGCCTGCGACCGACCTGAGTGCGTCGCCGGCCTGTTTGGCCTGCTGGCTCCAGCCGCGCGGCAGCACGGTGGTGACCGTCGAGAAATCCTGTGTGGCCAGCCCGAGCGTCGTCGCCATCGCTGTGATGCGGTCGAGGTCGCGTTGCTGTTGGGCGCCGTCACTCTCGAGACTGTCGTGCAGCGCATCGATGAGGTTGTGGTTGGCCCCGATCACCGGTGTGCCCTGCAGTCGGCGCAGGTTCACATCGGCCGAGGTGTCCTGGAGTCGATCGGTGCTGATGATGAGTGGCCGCTGGCCGCTGACCACGCTGAGTCCTGAGCCGGAGAGGTCGCCAGGCGCCTGTGCGAGCACGAGCGGCTGGTCGGTGCTGCCTGCCACACCGCCGCCGAGCAGGTCGTCGCCGATCTGAGACACTCCTGCCGCAGAGAGCGCCTGCACGTCGGCATCGCCCCAGATGAGCGGCATGATGCCGGGGAAGGCATCGAGCCGCTGCTTCCACGCCAGGGCATCCGCCGGCGCACTCGTGCCCAGCGTCGCGATGCTGGCGAGGATCTTGGGGTCGACGGCCAGCTGTACGTTCAGCGAGTCGAGCGCGTCGATCTGCGTGGTGAGCTCGCCGTCGGCGTCTGTGAGCTGGGCCAGCTGTTCGGCCGTGTAGAAACGACCGGCCGCCGCGGGCGCGTTGATCGGGACGATGACGTTGAGCGGCCGCACATCGCTCTGCGCGACGTTCCAGGCGAGCGTGCTCTGCTGCCAGACGCTGTCACTGCTGTTCGAGGTGAGACGCACCGCGTAGCCGAGCACTCCCTTGTCGTCGGCGAACTGCCAGGTGGGCAGTCGATCGGCGTCGCCGTCGAAGATCACGGTCGCACTGGCGCCGGGCTCGATGGTCTGCATGGGCCGACCCCCGACTTTCGTCGCACGGTTGCTCGGCCCGGTGGCGCTCGCGGTGTCATACCAGTCGCGCACCTGCGTGGTGGTGGTCATTAGGCGGTTGCCCAGATAGAACTCGACCATCGCAGACACCAACGGCTCGTCGCCGTTGTTCGTCACCGTCGCCGTAATGCTCAAGGGGCTGTGCTCATCGAGCGCACGTGGGGGATGGTCGATGCTCAGCTGCACGTCGCTGGCTGAGACCCGAGTGGGCTGGGCCGCGGCTTTGTCACGGCCGGCAGGTGTGACGGCGGATGCCGTGGTGACGCCTGCTGAAGTGCTCGCTGCCGGTGAGGTGGCTGTGGCATGCGCTGTCGGAGCCGTGGTGGCGAAGAGCAGGGCGCCTGACAGCAGGACGCCGCCGATCGCCCTCCACCGCCGGGCAGGTGCTGCCGTCGGCACGGGCCGAGGGAGCGCAGAGGACTGGCCAGCCGAGCGGCCGTGACGTTCTGCGTGCATGAGTACCCTTCGAATTGTGCGTGTCTACTCTACCGGCGCGAGCTCCGGGCCGATTCCGTGCAGGCTGTGGGAAGATTGTCAGGATATGAACGAGAACGAGCAGGCCGAGTCGCAGCAGCAGCCGAAGAGCATCGTCGAGGCGATGGGGTCGATGCATCGGGTGCTCGACTCTCCGACGCTGCTGAAGCTCGGACGCGCCTTCGACAAGGCGGGCTTCGAGCTCTCCCTGGTCGGCGGCTCTGTGCGCGACGCGCTGCTCGGTCATCATGGGGTCGATCTCGACTTCACCACGAGTGCGAGCCCGGATGAGGCGCTCGCCGTACTGAAGCCGCTTGCCACGGCGCACTGGGACATCGGCCGGGCCTTCGGCACGGTGGGGGCGCGCGTCGACGGTCAGCAGGTCGAAGTCACCACGTATCGGGCTGACTCCTACGACCACCAGACCCGCAAACCGACGGTGGAGTTCGGCGACAATCTCGAAGACGATCTGAAACGACGGGACTTCACCGTCAACGCGATCGCGGTGCGACTGCCCGCACGAGCCGTGGTCGACCCCTTCGGCGGTGTGAGCGACCTGCTCGCCGGCGTGCTGCGCACGCCCGGTCCAGCCGCGGTCTCGTTCGCAGACGATCCGCTGCGCATCATGCGCCTGGCTCGCTTCGTGGCTCAGCTGGGGTTCACCGTCGACCCTGAGACCTATGACGCCGCAGCCGAGCGCTCTGCCACGATCACGATGATCTCTGCCGAGCGCGTGCGCGACGAGCTGGTCAAGATGATGCTCTCGGACGATCCCATCAGCGGTCTGCGTCTGCTGGTCGACACCGGGGTCGCAGATCACGTGCTGCCTGAGCTGCCCGCCCTGCGCCTCGAAACAGACGAACACCATCACCACAAAGACGTCTACGAGCACTCGCTCACCGTGCTGAGGCAGGCCATGGATCTCGAAGGCGATCGGCCGGATCTGGTGCTGCGCATCGCAGCGCTGCTGCACGACATCGGCAAGCCGGCGACGCGTCGTCTTGAGCCCGGCGGTGTGGTGACCTTTCACAACCACGACCTGGTGGGCGCTCGTCTGGCGACCAAGCGGCTCAAGGCGCTGCGTTTCGAGAAAGACGTGATCAAGCCCGTCGCTCGACTCATCGAGCTGCACATGCGCTTCTTCGGCTACGGCGAGCAGGAATGGTCGGATGCCGCAGTGCGGCGCTATGTGCGCGACGCCGGCCCGTTGCTGCAGCGTCTGCACTGCCTGACGCGAGCCGACATGACCACGCGCAACCAGCGTAAGGCGGCTCGGCTGCGTGCCGCCTACGACGAGCTGGAGTGGCGCATCGAGTATCTGAACGAGCAGGAGGAGCTCGCGGCCGTGCGCCCTGAGCTCGACGGGCAGCAGATCATGAGCGTCTTAGGCGTCGAGCCGGGGCCTGTCGTGGGCAAGGCCTATAAGTACCTGCTCGACCTGCGCCTCGACGAGGGGCCACTGGGTCTCGAAGAGGCGACGAAACGGCTGCAGGCCTGGTGGGCCGAGCAGCAGAGCTGAGCCTCAGAACCGTCTCGGGCACACGAAAAGACCCTGCGGTCGTCGCCGCACCGTTTCTCGCGGTGGGGCAGCGGCAGCAGGGCCTCTTCTTCTGTGGCAGCGGTTTCTCAGTCGCCGATGACCTCGGTGAGGTGCTGAATGGCGGCCTCGAGCAGGCGCAGGGCCTCTTCTGAGGCGGCGACCGACGTCTTGATCTCGTCGGCGTCGAGCTCGGCGCCGCGTGCGATCTGCTCGGCGTTGATCGCAGCGGCAGCGGTCAGCTGCGCGCGCAGCGTGGCGGGGTGGATGTTCGTCACGCGCATGATCGTCTCGATCGCGGTGCGCGAGATCGTCGAAGTCAGCGTCGAGACCGACAGACGGCGCCACTGTGCGGGCTCGGTGCCGGTCTCGGCGGCGAGCAGTGCGGCGTCGGCGGCCTTCTGCAGGGCGTCGCTGACATCCTGCAGCTTCTGCACGCTGATGCCCGAGAACTCCTCGGGAAGTTCGATGCTGGACAGGTCAGCCTTCTTGGCGGCCATATGAGCTCCTTTGCGTCAATATCTTGTGGCTCAGACGGACCGACGTCGGCGAGGCGGTCCACTGACGATCTTACGTCGCCCGTTGGGGCAGCACGAATTGACCGCACGAGGCGGGGCGACCATGGCATCCGCCGCAGAGCGAGACCGCTACGCGGCACCCAGCCGCTCACGCACCAGCGCGAGCGAGGGGTTCGTCGCCGCACTGCCGTCTGCGAAGAGCAGCGTCGGCACGGTCTGGTCGCCGCCGTTCACTTTGCTGACGATCTCGGCAGCGTCCGGGTGCTGCTCGATGTCGACCTCTTCGAACGGCACCTCGGCACGCTGCATCTGCGCCTTGAGGTTGCGGCAGTACCCGCACCAGGGAGTGGTGAACATCGTGACGTGCCCGGGCTCGGGCTGGTAGCTGGTCATATCGTCGATTCTGTCACTTTCCATGGTGCCTGCGGTGCGGTCACGCTCCGTGGTGCGGGTCTCGTTGCGTCGGGCGACGGATGCGTCAGTCGCGCTTCGTCGACGAGTCGGGCCGCTCGGCGGGCACGTCGTTGTTCGTGCCGGGCACCGGCTCGGTGCGAGGTGTGATGTCGACGCCCACCTCGGCCAGGTCGGTCTTGTTGCTGCTGATGCGGTGCCGCATGAAGAAGTAGACGACCCCCAGCAGAACGAACCAGACGGGCGTGACGATGAGTGCCTGGAGGGTGTCCTGCTCCTGTGTCAGAGCCCAGATCAGGAACGCGAAGAAGACCAACACGACGATCACGCTGACGATGCCGCCGGGCAGCCTGTAGGTCGACTTCTCATGCAGCTCGGGGCGTTTGCGTCGATAGGCGAGGTAGCTGCAGAGGATGATCGTCCAGACGAAGATGAAGAGCACCGACGAGATGGTCGTGATCACAGTGAATGCGCCGATGACCGAGTCGCCGGCGTAGAGCAGCACGATGCCTGCGAGCAGGAAGGTGCATGAGAAGAACAGCGCGTTCTTCGGCACACGACGCTTGCTCAGGGCGCTGAGCCAGAAGGGCGCGTGGCCCTGGGTGGCGAGGCCGTAGACCATGCGCGAGGTCGAGTAGATGCCGCTGTTCGCCGACGATGCGGCTGAGGTGAGCACGACCAGGTTGACGACGTGTGCGGCGATGCCGATGCCGGCCATCGCGAACATGTTGACGAAGGGCGACTGGGTCGGGTCGATCTTGTTCCACGGGTTCACTGTCAGAATCACGAAGAGCGAGCCCAGGTAGAACAGCACGATGCGCCAGGGAATCGAGTTGATCGCCTTCGGCAGCGTCGTCTGAGGGTTCTGCGTCTCGGCGGCCGCGGTGCCGACGAGTTCGATGCCCACGAAGGCGAAGACGGCGATCTGGAATCCGGCGACAAAGCCCCAGAAACCGGTCGGGAAGAAGCCTCCCTCGTCCCAGAGGTGTGTGATCGAGGCGGTGTCGCCTGACGGCGTCTGAAAGTGCGTCGCGAGCATGATGACGCCCACGACGACGAGTGCGGCGATGGCGATGATCTTGATGAGTGCGAACCAGAACTCGATCTCACCGAAGTTGCGCACGGTGGGCAGGTTGAGAGCCAGAAGTAGGGCGATCAGCAGGATCGCGGGCACCCAGAGCGGGATGTTCGGAAACCAGAAGCGTGTGTAGCCGGTGATCGCGATGACGTCGGCGACGCCGGTGACGACCCAGCACAGCCAGTATGTCCAGCCGGTGAAGAAGGTCGCCCATGGTCCCAAGAGGTCACCGGCGAAGTCGGCGAACGACCGATAGTTCAGATTCGAGAGCAGCAGCTCGCCGAGTGCGCGCATCACGAAGAACAGCATCGTTCCGATGATCGCGTAGACGAGCAGGATGCTGGGGCCGGCCAGCGAGATGGTCTTTCCGCTGCCCATGAACAGGCCCGTGCCGATGGCGCCGCCGATGGCGATGAGCTGCAGGTGCCTGTTCTGTAGGTTGCGTTCGAGTGTTGGTGTGGTCATGGAGCGCGATTCTAGTCCACACGCGCTGCAGACGTTTCACGTGAAACGCTTTGACGTGCTCACACCTGCTCTCGAATGTTTCACGTGAAACACTGTCGATCTGGTCTCTCGAGTGGTCACTCCGGCGAGGTTCGGGCATGCTCGTTCGTGCCGTCTCGAACGACGACGCCTTCTCAGATGGGGCTGTGCGGGCGGTTGCCACACATGATTCAGGTCGTAACCGTTCGCTCATGCGACCGAAACACACCTGCTTTTGAATGATGATCATGACCACATGTCCCTGATCTCCTTAAAGGAGTCGCCTCATGCAACTCATCACCGGCGTTATCCAGCCACATCGTCTGCAGGTCGTCAAAGAGGCGCTGAAAAGCGTCAACGTCCACGGACTCACCGTCACTGAAGCCACTGGATATGGAACTCAGGGTGGCCACTCCGAGGTATATCGAGGTGCTGAGGTGCGCATCGATTTCGTCGCGAAGAAGCGAATCGAGGTGCTCGTCGCGGACGAACACGTCGAATCGGTCATCGAGATGATCGTCACAGCTGCCCGCACCGGCAGTATCGGAGACGGCAAAATCTGGACCGTTCCCGTGCACAACGTCGTTCGCGTTCGCACCGGAGAGCGCGGGCCAGACGCCATCTAGCTCCCGACGGCGTTCGCCGGCCACAGCCCAAGTCGGCCAATCCCTCTGGTGCCGGTCGGTTATGGGCCCACCGGCATCTGAACTGTGCTGACGCCTCACTCACCGCACTCCGCTGGTCAGTGGAATCACGGCTTGGCAGTCATGCTGCAGCCGCAGACCAGGCGCAGCACCTTTCGAACACCTGCTTCCCGAATTATTGAGGAGACCCCTTTATGGAAACGCTTCCACAGGCAGATCTCGCCTGGAGCCTGGCTGCATTCGGCCTGGTGATGCTCATGTTCCCCGGGCTTGCCATCTACTACGGCGGCACCGTCGGCCGGAAGAATGTGCTGAACATCATGCTCATGGTGTTCAGCTCGCTGGCGATGACCGTCATTCTCTACGTGGTCTTTCTGCACGGCCTTGTGCTCGGAGACTCAGTCGGTGGGCTCGGCCTCATCGGCAACCCGTTCGACTTTGTCGGCTGGACGTCGTTCACCACAGATCTCGGCACGGGTGGTGCCGAAGACGCCTTCTGGGGGTCGTTCTTCCTGCTTTTCGCCGCGATCACGGTGGCGATCATCGCCAGTGGTGCGGTCGGCCGCATGAAGTTCAGCGCCTGGCTGGTGTTCGTTCCGGTCTGGCTGGTGCTGGTCTACGCGCCTCTGGCTCACTGGGTCTTCGCGATCTCGGATGAAGAGGCAGGCACGACCGGTGGGTGGCTGCGAAACGTCATCGAACTGCATGACTTCGCCGGCGGGACTGCGGTGCACATGAACGCGGGAGTCGCAGCACTCGCCCTTGCCTGGGTGCTCGGTCCCCGCAAGGAGATGGACCCACGCCCGCACAACATCCCCATGCTCGCGCTTGGCGGCGGCATCCTTTGGTTCGGCTGGTTCGGGTTCAACGGCGGTTCGGCCGGTGGGGCGAACTTCTTGGCGCAGTACGTGTTCATGACCACACTGCTTGCCGGATGCGCAGGCATGATCGGCTACATGATCGTCGAGAAGATTCGCACCGGCAGCGTGACCGCATTCGGCACGATCACCGGCATGATCGCCGGCCTGGTCGGCATCACTCCGTCGGCGGATGCTGTGGACGCGATCGGCTCGATCATCGTCGGCATCGCCTCTGGCGCACTGGTCGCCTGGGCGGTGACGTGGAAATCGAAGTGGGGGATCGACGACAGCCTCGACGCCTTCGCCGTGCACGGGGTCGGGGGTCTCGCAGGCACAGTCTGTGTGATCCTCATCGGTTCGTCAGCGGCGCCTGCGGGCGTGACCGGTGTGCTCTTCGGCGGAGATCCCTCCATTATCTGGCGGGAGTTCGTCGCGATCGCCGCCTGCGTTGTCTACTCATTCCTCGTGACCGCACTCATCGCGTGGGTCATGAAAAAGACCATGGGAATCCGTGTCTCCGCAGAAGTCGAGAGCCAGGGATTGGACGAAGGTCTGCACGCCGAGACTGCGTACGAGAAATAACGGCGAGAGAGCCGGGCACAAAGCCCGGATCGTGACGAGAGGTGTGGGCTCGGCTCCCAGTGTCCCGGGAGCCGAGCCCACACTCGTTCTCTTCGACCGCATCCGCCACTCTGTCGAGATCGCGTTCAATGCGGGACGGTGTTCATGCAGGCCGCGCGTGAGCAGCTGTGCGTCGACTGACCCGGTGGCGCATCACATCGCGGGTGACGGCGAACGGGGAATCAGCTGACCGCGGCGAGATGTGCGGCGATGCTGAAGCGATCATCGTAGAGCTCGGTCTGCTCGTCGGCGATCAGCCTGGCTGCGAGCTCACCGAACACGGGCGTGAATTTGAAGCCGTGGCCAGAGAGACCGGTGATCGTCACAACACGACCAGAGTCGCTGCGATCGATGATGGGCACCTTGGTGGCGGTGAAGCCCTCTGGGTGCGTGCTGTAGTGCGCAGGCTGCGGCTGCAGAGCCGGAAAGAACGAGCGTGCCTTGGCCCCGAGGCTGTCGAGCAGAGACTGCGGCAGCACACGAGGCAGGTCAGCGACCGTGCGCACTGCAGGCATCAGATTGTCCGGGCTCACCTTCACGCTGTAGCCGTCGAGTGACGGCGCTCCGAAGAAGTGCACGCCGTCACGATCACGAATGAAGGTGGGGAAGGCTCCGGGCAGAAAGTCGTCGAGACGTTCGGGAATGAACCAGGTCAGCACCAGCGGGTGCACCTTGATGACTGAAGCGAGTTCAGGGTGCAGCTCAGACGCCCATGAGCCGGTGGTGACGACGACGTGCTCGGCGTGAATGATCCGGTCAGACGTACGAATGGTGACGTGCCCGCCGTCTTCGGCGATGCTGTACACCTGTTCGTGATCGTAGAGCGTCGCTCCGTTCACACGGGCCAGCTCCTGTGCGCTGTAGACGGTGAGTTCGGGCCGCAGGCCGCCGCCCAGCAGATCGAGCACGGCCATATCGTCATCGTGAACGCGAAACTGTGGGTAGCGTTTGCGGAGCGCGTCCGCGTCGAAGACTTCGTGCGGAATGTCATGCTCCTGCACGCTCTTCACGACGTTGGCGATCGAGGTGTCCCCCTCTGGTGCTACCGACAGCGTGCCCACCGGAAGGAAGAGTTCTCGACCGGCTGCCTTCTGCAGCTCGAACCACAGCTCACGAGCGCGCATCAGCAGCGGCACGTACATGCTGCCTTCGTGGTACGCGGCGCGGTACAGCCGTGACTCGCCGGTGTACCCGCCGAACGGATGCCCGAGGCCGAACTGCTCGATGCCGATGACTCTGTCGAAGCGTTTGCTCAGCTGCCAGGCGGCAGCCGAGCCGATGGTGCCGAGGCCGATGACGACGACGTCGGCCTGTTCGATGCTCATAATATGCTCCGTTCGTCGTGCCTCTGGAGTCGGTGTGGGCGCTTCTGGGCCCCTGCTCGGCGGCCCGCTGCGTCTCAGGCCAGAGCCGGCTTGTCCCACAGGTTGAGAGAGACGCCGATTCCCCGCTCGATGGCGTTGCGATAGATCGTTGTTCCCCAGGCGACGTCTTCGACGGGCATGCCGCCGACGGAATAGATGATGATCTCATCGTCGCTTCTGCGCTTCGGGCCTTCGGCCTGGGCAATGTCAGCGATCTGTTCGATCTTCTCGAGGTTGAGCAGATCGGCGTTCACGAGATCGTAGAAGTGCGTGCCCACGATGCCGAGAATCTCATAGGCATCGGTTCCGTACTCCTCCTTCCACGCCTCGTACAACCCGGGATGATCGACGATGGTTCGAGCACGGTTGACGATGAAGTCGTCGTCGAAGTGGGCTGCTGCGGGGCAGAGGAACAGTGCTCCGGGTTTGATCCAGGTCTCGTCGAAATGCGGAAAGGTGGATGATCCGCCGGCTCCCGTGGTGACCGCCACGATAACCACGTCGGCGTCTCTCACCGCTTCCTGCTCGGTGTCAACTACATCGATCTTGGTCACCTGCGGGTATTTCTTCTGCACGTATGAGACGAAGTCGTCGATGGCCGCGCGGCCACGACCCTTGACCGTCAGAGTGTCGATGCTCGGGCGCAGCGCGAGCACCCCCTCGACTGCGGTCTTGGCCATCACGCCGGGGCCGATCACTGAGACGGTCTTCGCATCCTCGCGGGCCAGGTGCTTGACGCCGACGCCGGGAACGGCACCTGTGCGGTATGCACTCAACAGGTTGGCAGACATGACCGCCAGCGGTGCGCCGGTGTCGGTGTCATTGAGGGTGAAGAGGTGGATCGATCGCGGCAGGCCCGTGGTGCGGTTCTCGGCATTCGAGCCGTACCACTTGACGCCTGTCGTGCCGAAGCGCCCGCCGAGGTATGCGGGCATCGCCATGAAACGACGATCGGGGCCGTCTGCGGGCATTCCGGGAAAGACTGGGTGTTCGGGAAAGGTGACCATCGCACCATGCGAGTTGCCGTTGGCGCCGGCCATCTTGAAGTCGCCGTCGCGCAGCAGGACGAAGGTCTCTTCCATCACGTCGATGCATTCTGCGATCTCAGTGACACCTGCGGCGATCATGTCGCGCTCATTCAGATACAGAAAGTCGATCTCTGTTGTCATGGACGGTTCCTCTCGTCTGCACGGCTGGTGCCCTGTCTGGGCGACGACGCATCAACGTCGAAGCGGGGCGCTGAGATCCATAGTGCAGGGGCGTCGTGCCTGGGTGTGCGACATGACCGCAGGGGTTACAGGCTGGTAACGCAGCAGAAACGCAGAAGAACCTGGCGATCACATTTGCTTATGCGGGCAGCAGTGAGCGTGTTCGCTGTGTGCTCCTCCAGGTCTTCAGCGCAGCTCGACTTGCAAGGCGTCTGCGATCGCATGGGCACGTGCTCGGGCTTCGTCGACGTTCGCTCCGCGGGCGAGAGCGACCGCCACACGGCGCTCGCCGTCGACTCGAGGCTTGCCGAAGAGACGCAGCTGTGCGGTCGGGGCGGCGGCGAGTGCGGCATCCACATGATGGAACACCGGAACGCCGCTGCCGGCGACTTTGACGGGCACGCTCGCCGCCGCGCCTGGGAAGCGCTCAGGCTCGGCCACGGGGAGTCCGAGCACGGCGCGGGCATGCAGGGCGAACTCGCTGAGATCCTGGCTGACGAGCGTGACGAGCCCGGTGTCGTGCGGTCGGGGAGAGACTTCGCTGAAGATGACCTCGTCGCCCTTGACGAAGAGTTCGACCCCGAAGAGGCCCCAGCCGCCGAGCGCGTCGGTGATGCGCCGAGCGACGTCGCGGGCCTTGGTGACGATCGCCTCGCTGAGGCCGGAGCCTTCCTCGTGGCGGGGGCGGTTCTCGGCGTGCCCTTCTGAGTGGCGCAGGGGCTCTGCGTCGCCCACCGATCGAGACATGGGAATTGTGCCGTTCAGCGATCGAGACATGGAACTTGGCATGGATGAGGGGGCGGAATGCGGCATTTGCCATGATTCGGCGTAGTCGCCGTCGACCTGCAGGTGGTGCACAGGATCGAGGAACGTGGTGCCGCCAGTGTGGCGCACCGTGAGCTGGGTGATTTCGTCGTCGAAGTCGACGAAGCCCTCGACGATGCAGCGCACGGCGTGACCCTCGGCAGCGTGGCCGCGAGACCCGGTCTGGGCGGCATCCCACGCAGCGTCGGCGTCGTCGAATGTGCGCAGCACCGACTGACCATGACCCGACGACGACATGACGGGCTTGATGACCGCAGGCAGACCGAGCTCGCCGACGGCCACGCGCAGTTCTTCGACCGAATCGACGAAGCGGTACGGGCTCGTGGGCAGCCCCAAGGTCTCGGCCGCGAGACGGCGGATGCCCTCGCGGTCCATGGTGAGCACGGTCGCGCGAGCGGTGGGCACCACCCGCACCGGCCACGGCTGCTCCGCTTCGATCTCGGCGAGCACGCTGGTCGCGATGGCCTCGATCTCGGGAATGATCAGGTCAGGTCGTTCGGTCTCGAGCACGCTGCGCAGTGCTGCGGGATCCTGCATGTCGATCACGTGTGCGCGGTGGGCGACCTGATGCGCTGGTGCGTTCGCATATCGGTCGACAGCGACAGTCTCGATGCCGAGACGCTGCAGTTCGATGGTCACCTCTTTGCCGAGCTCGCCGGAGCCCAGCAGCAGTGCGCGGGTCGCATGCGGGGTGAGCGGGGTGCCGATGGTGCCGGGCGTCGTGTCGCGCACAGAGCCGCCGGCGCCGGGCGCAGCAGCAGGTGTTTTGGTCTCGGATCGAGATGCGTCGACGGGTCGACGAGATTCGTCGTCGTTGGATGCGGTGGCGGTTGCAGCGGTGCTCATGCGTCTATTGTGGCGCACTGGGCGGGCAGCAGGGGCGTCGTTTCGTGATGTGTGGTCTAGCCGAGAGAACTGGTCACTTGAATCGGGGCAGAGACGTCGGGTCTTTGCGACCGAGCGCGAAGTACGAGAGCGGGCCTGCCCAGGGGATGTTCAACGCGAGCGACCAGACCATCTTCGGCCCGTGCACCTCGTCTGAGCGCCGATGAGACAGGTCGGCAGCGGCGATGGCCGCGAGAGCGATCTGTGTGATGCCGACGACGGTGACGGCGATCTCACGGCCACGTCTCGACGCAGGTGTTCTCGATGCGGATGCGGCAGCCTGCGAGGCGGGATTCTTCGTCATGTGTCGAGCCTACTCGGGCACGACCCCGAGTTCGCGCACTTTGGCTTCGAGCTCGGCATTCGAGGGTTCGACCTGGTGGGTGCCGTCGGCGAAGGCGATGACGGGGATGTTGGTGCGGCCGCTGATGTGTTTCGCGTCTTCGGCTCGCTCGGGAGTTGCGACGAGGTCGACGTAGTCGTAGGTCACGTGGAGGTCATCGAGCAGGGCCTTGGCGCGACGGCAGTCGCCGCACCAGGCGGCACCGTAGAAGGTGACGGGAGAAGTGGATTCGGAAGTCTCAGCGGTCATGGACTCACTGTAGCGTTCAGGAGTCTATCGCCGTGATTCGACGCCTTTGACGTTGCGGCGTGAATCAATGTGCGTGAATTCTTCGGATCTTAGGCTGCACACTGCCCGGTGACGCATCGCTGCACCGGAATGGCCGTACGTGAGCGTTGCGGTGGGTGAGACGGCTTCGATTCTGTCTGGCTTGGTGTGCCCCCTGAACAGCCGAAGTCTCGAAATGCTGCCCAGATCTCCGGCTCGAACGCCGAGCTGAGAGGTCGCGTGGGGCTCTTGCGACTGGCGCCATTCGAGCGGGCGGTTGCCTTTGTGCGGCCTGCCCACGCGATTGGTACCACGCGGGCAGGCCACACAGACAGTCAGGCGCGTTCCACACGCTTGCCGTCGACCAGTGCAGGCGTCGTTCGAGCCTCATCGCGCAGGTTGGCGGGCAGTAATGACTGTGGCAGGTTCTGGTACGCCACAGGTCGTATGAAACGGCTGATCGCCGCAGATCCCACCGAGGTGCTCATTGACGCGGTAGTGGCCGGATACGGCCCTCCGTGCTGCTGCGCATAGCTCACGGTCACCCCAGTAGGCCATTCATTCCATAGGATGCGCCCGGCGCGTCGACTGAGGGCATCGATCAGCTGAGGTGCCAGCGTGTCATTTTCGTTCGCGATCAGCGTGGCAGTCAGCTGACCAGGTAACGCCTCAACCAGCTGCAGCAACTGCTCGTCGTGCTCATACTCTGCAATCAGTGTCGCCGGCCCGAAGACCTCGTCGAGGAGTGTCGGATCCTCAATCAGCGCCTGCACACTCGTGGCCAGTACGCTGGGTGCTGGGGGAGTGCTAGTGCTTGATTCTGTGAATCGCACTGGCGCGACATGGGGGTGCGCAGCGAGGCCGGCGAGCGAGGTAGCGAATCCCCGCTGGATGCGATCGTTCAGAAGGGGAACAGGATCAGGCAACTGTGCGTGCTCAAGCAGATCGCGAACTCCGGAGCCGGCGGGGTGCAACAGTAATCCGGGTTTTGTGCAGAACTGCCCTGCACCCAAGGTGAATGACTTCACATACTCGTCGACGACTGCTGCCGCACGTTCTGTGGCAGCAGAGCGAGAGACGAAGACCGGGTTGAGGCTGCCTAACTCCCCGTAGAACGGAATGGGTTCGGGTCGGCTTTGGGCTAGGTCGAACAGTGCGCGACCACCGGGAATCGAGCCCGTGAAGGCGCCGGCCTTGATGCGGGGATCAGTCAACGCTTCGACTCCAGCGTCCGTGCCGTAGATGAGCTGCAGTAGATTGTCTGGCGCCTGTACCGTGCGCAGAGCCGAGGCTACCACCTCACCGGTGAGCCGTGAGAGCTCGGGGTGACCGGAGTGCACTTTGAGCACTACGCTGTTGCCGGCAGCGAGCGCAGATGCTGTGTCTCCACCGATCACCGAGAACGCGAATGGAAAATTGCTAGCGGCAAACACCACGACCGGGCCAATAGGAATCAGTGTGCGTCGAAGGTCTGGACGCGCCCCCATTGGCCACTCGGGGTCCGCATGGTCGATGCGAGAATCGAGATACCCTCCGTCTCGAACTACTTCGGCGAACAGGCGAAGCTGGAAGCTCGTGCGCACCAGTTCACCTTGCAGACGTCCTTCTGTAAGGTGTGTCTCACGCTTGGCCATCGGCACGAGCTGGTCGGCTGCGGAATCGAGAGCTCCAGCGATCGCCTCCAAGGCTTGAGCTCTCCGCTCGACCGGGGTAGCAGCCCAGGTCAATGAGGCCTCCGCCGCACGAGTGACGATATCGGGGATCTCTGAAGATGATGTGAAATGTGCGTTCATGGGATCAGTCCTCTCGTTGGCGGGCGATAGCAAGCTGTTCAGCGGCAGCCTCGGCGAGCAGACTCACGTCGGTCGTCACCGTGATCACATTGAAGCCCTGCTGGGCACGCTTTGCCGCAGCCTCGCCGTTTGGTGTGTGGATGCCAGCGATCTTTCCAGCCTGCGTGACGGTTGATCGGATGTGCTCGACACTGGCTTCGAGCTTGGGCAGTATGGCTGGCTCGAACGGCACCTGTGCCCCAAGCCCGAGCGAGAGATCGTAGGGGCCGATGTACACGCCGTCAACGCCGTCGACCGAGACGATCGCGTCGAGATTGTCGAGGCCTTGCTGGGTCTCGATCATCACGAACAATGCGACCGTCTTGTCAACAGTGCGTGGATCTGCGCCGAGCAGATGCTCCGCGCGCATTGGCCCGTACGATCGTGCGCCTCCCGACACCGGATAGCGTGTGGCTCGAACGGCCGCACGTGCCTCGTCGGCGGTGTTGATCAGCGGAACGATGATCGCACTTGCACCCGCATCGAGGGCCTTGCCGATGTCATTGGCGTTGTTGCCCGGCACCCGCACGATGGGCGTGCTTCCTGCTGCGTCGATCACGATCAAGCTCTGAATAACGTCGGCGTAGTCGATCAGGCCGTGCTGCCAGTCGACACAGACGTAGTCAAAATGTTGTCTGGCAGCGAGCTCGAGAGCGACGGTGGGAGTGACCGCGTTCCAGAGACCGAACGAAGGCTCCGCCCCGCGCAGAGCAGCGACCTGGGCCTGGCGTCGCTGTAGCGTCGCGTTGTCGTTCATGCCTCGACACCTTCGGTGCGGATCGACGATACAGGTGTTGTGGCCGATTGTGCTTCTTCAGCTCGGGCCTGGGTGTCGGGCAGGTCGTCGAGATCTTGGTTGTAGCGCTCTTTGGCGAAGGCTACAGCGATCAGTGATACGACGCCGCAAGCTATGACGAACATGCCGACGGGGACGTAGTTGCCGCCAAAGGCGGCCAACAGTGCGGTGGCGATCAGTGGCGCAGGACCGCCCACGATGGCCGCACCCAGCTGGTACCCGAGTGATGCGCCGGTGTAGCGCACTTCGGGCGTGAAGCTTTCGGCCAGCAGCGTGCCGATGAGCGAGCCATATGTGGGCCAGACCAAGAAGAAAGAGACGATAATGCCGATGGCGAGCAGCAATGGATTGCCCGAGTTGAACAGCCACAGGTACGGCAGGATGAAGAGGATCACGGCGATGGTGCCACCCATGAAGACCTTCTTGCGGCCGATCGCGTCAGACAGTCGACCGTAGAAGAGCATGCCGGAGACGCCGAGCAGTGAGCCAATGAGCACCATGTTCAGCACGAAGCTGCGTTCATAACCGAGGCTCACCGCGTAGGTGATCGAGAATGTAGCGAAGATGAAGAAGGTCGAGGTCTCGATGAATTTGGCACCGGTTGCGATGAGAACCTCACGCCAGTGATGACGCAGCGTGGCGGCGATCGGCACACGTTCCTGCTTTCCTTGGGCCTGTACGGCACGGAAGGACGGAGTCTCGTCGACTTTGTGACGAATCCACAGGCCGAGCAGCAGCAAAGCGATCGAAGCGATGAAGGGGATGCGCCAGCCGATCGAGAGGAACAGGTCGCCGGGGAACACCCATCCGGCCAGCACCACGGCGAAATTTCCAAGGGCCAAGCCCAGGAGCGCACCGATCTGTGGCACTGCGCCGTAGAAGCCTCGCTTGCCTTTCGGGGCATACTCGACGGCCAGCAGCAGGCCTCCACCCCACTCACCCCCGAGTGCTACGCCCTGCAGCAGACGCAGCAGTGTGAGCAGAATTGGAGCGGCGACGCCGATCGTGGCGTAACTCGGCACACATCCGATTGCGACGGTGGTGAGACCCATGAGGGTGAGCGTCATGACGAGCGTGCGTTTGCGTCCGATGCGGTCGCCGATGTGGCTGAAGATGATGCCGCCGATGGGGCGAATGAGGAAGGCCAGCGCGAATGAGGCGAGGGCCAGCAGCTGACTGACGATAGGGTCGTTTGAGGGGAAGAACAGCGGTCCGAAGACCAGGCCGCTCATTGTGCCGTAGAGGAAGTAGTCGTACCACTCGATGGTGCTGCCAATGGCACTGCCCCATAGGGCACGCGTACGGTCTTTATGCGGAATCTCTGTCGGGCTCGGTGAGCTCGCGGTCGTCGTTGTCATTATGGCTCCTTGATGATGAGAGGTGATCGACGATGATCACCGGTTGCAGAGGATGGGGAGGCTGCACTCAGACGGGCTGGCTTGCAGGAGAGTTGGGGATGATGACAGGGCGTCCGATGGCGCCCTCGGTCAGGGTGTGCAGAGCTTCATTGACGTCTTCGAGAGAGAACCGCTGGTCGATGAGCTGATTCAGAGGCAGCCTGCCTGCGAGATAGAGATCGAGGACCTCGGGGATTTGCAGGGGGGTGTTCGACGAGCCGTAGAGTGAGCCGTCGATGCTCTTGCCATTCTGCACGAGATGATTGATAGGCAGTTCGGCCGTGTCTCCCACGGCGCCGAGTCCGGCGATGACTGCTTTGCCGCCCTTGCGCAGACTGAAAATGGCCTGGCTGATAGTGCCGGGGCGTCCGATTGCCTCGATGGCGTAGTGCGCTCCTGTGCCGGTGAGACGTTGCACCTCGGCCACGACATCTTGGGTGACTGCGTTGATCACATCTGTGGCGCCGAGCTCGAGCGCTTTATTGAGGCGTGCCGGCACGACGTCAGAGACGATGATGCGCTGTGCGCCGACCAGCTGGGCTCCGAGTACAGCTGAAAGTCCGACGCCCCCAGCCCCGATGATCAAGACGGACTTGCCCGTGACGTCTGGAAGCCGGTTCAGCACGACGCCCATACCGGTGATGACGGCACACCCCGTGATAGCAGCGATCTCGCTTGGCACCTCGTGGGGTACGCGAACTACTGACTCTTGGGGCACCACGCTCTCCTGCGCGAAGCAAGAGATGCCCATGAGGTGATACCGTGGCGCTTCTGACAGGCTGAGGCGTGTGCCTCCGCCCATGAGCTCGTTGGTCGTGCCGTGTACGGCGCCCTTGTCACACAGCGCCGGTTGCCCTGACAGGCAGTATTCGCATTGTCCGCAGCGTGGCCGCCACAGCATAACGACCTTATCGCCGGCAGCTACTGAGGTAACTCCCTCGCCGACTTCCGTCACAATGCCACAGCCTTCGTGGCCGGGCACCAGAGGCAGTCGTGCGTCGAGGTCTCCCATCCAGTAATGCAGATCGCTGTGGCAGACGCCTGCAGCTTCGATTCGCACGCGAACCTCGCCGGCTCTGGGCGCTGCAAGATCGAGATCCTCGATGACGAGGGGCTCGTGGGGTCGGTGCATCACCGCTGCTTTCATCACACACTCCTTCGTGTTGGCCGCTTGCGCCTATCCTCGGGGAATCGAGACGATGCCGACGCGAGCGGCTGCTGAGATATTGTGTGACTTCAGGCAATGACGATGACAAAGAACGTTTCGGTGAGTGAGACGAAAATCGTATGCGATCAAGAGGGAGTGAGCCGCCAAAGCGACCTAGTATTGCGAGGTGTTTGCAATATGCAATGACGCTTAGAGTGATCCAAGTGCTGGATTTGTGCGGATCTGTCGATTCAACCCGAGGGTCGCCGCGTAGACAGTTGGAGCGAAGCGACGAATATCTCCCTCAGATGCCGGTCCAGTGAGCGATATGGCAGCAATGGGTGAGCGGTCTTGTCGCAGCAAGGGGCTCGATACACAGGCAACACCCTCTGCGGATTCCGCGACCTCGAATGCGACACCAGTGGCTCGTATCTCAGCAAACTGTCGGTGTAGTACCGCAGTGTCTGTGATTGTGCGCGGGCCGAGCTTCATCAATGGCCCGGCAAGCAATCCAGCGGTGACACTTGTGTCGGAGTATGCCATCAGCGCTTTGCCTGCTGCAGACGCATGTGCGGGTACGCGTCCTCCGACCCGTGAGGGGAGATGCTCGGGGATGCTTCTGCCGTGCAAAATCTCGATGTAGACCAGATCACCACCGCGCAGCACCGTGAGCTGCACTGTGAGGCCGGTCGCTTGTCGAAGGTCAGACATGGCTGCGACAGCCAGGCGGCGCAGCAGTTTAGACCTGCCAACCATCTCACCAAGTTCGAAGCAGCGCATGCCTAGCTGATAGCCGTGCTCGACACGTTCGAGCAGATCAGTGTCGACCAGCTCTTGGGTGATGCGTGCGACTGTCGCCTTCGGGATGGCGGTGCGTTTCGACAGAGCCCCCAGGCTGAGCACTGGATCGGTGACCGTGAATGCCTGCAGAATCAGAGAGACACGACCGATCATAGATTTCGGGACGGTGCTGAGGCCTTCACGGGACATGCCGAGATTCTATCGAGCAAGCGGTCTTTATCGACACAATCGGGCAGAGCACGGCGCACACGGTGTAGCGCACGTCCAATGCAGTATGTTTCGGGCCTGCGGTTGAAGACTATGTCGTGAGTTGTCGCCGACAGTGATCTTCATCTGGCAGACGCCGACGCCGACTTCCCGACTTTCACGCTTGACGATTCAAGCAGTTCAATCACGGCAGCCACTGCCGGTGTTGTTCCCTCGACTACTTAGATCAGGATACTGAGGGGGCAATGGCGCCACGGTCTGTTTCAGGAGAACATGCGGCTTCTGGTGTCGGCAGAGTCGTCTGCGTGGTGACAGGCAGATCAGCAACTTCTGAAGCACAGCCGTGTTGTCCAGTGCAAACGAGTGTGGGTCGGTCAAGGCGCTTGTCAAGATTTGGTCGGCAGTAGGTGGGGCGGATGGCCCTCCTCGTGGCGTTGTCGGTGCGGTCGCTGAACGGTACGGGCCTGATCGCCGATGTTTCACGTGAAACATCGCGCTTGGGTGAGTGGTGAATTCGTACGTCGGATGCGGATGCGGATGCGATCGCCGTGCAGGCTGCCGACTAACGAAAGGACGGAAGGCCGGAGTGGCGTGCATCGTCTGCGGCGGGCACAGCGCGCCAACATGCTGTCGGAGGGCTTCGATACAATGTGCGCAACCGCGGTCCGCAGCGTCTCGGCGCGCGAGGCCAGTCATCACCGAAGCCTGAAGGGCAAGTGATCCCATGGGAATCATCGTTCTCGCCGTCGTCATCGTCATTCTGATTCTGCTCGCCTTTGGCACGTTCTTCACCGTGCAGACGCAGACCAACACCATCATTGAGCGCTTCGGCCGTTTCGTGCGAATCGCACAGCCTGGTCTGAACGTCAAGATCCCACTCATCGAGAAGAAGGCCGGCGTGGTCTCGCTGCGTGTGCAGCAGCTCGACCTGCAGGTCGAGACCAAGACCAAAGACAACGTGTTCGTGCTCGTGCTGGTCTCGGTGCAGTACGCGGTGCTGCCGCAGCGGGTCGCCGACGCCTGGTATCGCCTCGACGACCCCGAAGCCCAGATCAAGAGCTACGTCTTCGACGCCGTGCGGGCCACCGTGCCGAACCTGCAGCTTGACGAGGCGTTCGAGCGCAAAGACGACATCGCGCAGACCGTAGGTGCGGCGCTCGCCGGCGAAATGGGGGAGTTCGGCTACCAGATCATCAAGACGCTGGTCACCGACATCAATCCCGACGCCAGCGTGAAGTCGGCGATGAACCGCATCAACGCCGCTCAGCGCGAACGCGTCGCCGCGCAGGATCTCGCCGAGGCCGATCGCATCCGCGTGGTCACCGAGGCGCGAGCCGAGGCCGAAGCGAAGCAGCTGCAGGGCGAGGGCATCGCGAACCAGCGCAAGGCGATCATCGACGGTCTGCATGCGTCGATCGCCGAGCTGCGGCATGAGGGCATCGAAGAGTCTGACGTCATCAACCTGATTCTGCTGACGCAGTACTTCGACACGCTGACCACACTCGGCCGCAACGGCGCGACGACCGTGCTGCTGCCCGGCACCCCGGGCGGAGTCTCGCAGCTTGGCGACGAGATTCGCACCGCGCTGCTGACGCAGGATGCCGTGCGTGAGGGGCAGACAGAGCAGCGTGTCGCGCAGAGCCTGGACGAGGCCCGCAATCGCGCGGCCGCCCAACGAGGCACCCATCGCGACGATCAGTCTGGCGCGGAGCGCGGTGCTCAGCGTGGCAGCGCACGCCGTGACGGCAACTCGGGCGGCGGTTCGAGCGCGGACGGCACCGGTGAGCCGACAGGCCGCTGATGACGGCCAGCACCGAGCATCGAGATGTCGCGGGGGCAGGCGAGACGGGCGTGACGAGAAAGGCCGCAGAGATGGTAGAGACCGCAGCAGACAGCATCCACATTGACCTCCCGGTCGCGATCGTCACCGGAGCCACCGGAGGCATGGGGCGGCTCATCGTCGCTGACTTGGCCCGCGACCATCGTGTGATCGCGGTCGGGCGTGACCAGAGCATCCTGCGGCAGCTTGCTCACGAGCACGGGGCCGAGCCGTTTGCCGCCGACCTCGCCGCCGTCTTCGACGCGCGAGTCGCAGCCGAGATGCGCGATGTCGCAGACGGCGCGGCTGGCAGAGAGTCCAGCTGCACATCAGACCGAGCCGAGGGTGCGGCCAGTGCCGAGGCGAACGGCAGCGGCACCGACAGCATGAGAGGCGAACGCGACGCGATCGCTGAGCTGGCGACCGTCGTCGATCGGGTGGATGTCGTGGTGCACGCCGCAGCCATCGCGCGCCGCAACTCGGTGGCTGACGCGCCGGCCGCAGAGTGGCAGCGGCACTTCTCTCTGAACGTCGGCGCACCGGCGGCGCTCACTGCGGCACTGCTGCCGAAGCTCAGGGCGAGTCACGGTATCGCGGTGTTCATCAACTCGGGGGCAGGGTCGAATCCGCAGCCGGGCAACGCCGTCTATGCCATGTCGAAACATGCGCTCTTCGGCGTCGTCGACTCGCTGCGCAAAGAAGAGGCGAATGCCGGGGTGCGTGTGACCACGGTGAGCCCGGGCCCGACCGATACGCCGATGCTGCACCTGATGAACCATGACGCCGAAGCTGCGCAGACCTCTGCAGCCGTGCCGAAGCCTGCCTACGAGATCATCGATCCGGCAGAGATCGCTCGTGCTGTGCGTTTCGTCGTCGATGCCGGGCCGTCTACCCAGATCACCAATGTCGACGTGCGCCCGCGCATCGAGCTCGGTGATCGCATCTCCGACGCCTTCGACGCCTGAGCCATTTCGGGGCCAGCCCGTGCGCACATCTGCGTCGAGACATGGCAAATGTCGTCGTAGCCCATCGAGACATGCCAAGTTCCATGTTTGGATGCGGTGACCGAGCATTTGCCATGTCTCGATGGAGGCTGGCGGCGGGAACGGTGTTAGCTGCGGCGGGAACCGGGAAAAGTGCTGGCAGTAGCGGCAACCGGGAATAGCGCTGGCGGCGGCGAAACGATGCAGTGCAAGTCTTACCCTGAGCCCTGAGCCCTGAGCCCTGAGCCCTGAGCCCTGAGCCCTGAGCCCTGAGCCCCGACCAGCAGCCCCTACAGCCCCTGCGCCACCAGACTGCGGGCGACGCGATCGGTTTCGCGCAGCATCGTCGGATCGGTGCCGGGCATCGGGCTGATCACCGCGTCGCCGAGCAGCTCGTTGAGCGGGATGCCCGCCACGTGCACCCGCGCATCGAGTTCGCCGTCGGCATGCACGACCAAGCCCGTCGCCACATCGATATCGGGGGCGATGCCCTCAAGACGAGTGCCGTCGGCGCGGCGCAGCTCGTGCGGGCGCACGCGAGCATCCGCACGCAGGCTCGCGAGCAGCGGGTCTGCCGAGATGCGCACGTCGGGGGAGTGCATCCACGCGTCGATGAGGGTGCGGGCGCGCAGAGGCTCGCCACCAGTGGTGGGCGAGCGCAGCTCGAACGCGGGACCCTGCGAGTCGCCGCCTTCGTCGATCGTCAGTGTGGGGTGCGCCCCGACGAAGTGCACCAGACCGGCGTCGATCAGCGCGAGCAGCTGCCGACTGCGGAACGCGGGCGGCCCAGAACCGATCATGCCGCCGAAGCTCATCAGATCGTGGTAGCGGCCGCAGCGCGATTCCCAAGTGAAGCGCCCACCGCGACCGAGCACCGACGAGGGCTTGCGTGCGGCGCTGAATGCCCAAAGGCCTGCCTTGATCGGGCTGTCCAGGCCGAGTTCCGCCTCGTGCAGGTCGCCGACGAGGCGGTTGCCGATCAGCTGCGTGAGCGCCTCGACGGTGGATGCGACATCGCGCCCGTCGGCGGAGGACGCCTCGGTCTGTGGTGCAGTGTCGATGCCCGCCAGGGGAGTGATCAGGCGATCCGGATGGAACCGGTCGTCTTCGTTCGGAATCACCGACGCCAGCGCAGCGTCGAGCGCGGCGAACTCGGCCGGGGTGGTGTCGATCAGGTGGATGATCTCGGTGAGGTCGACGAGCAGAGCCTGCGGGCGCACCCGCGCCAGCGTGCGGGCGTGCGCTTCGTAGGCGTCGCGCACGATCGCGGGCCACACCTCGGCGTCGAAGTCGATGCTGCCGACGAGACGGTCGGTCTGGGCCTCGGCCGCCGCCTCGTTCTCGAGCCGACGGACGACCGCGCCGAGCCGATGCAGGTCGGCCTTCGGCGGCAGCGAGTGGTACTTCGACTTCGGCAGGAACGGATACCCGCGCGTCGACGAGACGAGCAGCTTCGGCTCGCGGCCGCCGGCCACGTAGGTGAGCCCCGACCGTGTCTCGGGGGTCACCTCGAACCGCCCGCCCCGCTCGATTGTGAGCAGCGCCATCGCGTCGAAGAACCCCATGCCGGTGCCGCGCACGAGGGCGGTCTCGCCGCCGGGCACGTTCTCGAGCGGCTGGTCGATCGGGTTGTCCGGGGCGATCCAGATCAGCTCCGGGTGCCGATGCGTCGCCAGGCGCAGGGCCTCTTCCTCGACGGTGGGCGCGTTGCGCAGCCAGCCGCCCGAGATCACGGTCGCCGTGGATCGGATGCGCTCGCCGTCGCTGAGCGTGAGGATGTCGGCGTCATCACTGGCGATTTCACCGATGCCGGTCGCTTCGGCTCCCGCAGCGACGAGACCGACGACGCGAGCATGGTGGCGGTGCACCTGCACATTGTCGGGCAGCCAGGCGAGGGCGACGTCCAGGCACCAGCGGATGTACTCGCCATAGAGCGCACGCGTCGGGTTCGACTCGGGGCGTGTGCGGGCCATCTCGTCGAGCACCGGCGACAGCGCGGTCAGATCGGCCGGATGCTCCACCCAGACGCGTCGATGCGCTTCAGAAATCTGTGCGAGCTGCTCACTGTGCAGCGCATGCGTCGGATGCGATGCGCGCGCCGTGCCCGTGCCGCTCGCATCGTGTTCGTGCGCGGCGAACCCGGCAGCAGCATCCGCCGAGACGAAGGGGTCGGCCGAGGTGGCATCCCCGGTCGCCGCGATGCCCGCACGGCGTGCGGCGTCGAGCGCGAGCAGCACCCACTCGTACATCGTGGGCCCCTCGCGAACCGGCCCCTCGACGGTCGCGCCGGGCTCGGTGAAGAGCGTCACGGCGCCTGCGAGCGTGTTCATGCACAGCGTGCGCGTCTGATCGGTGCGCCAGATGCGACCGGCGCCCAGCTGCTGATCGTCGACGAGGTGCAGATCGATGGGCGCGGGGGTCTGCGCCGGGTGTGCGCTCTGCGCGACGCCGATGGCGGCGCCCAGACGCTCGATCAGCGAGACGCCGCGAGGGCCGACGCCGACGACGGCGATGGATGCCCGAGTGGCCGCAGCCGGGCGAGTGTCGGCCGCGCGTGAAGAGAGGAGGGAATTCGTGGTGTGCACTGAAGAACCTTACGTACGCGTCGAAACCCAGTGTCGCACTGTTTCAGTTTGTGACGCGAAAGGTGGCGCGATCGAACGTTGTCGGGTGAACTAAGCCAGTTCCCAGAACCCGAAGGAGTCACCATGCGCACCTCTCGTCTGCGTCGCGCGCTGCTCGCATCAGCTGCAGTCGCCTCATCTGTCGCCCTGTTGGCAGGATGCTCCAGCGGCTCCGGCTCGTCACAGCCGGTCGGCGACCCCAAGACGGGTGGAACGCTCACCTATCTCGAGGCGCAGACGTTCAACGGGCTGTACCCGCCTGCCGCGGGGCTGTACCCGAACGGCGGAATCGTGAACAACATCACCGACCGTCTGCTGTACCAGGATCCGCAGACCCTGGAGCTGAAGCCCTGGATCGCGACCTCGCTGCCGCAGGTCAACGCCGACGCGACCGAATACACCTTCACTCTGCGAGACGGCGTCACCTACTCGGACGGCACGCCGCTCGACGCCGCCAACGTGGTCAAGAACTTCGATCTCTTCGGCAAGGGCGACAAGGGGCGCAAACTCACCGCCTCAGAGCAGATCAACAACTACGACCACGGCGAGGTCGTCGATGCGCACACCGTGAAGTTCCACTTCAAGGCGCCTGCACCGGGCTTCGAGCAGGCCACGTCGACGCTGAACGCGGGGCTGCTCGCCAACGCCACGCTCGACAAGGGCAGCGAGGACTTCGGCCCCGGCCACGCCACCGGCGTGATCGGCTCGGGCCCGTTCGTGGTGTCTGACGAGCAGGTGGGCACGCAGCTCACGCTGAAGGCCCGAGACGACTACAACTGGGCCCCGCCCTCGGCGTCGCACCAGGGTCGTGCGTACCTCGACCAGATCAACTTCGTGCTCGCGGGCGAAGACAGCGTGCGCATCGGCTCACTCGTCGCCGGCCAGGCCGACGTCGCCCGGCAGATCGCCGCACCCGACGAGGCACAGGTCACCGGTGCCGGCCTGCAGCTTGTGGCCGCCGCCACGAACGGGGTCAACAACGGTCTGAACTTCCGCTTCCGCGACTCGCGTCTGAGCGACATCCGCGTGCGTCAGGCGATCATCGCCGGCGTCGATCGCCAGAACATCATCGACTCGCTGTTCACCGACTCCTACCCGCTGGCGACCTCGTCTCTGGCCAAGAACGCCGCCGGCTACAAAGACCAGTCGTCGCACTACGTGTACGACCAGGACAAAGCGAAGCAGCTGCTCGATGAGGCAGGCTGGACGCCGGGCGCCGACGGCATCCGCACCAAAGACGGTCAGCGCCTGTCGCTGACCTTCAACGAGGCCGTGCCGCAGCCGCGCTCGAAAGAGGTCGTGACCAAGATTCAGGAGCAGCTCAAGCAGATCGGCATCGAGGTCAACCTGTATCAGGGCGACTACGCCGCGCAGACCGCTGCGTCGCTCGATCAGGACACCGTGCAGGTGTACCACTCGATGGTCGGCCGCGCCGACTACGACGTGATCAAGAGCCAGTTCGCCGGCGAGAACCGCAACACGCTGCTGAACCTGAACAAGAGCGACGGCAGCTACGGCGACGCGCACCTTGAGCAGCTGCTGCAGGACGTCGCGTCGAAGCCCACCGCTCCCGAACGTCAGGCCGCCAGCCAGGCGGTGCAGGACTACCTCAGCGAGCAGGCCTACGTGCTGCCCATCTTCGAAGAGCCGCAGGTCTTCGGCCTGCAGTCGTACGTGCAGGGCTTCAAGACCGAGGCCGTGGGCCGTCCGGACTTCTACAGCACCTGGCTGAACAAGTAGAGCCGAACATGGACGAAGTGGTGAATCGCCTCATATGAGTTACATTCTGCGTCGCGCCGGGCAGGCGCTGCTGGTGCTGCTGGTCGCATACACCGTGGCCTTCGTGCTGCTCTCGGCTCTGCCCGGCGATGCCGTGATGGCCCGCTACGCCAGCCCCGAACTCGGGCTCTCGCCCGAACAGCTGGCTGACATCCGCGGCTCGTACGGTGCCGATCAGCCCGTCTGGCTGCGCTATCTGATCTCGCTCGGCGGGTTTCTGACCGGTCAGCTCGGCTACTCGGTGCAGACCGGGTCTGCGGTGACGACGATGCTCTCAGAGGCCCTGCCTTCGACGCTGCTGCTCGCACTGCTGGGCTTCGCGCTCGCCGTGCTGCTGGCCGTGACGATCGCCTTCACCTCGACGTTCGGAGCGTTCGCCTGGCTGCGCCGCATCTTTCGCACGCTGCCGCCGCTGTTCGTCTCGGTGCCGGTGTTCTGGATCGGCATCATCCTCATCCAGGTGCTCTCGTTCCAGCTCAAGCTGATTCCGCTGATCGGCGCAAGCGGCCCGCAGTCGCTGGTGATGCCGGTGCTCACCCTGTCGATACCGATCGCCGCCCCGCTCGCCCAGGTGCTCATTCGCAGCATCGACGAGGTCAGGGTGCAGCCCTTCGTCACTGTGGTGCGCGCTCGCGGTGCGAGCACCAGCTGGGTGCTCTGGCGCAACGTGGCCAAGAACGCGCTGCTGCCGACCATGACCATCGCCGGTCTGCTCTTCGGCGAGCTGGTCGGTGGCGCAGTCGTGACCGAGACCGTCTTCGGTCGCGCCGGCATCGGTCAGATCACCGCTCAGGCGGTCGCCAACCGAGACACTCCGGTGCTGATGGCCGTCGTCATCATCTCGGCTGCCGTGTTCGTCATCATCAACCTGATCGTCGACCTGCTCTATCCGGTCTTCGACGCCCGTCTGCGCAAGGAGGTGCGGTCATGAAACGCATCTGGCGCACTCCCACGGTGCTGCTCTCGCTGCTGGTGCTGTTCATCGCGGTGCTCTGGGCCGTCATGCCCGGTCTCTTCGCCCCCGGTGACCCGACCGTGGCATCCGGCGTCTCGCTGCAGGCCCCCAGCGCACAGCACTGGTTCGGCACCGATCAGACCGGCCGCGATCTCTACACGCGCGTCGTGCACGGTGCGGTGCAGTCGCTCAGCGGCGCGCTGATCGCCGTGCTGGTCGGCCTCGTCGTCGGCAGCCTGATCGGTCTGTTCGCGGGTGCCCGCGGCGGGGCGCTGGATGCGGTGCTCATGCGCATCGTCGACGTGCTGCTGTCGATTCCGGGTCTGCTGCTGTCGCTCAGCGTGATCATTCTGCTGGGCTTCGGCACGACCAACGCCGCCATCGCGGTGGGCGTCACCTCGGTGGCCACGTTCGCACGGCTGGCGCGCTCGCGGGTAATGCAGGTGCGTGCGAGCGAGTACGTCGAGGCGGCCTACGGCAGCGGCGGCACCTTCGGCACCGTGCTGCTCAGGCACATTCTGCCCAACTCGCTGGCCCCGGTGCTGGCTCTCGCGGCGCTGCAGTTCGGCAGCGCGATTCTGCAGATCTCGACTCTGGGCTTTCTGGGCTATGGCGCTCCGCCGCCCACGCCTGAGTGGGGGCTGCTGATCGCCGAAGGGCGCAACTACGTGGCCACCGCCTGGTGGCTCACCGTGCTGCCGGGCATCGTCGTGCTGCTGGTCGTGCTGGCCACCAACCGACTGAGCCAGGCCATTCAGAAGGGAGCGGATCAATGAGCGACCTGCTGAGCATCTCTGATCTCGCGGTGCGCTACCGCACTCGCAGTGGGCACATCGACGCCCTGCACGGCATCGACCTCAGTGTTCGCGCCGGCGAGGTGACCGCCGTCGTCGGCGAGTCCGGCTCGGGCAAGTCGACCACGGCGCAGGCCGTGATGGGCCTGCTGCCGACGAACGCCGAACTGGTGCGCGGCACCATCACTCTGGGCCCCGACCTGCGCGTGGGCGATCAAGTGAGCATGGACAGACCCGAAGACGGTGCCGCGGTGCGTGCGACGTCGTCGGTGCTCTCCGACCTCGGGCCGCGCGAATGGCGTGCGGTGCGCGGGCGTCAGATCGGCCTGATTCCGCAGGATCCGAACAACTCGCTCAACCCGGTCAAACGCATCGGCGAGACGGTGTCAGAGGCCCTGCGCATCCACCGCTGGAAGGATCGCGACGCCCGAAACCGGCGCGTGTTCGAGCTGCTCGAGCGCGTCGGCATCGACCAGCCCGATCTTCGTGCGAGGCAATACCCGCACGAGCTCAGCGGCGGCATGAAGCAGCGTGTGCTCATCGCCGCGGCCATCGCGCTGCAGCCGCGTCTGATCATCGCCGACGAGCCCACCAGCGCGCTCGATGTGACCGTGCAGCAGCGCATACTCGATCTGCTCGACGAACTGCGTTCGCAGGACGGCACCGGCATCCTCTTCATCACCCATGATCTCGCCGTCGCCGGTGATCGTGCCGACCAGGTCGTGGTCATGCAGCACGGCGAGGTGCGCGAGCACGGTTCGGCGGTGCAGGTGCTCTCGAACCCTCAGCACGCCTACACCCGACAGCTGCTCGATGACGCGCCCTCGTTCGCGCACATCACCGAGGCCGTGCACTGGAAGCGTCCGGCTGTGACGTCGCCCGATTCGTCGGCGACCGCGGCGGCGGATGCTCCGCTGCTGCGCGTCGAACACCTGCGTCAGGAGTTCGGTGGCGGGCGTGGCAAGGAGCCCTTCGTCGCGGTCGACGACGTGTCGTTCGCCGTGCGGGCGGGCACCACGCATGCGCTCGTGGGGGAGTCCGGCTCGGGCAAGACCACGACGGGCCGCAGCATCGCCGGCTTCAACGCGCCGACCTCGGGCAGCATCCTCTTCGACGGGTCTGACATTCTCGGGCTGGACCGCAAGGCGCGCCGACAGCTGCGCCGAGACATCCAGCTCGTCTATCAGAATCCGTACAGCTCGCTCGACCCGAAGCAGACGATCGGAGACATCATCGGCGAGCCGTTGGCCAACTTCGGCATCGGCGACAAAGCGTCGCGTCGGCGCAGCGCCGCCGAGCAGCTCGATCTGGTGGCGCTGCCTCAGGACGCCCTCGAACGCCGGCCGCGCGAGCTCAGCGGCGGGCAGCTGCAGCGCGTGGCCATCGCGCGTGCCCTGGTGCTGCAGCCGCGGCTGATCGTGCTCGATGAGGCGGTCTCGGCGCTCGACGTCACTGTGCAGGCGCAGATTCTGCGGCTGCTCTCGAAGCTGCAGCGGGAGCTTGCCCTGACCTATGTCTTCATCTCGCACGACCTCGCCGTCGTGCAGCAGATCTCAGATACGGTGAGCGTGCTCAGCCATGGCCGGCAGGTCGAGGCCGGCACCACGGAGCGCATCTTCGCGCATCCCGAGACCGAGTACACTCAGCAGCTCATCGCGGCGATCCCGGGACGTCGCCTGCCCTTCACGAAGAGTGTTTCACGTGAAACACTCGAGTGAGCATGGCTGCGTGACCGCTGTGACCCTGCCCGAGTGAGCCACGGCACAGCACGACCCGGCATCAGACCAGCGCACGACTTCGCCGCGCCGGCACCGCAGCATCCCCGAGACAAGGAACGATCATGACTGAACCGAACGTCGACATCATCGACCAGCTGGCCGGCATCACGCCCGGAAGCGCTCTCGACGAGCTGCGCAGCCATCGGCAGCAGGCGCGCGAGAACGCTCAGCGCAGTTTCGCGGCTCTGCTCGAGCCCGAGCAGCCCGGCACGTTCGGCTACGACGAGCGCTATGCGGTAGCGACTCTGGTGGCCGGTCTGCACGGCTTCGACGAGGCCAGCAGCTTCTATCGAGATCTGCTCTCTGACGCGATCGAAGACGAGACCGCGGTCAAGCGGCTGGCGGGCATCATCGACGAGGTCGTGACGAACAATCGGGTGCAGGGGCCGTTCGGCATCTACCGCGAGCCGCAGCTGGCGAACGAGAATCGTCCCGGCCCAGACCTGCGTCTGACCGACGAGCAGCGCGACGCCCTCGGTGCGCGACTGTCGACGGCGTTCCAGCTCGCGCAGATTCTGGTGCTGCACCCGCGCGACTCACGTCCCGAGATGCTCGTGCCGCTCAGCGAGGCCGGATGGTCGACCACCGACCTGGTCAGTCTGGAGCAGCTCATCGCCTTTCTCGCGTTCCAGCTGCGCAGCGCATGGGGGCTGCGGGCGCTGGCCGGTACGGCTCCGGCTCCGGCATCCGCCATCGCGCCCGACGCGGCGCCGCCGGGGTCGGTTGCGACCGACGAGAACGCAGACGTGATCGCGCTCGCCGACGAGGCGCACGCAGCAGCGGTGGATGCCACGGGCGAGCCCGCACCGCTGCCGGCTGACACGCTGGGCACGGTCGGCACACCGGTGCGCATCTATCCGGAGCTCGCTCGGCCGACGCACTTCGTGCAGCATTCGCTGGGCTGGGTGCCGTGGCTGGAGCCGCTTGCCGAAGACGATCTCACTGATCGACACCGCGAGGCGCTGGTGGAGGATCTGCGCGCGAAGAACCCGTACTTCCGGCTCTTGGTGCGTGACCCCGACGCCCTCGAGGCGCGCACGCTGACCGACATGGACATCTTCTTCAACGTCGACGACGGCATCGGTCGGGCCGAGCGCGAGCTCTCGGCGACGGTGACCTCGCGAGTGAACGGCTGTGTCTACTGCGCTTCGGTGCATTCGGCGCGGGCCAGTCACGAGTCGGAGGCCGCCGGGGCTTCGCGCCAGGCCGACGTGCAGCGTCTGCTCGATCGAGGCGTGGGCGCCGGTGCGCTGAACGGGGGAGCTGCCACCGACCTGGGTGACGACCTCTGGAACGCCATCGAGCGCGCCTCGGCGGTGCTCACGCTCAGCCCGCTCGAGTTCGGTGAGGCCGATGTCGACGTGCTGCGCACGGCCGGTCTCGACGATCTGCAGGTGATCGACATCATCAACGGCGCTGCGTTCTTCAACTGGGCGAACCGGCTGATGCTCGGTCTCGGCGAGCCCGAGGTGCCGAAGCGCTTTCTCGACCAGCACCAGGCATAGAGCGACGGTACAGCGCGACGGCGCAGCGGCTCTGCGGCTGACAGCAGAGCCGCTGCGCACGCCGCTGCACCGTCTCGACGATTCTCGGGTCGGGTCAGCGGATGAGCACCTTGAGTGCCTTGGTCTCTGCCGCGTTGGCGAAGACGTCGTAGGCTTTCTCGAACTCGTCGAATGAGAACTCGTGCGTGACGAAGTTCTCGACATCGAGCTTGCCTGCGGCAACGAGATTCAGCAGCATCTCGAGCGATGTGGTGTTCACCAGGCCCATCGTGATGCCGATGTTCTTCGTCCAGAGCTTCTGCATCGCGATCTCGACCGGCTTGCCGTGCACGCCGATGTTCGCCACGTGACCACCCGGACGCACGATCTCGGTCGCCATCTGCAGAGTGGGAGGGATGCCCACGGCCTCCATTGCGACATCGACGCCCTCGCCGTCGGTGAAGGCCAGCAGCTGTTCCTTCCAGTCGGCGGCGCCGGAGTTCACGCCCGCAGTGGCGCCGAACTCCTTCGCCCGCGCCAGTCGGTTGTCATCGAGGTCGACCGAGATGATCTTCGCTGCGCCCTGCAGACCCGCCGTGGCGACAGCCGCGAGCCCCACGGGGCCTGCACCGATGATCGCGACGGTGTCGCCTGGCTTGACCTGGCCGTTCTGCACGCCGATCTCGAAACCGGTCGGCAGGATGTCGCTCAGCAGAATGGCCGCGCGGTCGCTGACGCCCGCGGGAATTCTGTACGACGACGTCTCGGCATAGGGCACGCGCACGTACTCGGCCTGGGTTCCGTTGATGTAGTGGCCGAAAGCCCACGCATCGCCGACGGCACCCTCGTCGCCGAGGCAGTGGCTGAGCAGACCTTTGCGGCAGTTGGCGCAGTGACCGCAGGTCGACATGCAGCTCAGCAGCAGGCGATCGCCCACCTTGATCGAGCTCACAGCATCACCGACCTCGGTGACGACGCCGACGCCTTCGTGCCCCAGCACGGTGCCGACGGGAGTCTCGGGAACATCGCCCTTGAGCACATGCAGATCGCTGCCGCAGATCGTCGTCGCCTCCATCTTGACAAGTACATCGGTCGGCTTCTCGATGACCGGATCCGGCACGTCCTTCCACTCGCGAACGCCAGGACCGCCGTAGACAAGACCCTTCATGACTTCCTCCTTGAGATCATTTCGTGCCGCGGTGATGCGGCACTGGGCGGGATCGCCACCCGGTGATCTCATGCTGGCAGTCGCCGGGCGGCCTTCGAGGCGTCTTTTTGCGGTTGCTGTCTCAACCTGAGACAGTGCGACGCGTGTGCAGCACTGTTGGGTCGTTCAGTCGTGGTTGACGGGTCGGAGAACGCCCCCGGAATCGGTCAGCTGAGCCCGTACTCGGCCAGCCGTCGATAGAGCGTGGCGCGCGAGATGCCCAGAGCACGCGCTGCTGCCGAACGGTTGCCGCGGGTGCGGTAGAGCATCGTGATGATCGCAATGCGTTCCTGACGCTCCAGCTCGGTCAGCGGTCGCAGAGCCGCGCTGAAGGCATGGGGCGGCAGGTCGGCCGGCGTGAGTACGCCGTCGGGGCGCTGCTCGAGCGCAGAGCGCAGTGCATCCGAGAGCTGATGGATGTTTCCGGGCCAGTGCCCCTCGGCAAGCGTGCGCAGCGCGGCCGGTGAGAGGGCTCGGCGGTGCTTCGGCTGCATCGCGTCGAGCAGGCTCTGGGCGATGGCCGGTATGTCGCCGCGACGTTCCCGCAGAGCCGGTACGACCACGGTGCGCGCGATGAACGGGAGCAAGGCTGAGAGCGGTGAGACCTCGTCGTGCGTGAGCTGCTCAGCGGTGAGCACGATGCGCCCAGGGTCTCCGTGCACTCGAGGCGCTCGCAGAAATCGCTCGATCTGCGTTCGAGAGTCTGCGGGCAGCAGATGCACGTTGCGCAGTACGAGCACTGGGTCTCCGAGTGGATCCTGCCCGACATGGGTCAGAGTGTCGAGCATCGCCGAGAGGTCACCGGTGTGCTCGATCGTCTCGGCTGTGATCACATGTACGTGCAGCCGCTGCGCGGCGGCGACCTCGTTCACCAGCGAGACCTTGCCGACGCCGATCTCGCCGAGCAGCAGCGTGGCCTCACCCCTGCGCAGGCTGGTGCCGAGCTCTCGTCTGGCCAGCTGCCAGGCATTCGACCGCGTTCCTCTGCTCAGGCTGACTCGGTCGACGAGCATGGGCGGATGTGTCTGTGTGAGTTGCTGAGAGAGCGATGCGCCGCGCTGCGTCGCAGCCGGGGCGGCAGGCTGAGACGACGGGTGGGCGTTCGACGTCGCAACCTGTGCAGCGGGGCGTCTGCCATGCGCTGTGCCTGTGCCTGTGCCTGTGCCTGCGGCAGTCGGCTTCGCCCAGATCAGCACCCCGTGTGCGAGGCCGCGATCGAAGCGGGCGGCGGCGACCTGCAGCGCTGCGAACGCACGGTCGTGCAGCGCTCCGGAGGTGCGCGCGGGCGGTGCGGGCGCCCGCAGAGGCCCGCCGCCTTCGAATCCGCTCAGCTCGAAGACGAATCGGGCGCGAGACGCGGCCGCAGTGGCCCGTTTGGCGGCTTGGCACAGTGCGCGGCCTTCGGCGTCGGTCAGCAGTGCATGAGCCTGATCGCTGTGCAGCGTCATGCGGTCGGTGACGGCGAGAACGGCGGTGCGCGACTGCGAGGGGATGCTGCGCATGGCATCCTCGAACGCCTCGAAGACGTCGCGCTCGACTGGGGATGCGGCGTGCAGCAGCTGCCGTTCAATCGCGTGCGCAGTCTGCACGGCGATCGTCTGCATCATCTGACTGGCATCGCGAATGTCGCAGGTGAGATCGAGCACTCCTGCGAGGCGTCTGGTGATCGGGTCCAGGATGGGCGCGCCGGCACAGACATAGCGCAGAAAGCGCTCCTGAAAGTGGGCGGCTCCCTCGACGTATATGGGCATGCGCGTCTGGATGACGGTGCCGACGCCATTGGTGCCGACGAACCCCTCGCTGAAGTCGAAGCCCGGGGCGAGGTCGATGCCGTTGAGCAGCGTGGTCGCGGCGCGTCCGCAGTCGGCTCGAGCGAGTACGTGTGAGCGTTCGTCAGACAGCACGATGCCGACGTCGAGGCTTCCGAGAGCGTGCACGAGCTGATTCATCGGCTCTTGCGCGCAGCGGGCGAGCACGGTGTCGCTTGTGATGGTGACCTGCTTGGTCGCGTCGCCTGTGGCGTCCACGCCTGCTTGAGCAGAACGGTGCCACGAGCCGGCGATCTGCTCAGGCACTAAGTGCCCGAATTCGGCGGCAGCGGCACGTCGGTCGCGCAGAAAACGAGACCTGGCGCGGGAAAGGTCGTCATTGACGGGGATCGTCATATCTCTATTGTGTCCGCGCACGAGTCACTCTGCCAGCACAGGGCGCCGTTTGAGCCTGTGCTGACTGCGTGAGTGCGGCGAAAGCGCGTGACAGGAGCATCCGGTCAGACGAGTGGAGTGGTGATCACCAGCACGGCTTCGACCGGGCCTCTCACCGCGCGGTAGGTGTGCGGGCAATCGCTGACCCACTCCAGATTCTGTCCCGCTGATGCCTCGCGTTCCGCACCCTCACGCCCCGCGCGCAGCAGCCCGGCGAGCACTTGCACGTGCTCGACGACGCCGGGGCCGTGTGCAGGGGAGCGGCGAGAGGCCTCACTGTCAAGGTGCAGCCGGTACACCTCGACAGTGACCTGTGCGCTGCTGTCGACCCCGATGACGTCGGTGTCGAGCAGCCGCACCGAGACCCCCGGGCCCTCGACTGATGAGCCGGCCCGAGCATCCAGCAACAGGGCAAGCGGAGCTCGCAGCGTACCTGCGAGCGCATAGAGGGTCGCGAGCGTCGGGTTGCGCTGGCCGTTCTCCAACTGTGAGAGAGAGGCCACCCCGACGCCGGATGCCTCGGCCAGCGCTCGCAGCGACATCGCGCGTTCGGCGCGCAGGCTGCGGATGCGATCGCCGATCGCTGCGAGGTCTGGCCGAACGGCTGCCGCCGGTGCACCGATCTGTGGCAATGCACCACCTGGCGCAGGAGCCATGCGCGTCTGCGGTGCACGGCCCGGCGGAGGGGTGGTCGCACGGGAGGTCATGCTCGCAGTCTAGCGACGGCAGACACAGAGAGGTCACCTGTTGAAAGAGAGTGCGGCCTTGCCAAGGTCATGCTAATCTCTCACGGTTGTGCTCGTGCGTGCGCACAAGGCGCACGCGAGATCTCGAACCCCCGTAGAGAGCAGCCTAATGACGAAGACGTCCATCATCCCCGCACGTTCGCGTGCCCGAACGCTGACATGTGCCGCACTTGCGGTAGCGCTCGGCAGCGCAGTGCCCGCAAGTATGCCGCAGGCGGCATATGCTGCAGCAGCCTCCGTCGAGGTGGCACATGACGCGACGATTGTCGGGCAGGAGTCGACGGGCTTCGGCGCCACGATGTCGCAGGTTCGATGTGACGTCAACGGCAATGGCCAGCCAGACCTGGGCATCGGCAACTTCGCGATGTTCGGCTATGGCGATGCCGAGCCCAGTGCCGCGTATGTGCTGCTCGACGACACTGCGAGTGCTGCAGAGAGCGGCTCTTCGGTGACCGACCTCCGCCCCGTGCGCATCACTGACAGCGATGTCGACTGGGGCACCGGATCGGATCTTCGCTGTGCCGGCGATGTCAACGGCGACGGCTATGACGATCTCGCCCTGGTGCAGCAGGGCAGGTCGCTCAGCATCGTCTTCGGAGCAGCAGATTTCAGCGACGTCGCACTCGGTGATCTCGGCGAACGCGGACGAACGGTGACCGGATCGATCACGCGCGCGATTGGAGTCGGTGACGTCGATGGCGACGGGTTCGATGAAATCGGCGTCACTGACACGCAGGGCCGCATCACTGTGCTCAGCGCCGACGGCCTGCCGCAGACCAGTGCACTCGACGAGCTCGACGCCCCGATGATCTCAGGGGATCCCGACAGCATCGATCTCGTCTCTGCAGTGTCAGCCGGTGATGCGAACGGCGATGGCCGTGACGATCTGCTGGTCGGGTCGGCCTCATGGTCGATGCCTGGCGTGCAGAGTTTCGCGACGGGGGTGAACTGGGTGCTGACTGACGTTCGGCAGTCTGTGCAGGTGGGGGCAGACGCGGTGCCCGGCTATCGGATCGAAGGGCCCAAGCGCGGCTATGACCTGTTGGGCGGATCGGCGGTCTCCATCGGCGATATCAACGCCGACGGCTTCGACGATGTGATGCTGGGCGGCGACTCCGACGCCCCGAAGACCGGCAGCGCCGTCGTCGTGCTCGGTTCAGACTCCGACGCCCCGGTCACGACCGACCCGGAAGCGACTGCGGGATTCAGCGTGCGTACGGCTGACGAAGCGGGCGTTCAGACCCAGCGCGGCTGGTGGCTCAACGGCATCGCCGCTGACGATCACTTCGGTCATGCCGTTGGCGCTGCACGCATGCAGAACCGGTCGATGCTGCTGGTCGGCGGCATGGATGGGTCGCCCAGCGGAGATCTGGACGGCGCCGGATACGCGGTCGCGCTCGATTCGCACGCACTGGTGACGGGTGCCCTGCCGACTTCGACGACGGGTGTGCTGAATGCCGCCGATCTTGTGAACGCCGACGGGGCGGTCGCCGGGGCTGCTGTGATCATGGGCACCGGCGCGGGCGAGCACCTTGGGAGGTCGTTCGCCGACCTCACTGAGAACCCTGCCCGACAGAGCACCGCGGTACAGTTCGCAATCGGCGCCCCCGCGCTCTTCACCTGGGACGACACCAGGCCCTCGGTGCGCGTCGTGTCGCTCAAGGTCGAGTCTGCGGTCACGCCGGTCGACCCTACGCCGGTCGATCCGGAACCCACAGATCCGGCTCCGACAGACCCGGCTTCCACGGATCCGGCACAGACGCCCGCGAACGATGTGGCTGAGGCGAGTCACGAAGGGACACCGTCTGAGACGGCAGCCGACACCTCGAACGATGCGTTGGCGCGCACCGGCGGGAATGGACAGTGGGTGTGGGCCTGTCTCGGTGCCGCCGGCCTCGCGCTGACGATCGGACTCTGCGTCATACTGCTGCGGCGTCGCATCAGCGAGTAGCACCGGCTGCCGGCGCACCGCCTTCGCCAGTGCTGCGAATTTGGCGGTGCGCCGACGTCGCGCTATGTTCCATATATGGAACAGTCCCGCGCGGCCACACGAGAGGGCACAGCCTCAGGCAGCCTCCAGCCGATTCTCGCGGGCATCACCACGGCTTTGGTCGGCTTCACCAGCTCGTCGGCCATCGTCATCGCCGGCCTGCGCGCCGTGGGTGCCGATCTCGATCAGGCGACCTCAGGCCTCGTCGCGCTCTGCCTCGTGCAGGGCGTCGGGATCATCTGGCTCGCGCTGAGACACCGCACCCCGATCACCCTCGCCTGGTCGACGCCGGGCGCAGCTCTGCTTGCCGGCGCCGCGGGCTCGAGCCTCGCCGGCGCATCCCCCGGTGCCGACCCCGCCGCATGGTCAGCGGCAGTCGGCGCCTTTCTCGTCGTCGCCGTACTGATCCTGCTCACCGGTCTCTGGCGCGGGCTCAGCGACCTCATCGCGCGCATTCCTGCGGCCCTCGCCCAGGCGATGCTCGCCGGCGTGCTGCTGCCGCTCTGCCTTGCCCCTGTGCACGCCCTGACCGTCTCGCCACTTGCGGTCGCACCGGTGATCGTGGTGTGGCTGGTGCTGCTGAGGCTCGCACCCAAGTGGGCTGTGCCCACCGCGTTCGCCCTTGCTCTGGCGATCGCTGTGGCCTTCGCGATGGGCGTCGGGCGTTCGGCGGATGCATCGGTCGCCCCCGCCTTCGCCCTCGCCTCGATGCTGCCCTCTGTGTCGCTCACCATGCCCAGCTTCACCCTCGGAGCAGTGCTCGGCATCGCGGCACCGCTCTACCTTGTCACGATGGTGTCGCAGAACGTGCCGGGCGTCGCGGTCATGCGTGCCAACGGATTCGACGTGCCGTGGCGCGAGAGCATGCTGGTGACCGGGGTGGCCACTGCCGTCGCCGCTCCGGCGGGAGGGCATGCCGTGAACCTGGCCGCGATCTCCGCAGCACTGGCGGCGGGGCCCGATGCGCATCCGCTGAGAAGCCGACGCTGGATTGCGGCCGTCACCTGCGGATGCAGCTATCTGGTGCTCGCTGCGTCGGCGGGTGCGCTTACGACTCTCGTCGCCATTGCACCTGAGGGTCTCATCGAGGCTGTTGCGGGTCTGGCTCTGATCGGGGCGTTCGGTGGGGCGCTCACGTCAGCGCTCAAAGCAGCCGGGCAGCAGACGCAGGCGATCGTCACGATGCTGGTGGCAGCTAGCGGCATCGTCGTGTTCGGTGTGGGCGCCGCGTTCTGGGCGCTCGTGGCCGGGCTGGCCGTGCACGCGCTGCTGGAGCGGCGCGGTACGCGTGAGACAGCCCTCAGACGTCAGTAGGTTCGCTCGGGCCGCGTCGACGGCTGGTCAGCGCGATCGCGGCAATGGCGACCACCCCGAGCGCGACGGCGCCGATGCGCACCGCTGAGTGCAGAGCGACCTCCTGCTCTTCGGCGGCGTCGCGTGTCGTGAACGACGAGGGGGAGAGCCGACCGGTCACGGTGGCGTCGGGCCGCACGTCGTCAGCCAGAAGAACGCTGTCGGCTGCGGGAGCGGCCGCACCTGTCACCGAACCGCCTCGGAACAGCGAAGCGACTGCGGTCGCGGTCTTGGAGATCAGGCTGCGCACGCGGGCGAAGCCCTGCTTGGTGACGCGCAGAGCTCCTTCGGCAGACGTCGAGTCGCCGTCGAGCAGCAGCCGTGGCTCCCCGTGCCCGGTGACCGTGTTCGGCAGCGCGTAGACGGGGTTTCGGCCGCTCAGACGCCTGAGCCAGTTCTCTTCGACGGTCTCATGGTCATGTTCGGGGGTGCGATAGTAGCCGAGCACGGCATGTGACGTGCGCCGATACACGAGCGGCGCAGCGGAGCCTGACACGGCGGACTCGCCGGTGGAGGCGGAGACGCCCACGGCATCCATCGCGGGGTGTGACTGCAGCCAGTCGGTCGCCGACTCAAGTACGGTCGGCGCCCATGACACGTTCTCTGGGTGGACGACGACCAGATCGCCGTGAGACGAACTCACGCCGACGTTGAGAGCGTCTGCTTCGTCGGCTCCGTGCGCGACGCCGATCACCCGAGCCTGCAGATTGGCGAGGTCAAGCTGATGCTCGAGCTCGGTCTGATTCGCAGACGTCACGACGATGACCTCCATGGGGCGCAGCGTCTGCGCCTCGAGGTCTTTGAGCACGTGACGCAGCCGTGCTGCCTGCCCGCTCGCAGGCACGATCACTGAGACAGAAGCCATATACGTACGATACAGCTCTCGCGGAATGCTTTTGACCATCATGGGCGATTGTGGGGAAGGGGTTCTTCGGCGCGATCCGAGTGAGCATGTGCCATGCGACGCGATCTCTCACGCAGCCGTACGAGGGGTCACCGTTTGAAACTCGGGTGAAATGCGCCAGAAATACCTGGCTCCTACGGTTTGCGGGTGCCAAACCGGCGCAAATGACATTGAAGGATCCTCGTGAAACTGCCATCCCCCGTAAGTAAGTCTCTCGTAGCGCTCGCAACTGCCGCCCTTGTGGCAGTTATCCCATTCGCCAACGCAAACGCCGCAGCCACTCAGCCGGTCGCCGACCTGCAGTCGACACTTGACCATCTGGTCACTGAAGCAGAGGCGCAGCATGTGAAAGTCGGAGTGACCGTACAAGATCTCTCAGGTACGTATGGCGATGCCGTGCTGACAGCGGGCGCACATGACGCGCCGTTCAAAGCGGCCAGCACAATCAAATTGGGGCTGACGGCGTCACTCATGCACCAGATCGATCAGGGAAAGCTGTCGCTTGACACCCCGATCACCATTCAACAGTCTGACCTCGTCGGGGGCAGCGGAACGATTCAGAACGATCCGACGATCTTGCCGAAAGCCTTCACTCTTTCGCAGCTCATCGAACTGATGATCACCGTCAGCGACAACACCGCCACGAATCGGCTGATCGACGTGGCTGGTGGATTTGACGCAGTCAACGCCTATACACAGTCGATCGGGCTGCAGGATTCCGGCTTTCACCTCGGCCGCAAGATGATTCTGCCGCACACGGCCGAGCAGGAGAACTGGATTAGCTCAGACGAGGACGCCAAGCTGCTGACGAAGATCTATCAGGCGGCCGAAGCCGGGTCGACGACCCCCGGCATCATCTCGCAGCAGTCTGCTCAACAGGTGATTGCGTGGATGCGTGCCCAGAAAGTGAATACGAAGTTCGGCGCTGTGGTGCCTCGAGAGGTCTTGGCCAACAAAACCGGTGAGAACACCGACGTCAGCCACGACACCGGCTACATTCTGGTGCCTGGCAAGGAGGTCGCGATCTCGGTGATGACTTCGTTCGACCCCGGTGAATTCACAGACTGGAACACGGCGTTCGACACGGCGAACACCCAGGTGCAGCAGGTTGCCAAGGCTGTCTATGACTATCAGCTCACGGATCATGAGGTGGCTCCGGTGGTTCCGGTCAGTCCGAGCGACCCAAAGGGCACTGACCCGGCACCGCTCACGCCGTCACCGACCGACGCGGCGGCGTCGCCCAAGGAGCCGGGATCGTCTGCTGCTGCAGTGCAGCAGGCAGACAGTCACACTGGTCGGCAGACGCTGGCACAGACCGGTGCGTCGGCAATTGAGGTGGCCGCAGGGTTGGCTCTGCTGGCCGCTGGAGGCTGCCTGATCGGCCTGGCAGCGCGCAAGCGGGCGCTGCAACGATAGACGTAGCGAATCAAACAGCCGGGGTTGTCTGCTGCTCTCAGGAGAAGCAGACAACCCCGGCTGTTTGCAGAGCGCCTGCTGCTGCTCGCACTGCTGCTCGCACTGCTGCTCGCACTGCTGCTCGCACTGCTTCTCGCACTGCTTCTCGCACTGCTTCTCGCACTGCTTCTCGCACTGCTTCTCGCACTGCTGCTCGCACTGCTTCTCGCACGCAGGTGAGTCGTGCGCTCGTAGGTGCTTTTGGCCATCGGCATGCCAATGAGCAGTGGACTCGTGCTACTGGTCTGATCAGTAACACATTTGGCTGTTGTCTGACACTGGCCGGTAACAAACGACCCCGACGATGGACTCATCACAACCGAGGAGTTGATCGCAAAGATGTCTGCTTCGACAACACATGACCCGGCCGCAGAATCCGGCGGCACCAGCCTGACCGGGCTTTCGGCAGCCGAACTGGTGGCCGCCTACAAAGAGGGCGACCTTGAGCCACAGGCCGTCGTCTCGGCCAGCTTCGAGCTGATCGAGAAGAGCGAACCTGCGCTGCACGCCATATACGACAGCTTTCCCGAACAGGCGCTTGAGGCGGCACAGGAGTCGGCGAGACGTTGGGCCAGCGGCCACGCACTTGGGCCGCTCGACGGTGTGCCAGTCACGCTGAAAGAGAATCAGAAGGTCAAAGGCCGACCCACACCATGGGGCTCGGCGGCCACGACCCCGGTTCCCGCTGAGTCGAATGCTCCCGTCATCGACCGGCTGCAGAGCGAAGGCGCCATCATTCTGGGGCGCACGACGATGCCAGAGCTCGGAATGCTCTCATCGGGCGTCTCATCACTGCATGAGACGGTGCGCAATCCGTGGAATCTGGCCTGGAGCCCGGGGGGCTCGAGCAGCGGCGGCGGCGCGGCGGCGGCGATCGGCTACGCCCCGATCAACTTGGGGTCAGACATCGGCGGCTCGGTGCGACTGCCCGCATCCTGGTGCGGAGTCGCAGGCTTCAAACCCACGTTCGGTCGCATCGCGGTCGACCCGCCGTACTTCGGTCGACACATCGGGCCGATGGGGCGCAGCGTCGCCGACCTCGCGTTGGCCACCGGTGCGCTCGCCGGGCCCGACGACCGAGACCCCTACAGTCTGCCGAAACAGCGCATCGACTGGGCCGATCTCACGTTCGACCCGGCAGGTCGACGCATCGGTCTCGTGCTCGACGTCGGCGACGGAGCTGCGGCCGACCCCGAAGTGCTTGACGTCGTGCGACAGGCGGCAGAGGTCTTCGAGCGGGCCGGCGCGACCATCGTCGAGATCCCTCCCTTCCTCGAGAGCGGAACGATCGACCTCATCGACCTCTTCTGGCGCATCGGTCACTGGAACGACTACTGCAGAATGGATCCCGAGCGCCGCAAGCTGCTGCTGCCGTTCATCGCCGAGTGGTGCCGTGGAGGTCACGGCATCAGCGGCGAGGATGCTCTGCGCTCGCACGATGCGCAGTTGGACGTCGCACGTCGCACGATCGCAGCGACTGCAGATGTGGACGTCATCCTCTCGCCGGTCTCACCCGGTGCGGCGTTCCCCGCAGAGTGGCCGATGCCGAGCAACGATGTGAACGATCCCATGTCGCATATCGGATTCTGCGTAACCTACAACATGTCAGGACAGCCGGCAGTCAGCGTCAACGGAGGATTCACTGAGGCCGGCAGCCCCGTCGGTGTGCAGATCGCTGCAGCCCGATATGAAGATCGTCTCGCTCTGGCGGCCGCACACTTCTTCGAGAGTGAGCGACCGGCGAGCGCCGTACGCCCCTGGCCGACACTCTCGGCCTGATCCACCTCCATGACCACCGATTCCGAGCTCTGCACAGTCGAACCGTAACCCCCTGCACAACCCTGAGGAGCAAGCATGTCAGTCAACAGATCACTTACTCTGCGCCGCATCGGCGCAGGTCTCGTCGCGACAGCAGTCGCCATCTCTCTCTCGGCCTGCTCGGCCGGGGGCAGCGGCTCCGGAGGCTCCGGAGCGGCCGATGACGCGGCCACCGTCACTGTGGGCATGGCCGCGTCACCGGCTGGCCTGGACTTCACCACCAGCGGCGGAGCGGCCATCTTCCAGGCGCTCGCGGGCAACGTCTATGAAGGCCTGGTCAAGCTGGACGACAAGGGCCAGATTCAGCCGCTGCTGGCAACAGACTGGAAGGTGAGCGACGACGGCCTGCGGTACTCGTTCACCCTGCGTGACGGGGTCAAATTTCACGACGGCACTGCATTCGACGCGGATGTGGTGAAGGCTTCGCTTGAGCGTGTGCCGCAGTGGAAGGCGAACACCCCGTCGAACCTCGCTGCGATCGACCACGTCGAAGTCGTCTCACCCACGCAGGCCGACGTTGTGCTGTCGAAGCCCGACTCAGATCTGCTGTTCTGGCTGACGACGGTGCTGGGATCGATGATTGCGCCGAACTCGGTGGCGACCATGTCGACCACCGCGAACGGCACCGGCCCCTACACGTTCGTGTCGTACGAGCCCGGTGTCAAGATGAAGCTGAAGCGCAACGACAGCTACTGGGGCACGCCGGCGAAGAACGCCGAGGTCGACTTGGCCTACTACGCCGACGCCTCGGCCGCAGCGAACTCGCTGCGCACGGGCGAGACCGACGCGCTCTTCCAGGCCGAGGCATACGACCAGATCGATGCGCTGAAATCCGATTCGAAGTACACCGTGACCGAAGGGTCGACGCAATCGGTCGTCGTGATGCCGATGAACGAGGCGAACCCGGCGCTGAAGGACGTTCGCGTGCGCCAGGCGATCACACACGCGATCGACAAGGATGCCGTGCTCGCCGCGGCCACCAGCGGTCACGGCACCGTGCTCAACGGACCGTCAGTGCCCACCGACGCCTGGTTCGAGGAGTTCGGCGAAGCCGGAAAGCACGATCCTGATCAGGCTGAGCAGCTGCTGCGAGAGGCCGGGGTGTCTGACCTGTCGCTGACCTTCACCGTTCCGAACCGCCCGTATGCGCAGGCAGCCGCTCAGGTCATCCAGTCGAACCTCTCGGAGGTCGGCATCAAGGTGAACCTCGAGGTGCAGGAGTTCCCCGCGGTCTGGGTCGAGAAGACGATGACCGGCAAGAACTACGACCTCACGGTGACCAACCACATCGAGGCGCACAACATGACGAACTTCGGCAACCCGAAGTACTACTGGTCATACGACAATGCCGACGTGCAGTCGGCGTTCGCCGAGGCGAAGGCAGCCACCGATGACTCGGCGAAGACGGCAGCCATGAAGAAGGCACAGCAGCAGATCGTCGACGACGCAGCGGCAGTGTGGCTGTACAACACTCCGAACATCGTGGCCTCCAAGGCCTCGGTGACTGGTCTTCCCACGGATTACTACGGGGCGGGTATCGACTTCTCGCAGGTCACCGTCAGCAAGTAAGCCGCGCTCGGATGGTGGGCAGCTTGGGCCTGTGCGCCTGACTGCCCACCATCCGGCAACCTGACCTCTCTCTGTCTCGGTCGGAAAGGACTGAACAACATGCTTGTGTCCCTGTCACGAAAAGTCCTGTCGTTCGTGGCGTCGGTGATCGTGGCGTCGGTCGTGGTGTTCCTGCTGCTCAGCGTCATGCCCGGTGATCCGGCCAGAGCGCAGCTGGGCACGGATGCCACCGAGGCCGATGTCGAGCGGCTGCAGCAGCAGCTCGGTCTCGATCGTCCACTGATCGTGCGCTACTTCGAGTGGATCGGCGGGTTTCTGCGCGGTGACCTCGGTACCTCATACGCGAGTCACACCGCCGTGGGCCCACAGATCTTCGAGGCTCTGCAGGTCTCTCTGATTCTTGTGCTCTCGGGCATCATCGTCGCCCTGATCATCGCATTGCCACTCGGCACGCTGGCCGCAGTACGTCGCAAGCACATTGACGGGGCCTTCTACTCGGCGGTGAGTCAGGTGGGCATCTCGATTCCCAGCTTTCTGGCGGGCCTGATTCTGGTGACGGTCTTCGCCGTGATGCTCGGCTGGCTGCCCTCTGGCGGATGGTCGGCGCCGGGTGAGGATTTCGTCGGCTTTCTGCAGCATCTCATCCTCCCGGCGCTCGCGCTCGGGCTGGTGCGCGGATCCATCCTCTCTCGATACATGCGCGGATCGGTTCTCGATGTGCTGCGAGAGGATTTCATGCGCACCGCGAGGGCGAAGGGGCTCAAGCCCTGGCAGGCCATGCGCCGGCATGGTCTGCGCAACGCGATCGTGCCGGTGATCACGGTCACCGGAGTCGAGTTTCCCGCGCTGATCATCGGGGCGGTCGTCATCGAGACGGTGTTCGTCGTCCCCGGAATGGGAAGCCTGCTGCTGCGCTCGGTGGCCAACCGAGATCTCATCCAGGTCCAGGGCATCGTGATGGTGATCGTCATGTTGGTGCTGCTGGTGAACCTAATCGTCGATGTCATCCACACGCTGGTTGACCCACGTCTGAGGAGTGTCGAATGAGTGTCAATACCGTAGCTCTCTCTCTGGCCGCGGTGCGCCGACAGAGTTCGCGGCTGAACGGCTCGCTGATCGTCGGTGCCATCCTGGTGGCTCTGATGGTGCTGCTCGCACTGGTCTCGCTGGTATGGACTCCGATGGATCCACTGGCGACAGACCCCACCCATCGTCTGGAAGGGCCGAGCGCCGTTCATCTGCTCGGAACCGACGGTCTCGGCCGAGACATCGCCAGTCAGATCATGGCCGGCGCTCGACCGCCGCTGATGGTCGGGGCGGTGACGGTCTGCATCTCTCTCGTGCTGGGAGTGCCTTTCGGCATCACCTCGGCGATGTCAGGCAGACGTATCGGCGGCGTCATGATGCGGTGGAACGACATCGTTCAGGCGTTCCCTCCGCTGCTGCTCGCCATCATTCTGGCCGCCGTGTTCGGCGGCAGCACGACAGTGGCCATGATCGCCCTGGGCATCGGTGCGGCACCGGGTGTCGCCCGGCTCGTGCGCTCCGGAACCCTGCAGGTGCTGAGTCGCGAATACTCGATGGCCGCTCGTGCGGCGGGCCGTGGCCCGATCTTCAGCGCCTTCCGGCATGTGCTGCCCAACATCCGGGGCATGCTCATCGTGCAGGCTTCAGTCGGATTCGCTGTGGCCATTCTGGCCGAGGCAGCACTGTCATACCTCGGTGCCGGCACGCCGGCCCCGACACCTTCGTGGGGGCGCATGCTGCAGGAGGCTCAGAGCTTTCTCTACGTGCAGCCGCTCACTCTCGTCTGGCCCGGTCTCGCCATCGCGGTGACTGTGCTGGGCTTCAACCTGCTGGGCGATGGCCTGCGAGATCGTTTTGACCCGCGAATGGAGGCAACACGATGAACACCCTGTTGACGATAGACGGGCTGCGTGTCAACGCCGGTCGCAAAGAGCTGGTGCACGGGCTGGATCTGACGATTCAGCGCGGCGAGCGCATCGGCCTGATCGGAGAGTCGGGATCAGGCAAGTCGCTGACCTGCCTGTCGATCATCGGGCTGCTGCCCGATCCGCTGACCTCGACTGGCACGATTGCGCTTGACGGCGTCGGAGACCTGTCGCAGCTGGACGAGGGGGAGTGGTCGAAGGTGCGTGGAGATCGTCTCTCGATGGTCTTTCAGGAGCCCATGACCGCGCTCAACCCGCTGATGAAAGTCGGCGATCAGGTCGCCGAGATCATCGGCCTCCACTCGTCTCTGCCACGCACGGCGTGCAGAAGCCGAGCAGTCGAGCTTCTCGACGAGGTGCAGCTGCCAGACCCTGCGCGCGCCGCGACTGCGTTCCCTCACGAACTGTCAGGCGGACAGCGCCAGCGCGTGATGCTGGCGATGGCCATGGCGAATCGCCCCGATCTGCTTCTGGCCGACGAGCCGACGACGGCGCTCGATGCGACGGTGCAGGCACAGGTGCTGGAGCTGATGCGTCGACAGGTGCGGCAGCATGACGCCTCGCTGCTGTTCATCACTCACGACTTGGGCGTCGTTGCGTCGCTCTGCGATCGCGTCGTCATCATGCAGCGAGGAGACGTCGTCGAGACCGGGCCGATCGATCGGGTGTTCACCCAGCCTCAGCACCACTACACGCGCGCGCTGCTGGCTGCGTCACAGCTGCGCACACGTGCAGACGGGCGTCTCGCCACAGTGGTCGATCTCTCGCAGGCTCGTGACCGCGCCGCCCAGGTGCCGGCCGCTGTCAGAGATTCGAGCACGACCAGGCCGCAGCTGACACCGGCCGCACACACGTGGCTCGAGCCCTCTGGCGAAGCGGCTACCGACAAGGTCTTCAACGCCGTTGCCGCATCAGAGCCCGAGCCGATTCTGCGGGTGCGCGATCTGGTGAAGACCTATCGAACCTCGAGCGGCCCTCTGGGGCGCAAACGAACGGTCGAAGCGCTGCGCGGCATCTCTTTCGATGTGCGGCGAGGCGAGCGGTTCGGCATCGTCGGTGAGTCTGGCTGTGGAAAGTCGACGCTGCTGCGTCTGCTCACGGGACTCGACAACGCCACCTCTGGCGAGGTGTCGATTCTGGGCAATCAGATCGAATCGACGAGAGAGTCACGTCTGCGGTGGCTGCGTGAGTCGGTGCAGATCGTCTTTCAGGATCCAATGGGGTCGCTCGACCCCAAGATGCGCGTGCTCGACATCGTCTCAGAGGGTTTGCGCGGAGTCTCGACCGAGGAGCGCCGCGACCGGGTCGTCGCTCTGCTGAAACGGGTGGGGCTGGCCGCAGAGGCGGCTGATCGCTTTCCGCATCAGTTCTCAGGCGGTCAGCGACAGCGCATCGCCATCGCTCGGGCCCTGATCATGAAGCCGAAGGTGCTGATCGCCGATGAGGCGGTATCGGCGTTGGACGTGTCGGTGCGGGCCGAGGTGCTGAACCTGCTCGACGAGTTGGTGCACGAAGAGAACCTGACCATGGTCTTCGTGTCGCATGATCTGCATGTCGTGCGCCACTCGTGTGAGACGGTTGCCGTGATGCGAGCGGGGCAGATCGTCGAGGCCGGCCCCGTCGACGCCGTGTTCGACGCGCCGAAGCATGACTACACAGAGCGTCTGCTGGAGGCCATTCCGAGCCTGGATCGCGCCGCCAGCTGAGGTCGGGTGCCGTCGTCGGCGAACGCGTAGAATACTGGTCGGGCCAGCTCTGGCTGCTGTTCTCTCACTCTGCCTCGTCGTCGGAGGAGAGCTGCAGCACCACAGGTGCCCACGCCGGCTGGGAGGCCGCACCGATGTGAGGAGACAGCATGGAGTTCAGCCCGGTTCGACGAGTGAACGCGTATGAGCAGATCGTCGAGCAGATCGAACAGGCGGTGATCTCGGGCGAGCTGCAGGCCGGCGATCGGCTTCCCGGCGAGCGCAAACTCGTCGAGACCTTCTCAGTCAGCCGATCGACGGTTCGTGAGGCCATGCGGGTGCTGCACGCGACGGGTCTGGTCGACTCGCGGCCAGGTGACCCTCGTGGCCCTGTGGTGATGCCGTTCACCGCCGAGGTGCTCGACGGGCCGCTGCAGAGAATGGCTTCGCAGGCCGGCACCACCAGAGTCGAGCTGCTGCAGTTTCGTTTCATCATCGACGGTGAGGCCGCCCTGCTTGCTGCCGCACATCACGATGACGAGGCGATCACCGAGATCGCACGAGTGACTGATGAGATCCATCGGCTTCTCGAATCAGGTCAGGTCGGCCCCGAGGCCTTCGGGCCATGGCTCAAACGTTTTCATCAGGCGATTCGGGCCGCCGCCAAGAACCGTCTCATCGAAGTGAGCGGTGCGGCCTTGAGCGACGCGCTCACGCATATCGCGCAGAGCCGACTCAACGAGCCCGGTGACCGTCAACGCGTGGTGCAGCAGTCGGCCAAAGACGCAGGGCGTCTGCTTGAGGCGATCAGGCAGGGAGACCCCACTGAGTCCCGTCGACTGATGACCGGGAACATCTTTCGGTACTACGAACAGGTGCTGACCGATGAGGAGCAGACTGCGCTGAAGCCTTTGATCGGGTGAGTCGCAGAGGAATCAACGTTTCACGTGAAACATAGGGGGCACCCCCTCATGCCGACAAGTGCGCGATCTCCTGACGGTGCTGCACCGCTTGATCCAGCACGTCGGCAAATGCCGGATCGAACCACTGCTCGAGCGTCTGCACGTAGCTGCGTGTGGGGTGATTGTCATCGATGTAGATCAGCCGGCCGCCGATCGCCGGCGGGCAGCTGTCGGCTGTGCAGAACAGGTGCGCGAGATCGAGCGTGAGCACGCCGGGGTCATCGGCCAGGGGCTGCGGCAGCACGTCGGCGAGATCGACGTCGGCGAGCACTTGGTCGCGCGGCGTCGCGCACTGGTCGACCGCCAAAATCGTGTCCTGCGCCTGCGAGACGCAGAGACTCGGCGCCGTCGAGAAGCGTGGATTGTCGCGCATGAGCACGACCGGTGTGCCCAGCTGCGTGATGCGCTGCACCTGCGTTACCAGAGCATCCTCGAAATGGATGTCAGGCGAGTCGGCGACCGACACGTTGCCGACGGTGAACACGGCATCGGGGTGCTCGGTCGCGACGGCATCGAGCATGGTGTCGTTCATGGCCTGGCAGTCAGCGATGCGCTGTGCCTCATCGGGCCAGTATTTGCCGGTTCCCTCTGACTGCACCGGGCAGCCGCCGAGAATGAACGTGCGCAGCGTCCAGTTGTTGCGGTCGGCGAGCGGGGCGAGCAGGGTCATCCAGGTGTCGATGTGCGAGTCGCCGGCCACGAAGATCGTGCGATGCGGCAGCGTCGTCGGGTCGGTGTCGTCATCGGCCATGGTCGGGTCATTGGCCGGCTGGTTCACGCAGGTGATCAGCTCGCTGCCGTGTGCGTCGAGCGGGTCGCACTGTGATGACCAGTCTGCCCACTCGTTGTCGAGCCCGGTGACGGCAGGCTGCAGCGTGGTGAACAGCTGGGGCCCTTGGTAGTCGGCGGTGAGGATGCTGGCGCCGGGATTGTCGGCGTTCGCACTGCGCCCGGTGATGCGGTTGATGTCGGCCTGCCAGCCGACGACCACCATGCCCAGTACGGCGGCGATGCCCACGACCCGGATGGCGGGGCGGCGGCTGGCACGAAGCGCACGGGCGATGTGAGGATGCCGTGTGAGAAACGGTACACGTGCTGCCGCGCTCGCCGCTGGCTGACGCGGGGCGCGAACCGGCTTCTCGATGAAGGTCGTCGTCAGCCAGGCGAGGCCGATCGCAGCGGCGATGACCACGACGCCCTGCCACGCGCTGAGCTCGGTGGAACGGGTGTTCGCCTGCCAGAGCGTCATGAGCGGCCAGTGCCAGAGGTAGATGCCGTAGGAGATGCCGCCGAGCCAGGTGAGCGGCCTGGTCGAGAGCAGACGGTCGGTGCCGAAGGGGCTCGAGGTGCCGGGAACGCGACCGGTCTTGTTCGAGACGAAGATCAGGGCGGCGAAGGCGAGCGGCACCGCGGCGATGGCTCCAGGAAAACTCGAGGAGACATCCGCAATCTGACCGAAGACCAACAGGCCGATCACGCCCGCCCAGCCGGCTGCCAGTCGGAGCGGGCGCGCGACGCGCAGGTGGGGGAGAACCATGGCGAACAGGCCGCCGGCGGCGAACTCCCAGACGCGGGCCAGCGAGTCGTAGTAGGCGAAGGGCTGGCGTGTGCCCGTCGTGACGATCGAGTACACCAGCGAGGCGGTGCCGACGAGAAGCAGGGCCACGGCGACGAACCTCTTGGGACTGCGATGCAGCAGGCGTGCGACGACCACAGCGAGGCCGATCAGCAGCGGCCAGGCGAGAAAGACCTGCATCTGCACGGCCATGGCCCAGTAGTGCTGCACGGGGCTCGCGATGTCGTCGTTGTGGATGTACGAGACGTTGTTCGCGGCGAGCACCCAGTTGACGGTGAACATCGCCGCCGAGGTGAGCTCGTCGACGATCTGTCGCCACCAGGCCATCGGGGTGATCAGAATGCTGGCGATCGCGGTGAAGGCGAGCACCGTCCAGGCCTGGGGCAGCAGGCGTTTGAACTGGTTGCCCCAGAACCGACGCAGCTCGCGCAGGCCCTCGCGAGGCGTGGCGGTGGTGAAGCGGCGCAGCAGCGACGCCGTCATGAAGAACGCCGAGATGAAGAAGAACAGGTCGACGGCGCCTGAGACCCGGTGAAACCAGATGTGATATGCGGCGACCAGCAGGGCGGCGAGTGCGCGCAGGCCCTGGATGTCGGTTCTGTATCCGTTCGTTTGCTTGGAGTTCATCGTCTGTACAGGTTAGACGATGAGGCATCTGAGTCTCAGGTGGCAGTCAGGAGGGGCTCGTCGTGGCCAAGAGAGCTGTTGCTGGCGTCGGATGTGACATCTCGATCTGGAAAGAGTTCATGAAGCGCGCTGGTGAACTGGTCGTCGAACGAGCTGCTGAGGCTGGCGATGTACTGACGCGTCGGATGGTTGTTGTCGATGTAGGTGACAACTCCGCCTATAGCCGCAGGGCAGCTGTTCTCTGGGCAGAACTCGCTGGAAAGATCCATTGTCGCAACCAGAGGATCGTCGGTGAGCTCTTTGGGGAGCAGTTCGTCGAAGGGCCGACTGTCGAGCACGAGACTGCGGTCGGTTGTGCATGCAGTGGAGGCGAGGTCAGGCGTCTTGGCGAGCCGTGCAGCGCAGTCGTTCTGTGACACCACGTATCGAGGGGTGTCTCGAACCATGATGACCGCGATACCCTGAGCGGTGAGGGATTTCACAGTGTCTGCAAATGAGTGCCCCAAGACGAAGGCCGGGCTGTCTGGCTGTGACAGATTCGCGCTGGTGAAGACGACGTCCGGTCGTTGCTCGGTGAGAGCGGACATGCGGTAGTCATTCATGCGAGCGCAGTTGAACACGCTGGCGGTGTCGCTGGGGTCGAGCTTCGCGTCGCCATCTCGCTCGAACGGGCACATGTCCATGTGCAGCTGACGCAGTGCCCAGCCTTGCGCCTCGGCCTGTGGGGCCAGCGCAGTCATCCACGTGGCGGTGTGGGAGTCGCCCACCGCAGCGATGCGCAGCGTACTTTGGGCAGCGCTGACAGAGTTTCGGCAGTCTTGACCGTTGTCGGTCCCAGCTGCGCGTGAGCATTCCCCGATTGCCTCAGGCCACTGTGTGGTCAGCGTGGTGAGTGAAGGCGAGAGGCGCGTGAAAATCTGCGGGCCGTCATAGCCGGCTGTGAGAGCGGCCGCACCGGGATTCTGCGTGCCGTCACTCTTCTTCGTCAGATGGCTGACGCTACCAGCCCAAGTGGTGATGGCGAGGACCAGTGTGAGTCCCAATGCGGCGAGGCGAAACCGTGATGGAGTCAGAAGTTTGAGTTTTCGACGTGGATGGTCACCCGCACGGGTCTGGCCGTTTGCGACCTGAGTCGGTTTCGCAACAGAAGAGTGCCTGATCGGCGCTTCGATGAACCGGGTCGTGAGCCAGGCAAGCACGATGGCAAGCTCGACGACGACCACGCCCTGCGGAAGAGTCAGCTGAGCCTGGTCATTGTGAGCCAGCCACAGGTTCATCAGCGGCCAATGCCAGAGGTAGATGCCGTAGCTGATACTTCCCAGCCAGACGAGAGGCCGAGATGCAAGCAGTCGATCGGTTCCGAATCGGCTGCCGGTGTCATCTGCGAGGAAGATCAGTGCAGCGAACGTGAGCGGCACCGCGGCGACGATCCCCGGGAAGCTGGCTGAAACGTTCAACACCATGCCAAAGCACAGCAGCCCAAGCAAGCCCACCCACCCGGCGAGGAACCGCAGCATCCGAGGAAGTCGGATGTGCGGCAGGGCGATGGCGAACAGAGCACCAGCTGCGAATTCCCACACTCGCGTGAACGTGTCGTAATAGGCAACGGGCTGATTCTGGCCCGTGAGATAGATCGAATAGGCCAGGGATGAGACTCCGACGACTGCCAGCCCTACAGCAGTCATGGCAGTCGCGTTACGCTTCAGCTTTCGTGCCAGCCACACGAAGGCCCAGATGAGCAATGGCCAGACGAGATAGACCTGCAACTGCACAGCCATTGCCCAATAGTGCTGCACAGGGCTGACGATGTCGCCGGCGTGTAGATAGTCAGTTCCATTGGCGGCGAGCACCCAGTTGACCGTGAAAGTTGCCGCACCGACGAACTCATCGATGAGCTGTCTCCACCACGTCATCGGGGTGATGGCCCAAGCCGCAACGAGGGTGAAGACCAAGACTGCCCATGCCTGCGGCAGCATACGCTTCATGAGACTGCCCCAGAAACGACGGATTTCTTTGGCGGGCCGTGTCTCTTGGGTGGCAAACCGTCGCAGCAGCGAGGTCGTCATGAAGAACGCAGAAATGAAGAAGAAGAGGTCGACTGCCCCGGATACCCTGTGAAACCAGATGTGATAGACGGCGACAAGCAGTGCTGCCACCGCCCGGAGCCCTTGAACGTCCTTGCGGTAATGCGGCTTCGGGACGGCCTCTTCCAGGGGTGAGCGGGGCATGACGGTTCATTCTAGAGGGGGCGGCTACCGCCTGCAAAGTCTGTGCACAGATTCGAAGTGTGTGCTCGTCGCGAGAAATGCACCTCTCAGTTGGTAGAGTAGGCAACGGTGTCCAGGCATTATTCAAGGGTTTGGCACATTCCGCACTTATCTGTTTAGGGAGTTTCCTCGTGGACCTGCTCATTGTCGGCTCAGGCTTCTTCGGCCTCACCATCGCGGAGCGGGCGGCGACCCAGCTCGGACTGAAAGTCACCATCATTGAGCGTCGCAACCATCTCGGAGGCAACGCATACAGTGAGATCGACCCCGAGACCGGCATCGAGTACCACAAGTACGGTGCGCACCTCTTCCACACGTCAAACGAGCATGTGTGGGAATACGTCAACAAGTTCACGAAGTTCACGGACTACCAGCATCGGGTCTACGCGAACTACAACGGTGTCGTCTACCCTCTGCCGATCAACCTTGGCACCATCAACCAGTTCTTCAATGCTGCTTACGGTCCTGACGAAGCCCGTGCGCTCATCGCCGAGCAGGCTGCTGAGCTCGAAGGAAAAGAGCCGGAGAACTTAGAAGAAAAGGCAATCTCGCTGATCGGCCGCCCGCTTTACGAGGCCTTTATCAAGGGATACACGGCTAAGCAGTGGCAGACCGACCCGAAGAAGCTGAGCCCCGACATCATCAACCGTCTCCCTGTGCGGTACACGTATGACAACCACTACTTCCGTGACACGCATGAGGGGCTGCCGGTCGACGGCTACACACCGTGGCTGGAGCGCATGGCAGATCACCCGAACATCGAGGTCAAGCTCAACACGGACTTCTTCGACGAGTCTCAGCCTTTGAACAAGACTGCCATGGTCGGCAAGGTCCCCATCGTATACACCGGCCCCTTGGATCGATACTTTGATCACAAGCTCGGTGCGTTGTCATGGCGCACTCTCGACTTCGAGAAAGAAGTCAAGCCGACGGGCGACTTCCAGGGCACCTCGGTCATGAATTACGCAGATCAGAATGTGCCGTACACGCGCATTCACGAGTTCCGGCACTTCCACCCGGAGCGTGACTACCAGACCGATAAGACCCTGATCATGCGCGAGTACTCACGTTTCGCCGGTGGAGGCGACGAGCCGTACTACCCAGTGAACACGCCGGAGGATCGCGAGAAGCTGGAAGGTTATCGCGAGCTCACTGAGGCAGAACCACAAGTGCTGTTCGGCGGGCGCCTCGGCACCTACAAGTATCTCGACATGCACATGGCAATCGGATCTGCGCTCAGCAGGTTTGAAAATGTCGTCCGTGACTGGTTTCGGAACTGAGTCGACACCAACAGAGAGCGGTATGCAATGAGTAAAACTACTGGGACTGAGACCAATACAAAATGGGAGACTGTTCAGAAGACTGTCTTTCCGATCGACGTTGACCCGCTGGTCGAGCCTCTATACATTGCATGGGGCGAGGCGCTCAGCGGATCCGGAATGCAGACGCAGGATGCCGAAAGGCTTTCTGGACTTCGCCGTACGACCGATTCGGGAAGTGTCGCGGTCGGGGCCAAGGTCAAAGACGGCAATCCCCAGCTTTCTGACCGGGCTCGTTACTCCGCATTGCTCCCAGTCGGACAGCGTGTCTCATTTGCCACCTTCTTTAATGCGTTTCCTGCGGCTTACTGGGTGCAGTGGACCGATGTGCCTGCCGTCCGGCTCAAGATTGTGGTCAGCGGTGACATTCGTATCGATGTGTACCGGTCGACTTCGCGAGGAACGTTCAACCGTATCGGAGGTGCGCTCTCCGCGCAGGGAGAGACCACGTTCGAGCTGCCTCTGAAGAACTTTGGTGACGGCGGCTGGCTTTGGTACGAACTGGTTGCTAACGAACTTGATTCCAAGTTGATCGAGGCCGAGTGGCAGGTCGATTCGTCATGCCGTCGCCTAGATCACCCGGGAACGTTTGCTGCATCTATCACGACCTACAACCGCCCCGATGACTGCGTGACGCAGATGCAACGCTTCGCCAGCGAGACCTCGTTGCACGACCGTCTGACTCGTCTGACCATTGTCGACCAGGGAACTGATCTTGTGCAGGAGGCTTCTGGCTACGACTCGGCGCAGAAATCACTGGGTGATCAGTTCGCGCTCATTCGACAGGGCAACTTGGGCGGTTCAGGCGGATTCGCTCGAGGAATGTACGAAGGCGAGCGGTCAAAAGCTGACTACGTCATTCTCCTCGACGACGATATCCTGATCGAGCCTGCCGCGGTTCTTCGTGCTGTAGCGTTCGCTGACTACTGCCGGAAGCCGACCCTGGTCGGTGGCCACATGCTGAACCTGTACGAGAAGTCAAAGGTGCAGAACTTCGGAGAGTATGTCAAAGAGTACCCATTCCGTTATGGTCCTGTGAATGAAGACCTCGTCGACTTCGACTTCGCTCAGAACGATCTGCGCACTACGCCGGGTCTTCACCGACGCATCGACGTTGGATACAACGGCTGGTGGATGTGTCTGATCCCCACTGACGTCATCCGTGAGATCGGCCTTTCTCTGCCGGTGTTCATCAAGTGGGACGATGTCGAGTACGGCGTGCGTGCAGATCGACAAGGATTTTCGACGGTGACCCTGCCTGGTGTCGGCGTCTGGCATATGCCCTTCGTGGAGAAGGACGACCGGCTGGACTGGCAAGCGTACTTCCACCAGCGCAATAGGTGGGTCGCAGCCATGGTCTACTCCCGCTACAAACATGGAGGCTCGCTGCCTGCAGAGAGCTTCGCAACTGATGTGAAGCATCTGTTGGCGCAACAGTACTCTGCGGTCGCCCTGCGCATCCTTGCCCTGCAGGATCTTCTGAAAGGCCCGCAGCATCTCCACGAGACGATCGGCCACAGAGCAGCCGATGCCAGAAAGCTGCGACAGAAGTACTCTGACGGCCAGCTCATCAAGCATGTCTCAGATTATCCCGAGGTCAGCCAAGCTCGACCTGCGCGCCGAGGGCGCACAACTGGAGACCCGAAGAATCGTATGGAGTGGCTGAGCATGGCTGGGTCTGCCATGCTCAAGAATCTGGTGAAGGGAAAGCCCAGCACCAGCCATCCAGAGAGCCGAATCTCTGCTGCAGATGCAAAATGGTGGCGCATCGCTGCCAGTGACAGCTCGCTGGTGTCAGCCTCTGACGGTAACGGTGCCAGTGTGTATCGTCGTGATCCGGAAACGTTCCGTCGGCTCTTGGCGCTGTCCGTCAAACTGCACAGAGAGCTAGTGGGGCGCTGGGATGAGCTGTCGGAACAGTACGCCCGTGAGCATCACGCCTTCACCTCTGTTCACGCGTGGGAAGAGACCTTTGAACGTAATGCAGTTACAGAGCCCGGGCACAAGCAGAAGTAGTTCACTACTGGTAGTGGGAGGGTGCTGAAATATGTCGAGGAGACACGTGGCTTACCGTGTCTCCTCGACATAGAGTTTGTGCGAACGCACTATTGAGTGTTCTGCGCTATCTGTATGTGTGGTCACTCAGACTCTTGAACGCGCGGTTCAACGCTGGGCAAAGCGAGATAAACGAGGCGAGCGTTCTCGTGGCGATTCCGTGTAATCCCATCCAAGACCAAGCCGACGGTCCAGATCATAACTCCTAGAGTCGCGAGAGACGAAGCGAGTACAGCCGTCGGAAGTCTCGGAACCAGGCCAGTCTCCATGAATTCGTTCAGGATTGGAACGCCTAGTGCGACCCCTACCAGTGCAACAAGGGCCCCCAACAATCCGTGAAAGGCCATTGGGCGCTCATGTCGAACCAGGTCTGTGATGAGCCGGAGGATTTTGAAACCATCTCTGAACGTGTGGAGTTTGCTCTCGGTGCCTTCGGCTCGATCCTTGAATCCAACTGGAACCTCAACATGCGGAATACGCAGACTGAGGTAGTGAACGGTGAGCTCCGTCTCTATCTCGAACTCTTTGGACACAGCCGGGAATGACTTCACGAAGCGTCGTGAGAAAACGCGGTAACCACTCAGCATGTCGGTGACTTGGCTCTTGAAAAGGCTGCTCACAAGCCAGTTAAAGGCACGGTTACCGAAGGAATGTCCTGACCTATATGCGGATTGAGTGGTCTCTTTGCGGACTCCGAGCACGTGATCATAGGGGCCTGAAAGTAGGGTTTGAATCATGCTTGGCAGTGCATCGGTTCCATATGTGTCGTCACCGTCAATAAGCACATAAATGTCTGCGTCGATGTCTGCAAAGGCCCGGCGTACGACGTTCCCCTTGCCTTTGGTGTACTCATGACGCACAATCGCTCCGGCTTCCGCAGCGATTTCAGCGGTGTTGTCTGTGCTTCTGTTGTCATAGACGTAGATGTCCATGGTTGGGACTGCAGCCTTGAGATCCAGCACGACCTTACGGATCGCTGCCTCTTCATTGTGGCAGGGAACAATCGCTGCAATCGAGAAACCAGAAACGTCTAGCGGCACTTCCTGTGATTCCATGCAGATTCAATCCTTGGTTTCGTGTGTTTATACGGCAGATATAGTATAGCCGCTGCCCGTCGGCCGCATGTCGCGCCGCTGAGACGGTAGGATTTGCCGTGCTGCCAGACCTTGGGGCGATTGCAAATCTTCTGACAGGAGTTGAACCGTGGTATCCACCCGGAAGACGATGATTCAAGGGCTCATCGTACGTGCTTGGGCGCTGACAGCGAGCCCGATGGCGGTGTTCCTCATCATGGGGGCTTGTTCCATCCTGGCTTTTGCCATCTTGTCACCAGCGGGAACAGGTCCGGACGAGGTGAACCATATCTACCGCGTGGCGGGTATCGCGAATGGCTGGATTCTCCCGCATCAGTACGGAGAGGCTGAGGGGATGCCTCTTTGGGGGGGTGAAGTTCCAAAACAGCTGCATCATGCTCTGCATACACTGCCACAGGCCCCTGACTTTACAGTCACAAGCGCCTACTATGAGGCCCTCAATGCACAAGAAGGCACTGTGCCGGTCAACATCCCGAATACTGAGGTGTACTCGCCGGTACCATACCTGCCCGCATTGCTCGCCTATGGATTGTCCTGGGGCTGTGGTTTTAGCGTGCTCACGTCAATCGTGCTCATGCGGCTGTTCGGCGGAGTCGCCTATCTGGTGTTGACAGCGCTCGTGATCGCCTTGGTGCGCAACCGAAATATGCAGTGGCTAATTGCGGTGGTCGCACTCGTGCCTGTTGGTCTGTTCCAAGCGAGCATTGTCTCCGCAGACACTCTCACCAACGTTGTGGTCGTTGCGTTTAGCTCGATCGCTGCGCTGGACATTTTCTTGAAGCAGCGGCTGGTGAAGTCTCAGCTCGTTGTGTTGCTCATTGCCGCACTGGCTCTTCCGCTGATGAAGCCAACGTACGTGTTGCTTGTTCCTCTGCTCCTCCTCGTGAAGAGCATACGGATTTGGCTCCGTGTGAGCGTGACGGCTGCAGCCCTTGTGCTCTTCGCCTTCTGGTACAAGATGACCGGTACGGCCGGTTACGGAATGGGGTGGATGCGAGTCAGGGAAGACCGGTATCAGGTGCTGCCGAACGAACAACTTCAGGGAGTCCTCCATGACCCTCTGTATTTTGTGAACAGCGTGATCAGAACGTTCTTCATGGACGGAAATGATTGGTTCACACAGGCGTTCGGCCAGATGGGGTACTTCCACGGTGGAACTCTTGCAGCATCAATCGTCACGCCGATCGCGTCACTCATCGCACTCACGCTTGTCGCGAATCTATTCTTGCCCCAGAAGAATCTGCGGCTTGCCCGCTGGGCGACATCCGTCATAGTTCTTGTATCCTTGGGCGCCATCGTTGGAACGCTCTACCTGAATTTCACTGTCTTGGGGCGCAATTTCGTCGAAGGTGTTCAAGGGAGGTACCTATACCCCTTCTTCGTCCTGGGAATCGTGCTCCTCGCAACTGCAGTTCCTGCGAAGTTGGCGCTCCCAGCCTCAGGATCGGGGGGTGGCTGGCAGAGATTCGTAGACACCCGCAAGAGTTGGAGAGTATGGGTGATCGGATGCTGTGCGGTATCGATCTTGTCAGCAGTCGTCACATTCATCATTCGGTATCGAATGGGAGTCTGAGCGACTCCTCGAGTCGTGAGCATGGCGGCCCAGCTCGCCAACGCGAGCTTCGTTCGAGCTGACTGCCTAAGACAAGGCGATGCTGGTGGTGTTGTTTGTGGCGTTCCACGAGATAGAACCGTTCTGGAACTGCTGACGGGCGCCGCTCGGTGAGGATGTTTCTTCCGACACGGGGTACCCCAATTTCCCCTGCGTTCCACCGGCAGCGGCCCACGCGTCACCGATTCCTCCGTGCACGCTGTGCGCACCAGACTGTGGCGACCAGGTGTACAGACCGTTCTGGAAGCGTTGGAGCGCACCTCCGGCGGTGAGGCCTGTCTGCTCTTCCGCTACGGGGTAGCCGAGAAGACCCCGCTCATAACCGCTGCCAGCCCATGCTGTGAGAATAGCCCCGCGAGTCAAGTGTGCGCCGGTCGTTGGGGACCAGTGGACCTGGCCGCCTTGATAGACCTGCGCCGATCCTGCGTTGGAGAGATTCGTGTACTCAGGTGACGTCGGATACCTGAGTGTGCTCTCTTCTCGGCCGATTTCTACCCACAAGTCACCGATGGCACCTCGTGTAATCCAAGTTCCGGTTTGAGGGCTCCAGGTGATCCTGCCGTACTGGAACTGCTGAGTGGCTCCACCGTCTTTCAGACCAGTTGTTTCGTTGCTCACAGGATAGCCCACTTGGCCTGACTCCCACCCGCTGCTGGCCCAGCGGTCCTGAATCGCCCCGCGAGTCATGCGCGCAGGGGTTTGCGGCGACCAATGTACCTGTCCGTTCTGAAATACCTGTGAGGCTCCGTTGCCCCTGAGCCCTACGATCTCATCGGAGGCTGGATAGCCAAGAGGGCCATTCTCCCAGTTGAGGCCTGCCCAGAAAGACTGAATGGCGCTGCCGCCCTTGGTCGCATGCGCACCGGTAGCTGGCGACCAGTGAATCTGACCGCCAACGAAGACTTGATACGCACCGCCTCCACGCAGCCCTGAGCCTTCAGCAGATACGGCGGGGCCCAAATAGCTTCGCTCACGACCAAGCGCGGTGTACTTTGCGCCGATGGCTCCGGACGTGGCGTAACCAGTCGGACTGCCGAACCAGTCGCTGTACCAGAGAAAGAAATTGCGGTTGCCATAGCTCGAGCAGTCGTCGCCAGAACCGTAGCCGGCGTTCTTCGCAGCATTGTTCGGCTGATACGGGGTGTAGATGTACAGCGAGGCAGTCGCCTGATTGCGAATGTAGACGGTACTGCCGCCGCAGGCGGCGTTGGGGTTCCACTGCACATAGTTGTTCTGGCCGGCCCGGTAGGCATAGGAATTCGGGTGTGCGGCGTAGTACTTGAACTGCCATGCTGCTCGGTAGATCTGGTTGAACAGGCCAAAGTACTGCGTATCGCAGGCAGCATTGTCCGGACAGCCGTAACCCATGGCTGTCTGATAGCGCCATGAGCTCGGCCACGTGTGATTGACGAGTGCGTTCTCTTTCTGCAGGGTGACCAGGAGCACCTTCTGGCTGATGCCACAACTGCGAGCGACTCCGTCGATGATCTGGGCGGCGGTCTGTCGTTGAGATGGGTATCCAGAGCAGTAGGTGTCAGCAGGTTTGGCTGTCGTTTGCGTCGAGTAGTCCTTCAGACACGTGACGTCGCGCGGGTTGCTGTCGCGCCATGCTTCACAGTTCGGAACCCGAGCGTTGAGAAAACTCTGCACGTCGCCCGCAGTCATGGAGTTGGAGTCGTAGAAGTTGGCGTCTGAAATGATGTAGCCGGCATCGAAATCCCACGCGCTGGCGGCCTGGGCCTCGTCAGATGCTGCTGGAGCGAGCGTGAGCGCAGCGGCGACCACAGCCATGGTCGCCAAGGCGGCAAAAGACGTTTTGAGAACGCGGATCATGACAGAGTGACCTCCTGCGTGGCCGAAGTGCCGACATATGCCGACGACGAATAGCTGAGGGTGACGTTCCACGTTCCTGCGCTCAGGGCGGCATCGTCGATGCTCAGGCCGTCACCACAGTTCACACCGTTTGGCCCCGCTGCTCCTGAGCCTGACGCCCGCAGCGAAGTCTCGCCTCGTGCGACGGTGAGGGTGCAGGTGCCGCCCTGTTCAGCGATATCAGTGATCAACCCGCCCACTTCGAAGGGGCGCGATGTGCTCCACCGCGTCAGAATGACGGAGACTTTGGCGCGTCCGTCTTGCGCTGTCTGCGACGGTGCCGGCGCTGGTGTGTCTCGGGCTACGCCGTCACCAGGGTCGTTGTCCTGCTCGTGCGCTGTCCCAGAGCCCTGTGGTGAAGCCGACGGGCTGTTCTCACTGTTCGGCATGGCATCTGAAGAAGGCGTCGCAGACACAGAGGTCGAGGCTGAGGGCGAAGCAGCAGGGCTTGACGGAGAATTTGCCATGTTCGCGTCAGTATGGGCGCACGCGGTGGTCAGCAACCCGAGCGCGGCGACAGCCGTTGCTGAAGCGGTGATGGCAAGTGTCTTGGGCAGACGCAGGTGGGAAAACACGCTTTCCACTCTACTGTTTGGGGCGGTGCAGGTTGTGGAACGGATAACTGCACTGTGCTTCGCACGCGCGGAGTGTCATGAGCACTGGTCTATGCGCAGCAGCGCCGACTCGCCGTCGCTCAGCACAGGCGTGAAGAGACCTTGGCTCACAGCTGTATCGATCGCGGCGAATTTGTTGCCAGAAGGGTCACCGCCGTCGAACTCGCCGGTGGACACGAGCAGGTAGTGCACGTTCAAATGCCGAAGGGCGGTGCAGACGGCAGGATCCGACTCAATCTGATCGAGGTGCTGGGCGATGAGCAGGCGATCCGGATCCCATTGGCCGTTGAGATGCGGGAAGACCGGGCGTCTGTCAGCATAGAGCCACGACAGCCCTGATCCGTCCCATGGATCCCCGAGAAGCAACTGATCTGCGGGCACGACGTCGGCGACCTGCCGCATGAAGGCGATCTGCCGGGCATCAACGAAATCCGTTGTCTTCACGTTCTCAAGACGGTACTCATGAGCGGCGGCTGCTCCGACCGGGGCCCACAGGCCCACCCAGCCTGACGCAGCGACGATTGTGGCACTCCCGAGTGCCACAACTCGCGGCCAACGAGTCAGCGCGGCGATGCGGAGCACAGCAAGCGTCGCCAGCGGCACGCCGAGAAGTGGCAAGAGTGCGGAGAGCCGATAGCGATCTTTGTACCAGAGGCCGGTCAGAATCTTCGTCATGTCGGAGTTCGATCCCGCGGCAATCGCGAAGAGCACGGCAATGAGGGCGTAGGCGACGATCATCCACCTGAGATCAGACCTGCGAAAGGCAATGACGAGGCCTGTCAGAACGACGATGGCGAGAATTATCAGCGGGCCAGTCATATCGAGGCCCAAACCGACCAAGGCATTCTGGGTGAGCACCTGCCACAACCCGTCCCAGACGGTCTGCACAGCTTGAGCCTGAGGCCCGTTCAGATGGTCGCCGACGGGTCGTGACGCAACGTGGAAGACTCGGAAAACCACAAGGACGGCAGCGACCGCGGCAACGGAGACGAACGCGAACGCCCCACCGAGCCACCACAGCATCCGACGTCGCCTGGCCCCGCCTGCCTTCCAGGCGACGGCAATCGCGCGAGCACATATCCACAGCACCAGCGGCACGATCAGCAGCACCATGCTGACGAGAGATCGGGGGTGCGTGAAGAATGCGCCCAGCCACCAGACTGCGGCGAGTCCCAGCAGCATCCACCGGTCGTTCCAAGCCCAGGGACGTACCTGATCGCTGACGGCTGGGGCCCAACGGGGCAGCCAGACGTGCGCGAGCAGCATGGCCAGCGCGAGGCCGCTGGGAAAGAGGGCGTACGCAAGAAACGTCGGGTACAGCACACCCCAGATCAGCAGAGCGTACGGGAAGAAGCCGAAAGCTGTGCCGAGCAGCAGGGATGCGCAGAGACCCGCCGTGCGCTGACGCTGGGCGACGACCAGGCTGGTCAGCCAGGCGATGCCGGGCAGCCAGGCGACTGAGACGACGGCGATCGCCAAAGCGTTGAACGCGACGCCGATGCTCACGCCTGTGATCTGACAGATCATCGCGGCAGCCGTGTGCCAGCCTGCCGGATAAGTGCTGATCGTGCGGTCGGTGTTGATCAGGGTGCGCAGCTGCAGTGAGGAGGCATTGCCCGTCTCGAGAATCGACTGTGTCGCATTGAGGTGGAAGAGGTTGTCATAGCTCTGCGAGAACAGGTCGAACGACGGCACTTGATGCAGCAGTACCAATGCAAAGGCGACGGATGACACTGCCCAAGCTGTGACCGGGAGAAGTGCGCTGAGACGAGGACGGCTCCAATGAGGTCTCTTCTCTCGGATGGGCCACAGCACCGCAGCGATGACTGCCGCTGCGATGAGAACGTGAGACCAGTGGAATCGCAGATGGAGGAGGCCATCGATGACGCCTACGCATCCGATGAGCGCCAGAGAAGCAGGTGCCGCCAGAGCCAGACGGGGCAGCGGGCGCAGCCGTAGCGGCAATGTAGCCAGAAGGCCGGGGACGCTGAGCCCGAGACATCCGGCGGCCAAGGCCGACGCGATCGCCCACCACGACACGTTATCCATGACCGGGATCAGCCTGCTCTGAGCGCCGAAATTGTCTCTTCGACAGGTCCGTCGAAGATGAGCTGTCCCTGCTTCAGCAGGATTCCCCGCTGACAGACTTTCTTCACTGACTCCAAATCGTGGCTAACGACCATCAGCGTCTTGCCCTGCTGCTGCAGCTCCGTGATCTTGGCGAAGCACTTCTTCTGAAAAGGTTCGTCACCGACGCTGAGCACCTCGTCGACCAACAGAGTGTCCATCTCGGTGTGGATGGCCACGGCGAATGCCAAACGGACGAACATGCCAGAGGAATAGTGCTTCACCTCGGTGTCGATGAACTGCCCGATCTCGGAGAACGCCACGATGTCATCGAAGCGAGCCTCGGTCTCCTCATGACTCATTCCCAGAATGGCTGCGTTGAGGAACACATTCTCCCTCCCCGAGAGGTCGGGATGAAAGCCAGCGCCGACCTCGATGAGCCCAGCCACTCGGCCGCGGGTCAGCACTTGACCGTTCGTCGGCAGCAGCACACCGCTCACCAGCTTCAGCGAGGTGGACTTGCCGGAGCCGTTGAGCCCGAGAAGTGCGACAGACTCACCCTCGTTGATGGTGAACGAGACGTCGTTCAGAGCCTGAAAGTCGTCGGCGATCGGCTTGCGCTTGATCCACGCCATCGCGGTCTCTTTCATCGAGTGCGTGTGCCTCAGATGAAATTCCTTGGTGACGTGGTCGAGCACGATCGCGGGGTTCGTGCTCAGAGCTGTGTCTTCAGAGGTCTTGTGCAAAGTTCTTCTCCAGATGACGGAACACCAGCTGGCCGACAGCCAAGAAGGCGAAGGCGATGACCAATCCGTAGACCCCGTACTGCATCACATGCTCACCGACGAAGGGCAGCACGTTCTCAGGTGTTGGCGAGGTGATCGTCGGTGCCCAGAATGCGAAATGGAAGAGATTGACTGCGGCCGTGATGGGGTTGAGCTGGTAGATGAAATAGATCAAAGGCGTCGTCGTCTCATGCACCAGTGTGAGCGTGTAGAGCACCGGCGAAAGCCAAGTCGTGAACATCAGAATCATCTCGACGATGCTCTCGGCGTCACGCAGGCTGACGTTGATCGCGCCGAACAGCAGTGAGAGCCCGAGGGCGAGTACGAAGATGATGACGATGCCGAACAGCATGGCGATGATCTGGCTGAGGTTGGGGTGCCAGCCGAAGAACAGGCACACGATGAGCAGAACGACGACCTGTGGAAGAAAATTCACCAACGCAATGAACCCGGAAGAGACCGGAAACAGTTCTCGTGGCAGATAGATCTTCTTGACGAGGGCAGCGTTTTCGACGATCGAACGCGTGCCGTTGCCGAACGCTTCGTTGAACAGGTTAACGATGACAAGGCCCGAGAACAGATAGATGGCGAAGTTCTCCATGCCTCGGTTCAGACCGAGAAACTGACCCATCGCGACGTAGTAGACCACGAATTGGGCAGCCGGCTTCAGGAACGACCAGAACCACCCGAGCACCGAACCGCGGTAGCGAATCTGCACGTCTTTGCGCACGAGCAGACTGAGCAGATATCTGCGGTGAAACACGTCGAGCAGGCCATGCCCGCGGCCGGGCTGGGTCATGCCCGCGTAGAGGTCAGCGGACAAATCGCATCCTTCTCTTTTCGGGAACCAGCGCAGAGTCGCCCTGGTGCTGCAGCGAGTCAGTCTAGTCGAGATGAGTAGACTCGACCCTATGACTGATTTCTCTGGCGACAAAATCTCTCAGCGTGCGGTGAAGGCGGTGGTGCCGGTTGCGGGTTTGGGGACGCGTTTTTTGCCGGCGACGAAGGCGGTGCCGAAGGAGATGCTGCCGGTGGTTGATCGTCCGGCGATTCAGTATGTGTTGGAGGAGGCTTCGGGTGCGGGGCTTTCTGATGTGTTGTTGGTGACGGGGTCGGGTAAGGGTGCGATCGAGGATCATTTTGATGCGGCGCCGTATTTGGAGTCTCGTCTGGCTGCTGATGGCAAGGATGCTTTGTTGGCGTCGGTGCGTGAGGCGACTGGTGTGGCTGATGTGCATTCGGTGCGTCAGGGTGTGCCGCGTGGTTTGGGGCATGCGGTGTTGTGTGGGCGTGAGCATGTGGGGGATGAGCCGTTCGCGGTGTTGTTGGGTGATGACCTGATCGATGCTGATGAGGATTTGCTGAGCCGGATGTTGGATGTGCAGGCTGCGCGGGGGGCGTCGGTGGTGGCGTTGTTGGAGGTGCCGGCTGATCGTACGCATTTGTATGGTGTGGCTGAGGTTGAGGCGACGGGTGAGGATGGTGTGGTGCGGATCACGGGTCTGGTGGAGAAGCCGGAGCCGGGGACGTCGCCGTCGAATCTTGCGGTGATTGGTCGGTATGTGTTGCAGCCGGGTGTGTTCGATGTGTTGGCGCGCACGGCTCCGGGTCGGGGTAATGAGATTCAGCTGACGGATGCGTTGGAGACGTTGGCGGCGGATGAGTCGATTGCCGGCCCGGTGTTGGGTGTGGTGTTCCGTGGTCGTCGGTTTGATACGGGTGACAAGCTCGAGTATCTGAAGACCGTGGTCACGCTGGCCAGCGAGCGCGATGATCTCGGGCCCGCCTTCCGCACCTGGCTCAACGACTTCGTCTCTCAAGACTGACGAGAACCGAGACTGTGCCATCGCCGATGCGGGTTCTGAATGAGCGACTGCCGCTCGTCGTCATGCCCGCGTGGAACGAGGCAGAGGTGATCGGCGGTACCGTGCGGGACGTGTTGGAGAACGGACCGGCCTGCACTCTGCTGGTCGTCGACGACGGCTCGACCGACTCAACCGCACGCCTTGCACGAGAGGCCGGCGCGATCGTGCTGCAGATGCCGTACAACATGGGCGTCGGCGCCGCGATGCGTGCCGGGTTCACGTTTGCCCAACGCTGGGGGTTTACCCGAGCGGTGCAGGTCGATGCCGACGGACAGCACAACCCTGCCGACATCGCCAAGCTTCTCGAACGGCTGAACCAGGGAGGGGCTGACATCGTGATCGGCGCGCGATTCTCCACGGTCGGCGACTACCAGGTGCGAGGCCCTCGCCGTTGGGCGATGCGAATGCTTGCGGCGTCACTGTCTCGCGTTGCCCGAACGAAGCTGACCGATGTGACCTCGGGCTTTCGTGCTGCGAATCGACGGGCGATCGATCAGTATGTTCGGCAGTATCCGGCCGAGTACCTCGGTGACACGATCGACTCGCTGGTCGCAGCTGTTCGTTCAGGCTGCTCAGTCGCTCAGGTGCCGGTCGGCATGCGCCCACGACAGGGCGGCCGGCCGAGCCATTCGCCACTGGCTGCCGCTTGGTCGCTGGGCAGATCGATGATCGCGCTGCTCTTTGCGCTGATCAGGGGGCGAGACCATCGGCCTCCGGCAGATATCGTGCAGAGAGCGTCGGTGTTCAAATGAGAGTTCTCGCAATACTCTTCTTTCTGGTCGGCTTCTTCACGATCATTCAGCTCGTGCGCCGACGCCAGCTCAAAGAGAAGTACGCCATTCTCTGGCTGCTGCTCTGCACGGTCACGCTTGTGCTGCTCTTCTTTCCGCGCCTGCTGTTCAGGGCCGCAGAGATTGTGGGAGTGCAGGTGCCGGCGAACCTGCTGTTCGCCGTCACACTCGCGTTGTTGGCCGGCATTCTCGTGCATCTCTCCTGGGAGTCTTCACGAACGGAAGAGCGCACGCGGCGTCTGGCCGAAGAGGTCGCACTACTGCGTCTGCGGTGTGCCATTCTTGAGGGCGCGATCGCTACGTCACAGGCATCTGACGACCAACCTGATGACAGCGGGAGCACCGCATCCTCCGATGCGCCGAAGTCATGCATTGAACGCCTCCCGACGCAGATGCACGATGAGAACGGCGACAACCCGAAAGACGACTCGAATCGATGAAGACCCGCTTTCTCATCAGCTCTGTGACCGGAGCTCTCAGCATCGCCCTGGTGCCTCTGGTGCCCTTTCTGGTCTTCAGCGCCGAGCAGTCCGGCCGCTTCAGCATCATCTACATGGCCTTCATCATCATGTGGTCGACCATGCTGTCGACGACGAGTGACGTGCGACTGCGCGTCGAAGGCCGCGGCGGGTCGGTGGACGACGAGCACTTTCGTGGCGCTCAGACCACGATCGCACTGATCGGCGCGGTGGCGGGTGCGATCATCGCGATGATCCTCGGTGAGCAGCCACTGCTCTGGGCCGTGGTGTTCGTCGCGGTCGGTGCGAGCCTGCTGCGTGTGGCACTTCGCTTCGAGGCGATGAAATCGGCTGTCACCTTGAAACGGGTGATCGTCTCAGACCTGCTGACTGCGGTGTGCTTTCTCGGAGTCGTTGTCGTCGTGCTCGCTCGCGGCATCCAGGACACGGCTTTGGAATGGGTGCTCTGCGGATGGGCAGCTGGTGGTCTTGCCGGACTCATCGCTCTCGCCCCGTTCGCAGTCGGTTCGCCACGAGGCGCCGGACGCTGGATTCGCGACCACCGACGCGAGGCCCTGCCGTTGCTCGGCGACACCATTCTGCTCGACGCAGGCGGCAGCTTCGCGCCGCTGACCCTGCTCTTCTGGCTCAACCTCGGTCAGTTCGGCATCTACCGGGCGCTGACCAGCGTCGGCACCCCCGTGCAGCTGCTGCTAGACCCTGTGCGTCCGAAGATCTCTGGACTCAGCTCACGAGAGTTTCTGAACTGGCGTGTGCTCGGCGGCGTGACCGTCGGCGGGGGAGCGCTCGCCGGTGCCGCGTATGCCGTGCTTGCGATCATCAATAGGCTCGGCGTCTTTCACAGTGTGCTCGGCGACGTCGCGCACTATGCGCTGCCTGCCGCGCTCTACGTCTTCGGCAACGCCTTCGCCTACTTCGCCTATCTCGTGGCTCGCGGACACTTCACCCCGCGGCTGCTGCTGATCGGGCGTCTGTCACAGACCGCGCTGCAGTTTGCGCTGCCGATCGCAGGCGTGCTGCTGGGCGGCCTCGACCTCGCAATCGCAGGGTTTGCCTCGGCGATCGTCGTCGCTGCGGTGGTCTGGCTGCTGCTTCATGTCTGGTGGGTCGCCGCGCACCGTCGTTGAACATGACCTCCTTGGCTGGATCCCACTAGAGGAGACCAGAGACCCTGTGGATATACTGTGTCGATGGGGAAGAATCATGCTTCGCAGACGCTGAGAACAGCGCTCTTTTCACTTTCGGCAGTCATCACGCTTCTCGCGCTTGTGGTGACGCAGGGGCCATTGCCCGCAGCTGCCACGCCCTCGGGTGCAAATGCGGTTGCAGCGGGTGCCGTCACTCCGAAGGGGCCGACATTTCGTGATGAGGGGTCGGCTGTCTCTGTCTATATCCCCTCGGATGCCGGCGTGCGCTATTACATCTATGTTGGCGAGAGCCAACAGCCGGTGGTGAAAGAGGGCCTGGCATACTCGAAGCCAGGCACATACACGTCTGAAGATGGAGTGACTGCGAACGCAGTCATCCGGGTTGAGGCTCGATCCGCAGGGTCGAGTACTGTTCTCACAGGTACTCTCACATGGTCTCATGCTCTCGTCACCGCCGACCAAGCCCCTCAGTTCTCTGACGAGAACACCACGATCACACTGCCGCAGCTGCCCGGGGCGACCTTCGCCGTCAACGGCACCGATGCATCAGGCACTGTCTCTGGGCAACAGGGGCAGACAGCGACTGTCACTGCGCGCTCGACGCAGAGCAATGACGAAGTGGGGGTGTGGACGCACAAGTTCCCGACTCTTCGCACACCTGAGGCACCTGAATTCAACGCCTCTGCGCTGACTGTCAGGATTCCCTATGGCCAGTCTGGAGTTCGCTACTACATTCATGTCGGTGAAGAGAAGTCGCTCGTGGCAAAGGACGGGCTCGACTACTCCAAACCGGGCACGTATTCTGCCGCAGACGGATTGTCGAACGGAGCTGACGTCGCAGTCTCAGCGAAGCCCGCGAGCTCGCAGGATCTCGTGGTGGGGCAGAGCACTTGGAAGACGCATTTCTTCTCCGATGGCCAAGCCCCGGTATTCGATGATGCGCAGGCCAAGATCACGATTCCTGAGGTTTCAGGCATCGTGTTCACCGTCGGTGGGAATGTCATCGAACCTGGAACCCATCAGTACGCCTCTGGCGAATCGGTCGATGTAGCAGCTCGGTTCTCAGCAGAAGGTGAAGTCATCCGGTCTTGGGAGCATGCGTTCCCAGCTGCCGTCCCGACTGTCACCCCCAAGGGTCCGACGTTCCGTGACGATATCTCTGCTGTCTATATCCCGTCGGATGCGGGTGTGCGCTATTACATCTACGTCGGGAATGACACACAGCCTGTGGTGAAAGACGGTCTGCCGTACTCGAAACCAGGCACGTACTCACTTGCCGATGGTGTCGTGCCAGGGCAGGTCGTGCGCGTTGAAGCGAGGGCTGCAGGATCGAGTCCGCAGCTTTCCGGTACGGTCGTCTGGCGTCATCTGTTCTTCGACGAAGCCTCATCGCCAGCGTTTGACGACAAAGAGACCGCTGTCACCATTCCTGATGTCGCCGGGGTGAAGTTCAGCATCAATGGAGCACAGGCGGATGCAGGCAGACATGAAATGCCCGGCGGCTCGAATGTGAGCGTGGTGGCAAGGCTCGCCGATGGCACCTCCGACGACGTGCTCGGCAGCTGGCAACACCAGTTCGGGTTGGTGCTGACGCCACGTGGACCGGCGTTTCGTGATGACGTATCGACGCTGACGATTCCTTCCGACCCAGGTGTTCGGTACTACATCTATGTCGGTGACAGCCATGTGACGCTTTCGAAAGACGCGTCGCAGGACTTCGCAAAGCCGGGTACGTACACATCGAGCGATGGTCTGGTCGCGGATCAGACGATTCGGGTAGAGGCGAAGCCTGTATCCGCTACGTCAATTCTGTCTGGTGTGACGTCGTGGGAGCACGTGTTCCCCGCGAAGACCCCGATTGGCCCGACGTTCCGTGATGACGGCTCCTCTGTCTACATTCCGTCCGACTCAGGTATTCGGTACTACATCTATGTCGGTGACAGCGATGTCCCCCTGTCGAAGGATGCCTCTCAGAACTTCTCAAAACCCGGTACATACACCGAGTCTGACGGAGTCTCTGAAGGCGTCAGGATTCGTGTCGAAGCGAGACCAGTTTCAGCGACAGCGATTCTGAGCGGAAAGACCGAGTGGGAGCATATCTTCCCTAAACGACCTACGTACTCTCTCACCTCCGGAGACGGATTCGACGATCCTTCGGAGCTGCTGGCCAAAGACTGGTCTGTCTATCGCAACGCGGGCAAAGGGCTGCCGCGAGGCCAGAACACGGTGTACCTCGCCTCAAATGTCAAAGTGAAGGACGGCAAACTCGAGCTGATCACAAAGCGCCATTGTGTCCGAGTGGATGCGGACGGCGGAGTTGACGAAGATCTCAGTGACGAGAACGTCAGTGAGAAGCCATGCGAGGATGGTAAGCGCTCGGTGTTCAGTTCGGGACGAGTGAGCACAGATTTCATCTACAACAGCGCTGCGCACGGCACCCAAGGGCCCTTCACTATGGAAGTGCGCGCCCGGATGAGCGACGGGACGATCCCCGGGCTGCACTTCGCCGGTTGGGTGCGAAACAATCAGCCGTACTGCAGCCCGACGATCAATAAGTCTGATATCGCCGAGATTGACACGATGGAGGTGTTCTCAGATCCAAGCCGCCAGTTTACGACGAACACCTCGCACATTGGCTGTGAAGGCAAATCTTCCACTGACACAAATCGGAACTACAACCAGCTCGACGCTCAGATTGCCGGTGCATGGCACACCTATCGTATGGAGTGGAACGGCTACTCCATTCGCTACTTCCTCGATGGGGTCCCAGTGCCTCTTCGATACAGTGCGCATTCGGAGTATGAGACGACCGCCGCGAGCTTAGGGCTGTCGGACGCTGATTTCAACCGCATGATGAATGACTATCCGTGGCAGCTGATCTTCGACTCGAGAGTCTTTGAAGACAAGACGGGCTGGATTCCCGGGCCCAATCACAACGCCGCGTTCAAGACAAGAACGGATGTTGTCGACTATGTGACGATGACACCGGTTCAGAGCGTCGCGCCTTATGGGGCTATCGGAGCGAAATGGCGCGACAACCAGTGGCTGGGATCTCCACAGTCGGCGGAGGCCACTGACGTCGATGGCACAGGTGCTCGTTTTCAGACGTTTCAGAATGGTGCCATTTTCTGGTCGCCGGATACCGGGGCAGTCGTGGTGTCTGGAGCGATCCGAGATACCTATCTGGGAGAGGCATCTGTGAGGTCAGCAATTGGGCTGCCGACCGGCACTGAGTCCAAGTCTGCAGACGGTCGTGGTGCATACCAGCCTTTCCAGCGTGGACAGATGCATTGGTCGCCGCAGTCCGGCGCGCATGCAACTCGCGGAGCTGTGCAGGACTATTGGGCCCACAGCGGGTGGGAATTCGGGGCCTTGGGGTATCCGATCGGGGAAGAGCTCGCAGTGAGGGGCGGAGCCTCACAACGTTTCGAAGGGGGTACGGTGTTTTGGTCTCCTTCCTCTCAAGCACATTTGGTGAAAGCCGCTGTGCTCGATGAGTACGCCGCCACCGGTTGGGAGGGCGGCGAACTCGGGTTCCCCCTGACCGACGAGATCGGTGGCCTTCGCGACGGTGGTGTTTTCCAGAGTTTCCAGAAGGGGCAGATTCACTGGTCGTCGAGAACTGGCGCACATGCCACGCGTGGAGCGATCAGCTCCTATTGGGGGACGAACAATTGGGAAAACTCCTATGCCGGCTATCCCGTCGGCGATGAGCTCTCTGTTCGCGGAGGGGCCTCCCAGCGCTTCGAGTCCGCGACTCTGTTCTGGGATCAGGAGTCGGGACGGACATTCGGAACGCGAGGGGCTATCCAGCAGAAATACGAATCAGCTGGTTGGGAACAAGGAGAACTCGGCTTTCCTTCAAGCGATGAGCGCGCTCTCTCAGGAGGTGCTTCCCAGAGTTTCCGCAGTGGTTCCCAGATTCACTGGTCGCCGGGCACAGGTGGGCATATCACCAAAGGAGCCATCCAAGGCATTTGGGCAGCTCAGGGATGGGAGACCGGAAGACTCGGCTACCCCACGACAGATGAGCGTGACGACCCGGGAACTCCTGGGGGAAAAGTGCAGTCCTTCTCTGGAGGGGAAATCCATTGGAGTCCGAATAGCAGTTATGTCTCCTGAATTCGGGCATGCCGCCTTCTTGAACACCGTCAGCGCTTGCTGACAGTGCACGCGAAAGCTGCACTGATGATCGTCTCTGTCAGCGACCGCAAAGCATGTGCGGAATCGAATTCGGTCTGTGCTGTACGACGCCTGCTGGGCTGAGCGCATCGCCGGGAAGACGAAGACGGTGCAGGTCTGTCACCTAGCATGACACTATGCACGTACTGATCACCGGGGGCGCCGGTTTCATCGGCAGCAACCTCGTGCGCTGGACGCTGAGACACCGGCCTGACGCTGAGATCACGGTGCTCGACGCCCTGACCTACGCGGGGCACCTGAGCTCGATCGCAGACGTGCGTGAGCGCATTCGCTTCGTTCGCGGAAGAGTCGAGGACGCTGCGCTGGTGAGCACGCTGGTCGGCGAGATGACAGATGCTGATGACGTGGTCATCCACCTTGCCGCCGAGAGCCATAACGACCGTTCGATCGCCGACCCCGCCCCGTTCGTGCAGAGCAACATCGTCGGCACGTTCACGCTGCTCGAAGCCGTTCGCCGTCATGGGGTGCGTCTGCATCACGTGTCGACCGATGAGGTCTACGGTGATCTGCCGCTGAACCCGAGCAGTGCCGCAGGCAGATCTGAGACGGCGGCAGGCGCTTGCCCTGACGAACGAGCAGAGGGGTTTCGCGAAGGCGACCCCTATCGACCGTCGAGCCCATATGCGGCGACCAAAGCCAGTGCCGACCATCTGGTGCGCGCCTGGGTGCGCACGTACGGCATCCGCGCGACGATCAGTAACTGCAGCAACAACTATGGTCCGTACCAGCACCCTGAGAAGTTCATTCCGCAGCAGATCACCCGGGCGCTGCGCGGAGAGCCCGCAGTCGTCTACGGCAGCGGCCTCAATGTGCGGGACTGGCTGCACGTCGACGACCACTGCGAAGCGATCTGGTCGATCATCGAGCGCGGTCGGGTCGGGCAGAGCTACGGCGTGAGCGCGGGCGAGCAGCGATCGAATCTTGCGGTGCTCGAGACGCTTCACACGATCTTGGGCGAGCGGGGCATTCCGTTTCACGTGAAACACATCGCAGATCGCGCGGGACACGATCAGCGGCTGGCGATTGACGCCACCCGACTGTGCGACGAACTGGGGTGGAAGCCGCATCACGCCGATTTTGGGGACGGGCTTCGCGCGACGGTCGACTGGTATCGCAGCAACGAAGAGTGGTGGAGCGCTCTATGACCAGTCGGCGGCGATGAACGACAGCGCCACGCGACGTGGGTTGATCTCACTCGTTCAGGTTGACGACAGCAGGTCGTCGTACGGCGGCTAGACCTAGACTGGTTGCTCGTGGGGGGGGCACAGCGTGCGAGAGTCGCACCGGCAGTGCTGCGTGAGGCTCTCAGACGAGCCGGCCACAGCACCGAGAGAAAGAACCGAACCATGACATCCACCCGAGAATTCATCACCGGCCTGCCGAAGGCCGAACTGCATCTGCACATCGAGGGCACGCTCGAGCCCGAGCTGAAGCTGCGTCTCGCGCAGCGCAACGGGGTCGACATCGGGCAGACGACAGTCGAGCAGGTGCGCGAGAGCTACGAGTTTCACGATCTGACCAGCTTTCTGGCCGTCTACTATCCCGCGATGAACGTTCTGGTCACCGAAGACGACTTCTACGACCTGGCCATGGACTACCTGCGCCGCGCTGCCGCCGACGGCGTCGTGCACGCCGAGATCTTCTTCGACCCGCAGGCACACACCAGCCGCGGGGTCGCGTTCGAGACCGTCATCGACGGGCTCTGGCGTGCTGTGCAGGATGCTCCCTCGCTTGGCGTCGACGCCGCGCTGATCATGTGCTTTCTGCGCGACTTGTCGGCAGAGTCTGCGATGGAGACACTCACGGCGTCGGCTCCGTACCGCGACCGCATCGTCGGCGTGGGGCTCGACTCAGACGAGCGCGACAACCCGCCCGAGAAATTCGCCGAGGTGTTCGCCCGCGCTCGCGAGCTGGGCTACCGACTGACCATGCACTGCGACATCGATCAGGTCGGATCGATCGATCACATTCGCACAGCGCTGCACACCATCGGAGTCGAGCGCATCGATCACGGCACGAACATCGTCGAAGACCCGATGCTCGTCGCCGAGGCGAAAGAACGCGGCATCGGCTTCACCTGCTGCCCCGTGTCGAACTCGTTCGTCACCGCAGACATGAAGGGCGCAGAGATCGCACAGCTGCTGCACGACGGCGTTAAGGTGTCGATCGCCTCTGACGACCCGGCCTACTTCGGCGGCTACGTCGTCGACAACATCGTCGCGCTCGCCGACAAACAGCACCTCACCCGCGACGATCTGGCGCAGCTGGCACGCAACTCACTCGAGATCAGCTGGGTCGACGAAGGCAGACGAGAGGCGCTGCTCGCTCGACTGGATGCGTATCTCTCTGAGCACTGACACAGAGCGGCACGGCCTGACGAAAGCCCCAGCATGAGGTGCCGCCGAAGGCCGTCACTGAAAACACTGAACGCCCCGCGGCGCCTGCATGAGCAGAGGCGCCGCGGGGCGTTCAGCGATGTCACTGCCCGAAAGCAGCGGCGAGATCAGTCGGTGCCGGTGTCGAACGCGGCCGAGAGGCCGAGCTTGTCGGCCTTGGGGTCGACGCCGTCGACGCTGCTGGCGATCTCGCTGGCGCCGCCGTTCTCGAGCTCGCCGAGCAGCGCCGCCGTCTCGCCCTGCACCAGGCCGAGGCGTGCATACTGCTCGAGACGCTGGCGCGAGTCGGCGATGTCGAGGTTGCGCATAGTCAGCTGACCGATGCGATCCTCAGGGTCGAACGCTGCGCCGGCCGTGCGCTCCATCGAGAGCTTCTCGGGCTGGTAGCTGAGGTTCGGGCCCTCGGTGTTGAGAATCGTGTAGTCGTCGCCGCGACGCAGACGCAGCGTCACCTCGCCGGTGATCGCCGAGCCGACCCAGCGCTGCAGCGACTCGCGCAGCATGAGCGACTGCGGGTCGAGCCAGCGACCCTCGTACATCAGCCGGCCCAGACGGCGGCCGTCGTTGTGATATGTCTCGATGGTGTCTTCGTTGTGAATCGCGTTCACGAGGCGTTCGTAGGCCACATACAGCAGCGCCATGCCGGGCGCCTCGTAGATGCCGCGCGACTTCGCCTCGATGATGCGGTTCTCGATCTGGTCGCTCACACCCAAGCCGTGCCGACCGCCGATCTTGTTTGCCTCGTAGACGAGCGCGACCGGGTCGTCGAACTCGACGCCGTTGATCGCCACTGGGCGACCGGCCTCGAAACGCACCGACACCTCTTCGGTCACGACCTCGACATCCTCACGCCAGGCGGCGACGCCCATGATCGGCTCGACCGTATCGAGGCCGGCGTTCAGAAACTCGAGCTTCTTGGCCTCGTGCGTCGCGCCCCAGATGTTCGCATCGGTCGAGTAGGCCTTCTCAGTGGCGTCACGGTAGGGGTAGCCGTTCGCGACGAGCCACTCGCTCATCTCGTGGCGACCGCCGAGCTCGGCGACGAACTGCTTGTCGAGCCACGGCTTGTAGATGCGCAGCGCCGGGTTGGCCATCAGCCCGTAGCGGTAGAAGCGCTCGATGTCGTTGCCCTTATAGGTGGACCCGTCGCCCCAGATCTCGACGTTGTCCTCTTTCATCGCACGCACCAGCAGAGTGCCGGTCACGGCACGGCCCAGCGGAGTGGTGTTGAAGTAGGTCTTGCCGGCCGAGCGCACGTTGAACGCACCGCACTGCAGTGCGACGAAGCCCTCTTCGACCAGCGCGCGCTTGGCATCCACGTGACGCGCGATCTCGGCACCGTACTGCTTCGCGCGACCTGCGACGCCCTCGATGTCGGGCTCGTCGTACTGGCCGATGTCAGCGGTGTAGGTGCAGGGGATCGCACCCTTGCTGCGCATCCACGCGACCGCGCACGAGGTGTCGAGGCCGCCGGAGAAGGCGATGCCGACGCGCTCGCCCACAGGAAGCGCCGAAAGAACTTTGGACATGACTGGATACTCCCTCATCGTTGCACTTGGTCTTTGCACGCCGATACTGTGCCGTGTCGTTGCAATGAGTACTGATTCTAGTCGTGACTGCGCGAGATCGCTGCAGGCGATTCCGTGGGTGGTACGCTGCGCCGTAGACGAGGGGGCTGCGAGAAGGAGTGAGCATGACCGCACACGTCCAGGCGACCGGAAGCACCGTCAACCGTTACGCACTCGATGACAAGGTGGTGATCGTCACCGGCGCCGGCAGCGGCATGGGGCGTGCCATCGCACGAGCCTTTCTGGGCAACGGCGCCACGGTGGTGGCCGTCGGTCGCCGACCCGAGCCGCTGAAAGAGACGCTGGGCGATGCGCCCGCCTCGCAGGCGGTGGCGATCCCCACTGACATCTCTGATGCGGATGCCGTGCGCACTCTGATCGACACGGTCGTCGAACGCTTCGGTCGTGTGGACGTCGTGGTGAACTGCGCGGCGATCTATACGACAGGAGACATCGCCGAGACCGCCGAAGACGCCTGGCGCAGGCTGTTCAGCGTGAACGTCGACGGAGTGTTCCACCTGGCGAAGGCGGCACTGCCGCAGCTGACCGAGACGCGTGGCAGCTTCATCGCGATCACATCGGTCTCTGGTCTTGCCGGAGATTGGGGGCAGTCGGTCTACAACTCGACGAAGCACGCCGTCAACGGGCTGGTGCGCTCGCTGGCCCTCGACTACGGGGAGCGCGGCGTGCGCGTGAACGCGGTGGCACCGGCGTTCACCGAGACCGATCTCAATGCCGATATGTGGGCCGACGGCCGCGACATCTCGGCGTTCACGAACCGCATCGCGTTGGGGCGGCCGAGCACGCCGGATGACATCGCGCCCGCGGTGCTTTTTCTGGCCAGTGACGACGCGAGGTACATCACGGGCACAGTGCTGACGGTCGACGGCGGCACCACCGCTTCGACCGGGCAGCCGCACCAGGAGTAGGGGTGCAGGGGGTTGTAGCAGGCCGCCCGGGCCACGAGTAAGCCTGTAGCAAGCCTCCAGCTGGCCAAGGCGCAGTGCGGCCGGACTGCGAGTGGGCCTGTAGCAGGCCGCCCAGCTGAGAGGCAATGCGGCGAAGATGTGGGCGGCCGGTGCGGGTGCGGCTTCATCGCACACGAACACTTGCGCACGGATTCGCTGATGACTGCACCGTTCCGCTGAATATGGGCACTTTGCAGCGGAACGGTGCACTTCCCGGCCCAACGGTGCACGTGACCCTGTGGCCAAGGCCACAGCTTCTGCGCTTTCGAGGGGCTATCCCACAGCTTCTGTGCACTCGCGTGAGAGGCGCAGGGTGCTCCTCGTCGAGTTGGCAGAAGCCGTGGGCATCAGCGAGTGGATGCCACAGCTTCTGCACTTTCGGGTGCGGGTGCGGGTGTAGGTGTGGGTGTGGGTGTGGGGTGTCCGCATCCGAGTTGGCAGCATATGCGGGCATCAGCGGGCGAAGGCCGCAGGTTCTGTGCTTTCGCGGGGCGGCTCTGGCTCATTCGGCACGTTCTGCACTTTCGTGGGGTCATTCCGCAGGTTCTGTGCTTTCGCGGAGCTGCTCTGGCTCGAACGGCATCGCCTGCGCAGAAGCAGCAGACTCTGTCACCTGAGGCAAGGAGCTGAGCTGGCTTCACCTGTTGTTCAGCTGTGATCAGGCTTGGCGTCATCTGAGAGCCGTACTGTCGCCGAGTCTGATCACTTCGGATGGCCTGATGCTCGTTTCTGCGACATCGTGCTGCGAGCGTTCAGACGACATTCCCCGAAACCCCTGAAACAGAGGAGTCATCTTCGTGAACGTCCCCCTCCCCGCGGCTGGAGCCCATTCGGGCGCCGGCCGTCGGCGCACCAGACTCACAGCCATCATGACCGGCATCGCCCTTGTGGGTGCTCCGCTCGTCGTCGGCGCTTCGTTCGGCACGACAGCCGAGCCGCAGGCCATCGCTGCCGAGGCGGTTCAGCCGCTGCTCAGCACCGCCTCGACGACCTGGAAGTACTCAGATAACAACACCGACCCGGCTGCGGGCTCGGCTGATCGACTCAGCTGGACCACTGCATCCTTCGACGACTCGAAGTGGAAGAGCGGCAAGGGCTCGTTCGGTGCGAAGCACGGCGCTGCGACCGGCATCGGCGGCCACACCGCGAACACTCTGCTGACCCAGTACATCGGCGACAGCAAAGACGACGTGCCGACCTTTCACTTTCGCACCAAGGTGAACGTCACGAAGCAGCAGCTCGCGTCGGCGACGGAGTTCACCGGCACCGCACTCTACGACGACGGCGCGCAGATCTTCGTCAATGGCGCCAAGGTCGCCGGGCTCTCGGACGAACGTGTCGAGCAGGCTCCTGAGGCTCAGCGCAATCTGATGTATGCCGGCAGCGGGGCGAGCGATCCGGCGCCGGCGACGTTCAGCGTGCCGTCGACCGCGCTGCACGAGGGCGAGAACACGATCGCCGTGGCGCTCTACCAGGATCGCAAGAGCAGCTCCGACGTCTACTTCGATCTGCAGTCGCTTGCCCCGGCGCAGCCTGAAGCTCCGGTTGACCCGACCCCGCCCACCGACGTGGTGCTCACCGTCGGCGACGACGAATCGCAGCGTCGCCTGAACTGGTACACCGCCACTTCGACCGACCAAGCCGTGCAGGTCGCGAAGCAGGCCGACGTGACCGGCGATCAGTTTCCGGCCGACAAGGCCAAGACGATCGCCGCATCCGCCAAGGGTAAGACGACCAGCGGCGAGTTCGCGCACGACGCGACCATCACCGGGCTCGAGCCGAACACGACCTACGTCTACCGCGTCGGCAGCGATGTGACCGGCTGGGCGGCAACCGAGACCTTCGCCACCAAGGCGTTCTCGGGCGACTATGAGTTCCTCTTCTTCGGCGACCCGCAGGTGGGCGCCTCGGGCAATCTTGCGAACGACGAGAAGGGCTGGGTCGACACCGTCGACGTCGCCGAGCAGACCTACCCGAACAGCGAGATGCTGTTCTCGGCAGGCGACCAGGTCAACACCGCCTCGCGTGAAGACGAGTACGACACGTTCCTGAAGCCGAAGCAGATGCGCCAGGTGCCGCTGGTGCCGGTCAACGGCAACCACGACGTGGGGTCGAAAGCCTACGAGCAGCACTTCTCGGTGCCGAACTGGGATCAGGAGCACGGCAAGGCGACCAGCGCGACAGCATCGGGCGGCGACTACTGGTTCATCTACAAAGACGTGCTCTACGTGGTGCTCAACTCGAACAACGGCGACACAGCCAGCCACAAGGAGTTCGTCGACCAGGTCGTGAAAGAACAGGGTGCCAAGGCCAAGTGGAAGGTGCTCGCGTTCCACCACTCGATCTACTCGATCGCAGCTCACGTCAACGACAAGCAGATCAAAGACCTGCGAGCCGCACTGCCCACGATCGCCTCTGATGCCGGCTTCGACCTGGTGCTGCAGGGCCACGATCATTCGTACACGCGCACCTACCTGATCAAGGACGGCGAGCTAGCGAACCCCGACGAGACCGCAGCGCAGGGCACGGTCACCGCCAAGCCCGGCGAGGTGCTCTATGTCACGGCAAACTCGGCCAGCGGCTCGAAGTACTACGACATCACCGCGCCCGATGCCTGGTACGCCTCGGTGCAGAACCAGGAGAAGGTGCGCAACTACTCGCACATCGCTGTGACCGACGACTCGATCACCGTAAAGACGCTGCGCAGCGAGCAGAAGGGTGACGACAAGCCGGTGAACAGCGTCGTCGACGAGGTCAAGCTGCAGAAGGTCGACACGACTGCGCCTGCGCTCACCGTGCCGGCTGACGGCACGATCGAGCAGGGCGCCGAGTTCGACCCGCTCGACGGGGTCAGCGCCGTCGACGTTCGCGATGGCGACCTGACCGGCTCGGTGAAGGTCGAGGGAACGGTCGACACCGCGACTCCCGGTGCCTACACGCTCACCTACACGGTGACTGACGCCGCGAACAACGCAGCGACCGCGAAGCGCACGGTGACAGTGGCTGCGAAGGCCACGCCGACGCCTGAGCCTGGTGAGGGCACGGGCGAAGAGGGTACGGGGCAGAACGATGCGCCGCAGTCGCCCGCTGACCAGTCTCCTGCATCCGCTGAGCAACCCGCCGCAGACCAGCCCGCCGCTGAACAGCCCGGGCACCTCGCTCAGACCGGTGCAACCGGGGCCGCCCTCGCCGTCGGTCTGCTGCTTGCGGCCGCCGGTGCGGTCACCCTGATCGTGCGGCGTCGCCGCGCATGACGATGACCTGCGAGGCTCGGCGATGACCGTCGCCGACCTGAGGCAGGCCCGTGCCGCTCGCTCGCGTTCGTCGGTCGTTCCGACGTCGCGGCGGGCGGCACAGGCGTTGCGCCGTCTGGCCGTGATCGCGAGCGGAACGTCGCTCGTCGTGGGGATCGCCTGCGCGGCAGCTGGCTGCGTCTCGGATTCCGCCCAGCCCGAGCAGTCTCTCAGCGCTACGACCGCGCCCACGCTCTCGGCAGAAGCCACGGAGGCCGGCTCGGACGCCGCATCCGCCGCAGCCGGCCCGGCAGACGTGGTCGACGTCGCCGGCGCGACGATCGCACCAGATGCGCTCGCGACGACGTCGGCGAGGTTCGGCTCGGTCGTCGTGGTCGTTCCGGGGGATGCCGCAGGCGACGCCCGCAGCGCATCTGCGGCCGTGATCGAGGCCGTTCGTTCGCAGGCCGACGCTGTGCGACGCGTCGACCTCGCCGTGGCAGAGCAGGACGACGCCCGGCTGCAGGAGCTGGTGGACGATCATCCCGCCCTGATCATCGTGGTGGGCGCAGCGCTCAACGCGGTCGTCGACCGCGTCTCGGCCAGCAGCCTCGATCAGCGGTTTCTGCTGGTCGGCGCACAGCTGCCCGAACCCACCGATAACGTGGCGGCGGTCGTGTGGCCGGGCGCCGATCAACGCGACCAGGTCATGGGCGGCGGGGGAGCATCCGCGTCATCGGGCGGGGCGCTTGCGGCTCGTGCCGCCGAGGCTGTGCCGATCGGTCTGCGGGCGGTGTCTTCGGGGCGTTCTGGCCCCGTCGTCGCGCTGGGGTAGCGGGGCGCGGGCGAGCGTGGAGGGCAGGCTGGCCTCGGTTTGAGCGCCCACGCAGAGTCGTGTCACATTGAGAGCTGACGAGGGGGAGGCCGGCCCGCGCACGGATCCGCTGAGGCGGGCGCCGTTCCGCTGAAATTGAGCTGATCTGAGCGGAACGGTGTCGTGGCCGGCGGATCCGTGCACGGGACTCACTGCGCGGGGCCGAATCTGTACTTTCGGTGGATGCTGTGGCTGGTTTCGGTGCGAGTGTGCAGAAGGCGTGGGCATCAGCGCGCGAAGGTTACAGCTTCTGTACTTTCGGTGGATGCTGTGACGGGTTTGGAAGTGAGGCGGCAGAAGGCGTGGGCGTCACCGAGTGATGGTCGCGTGTTCTGTACTTTCGGGCGGCAGATTTGGCCCGGTCAGCAGGCTCCGCGCGCAGATTCTCACGGATGAGCCTGTGCGCAAGTGACCAGCTCACCGCCCGCGCGCGATGTACGCAGCCATCTCAGCGGCTGGGACCATGCTGCCGCCGGTCGCCCAGGCCACATGCGTGGCGCGAGACATGCGCTCGTCGGTCAGTCGCATCCGCCGGCGGTACGGATCGTCAGCGGGCAGCGACGCAAGCCGCACGAACGAATCGATGCCCACCGTCGACGAGGGCTCTATGTCGATGCCCTCGCTGTCGTGCAGCAGGGCGAGCAGCTCGAACATGTGCGCATCGGGCACGGTCGCGCAGGCGTCGACCAGATGCCGAACGGTGTGGGCGACAAAGCCGGAGGGGCGGGCACAGGCGAGCCCGTCGGCCGCGGTCACGTTGTCGAGGCCGACCGCGTGCACGTCGATCTGGTCGTCGAGGCCGGATGCGAGGCCGAGCAGCATGCTGGGGCTGCGGGCCGGCTCGACGAAGACACAGTGCACGGCGTCGCCGAACGCGTGCTTCGCGCCGAAGGTGATGCCGCCGGGCCCGCCGCCGACGCCGCAGGGCAGGTGCAGAAACAGCGGATGCTCCTCGTCGATCACCACGTCGAGCGCCTCGAACTGCGCTTTGAGACGGTGGGCGGCGACGGCGTAGCCCAGAAACAGGCTGGGAGAGTTCTCGTCGTCGATGAAGTGTGCCAGCGGGTCGCCCTGCGCGCGCTCGCGGCCGGCGGCCACAGCCGTCGAGTAGTCGCCCTCGTGCTCGAGCACCTCGACGCCGTCGTGGCGCAGCCGGTCTTTCTTCCACTGACGCGCGTCGGCCGACATGTGCACCGTGGTGCTGAACCCGAGCTTCGCTGCCATGATGCCGATCGAGAGCCCCAGGTTGCCGGTCGAGCCCACCGACACCGAATGGCGCGCGAAGAACTCGGTGAACGCCGAGTCGGCGAAGCGCCGGTAGTCGTCGCGGGTGGTGATCATACCGGCGTCCAGGGCGAGCGACTCGGCATGGCGCAGCACTTCGTAGATGCCGCCGCGTGCCTTGATCGAACCCGAGATGGGAAGGTGGCTGTCGAGCTTCAGCCACAGGTTGCCAGGCAGCGGCGTGCCGGGCAGCGACATGCCGGGTTGGGTGCTGCTGGGCTGGGCTCTGCTGGTCTGGGTGCTGTCTGTCGTGCCGACGGATGCCGTGCTCGTGCTCGCATGTCCGGCTGACGTTGCTCGGTCTGGTGATGGCGCCGCAGCATCCGCTGACACGCCTGACAGGTTCAGGCTCTCGCCGAGCCGCTGCTGCAGGCTCGGCACCGCTGCCAGCGAAGACTCGATGATGCCGAGCGTTCGCCCGGTCTCGGGAAAGACCAGTGCGAGGTATGGGGCGAACCTGCGCAGGCGTTCGGTCGCATCTGCGATGTCTGCGGCGCCGAGCACGGGGTATTGAGATGCCGCAGGTGCTGCAGACGTTGGTGCTGCCATGGATGCTGAAGATGCTGATGCTGATGCTGATGTTGCTCGTGCGGCTGCAGCTGCCGCAGCTGTGGCAGGTGTTGCTGCTGTTGCTCCTGTCGCTGATGCTGTAGCAGGCGCTGGTGCCGCGAGCTCTGCGGCCGTTGGCGCCGGGGCCAGTGCCTCGTCGGCTGCAAGTACGTCGGGGTCGGGCCAGAACACTGATTCACCGGCACGAAGTCGCATGAGTGCGGCTGCGCCCAGGCGGTCTCTGAGGCGGTTCTCCAGACTGTTCGGCAGATCGGTCACTGCATCCATGCACTGATGATATGCGCCTGTTCGCCTGTGCAGCTACAGCATGGTCTGGTCTGCCTGCAGCGATCGCTCGGAGCAGGCACGGTTCGCTCAGGATCGCTCGATCTGGAGCGAACGAGGTACAGACGGAGCGAACGCTGCAGGTGCGTGCCGGAACCACAAGGCTCAGGCGCTCAGCGAGCTCTGCAGCGCCGCAACCTCGGCATCGGTGAGTCCGTTGCGCAGCAGGTATTCGACCGCACTGCCATACCGAGTGTCGAGGTGGTCGATCGCAGCCTCCAACGCTTCGGGCGGGGCTTCGGCGATCAGCGTGCGCAACGCATCCGTCACAACCGCACCGGCGGCCTCGACCTTCGCAAGCGTGCCCTGCAGCCAGCGCCCGGCCAGGTTCGCGGTGGTCTCGGCGTAGTCGGCGACGACGGCATCCTGCGGCACGCCGACGGCGAGCAGCAGCAGCGCGACGGTCACGCCGGTACGGTCTTTGCCCGCCGTGCAGTGCACCAGCACCGCGCCGCGATCTTCAGCCACGTCACGTGCGATCGCAACGAAGACCTCGGCATCGTCGTCGAGCATGCTGCGGTAGAGGTCGGGCAGCGTGGGCAGTCCGGCGAGGCTCGCCTGGAGCGAGCCCTCGAGCAGCGGCAGGTTGAGCGTGCGTACGGCCCGCCGAATGCCGAACGCGTTGGGCAGACCCTCGCGCTCGCGGGCGGTGCGCAGATCGACCACCGTGTCGATCGGACTGGCCTCGAGCCACTGCGACGCCTCTGGGCTGAGCGTGCCCGGCGCCGCGCTGCGATACAGGCGCTGCGAGCGGGTCTGCCCACCGTGTGCGAGCGGCAGCCCGCCGACGTCGCGCAGGTTGATGAAGCCCGGCAGGCGGATGTCGCGGGAGCGCATCGAGTCAGATTGCGTGAAAGCGTGGTCGGCGGCAGACATGTGTTCAGGCTATCGTGCGGGCACGACGCTGTGCAGCGCGCCTGAGATGGGCCATACGCCGCAGCTCGCTAGGCTGGTTCGATGACTGCAGACGCCAGCTACGACCACATCATCATCGGCGGGGGCGCGATGGGCTCGGCGACCGCCTGGCAGCTCGCCCGTGCCGGCAGGTCGGTGCTGCTGATCGAGCGCTTCGCACAGCTGCACGCTCATGGCGCGTCGCATGGGGCGAGTCGCAACTTCAACATCGCCTACACCGAGCCCGACTACCTCGATCTCGTTGCCGAGGCCGGGTATCTGTGGCGTGCGCTCGAAGCCGAGACCGACACCCGCGTGCTCGACTTGGTCGGCTTGGTCAACCATGGTGCCGGCGAGTCCGAGCACCACGACGAGCTGCTGCATCAGCATGGCTTCTCGGCGACCACGCTGACGCCGCACGAGGCGCAGGAACGCTGGCCGGGCATCCGCTTCGACACTCGTGTGACATACACGCCTGACGGCGGCCGACTGAACCCCGACCGTGCGATTCCCGCGCTGCAGGCTGCTGCGGTCCGACACGACGCCGAGTTCCGGTACGACACCGCGGTGCGCGCGATCGAGGTCGCCGCCGACGGCCAGACCGTTCGTGTGAGCACCGATGATGCGACCTACTCCGCACCTAGTCTGGTCGTCACAGCAGGTGCGTGGGCGCATCCGCTGCTTGACGGGCTTGTGGCTCTGCCGCCGCTGCGGGTCACGCAAGAGCAACCGGCCCACTTCGCCCTGACCACAGCCGGCGCAGCCGATGGTGCTGCAGCACTCGTCGGCGTCGACGAGGCCACGCAGACGCTCTGGCCTGGTTTCAACCACCTTGCGGCCTCAGGCGACCACCGCACCGACTGGTGGTACTCAGATGTCTACGGCATGCTCACCCCCGGCGAGGGCGTCAAGGCCGGCTGGCATGGCACCGGGCCGGTGGTCGACCCCGATCATCGCTCATATCAGCCCGAACCCCGACAGCTGGCTGCGCTGCAGCGCTACGTGCGCGAATGGCTGCCGGGCGCCGACCCCGATCGTCTGGTGCCGGTGAGCTGCACGTACACCACAACTCCCGATGAAGACTTCGTCGTCGACCGACGCGGCCCGATCGTGGTCGGCGCCGGCTTCAGCGGGCACGGCTTCAAATTCACTCCCGCCGTGGGGCGGATGCTGGCTGATCATGCGTTGAACGCCGACGCCCGCCCGATGCCACGGTTCGCGCTCTCGCGGTTTGGGCTGTAGGGGATATGGTCTGCCACAAGTAGTCAGACGACTTGAGTCGTGATGACGTGAGCATGGTCCATGAGATGTGGTAGTCGATTCTGGAGAGCGTCATGACTGTTTGCCTTGCAGATTCGGAGAGCTTGTACGGGATGGGGTGCGATAGAGAGAAGATTTACCTCGCCGACAAGTGTTCCGGAGCGACACCAAATAGCCCAACGTGCACACGCACTGGAGTCTGCTGAAATCCAACGTTGGGATAACTCCGGTTGGAATGGGTCGATGCCGCCGAGCTCGTCTACGAGTTTTTGGAGCTCCTGCTGACGTACCTCTAGTGGACGGTTTCGAAACAGATTCCTAGCCACAGGAACGGGGGTTGATCCGAGGCCTTTTCTTGCCCGAATTGCATGGTCAAAAGCTGCTACGGCCGCTTCTGTTTCGGGCCATAGCTGAATCGCCTCTGCAGGTACACCTATGCTGCCACATACTTCGGACAGAATATATGCGGCAGTTTCCGCTGCGGGGTACTCAGCGGTGTTCGCGAAAACGACTGTTCCAATCTGCGAGCGCGCGTGCCATCGCATATTTGACGAAAAGCCGGGGAGCCCTCCCGAATGTTGCACGATGCGTCCGAGACGATGGTCTTGTTCAACGATCAAACCCATCCCGTATCCTGTGTTGTCAAGATCCCGGCTGAGTAGGCGGTCATCGGAGGAATGGATTGGTGTATGAATCCGTTGCATCTCACGACGGCTCTGTGCTGAGAGTACAGTGGCCCATCTCTTGTTCATGACAGAATCCTGTTCATGAAACGCGCTGCTGAGAAACTGTGACCATCGTGCGATGTCGTCAGGTGTGGAGAAGATGCTGCCGATGCAGCCCAACGCACCACCTTCAATGAACGGAACCTCTTCCCAAGTTAGTTGAGAGTCGAACGACAGGTACCCGTGTGCGATGTGAGAAGTCTTCGAAACCGGTACTGTGTACGACGTGTTAGTGAGGCCCAGTGGGATGAAGATATTCTCTTTAATGTACTGTTCGATCGGTTGACCAGTCACACGTTCGAGCGCGCGTCCGACAAGAGACATGCCTATATTAGAGTACTGATACAGCATGTTGGGAGGGAACGTCAGTCTTAAGCCTTTATCCGATACTAAAGCGAGAAAATCGGATACAGGAATGTCAAGATTATCATCAACCCACGGGTTGTCTTCCGGAAGTCCCGACCGGTTAGACAGAAGCATTTCGAGAGTGATCTGGTCTGCGAGTGAGTGATCATCTGCGCATGTATCAAGATGAAACTTGTCTCTGAACTCTGGAAGTGCGTGAGAAAGCGAGTCTTGAAGTGAGAGAAGATGACGTTCTTGAAGCTGAAGCGCAGCAGCGGCCAGAAAGCTCTTCGACATCGATGCGATACGATAGATCGTCTTTCGTGTGGGCTTAGCGCCAGACATTTTGGCCAGTCCCCATCCACTCCAGCTGACAATTCCCGAGGTGTCAAAGACGGCTGCGCTCACGGAAGGTGCCGCTCGAAAACGTGGATCTGCCAGCGCGTTAGTAAGTGCTTCTCGCGCTATGTCCGCTGTGACGGCCTTGGGGAAGATAGGTGAAGACATCCTGGTTCTTTCATTAAGTGGCGATCGATCGACTTAGGTGTGAAGGAGAAGAGGCCGGCAGTGCTGGATCGGCGACCAAGCCGAAAGCCTGCGCGGGTCGTGAGGGCCCTCAACAGCAGATGACCCTCACGACCCGCGCCATGGCCTACTTGGAAAGCCAGGTATCTTTCAGCGTGTAAGTTCCCACTGTAGAAACTTGGAAGCCGTGCACTGCACTCGACATGGCGAAGAGTGATGGTGTGTAGGCAGTGAGAATGAGCGGAGCATCCTCAGTGACCTGTTTCTGGAGATCACTATAGAGCTGGGTGCGTTCGTTCTGGTCATCGGTCTTTACAGCAGCTTGGGCGAGACGATCAACCTCGGTATTGCTATACCCTGTGTTAATCGTGTTCCCTGTGGTAACAAGGAAGTTAATCATCTGATCCGGGTCAGTGATGTCACTTGTGACGTACGACGTCATCATGTCGTAGTCACCAGAACGGCGCAGGTTCATGATCGCTGTTCCATCCATGACCTGAATATCCAGTTGGACACCGAGTTCCTTCCACGCTTCCTGCGCGATCTGGGCCACTTGCTGGCGATCATTCATGCCGCTCTGTACCAAGATAGTGGCTTTAAAACCATCTGGGAAGGAGGACTGCTTCAGCTCTTCTTTTGCCTTTGCTATGTCGTATGGCAGTGCTTCGATGCTCGGGTCGTGGCCCCAGAGGCCATCCGAGAGGAAAGTTGTCGCTGTTTTACCAACGCCATGATAGACATTCTGAGTCACTGCGTCACGATCCAGTGCCATTGTCAGTGCTCTGCGGACGTGGCTATCTTTGAATGGTTCTCGAGCGCTATTAAGTGCAATATAGTTGACTTCTGTTGACTGAAACTTACCCAGCTGAATCTTGCTATTGCCTTCGAGTGACTTAACACTCGCTGGATCGAGCCCTTCGTTGATCTGTACCTGATTCCCCTGCAACTGCAGCTGTCGAGTGTTGTCGTCCGAAACGGTCTTGAACGTCACTGAGTCCAAGTGCGGGAGCCCATCTTCCCAGTAGTGTTCATTCTTGGCGAGTTTGAGATGCTCGCCTTTTTTCCACTCGTCAAGCTTGAATGGGCCGGTGCCAATTGGGTGCTCACGGAAGTCTTTCTCAGACTGACCGCCAAAGTTGGCCGGGTAGATAGCCGCTGCGAAGAGTGCCAGGTCAGCTGGCAGAGGTGCCCATGGCTGTGACAGGGTCAGCTCGACCGTGTCATCGCCAGCGGCTTTTACATCTGTGATTGCAGTGAAGAGGTCGGTCCAGAGTTTGTCTTCTCGAGCTTCACGAGCGTAGTTCAGAGACCAGACCACATCTTCAATAGTGAGGTCTGTGCCATTTGAGAATTTGACGTTTGGTCGTATCTTGAACTTCCAAGTGAGTTGATCGTCAGAAACGGACCATTCGCTGGCTAGTCCAGGCTCCACTCCCGAACCGTCGACTTTGTTTCTCGTCAGAGTGTCGAAGATCTGCTGCTCGGTCCAGATATCTGGATTATTGTTCGATTGCGCAGGAAGCAGGCCTTCTGGATCTTCGCTTCGCGCCATGACAAGATCACCACCGCTGACTGGCGTCCCATCGGATGATCCGGAGCTTCCGCCTCCAGAACAACCTGTCAGGACGATAGCTCCCGCCGTTAAGCAGGAGAGGATGATCATTAGACGTCGCTTCTTCATTTTCTGGTCTCCTAGTCGTGTGCTGTGTATACGTTGCTAGAGGGGAAGATCGATGCGCTCGGTAGGTGTTGCTCTCCGTATGACGTAATCGCTGTCAAACTTGGGAATGGACGCAATGAGCTGTTGCGTGTAGCTGTTCGTAGGTGAGTCGAAGATTCTCTGTGTGGGGCCTTTCTCGACGATCTGACCGTGATAGATCACAGAAATCTCGTCACAAATCGAACGTACGACAGCAAGGTCGTGGGCAATGAATAGAATTGACAACCCGAGTTCCCGGCGTAGATCAGCCAGCAGGTTGATGATGCCTGACTGCACGGAGACATCAAGCGCGGCGACTGCCTCATCTGCGATTAGTAGTCGCGGGTTCAACGCCAGAGCACGAGCGATAGCTACACGTTGTCGTTGGCCTCCGGACATTGACGATGGATAGGATCCCAGCAGCTTTTTAGGCAACTGCACGAGGTCCATCAGCCTTTCGGCTTGACTGCGCTGTTCCTTGCGGGGCACGATTCGATGAAATGAGAAGAGCTCAAATAACATCGAGTCGATGGTCATTCTCGGGTCTAGCGAGGCGTAAGGGTCTTGAAAGACCATTTGGATGTCTCGTGTCTGAGAGCGCTTGCGGCGTGGCGAAAGCTGAATGCCATCGAATTCAAGAGTACCTTCGTACTCGGTCTGCAAACCGACGACCACTCGTGACAGGGTGGATTTTCCGGAACCTGATTCCCCCACGAGCCCTGCAATTGATCCCTGTTGCACCTCGAAGCTGACGGCATCGAGAGCGGTGACCTCCTCCTTGTCACGTCCTCTGCCGACGCTGAAACGCACGCTTACGTCGTGCAGCGACAGCAACGGTCGAGCGCACTGTTTGGCTAGCTGTGTCATCGCAGGACCGGTTCTTCCTCAAGGACTGATCCTTGGTCATTGACTCGAACACACGCAGACTGCTGAGTTGGGTGCGGAGTGGGGTGTAGGGCATAGAACGCATCTGTCATGCAGATGTCAGTGGCGAACTGGCAGCGTCCGGCGAAGGGGCAGCCGTTTCCGCGGTCTGTAAGCATAGGAGCCGATCCAGGAATCGTCTTCAATCTGCCTCGGGGCCCGTCGAGGCGTGGAGTGGACTCGAGCAGCGCCGCTGTATATGGGTGAGTAGGTTGATTGAAGACTTGTCTTAGACCGCCATGTTCCATGGCTTGTCCTCCGTAGAGTACGGTGATCGAATCACAAATCTGCGATACCACGGCGAGATCGTGTGTCACGTAGAGGAGCGCAATGTTGTCTTCTGCACGCAGTGTGTTGAAAAGGTCGATGATCTGCGCTTGTATAGTGACGTCGAGAGCTGTGGTCGGCTCGTCGCATAACAGAACTTTGGGGTGGCAAGCGACGGCAGCCGCGATCATTACGCGTTGTCTCATACCGCCAGAGAGTTCGAATGGGTATGAGTCGACCCGTTTCTCGGGCTGTACGATACCGACTTTATCGAGCAATTCGATAGCTTTCTGGCGACTGGCAGACTTGCTGAGACTTTCACGCTCTTGCAGGACATCGCTGATTTGCTCGCCGACGGTTGCAATCGGGTTTAGGGCAACCGCGGGCTCTTGAAACACCATCGAGATCCCTGTGCCGCGAATGCTATCGAGGTACCCTCCGCGGTCTCCGTGTAAGAGATCGACGCCATCGAGAGTCACGCTTCCTTTTGTGACATGGGCGTTGTCAGGCAGAAGACCCAGTAGTGCTCTCAGCGTCAGGCTTTTGCCAGATCCAGACTCACCGACCAGGCCCATTGCCTCTCCAGAGCGGACGCTGAATGACAAATGGTCAATTGCGCGGTAAGGGGTATCTCCGATCACTACATCGACGCAGAGATCTTCTACGTGAAGAAGCGGTGAATCTGTCATTCTCATCTTCTCACTTTCAGTGTGCGAGCCAAGCCGTCGCCGAGCAGAGCGAGTCCGAAACTGGTGAGCACGACAGCGATACTCGGGTAGAGAATCAGTGAGTACTGACCTGCGATGATAAATTGCTGTCCATCATTCATCATCTGACCCCAGTCAGGTGTCGGCGGTACAATTCCCAGTCCGAAGTAACTGAGGGTGACGATCACACCGATGTTCATCACGATATCGCTCATGCCATACACAATGGCCTGTGTGGCAGTATTGGGAAGTACATGGCGTATCAGAATTCGTTTGTGGCTTAGTCCAGATGCTTTACAAGCGGCGATGAAGTCTCGATCTTTGAGGATGACTGTCTCGGCTCGAACGATTCGGCAGTAGGCAACCCATGAGACAAGGCTGATAGCCACGAAGATACTGGTAGGGCCGTTGCCCAGCACAAATACCAAGGCAATGATCAGAACATAAAATGGGAACGCGACGACAACATCAGCGATGCGCATGATAGCCGCATCGATCCAACCGCCGAAGTAGCCAGCAATCGCACCGAGAAGCGTTCCCAGTAAGAAAGGAACGACGACAGCGATTGCGGCGATCGCCAAGTTAGTGCGTGCACCATAGAGGAGTCGAGCCCAGATGTCGCGGCCGAGTTGATCAGTGCCTAGCAAATGGCCGTTACCGGCTGGCGCCCAAGCATCCATCAGACTTTGTGCCGTCGGATCGTGCGGGGTCAGCAAAGGGGCGGCGATACCAGCCAAAACGATTCCTCCGACGATCACACATCCCACCCAGAGGGAGATATTGTGACGGCGCAGGAACGCCGGCAGGGGAAGTCTGAATCTGCTCACCTGCTGAGGTAAAGCAGCCACTGTGGTGACACTCATAGATGCTCCTTCAGAAACGCTGGTTGGTGGCGTTGACAATGCTCAGCCTTTAAACCGGGCTCGTGGGTCGAGCCACCCATAAACGAGGTCGGTGAAGAAGTACACGAATACAACCATCACTCCAAAAATCACTGTTGATGATTGAACGACAATGTAGTCGCGCTTTAGAACGGCATCCATCAGCAGTGAGCCCATTCCTGGAATGGCGAAAACATTCTCGACAACGAGTGCACCACCGACTAACCCGCCAACCTGGATGCCGAGAATGGATATTCCTGAAATACTGCCGTTTCGGAGCGCATAGTTGAGATTTACGCGACGAGGAGACAGTCCTTTGGCTATTGCAAACTTGACATATTCGCTTTGTAATGACTCTGAGAGTGAAGTGGTCAAACTGCGGATCAATAGAGGGCAGATCGTGAGCGCCACTGCAATGCTAGGCAGCACAAGAAAGTGCAAGTGGTCGCCGAACGTTTCACCGTAACCTCCGACTGGGAAAAAGCCGGCATTCAGCGCAAGTGAGATCAGAAGCAGAATGCCGATGAGGAAGGTTGGCATGCCTTGGACGATGGCATTGAATACTTTAATGAGCAGACTTGGAAGTGGATTTTGTGAAGTAGCCATCCAGAGTGACAAGGGCAGGGAGATGACAACTGCGAAGATGGTTGACATCATCATTAACAAGAGGGTGGCGGGCAGACGATTTTGCATGAGGTCTACGACAGGCACCTGATAGAGATATGAAGTTCCTAGGTTTCCTGTTACCAACTGGCCGAGAAACGATACGTACTGCAAGATCACAGGACGGTCGAGTCCCCACTCATGTCGCAGCGCGTCTACTGCTTCGGCACTTGCTTTCTCTCCCAAAGCAGCACTCGCTGGGTCTCCGGGGGAAAGCTTCATTAAGAAGAATGTGAGGGTAGCGACAGCCAACACGACAGGAATCATCATGAGGAGGCGCTTCGCTGTATATCGAATCACGTAGGTCCCTTTAGCGGTTATCTGATGTCGAACTTCAGAAAGCTTGCTCTCTTGCGTTTCATATAGTGCATGTTCTCATCTCTGGAATCCAGATGAGAGCAAGTATTCTGCAACTTCGTACCCTGACACTATTGGTGTTACGACGCGGATGAGTTTCAGTTATGTGACGAGAATGTAACAGATCCCAGGCGTCTCATATGTTCTGCAGGGAAGGAGGAAACTAATGGAGGTGACAGTGTGGGAATGGCTCGTTGGGTCTCGCGGTACTCGAGCCCCTCGCCAGATAATTGACTATGGTGAGACATGACTGCGTGTTAACTCTGTAGCCCCTGCTGGCACCGGGTTCAGAACGTCACACCAAGTTTTGCAGGTCAGCGCCTGTGTGCAGAGCACTGACCTGCTGTTGTATCAGGCCCAATAGCTCATGCTCGGCTTGTGTGACCTCACCACCGACGTGAGGTGTGACGACAACGTTCGGCAACGTCCAAAGCGGGCTGTCAGTCCCCAGTGGCTCAGGGTCTACGACATCAAGCATTGCTACCAAGCGTTGGCTTTCAAGGTGTGTTTGGAGAGCGAGTGTGTCAAGCGTTGTTCCGCGCCCGACATTCACGATCACTGCACCGTCGTGTAATGCATTGAACACAGCATCATTGACCACTTTGGAAGTCGAAGGTGTTCCTGGAAGGGTGCAGATGAGAGCATCGGCTCGGGCGGCAAGACTGGGCAGTTCACGTACGCTGTGCACCGCAGTGCCGTCCTGAAGGCGGCGTGCAGTTCGCGCAACCCTGATTATGTGGCCTGGGTGGAACGGGCTCAGCATGTGCTCGATAGTTTTGCCCAAACCGCCGTATCCGAGAAGGATGACTGTGGTGTTTCGGATCGAAGTCGTCGTGCGAGGGATCCAGAGACGCCTTCGGCGATTTTCTTGGTCGATGTCGAGACGTCGGAATCCGGCAATCAGTAGGCCGATAGCATGTTCCGCGGCAAATGGCTCGAGAACTCCTCGTGCGGTGGCAACGGGCACCCCGTCGGGGCGGAACCCCTCAATCCAGTCATAACCCAGTGACATTAACTGGATGAGTCGCAAGGAGGGGATCTCAGAGACACGCGCACGATTGAGATCGTGATCTGGCTTTCCGGTCACCAACATCTCTATATCGGGGACAGGGCCAGAATCGTCTATGTTCCAGATGACTGGCGCAGTGTCACTATCGGCAAGATGGTCTGCAAGGAAACTGCTTGGTACGGCGATTCGCATTTTCATAGATGACTTTCGTCGATGTTAGATCAGGCTCGAGAATATCGGAGCAGTGTTGCTGCATGTGATCATCAGATTACGGATACGTGACGTATGTTGCGACAATGGCAGGCAGTGAGGGCTGAGAACTCAGTAAAACGATGTACTCTGTAATCGTTTGTGTCTGAAGATACGGTTTTGATGTCTCATCGCCGCCTTGATGGCTGAGCATCATGAGCTATTCGTTGAACCGTCAATACGAAGTGGAGATTGTCTGTGCCTTCCTCATCCTCCCGCAGCACCGCCTCTGCCGCCCTGAGCCCTGATCTGCTCGGTCAGCTCCGACAGCAGTTTCTCGCCGACCCCGCACGTGTGCGCGCGGAGAACGCCGTCACCAAGTCGAAGATCGACGACATCGCGCTGAACCGTCAGCGTCTGATCGACACGCCTCGCAGCATGTCGAATCGCCTCGACGACTGGGAGGCCGCGAACCAGAAGAACAGCGGGCGATGCTGGCTCTTCGCCGCGCTCAACCTGCTGCGCAGCGACACGCGAAAGAAGCTGGGGGTCAAGAACTTCGAGTTCAGCCAGAACCATGCCATGTACTGGGACAAGATCGAGCGAGCCAATTACTTTCTCGAAGACGTCATCGCCCTGGCCGACCGTGAGCCGGATGACCGCCTCATGTCGTTTCTGCTGAAGAACCTGCTCAGCGACGGCGGGCAGTGGAACATGGAGGTCAGCGTCTTTCTGAAGCACGGCGTGGTGCCCAAAGAGGTCATGCCAGAGACCGAGTCGTCGGGCAATACGAGCCGCATGAACTCATCGCTCAGCACCCTGCTGCGCAAGGGCGCCAAAGAGCTGCGCGAACTCGTGCGCTCCGGTGCCAGCCTCGACGAAGCCCGTGGGTTCAAAGACCGCCTGCTGGCCGATACGCACACCATTCTGACCATTCACCTCGGTGTGCCGCCGACCGAGTTCGAATGGCAGTGGAACGACGACAAGAACGAGTTCCATCGTGCGGGCGTGTTCACTCCCCAGCAGTTCCTCGCGGAGTACACCGACATCGACCTGCGCGACTACATCTGCCTCGTCGACGACCCGCGCCCTGAGCATCCCAAAGGCTCGACGCTCACCGTCGCCCACTTGGGCAACGTCGTCGGCGGAGACCCGGTGCTCTATCTCAACGCGGATATCGACACGATCAAGAGCGTCACGGCAGCCACGATCGCCGACGGCGAGCCGGTCTGGTTCGGCTGCGACGTCGACCCGCAGTTCTACCGGGAAGACGGCGTCTGGGCTGCCGACCTGTTCGACTACTCCGGCGTATACGGCGTTGATCTGAGCACGACGAAAGAAGACCGCATTCGCTACGGCGACAGCGAGATGACGCACGCCATGCTCTTCACCGGCGTCGACCTGGCCGGTGACGATGCAGAGCAGCCCGGCGCACCCCGTCGCTGGCGAGTCGAGAACAGCTGGGGCATCGAGAAGTTCGACAAGGGCTTCTGCACCATGCACGATTCCTGGTTCGACGAGTACGTCTTCGAGGTCGTCGTTCGCAAGGACCGTCTGTCTGCCGAGCTGCAGGCCGCGATCAGCGCCGAGCCGATCGTGCTCGACGCGTGGGATCCGATGGGCGCGCTCGCCTGACCTTGCCGGGTGGCTGCCTCACCGACCAGGTTCGGCAGTCACCGGCAGGCTGCGCATGGCACTCGGCCGATCGTCGGCAGCGGCGTCCCCTGCGACTACGCTGAAAGCCTGGACGAGCGGGCGACTCAGCCCGACCATCCGCAGCGTGCAGACCAGCTCACCGGCTGCACCCGGCACACGCCAGCGCAGCACAGCCTCAGTGGGGGCGTCGATCAGGCGGGTTTCGAGGGCGGATGCTGCGGCAGGCACGCCTCCGACGCGCGCCCTGGCCGCATTCAGAGCGGCGTCTCTCACATCGGCGGGTTCGTCGGTGAGGACGTTTCGTGCGAAGAGATCGCTGAGCGAGGCGATCGACTGCTCGCCGGTGCGCACGTGCGCATCGAGCAGCCGGGCGGCGCGCAGCGTTTCGGGCCATGGGCGCAGCTGAGCCCCGAGCACACCGGCGGGCTCGGCTCGGCTCGGCTCGCCAGTCGATGTGAGCACGACCTCGTCGAGCAGCCGGTCGTGCACGTCGATCGCGATGGCTGCGGCACTGGTGGCGTCGCTGTTGCCGAAGACGACCACGCCCACACCGCTGTCGACGTGCCAGCGCATATGCGAGGTGAACCCGGGCAGACCTCCCGAGTGCTGCACGATGCGGCCGAGACGTCGATGGTGTTCGACGACTAGGCCGTAGCCGTATCCCGCACCGGTGAGCGGCCGGCTCGACAGCCGTTCGTCAGTGCCGGCGATGATGGTGTGCACCCGCTGCAGCTCGCGACGTGACGCAGCCGAGAGCACGTCTTCGCTCAGTGGATGGTCCGTGAAGGCAGAGCGCAGAAAACCTCCCCATGAGGCGATGTCGTCGACGGTGCTGAAGAGCGCCCCGATGCAGCCGAGCGCGCCGCAGCCGACATAGGGCTCGTTCGCCCACGACGCGCCGGAATCGAAGGTGCGCCAGCCGGTCGCGGCGTCAGGCCGAGCAGACTCGGTCGCGATGTCATCGAGTGAATAGGCGGTGTGGTGCAGGCCCAGAGGGCGCAGCAGCCGCTCTGAGACGAACCGTTCGACAGGCTGCCCGGTCACCTGCTCGATGGCGCGCCCGATCAGCGAGATGCCCAGGTTGGAGTACTGATAGGTCTCGTCCGGGGGCAGGGCGAGCCGAAGCCCGTCGCTGAGCACTCGACTCATCTCGGCCCGAGAGGCGCCGAGGTGGTTGTCGCCCCAGGGATTGTCTTCGGCCAGGCCGCCGCGGTTCGACATCAGCATGTCGAGCGTCACATGCACCGGTCGACCCTGGTAGGTCGCCGCTGCGAACTCGGGCACATAGTCTGTGACCGGTGCGTGCATGTCGAGTCGGCCCTCGTCTCGCAGCACCAACGCCGCCGCACCCAGAAAGCTCTTCGACATCGAGGCGATGCGATAGATCGTGCCACGTGTCGGTGTGGCCGCATCTCGTCGCTGGTGACCTCGGCCGACCCAGGCGACCACGCCGTCCGCGTCGAAGACCGCGGCGCTGAACGAGGGTGCCAGGCGCAGTGTTGCCGCATCGAGACGCTGCTCGAGCGCCGCCGCACCGGCAGCCGCCAGCGCGTCGCGATCAGGTCGCAGATGATCGACGTGCAGACTCATCGAGAGACCTCGGCATGCTCGCGCACTTCGCCGGCGAAGGCGTCGGCCAGCGCGCGGCTGATCGCGGTGTTCTCGCCGTCATGGGCGTCGGCCTCAGCGATCATGCGAGCCAGGTCGAAGTTCTGCTCTGCCAGCGCTGCGTCGTCCCAAGTGCGCAGCCGCTCAGCATTCACCTCAGGGTGAAACTGCAGCCCGCGCACATGCCGACCGAGTCGGAAGGCCTGGAACTCGCAGTCGGCGCTGCTGGCCAGCAGCACGGCCTGATCGCCGAGCGCGGTGATGCGATCTTCGTGGTTCTCGATCATGGGCGCAGAGGGGGCCAAGACGCCGATCACCGGGTCTGCCGTTCCCTCCGATGTGGTGCTGATGCGGGTCATCCCTCGCTCTGACACACCCGTCTTGGCCTTGACTGTGCCGCCGCACACCTGGGCAAGCACCTGACCGCCGAGGCAGATGCCGAGGGTGGGCAGATCACGGTCGATGGCCTCGGCGGCGAGCCGGCGCTCCTGAGCGAGCCAGGGCGCACGCTCGTCGTCGTCGGGCATGAGCCCCCCGCCGAGCATCACGAGCCCGTCGTACCCGTCGAGGCCGGTGGGCAGGCCCTCGCTGCCGATCCGTTGGTCGAGGTCGAGCCCGGCCTCTTCGAGCCACCGCTCCAGACGGCGCAGGCCGCTCGACGTGGAGTTGACGACGACGAGCACACGAGGTGCGGTGCGGGCTGTCAGACGGTCGGTGGTGGTCATGGTCGCTCTCTTCTGTTGGTGCAGCGGGTCTGTAAGTGCAGCCGGTCTGCCTTTGGAGCCGGTCTCTCGGTGCAGCCGGTCTTGTCGATGAATGCTGGTCGTGGGACGCTGCGCGGGCGTGCCCTCAGCCCTCGCCTGCGAGAAAGGCGAGGTGGTTCGCGTCTGAGGCCTCCAGAACGCGCAGCACGTTCTCGTGGGCGACCTTGTCGAGATCTGCGTGCGACCAGCCACGGTCGGCGAGCTCGGCGAGCAGCCGGGGGTAGCCGCTGACGTCGTCGAGTCCGCTGGGCATGCTGCCGGTGCCGTCGTAGTCAGCGCCGATTCCGACGGCGTCGATGCCTGCGAGGTCGCGCACGTGCTCGATGTGGTCGGCGACGTCGGCGACAGTCACCATCGGCGGCTCTCCCTGCTCGCTGCCGATGACCCAGTCGCGTCGCGCCTGGCTGACGAACGATGGCACGAAGGCCACCATGTGCACGCCGCCGCTGGCACCGATGCGCCGAATCAGCTCGTCAGGAACGTTGCGCGGGTGGTCGCACAGGGCGCGCGCTCCTGAATGGCTCACCAGCACGGGCAGGGTGGATGCGTTGAGCGCGTCGCTCATGGTCGCATCCGAGACGTGGGCGAGGTCGACCAGCATGCCGATGCGGTTCATCTCGGCGACCACGTCCCGGCCGAACTCGCTCAGCCCATGACTGCGCGGTTCGTCAGTCGACGAGTCTGCCCACGGAATCGTCTGAGCCCAGGTGAGCGTCATATAGCGGGCGCCGAGCCGGGCGTACGAGCGCAGTACCCCAAGCGACTCGTCGATCTGGTCGCCGCCCTCGATGCCGATCAGCGATGCGATGCGGCCGCGCTGCATGGCCTCCCGGGCCTCTGCCGCAGTGCGGGCCAGCTGCAGATCGTCGGGATACTGCGCCGCCAGCCGATGCACGAAGTCGATCTGCTCCAGCGTCGCGGTCACCTGCTCGGCGCCGTGCAGTGCCTCGTCGTCGACCCAGACCGACCAGAACTGGCCTCCGACGCGACCGGCTCTCAGCCGTGGCAGGTCGGTGTGCAGATCTGGCAGTCCCGTTCCGACTCCGTCGACACGGTAGTTGTGATGCTCGCGGCAGGCCCAGGCAAGGTCGTTGTGCCCGTCGAAGACGAGCGGCAGCTCGGCTGCTGCGGGGAATGCCGCTGACGCGGAATCAGTGAGGCTTTGTGACGACATGGTGCTCCTCATGTGCTGCGGTGCTTGCGCGTGTGCTGCTGTGCTGCCGTGCTGCTGCGCTGGCGCGTGCGTTGCTCTCCTGCAGTGCTGGCGCGCGTGTGCAGTGCTGGCAAATGTGTGCTGTTGTGCTGCTGCGCTTGCGCGTGCTACTTCGTGCGCACCAGCAGCGCGTCGTTCAGCTGATCGGTGATCTCACGAGCGATCGGCACAGCATGCCCGTCGAGCTCGCGAACGGGAGCCGCGCACCGGGTGCTCGACAGCATCCACAGGCCGTCGACACGACCCAGCTCGTCGGCGGCGACCTCGCGGTACTCGGTCTCATGGCCCAGCGACTCGAGCACGGCGAACGCATCAGCCTGCGTGGTGCCCGCGAGGATGCCCTGGTCGGTCGACGGGGTGACGAAGCGCCCGTCGATGAGCAGGATCACGCTCGAGGTCGGCCCCTCGAGCACGAAGCCGTCGCTGCTGATGAAGATGACGTCGTCGGCGCCGCGACGGGCGGCCTCGCGAAGCACGGCCTTGTTCACCGCGTACGACAGAGTCTTCGCGCCCTGCAGCAGCCAGGGCGACGTCTTCGCCACGTCGTGACGGTAGCCGCGGTCGAGAGTGACGGCCGAGATGCCATGCTCACGCTCGCCGTCGTGCTCATCGCCCTCGAAGACGTACACCCAGCCGACCGGCACCCCAGTGCCCTCGATTCCACGGGTCATGATGAACTTCGCCGAGAGTAGATCAGCCGGCTCGTGTGCGGCGACGGCGGCCTCGATGGCCGCCTGCCAGACGTCGAGCCGCGGCTTCGGCAGATCGAGCATGGCGGCCGAGTGCGCGAAGCGGGCGAGATGCGCGTCGATGGCCATCAGAATGCCGTGCTGGACGCCAGCCGTCTCGAAGATGCCGTCACCGCGGGTGACGCTCAGATCCATGACGTTGATGTGCGGCGCATCAGGATCGGCCTGGTGGAACCGCTGTTCAGCGCTGACGCCTTCGGCGAGTTCGTCGACGAAGAACAGGACTGGTGCTGACATTGTGACTTCTTTCGTGCGGGTGCTGAGGTGCTGGTGGGGAGACAGGGTGAATGGGGGAGCTGTACGCGGTTCCGTCGAGATGCACACGGTTCCGCTGAGATCAGGCCGATGTGAGCGGAACCGTGTGCATCTCAGCGGATCCGTGCGGAGCAGACTCAGCCAGATCGGTGTCGAGGTGGCGCAGCCGGTTCTCGGCGACCCAATCGGCATCGACCTCGTGCCCGATGCCCGGGGCCGACGGCACGGCCACGGTGCCGTCGTGGGCGACGACCGGCGGCACGATGACGTCGCGAGCGTAGTACTTGTCCGAGCCTGAGACGTCTGAGGGCAGCGTGAAGCCCGGCAGCGACGAGATGGCCACGTTGGCAGCGCGCCCCACGCCGAACTCGTGCATGCCGCCGCACCAGACGGGGATGCCATGCTCGGTCGCAAGGTCGTGTGCCGCCTTCGCGACGGTGAGCCCGCCCATGCGGGACACCTTGATATTGAGCACGCGGCCGGCGTCGAGCGCGATCATGGTCTGCAGGTCGTCGAGAGAGACCACCGACTCGTCGAGGCACACCGGGGTCTGCAGGCGCTGCTGCAGTCGGGCGTGTCCCACGAAGTCGCGTGGAGCGAAAGGCTGTTCGATCATCGTCAGATGCGCAGCGTCAAGGCCCAACAGGTAGTCGATCGTCTGGTCGTCGCTGGTGTATGCGCCGTTGGCGTCGACATGCAGGTCGATGTCGGGGTGCGCGGCACGCACGGCATGAACCGGCTCGAGATCCCACCCCGGTGCGATCTTCAGCTTGATGCGGTGGTAACCGGCGACCAGCTGCTTCTCGACCTGCTCGAGCAGCGCGTCGATGGTCGGCTCGATGCCGAGAGACACGCCCGCGCGCACCTCGTGCCGGGTGCCGCCCAGCGCCGACGCCAGTGAGACGCCCTCGGCCTTCGCCCACAGATCCCAGGCCGCGCCGACGAATCCTGCCTTGGTGAACTCGTGCCCGCGGATCTTCGCCCAGGCGGTCTCGAGCTTGGCAGGCGTCGCCCAGTCGGCGTCCAGCGCACGGGGCACGAGATAGCGCTCTGAGATCAGCCAGGCGGTGTCGGTCGTCTCTGGGCAGTAGAAGGGGTCGGCGGGCGAGGCGATCTCGCCCCAGCCGGTGCGACCTGCGTCGTCCGTCAGCTCGACCAGAATGTGATCGAGGCTCGACTTGCGATGCGAGCTGGTCTGAAAGCTGTGCACGAGTGGCAGACGCACCTCGTGCAGCTGGATGCGGGTGATCTTCATCGGTCGGAGTTCCCTCTCTGGTGGTCGTGCGTGCGGTGCTTCCGGGTTGCGCTGCGCCGCGCGCCCGTGCCCTTTTCTGCGGGGCCGCTGCCGGCGGCGGACGCGTCGGTGGCGATCGGCTCTGCATGATACAGCCCCAGCGTGGCGCTGATGCGATCGCGCAGGGTCAGCCGTCGTCGGGCGCCCTTGGCGCTCGCGGCGGTGAGCGCGCTGAGCACGTGGCAGACGGCCGCCACGGATGTGGGGGAGTCGGCATAGGAGGCCGAACCGGTCTGCACGATCACGAGGCATGACGCCAGCGACGCAAGCGGGGCATCCGCCGAGTCGGTGACGACCACCAGTGTGCCGCCGGCCTCGGCGAACAGGCGACCGAAGCGCACGCTCTCGGCGCGGTAGCGACGCAGCGAGAAGACCACGAGCACGTCGGTGGCTCGCACGTCGGTGAGCACGGTGAGCTCGGTCAACGACTGGCCGTCGACGCTGAACACGTTCGAGAGCGCTGCAGAGAGATCGGCGGCGAGCAGCGCGGCATAGGTCGCCGACTTGCCTGCGCCCACGATATAGCGACGACGTGCGCCGAGCAGGGCGGCAGCGGCTGCCGGCAGCGCGCCCGATTCGGTCAGATGCTCGAACGTGGTGTTGAGCGAGGCGACCTCTGCCTGCATCAGACGGGTCTGCAGCACCTCTGCGGTGGCGTTCGTCTTGAGACGCTCGCCGAACCGGTCGTGCGGTGACGAGAGGGTGCGGTCGTGCAGGCGCTCGGCCCGTTCCTGCGGGGTGTCTGGCGTCACTTGGCGGCCTCCTTCGGTGCAGGCGTCGGAGCATCATCGGCTCGTTCCACCGCGAGGTAGACCGACGTCTCAGCGGTCAGACGCCGGCAGCTCACGATGACGAAGCCCTGGTTGTACAGGTCGTGCAGGCTCGACCGCAGGTTGGCCCGGCCCCAGCTGATCGCCTCGGTCTCGTCGTCGCCAGAGCTGATGCCCGCATCGATCGGCACCCAGCGCCGATCGCCATCGGCGATCACGTGTCCCCAGTCGCTCTCGCCCAGTGCGCTCTGCGGAGCGAGGCTGCGGTATTGGGCATAGGGATCGGGGCGGTCGTCGAGAATCCACTCGACGAGCACGCGGTCGGTGCGCTCGCGACCGTAGTAGTCTTCGACGAACTTCACGCCAACGCCGCCCAGCGAGTTGAAGTTGAAGTGCCCGTTGCGTGAGAGCATCGGGTCGAACGTCCAGTGCATGCGGTGAGAGCCCCAGCCCAGCGCCACCTGCTTCTGCTGCTCTTTGAGCATGCGGCCGATGCCGTGCCCTTGGAATGCCGGGTCGACGACTGCCGCCTGAGAGTAATGAAATGAGTGGGTTCCGTCGGTTCCCGGGAAACCGTAGGCGAAGCCGATCAGGTCGCCCGAGGGCGCGCGCACGCCCACAGCCGAGCCACCGTTGTGCACCAAGGCGCTGAGCAGGTTGCTGTTGAGGGCCAGCCCTTTGTCTCCGTATCGGAAGACGCGGTTGTAGAGCGCGCTGGCCTCGATGAACTCGGCGTGCTCTGAGAGCGTGCCGCTCCAGAGCGCCAAGTCTTGCGGGGCCGCGGCCCCGGCCGCTCGTTTCGAGCCGGGCTGAGAAGTCGTGCAAGTGTTCACAGAAGACGAGTATACGTATCCTATGTTTCAGGTTTGTTAGCAAGATATTCGGTGACTCCCGCATTTCTTCAGGAAAGGTATCCTCGGTTTATGTGTCACATCGTCGGTAATAAAGGCGAGATGACGGACTGCCTCGGCAGACAGCAGAACGAGAGACCAGAGGAAGCGACGATGAACGCGGTGACGACGAGCAGTGAGATCCACGAGCGAGTGCAGAATGGCCGAGAGCGGGTGTTCGAACGGCTGCGCGAGCTGGTCATGCTTGAGACTCCCTCGTTCGCCCGCGAAGCGTCGCGGCAGATCACCGATCTGCTCGGCGCATGGTTCGAGGCGGTCGGCGGCACGGTCGAGCGCATCGAGACCGAAGCCGGCGTGCACCTGCTGATCGAGGTGCCGGGCACCGGCCGGTTCGACGCGCAGGCCGCTGAATCCGCCCCCGTCGCCCCCGTCGCCGCAGCATCCGCCGTTTCGGGTGCTCCGAGCGAGGCCGATCTGCGGCCGCTGCTGCTGATCGGTCATTCCGACACGGTCTGGCCCTTCGGCACGCTGCAGGGCGACGTGCCCTGGGCCGTCGACGGCGACGTCGTTCGGGGGCCGGGTGTCTACGACATGAAGAGCGGCGTGATCTGCATGCTCACGGCGCTCGAGGTGCTGCGTGATCGTGAGCATCGCCCCGTGCGCATCATCATCGTGGCCGACGAAGAGGTCGGGTCGCCGACCTCACAGCAGCTGATGCGGCGTGCGCTGCAGGGCGTCGCCGGAGCGATCGGGTTCGAGTCGCCGCACCCTGACGGAGCGCTGAAAGTGGGTCGTCGTGGCAGCACTCGAGTGCGCATCGCGGTCACCGGGCGTGCCGCCCACGCCGCGCTCGACCCGAAGAAGGGCATCAGCGCGATCGACGAGCTGGTCGACCAGCTCGTGCTGGTGCGTGGCATCGTGGCGGCAGCGAGCGAGCATACCGAGGTGCTGTGCAACTCGGGCACTGTCAGCGGCGGTACCCGTGCCAACGTGGTGGCGGCACAGGCCGAAGCCGAGCTGGGGCTGCGCTTCATCGACGGCGAGTCGGAGCGCACCGTGCTCGACGCCCTGCAGCATCTGACTCCGGTTCGCGAGGGAGCAGTGGTCGACGTCGAGGTGCTCAGCCACCGCCCGGCCTGGCTGGCGGGGGATGCCGACGCGGCGCTCTGCGATCGGGTCGCGCGGGCCGGTGCGGCGATGGGGGTCGAGATCTCAGGCCGACCGGCCGCCGGCGCCGGTGACACGAATCTGGTCGGGTCGCTTGGTGTGCCGACCGTGGACGGATTCGGCCCGCTGGGCGGCGGAGCGCATGCGGTGAGCGAACACATCGTGCTGCCGACGCTGTACCAGCGCATCGAAATGCTGGCGGTGCTGCTGTCAGAGTGAGCCGCCCTGTTACCAGGTCGGCTCGTGGGTGGGCGCGGGCGGAAGCGGCACGTCCGTCGGGTGCACGAGATAGACGGTTCGGTTGCTGCGCCGCCATGCCAGGTCGAAGACTCCGCGAGGGTATGCGCGTCTCACGCCGGCGTCGTCCGGTGCGGCCGGGTCGTTCACGACCACGTCGCCGCTCGCTGTGAAACCCGCGATGACGAGCAGATGCCCGTCGGTCTCGTAGCCGGCCTCTGGCAGCTCGTCGCTGGTGAACGACACTGAGGCCGCTAGGGGAATGCCGCCGTCGGTCAGCGTCTGTGCCTCGGCCAGACTGTGCAGCCGAGTCACGAGAGCCTCGAGGCCCTGACCGTCGGCTTCGCGGCGGCCGACATGGGCGACGTTGAACGACCAGTTTCCGGCGCGCGAGTATGCGGCATCGTAGGTGCGCAGCGCCGCCCACGGCACCGGGTGCTCTTTCGTCTCGGCGTCGAGGGGACGACCGCGCCAGAACTCCTGCAGCATCACCATCGAGGTCGGCGAGCACCACGATTCGCCGCCGCCGCCGACTGCTCGGTGAGTGTCGGCGTGCAGCATCTGTGATCGCACCGGCACGGCGAGCGGTGCTGTCGGGGGCTTCCGAGAGGCGTTCGCGCCCTGCTCGTTTGCGCCCTGCTCGTGATGGTGGCCCTGTTCGTGATGCTGGCACTTGCCGGGCGCGAAACCGGAGAGCGCGGCAAGATGCAGCACGACCTGGACGGCCGCCTCGCCGGCTGGCTTCGCCTCGATCTCAATCTTCAGCCGTGCGGCGTTCAGGCGCCTGGGAGCCGCGGCCGTGAGCGTGTCGACCTGCAGAGACACGATCTGCGAAGTCGTCTGTGCGGAGGTGTCGGAGGATTCGCTGGAACGCGTCGTCGCCGACGGCGTGGTGATGTCGGCAGGCAGGTCGTTCCAGTGGGCTGTCGGCAGCCAGCCGGTGGTGGTGCCGTCGTCGAGACGAGCCTCCAGTGAGACGACGACCGTCGCCTCGGGCGGAGCCGAGAGGTTCCAGGAGGGCACGATCTCGGTGGCGCCGAAGTCGAATGTCACCCACGGAGAGATCCACTGGCCCTCGATGGCGAGAGGGCCGGTCATCCGGTGCAGAAGACTATGAGGGGCGTGAGGGAGTTCTGGCATGATACGCATCATATATACGTTGCGCCACCGTTCGGCATATGCCCGGCCAGACGAGTAAACTGGTGCAGCGGGAAGCGATGGCGCTGGAAAAGATCCATGATTCATGCAAGGGCGCATGAATTCAACGAGCGATTCTGCTAAGTCACAACATTGTTTCCGATACGTAAAAAGATCAACGAAAGCCCTGTTTCGGTTTGACGTGTGTCGGGCCATCGGCTTGCATCATGTTAGCGAGCTGATGATCCCGTCATGATCATCGATCTCTGAACAAAGGAACAGCTACTATGCGATCTGGAAAAATCTCTCGACGGGTGCGACCGCTGGCCGCCACGTTCACGACCGCGGCACTGGTGATGGGCTCTGCCTTCGGCATCGGCGCTGCGGCATTCGCCGAGCCGGCGCAGTCGTCTGTGACGACGCAGGCAGAGGGCGAGGGCAGCGAACAGGTGCTGCGCATCGCCACGTCGGGCCACGTCGACAGCTTCAACCCGTTCACCTCGATCTACCTGACGCCGACGCAGATTCTGCGCAATGTCTACGAGAACCTGGTGCAGAACGATCAGCAGGACGGATCTCCGACCAAGGGCCTGGCCGACTCCTGGACGGTCGAAGAGGACGGCAAGCGCTGGGTCTACAAGATGCAGTCCGACCTGAAATGGTCTGACGGCCAGCCGATCACCTCGGCAGACCCGAAGTTCACCTACGAGCAGATGATGAACGACTCAAAGCTCGGCACGGCCAACGGCAACCTGGTCTCGAACTTCGAGAGCGTCGAGGCCCCCGACGACCAGACTCTGGTCATCAACCTCAAGACCCCCCAGGCGCCGAACCCCGGCCTCGAGATTCCGGTGGTGCCGAAGCATGTCTGGGAGGGCATCGCCGACAAGGGCGACTACGCCAACGACACCGATGTCGTGGGGTCAGGGCCGTTCCTGCTCTCGAGCTATTCGGCCAACCAGTCGATCACGCTCAAGGCCAATGACAACTTCTGGCAGGGTCGCCCCAAGATCGACGGCATCCAGTACGTCTACTACACGAACTCAGACGCACAGGTGCAGGCGCTGCGCTCAGGCGACATCGACTTCGTGACCGGGCTGAGCCCGACGCAGTTCAACGCGCTCAACGGCGCCGACGGCGTCACCACCCATTCGGGCGAGGGCCGCAGGTACACCTCGATCAGCATCAACTCCGGGCTCAAGACGCCCGAGGGCGAGGCCTACGGCACCGGATCACCGGCGCTGCAGGACAAAGCCGTGCGACAGGCCATTCGACAGGGCACCGACTCCGAGGCGCTGCTCAAGCAGGTGCTCGACGGTCAGGGCACTGTGGCGACCAGCTTCATCCCCTCGGCCTTCGACCAGTGGCACCTGCCGGATGACGACTCAGTGATCAAGAGCTTCGACCCGGACGCCGCCAAGCAGCTGCTCGAAAACGACGGCTGGAAGGCCGGCGCCGACGGCATCCGCGAGAAGAACGGGCAGAAGCTGTCGCTGCGACTGCTCGTCGACGCCGACGAACCGACCGAGCAGTCGATCGCCGAGTACTTCAAGCCGTGGATGCAGTCGATCGGCATCGCCGTCGACGTGCAGTCGTCTGACTCCGACACGATCAGCGATCGCGCAGCCAAGGGCGACTACGACATGTACTTCAGCGGCTGGAGCGTGAACCCCGACCCCGACTACCAGCTCGGCATCAACACGTGTGAGAACCTGCCCGACGCCGAAGGAAACAACGGCACCACGCAGGACGGCTACTGCAACCCTGAGTTCGACAAGCTGTACGCACAGCAGCGCTCAGAGCAGGATCATGACAAGCGCACCGAGATCGTTCGCGACATGCTGCGTCTGAACTACGATGACACCGCTCAGGTCGCGCTGTGGTACGGCAAGGCGCTTGAGGCGTACCGCTCGGATCGGTTCACCGGATTCGGCACGCAGCCCGCCTCGAACGGCATGATCGCCGGTCAGGCAGGCTACTGGAGCTACATCAACGTCGAGCCGGCGTCAGAGGCTGGCAGCGGGTCAGGCACCGCAGTCGGTCTGTGGGTGGGCGCAGGAGTGCTCGTCGTGATCGTCATCGGCGGCGTCATCTTCTTCGCTCGTCGCAAGAAGCGCGCTGACGACGTCGAATAGGTCGAGAATGCTTCATAGGGGTGCGCTCGCAGAGGTCGGGCGCACCCCGCTTCGTCTGCCGGCCGTCTCGCGACGGTCGGCAGACACAACTGCAACAGTCGAGATTTCAAGGAGTCGACATGCCTGATGTCGTGGCGCCCGTCGGGGCGGTGCTGCAGAACGAGGCAGACGAAGAGAGCGTCGCTGGCGGCGGCTCAGGTCTGCGGTATCTGCTGAACAAGGTCGGCGGGGCGCTCATCAGCCTCGCCATGGTCATCGTGCTCGGATTCTTCGCGTTCAAGATCCTGCCCGGCGACCCGGTGCGTGCCATGGCGCGTGAGAAGCAGATGAGCGCCGAGCAGATCGCCCAGCTGCGGCAGGAGTACGGCCTGGACAAGCCGCTGCTCGCACAGTTCTGGGACTACCTGGTCAACGTGTTCTCGGGCAACTTCGGCGAGAGCTATGTGTACCACCAGTCGGTGTCATCGCTGATCGTGCAGTACCTCGGCCCGACGCTGCTGCTCACGGCGACCTCTGCGGTCATCGCGATCGCACTCGGCCTCTGGCTCGGGCAGAAGGCGGCCTGGCAGGCCGGCGGTCTGTTCGACAAGATCACGACCGGCACGTCGCTGGTGTTCTGGTCGGTGCCGACCTTCTGGCTCGGCCTGATTCTGCTGATGGTCTTCGGGGGCACGCTGCACTGGTTCCCGACCGGTGGCATGGTCTCGCCCAACGCACCCTCGAGCGGCTTCGGACTGGTGCTCGACGTGATCAGCCACATGATTCTTCCCGTGATCACCATGGTCGCGGTCATCTACGCCCAGTACGTCATGGTGATGCGCGCATCGCTGCTCGAAGAGATGTCGGCCGACTACCTCACGACCGCACGTGCCAAAGGCCTGCGCGAAGATCTCGTTCGTCGTCGTCACGCAGTGCCGAACGCGCTGCTGCCGACGGTGACACTGGTCTTCATGCACCTCGGCGGTCTGATCGCCGGCGCCGTCACCGTCGAGACGGTGTTCTCATGGCCAGGTCTCGGCAAACTCACCTATGAGGCGATCAGCGGTCCTGACCTGCCGCTGCTGCAGGGCACCTTCGTCGTCTTCTCAGCGATCATCATCCTGATGAACCTGATCGCCGACCTCATCTACCGGCAGCTTGACCCGAGAGTGAGGCGGGCATGACCACCACGACCGAAACCACCATGGCATCCACCACATCGCCCAGACGGCTGGCCTGGCGCCGCCGCACTCAGGCCATCGGCGACTCGTTCCGACTGTTCAGCCACAGCCGTTCAGGCATGGTCGGTCTGATCTTCTTGGTCGTCATCGTGCTGCTGGCCATTCTCGCTCCCGTGATCGCTCCTGCGCGCATGCTCGACGTCACGCAGCTCATGGATCAGCCACGCTTCGCACCGCCGTCACTGGCGCATCCTCTCGGCACCGACCATCAGGGCCGTGAGATCTGGGTGCGGATGCTGTGGGGCGCCCGAGTCTCGTTGATCGTCGCGTTCGCCGCCACGGCGATGTCGATGATCATCGGCACCGTGATCGGTATGGCGGCCGGTCACTTCACCGGGTTCACCGGCGGGCTGCTGATGCGCATCGTCGACTTCTTCTTGGTGCTGCCCTCGCTCATTCTTGCGATCGTGCTCTCGACTGTGCTGTCGCGCGGCGTGCTGACGATCGTGATCGCCATCGGCATCACCTCATGGGCTTCGACCGCCCGAGTCGTCCGGGCGCAGACGCTGTCGGTCGAGTCGCGCGCCTACATCGAGCGCTCGCGCGTGCTCGGCGCCGGGCACTGGCACGTCATCTTCAAGCACGTGCTGCCCGCGGTCATGCCGCTGGTGATGGCCAACACGACGCTGACCGTCGGGTCTGCCGTGATCTCGGAATCGACGCTGGCGTTCTTGGGCCTCGGCGACCCGAACCAGCAGTCTTGGGGCACCATCCTGAAGAACTCCATGGACGTCTCGGCTGCGACGAGCGGGTACTGGTGGTACGTGCTCGTTCCCGGCATCGCGATTCTTCTGGTCGTGCTCGCCTTCACCCTGGTCGGCCGAGCAGTCGAGTCGATCGTCAACCCCACACTGAGGAGCCGCTGACCATGCCGGATCTCGTCTTCGACAACGTCTCGATCACCTATCGAACCTCGGGCCGCAACGACCGAGGCACCGTCGCCGCGGTGAAGGGGGTCTCGCTCGCTCTTCCGGAAGGCGGCACCCTCGGTCTCGCCGGCGAATCGGGCTCGGGCAAGTCGACGCTCGCCATGAGCGCGCTCAGGCTGCTGCCCAAGAACGCCCGCATCGACGGCGAAGTGCTGCTCGGCGACAAGCGAGTCGACGAGCTGAGCTTCGGCGAGCTGAGAGCCGTGCGCTGGGCCGAGGCCTCGATCGTCTTTCAGGGAGCCATGCACTCGCTCAACCCCGTGCGCACGGTGGGGCAGCAGATTCTCGAGGCCCTCGAACTGCACACCAAGGGCAAATGGAAGACCGCCGAGGCACGGCGTGCCCGTCTGCACGAACTGCTGGAATCGGTCGACCTGGCCAAGGCCAAGGCCGCCAGCTACCCGCACGAACTCTCGGGTGGGCAGAAGCAGCGCGTGATGATCGCCATGGCACTGGCCTGCGAACCGCAGATCATCATCGCCGACGAACCGACGACCGCGCTCGACGTGATCGTTCAGAAGCAGATTCTCGACATGATCGCCCACCTCGTCACCGAGCGTGGCATCTCACTGCTGATGATCAGCCACGACCTCTCTGTGCTCGCCACCGCATGCGAGCGCATCGCCGTGATGCGCGGCGGCGAACTGGTCGAGGTGGGCGAGTCGCACCGCATCTGCACGGAGCCCAGCGAGCCGTACACGCAGCAGCTCGCACACGCCTTCCCGACGATCGGCGACCCCGCATCTCGCATGCATCCGGTGACGCGCCAGCATCGAGACAAACCCGATGACGGACTGAACCACGAGATGACCGATGAGGTGCTGCTCGAAGCGCGCAATGTGTCGATCACGTACCGCACCGGCAAACGCCCGCACACGGCTGTGCACGATGTCAACCTCGCCTGCCATCGCGGCGAGATTCTCGCACTGGTGGGCCAGTCGGGGTCGGGCAAGACGAGTCTCGCCCGTGCGCTGCTCGGTCTGCAGCCCGTCGATCCCGGCGGCGAGGTGCTCTACTCGGGCAGCCCCATTCCGACGCGGTCGAAAGAGCTGAGGCGCTTTCGCCAGCAGGTGCAGCTGGTGCTGCAGGATCCATCGGCGGCGCTGAACCCCAAGCTCAGCGTCTACGAGTCAGTGGCCGAGGGGCTGCGCATTCAGGGCTACGGCGGTGACGAGCACGCACGCGTGGTCGAGAGCATCGAGAACGCCGAGCTGCGCCCCGCAGCGCGCTATCTGGGTGCGATTCCGCAGGAGCTCTCGGGCGGGCAGCGCCAGCGGGTCGTGATCGCAGGTGCGCTCGCACTGCATCCGTCGATGCTCATCGCAGACGAGCCGGTCGCCTCGCTTGACGCGTCGGTTCGCGGCGAGATCCTCGCCCTGCTGCTGGGGCTGCGTCGTCGCCTGGGGCTCTCTGCACTGGTGATCACGCACGACCTCGGTCTGGCCTGGAACATCGCCGACACCGTCGCCGTGATGCATCAGGGGCGCATCGTCGAACACGGCACGACCGAACAGGTGCTGCTCGACCCGCAGGACGACTACACCAAGAAGCTGCTGCAGGCGGCTCCGCAGATCGAGCGGGTGACGGCGTGAGCGCGGCACCCCAGACCGTCGGCGTTGCCGACCATGGCCATGCCAGCACGGATGCGGGCTTTCTCGACGACGCCTTTCTCAGCGAGGCGCCGCTGCGCCCGGGTGATCGCGTGCGCTTGGTGGCGCCCTCCGGCCCGAGCAGCGCGGCCAGCATCGCTTATGCCGTCGAGCAGCTGAGCATATGGGGGCTGCGTCCCGTCGTCGGTCGCCACGCCCACGACACCGACGGGCAGCTGCCCTACCTTGCGGGCACCGACGACGATCGCCGGGCCGACCTCGTCGAGGCATGGCTCGACCCGGAGGCGCAGGCGGTGGTCTGTCTGCGCGGCGGGTATGGCGCGATGCGGCTGCTCGACGAGATCGACTGGTCGGCGATGCGTGACGCACGCATCAGCGCGTCCGGGCGAGTCAAGTTGCTCACCGGGTCATCCGACGTCACCGCCCTGCATCAGGCCTGGGGTGCGAACGTCGGCGTTCCCACGCTGTTCAGCCCGATGCCGGCCAACGCGGTGTTTCACGATTCGTCGTTCATTCGAGCCGATGTGCATCGTTGGATGATGGAGCCGTGGGGCGGTCGGGTGATCACCGGGCCCCAGGCTGAGACGCTCGTCGCCGGCGAGGTGCGAGGGCGTACCTTCGGAGGCAATCTGAGTCTGATCGCGGCGTCGATCGGCGCCTCCGAGTTCACGCTGCCCACGGGGGGCATCGCGATTCTCGAAGACATCGAAGAAGACCTCTATCGACTTGACAACCTCATGATCCAGCTGCAGCGCTGCGGCTGGCTGCGTGCGGCCGCCGGCATCGTGTTCGGCTCATGGCACGACTGCGCTCCGTCCGACGACGTTCGTGCGCTCATGATGCACTACGTGGGCGATCTGGGCGTTCCAGTGGCCTGGGAGCTGGGCATCGGGCATGACCCCGAAGCGCCGAGCGTCCCCATGGGCGCGACTGCCCGGCTGTGCGCTCCCGCGACGGAGCATCCCCGTCTGGTCGTCGAGTCGATCTGAGACGCAGAGAGGTGGTGGCTGATGACTGAGAGAGTCGACGAGATCGACCGCATCATCATCGATCTGCTGATGCGCGATGGTCGGGCGCGTCTCGCCGCACTGGCCGAGGCGACCGGGCTGTCGACGTCGGCAGTGCAGCTGCGCCTGCGCCGGCTCGAGAGCACGGGCCTCATCACGGGTTATCAGGCACGAGTCGACTACGACCGGCTCGGGCGCTCGCTGACCGCCCTCATCGAGATCACTCCGGTCGATCCCGGGCAGCCGGACGACGCCCCCGAGCGGCTGCATCATGTCGAGGGCATCGTCTCGTGCTACTCGGTGGCAGGTGCGGCCAGTTACGTGCTGTTCGTGCGCGTGGAAGGGCCCGACGCGCTGGAACAGCTCATCGGCAGCATCCGTCTTCAGGCCCGGGTCACGACCCGAACCACGATCATTCTGAGTACGCCCTTCGAACATCGCCATGAACAGCTGGCCGGCACGCCGATGGGAGCGCAGACCATGACCGACACCGCAACGACCGACAAGGAGCCGCAGTGACCATCGAGATTCCCGAGCTGCATCCGCGTGTGACCTGGTCGATCCAGGCCGCCGATGCGCAGACCGGCGAGGTGCTCGCCTCATACCAGCCTGATACGCAGTGTGAGACCGCAAGCATCGGCAAGATCTTTCTGCTGATCGAGACTGCGCGCCGACTCGACGAAGGCAGCCTGGTCGCGGAGCAGCGCATCGAGATTCCCGACGAGCTGCGTGTCGCCGATTCAGGTCTGCTGTATCGCATGCACGATCAGCGCATCACCGTGCATGACGCTGCTCTGCTGGTGGGCGCGGTCAGTGACAATCTGGCGACCAACGCGCTCATCCATCTGTGCGGCCTCGACTCAGTGCGCGCGGTCGCACCGGCGCTGGGGTATGCGCGCACGTCACTGCATGACTACATTCGCAACGAGCGCACCCCCGATCTGCCCTGGACGCCGTCGTACGGCACCGCCGCCGAGCTCAGCGACGTGATCGGGCGGCTCGGGCGTCGCGAGATCATTTCGGCTGCCGTCAGCGAGCAGGTGCTCGACTGGCTTGCCGCAGACGTCGACACCTCGATGGTCGCCGATGCGTTCCTGCTTGATCCTCTCGCACACGTCGAACCCGAGTACCAGCAGATGGTGCTGCGTCATAAGACCGGCAGCACCGACTTCGCCCGCATCGATGTGGGCGTCGTCAGCGGGCCGCAGTCAGGCGTCGCCTATGCGGTGGCCGCCAACTGGAAGGGTGAGCCCGACGATCTGCGTGCTCCTGTGCTGCGGGCGATGCATGCCATCGGCGAGCAGATTCGCGAGCATGTCACCGGGCTGCCTGCATGACCGCCCAGGTCGAGTCGCTGCCGACTGTCGCAGGTCTGCCGTGGACGGTCTTTCGCGGTGACCGCGAGTCGGTCTTTCTCGCCCTCGGCCGCGAGCACGCCGAGCTGATCGCCTCGGTGCGCAGCCGCGTCGATCAGCAGTGGCAGTCGCTGATGAGCCGAATCGACGACCCGCAATGGGCCGAACGACTGAGCCGCATCATCGACAGCACCACACGACAGCTGCCCGTTGAGGCCCAGGAGCTCGCCTGGATCGCTGCAGGGGCCGGTCAGCACGAACTCGATCTCTGGGTGTACAACCTGCGCGGTGATCTCGGTCGCGACGGCACTGGGTGCTCAGACGTCTGCACGGCGAACGAGGGCCATGTCGTGCTGGGCCACAACGAAGACGGAGACGCTCATCTTCGCGACGACGTGCGTCTCATCACGCTCGACATCGATGGCGACCCCAGCTGCACCGTGATCTGGTACCCGGGAATGCTGCCCGCGAATTCGTTCGTCGCGACCTCGGCGGGCCTGGTCTTCGGCCTCGACCACGTTCCCGTGACGACCCCTGCCGTGACCGGGTGTGGGCGACACTTCGTCGCGCGTCACGCCCAACGCCAGTCTGACGGGGAGGCGGCGCGCCGTGTGGTGCGCGAGACTCCGTGCGCCGGAGGCTTCTCGTTCGACATCGCAGATGCCCTCGCCGGTCGAGCCGACGTGATCGAGAACGCGGCCGGGCGGGTGAGCGAGGTCTCCGCAGCCTCCGCCGCGGTCTGCCACACCAACCATCTGCGTCTCGTCGACGGCACGCAGGCCGGGCTGAGCGTCGCCGATGACGACGAGTGGCTCGCCGAGAGCCGCGCTCGGCGTCGTGCCCTGTCGTCGGCGGTCGAGAGTGCTGAGACGTCGTCGGGCACGGTGGATGCCGCCGGTGTGCTGGCGGCACTGCGCGCGCCCGGCGTGCTGAACCGGCGTGACGACCTGTATACGCTGGCGACCGCGGTGGCCGACCTCACCGGCGATCGCATCACGGTGCAGGCGTCGACGAAGGAGTGGACAGGGCGTCTGAGCGCCTTCGTCCGCGGAGAGCAGGAGGAGATCTGATGCAGGTGCACGACGATGAGACCATGAAGTGGTCGGCCAAGGTGTTCGACATCGACACCGGAGAAGTGCTGCTGGAACACTCCGTCGATCGAGTGCTCAACACCGCGAGCGTCGGCAAGATTTTTCTGCTGCACACGGTGCTCGATCAGGTCGATCGCGGAGAGCGGGTGCTTGAGGAGCAGATCACCCGTCGCCCGTCGGAGATCATCGACAACTCCGGGCTCTGGTATCTGCTGCAGGCTGACACGCTCAGCGTCTACGACATCTGCACGCTGATCGGCGCGGTGAGCGACAACGCCGCCACGAACACGCTGTGTCGAGTGGTGGGGCTGGACGCCGTGCAGCAGCATACCGAGCGACTGGGCTATCGTGACTCGGGTCTCGACGACATCGTGCGCTGGCCCATGCAGCCAGGGCAGTCGCCGACGCTTTCGCATGGCAGCGCGCGCGAGCTCGCGGACTTCGTGGCGCGCATCGCCCGCGGCGAGACGCTCACGTCGTCGAGCATCGACGTCTTCACCCGGTGGCTGGGTGCCGGCATGGACTGCTCGATGGTCGCCAGTGCATTCAACGTCGATCCGCTCTCGCATTACTACTACGATCCTGAGGTGTGGCTCTGGAACAAGACGGGCACGATCGGCTGCGCCCGTGCAGACATCGGCGTCGCGATGTCGCAGACACGTCGAGTCGCCTACGCGGTGCTCGCGAACTGGCGTCGCGGCGATGACCGGCGCGACGAGGCGCTGGCGCAGATGCGCGCGGTCGGCGAGGGCGTTCGGCGGCATCTGCTCGAGTGACTCTGGCAGAACGGCTCCTGCTGCTGATATAATTGGTCAGTCTGTGCCGTCGCACCCCATGTGTCGACGACCGGGCAGTGAGATTACCCTCCTGCTGCAGAAGAGCTCTGCGGCCGTTCGAGTCCGAAGGAGGTGGGTGATTCATGTCTCAGAACATCAACAAGTATGAGCTGGCCGTGATTCTCGATCCGTCGGTGGATGACCGAAAGGTTGCCACGACCATCGAGAAGTTCCTGGCTGTCGTCCCGAAAGAGGGCGGCACCGTCGACAACGTCGACATCTGGGGCCGTCGTCAGTTCGCATACCCCATTCAGAAGAAGACCGAGGGCAGCTACGCCTTCGTGCAGATCAGCTCGACCCCTGACACCATCAACGAGGTCGACCGTCTGCTGCGTCTGTCAGATTCCGTGCTGCGCACCAAGGTGCTGCGCGCCGAAGACGCTCGTGTCGTGCTGCGTCAGCCCCGGAAAGCCAGCTGACCATGGCTGGCGAGACCGTCATCACGGTCGTCGGCAACCTGACCGGCGACCCTGAGCTGCGCTACACCCAGAACGGTGTCGCAGTGGCGTCATTCACGATCGCCTCGACCCCGCGCAGCTTCGACCGCGCCTCGGGTGAGTGGAAGGACGGCGACGCGCTGTTCCTTCGTGCGAGCGTTTGGCGTGACTTCGCAGAGCACGTCGCGAAGAGCCTGACCAAGGGCATGCGCGTCATCGCCCAGGGTCGGCTGCGCCAGCGGTCATACCAGGATCGTGAAGGCAACAACCGCACCAGCTACGAGCTCGACATCGATGAGGTCGGTCCGTCGCTGCGCTATGCGACGGCTCAAGTCGAGCGCGTCGCTCGTGGTGGTGGCCAGGGCGGCTTCGGCGGCGGTCAGAGCAACCAGGGCGGCGGCCAAGTCGGCGGCGGCCAGGGTGGTTACGGCCAGCAGGGCGGCTTCGGCGGTCAGCAGGCACAGCCTGCCGGTGGTCAAGGCGGTCAGAACCCGGGTGGTCAGAACCGCGGCGGTCAGCCCGGCGGCGACGCCTGGGGCGAGCCCGTCTCGAGCGGCGACGGCTGGAATCAGCCGGGCGTCAACCTTGACGACACTCCGTTCTAAGCCGGTCTCAGACACCGCGGAGGCAGGGGCGACCCGGCATCCGCAACACACAGTTTCAAGAACTCAGAAAGAAGTAGAAAATGGCTGGTAAGGGAGCAGCGCGCGCCAAGGCCGCGCGCAACGCCAAGCTCAACCAGAAGGTTGTGCCCTCCAAGGTGATTCGCGTCGACGTCGTCGACTACAAAGATGTCAACACCCTGCGCAAGTTCGTGTCGGAGCGCGGCAAGATTCGCTCACGCCGCATCACCGGTGTGAGCGTGCAGGAGCAGCGCCTGATCGCACGCGCTGTCAAGAACGCCCGTGAACTCGCTCTGCTGCCGTACTCCGGCGCGGGCCGCCACTGAGGCGCGAGAAGCGAAAGGGACTGAAACACAATGTCGAAACTCATTCTGACCCAGGAAGTCGACGGACTCGGCACTGCCGGTGACATCGTCGACGTCAAGGCTGGTTACGCGCGCAACTACCTGCTGCCGCACGGCTACGCCGTCGCTTGGAGCGCCGGCGGCGCCAAGCAGGTCGAGCAGATTCGCGCGGCTCGTGCCGCTCGCGAGCTCGCGACCATCGAAGAGGCCAAAGACCTCAAGCTGCGCATCGAGAACGTGCGCGTGCGCCTCGAGACGAAGGCCGGTCGCGAAGGCCGTCTCTTCGGTGCAGTGAAGCCTGCCGACATCGCCGAGGCGATTGAAGCCGCAGGCATCGGCAAGGTCGACCGCAAGCGCATCGTCATCGCCGACCCGATCAAGGCGACCGGTGACCACAAGGCGCAGCTCAAACTGCACCCCGACGTCGTCGCAGACATCACGCTGCAGGTCATCGCCAAGAAGTAGTTCAGGCAGAGCCGAACGGCACGGGCTGTCAGTCCGCTCAGTCGGCTGATGCGGAGAGGCCCCGACATCCATCACGGATGTCGGGGCCTCTTGCCGTTTCCATGCTGGCGTCAGCAGCGCATCCGTCGGCCCGAGTTCCGGCTCGGGCCGCACGGAGTCTCTCGAGGCTGCTCCGCTCGGCTACGCTAGGCGAATCGTCGTATCGGAAAGGCACCTGATGCACGCCAGACCCCTTCGCAGACCGACCGTCACCGAGCGCATCGACCGCGCAGTGCTCGGTGTGCCTGCCGAGCGTCGCAGTTCGGTGATCTTCGTCACGTCGCTGTTCGGTCTCACGGCCTGCGCCGGCCTTGCGACGCTGGCTCTCGGCATGTCACTCGGCTCAGCAGGGGGTGCCCCAGGCGTGGCGGGGTCACTGCTCTTCGGCCTCACCCTGCCCTGCTTGGTGCTGATGGTCGCGGTCGTGCGCAGAAGAGCGCCTGGGCGAATGATTTGGACAGCCATGCTGACGTCCGGTGTGATCGTCGCTGGTGGGCCGCTGCTCGTGCTCATTAACGGTGGATGGGATGCTCCGGTCTTCGTCGGCGGTCGCTGGGGAGGCAGCCTGGTCGCTCTGCGAGACGCTGCATGGGTGCTGTGGGCGGTCGGCGTCGCCCTGATCGTGTCGGGCGTTCTCGGACTGGCGAGCGCCGGGCGAATCTCTGCGGCGGGTCGCTGACAGAAGAGTGCGCGTCGTCGCGCGTTCACGGCCCGGTGTAGCTCATGACGTGTTTGACTCGTGTGTACTCGTCAAAGGCGTAGTGTGAGAGGTCTTTGCCATAGCCAGAATGTTTGAACCCGCCGTGAGGCATCTCTGAGACGAACGGCAGGTGGGTGTTCACCCAGACACAGCCGAAGTCGAGGTCTCGCTGAAATCGAACGGCTCGCCCATGCTGCTGCGTCCAGACAGAAGCCGCCAGAGCATAGTCAACTCCGTTGGCGAGCTCGAGTGCCTCGGACTCATCGCGAAAAGACTGCACGGTGATGACGGGGCCGAAGATCTCCTGTTGCACGAGTTCGTCCTGTTGGCGCACTCCGGTGATGACCGTCGGTGCTATGAAGAAGCCCAGCTCGCCTACCCGATGCCCTCCCGTGCGCACTGTCGCATGACTGGGCACGCGGTCGAAGATGCCAAGCAGTCGTTCGAACTGGTTGACGTTGTTCACAGGCCCATAGAACGTGTCGGCTGATCGGGGGTCGCCTGTGCGCACATGTCGTTCGATGTGCTCGACCAGGCGCTGCACGAATGCGTCATGCACCGGTGCCTCGACGAGCAGTCGAGTTCCGGCCGTGCAGTCTTGTCCGGCGTTGAAGAATGCCGCGGTGGCCAGCGTCTCGACTGCACGGTCGAGATCGGCATCGGCGAAGACGATGACCGGTGCCTTGCCGCCCAGCTCGAGATGCAGTCGTTTGAGATCCTCGCTGGCCGTCTGCGCGACCTCGCGCCCGGCCCGCACCGAGCCGGTGATCGAGACGAGTCGGGGCACTGGATGACCGACCAGGGCATTCCCAGTGCTCGCGTCGCCCAGTACGACATTGAATGTGCCCGCAGGCAGATGGGCAGAAGCCAGTTCGGCCAACCGCAGAGTGGTCAACGGCGTGGTGTCTGAAGGCTTGACCACGGTCGCGTCTCCTGCGGCAAGCGCCGGACCGATCTTCCACCCCAGCATGTTGAGCGGGTAGTTCCATGGCGTGATCTGCCCGACAACGCCCAGTGGCTCACGCCGAATCGACGACGTGTGGTCTCTGTCGGAGTACTCGGCGGTGGCCGCGCCCTCGAGATGCCGTGCGGCACCGGCGAAATAGCGCAGGTGGTCGACCGTCGGCAGCACTTCGTCTTCTACCAGTGAGGCTCGGACCTTGCCGGTGTTGGCGCTTTCGAGGTCGGCAAACTCGTCACGATGCGCATAGAGCTCGTCAGCGATCGCCAGCAGGGCCTCCTGTCGCTGCGCGGGAGTGGTCGTGCCCCAAGTGCGTTGGGCCATTGCGGCGCTCTGAAATGCGCGGTCGACGTCGCCGGCCGTCGACACCGGCATCGTGGCGATGGTCTCTTCAGAGGCGGGGTCCACGATCGGCAGCGTCCGTTCACCCTCGCTGCTCACGAATGCGCCGTGAATGAAATTCTGGAGGCGGTTTGCGGTCATCGTTTGCTCCTTCTGAGGCGTCGGTCATGCGTCCCGGGCTGCGCATCGAGGTGGGCTATGAGGCGCGAGGCGGCTCGCGCTGCCCCATGCCTCAGTCTGTCATGGTCTCGCCCTCAGACGTCGATGTGCTGGAAGGGTCTTCTGGCGCAGGTGTCGGCGCTGCTGCGTGTGCGCGCTGAAGACTGCACCAACCGCCAGATCACGATACCGAGCAGGAGCAGCCCGAGCGCGATGCCGAGTTCGAAAAAGCCGCCATGATGCAGACTTGGCGGCAACTCACGACGGTGCGAGAGTCAGCCTCTATCAGGTGACCGGTCACCGGCCTGTCTTCGTGATCGGGAGGGGGAGGCGATCAGTCCATTCCGGTGATCTTCGCGGCGAAGCGTGCGATGGGCGCCGTGCGTTCGGCGTTCGCCCGCTCCTCTTGGGTGTCTGCTACGCCGAAGAGGCCGTACATGCTGGTGATGCCGATCCATCTGGCGGGCTCGGGCTCCCACAGGGGCGGGCGGTGTCCGAACCAGGGCAGCCTGCTGTATCGGGAGTCGACCCCGCAGATGCGATCGGCCAAGGTGTTGGCTGCGACGAACGCCGTGGTCACACCGTGACCGGCGTATCCTCCAGCCGTGCCGATGCCGGTCTGCTGGTCGAGATCGACGAATGCGCACCAGTCACGAGTGACGCCGATCACGCCGCACCACGCGTGCGCAAGCGGTATCTCTCCCGCATCGGGAAAGTACTCGGTCAGGCGACTGTGCAGCAGCTGCACGGTCTTGCCATCGACTTCGCCGGCGTGATCCGTTCGTGAACCGTATCTGTATGGCTTGCCGCGGCCGCCGATGGCGATGCGGCCGTCGGCCGTGCGCTGCGCATAGGTGAAGACATGGGCCGAGTCGCCGAAGCATTCGTCATCGTTCCAGCCGATCGTCGACCACTGTGATTCGGCGAGCGGCTCGGTGATCACGATCGATGAGTTCACAGGTGCGATGCGGCGCTTCGGCATGCCGTCGATCTGACCGCTGTATGCCTCAGTGCAGACCAGCACGTACGGTGCGCGCACTCGTTGACCCTGCGCTGTGCGCGCGGTGTGTGCAGCCACGGCGGCGACACGAGTGTTCTCGTGAATGACTGCGCCTCGGCGTTCGACGAGCCGAGCCAGACCGGTGACGAGCAGCGACGGATCGATGCGTGCGGTCGTCGTGTTGAACATGCCGCCCACGGTGCCGTCGACGCGGATGCGCTCGTCGGCCTCCTGTCGGCTGAGCATGGTGATGTGCTCGGGGCGGTATCCCCAGTCGAGTGCGCTTCGCTGAGAGGCCTCCTGGCGGGCAAGGGCGGCAGGAGTGCGCGCCACGCGCAGATGCCCGCCCTTGACCTGATGAGCGTCGATGTTCTCGTCGCTGAGAATGTCGATGATCTCGTCAACGGCTTCGATCATCGTGCGCTGAAACTCGATGACGGCGTCTCGGCCGGATGCTGCTGCGAGTTTGCGGCGATTCGCGCTGAGCAGCGCCGAGACCCATCCGTCGTTGCGGCCGGATGCTCCGTGGCCGACGAAGTCGCTCTCGAGGATGTGAATGCGCAGCGCAGGGTCGTGTCTCTGCAGCAGATAAGCGGTCCACAGACCGGTGAATCCTGCGCCGACGATGCAGACGTCGGTTTCGAGGTCGGCTTCGAGGCGCGGACGCTTCGTCTGCAGACCGTCGAGATCTCGATCCATCCAGAAGGAGATGTGTCCGTTCTTCATGATCGTTTCGCTTTCGGCTGGTGGAGCAGCCCCGGGGGTCGACTCCGTGAGAATTCCCCTTGTCAGAAGCTGACTGGAAGGTGAAGGCCTGCTGCTGCCCGGAAGGGGGGAGAAACCAGGCAGCAGCAGGTGATATGCATAATACCGTCGTATGAGAATTTGGCAAACGATGTCGGAGCAGGCTCTCTCATAAGAAGCTCTTTCCCTTACAAACACAAGGTTCGTCAATTGTAAAAAATGTATTACCAAAAATATATTCTCTTGAGCCCCAGCAGAATCTGGGATTGACTACTGCTCATGACAGACCAGCAGGATCCCACGCTCATCGCCGGCATGCGCATCCGTCGACGCAGACAGGCGCTTCACCTGCGCCTCAGCGACGTGGCATCTCAGGCTGGAATCACCGAGGGGCATCTCTCACAGATCGAACGCGGCAAGTCGAACGCGAGTGTGGCGACGCTGCAGCGCATCTGTGCAGTGCTTCGGCTCGAAGTGGGAAGCATCTTCGCACCTTCTGAGAGCGACCAGTCGTCATCCGTGCTGCGCCACGCAGACGCCCAGGGCATTCACTATGGCGAGGGCGCTTCGAAGATCAGGCTGAACCCTCGAGGCTTCGACCATCTGGAGCTGCTGTTGGGAAGCTTCGATCCCGGCGGTTCGACCGGGCCCGAAATGTACACGCACGGAGACTCAGAAGAGATTTTGCTGGTCGTCGAAGGCGAGGTGGACGTCTTCATCGAAGACGAGAAGCACCACCTCGCAGCGCTCGACTCGGTGCACTATCGCAGCAGCCAGCCGCATCGAGTCGTCGAGAGCACCGGCATCCAGCCGGCGCGTGTGGTCTGGGGCATGTCGCCCCCGACGTACTGACGGGCGTCACGTCCCATCCCAAGCTCGCCGCGCTCCTGTTGCGGAGTCGCGGCATGCGGGCGCCGTCCGGGCCCGCACCATCCGCTCGGTTCCCCCACCTCTCCGAGCACCGAATGTCGAGGAGAACGCACGATGACAACAGCACCATACGTCCAGACGCCGCCAGGAGACGCGCCTCACGGCTCGCGCCGAGAACACATTCCCAAGGGCATCTGGCAGATGGCCTTCACCGAGCTCTGGGAGCGATTCTCGTTCTACGGGCTCCAAGGGATCCTCTCGTTCTACCTGCTCTACTCGTTGGACAAGGGCGGTCTTGAGATCGCACCCGCCGCGGCCGCGGGAATCGTCGGCGCCTATGGAGGCTCGGTATACCTCGCGCAGCTGCTCGGCGCCTGGGCCGGCGATCGACTGATCTCTCCGAAGCGTATGGTGCTGATCGGCGGCATCGTCATCACCGCAGGGCACATCGCTCTGGCAGCGTTGCCAGGGCTGACCGGCCTCGGTGTGGGGCTGGTGCTGATCATCGTCGGCACGGGTGCTCTCAAAACTAATATCACCACGATCGTCGGCTACATGCTCGAAGGGGAGGAGACCAGTCGTCGGGATGCCGGCTTCTCGTACTTCTACATGGCGATCAACGTGGGCGCCGTGGTCGGTCCGCTGCTCACCGGGCTCGCGCAGAATCAGCTGGGCTTTCACTACGGCTTCGGTCTGGCCGCGATCGGCATGGTTGCTGCCCTTGTCCAGTACATTCCCTCCATGAAACGGCTGCCGGAGCGGGCCGGCCAGGTCGACAACCCGCTGCCGCGCGAACGCCGGTTCGTTCCCCTCGCATGGATCGCCGCGGCGATCGTCGTCATCGCAATCGCCTGGTTCACCGGCCTGCTGCATGCTGAGAATCTCTCAAGCATCGTGACGATCATCGCCCTGATCGCCGCTGGCGCCTACTTCGCGGTGATGCTGACGTCTCGGAAGGTGACAACGTTCGAGAAGCGCAGGGTGGCGGCGTTCCTGCCGCTCTTCCTGCTCTCAGGCATCTACTTCGGTCTGCTGTTCCAGAAGTTCACCGCGATCTCGATTCTGGTGACCGAACGCATCGATCTGCACATCGGGTCGTGGACGTTCCCGGTCGCCTGGATCACCATGGTGAGCCCGCTCTCCGCTGTTCTGATCACCCCGCTGATCGCGCGTCTGTGGCAGCGGCTGGGCAAACGGCAGCCGAAGCCGGCGACGAAGTACGCCATCGGCCTGATGCAGATCGGCTGCGCGTACGCCTATCTGCTGCTCATCTCGAGTGTCACCGGGGACGCGACGATTCCGCTGCTGCTGATCCTCTTGTTCATGTGCCTTGCCGGCTCGTCAGAGGTGTTCGTCGGGCCGATCGGTCTGGCTCTGGCGACGAAGATCGGTCCGAAGTCATTCGAGGCGCAGATGGTCGGGCTCAACTTTCTCTCACTGGCACTCGGCTCCTCACTCTCGGGACTGCTGGGCCAGCTCTTCACCGCGATTCCGAACGGCACGTACTTCACCATCGTCGCTGCCGCGGGCATCGTTCTGGGCGGTCTGCTTCTGCTGCTGCGCCGGCCGCTGAACCGCATCATCGAGTAACGTCGCCGGGGCGCGGCGAGAGCGCTGTCTGCACGTGAGGGTCGGACTGCCTGAAGGCGCCGGCCCTCACGCTGCATTTCTGCCGACCAACGCCGCGGCAAGCCCCACGAAGATCGCTTCTGTGCGGTCGTCGACCCCGGGAACGGTGTGGTCGGCGAGCGTGCTGCTCAAGGCGGGCCCGCCGGTGAGGCTGGTCGCCTCGGCCATGGCGTAGCCGTCTGTCAGCCGCAGCAGAATGTCGACGCAGGTCTCAACCGGCATCAGCGGGTGAAAGACTCCCTGCTCTGTTCCGCGTCGGATGACCGTCATGAACGGGCGCCCCCACTCGAAGTACAGTGACTCGAGCAGCGTGCGATGTCTGGGGTTGTTCATCGCGGAGTTCGACAGTGAGATCCAGATTCGTGCGCGTTGACGAATGTCGCCAGAGACGCGGTACCCGTGCAGCAGCGACACCAGCCCCTGCCAGGGGTCGCCCGCATCGGGAATGTTCGACCAGATCTCGCTGATCGTTGCGAGAGTGTGCGCCGAGAGCGCTGCGTCGATGAGGTCGTCGCGAGAGCCGAAGTAGTGCTGCACCGTGCCGATTGACACATTCGCCGACGCGGCCACGTCCTGGAACCGTGTGTTCTCGATGCCGCGCTCGGCGATTGTCTCGATGGCATGCCGAAGAATCTCATGGCGCCGAACTTCGCCGCGTCGAGTGACAGTCATGTCATCACGTTACCTGAGGGCGGGCGTGTCGTTGGGGCTCGTCAGCGCTCGACTCCCGGCGCGGCACATCTGCGCCTCACGATGCACGTCGCCCGGAATCACGGAGATCCGCCTGTGGATAACCTGGGGATAATCGTTGTGGAATGAGGCCGTAGTGCGCTGGTCGGGGTGTTGTCAAATGCTGGAAAACCTTCAACATGAGCTTCAGGTGAACTTGTGGTGCGAAGTTATCCACAAGAAAATCCCCGAAATTCCGGGGGAGTTCGGCGCGCTTGTGGAAGGCTGTGCACAAAAAGGCGAGTTATTCACATGGTTATGCTCAGGTTGGGGAGAGTTCTCACCAGGTTATCCACAGAAAGATTTCGTGGATGGGGATAACCTGCAGTCCGAGGGGTGCACAATTCGGCCTGAGGTGCATAGAGTGGTGCGGGCTGTCTCTCGACGAGGTGCGGGCAGCTACCTCGACTGACCACGGTGTGACCGTGCGGCGCTCCGCACGAGGAGCGATGTCGCAGGGTGCTGTCATGCTGACGGCGACGGATCGCACGGCGGAGGAGGCCACTCATGATGAGCATCGCAAACATCACGGGCGACGCCTCTGGTGGGTCTCGCTCGAAAGGCGACTGGAAGGACGACCGCCGTGGGGGGTCTCGCGGCGAAGGGTTCGCAGGCACGCTCTCCGGAGTCGACCGCACTCCGCCGCATGACGATCTGAGCGAGCAGTCGGTGCTCGGCGGCATGCTGCTGAACAAAGACGCCGTGGCAACCGCTCTCGAAGAGGTCAAAGCCACCGACTTCTATCAGCCGAAGCACGAGATCATCTTCAACGCGATCTTCGACCTGTACTCGAAGGGCGAGCCGACCGACGTCATCGCCGTGACCGACGAGCTGACCAAGACCGGACAGATCTCGCGCGCCGGGGGCATCGAGTATCTGCACACGCTGACCGCCATCGTGCCGACGGCCGCAAACGCCGGTTACTATGCGCGCATCGTCCAAGAGAAGTCGCTGCTGCGCCGCCTGGTCGAAGTGGGGACGCACGTCGCACAGCTCGGGTACAACGCCGAGGGCGAAGTCACCGATCTGGTCAATGAAGCGCAGGCCGAGATCTACGGGGTCGGCGGCAAAGATCAGTCCGAAGACGTGAGCCCGCTGTCGGCGGCGGTCGAGAAGGCCATCGCCGAGATCGAATCGGCCAAGGGGCGCGACGGCTCGATGACCGGCGTGCCCACGGGCTTCGTCGATCTCGACAAACTGACCAACGGCCTGCATTCCGGCCAGCTGATCATCGTGGCTGCTCGACCCGGTCTCGGAAAGTCGACTCTGGCGCTCGACTTCGCCCGATCTGCAGCCATCGCGCACAATATGCCCACGGCGTTCTTCTCGCTCGAGATGGGGCAGACCGAGATCGCGATGCGACTGCTCTCGGCCGAGGCGGGGGTCGAGCTGCAGAAGCTGCGCAAGGGCATGCTCGACGGTCAAGACTGGACCACGATCGCTTCGACGCATGGGCGCATCAACGACGCGCCGCTCTATCTGGACGATTCCCCCAACCTGACGTTGGTCGAGATTCGTGCGAAGTGCCGTCGTCTCAAGCAGCAGATCGGCCTGAAGCTCGTCGTCATCGACTACTTGCAGCTGATGACCAGCGGCAAGAAGGTCGAATCGCGTCAGCAAGAGGTCAGTGAGTTCTCGCGCGCACTCAAGCTGCTGTCGAAAGAGCTGAACGTGCCGGTCGTCGCCCTGTCGCAGCTGAACCGTGGCCCAGAGCAGCGACAGGACAAACGGCCTGCTCTGAGCGATCTGCGTGAGTCAGGCTCGATTGAGCAGGATGCCGACATGGTGATTCTGCTGCACCGCGAGTCGAGCTACGAACCCGGAGCGGTCTCGGGCCTGGGGGAGGCCGAGATGATCGTGGCCAAACACCGTAACGGCCCGACGGCGAACCTGCGAGTGGCGTTCCAGGGGCATCTGTCGCGTTTCGCGAACATGGCGTACAGCGACGTCGAAGAGCCGGTCTAAACGGGCGGCGTATTTGCTGCGCTTCATGTTTTCTATCGGATAATATCCGACAAATGTGCAATATTGCAGCAAGGTAAACGATTGTTGCGAAGTGATGAATGCGCGGTGCCTCCACGGTCCACGCTCCTAGAGTGACTCTTGTCCCCCAGGGCTGACAGCCTGCCCAAAGGTCACTGTCAGCTCAGTCACATGTGCGTAGTGTCGCGCCTTCGTGAAAGAGTCCCACATGCCCATCTCTCGACGTCACTTTCTTCTTGCTCTGAGTTCGGCTGCTGCCGTGAGCACACTGAACGCCTCGCGGCCACCGGCCGCCGTCGCCGCAGAGGTCTCCGCCGGCCTCGAAGCGGCGGCCGCAGACCATCAGGTGCCGATATCCGTCATCGCCGCCTTCTGCGTGCTCAATCACGATGGCTCGAACTCCCAGTCGGGCCTTCCGACGACCCTGGTCGACGGATCCTCTGCGCGTCAGGCGAGAGACGCAGCGTACGGCGGCAGCGCGCCGGCACCTGTCGACCAGCTGGGTGAAGCCGTTCGGCTCTCCGGCCGACCTGCACAAGAGGTCGTGAGCGATCCGGCGGCCAACCTCCAGGCGGCTGCAGCGCTGCTCGCCGACGCTCAGCGGCAGTCCGGCGGAAGCCTGGGCCGGGACACCGACCCCGCCGACTGGATCGCGGCGGCGACGCTGGTGAGCGGCCGCCCGTCTCTCGACGCTCAGACTTCGTTCGCTGACGGTCTTCGCGAGCGTCTGGAGCAGGGCACGACGCTGAAGGTCGGCCGTGACGTCGTACGCCAGCCGGGTCGGTCAGTCGACCGAACCGGGAGCGACAGGGCGCTGCGCCGACGCCGCGATCGGTGGCATCACGCAGTGCCGTCGTCATCGCCCGTCGACGCGCCGCGCGACCTCGGCGTGGAGTGGGTCGAGGCGCCATACCTGCAGACGGGCGCCGGCGCCGGAGACTACGGCAACCATGACCTCGGCGACCGGCCGCGCAGCCCCTCGCTCGACATGGTCGTCATCCACGACACCGAGTGCTCATACGAGCAGGCGATGAACCTCGTACAGGACCCGAACTACTTGGCGTGGAACTACACCGTTCGCTCCTCAGACGGAAAGATCGCCCAGCACCTGCGCACGAAAGACATCGGCTGGCACGCTGGCAACTGGTACGTCAACACGCACGCCGTCGGCGTCGAGCACGAGGGGTACGCGATCAGCGGCACCGAGTGGTACACCGACGCCATGTACCGCAGGTCGGCTCGTCTGGTCGCGTATCTGTGCGAGAAGTACCGCATCCCGGTCGATCGCGGCCACATCCTCGGACACGACCAGGTGCCCGCTCTCAAGACTGAGGGCATTCGTGGCATGCACTGGGATCCGGGACCGTTCTGGGACTGGGAGCGCTACTTCCGCCTGCTGGGCAGGCCTCTCGACCGGGGGACGACGCCGGCAGGACGTCGTCTGCGCCCGGGCAGCACCGTTCGGATCCTGCCGGGATTCGCCGAGAACCTGCAGGTGATCACCGGCAGCTCCGCGCAGGGCACCCTCGACGGCTCGCCGACCTCGTGCAACTTCGTGCCGCTGCGCACCGCGCCCGACGACAACGCCCCGCTGCTCGTCGACGTCGGACAGCATCCGAATGACACCCCGACCACCGACGTCGCCGATGTCGGTGCTCGTGCCTCAGCGGGCACGGACTACGTCGTCGCCGACGTACGCGACGACTGGATCGCCGTCTGGTACCTCGGCGCTCGCGGCTGGCTGCGCAACTCGGCCCGGCGGCCCGTCGTGCGGGTCGTGTCGCGGCCGACGGTCGCTGAGATTCGGCATGACGACACGGCGGTCTTCGGTGCCGCCTACCCAGAGGCCTCGGCCTTCACGAATGCGGCGGATGTGGTCGAGGCCCCGCCTCTCGTCTACCGGCTCGGGCGGGGGCAGCGCTATGTGGTCGTCGACGATCGACCGGCGACCGACTACTACCGCGCGCAGACCTTCGATCCTGACACCCCCGGCGATCATGTCGACATCGTGGGACGCACCCAATACCTCTTGGTGTATCTCGGGCACAGACTCGCCTTCATCAAGCGGGATGACGTGAGGCTGCACCGCTAGGTCTTGAGCCGAGGCAAGACCGCCGTCATCCCACAGCATGCGTGGAAGGAAGAGATTCGTGAACAGACAGACGCTTCGTGCGGCGCTTGCCGCCCTGACCGCGATCGGGGCCGTGCTCATGATTGGGGTGCCCACCGCGACAGCCGATGAGCTGCCGCAGAGTGAGGCCCAGCCGAGGACGGCCGACTTTCAGGCCTGGGACTCCGCAGCAGACTTCAGCCTCGGAGAGAGGAAGGGAGTCGAGATCGACCGCAACGAGACGCTGAGTCTGACGTCGATGCCCGAGGGGCGCACGTCGTATGCCGACCCCTTCGCAGATCATCGTGCCGCTGTCGAGTATGAGACGGGCACATGGACGTCACCTGTGCACGACATCGGCTTCGAGGCCTCAGACGCCATCGTCTCGTGGAACGCGACGACTCCGACCGGCACCTGGGTGCAGAGCGAGATGCGCGGCCGGCATGCTGACGGAACATGGACCGACTGGTTCGTGATGGGGCGTTGGGCCAGCGGCATGGACTTCGCCGCCGGCGACATCCACCGCACCTCGGTCGACGGGCAGTCGAACGCCGACGGAGACGTCTACACCGACACGTTCTCAGCCGCCGACGGCAGACCGATCGTGAGCGACCAGGCGCGGGTGACCCTGCTGCGGCCGGTCGGGGCGCTCGCCGATGTGTCGGTCTCACTGGTCAGCGTCGTCGCCTCTCGTCTTGGCACGGGAACCACGACGACCAGCACGTCGAGCATGACAGAAGACACCGTGCTCGACGTGCCGCAGCTGTCACAGGAGATCCATCGCGGAGAGTACCCGGAATTCGACAACGGCGGCGAGGCCTGGTGCTCACCGACCTCGTCGAGCATGGTGCTCGGGTACTGGAAGAAGGGGCCGACGTCGGCAGATCTGCAGAGCGTCACAGCGCCGAACGGCGACCCGCAGGTCGACTGGGCGGCGATGCACACCTATGACTTCGCATACGAAGGGGCAGGGAACTGGCCCTTCAATACGGCGTACTCCGCGTCATTCGGCCTGAAGAGCTTCGTGACCAGGATGCCGAGCCTGGCCGAGGCCGAGACGTACATCGCCGCAGGCATTCCTCTCGTCGTATCGGTGGCGTTCACACGCGCAGAGCTGCCTCAGGCGGGGTACTCGACGAACGGACACCTGCTCGTCATCGTCGGATTCACCGCTGCGGGCGATGTCATCGTGAACGACCCGTACTCACCGACCAACCAGGACGTCCGGCGAATCTACCCCCGTGCAAACTTCGAACGGGTCTGGCTGAACGGCTCGAACGGCACCGCCTACGTCACGCTGCCGCAAGGTCACCCGCTGCCCGGAGAGGCCTCGCCCGTGTCTCCCACGACGCCAACAGACTCCGACCCTGCGACCCCGGAGCCGTCTCCGGCTGGCCCGACGGCACTTGCCGTGCAGCAGAATCCCGTGCCATCAGCGGGTGCGGAAGACCAGCAGGGTGTGCCGAGCTCGTCTGTCACGGCAGGCGACCAGCCGCAGCAGCTTGCGCAGACCGGATCTGACCTGGCGGCTTGGCGTGCCGCTGCTGCTGTCGCGACAGGAGTCACGCTGGCCGGGCTCTTCACCGCCATGATCGGTCGTCACAGGAACATGCGTCGGCGCGCTCGCGGCAGGTGAGACGATGGCGCTGGTCGAAAGGCAGCTCGACTAGACTCAAGTCGATATGAATGAGATCTCTGCGAGCGAACGAGCGCTCATCACGACTGTGACGCCCAAAGCCTGGTGGTGGGTGCTCGCTCGCGGCGTCGTCAGCGCTGCCGTGGGCGTGATCATCACTCTGAGCCTGAACCACACCGATCAGTTCACCGCAGTGCTCTTCGCGATCTGGGCCGTCGGCGTCGGCATCTCGCTGGTCGGTTTCGCAGCCGCAGGCCTCACCGAGACGATGTCTCGTTTCTACGTCGGCGTGCTCGCAGGCGTCACGGTGCTGGCCGGCGTGCTGAGCACGTTCTGGCAGGGAATGACCGACGACCAGCCGATCTCGACGCTGATTGCCGTCTGGGCGATCGTGGCCGGGCTGATCGAGCTCTTTCTCGGGCTGCGTCTCTCGGCCGGGTCGGACATGCGGGCCGATCACATCATCGCCGGAGCGCTCACGGTGCTCTTCGCCGTTGCGGAGTTCTTCGGCGGGGCAGGCACCACTTGGGCGGCCGGTCTGCTGGGCTTCTACGCTGCCCTGGTCGGCGTGCAGCTCATTCTGGCCGGCGTCGGACTGCGCAGCGTCGGCCGCAGGGCTGCTGCCGACGGCTCGGCTAAGATCCACCAGTCTGGCGTGTATCGTGCAGACGGCGAAGAATCTGAAACGGAGCAGCGCAACGCATGACTGAGCAGCACGAACCCGCGTCGAGAAAAGAACCCGAAGACGCGAACCGCAGGGCACAGGAGCAGAAGCGCCCGCCGATGCAGGCTCGCGCGAAGCCATACGAGATCGTAAGCCTCGCGGGAGTCTTCAGCATCTTCGCCGCGGTGGTCGTCATGATCGGAACCCGTTCGGTCACCCTCACTGCGACCGCTTTCGGCGTTGCGTTCATCGTGGTGCTTGTCGTGTTCGCGACTCTGGCGCTGACGGTGAAACCCGATCAGAGCGAGAAGCAGGAGATCGAGCGCGAGCGGCGGCAACGCGAGATCGACGAAGCGATTCGCCAGGAGGCCGCTCGCATCGAGGCACAGACTGAGCGCGTCAAGAGGCTCAACGACCGCATTCAGGAAGAGCAGGCCGCAGGCGGCGCAGGGCGCAGCACCACTTCGGCAGCAGGTCGCACAGCGCCGGACGCAGCTGCGGACGCAGCCGCAGGCGAGGCCACCGGTGACGGCAACTCTGAGGGCAAGACGGGTGACTCGCAGCACTGACCGCTCAAGGCCGACTCTCACCGATCTCAGCCGCAGTCTCGTCGGCTGACGTGTCGGGACTGCTGACGCCTGCGCTGTCAGCATGATGGCGTCGCAGGGCTGTGCACGGACCTGCGCGGGCAAGAGCCGTGGCGGACCACCGTTGGCCGTGACGGCCGGTCTCTGTTAACACAGACGACACAGCTGCTCTTCTAGACTGTTCGACATGCAGCCGGCAGACGAGGGCCGGCTGCGCAGGTCATGCGACCGCTTCAGTTCCCACAAGGAGAAAACACCGCGCATGAGCAAGATCATGGATGCCCAGACCGTTACCCCGCCCACCGCGGACAGACGCCAGGAGACAGACCTGCTGGGCTCGCTGGACATCGACAATTCGCACTATTACGGCATCAATACGGAACGTGCGCTGCACAACTTTCCGATCACGCACAAATCAGTCGGCAACTATCCGGAATTCGTCAATGCTCTGGCCGTGCTGAAAGAGGCTGCGGCCTCGGTGAACGCCCGTCTGGGGCTCATCAAACCCGACACCTCGAAGGCGATCGTCGACGCCTGTGAGCGCATCCGCTCGGGAGCGCTGCACGATGAGTTCGCCGTCGGCATGATCCAGGGCGGCGCGGGCACGTCGACCAACATGAACGCCAATGAGGTCGTGGCCAATGTCGCCCTCGAAGAGATCGGTGCCGCAAAGGGACGCTACGATCTGATCGACCCGCACAATGACGTCAACTGCTGCCAGTCGACCAACGACGTCTACCCCAGCGCCATCAAGATCGCCCTGCTGCTGATGCTGGACGAGCTCAGCGAGGCATTGGCCTATACAGCCGATGCCTTCGCGGTCAAAGAGAGCGAGTTCGCGCATGTGCTCAAGCTCGGTCGCACCCAGCTGCAGGATGCCGTGCCGATGACGCTCGGCCAGGAGTTCGGCACCTATGCAGAGATGATCCGCGCCGACATCAAGGTGCTGGCGGCCGCACGTGCGCTGCTCAAAGAGCTGAACATCGGCGGCACCGCCATCGGCACCGGCATCAACACTCCACCGGAGTACGCGCCGGCGATGATCGTCGAGCTGAACCGACTGACCGGGCTCGGTCTCTTGGGTGCCGGCAACCTCGTCGAGGCGACACAGGACGTCGGCGGTTTCGTGCAGCTCTCAGGCGTGCTCAAACGCATCGCCGTCAAGATTTCGAAGGTCTGCAACGATCTGCGGCTGCTGTCGAGCGGCCCGCGTTCGGGCCTGGGCGAGATCAACCTGCCTCCGGTGCAGGCTGGCTCGTCGATCATGCCCGGCAAAGTGAACCCGGTGATTCCCGAGGTGGTCAACCAGGTCGCGTACGAGATCATCGGCCACGACGTGACCATCTCGCTCGCGGCCGAAGGCGGGCAGCTGCAGCTGAATGCCTTCGAGCCGATCATCGCGCACTCGCTCTTCGAAGAGATTCGTCATCTCGAACGCGCTCTGCGCACACTGACCGATCGCTGCATCGTCGGCATCACGGCCAACACCGAGCATCTTCGCGAGCAGGTGTGGAACTCGGTGTCGATCGTCACCGCTCTGTCGCCTGTGCTCGGCTACCAGACGGCCACGCGCGTTGCACAGGAAGCGCTGGAACAGAAGCGCAGCATCCCTGACATCGTGCGAGAAGAAGGACTCATGAGCGATGAGCAGCTTGAGGCCGCTCTGCTGCCCGAGCACCTGATTCACCCGTGGATTCCGGTGGTCGAGGAGTGAACTGACCCCGCGAACGGCGATCGGGCTGCCACTGTGCCGCACGGTATCTCACAGACCGTCAGTCCGGCCAACACCATGTCCGAGGCCAATGCCGGTTTTGCATCTGCAGTGACGTACGCAGACTTCATTCGTTGATGCCGAGGTCGGTCATCGGCAGGTCTCTGAAGCGCCCGTTGACCATTACCGACTCAAGCGAACGTCTTACGTGGTCGGTGGTGCGCGTGGGCCTGAAGTCACACAGTGAAGCCTGCAGGGAACGGGTCTGTCGGGTCGAGCATCCACTGAGCCGTACCTGTGACCCAGGCGCGGCCTGTGATCTCGGGGATGACTGCGGGCAGGTCGCCGACCATGGTTCTGCCGACAAGCATTCCTGTGAACGTCGTGCTGATCAGAGACTCATTGACGAACGGCGTCTGGAGCGGGAGTTCACCACGTGCGTGCAGCTGAGCCATGCGTGCACTGGTGCCGGTGCCGCACGGCGACCGATCGAACCACCCCGGGTAGATGGCCATGGCATGACGAGAATGTCGAGCGGTCGAGCCCGGTGCCTGCAGATACACGTGGTGACAGGTGTTAATGCTGGGCTGCTCAGGGTGCTCGGGGCGGTTCGTCGCGTTGATGGCGTCCATGATGCGCAACCCGGCGTCGAGCATCTCTGCGCTTCGAGCTCGATCGAATGGCACTCCGATCTGGTCGAGCCGCACAATCGCATAGAAGTTGCCGCCGAATGCGAGGTCGTAGGTGACCATGCCGAGCTCCGGCACGCTCACCTCCTGATCCAGCGCTTGAACGAAGGAGGGGACGTTGCGGATGGTGACCGCTGTGGCATGGCCCTCGCTGACATGCACGCGCGCCGTGACCAAGCCAGCCGGAGTATCGAGCCGGATGACCGTAACCGGCTCGACGGCAGGCACCATACCGGTCTCGACGAGCACGGTGGCAACGCCGATGGTGCCGTGACCGCACATGGACAGGCAGCCGGAGACTTCGATGTAGAGCACTCCGAAATCGGCGTCTGGGCGGCAGGGCGGCTGTAAGATGGCGCCGCTCATGGCACTGTGCCCGCGGGGCTCAGTCATGAGCAGTGTGCGCAAGCCGTCCTGGTCGGCCATGAACCGTTGTCGGCGCTCTTCCATGGTTGAGCCGGGAAGGACGCCCACCCCGCCGACGACGACACGCGTCGGCATGCCCTCGGTGTGCGATTCGACTGTGCTGATGATCCGTGCAGTTCTCAAGTGTCCTCCTGCGAACGCTTATCCCGCGAAGTCTTCACCGCACAAGCCGTTGCAGAGAGGGGGCGTCCGATGTCGGGGCGTTCTGAGCTTGTCGGTCATGAAGATCGCTCGATTCGTTGACGACACGGAGGCTCCTGACTCGAGTCGGCGAACACACCGCCGCATCCTCTGGTGCTCTGCTGTTGGCGCTTCGAAGGTGTGTCTGAACGCACCGCACTTATGCAGCATAGATCTGCGGAAGGTGCTCCGCCTTCGAGTAACGAGGAATTAACGACAGGACAGGAGCGAATATCGAGACGTAGCCATTGAGTAATCAGTGTGCAATACTCGGATATCTCGTTCTCGAGAATCATGGCACTTCCAGATGTCTTGCCTGCCAACTGCAAAGAACGTCCATGGCACCTGTCACGTGTCAGTCTCCCGAATCGCCTCGCTCGTTCGCGAAGAACACTTCGGCAGGCCAAGGAGTTCATTGGGGATCCGAATGCGCCTCATTCCTCAACCAACGAATTTCGAATCGGCTGACGTCGTACTCTTCTTGACGGTGTGGACGCCTGTGCGATTGAGAGGTATGGGGGCTCGCCGAATCTGCGCCTCGTTCGGCAGAAGGCCGCAGGTTACGGCCGCGTGACGGAACACGCCTGACATGGTGTCATGACCGTGACTCTCGTATGCGGTGCCTCATCTAGACAAGGCGGGATCTATTGGTGCGGCGTCGGCGACCGGACATCTGGCTTCCGTAGCGATCTTCATTGGAAGCTGCCGCGCGGTCAAGACCGATTTCAGACGGGCGGAAAGCTCTGAGCTGTTGTGAACAGACCGCATCGGGTTCCTCGTCGTTTTTCTGACACACGAGATGTGCGGACGAGTCGATGCGTCATACGCGGATCGTACATTCTGCAGACATCGTGCTCGGTGAAAAACCGATTGATGAAGTGAACTGCAGCGGACACCTCTGTGAAACACACAAGAAACAGCTCGTCGATAGTGTGATGTCACGTTCGCCGCAGGGGTGAGTTTCGTAATCGAGTCTCAGCGTGCGAACACGTGCGACTGTGCTGGCTGCACGGTTCTACAAGCTCGATCTGTGAACTCAGAAGCTGTTTCATTCGAGAGTCTAAGGAACGGAAAATGGAAGCACCGATTATCACGATGCCGAATGATGTTGTGCATCTCGGCGTCGATCTGGAGCACATCTCCAAACGATTCGGCGATCATGTCGTACTTGATGATGTCTCTCTTCATGTGGAGCCCGGAAGCGTTACGGCATTGATCGGCCCATCAGGAGCAGGAAAGAGTACGTTTCTGCGGTGCATAAACCTGCTGGAAGTCCCTGATTCTGGAGTGATTAAAGTCGACGGACACACCATCGAACCCGGTAAGCAGGTGTCGGCAAAAGACCTCACCGCTCTGCGTCGCACCGTCGGCATGGTCTTTCAGTCATTCAATCTCTTTCCCAACCTCACGGTTCTCAAAAACGTAAGCTTTCCCCAGCAGAAAATACTGGGTCGTTCGAAGGCAGAGGCAGATGAGCGTTCGCTTGAACTGCTCGACCGCGTCGGCCTGAAAGACAAAGCCGACCAATATCCTGCGAGGTGTTCGGGCGGTCAGCAGCAGCGTATTGCGATTGCTCGAGCCCTTGCACTCAACCCCAGCATCATGCTCTTCGACGAGCCGACCTCAGCGCTTGACCCGGAGCTCGGGCTTGAGGTGCTTGCGGTCATGCGTGAGCTTGCGGCTGCGGGTATGACGATGATCGTGGTCACACACGAGATGTCATTTGCTCGTGACGTCTCCGATCACCTCGTGGTCATGGCCGACTGCAAGATCATCGAGCAGGGAGATCCTCGAGAGATCATGAGCAACCCGAAGGAAGAGCGCACCAGGCGCTTTCTTCGCGCAGTCCTGGAGCGCTGACCGTGGGCGCCCTCACAGCTGTTCTTCTCGGCTTGCCACTGACCTTGCTGATCACCGTGGTCTCGTTCGTCATCGGTTTCATCTTGGCGATTCCTCTCGTCGTCGCACTCCGATCCGAGTGGGCGCCGGTGCGTCTGTTCTTCCGTTTCCTGGTCGATCTCATACGCGGTATTCCGATCATTGTTTGGCTCTTCATCATCTACTTCGGCATCGTCATCGGTCACTTCAAGTTCAAGCCGATTCAGGCTGCGATAGTGGGATTCAGTCTGATCTCCGCGGCGTATCTCGCAGAGATTCTTCGAGGTGGCATTCAATCAGTGCACTTCGGACAGTGGGAGGCTGCGGAGGCGCTTGGGCTCAAACGTTCCACAGCGTTCCTCAACATCGTCGCGCCGCAGGCGTATCGCATCACTTCGCCTTCGATCGCCACGTATCTGATCGGTCTGCTGAAGGACTCATCAATCGCGTCAACGATCGGAGTGACGGAGATGGTCTACTACTCCACCAACTTCGCGAGGCAGAACCCAGGGCCGGATGCGCTCACCCCGTTCTTCATCGCGGCACTGGTGTACATCGTGGTGAGCGTGCCGCTGGCCGTGCTCGCGCGCAGACTCGACGCTCGTCTGAGGAAGGCTGCCTGACATGGATATTCTTCAGTACTTGCCGCGTTTCCTGAGCGGCCTGCAGATCAGTCTGTATGTGACGGTCGTCTCCGTCGCCCTGGGCTATGTGATCGGGCTGCTGCTGGCTGTCGTGGTCTCTGCCCGGAACCCATGGCTGAAATGGCCCGGGCTCGTCCTCGTGGAGCTCGGACGCGGAACGCCTGCGCTTGTGATGCTCTATATCGTCTACTTCGGGTTGCCTGCGATCAACGTGCTCTTCGACAATGTGGTGGCAGCGATCATCGCATTGACCATCACCACCGCCGCCTATTCATCAGAGATGATTCGCGGTGGTCTGCAATCCGTGGCGAAGGGACAGGTGGAGGCCGCACAGGCTCTCGGCCTCGAACGACGAACTGTCTTTGGACGAGTCATCGTTCCCCAAGGGCTCCGGTCGGCGATCCCCTCGCTTATGGGTCTTGCCATCCAGATGTTTCAGGCGACGTCGCTGGCCTACTCGATCGCCGTTCCCGAGCTGATGAGCGCGGCCTACCAAGTGGGCAATGCGACATTCGAATACCTGAAGGTCTTCCTGATCGCAGGAGCTATCTATGCGGTGATCTCGATGCCCGTCACCTGGCTGTCGGTGTTCGTCGAGCGTCGTATGAACCGGAACTACTCATGAGGAGGAACACGCTGTGAGGCGCTCAAGCACAGAGTTCTGCTGCGCCTGACCCCGACATGAACGGTGCCTGTTCTCTTCGACAGTCACCATGATCGAGCTGTACTCGAAAGGATCATTGCAATGAACAAGAAACTGACGACGCTGACCTCGGGCACGGCGATCCTCGCATTGGCGGGCATCGCGCTGGTCGGCTGCTCAAGCGACTCGGGCAGCTCGCAGAACAAAGACTGCACTCCCGCACACTCAGGTCTGAGCACCGCCGCTGACGGGAAGCTCACCGTGGGCGTTACCGACACACCTCCGTTCAGCGCCAATGCGGCCGGAGGTGCCGCCACTGGTCTCGACATCGACATCGCGAAGAAACTGGCGGAGATGGAGTGTCTCGACGTGGCGTACACTCAGGCGACCTACGCCAATTCGATCCCCATGATCAGTCAGCAGAAGACCATTGATATCACTACCGGCGCCTGGTACCCGACTGCTGAGCGCAACAAAGTCGTCGACTTCTCAGGGCCCATGTATACCGACTCCATGTCGATTGTGTCGAAAGACGGTGTCAGCACGGTCGCCGGTCTCGAGAGTCTTGACGCCGTCGGCACCGTTGACGGCTACCTCTGGACCGAGGACCTCAAGTCGGTGCTGGGAGACAAGCTGCAGACCTACCCGAGTTCGGTCGAACTTCAGCAAGACCTCCTCAACGGACGGTTGGGCGCCGCCGTGGACTCCTATGGTGTGCAGGTCTCGGAATACAAGGATCAGACTGATTACACGGTGAAGATCGCCGAGCCTGACAATCGGGTCGTGGCATCGGTGGAACCAGCTCAGACGGTGTTCCCCATCTCGAAGGAGAACTCGGGACTGAAGGAGGCTTTGGACGCTGATCTGAAGAAGATGCGGGAAGACGGATCCCTGGCGGAGCTGGTCAAATCCAACGGCTTTGACGAGAGCATCGTCGTTCCCGCCGAGACAGATCTCAAGATCATCGGCTGATCAGACTGATTCGAAGTCGGAACTCGAGCGGGTGAGACATCTTTTCCCATGGTGTCTCACCCGCTCTTCTCTCAGGGCGGCTGCTGTCACCATTCCGGTGGTCTCAAACCTCCGCCATCGTTCGAGATCAGCAGACCATCTTCATCTAGGGCGTCTTACCAGACAGCCCGGGCGGCGACGTCACGACGCGGTTCTCGGACGTCGACCGGCAAATGCCGGACGTCAGAAACGAATAAACGATTTCAGTCAGAGAAAGGAACGAACGATGAGAATCGCAGTCGTCGGTGGGGGAGTCGTCGGTCTGATCAGCGCTTACCAGCTGGTGCGCAGCGGGCACGAGGTCACCGTTTTCGAGAAGCACCGCATCGGGGCGGGAGCGTCCACGGGCAATGCATGCCTCGTGAACCCCGGGTCATCGTTCCCTGTGCCCGCACCGGGCGGCTTCAGTCAGGCAGTCAGATCGTTCGGTGGTGGTACAGCCCTGTTGATTCGGCCCCATCTTCGTCCTTCGTACGTGCGATTCCTGCTTGGCATGGCTCGGGCATCCAACCAACGTGTCTTCGACAGACAGACAGACGCGTACTCATGGCTCGGCAGAGAGGCGCTGGCCGCCTTCGACCGTCTTGACGACACCGGGCTCGAGTACGAGCGGCACAACCGAGGGCTGGCAGAAGTGTTCACCGAACGAGACCAGCGAGATCGGTATCTGCAGCAGTACCAGCGCGTGAGTTGGATGGCGCCCAAGGTCAGGGCTGTGGAGGGAAACGAGCTCGCCACCCTGGAACCGGCCCTTGCCGACGTTTACCGTTTTGGCGTCTGGACCCAGGAAGCGCGGCAGGTGAACCCCACCAGTCTCATGCAGGCGCTGCGTGACGCGATCGTCACAGCGGGCGGGGCGGTGCGCGAAGAGACGGCGGTGCGTCGTCTTCTGCGTTCGTCCAGCGGACAGGTCAGCGGTGTCAGCACTTCGAGCGGAGAATTCACGGCAGACCGTGTGGTGATCGCTGCAGGCTACACCTCGCCTGAGCTGACACGTGCCCTCGGTCTGCGTCTGTGCATGGAAGGTGGCAAAGGGTACAGCGTCGACTACATGGCCCCGGGTCATGGCATCGTCGGCACGGTGATTCTGGAAGACTCGCACCTCGCGCTATCCGTCTTCGGCGATCGTCTCCGGGTCACCAGCTTCATGGAGTTCGGTGGGGATTCGGCGGTCAAAGACCGGGCGATCTCGTACATCACAAGTCACTTTGAGCAGGCGTTTCCCGGCGTTGACAGTTCCCAGCGCACGGCGGGGTGGGCTGGGTTCCGTCCCATGGCGCCAGACGGCATGCCGGTCATCGGCAGTGTGCCGGGGGCACCGGAGGTCATACTCGCCACTGGGCACGCCATGCTCGGCCTGAGCCTGGGGGCGATCACTGGAGAGGTCATCAGGGATTTGGTCGACGGCACTCTGGACGAGGCGAGCATTCCCAAGGAGTTCTCACCCGGAAGGTTCGCATGAGCCGCAGAGAATCTCTGCGACTGATGCCATTCTTGGCGCTCAAGTGTATTTCGATGAGTTTACGAACAGTCGGCTCTCACCCCGCAGCGCTATCGCATTGAGCACGAGCTGGCCGTTGCGATGCGCAGGCGCATCTTCCGTGGCGGTCTGGGCCCATCGGCTGCACACGCTCGTGAGAGCTCGTTCGCTCTCATGCGCGCGGCGTCTGCTTCGCTTCGCAGTCGCAATGAGCAGGAAACCACGGGGAAACATCCGGTTTCTACCATCACGGAAAGAGGGAAGCAGGACGATTCAGAGCGAGCCCTCGGCCTCCGGCTCTGCACTCGGTATCTGGGCCGAACATCCGCAGCATCCACATCGAGCAGTTGGAGAGAGGAACACCACATGGTAGAAACCATCAGCGTCGGATCAAGCGTAGCCGCCTACAGCCATGCCAAGGTCGTCGGAGGGCTCATCTTCACATCAGGGGTCACCAGTCATGATCTTGAGACCGGCGAGGTGCGTGGAACGACCATTGAAGAGCAGACCGAACTCGCTATCGATCTACTGCGGAAGATCTTGGAGAAAGCCGGAGCCGGCCTTGCCGACCTCGTGCAGGTGAAGGTGTACCTGAACGACATCACCACAGATTTCGCCGGTTTTGATGCGGTCTATCGACGCCTGATACCGGCACCATTTCCTCCGCGTGCGACCGTGGGAGCCACGCTGCCGGGCTATCACATCGAAATGATGGCCATCGCTGCGGTGCCGGAATCATGACCCTGCATTGGCCGAATCGGGTCTACGGCGAACTCGGTCCTGAAACGGACGGTCTGCGACTGCGTGTCGGACAGAACCAGAACATGGGCGGGTTCCCCATCGGCATCGTGTTCATCGACGGTGTGCGTTATCCATACATGCCTGGAAACGTGTGCAACGGGTGGACCTATGATTTTCCGGTGCGCCTCGCTGCCGTTCCCGAGCTGCAGGTCACAGAGCTCTTCGCCGCCGATGACAGCATTGCCGAGCGGGTGATAGACACCTGCCTTGGTCTGCAGCGCGAGGGTGTGCGTGCCATCAGCTCAGGGTGCGGATTCTTCGGCAACTTCCAGCGTGAGGTGCGTGACGCGCTCGATATTCCAGTTGCGCTGTCCAGCCTCGTGCAGATTCCATGGATCGAGCAAGTGGTGCGCTCAGACGAGTCGATCGGTGTGCTCACCGCTTCGTCTCCGGATATCACATCGAAGCTCTTAGAAGGATGCGGGATCGCACACCCCGAGCGTCTGGTAATTCGCGGGCTGCAGGAAGCCCCCGAGTTCTCAGCCATCATTGAGGGCCGAGGGGAGTTCGACAACGGCGAGGTCCGTCGTGAACTGGTGGCGGCGGCTACGGCGCTTGTGGCGGAGTCATCAGCGCCGATCGGCGCGATTCTGCTGGAGTGCAGCGACATGCCTCCGTACGCATCCGCCGTTCAGAGCGCCACGGGGTTGCCCGTCTTCGACTTCATCACGCTGATCAGATGGCTCGAATCGAGCGTGTGCCAGACACCGTATCGAGGTTTCCATTGAGATGCGACGACCACGGTGAGCCCCCACGAGCACTGCACGACGGATGCGTGAGAGAGACGCGCATGAGAGGAGCACGAACATGACAATCCCCAAAGTGGTCTACTTCAACATCCCGGATGACCTCGCCTACGAGCGCCAACTGCTCGCTGAGTGGGGTATCGCCGATCAGATCGATCTGATCGAGGTGAAGACTGAGGACAACAGGCCCGAGACGTTTCTTGAGGCTGCGCAGGACGCCGACGGCGTGATCGTGGAGTACTTCGAACTCACGGGTGACGTGATGAGGCAGATGCCGAATCTGAAGATCGCCTCTGTGCAGGCGATCGGCTCGAACAACATCGACTCGGCGACGGCGAGCGAACTCGGCGTCGCCGTGAGCAACACCCCGGGGTTCTGCGTCGATGAGGTGGCCGTGCACACTGTGGGGCTGATTATCGACCTGTCCCGGAACATCTCTCGTCTCGACCGCAGTGTGCGGGCGGGCAAGTGGGATCCGATGGATGCTCCGATGCCGCACCGACTCGCCGGCAAGACCGTCGGGCTTGTCTTCTTCGGCGGCATCCCCCAACGAATGGTCCCGATGCTGAGAGCTCTGGAACTCGACGTGGTGGTCTTCGCTCCGACTAAGTCCGCAGAGATGCTTGCTGAGTTCGGTGTGCGCAAGGCAGAGTCGCTCGAAGAGCTTCTGCGCGAGAGCGACTACGTCTCGTTGCACACGCCTCTGCTGCCCGAGACCCGAGGGCTGATCGGAACCGAGGAACTGGGGATGATGAAGCCCACGGCGTTTCTGATCAACACCGCACGTGGTGCCGTGGTCGATGAAAAGGCTCTCGTCTCCGCACTGGAAGCCGGAGGCCTCGCGGGGGCGGGAATCGACGTCATCGAAGACGAGGACACCGAGCAGACTGAGCTTCGTCGCTTCGAGAACGTCGTCATCACACCACACGCTGCGTTCCTCTCGGAGGAATCGTTTCTCCAAGCCAGGCGACAGTCGTTACAGTGTCAGATCGACCGACTCGTCCACGGGGTAGCGCCTCGGCACTTGGTCAATCGCGACCTCCAGATCTGAACGAAGGACTCATGAGCTACATCTCTCGCAATCCGTATACCGAAGCAATCGAACACGAGTACCCGGACGCCACTGACGCTCAGGTGGAACAGGCATTGGCCACTGCGCACAGCGCGTTCCTCGACTGGAGCCACACCGATCATGCGCAGCGCGCAGAGCTGCTTCGAGCCGTGGGGCGCCTGCTCACAGAGAGGACCGAAGAGCTGGCAGCGGTCCTCACGCGTGACATGGGCAAGACCATAGGCGAGGCCCGAGCCGAGGTGGGAACCTGCGTGCGCATCCTCACGTGGTATGCGGACCATGCCGAGAAGTTTCTGCAGCCGCGCACTGAGCTCGCCGCGAACTATAAGGGAGGCACCTATCAGATCGTGCCGTCTCCTCTCGGAATCATCTTCATCGTCGAGCCCTGGAACTTTCCGTACTACCAGATCGCCCGTGTGCTTGCGCCTCAGCTGGCAGCAGGGAACACGGTGATTCTCAAGCACGCCTCGAACGTGCCGGGTGCAGCCCAGGCCTGGCAGACCGTGATGGACGACGCCGGTGCGCCCCGAGGACTCTTCACCAACCTGTTCGCCACGCATGATCAGAGCGCCAGAATCATCGCAGATCCACGAGTGCGCGGCGTTGCACTGACCGGCAGTGAGGCCGCAGGTGCCGTCATCGCCGGGCAGGCGGCTCAGGCGCTCAAGAAGAGCACCATGGAACTGGGCGGCGCTGACGCACTGATCGTCCTGGAGGACGCTGAAGTCGAGAAGGCGGCTCGCTGGGCTGCCTACGGCCGGCATCGCAACGCGGGCCAGGTCTGCGTTTCATCGAAGCGCATGATCGTCGTGGACGCGGTCTACGACCGCTTCGTCGCAGCCTATCTCGCCGAGGTGGGGAAGCTTCGCGCCGGTGATCCCTTCGATCCCGACACCACTCTCGCTCCGCTGAGCACAGAAGGAGCTCGTACGGATCTTCAGGCGCAGGTGGAGCGCGCAGTGGCCGCCGGCGCGACCGCACAGTACGTCGATCTGCCAGTTCCGGAGCACGGCTGGTTCTTTCCACCGGTGGTGCTCAGCGACATCAGCCCGGACAACCCGGCGTATCACGAGGAGTTCTTCGGGCCAGTCACGCAGCTCTACCGAGTGGCGGACGAGGACGCCGCGGTCAAACTGGCGAATGATTCGCCGTATGGACTGGGAGGATCAGTCTTCACTGCAGACGAGCAGCGGGGACTTCATGTCGCTCGCAGGCTCGACACCGGAATGGTCGCCGTCAATCGTCCGTCTTTGGGAGGCCCCGACGTGCCGTTCGGGGGAACCAAACGATCAGGCTACGGGCGGGAACTCATCGACCTCGGACTTCTGGAGTTCGTCAATCAGAAAGTGATCGGTCTCGGCGATATCGACGCATAGGCTCTCAGACTGTGTTTTGGGGGGCCTTGACCGTGCACAGGGAGCCAGACCAGCAAGATCGAACAAGAGTGGAGTGAACGAAGTGAGTGAATCGACCAAGCTTGACCTTTTGTATCTCAGCGAGCCGGACATGATCACAGCGGGGGTTCGAGACATGTCCAGATGCATCGACACGATGGAGGAGGTCATGGGGCTGCTTCATGACGGTGACTACCGCATGGGCGGCTCGGATCACAATTCCCACGGCATGATGATCACCTTCCCTGATCATCCACTCTTTCCCGCCATGCCGCATAATGCGGCGGATCGACGTTTCATGGCCATGCCTGCCTACATCGGCGGCCGTTTCGATGTCGCTGGAGTGAAGTGGTATGGGTCAAACACGGAGAATCGTGAGAAGGGCCTGCCCCGTTCGATTCATCTCGTCGTACTGAACGACAAAGATACCGGCGCTCCCATCGCTGTCATGGCAGGAAACCTGGTGAGCGCCTATCGAACGGGTGCCATCCCGGGGCTGGGCGCGAAGCTGCTGGCACGGGAGGATGCACACGTGCTCGCGGTGATCGGCCCCGGCGTCATGAACCGCACGGCGGTAGAAGCGTTCGTCTCCGCACGACCAGGAATCGACACTCTGCGCATCCATGGGCGGCGACGGGTCACATCAGAGCGGTTCGAGCAGTATGTGCGGGAGCAGTTCCCCTCCATCGTCACGATCGAGATCTGCGACACGATCGAAGAAGCCGTGCGCGGTGCGGACATCATCAGCTCGGCGACAACCGGTGCGCGGGGCTCTGAGAACTATCCGTATATCGCCGAGGAGTGGATCAAACCCGGTGCTCTGCTGACTGTGCCTGCGAACCTGCGGCTCGACGAGGACTTCCTCATCGAACGAGCGCACAAGTTCGTCGATCACATGGGGCTCTACAAATCCTGGGCGAGTGAGTATGACGTCCCGAAACTCCATGAGTTCATCGGCATCATCGGCACTCACTTCATCGATCTCATCAATGAAGAGGCGATTCCGGAAGCAGCGGTGACCAGTTTGGGGCAGGTGGTTCGCGGAGATCGTCCGGGACGCACCTCGGACGACGAGATCATCGTGCTCAGCATCGGCGGTATGCCGGTGGAAGACATGGCTTGGGGCGTCGAGCTGTACAGGACTGCCGTCGAACAGGGAATCGGTGTGCGGCTGCCGTTCTGGGACCAGCCGGCGTTGAGCTGAGCCGAGACAGCCTCGGAAGAAAGTCGAAGGAGAGAGCAGATGACTGAACAGAGCGAAGCCAGTGACATCGATGCCGACGTCGTCGTCGTCGGGCTGGGCACGATGGGGTCGATGGCACTCTGGCGAATCGCCAGAAGGCGCAATCTGCGCGTCGTGGGAGTCGAGCAGTATGGTCTGGTTCACAGTCACGGTTCGTTCACGGGTGAGTCACGCGTCTTTCGCACGGCCTATCATGAGGGCACCCGCTATGTTCCTCTCCTTCTAAGTGCCCGAGACATCTGGCACGAGCTCGAAGCCGACAGCGGCCGACAGCTGCTGCTCGAGGTGGGCACGCTGACCATCGGGCATGCAGGAGAACCGGCGGTCGAGAACGTCTTGGCGAGCATCCGCGAGTATGAGCTACCGCACCAGGTGTTCGACGCAAAGGAGCTGCGCAGCTCCTATCCTCAGCATTCCGTCGGAGACGACGCCATGGGGGTGCTCGACCTCTACGGGGGCGGCATGCGGCCCGAACTCAGCGTGTTCAGCGCAATCGAGAGTGCCGCGGCCAATGGTGCGACAGTGCTGGACCATGAAACGGTTCTCAACGTCGAAGCCGATGGCAGCGGTGTTGTCGTCACTACCGAGCGGCGAGTGATTCGCGCGAAACGCGCCGTCATCGCCCAGGGATCGTGGGCGCGGAGGCTGAACCCGGACCTGGCCGCAGTTCTTACCGTGCAGCCGCTCCCGTTGACCTGGTTCATGCCGCACCACCTCGAGCTGTTCACTCCCGATCGTTTCCCCGCTTTCATCCGCGACGAAGGCCCGGTGCACTTTTTCGGAGCACCCTCACTCGATGGCTACTCGGTCAAGGTCACCCCGAGAAGATTCCACGACCCGGTTGCAGATGTGGATGAGGTGCCGAAGACGATCTCTGCGGAGAAGCTCAGTGAGATCGGCCATCTCGCACAGGAGTTCTTTCCCGACCTCAACCCTGAACCGGTGCACTGGAGCGTTCACCACGATGCGTTCACGGCTGACAAGGTGCCCGTCATCGACGCGGGGCTCGACGGGCGTGTGCTCACACTCGCCGGGTTCTCGGGGCATGGGTTCAAGCTGGCTCCGGGCGTCGGGGAGATCGCTGCGCAGTTCGTCAACGATGAGGAGTCCCCGCTGCTTGCCTCTGACTACTCGCTGGCTGCTCATCTGAGGTGATCACCGGCCCGTGGAAGCGGGGCGTCCGGTCTACGAGGGAAGAGCTGCGTGGTCGTGGGCGGAAAGAAGAGGTGAGGCGATGAAGCGTGTTGTGCTGGCGACACGTCTGCCTCTTCAGCGTGCGCAAGAGATTCTTCAGTACCGTCTGAGCGGCATTGCCACCGTGCTCCGCAGCGCAGAGCCAGAGAGTCTCTCTGAGGTGACCGCGGTGATCGCCGAGCCGGACATCACTCTGCGGGCAGAGCAGCTGCAGCACATCGACGGCCTGAGACACATCGTCATTCCGTCGGCAGGCACGGACAACGTGGACCTGCAGGCGGCCCACAGCTTGGGCATCGACGTGTGTGAAGTGCGTGAGCTGGTGCGCCGAGACGCCTCGGATCATACCTTGGCGCTGATCCTCGCCGTCGTCAGAGACGTGCGCACCGGCCAGTTTGCGGCCGCTCACGGACAGTGGGACGTTACCTTGACCCATCCCCGCCAGGTTCAGGGCACCCGTCTGGGCCTGGTCGGGTTCGGTACGGTGGCTGAGGCTGTGGCACGTGGCGCGATCGCGTTGGGGATGGAAGTGCGCGCGCACAATCGGCGCGGTCTCAGCGTAGATGCGGCTGCGCGGGGAGTGAGGCTGGCCCCAGACCTGCGTTCACTGCTGGCCTGGGCAGACGTGATCTCTGTGCACGTTCCTTTGACACCGGCCACGAAAGGACTCATCGGCATGCGCGAGCTGTCGGCCATGAGACCGGGGTCTGCGATTGTGAACATCGCGCGTGGAGCCATCATTGACTCACGAGCACTGCGTCAGGCTCTCGACTCCGGGCATCTGCGCACCGCTGCGCTCGACGTCATGGACCCTGAGCCGCCGCCAGCCGACCATCCACTGCTGCATCACGCCCAGGTGCTGGTCACCCCGCATATGGCTTGGTATTCGCCGATATCCGTTCTGGCCACTTACGAGCGCGTCGGAGACGAACTCCGAAACATCCTGACACGCGGCGCCGACGAACGGTTACACGGCTGAAACGCTGCAATGAAAGGCTTCACAAGTGACGTGGTGATCGGTCTGATCGCCACTCGCCCGAACAGGAGGAAACCATGTCCATTCTTGTCGCATACCGTAACTCTTCGGCAGGCAGAGACGCTCTGCAACTCGGTATCAGATTGGCGCTGAGCGCCGGCACCAGCCTCGATATTGTCACTGTGGTGCGACCAGGCACGAAGGCCGCGACCTTTGCCGCAGGAACCGCTCACTCGAGCGACTCGAGCGACCCGCGCCGATGGCTGGAGAGCGCGCAGAAACTCGTGCAGGCCAAAGTGGAGGTTCATACGCACCTGTCGCTCCATGAATCCGAAGCCCGTGGAATTCTCGATACCGCCCACGAGCTGGGGTCGCGGATCATTGTGCTTGGTACCGCATCAGGGGCGCTGCTGGGACGATTCTCGTTGGGCAGTGTGAGTAATGTGCTGCTGCACAGTGCAGACGTGGCGATCGCCCTGGCCCCTGACAGCGCCCGGGAGATCTCGCAAGGTCAACCGCTCTCTCGCGTCTCAGTGGCGATCGGCGACATCGGTGGCAACCGGACCATGTTCGAGACCGCCCACTACCTCGCGTCGCGCAAACACATTCCCGTTCGCCTGCTCACCTTGGCCACCTCTGACGGCGGACGCGAAGAAGAGGAGAAGGCCCGCACCGCAGCCATCAAGGTGCTGAAGACCACGGCTGCGCGTCATGCTGCCGACACCGGGCCGATCACGACTCAGGTCGAGGTGGCGGGCAGGCTTGACAGGGCTGTCGAACAGGTCTTTTGGGACGACAAAGAGGTCGTGCTCATCGGCTCGGCGCGCATCGCTCGTCAGCGTACGACCTTCCTGGGGTCGACTGCCGCCAAACTTGTCCGACAGCTCACCGTTCCCATGGTCGTTGTTCCACGTGACGACCAAATGCCGGCAGAGGGCTAGTCTTCCCGCCCCGGTCATGTCACATTGGGCCGCCTGTGACTCGGCGGCGTGGAAGACGGATCACCGGCACTGCTGAGGTGTCTGTCGGAGGACCAGCGTGCAGGCTGAGATCCGGGAGAACCCGGAGGGCCCCAAAAGCCAGAGCGATGGCAGACGCGCTGAAGAGCGCTGCAAGAAAGATCGCGCTGGTCGAGCCGAAATGGTCGACCATGTAACCGCCGGCCGCACTGCCTATTGCGATTCCGCTCAGCATTGCGCTGCCCATCCACCCGACCGCCTCAGCCGCATCCGCTGGGCGCAGGCTCGATGAGATTGTGTTGTGCATGACGGCCAGCGCCGGGGCCGCACCGAGACCCGCAACGGCCATGCAGGCGCCGAGCCACCAAGGGTCGCCTGAGAGCGTGGCGATGATCAGCGCGACGAATGTGGGAATCTGCCGCACCGCAAGCGAGCGTCGATGCATCTGGAATGAAACGCTGATGGTGCCCGCGATGACCGAGGCGACGGCGAAGGCGGCGAGTACGAGACCAGCGAACGCCGGAGTGGCCGCGAACGTCGCGACCACTCCGGTCTGAGCCGCACCGTAGCTCGCGTTGAACAGGATCGACGACAGAACGGCGATCAGCACCGGCCACTTCAGCAGGACGCCACCGAGGCCATGTCGGGAACTGGCGAGTCTGAATGTCTTCGTCAAGGGGAAACCGGCGATGAGAAGCCCCCCGACGAGGCCGGTCAGGCCAAGTGTGAGAAATGCCGCAGAGGTGCCGATCAGGGGAAGCAGCACTGTCGCGATGATCGGGCCGACGGCCCAGACGACCTCCTGTGTGATTGAATCCAGCGAGAACACCTGCGCACTCATCCCGGGAGGAGTGAGCTGTGGGTAGAAGCTTCGAACAGCAGGCAGGATCGGAGGGGTGAAGAGGCCGATGACGACAGAAACTGCGAACAGAGCCGGGGGAGACGGTGGTAAGACTCCGAATAGGGCTATGGCAGCTGAGTCGACGACGACGGTGATCAGAAGTATGATGCGCATTCCGAAAACGGAGAGCATTCTGCCCAGAAGCGGGCCGGAGGCCGCCGCTGCGACAGAGAATACCGCCACGACGAGACCGGCGGCCGCGTAACTGCCGAGCACGATTTCGGAATGGACCAAAAGCAGAATGCTCAGGGCGCCCTGCGGCAGCCGTGAGAGGCACTGCGAGCCCATGAGTCGAACGATATGAGGGATGCGGCAGACCTCGACCAGCGTTGACAACAGGCCTCCTGACGATGTGACAGAGAACACGAGGTGTACCCGGTCTGCATCGACATGTGACGAGACCGCGTAGAGAGGAGACTAAACGCAGATTGTTTCTCAGAGGAGTCGGGGCTGAATCGATCTCACGACGGCAGGCGAGACGACCATGATCTCTCGGTTCCGCCGTCGGCGTTCATTCTTGCCTGTCTGAGATTTCTCCCGGGCACGTCGGATGTGCGTTCCTCAGTCGTGCGCGCGAAAGTGTGCCGGACGCAATAGAGGTCCAGGTGAGGCTGACATCCATCGACTGCTTCGACGAAGCAGTCGTCCGCTTGAGGGATCCCGTCTCGGAGGAGGGGAACTGAATCTGTTACAGCACCGTCATGCTGGTGGCACATAAGACGGCTGAACAATCGATAGTCTTCGAGACGATACGCGGTGGCAGGGCAATTAGCTGGGCAAACAGATGTGCCACACCCTCCGCGATGACGTTTCGACGGAAAGCGTGGAGACCATGGCAGGCACAGAAGCGGCATATCAGGCATTTCCAGGAGGGCCGCTCGATGTGAATCGTGACTTCTACGATGCAGTCGCCGACGAGAGCGGCCGCGAGCTCGCCGACGACTTCGAGATCGAGGTCAGATCGGCTCGAGCTTGGCCTGTGAACTCTGGGCAGGTCTGCAGAATCCTTCAGACGGATGGTCCCCAGGTCGGCGATCTCAACGTCTGGAATCGGCACGATCCGCGAGAGCGTCTGTGGGCGGCTCGCACCCGCCAGCTGCAGCGAGCGACTGTTACCACCTACGATCACCTGTGGTCGACTCTTCCCTCGCTGCGACCACTGCTGACGTTCACCTCGGACACGCTCGCCGACCACCCAGAGGCACTGGTCATCCACGATCTGTTGGGAACCCGATGCGATCCCTACGTCAATCGCATGCTCTCCGGCTACGACTTCGATTATCACTGCCACTCGAATCTGACTCGAGCGGTGCAGCCGTTCGGACTCACGGAGTACGACGTGCACGATGTGCTGAATGTGTTTCAGTGTGCAGGGCTGAACGACGACACGCAGTATTTCATGAAGGACTGTCCAGCGCGCGAGGGTGACTACCTGGAGTTCTTCGCTGAGATCGACCTGCTCTGCGCCTTGTCATGCTGTCCGGGCGGCGATCTGTCACTGGCAATGTGGGGGCCGGATGCCGCGAGCACGGAAGAACAGCTGCAGCACTGCCACCGACTTCGTGTACAGGTCTTCGACGTCGACCCCGGGCGGCTGGCCGGATGGGCGCCGCCGCAGCCATCGCGGTACCGTGGGCAGAACGGGCGACACGGTCTGCACGCCACACCCTTCCGACAGCTGCCGCCCGATCAGCAACGCGGCGGGGCATGAAGGTCGTTCCTCCAGCGGCCGGGTGCGTCGATCGCGGCACGATGGCCAACGGGCTCAGCGCTGAGGAGTAACTGAGGCAGGTCGAGCAGGCAGCAGCATCGCCGCGAGGAGAGCAGCGATTGCGCACAGTGCGATGATGCCGATGCCGACACCGGGCCAGTCGAACACCTCGAAGGCGCGCCCGAGCATCCACCCGAAGACGCTGTTGCCGATGTAGAAGACGAGCTGATATATGGCGGTGGCCTGTGATCTGCAGGGCCCCGCCATCAGCGATGTCATGGCCGACGTCACCGGGCTCGTGACGAAGTATCCGGCGGTGAAGACGGCGACGCCGAGCACGATGATCGTCAACGGGCCTGCCAATGTGAGTGCGGCGCCCACTGACATCAGTGCGATACCCGAGTAGAGCAGGCGGCGGTGCCCTAGGCGTCCTGCGGCGGCGCCGGACCAGCGCGCGGTGAACGTTCCGACGAGATACACGGTGAAGACCATGCTTGTGACGGCCGTACTCAGACCGTACGGTGCCGCCTGCAGATGATAGCCGAGAAAGCTGAACAACGAGATGAACGACCCCATCAGCAGGAACGGCTGCGCATACGCGCCCCACAATGAGGGAGTGGTGAGTGCAGTGGTGAAGCGCTGCCAGGCAGACGGCAGGTTATCGGGTCGCCGCCCCTCGTGACGCAGACGGGACGGCAGGTATCCGTGCGGTGCCGGAACGGCGATGACGAACACGGTGCACGCGACGACGCACAGAGCCGCAACCGTCATCAGTCCCAGCTGCCACCCGAAATGCTCGGCGACGAGGCCGGCGACGAGTCGCCCGAGAAGCCCACCGATGCTGTTGCCAGACACGAACGCGCCAGCTGCTGCTGTCACTCGCCGGGCTGGCAGCTCATCCGTGATGTAGGTGATCGCGATGGCCGGTATCGCCGCGAGTGCCAGTCCTTCGATCAGACGTGAACCGAGGATCAGCGGCAGGGAGTGCAGAAACGGTGTGATCAACCCGATCACCGCTGCCGAGACTGCAGAGATCTTCATCACTCGGACGCGACCCCATCGGTCGGCTGCGAATGCCCAGGGGAGGACCCCCGCTGCGATGCCGGTCGTGGCCATAGAAATAGTCAGAGCTGCGCGCGACGGGTCGATCCCGAAGTCTGCGGAGATCTCTGGCAGCACTGACTGCACACCGTATAGCTGCGCGAAGGTGGCGAATCCTGCGGCGAACAGCGCAAAGACGATGCGTCGAAACAGCGCATCGTTCGCCGCTGGATCGTTCGCTGCGTCAGACATGGTTCTCCAGAGAGACAGGTTCGGCGGGGAGTGAGGCCCCGACCCACTGTAAGCACACCATGTTTCCATCGGGTGCCAATGTGGCGTGTGCTGGTATGACGGTCGCTGCCAAATCGAAGAGTCGTTAGCCCGAACAAGCAGTCAGCAGTCAGGGAGGGCACTATGGAAGGGCAGCCGCCTAGGCGCTTGACAGTCAGCAATGAGGCCATCGTCACCAGTCGCGGCAGTAAGTCTAGCATCGACGCCCATAGTCTGGACTGTATAGAGTGGCTCTTCACCGATCTCGGCGGTGGATGCGATCATCACCGCATTCGGTGAGGTTGCGTTCAAACCGGTGCTGGAACTCACGCGTGAGGACTTCATCCAGGCCTCGCACAGGAGACGCTCGCGCAGCTCGACGTGCTGAGCCTCGCCACTCCACACATCAGCGATGGGGGATCAATCGCGCTGACCACTGGCATGCTGGCGCGAGAGGTCGTTCCTGCCGCCTCGGCCTTGGCGGGGCGCTCGAGTTGTTTGTCCTAACGGCCGCGAAGGGCATTGACCAATGTGGTGAGCCCGAGCGTGCTTGACTCTACCTCGGAGAACTTCGACACCTTCCCGGACTCGTCCCGGTGGTCGCCGTGTGTGCCGGGTTCGCACTCAAACGCGCGGCCGACGGAGTGCGGACCGGGCAGATCTACCGTCTCGACTGAAGCTCACAACCCCAAGCTGGGCACAAACCTGTGACGGCGGATACCGCGGTGCGAAAACAAACGATCGATTACCGGTATTGCTTGACGGCCAGACAGACGAGCGACCGCCGAGTTCTAATGCGAGACGAGTCTCGATCGCAAGGAGTCAATGTGGTGACTTGCGGCATCCGACGCACGCGCAGGGTCATGATCGAGGATTGCTGCAAGTATTGCGTGGTGCTCTTTGATTGACGACTGCTGGCGCGCGGCAGTCAAATACGGGCTCTGTCGACTGACTGTGATGATTTCAGTGACTCGATCCAAGAGTGAGACTAACATCGGATTGTGGCTGTAGACGGCGATGGTGCGGTGAAAGAGTTGGTCTAAGATAGCGAACTGGCTTGGGCTGAGGCCAGTGTCTGACATGCGTTGCTCAAGTCGAGCGAGATGGCGAAGATCGACTTCAGACGCTCGGTCGGCGGCTAACGCTGCCACTGGGGGCTCAACACAGGCACGCACCTCCAGTGCTTGCCATAAGGGGGCATCTGTTCCCCCTAAGCCGTCCGTAAGTGCTACTTCATGGGGGTGCGCCGCGGGGCCTTGGACAATGGTTCCCCGACCGCGGCGTCGGTCTATGAGTCCACGCACTTCGAGCTTTCGCAGAGCGTCTCGTAAAGTCGAGCGGGATACACCAAGCTCCCGCGCGAGAACTGTTTCTGGGGGCAGTTTGGTATCTGGGGCGAGTTTTCCTCCAATGATCGCTTCCTCCATGGACAGGGCGATCTCATCCGGCTTCAAAGCTTGTGGTGACTCGTTACCTCTGTCTGTATGGAAGTCCACTTGGTTCCCCTCGTTGCTCCAGAAGTAAATACTGCAAGCTTATTAGTCCGACTAAGAAGGTGCTCGGTAAAACCTAGTTCGGTAACAACCTTGTAATAGTCGCGCTATTCTCTTGAAATCCCGCTGAGAGCACACTTGCTGCAATTTAGATGACATCTAAAAGTCGGACTAAGTCAGCTGCTTCGTGACCCTTGATTACTACCCGGATAAGCCAGGTATTTGCGGATAACGAGCACAGAGGAGATCGGGAGAAGAACGGTGGAAGCGTCATGAAGTTTGACTGGACATATTTTTGGAAAGCGCTCTTTTCGCCGAGTGAGGCATTTCTTAACGGGTTCTATCTGACTATTGGAATCTCGGTTGCCTCAATGGTGTGCGCGCTGGTTCTTGGCCTTGTGATCGCTCTGTTCGGACGAGCCCGTTGGCGATTGCTTAACTGGTTGGCAGCAGGGTACGTCTGGCTAATTAGAGGGACACCACTGCTCGTGCAACTGGTCATCATCTATATGGGCTTTGCTGTTGCAGGCATTTACACCTTTCAAGACACCGCATTCTTTGGTATCCAGCTCAAGGCCGCTGTGCAGGCTGCAATTGTGGGGATGACTATCCACGAAGCGGCCTATATCTCTGAGATTATTCGTGCTGGCTTGGGTGCGGTTCCCCCTGGGCAGTTCGAGGCTGCCAAGACTCTTGGGATGTCCGCACCCAGTGCCATGCGTTGGATCATTCTGCCCCAAGCACTTCGGACTATGGTGCCTCCGCTTGGCAACATTTTCAACGGCCTTATGAAGAGTACCTCGGTATTGAGCATTATCGGCGTGAGCGAGATGTTCCTCGTAGCTCAGTCCATCAGTTCAGCAACGTTTAAGACATTTGAGATTTTCATAGTGGCCGCGATTTACTACCTGCTGCTAACGACAGTGTGGACATTTATTCAGAATGCGATCGAGCGGGCACTGGATCACCAGATTGGGCTGGAGACTCGACGGAACATGATCGACATGCTGTTCCGAAGAAGAGGCAGAGGTGCTTTGCGTGAGGGTGAGATGAGGGAAGCCGTATGAGTGCACAGTCGATGACACAACCGGTGGTGAAAATTGAGCACATCAAGAAGTATCGTGGCGGAAAACTTGTACTTGATGATGTGAGCCTCAGCGTCAGAGCGGGTGAGGTGGTCGTTCTCTTAGGGGCGTCCGGGGCTGGGAAGACCTCGCTGCTGCGAACGATCAACCAACTCGATCCAATCGATAGTGGAAATATCGAAGTCGGGGGCCCGATGGTCGGGTACCGAAAAACCAAGTCTGGTCGTCTCATCCCTGTCGAGAACCGAGAGCTGAAATTGCAACGGCGTGAAATCGGGTTCGTGTTCCAGCATTTTAATTTGTTTCCGCATATGACCGTTTTGGAGAACATCTGGCATGCACCCGTGCGTGTTCGGAGACAGGACCGAGCGAGCTCTATCCAGGAAGCCAGAGACCTCCTCGCTCAGGTAGGGCTTTCTGACAAAGCGGATGCCCATCCAAATAATCTATCTGGAGGTCAGCAGCAACGAGTTGCAATAGCCAGAGCTCTGGCCATGCATCCCACGGTCATGCTTTTTGACGAGCCAACGAGCGCTTTGGACCCTGAAATGACGAGGGAAGTCCTCGAGGTTATGAAATCTCTAGCTCGTAAAAATATGTCCATGATTATCGTGACACATGAAATGGCCTTTGCCCGTGAGGCTGCCGATCGGATCGTGGTTATGGACGCAGGGCGAATTATCGAGAGCGGATCGCCACAGCAGGTTTTTGACAATCCTGTGCAAGAGCGTACTCGAGAATTCTTCGCAAAGACTATGGACTGAATGGAGCTACAGGTGATTTATCAGGGAGCAATCGCGACTGCGCATGATTCCGCAACGAAAGCGGGTGCTGAAACGTACAAACGGGGAGGGAATGCCGTCGATGCCGCTCTAGCTGCTGCGCTAGCGCTGGCGGTCGTATACCCGCACAATACATCGATTGGTGGGGATGCGGTCATCATTGTCAGAACGCCCGAAGGTGAGGTGCGTTGCATTAACGCGACCGGATGGGCCTCTAAGAACATCGACTTGGACGCACTCACTTCGCGCTATGGCCAGTGTCTGCCAGACCGAGGGATCGATACCATCACTCTGCCCGGAGCGATCAGAGGATTTGAATCGCTTCACCAAATCGGTGCTCAACTCCCTTGGGAAGCACACTTCGACGAGGCTGTCCACCTTGCGCTCCATGGCTCTACTGTTGGACGATCACTGGCAAGTGCCATTGCGGCATTCCCCTGGCAGGATTCGGGGAGCACGAGTCTTCAACAGCTCTTCCTTCCTAATGGAGCGCCCCTTCGTGAGGGAGATCGCTTCGTACAGCCGGAACTGGCAGCCACACTGGACACCATTGCGCATAAGGGGGCTGATTCCTTCTACCAAGGATCAGTGATGCAAGATGTCGTGAGTGGCCTGCAGGCAATGGGAAGCGTGCTGGAAGAAAGTGACTTCACTGACTATTGCGTCGAGCTCGTCGCACCGATTTCTACCGCTATCGGCGATCTGACCGTGCTGACCAGTCCTCCAAATACTCAAGGCTTTTCACTCATAAAGTATCTTAATACGCTTAAGGCCGAGCGAGTCAGCTTGGCCGAGGGGTTACACAATCGCGCAGATCTGTTTGCGTCATGCTTCTTTGAATCCAATCGTCTGCGCGATTCAGAGTTAGCAGATCCACATTTCTCCGTTCAGGACACCGAGTATTTTTGCTCTCCGCTGGGGGCGCAGAGATCTGCCCTACCGCAGCAGATCGGTGACGGAGATACTGTAGGGATCGCCGCGGCAGACTCAGATGGATGGGCTGTCTCTCTCATCTTCTCCGTGTTCAAATCTTTTGGCGCCGGGATACGTGACAGTCGAACCGGTGTGCTATTTCAAGACCGTGGAACTGCTTTCAGCCTGTCCTCGTTATCTCCTAACGTGATCGCAGCGAGAAAACGTCCGCGACACACATTGATGCCGGTGCTGGTTCTAGACGATAAAGATGAACTGGCGTGGGTCCAGGCGACGATGGGCGGGTCAGGGCAACCACAGATCCATGCGCAACTTCTGAGCCATATCTCTTGCGGTGCAACGCTGTCTGAGGCTTTAGCCGCTCCGCGGATGAACGTGGGAGCTCGTGGCATTGCAGATGCCCTGAACACCGTTTATGTAGAGCGTTCAGTGTCGGCCTTACCTCGTCAGGCTTTGTCGAAATGGGCTTTGCGTGAGGTTCCTGATCTTACGGACTGGATGGGGCACGCCAATATCGTACGTGTTGCCGGCTCAATGCTTGAAGCAGCTGCAGACCCTCGCTCGGATGGGGCAGGCATGGTCGTGAGGCTGAATCGATGAAGTGGCGAGTGCAGGCCTCATCAAGTGAAGGGAAGTGGAGACGCGAGGTCATCGGGCTCTTGGGGCTCACTGCCTGTACGGGGGTACTCGATGCCGTCAGCTACTTGGCACTCGACGGAGTCTTCACTGGCAACATGACAGGAAACGTTCTGGTCGTCGGGTTCTCCCTAGGAGGTAGCCAAGGGTCGACCCTCATTTCTGGGGTGACCGTTCTTCTGACATTTGTTCTGGGAGCGTTTGCATCCGGTAGCGCGTTGCGTGCGGCAAAGAATGCTCAACGTTGCGCCTATCGCCAGCTTCTGCTCGGAGGCGTCCTCATGGCGATTGCTGGAGTGGTGATGCTCATGACGACTCGCTCTCAGTATTTGGATATGGCCTTTGCGGCGACTCTTGCTGTGGTTATGGGAGTTCAAGGAGCAGCAGTGAGAACCCTTGGCAATAAGAACATCACGACGATCGTGGTCACATCGACATTGGTTCGTTTAGGTGCTGAAGGTATGGCTGCTGTACTGCGGAAACCTCGGGACTTCGCTGAACAGCTCGGAGCCGTTTTAGCTATGGGGATTGGGGCGCTGGTGGGGGCAGTATCAGTTCAGCACATACTACCGGGCATTACGGTTCTCATCACCGGGTTGGTCTATCTATTCGTCACTGTGTTCTTGAAGAAAGTCTTCATTCTCCCCAAACAAACGGGTGGCGTATGAACACCGCCCACAACGAAAGGAACAGCAAGATGCAAATGAAATTCTCTCGCAGAATGGGTACTGCAGTGGCGTTGGCGTTCTTCGCTTCCGCGGCGCTGAGTGCCTGTAGCTCTTCAACGGGCGAGACAGAGACAAGCCCCTCGAAAGAGCCGGTCGTTACTACTCCCACGATCATCAGCGACGGTAAGCTGACAGTTTGTGCGTCGTTCTCGAACCCGCCGGACAATTTCAAGAATGACTCCAATGAACCTGACGGGGCTGAGATTGACATTGCAAAAGCAATTGCAGGTGAGATGGGGTTGGCAGTTGACTATAAGCAGTATTCGTTTTCCGGTCTCATACCTGCACTTCAGGCATCCCAGTGCGACGTGATCATGTCGTCTTTGTACATCAAACCTGAACGTGAAGAGGTAGTGGATTTCGTGCCTTACCTGCAGTCGGGGTCAGCTGTGATGGTTTCAGCGGCGAACGCTCAGGGCGTGACGGGATACAATGACACGCTCTGTGGGCGGAAGGTGGCTGCAGCGAACGGGTCGACCGGGGCGTCCAACGCTCAGACTCAGTCTGGTGCATGTGAGGCTGGGGGGAAGAGCGCTATTGATCTGACCTTGACGGAGAATACCACGGATGCCCTCCATCAGCTGCAAGCTGGTCAGGTCGACGCGGTGTTGTCGACGACTGAACTCGTTGACTATTACGCGAAGAAGACGGAGGGAGAACTGGAGCGCGCTGGTGACTCTTTCTCGCCCATCACAATCGGTGCAGCAACCCAGAAGGGGAGCGCTGAGCTGCACGATGCGCTCTCAACGGCTTTCAAATCGATTGTGGAGAGCGGTGAGTATGGATCGATTCTCGATGAGTGGGGTCTTTCTGAGACTGCTGTTCACCCTAGCTAATCAACAGGGAAACAGTGATGCGCTGATTCCTGATGCGGCTGTGAAGGTTCGTTCAAAGTGACGCTGAAAGAGTTCGCGTACTTTGGGGCCTTCACAGCCCTAAGCTGGGCACGAACCCGTGACGACGGCCATCGTTGTCGATGAGGTGGCCGGCACGCTTGGCGAAACGGGTCGACAACCACCGATCGAGGATGCGGGTGCCGGGGAAACGCTGGATAAGCTGTGCCTCGAGCAGATCGACAGCCGAGAGATCCTGCACCCACATGTGTACATAAAGGTTGGCCTGACCGACCATCGATACGCATTCGCGAACGGTGCGCGACTGCCGTCTGAGAAAGGCTCCGATCTTGTCGAGCTGGTTCTGATCCGCCTCGATCCAGAGCGTTGAGAGGAGTTTGTATCCGATGACGTGCTGGTTGAAATCAAGCCGGAACGAGAGCAGGCCGGATGCCTCCAACCTGTGAAGAGTGCGGCTGACGCCGGAGATCGAGCGCCCAGTGGCATCCGCAATCTGCGCCATCGAGAGCCTGCCGTCGGCGGCGAGCACCTTGACGATCTGGCGTTCGAACGGTGACGGCTGCCGTCTGCCGGAACCGGGATCTGGTGCATGCTGGTTTGTGCGCATCGTGAGGATGGCCTGCTCCTGATCAGCAGTCAGGGCGTTCAGCCGCCAGTCACCCGGCTGTACGTAGAAGCGGCGCAGAGGGTTCGTCACGGTCTTCACGACCCCGTCAATTCGTCCCAGCTGTTCTCGGACGATACGGTCGAGCTCGGCCCAAGACGGAGTGGTGACGGTCAGAAGCAGGTCGCGCGAGCCTGTTGTGCATTCAACGGTCCATACGCATGGAATGCGGCTCAGTGCTGAGATCACAGAGTCCTGGTACCCGGCCTCGCAGGTCACTTCGACATAGGCTGTGGAACCGTACGGCTGTGAGTAGTACCAGTCGGCACGATACCCGGGCTGGCACGCGATCCAGGCCTCACCGGCGTCGTTGAGACGCCGCCAACGTCGGGACAGCGTCGAAGAGTCGACTCCGAGGACGCCGGACAGCTGTGCCCACGGTGCTCGAGGTGTCAGCTGCAGTGCGTGCAGAATCTGCAGTTGCTCCAGCCCCTTGGAAGAATCATGCAACTGAATTGCCATAAATCAATTATCCAGCAATGAAACAGGCCGGTAACAGGAGATCGTGATTATCGGTATGAGCGTGTTTGGGTACCGCGAACGGCCGAGAGGCCACTCCGGGTAAAAGCAGTTCTCGCAGGTGACGTGATGGCGCAGCCAGCGTCGGGGGATGCCCGCTCACGTGGGCACGCCTGGTGCCGAGGAAGAAGAATGGAGAGCATACGCATGAGCGAAAACATGAGGGCAGGACGCAAGCGGTGGTCGAAGACGCGCTGGACGGTCTCGGCTGCAGCATGTCTGGCAGTGGTCTCAGCCGCAGCGCTCACTGGCTGCAGCTCAGACAGCGGCAGCACGGTGGCCGAGGGGTGCACACCTGCCCACGACGGGCTGACGACGACGACATCAGGAAAACTGTCGGTCGCCGTGGTCGATGCGCCGCCGTACAGCTCGAATGTCACGGGCGGCGGAGCCGAGGGGCTTGAAGTCGAGATTCTCAAGAAGCTCGCCGAAGTCGAGTGCTTGGACATCGCCTACTCGGCGTCTTCATTCGCTGGTGCCGTGCCGCTGATCACTCAGCAGAAGAGCGTGGACATCGCGGCTGGCGCATTCTACCCGACAGCCAAGCGCAACGAAGTGGCTGACTTCGTCGGGCCTCTGTACTACGACAACATGTCGATCGCCACCCGCAGCGGAGCGAAGAAGGTCTCAGACCTTGAATCCCTGGGGTCGATCGGAACTGTGGACGGGTTCCTGTGGACTGACGACCTTCGCACCGTGCTTGGGGACAAGATCCGCACGTATGCAAGCTCGACCGAACTCAGTCAGGACATGCTGAACGGTCGGCTCGATGCCGCAGTCGACTCAGTTGCGACATCGCAGCTGTACTACAAGGATCAGAGCGACATCTCGGTAGAGGTCGCCGAGCCAGATCCGAGAGTCGCTGTCACTGAGAACACGCCGCAGGTGATCTTCCCGGTGTCGAAAGACAACGCGGCGCTTCGTGACGCGCTGATCGCGGATGTCGCGAAGATGCGCGATGACGGCACTATGGCAGATCTCATCAAGTCGTCAGGATTCGATGCCTCGGCGAACATTCCAGCAACTGATTCCACGCTTCGCGTCATCAGCTGAGAGTAGATTCATTGGGTGCAGTCGCCGGAAAAGAGGAGAGGCGGCTGCACCGGATGCCACTGACCGCACCGTCGGTGAACCATGGCGGCTGCGGGCCAAACTGTGAGCAGAATTATGAGTCGGGCTGTGAGCAAGGAGTATCAGTGAAGCGAGTGGTGGTCTTCGGCGGACATGGGCATGTCGGCCGAGCAGCGGTTGAGGCACTCCAAAGTGATCATGAGGTAATCGTCGTCGGTCGCAGAACCGATCCGGGGGCTGACGCCAGAGACCCTCAGAGCGTTACGGCGCTCTTCGGTCGGCTGAGCAGGGTTGACGCGGTCGTCGTGGCCCTGGGCGACGTGCCTTTCAAGCCTGTCGTTGAACTCACCGGAGACGACTACCAGCAGGCTTTCGCCGGGAAGGTGCTGCCGCAGGCAAGCATTGTGCGCGCTGCGATGGAGCATCTCGCCGATGGGGGATCGATCACCCTGACAACCGGAATTCTCGCTCGACAGGCGATTGCGGCGGGTGCCGCGGCAGCAATGGCGAATGGAGCTCTCGAGTCGTTCGTCATCGCAGCGGCTCCGGAGATGCCGCGTGGAATTCGGCTTAACGCGGTCAGCCCCACCGTGCTGGAATCGGCTCCCGAATACTTTGACTCGTTTCCCGGCTTTGTCCCGGTTTCAGATGCAACGGTCGGGCAGGCGTTCAAAAAGTCAGTCGACGGAGTGCAGACCGGGCAGATCTACCGCATCGACTAACCGGCTGGCGTGGCGCCGAGCCGTGCTGCACCTGGGTATGGCTGTCCTCCCGGTGCGAACCGAGCGAGGGCTGCCGGCCTGCTGACAGTACAGTCGCAGGCCGGCAGCCGCTTTGCCAGATTGCTGCGCGTCAGCGCTTCGGCACCCCCAGCTCGCCTGTCACATACTGTGCACGCCCGAACCCGAAGGTCCAGTCATTGGGCGTGTTCTCGAAGTAGCCGAGAAAGATGTCTTCGCCTGCCACCCCGACGGCCGCGAGGTTCTCGGCGATCTTCGCGTAGAGTGCCTGCTTCGCCTCCGGAGTGCGGCCACCCTGCGTGAACACGTGAATCATCACGACGCCGTCGCTTCGCTCGAAGCCCAACCCGGCATCTTCGGCGATGATCTCGCCCGGCTCGTGCTTCGTGATGATCTGGAACCGGTCACGCACCGGGATCTTGTAGACGTCGACGATGGCGCTGTGGATGCTGTCGGCGATGGCGCGCACGCTGGCGTCGTCGCGGGTCTTGTTCACGTCGATTCTGACGAGGGGCATGTTGGGGATTCTCTTTCTCTGTGTTCGAACGGATGCGGAATTACGTGAGTGGTGTGCGGCCCGCAGACGTCAGGGGAGGTGCGCCTGCGGGCCGCGGCTTGAGACGTGTGGCGAATCGTCGGCCACACGCACGGGTCGGAGGTCAGGCCTGAGCGGCCTGGTCGGCGATCGACAGGGTCTCGTCGATGATGTCGAGGCCCTTCTTCAGCTCGTCGGCGCTGATGATCAGGGGAGGCGCGATGTGCACGCGATTGCCGTGCACGACCGGCCACAGGCCCTTTGCGATCGCAGCCTTCTCGATGGCGACCAGCGGGTTGTTCTCGCCGCCGGCCTCGATTGCGGGCAGCGCCTCGCGGGTGGTGCGGTCGCTCACGAGTTCGATCGCTGCGAACAGGCCTTTGACGCGGAACTCGCCGATTGAGGGATGCTTCGCCTGCATCTGCTCGAGCCACGGCACCAGCACGGTGCTCTCGAGCTCGCGCACATGCTCGAGCAGGTGATCGCGTTCGAACACTTCGAAGGTCTTGACGCCGATGGCTGCGCCGAGCGGGTGCCCCGAGTAGGTGAGGCCGCCTGAGTACTTGCGCTCGTCGAACGTCGCGGCGATGGCGCCGTTCATGATCACGCCGCCCAGGGGCGAGTATCCCGAGTTGACGCCCTTGGCGAAGGTGAGCAGATCCGGTGTCACGTCGAAGCCCTGCACGGCGAAGAGGTAGCCGGTGCGGCCGAACCCGACCATGACCTCGTCGGCAATGTACTGGATGCCGTACTTGGTCGCGAGCTCGCGCACCCCCTGCAGATAACCGGGCGGCGGCACCAGCACGCCGTTGGTGCCGACGACAGTCTCGAGGATGACGGCCGCGATGGTGTCGGGGCCCTCAGAGAGGATGGTCTGTTCGAGGTGGGTGAGTGCGCGCTCGGTCTCCTGCTCCGGGGTCTCGGCGTAGAACGCCGAGCGGTAGGCGAAGGGACCCCAGAAATGCACGACCGAGGGGTCGGGAACGACAGGCTGCATCGTGCGGCGGCCCTCGCCCGTGAGTGCGATGGCTGTGCCGGTCGCCCCGTGGTAGCTGCGGTAGCTGGCCAGCACCTTGCTGCGGCCGGTGAACTCGCGGGCCAGTCGAACGGCGTTCTCGTTGGCGTCTGCTCCGGCGTTGGTGAAGAACACCTTGCCGTCGTTGATCGGGCCGTTCTGCACGATGAGGCGAGCCAGTTCGCTGCGTTTGTCGTTGGCGAATCCCGGGGCGATGGTCGCGAGGGTCTGAGCCTGGTCGATGATGGCCTGGATGAGATCGGGATGCTGGTGGCCGAGATTCAGGTTCACCAGCTGTGACGCGAAGTCGAGATATTCGTTGCCGTCGTAATCGCTGAAGTAGACCCCATGCCCGGTCTTCACTGGAATGGGGTGGATCTTCTTCTGCGCCGACCAGGAGTGCAGCACGTAGCGTGCATCCTCTTCGACGACGGTTGCTGCATCGAGCTCAGTCATGAGTGAACCTCTCTGTGTGGTGCATCGCGAGTGGGACAGTGCCTGTGGCGTGTCGGCTGCGCGGGCTGATTGCTGTCAACGATATGAGGCTTGAGGCGTCATGACGCGCATGATTTCGTTCGTCTTGGCGCTGTGATATAGGCGATATGCTGCATGTGGGGTGCTGGCAGGGCGAAAAAGCGCGGCAAGTCACGCCACGACAGCGGGGGTGAGACCCACCTCGGCATATGAAGGCTGGGTTACAGGGTGCCGTCGGATCGCCCGATGCAGCGCTCACGTGCAGTCAGTCAGAGGAGCAACGCATGAATGCCATCACCCTGCGAGGGCTGCTGCAGCGCCAGGATCTCTCGCTGCAGTTGGTGAGCGCGATCACCGACGACGGCAGCGGCGCGCTCGATCACCCGATTCGGTGGGGGTACAGCACCGATCTGCTCGATCCCACCCCCTTCCTGCGAGGCAGCGAACTCATTCTCACCACAGGGCAGCAGCTGCTGTCGGCATCAGACGTCGAGACCGTGACGCGCGACTATGTCGAGCGCATCGCACGGGGCGGAGCGGTCGGTCTCGTGTACACCCTTGAGCACCCTGACCCCCGCTGGGAGGCTGTGCTGCGGCGAAGCTGCGTCGCAGCGGGCATGCCGCTGCTCGAAGCCCCCTTCTCGACCCCCTTCATCAGCATCAGCGAGGCCATCAGCTCCGGGCGTGCGGATCCTGAGCGAGAGAGCCTGCGCAAGGTGCTGCATGCGCAGCACGCCCTCACCCTTGCCTCTCTCGAACGAATGCCCGCACAGGCGCTCGTTCGCGAGCTCGCGCTGCTGCTGGGCTGCTCTGTCTGGCTCTGGGGAGGCGGAGCTCGTCTGCTCGGAGTCGCCCCGGTCGACCCTCCGCCGAGCTGGGTGGCGCCGCTCGTGCGAGATCGGATGCACGATGCCCGGCGTCGCCGCCAGTCGGGACGTGAGGAGCACGACGGTCAGCACCTGATCATCCACATGCTCAACGCGCCCGAAAGCACCGCACCCATCGGGGCTCTCACCCTGCTGTGGGCCGCACAGACAGCAGGGCGGCTCGCCAGGCGACCTTCGCAGCGGCGCAGCGTCGAGGCGAACGATCGTGATGAGCGCATGATCGTCAACACGGCCGTCGCCATGCTGCAGCTGGCGCTGACCAGTCGACCGCCGGGGGGCGTCGATCATGACGAAGTCGTTCAGCTGGGGCTGCGCGCGCTGCTGACTGACGAAGTGAGCACGGGCCGCGCCCTGCTCGAGCGGTCATTCGCCGACGGAGGTCGACTCGACGCGGGTGCGCACCATTGGCAGCTGGTGTGCTCGGGGCGCGCGCTGGCGACACGGGGCGAACCTGCGCTCAGCGTTCGCGACGTCGCAGCAGGTGTCTGGGCGACCTTGGTCGCGACGCCGCTGAACGAAGACCCCGACGACACGCTGCGTCGGCTCGCGCGCGTGAACGTGAACGGGCCGGTCGAGGGCTCAGCCCGGCGGGCTTCGGTGGTGGCGGTCGACCTGCCCGCATTCGGTCCGGCGCAGGTCCATGGCCTGTCGGCGCCGTTCGCCGCCGCACTCTGGCGATACCGGCGGCTGCCTGACGCGGCAGGTGTGATCGAACGTCTCGATGCCGGCCAGACAGCCGTGCTGCGTGCGCTGTCGACTGATGCGGATGCCGCCGCGGTGCTGCGGCGTGTCGCGACGATGGCCGACCCTGCTTTGGCTGCCACGTTCACCGTCTGGTGCGACTGCATGTACGAATGGCAGGCGGCTGCCGACCGGATGGGTGTGCACCGCAACACCGTGGTGCGTCGCGTGCGCGCCTTGGGGGTCGCACTCGGATGCGACCTGGAGCACGACGCCGACGCCTGTCGCGTCACGTGGCTCGCACTTGCGGTGCAGGCCGAGCTCAGCGGCCCTGTGTCGGCAGAGCCTCGAACGTGAGCGAGGCCGAGGCATGCCCGGCCTTGACGACGATCATGACCTGGTCGTCAAGACGTGGCCGGTGCACTGAGATGGTGCCACGATAGGTGCCTTCGCCATCGGCGACGGGGCGAAGCAGATGCCCGTCGGCCCACACTTGGGCAGCCGTATCGGCGGGCAGCCGCACCTCCACCTGCCAGAATCGTGCGTGGCGTGAGATGCTCACCTCGGGCACCACGTCGGCCGCAGATGCGGGCGTTCGACTCGTCGTGCCGACCTCGATCTGGTCGCTCGGGAGGGTCGGGGTGAGGAATGCGGGCTCGCGTCGCCGTGTCGCCTGCTCGTAGGCCCAGGCGGCATCGATCAGATGGTCGTCGCTGTACGCCGCCCCGGCGAAGGTGAGCCCGACAGGCATGCGAATGTCGGCCATGACGCCCATCGGCACGGTGACCGTCGGAATGCCCAGGTGACGAATCACCCGATTGCCGTTGGAATACGCCACGCCGTTTCGTGACGCCGCCTGCAGACTCTCGGGGCGTGTGAACAGGTCGTCTCGGCCCACGTCACCTGCGGCGGGAAACACGACGAAGTCGAGCTCCAGCTGCGCCATCCACGCCTCGAAGTCGTCTTTGCGCGCCTGCTCGAGGCCCTTCAGCAGATGATCGAGCTCGGGCACGTCGTCGTAGCTCTGCGGCAGGCCCTGCTTGACGAACTCGGCGAGTCGCTGCCAGTCGAAGCCGCCGCGCGTGCGAGTGACCCAGAGCGGCACCGGCTCGTCCTCCAACGGGAAGACATCGTCGCCGTCGACATCGGCCCAAGTGCTGAGGTCGGGATCGTCGTTCGTGCGCAGAAAGGCGTCGAGAGCCATCGCCGTCAGGGTGTCGCCCTCGATGGCGCGCCAGCTCGCAGGCACCAGCCCACGTTCCGGCAGCCCGCGAGCTCCCGGACGGTCTTCTTCGTAGTTCGAGACGACCGGAAAGTCGACCTCGACCACCTCGGCGCCGAGGTCGCGCAGATCGTCGGCGGCACGATCCCACAGTGCGCGAACCGAGTCGCGAATCGCCGGAGCATCGGTCGTCGTGTCATCCTCGCCGATGTACAGCTTCGGCACGCCGATGCGCACGCCTCGCAGATCTGTGGGGCGCTCGCGTGCCGACGGGTGGTCGAAGACCTCCTTCGGCGAGGGCAGCGCCACCGCGCTCTGCTGACGCCAGAAGTCGCCCGTCGTATCGGGGTCTTCGACGGCGAGCACATCGAGCAGCAGCAGCAGATCGTGCACCGACCGAGTGTGTGGAACCACGACGTCGCAGGTCGGACGCAGCGGCCAGTTGCCGCGCAGTGACAGCACGCCGCGAGACGGCGTGTACGCCACCAGGGCGTTGTTCGACGCAGGAGAGCGGCCCGACGACACGGTCTCTTCGCCCATGCCGAAGGCGCACATGCTCGAAGCCGTCGCGGTGCCCGAGCCGTTCGACGACCCTGAGCCGTAGGCTGCGGTCAGGTACTCGGGATGGTAGGGGCTGCGTGCGTAGTCGTAGACCCCGGGCTGGATGCCTCCGGCCGCCATCGGCGGCATGTTCGTCTTGCCGAGAAGCACCGCACCGGCCGCTCGCAGCTGTGCGACCGAGGCGGCATCCTCAGTCGCGATCAGATCTGCCAGTGCCGGACTGCCAGAGGCGACAGTCAGCCCTTTCGCTTTGTAGCTGTCTTTGATCGTGAAGGGGATGCCTTCGAGGGGCCCTGCGATCCCCTCGCTTCGGCGGCGGTCTGATGCCTCCGCCTCGGCGAGGCAGTTCGGGTTGAGCACTGGAACGGCGTGCAGACACGGGCCGGTGCGGTCGTAGTAGGCGATGCGATTGAGATAGGCGCAGACCAGATCGACGCTGCTCACCTCCCCACTGCTCAGCGCGGCGAGCAGTTCGGCGATGCTTTTCTCAACGATGTCGAAACGGGTCATGATCGTGTGCCTTTCAACGATGGGTGGTGGTGAGGTCGGATGCCGTGCGGCGCGTCGACCGCATCAGTCGGGGTCAGAGCGCCGGGTGGCGACCGGCCCAGGGACGGACCGATTCGACGGCGGCTCCGATCGCGAAGGCGTCGTTCTGCGCATAGGGGTGCGCCACGATCTGCAGGCCGGTGGGTACGCCTGCGTCACCGATGCCGGTCGGCACCGCAAGCACGGGGCAGCGGTTGTTGATGTTGAACGGCACGGCCATCTGCTGCTGCCAGTAATGGCGGCCATGCTCGTCGACCGAGTTGATCGGAGCCTGCGCAGGCAGCGCTGTTCGCGCCGTGACCGGTGCGAGCAGGGCGATCGCACCGTTCATCGTGGCGCTCAGCTCGTCTCGAACGGCCGTTTCGCGACGCAGCGTCTCGTGCAGTGGGATGCGCGCCGCGGTTGCGAGCGCGTGCTCCACGAACTGCGTGATGTACGGAGACACTGCGGCGTGTGCACGGTCGATCTCGTCGCTCATCGACGGAGCGAGCATGTGCCCGTAGTGGGCGAAGGCGAGCTCCATCAGCGCATCGGCGTGCCAGGCGGGCTCGCGTTCGACGACGTCGACGCCGAAGTTCGCCAGGGCCTCAGCCGTGGCATGCAGCTCGCGAAGGGTGTCGGCGTCGACGTCGTAGTCGCCCAGGTGCGAGCTGAGCACCACACGACGGCCGGCGAGCTGCGTCTGCAGCTCGGCTGCGTCGCCAGGAAGCGCGGCGACCGGCGTCGACGGTATCGAGAGCTGGTCTGCCGTATGCTGCCCGGCGATCACGTTGTGCATCACGCGCACATCATCGACGGTTCGTCCCATCGCGCTGTCGCTCCGGTACCAGTCCATGCTCGAGGGCTGCAGACCGGGGACGACGCCGTACGGCGCCTTGTACCCCACGACGCCGCAGTAGCAGGCCGGAACGCGCGTCGAGCCTCCGATGTCCGAGCCCGTCGCGAGCGGGGCGTATCCGGCAGCGAGCGCCGCACCTGAGCCGCCGGATGAGCCGCCCGGGGTGCACTCGACGTTCCACGGGTTGCGCGTGACGCCCCACTGTCGTGACTCGGTGACGGTCGCGGCGCAGAACTCCGGCACCGTCGAACGAACGATCGGCACGGCGCCGGCTGCGATGAGTCGCTCGACGATCGGATGGTCGGCGGTGGGCGTCTCGGCCAGCTCGATGACGCCCTGGGTCAGCGCGTGGCCTGCCAGCGCATGCTTCTCTTTCAGAATGACCGGCACACCCAACAGGGGCTGTGACGCGAGCCTGCTCGTCTTCGCGGCCTCGGCATCCACGTGATCGGCCTGACCGCCGTCAGCCTGTGCGTAGCATCGGTCGGCTTCGGCCGCTCGCGCTCGAGCCGAATCGGCGAGCACCTCGGTGACTGCGTTCAGCTGCGGTTCGAGACGGTCGACACGCTGCAGCAGAGTGTCGACGACGGTCGAAGGCCGCAGCGCTCCGCTGCGATAGGCCCGCACCAGATCTGCCGCGCCTGCTGCGGCTATCTGCGCCTCGTCGGCCCGGGACGTGCGGCCGACCGCCGTTTCTTCGTGCGATGACGCGATGTGCGACGCCGCAGGCTCAGCAGATCTGGAATCACTCATGACGGTCATGCCTCCAAGTCAGCGATCTGCGGTGTACGGTTCGCGGACGGTCGTGCGGCCCCGCGATCCTGTGGCCATGCCGGGCGCACAGCCGGGCCGGTGGCGGCAGACACCGCCAGCATCACGATGATGTTGATGACCAGGGCGACGACGCCGATGTTCAGACCGAAGATGCCGATCTTGCCGAATGTGCAGACGATGACGACTGTCTCTGAGACGATCAGACCCGCGATCAGGCCCCGGGCGTTCACGAACTTCTGCCGTGTCACCGAGAGCACATTCGAGGGAGCGAGCTGGGCCAGCCCCGCATAGGTGAGCAGATACAGGTTCGCCATGAGATCGGGCCGTGAGAGCGCAAGGCCGAGCGACAGGAGCAGGATCACCCCGGAGGAGACGCGACCGACGAGCAGTTTGCGCTCTTCGCTGATGCCCGTCGGCGTGAGGTTCGACGAGACGAGCGTGGCGATCGCCAGCACACAGTGCGCTGCGGGAACGATGGCGCAGGCGAGACCCGAGATGATCACGAGGCCCATGAGCCACCCGGGCAGCGAGTCCGACGCCAGGGTGAGAATCGCGGAGTTCTCTTCGCCCTTGTTGATCTGCAGGTGGCTGACGGCGAAGAAGCCGAGCACGATCGGAATGAACGTTGCGAGGGTGTAAAGGGGCAGCATGATGTGGTTCTTCGAGACTGCACGAGACTTGTTCGCAGCCAGCACCGCCGGCCAGCTCTCGGGAAGAGTCATCGCGCCGAGCCCGATGCCGCTGATGATCACGCTCGAGACGAACCAGACGATCCCGTAGGTCTGCGTTCCCGGGCTGACCACAAGCAGCTTCTCGGCGTTGGTCATCACGTCGGCCATCACGTCACCCGCGTGGTACGTCGCAAGGGAGCCGATCAGGATGATCACGAGAGCGACCACCATCGCGACGTCTTTGAAGTACGCGGTCAGTGCGACGCCGCGCAGGCCCGCCCACGAGACGAAGAGCAGAATCAGCACGGTGGCAACGATCATGCTGAGCGTGCCGGCCTGCTTGTACCCGGTGCCGAACGACACCATGGTTCCGAGCCCGACGATCTGCACCTGCACGATCGGCATGAAGAAGACCACCGCGAGGAATGCGACCAGGCGCCCGAGGAAAGGACTGGAGAACTGATGGCCGACCATGTCTGCGTTGGTGTGGTAGTTGAAGACCTTGCCGAGCTTCCACACGATCGGGCCCAGCAGGAACATGCCGATGTAGCCGATGACGAGGTAAGCCGGCAGGTAGGCGGCAGAGACCCCGCCGAGCACCGTGAGGCCGGACATTCCGAGGAATGTGAAGCTGGTGAAGATCGCGCCCGCCTGCAGAAAGAAGGTGGTCAGCGAACTCATGCCGCGGTCGCCGATCGCCCAGCCGCTGTTGGTGTTCAGCGACCTTCGTCGACCGAGGAAGCCGAGCGTCGCGATGACGGCGAGACCGAGAACTGTTGCGAAGATCATGCGTGGGGCTCCTGTTCGGCAGTGTCTGCGATGGTGTCGTCAAGCTCAGGCTCGCTGCGGTACAGCATCGATAGGATGAGCGTGGTGGCGATCGCCCAGCCGCCGACCCAGAAGAGGATCGGTGGGAGGCCGAGCACGCTGGCCGGAGTGTTGATGAACGGGAAGAACGGAGTGAGGACCAAGGCGGCGATCGGCAGGATCAGCGCCAGGTGCGCTTTCGTGAGATGCATGGTGGGTTCCTGGGCTTTCTCATCTGTGCTGCGTGATTGCTGACGAACTTACGGGCCTGGCCGGAGGGGAATCTGGACGCTTTGTTCGGATTCACTGCCCTGACACGCCGAAATGTCCAGTGAGAAGACTCCATGCCTACGGATCAGGGGTTCGTCAGACGGCACCTCTGAACACCTGTTACGGGAGGTTTACACCGCCGAAACAATTCACACCGTACGGTGTGCCCCATGACCCTGTGCATCAGCGACGTGATCTCACATTTCGCAAGACAGCTGCAGCCAATCGTCGGCAGTGCAGCTCCGGAGTGGCAGCAGGCGATGCATGGCCCTGTTCGATGGACGACATACACCAACCTGATCGACCCGGCTCCGTATCTGAGAGAGGGAGAGCTGGTGTTCACCACGGGGCCGATTCCTGACGCGACAGACGATGACTCGGGTGAATCGGCAGCGGCAGACGGCATCCGCCGATCTGCGACTCTGCAGGGGGCTCAGGCCCGGGAGTACGTTCGGCGTCTTCGAGAAGTCGGTGCTGTCGGAATCGTGGTCGGCCCGGTGCATCCGGACGGAGGCGACACGTCGTCGGGGGAGCACGACCAGGCGAGACGGCTGTTCGAGGGCCAGTGGCACGACCTGATCGACGCCTGTGCAGCGCAGGGGATGCCGCTGCTCTGGGGCAGGAACACCGTGTTCATCGAGTTCGCACGCGAGCTCGGCGCCCTGATCAGAGCCGATGAGCATCGAACCGATGCCTGGCTCACCGACGCGCAGCAGCGCATCACCGACGCCGCGCTGACCGACGGAGGCCCGGCCGCTGTGGTCGAGCAGCTGGCCGAAGAGCTCGGATCGTGGGTGGTGTGCTTCGACGACATGGCACGTGCCCGGTATCGCTCAGCTCGTGCCGACGACCTGACCGGGGCACAGCTCGAGGCCCTGCAGTCGGCGGCCGCTCGTGTGCTCGGCAGCGGTCTCAGAGGCGCGATGCGCCTCGACGTGAGCGATGTGCAGGGAGAGCTTCAGACGCTGGGCCCCTCGCACGGGCTCGTCGGAGTGGTGGCAGTCGGCACTGTCGACTGGGCGGACGCCGACCGTCGCGACGCAGGCAGGCATCTTCTCTCGAGAGCCCGTGCGCTGCTGTCGCTGTCGCTGGTGCGCACACAGGAGGTGCGTCGGGCCGAGTCCGGGCTGAGCGCAGCAGTGCTGCGGCTGCTGCTCAGCGGCGCGGTCGAGGCGGCGCACCACACCGCGGCGTCGTTCTCACCGCTGCCCGACTCCCCAGTCGTCGTCGTTGCCGGATGCTCGAACACCATGTCGGTCGACCAGGTGGCGAGCCTGCTCGGGCGTGCGCATCGTGGCACACGCTCGCTGACGACGGTGCACGAGGGAACCGTTCTGCTGGTCGTCGCATCCCACGATCTCAACGTCGACGGTGACACGCACGAAGACCTGCGCCTCGGGGTCTCTCAGCCGGTGCTCTACGACTCGATGAGCGGCGGCCTCGATCAGGCGATGGATGCGCTTCGACGAGCGCTCGCGGGCGATCAGCCGACAGTGCGCTACGAGCCGGCGGTGCTGGACGATGTGCTCACCGCCGTGCAGCGGGTGCCGGGCATGGAAGACCTTGCCCGCAGCCTGCTGCAGCCGCTCATCGATGTCGACCGCGGTCGGTCAGACGCGCTTCTCGAGACCCTGCGTGTGTGGCTCGAGACCGGGGGACAGTGGGAGGCGGCATCGGCGCGGCTGCAGGTGCATCGTCACACACTGCGAGCCCGCATCGAGAAGTGCGCGCGGGTGCTCGATGTGGATCTGCGCGATCCGAAGGTGCGACACGAGCTGTGGCTCGTGCTGCAGGCGCTCGCCTGAGTGAGCAGATGGAGTCTCAGTGAACGCAGACAACAGGGCGAACACCGTGGCGGAACATTAACCATGAGCGAAAAACTGCTTCACTCCTGCCTCTCAGAGCTGGCCGCCATGCAGCAGAAGATCCCAACCCCGGCCGGCGGGGTTGGGATCTTCTGCTGCATGGAGAGCGTCGTCACTCGGCGAATGCCGGTGCCACCTCCTGTGCGAAGAGTTCAAGCGATCGCTTCTTCTCTTCATGGCTCAGGCTGTTGTCACTCCAGAAGCTGAACTCCGAGACCCCTAGCCGCTCATAGTGACGCAGGCGGGTAATGACCTCTGACGGGGTGCCGATCATCGCGGACTCATGCAGTGCATCGAGGGTGAACTCGGGGCGGTCCGCGAACTTTTCGATCGGGCTGGGCTCCAGAAAGCCATTGGTCGGCGTCGTCTTGTTGCCGAACCATGCGTCGAAGGTCCGGTAGTAACGCTGAATGCCGGCAGCGCCGACTTTCCATCCCTCGGGGTCGTTCTCAGCATGCACGAAGGTATGGCGCAGCACCATCAGCTTCGGACGGCGGGTGACCTCCGGGTGATTGTTGATGGCCGCCTCGTACTTGCTGACTAAGCTCTCAACCTCTTCGTCGCCTTTCATCAGTGGTGTGACCATCACATTGCAGTCGTTTGCGACCGCGAAGTCGTGCGACTCCGGGCTTCGGGCGGCGATCCACATCGGCGGGTGTGGCTGTTGCACGGGTTTGGGCACGCTGGTCGATGTCGGAAACTGCCAGATTTCGCCGTCGTGGGAGTAGTCGCCCTCCCAGAGACGGCGAACTGCCGGGACCAGTTCGTGGAGGTATGCTCCGCCGTCAGTCGCCGGCATGCCTCCCGCCAGACGGTCGAACTCAAACTGATACGCACCGCGTGCGATGCCGATTTCGGCGCGACCGTTGCTGATCACGTCGAGCAGGGCAGTCTCACCGGCGGCCCGCAGCGGGTTCCAGAACGGAGCGATGATCGTGCCTGCACCGAGGTGAATCCTCGTCGTCTGCGCGGCAAGATAGGCGAGCTGCGGCATGGGACTGGGTGAGATCGTGTACTCCATCGAGTGATGCTCGCCGATCCACACGGTACTGAATCCAGCGTCTTCGGCGATCTTGGTCAGCTCGACCAGATTACGAAAGCTCTGTTCGTGGCTGACGGAGTCATCCCAGCGTTCCATGTGGATGAAGAGAGAGAATTTCATGCGTTGTCTTCTTTCGTTTCAGTAGTTTCTTGTGCAGTCTGTGCAGGTGTCAGGTCGTGGTCGCGCTCGGCAATGGTCATGCCAGTGCGCGCCCAGTGCTCACGGTCGACTTCGCGCAGGATGATCGTGATGTTCTCGGGCGCGGCGCCGACTGCTGTCTCCGCGGCCGTGTGCAGTGCTGAGATGAGGGATCGCAGCTGCTCAGGCGAACGACCGCGGGCGATGGAGACATCAATCAGAGGCATGGCTGCTCCTTGCTCATCCGCGCATGACGAACGGGTCGGCGACCGGGCCTTCGTCGGTGTTGATCCACACACTCTTCAGCCGTGTGTACTCGTTCATCGACTCGATGCCGTGCTCGATGCCGACTCCCGAGCTCTTAAAGCCTTGGCGGGGTGACATTGGTGACATCGCTCGGTAGGTGTTGACCCAGATGGTTCCGGCATCGAGGCGGCGGGCCAGACGGTGTGCGCGGGCGAGGTTGTTCGTCCAGACTCCGGCAGCAAGCCCGTAGTTAGTGTCATTGGCCAGTGCGACCAGTTCGTCTTCAGTCTCGAACGGCATGATCGCAGCCACCGGGCCGAAGATCTCTTCACGCACGACACGCATCGAGTTGTTGGCTCCTGTGAGCACGGTGGGTGAGTAGTAGTAACCAGGAAGACCGATCTCAGGACGGCCGCCGCCGGTGTGGAGCGTGGCGCCCTCAGACACGCCGAGGGTCACATACGATGCGACCTTGTTGAGCTGCTCCTCGAATGCCAGTGGACCCAGCTCGGTTTCGGCGTCGAGCGGGTCGCCGATGCGGATGCTCTGGGCACGTTCAGTGACCCGTTCCAACAGTTCGTCGTAGACGCTCTTGTGTGCGAACACCCGGCTGCCAGCGATGCAGGTCTGCCCGCCTGCTGCATAGATGCCAGCGATGACGCCCATCGCGGCATTTGCGACGTTCGCATCGTCGAAGACGATGTTCGGGCTCTTCCCGCCGAGCTCGAGGGTGCAACCGATGAAACGCTCGGCCGCCTGACTCGCGATCGTCGAACCGGTTCGCGTCGAGCCAGTGAACGAGATCTTCGCCAGATCTTTGTGGGCGGCCAGAGGTGCACCGGCCTCCACTCCGGTGCCGGTGACCACGTTGACCACGCCCGCGGGGAAACCGGCTTCAAACGCCAGCTCCGCCAGACGCAGGATCGTGCGCGAGGTGTACTCACTGGGTTTGATCACGAGGGTATTGCCCCCGGCAAGGGCGGGTGCGAGCTTTGAAACGGTCAGGGTCAACGGGGAGTTCCAAGGGGTGATGGCACCGACGACACCCAAGGGCTCCCGTGCAGTGTAGTTCAGGATCTCTTGGGTCATCCCTGGAATCTGGGAGCCCTGGACCTTGTCTGCCAAGCCTGCGTAGTAGTAGAGGTACTCTGGCAGACTTGCGAGCTGGCCACGCATCTCACGGAGCAGCTTGCCATTGTCAAGCGACTCTGACATGGCGAGTTCTTCGGCGTTCTCTCCGATCAAATCGCCGAGCCGTCGCAGCAGGTGGCCTCGTCGAGTCGGTGTCAGCGAGCGCCAGGCATGTGATGCGAATGCCGAGCTGGCGGCTGAGACCGCCTTGTCGACGTCTTCGTCATTGCCACGGGCTGTCTCGTAGAGCACTTCGAGTGTGGCCGGATTCGTGCTGGCGAAGTATTCGCCCGTGCTGGGGCGGGCGTGCTCTCCATTGATGAAATGGTCGAGTCGGATGCTGGACTGTTGGTCACTCATGAGGTTTGATCTCCTTCGGAAAACTCAAGGAATGCGGAGACGGCGGTCAGGAACTCCGCCGGCTGCTCGACAGGCAGCATGTGACGCGCGTTCGGTACGATGACCTTGTCTGCGTCGGGAATCGTCAGTGCGAGACGATGCGTCATCTCCGGTGTCGAACCGGAGTCGAGCTCACCCGTTATCACCAGCGTGGGCTGGGATATCTGAGACAACTCGTCGGCGAGCTCACGGTCGGCGAGTGCGAAGACGGCATAGGCCTGCAGGTAGGAGTCCACATCGTTGGCCCGTAACACGTGTGCGATCTCGTCGATGATGGCCGGGTCGGTACTGGTTCCGGCGGGAAACCAACGGTCGAGTGATCCGCAGACACTTGACTCGAAGTCTGTCTGAGCACGCTCGAGACGCTCTGCGACCGCCGCGGCCTGTTGCGGTGATCGGTCGAAGACCGAGCTGACCAGTGTGAGCGTCTGCACCCGCTCGGGATGAAAAAGGGCGATGTGCTCCGCGATCAGAGCACCGATCGAGAATCCGATGAGGTGGACCGGTCGCTTCTCTGGCATACGTGTCAAGACGTCGTCGGCCAAAGAGGTGAGAGTTGTGGGTCTGCTCAGGGGCGGCTGCTCACCGTGGCCAGGCAGGTCGAGTGCGATGATGTCGCGATCCCCGTGCAGCTGGTGCGCAAACTGAGGTTGAATACGCTGCCACATGGTGCGGTCGAGGCCGACCCCGTGCAGCAGCACGACCGGTGTGGCACTCATCGTTCTGTGCTCAGCGATGCGAGACGCTGCTGCGGGCGGCCCTGGGCCGAGGCGGCAAGGGCGATGATGATCTCGTCGGCATGGGGGGCGTCAGAGATCCGGACCTCGATCGTCTGATGATGGGATCGGATGGTGGCGTCCGTGATGTGCTTCATGGGGATGTCGAAGGTCGTTCCTGCTGCGGCACGCTTCTCGACGGCTGGCAGCAGCGTCGAGGCATGCGCTGCGTCACGGAAGTGATTGCCGAACTTCAAGGTGTGTATGAGGGCTGACCCGTGTTCGATCTCGCCGTTCAACCCGACGATCGCCGCCTTGCCGAACGCCTCAATGGGTGCTCCAAGTGCCTCTACGACGCGAGGCGCCAGAAGCGCTCCGAGGTCGGAGGCGTTTTCATCGATCCCTGCAGACAGGTCTTCGACGAACCCCCGACCTGCCCAAGGGTTGTCGACAACCGCTGCGACGACGGCAATGCGCGCCGTAGGTTCGACGGCGTGACCTCCCTCGTGCAGGATCTCTTCGACGATGGTCGTGATCTTGCGAATGCTCATGTTCTAGTTCCTTTCCAGTGTCAGAGTGTGATGGTCTTAAGGACTTCTGAGGTCACGGGTTGATCTGTGCTGCGATCGCCGATGCGTGCATGGGGGCGCGGCCCGGTTGACGCCGCAGCTATGATGACGATTTCTTCTGGGTGAGGTGCATCGACCAGCGGTGTCTCCAACGACTGATAGTGACTCCGCGTGGAAGCATGGGTCTTGTGCCACATCGGAACATTGATGTGCGTGGTCGGCCCCGTCTGCGTGTCAGAGAAGACGATGATGGAGGTTCCCCCCAGGGCTTCACGCAGCAGGTTGCCGAAGTATGGGGTGTGTATGAGTGCGGCTCCATGCTCGTACTCTCCGGCGGTGCCGACCGCAGCGCTCTTGCCGAACGCTTCGATCTGGTCGGCCCCACCGAGCCGGTCGAGCAACCGGTCGCTGAGAAGCTTCGCCAGAATCGGTGCAATCTCGATGGTCTCGGGCTGCAGGTTTCTGTCTGTCGGAGTGCCGAGCCACGGGTTTGCTATGACTGCGAGGGCGGCAGCCTGATGAATGCCGGAGTCGGCTCCGGCGACGTAGATCTCATCGCAGATCGTGTCGAGGCGGCGCAGACGGATCTTCTCGGCCAGACGAGCGTAGTCGCTCAGCGTCGAGCGAGTGGTCAGGTCGACGGTCTCGACGTGCGGTGAATCAGGCATGCGGCTCCTCTGAGTGGGGTCTGGTCTTCGGATCGATCAGTGCAGTCGTTTTCGGTGATGACAAGTGTTCATGGGCGAAAGCCGTGAACACCTGATCGCTCGAGGCAACGACATGGTGGCGCATGGCGAACTCGGCGCCGATGTGATCTTTGCTCTCGATAGCCTCCAGCACTGCTTCGTGCTCCTGCATCGAATGCGCCATGCGGCCGGGCTGTGCGACCGATTTGAGGACAAGGCGTTGGTACGCGAGCTGGTTCATCAGTAGCTCGTAGTGTGCTTGGAGCTTTTCGTTCGACGACCCCTGCACGATGATGTGGTGGAAATCGTGCACCAGCTCGGCATAGCGATCTCGGTCATCGGAGCGTACCGCCATAGTCGACGTTCGAAGGTTCTCTCGCAGCTGCTCGAGCTCGGGGACGTCGCCACGCCGCGCGAGCAGGCCTGCGGCGAGCCCCTCGAGGCTTTCCTTGAGCTGAAACATCTCGACGATCTCGCGTCTTGTGGGAACCCGTACGAACGTGCCGACACGAGGCTTGATTTCGACTAGGCCCTCGTTCTCGAGCTGTTTCAACGCTTCGCGCACCGGGGTTCGACTCACGGCGAAGTCTTCTGAGAGGGCCGCCTCAGACAGCTGTGATCCAGGCAGGGCCGTTCCGCTCAGCACCAGCTGACGCAGTCTACTGAGCAGGGGTTCCGGCTTCGAACTCTGCGTGGTCGGCTGTGACGAGTTGGGTGTTATCGGTGACATGCCGACACCATAGCTTGCATGCAAGAAGGGTGTCAAATGACGTGAAATGTGTCCGAAATTAGCAATTAACATATTTGAACCCGCTGATTCATTGACCTCAGGCAATGAGCGACTTAGATTCCTTGCATGGTAGCGATGAGAGAAAACATAATTCAGGCTTGGATCGACGCATGGGACACCGGCGACTTCGGCGCGTTAGAGCAACTCACTGATCCTGAGTATCAGCGTGTGAGCTCGCGGTCGGGAGCCGTGAGTGATTTTGATGCGTTGAAACGAGACATCCAAGAGACCCGGGCAGCATTCCCTGGTCTGCGGACAGAAGTCGAGCACGTCGTCGGCGACGACGAGGAACTCGCCATTTTCTGGAGAACCGTCGGCGTCTTCAGTGAGCCGTTGGCCGGCATCCCGCCGACCGGCAACTCTGTAGTGACGCGTGGGTCGAACTACGTGCACGTTCGTGATGGGCGCATTCTGTCTGAAGAGGTCACTTGGGATCAGAGCGCACTGCTCGCCGATGTCGGCGTGCCCTCGCTCAACTCGGCTTTTGAGAAGGTCCCAGAAGACGTCGTCGTCGACGACCTCTCAGGCCAGATTGACCTGAACGCCTTCAAAGGCTTCAACCGCAAGTTCGTTACCGGTGTCACGGTGGTGACGGCCATCGACGCCGCAGGGCAACCACGAGGGCTTGCCGCCAACTCGTATGCATCGGTCTCGGTCGAGCCGCCGCTTGTGCTGGTCTGTGTGCAGAAGACCTCGTCGACCTATGCGACGCTATTCGGCGCGAAGTACCTGGGCATCAACATTCTCAGCAATGGCCAGCGTGAGACGGTCGGCACGTTCGCCGGAAAATCCGCAGACAAGTTCGCTGGGATTGACTGGCACCCGGCGCCACAGGGCAGCCCCATGATTGCCGGATCGTCTGCCTCGATCGAGGCAGAGATCAAGGAGCGGTTTCAGGCGAAGACTCACACTGTTTTCATCGCTCGCGTTCGATATACGGAGTCTTCAGACGCCGGCCCCATGATCTACAAAGCCGGACATTTCTTCGACAGCGATCAGCTGACCGAACTGTGACGATCAGGCTCAGACATTTTCCGGCAGCACCTCTGCCGACCAACTGACGAAACTGGAGCGAACCTATGTCCCAACAAGCTAATGGCCCCGTTGCGGGGCCCGAAGGTCAGGAGCCGCTGAGCATCGGTACCCACGATGCCGAACCGGCCTTCGAAACCGGGACGATCGACATTGTCGACGCCCACCGTCTGCGCAAACGCCCAGGCAGCGTCTTCTGGATCTCGCTATCAGTGATCCTTGCGTTCGTCGTCTGGGCGGCGATTGCCCCAGACAAGCTCAACGAGTTGATGACTGGAGCCATCGACTGGGCGGCGAACTCGATCGGCTGGAGCTATCTGGTTGTGACCTTAGGATGTCTGCTCATACTCCTGTATTTGGCGTTGAGTCGCTTCGGCGGTATCCGCCTCGGCGAAGACCATGATCGACCGGAGTTCAAGACCTGGTCATGGATCGCGATGATCCTCTCTGCAGTCATGGGGATCGGCCTGATTAGCTACGGCGTGGCAGAACCGATCAGCCATTTCGTGACTCCGCCGCATGGACTAGCGGAGTCCGGCAGCCGAGAGGCGGCGGTGGTCGCTATGCAGTTCTCCTACTTTGACTGGGGGCCGAATGCGTGGGCGGTGTTCGGCGTATTCGGGCTTGCCATCGCATACTCGACACACCGCCGTCACAACCCCGGCCTGGTCTCGCCGATGCTTCGACCTCTGTTCGGGAAAGCAGTCGACGGGTGGCTGGGCAAGAGCATCGATATCTTCGCCATCATCGCAACCCTGCTCGGCACGACGACGTCGTTGGGCTTGGGGGCGTCTCAGATCGCTGAGGGAATGAACCGCGTCTTCGGCATTCCGACCGGGGTCTTCACGCAGATCGTAATCATCGGAGGCATCACTGTCGTGTTCACGCTGTCGGCGCTCTCAGGAGTGAACAAGGGCATCAAATGGCTCAGTCAGGGAACGATGGCCATCTCGTCTCTCTTGGCCTTGTTTGTGCTTTTCGCCGGGCCGACGGACTACATCTCGAACCTGTTCTTCCGCTCACTGGGCCAGTTCGTCGGCGACTACTTTCAGATTGCCTTGCTGACGCCGGCGACGCCGACTGACGTGCAGTGGATGCAGTACTGGACGTACTTCATGATGGCGTGGTGGCTGAGCTGGGGGGCATTCGTCGGCGTCTTCCTAGCGAAGATCTCGAAAGGACGTACAATCCGCGAATTTGTCGCTGGCGTCGTGGGCGTGCCGAGTCTGGTGTTCTTCGTTTGGTTCACCATCTTCGGCGGCTCGGCAATTCACTTCGACATGGAAGAGGGTATAGGGATTGGAGCTGCAGCGACCCAAGACGTGAACTCCGCCTTCTTCGAGACGCTCGCTCAGCTGCCACTGTCGACCCTGACATCAGTGATCGCGATCATCCTGGTGGTGCTCTACTTCGTCTCTGGTGCAGACGCCAACACGTTTGTGCTGAGCATGCTGTCATCTCGCGGTACGTTGAACCCGTCCGCGCCGGTTCTGACCGTCTGGGGTGTGCTCACCGGCGTCGTCGCTGTGGCACTGATGATCGTCGGTGGCCTGACCGCACTGCAGCAGGCGGCCATGCTTTCGGCTCTGCCGTTCACGATCATTGTCGCTCTGCTGGCGATCAGTCTCGTCATGGAGTTGCAACAGGATCGGAGGTTCGCAGGAACCTATCCGGCGTCCAAACTGGACATCGCGAGGCTCGAGGGAGAAATTAGGAGCTGACCGTGTGAAGGTTCGTGCCTGACGAGCCGGTTAGACCTCCGGGAAACAGTCTGTGATGGTGTCTGCTGACAAAGACACCATCACAGGCAGTTGAGAAATGCTTCGCAGGCTGGGGAGAGATGATCAGGCATGGTTGCAGCCAGCAGCGAGGTTTGTGGTGCGTTCTCGATCGCTACGGTGGTGACCGAATCAGGCACAGCCACGGCCACTGACTCCGGAAGGATCGCGAAGCCCTCTCCTGCTCCTACGAAGCTCAGCGCAGTCTCTTGATGCACCACCTGCTGGCCGGCCTGCAGGTCGGTAGATCGTGTTCCGAACAGGCTGCGGATGCGATCAATGTATCCAGGCATCAGGCCATACGGAAATGTGATCATGGGCAACTGCAGTAGTGCCTCGGTGGTGACCACCTCCTGGCCGGCCAAGGTGTGTGCGGACGGCACACAGGCGACCAGATGTTCAGTGAGGACGGGAGTGAACTGGAGCGAGCTATTGGCTGCAGTGTCGCGCACGATGCCCATATCGATGGAGTGCTCGTAGAGCGCGTTGATCTGCTCGGCGCTGGTGAGCGGAAGCAGGCGCAAGGTGACGTTTGGTCGGCGCTGTCGGAAGAGCCGCACGGCCGCAGGGAGGAGGGAGTAGTTCGCAGAGCTGACGAAACCCACGGTGAGGTGCCCACGGTGACCAGACTGCACCTCCTGCAGGTCGGCGAAACAGGCGTCGAGCTCGGGCAGTGCGCTTTGCAACCTCGACGCGAGCTCCGCACCTGCAGGAGTGAGCTCCACATGACGTGTCGAACGGGTGAGAAGCGTGACTCCGAGTTCGGCTTCGAGCCTTCTGATCTGCACGCTCAGAGGCGGCTGAGAGATGTGTAGCCGAGCGGCGGCTCGGCCGAAGTGCAGCTCGTTGGCGACGGCGACGAAGTAACGCAGCTGGCGCAGTTCCATGATTCCGCCTCTGAGTATGGTGGTGCTGCCTGTGCACTGGTCGGTACCTTCCGCCATCGCAGGTCACGTTCACAGGTCTTGAACATCGTACCCGCTATTGATAGCAGATCAGGAACAATCTGATGTGAATAGATATTGGACAGAGAATCAATTGACGCGCTCTACTGGTGTGCAGGCCATAGCAATCGTGGTCAGGGTGGACACGAGGAGTAAGAAGATGAACAGCGAATCAGCAAAGGTCGTCATCGTTGGTGCAGGGCTCGCGGGTGCGTCAGCAGCGTGGCGACTGGCGCAGCAGGGTGTTGAAACGTTGGTGCTCGAGCGGACCAAGCCGGCCAACGCGTCGGGAAGCTCGCACGGGTCGGCCCGCATTTTTCGCTACCCATACCTCGACCGGTTCTACACGCACCTCGTCGTGGAGTCGCGCCGTGGCTGGGATGAACTCGAGGCGGTTGGAGGCACACGTCTGATCACCCCGGCCGGCTCGCTTGACTCGGGGGCTGTGCGCAACCCACGGCGTCTCGCGGAGATACTGGGGGCCGAGGACGTCGAGCACGAACTTCTGTCTGTCGATGAGGCGAGTAGACGCTGGCCTCAGTTCTCGTTCGACACCGAAGTGCTCTGGCACCCGGGAGCTGGCGTGATCGACGCAGAGACCACGGTCAAGACGCTGCTGCGCCTCGCCGCAGAGGCCGGCGCGCAGGTGATCAGTGACTGGGAGGTCGCCAGCGTGACCCGCAACGGCAGCGGGTATGCGCTGACCGCAGCCGACGGGCGCACCGTCTCAGCAGAGAGAGTCGTCGTCACTGCCGGCGGCTGGCTGCCGGCTCTGCTCGGTCAGTTGGATCTTCCGGTCGACTTCGTCGACCGTGTGCCGGAGCTCCAGGTGCGGCAGGAGAACGCCTACCACTTTCCCTACCGTGATTCGGCTGACACAGGTGAGGTTCCTGCTGGTGGGCAAACCTCGTGGCCGACATTCATCTACAAAGGCGCCGACATCAAGACCTACGGTCTGCCTGGCGGTCGGGATGCCGGTTTCCGGGGACAGAAGCTCGCTGAGTACAACGGCGGCAAGGTGCTGCCCTCCGCGCTTGACCAGGACGGCCAGATTGATCCTGCGAATCGAGAGCGCGTCATCGAGTTCGTCAAACGCTTCGCGCCTGGGCTGGTTCCTGAGCCGTATGCCGAGACCACCTGCCTCTTCACCAATGTGCCGAACGAGGATATCCTCATCGACTCGTGCGAGGGCATCACGATCGTGTCGCCTTGCTCCGGTCAGGGGGCCAAATTCACACCGCTGCTCGGTGAGTTCATCACTGATCTGGTGACCGGCGCTCGCGGGGTTCCCGACCAGTTCCGTGCTCGCGGACAGCGTTTCTGACCGCCGCACACAGACCGCTGAGACAGCAGAGAGGCGAACCGACGATGAACCATGACATCGCGACACCGAGCGCCCTGCTCGGCGAGATCCAAGAGATCGGTCGAGACTCCGAACGCGGAGGATATACCCGACCGGTGTTCTCAGAACCCGAAAGACGACTCACCGAGTGGTTCGTCAGCCAGGCGCGCCGACGGGGGCTCGATGTCGAGACTGACGGTAACGGTATCACTTGGGCTTGGTGGGATGTGCCCGGAGGCTCGCGAGTAGACGCGATCGGCTCCGGCAGCCACCTGGACTCGGTTCCGGGCGGCGGGGCGTTCGACGGGCCGCTCGGCGTGGTCTCGGCACTGAGTGCGGTCGACCATCTCCGGGCTCGCGGCGTGCAGCCGAAGCGGGCGCTCGCCGTGATGGTCTTTCCCGAAGAAGAGGGGTCACGATTCGGGCTCGCATGCTTGGGATCGCGATTGGCTGCTGGTCTCGCAAGCTCAGAATACGTTCGGGGTCTGCGAGATGCCGACGGAATCACTTATGCCGAGGCAAGTCGAGCCGCGGGGGTCGACCCGAGCGGCATCGGAGCAGATCCTCAGGGCTTTGCTCGACTCCGTTCGTTCGTCGAGCTGCACATCGAGCAGGGGCGAGGACTGGCCGAGCTCGAGCAGCCGGTGGCGATCGGGCGATCGATTCTGGGGCATGGACGCTGGCACCTAGTCATCGAAGGCCGCGGAGATCACGCAGGCACCACACGCATGGTCGACCGTCAAGACTCGATGGTCGTAGCGGGGGAGGTAATCGGCATCGTACGTCGTGAGGCCCTGGCCGTCGAAGGCGCGCGCGGCACCATTGGACGAATCCGTGCCGTTCCTGGTGGAACAAACGTTATTGCCTCGCGTGTCGAACTCTGGCTTGACGTTCGCCACTTCAATGACGATCAGACTCTTGAGATCGTTCGATCGATTGCGAAACATGTCGACAAGGCTGCAGATCGGGAGGGGTGTGTATTTCGAATAGCGCGTGAGTCATTCAGTCCCACGGTTCAATTCGATGAAAGACTCCGTGAAAAGATTGGCAGCATTTTATCCCTGGCTCCCGTGCTTGACACCGGGGCGGGGCACGATGCGGGAGTGCTCTCCGCACTGCTGCCCACCGCCATGCTCTATGTCAGAAATATGACTGGGACGTCGCATTCTCCGCTGGAACACTGCGATGTCGAGGACGCTGATGCGGGAGCGGTTGCGCTCGCCGATGTTCTGCAGGGGCTGTTGACCGAAGACTGATTCAGATGAGAGGTTTGCCTTGCAGGCGCTGCTGGCGTGAGCGCCGAACATGACGAATGCTGACGATCATTCTGGTGTTCGGCGTTCGCGTGTTTCTGTCATTCAACGACTGTATGGCGATGGAATTTGTTGGTGAGTGTCTCATTCGAAAGAAATGTGTTTTCACTCAATTGACGCTGATGCGATACACAGTCGAAACAACTTTAATTTGTACTTGTCTCTGTAAACACATCACGCGGGGGTGACGTGCCTTCAGGATGTGACAGCCGATTAAAGGAGACTCTCGGATGACCGATACAAAAATCGACATGCTGTACCTGAGCGAGCAGGATGTTATCGATGCCGGCGTGATGAATATCGATGAGTGCATCGACGTGATGGAGGAAGTGCTGGTGCTCGTGGCCAACGGGCAGTATCGCATGGCTGGCAGCAGCGCCAACTCGCATGGCGCCATGGTCACCTTTCCGGAGCACTCGCCATTCCCTGAGTTTCCCAAAGACACTGAAGACCGTCGCTTCATGGCCATGGCTGCCTATCTTGGCGGTCGCTTCGACACCGCTGGCGTCAAATGGTACGGCTCGAACATCGAGAACCGGGAGAAAGGGCTCCCGCGCTCGATTCACCTCATCGTGCTCAATGACAAAGACACCGGAGCGCCGTTCGCCATTATGTCGGGCAACTTGGAGAGCGCATACCGCACTGCCGCAGTTCCGGGCGCCGCAGCTCGCAAGCTGGCACCGGAAAACGCCAAGTCTCTTGGCCTGATCGGCCCGGGAGCGATGAACAAGAGCGCGCTCGATACGTTCTCACGACTGCGGCCCACACTCGACACCGTGCGAATCAACGGGCGTCGTCGCTCGACGTCTGAGAAGTATGCCGAATGGGTGCGCGAGAACTTCCCGCAGTTCACCACCATCGAGATCGTCGACAGCGCGGAGGGAGCCGTGCGCGACTCCGACATCGTCAGCGTCGCGGTGACCGGCATGGTCGGCTCTGAGAACTACCCATACATCAACGGCGACTGGATCAAGCCCGGCGCGTTTCTGAGCCTGCCGGCCAACCTGAAGATGGACAAGGAGTACACACTGAGCGGCAAGGCCCGTCTGGTCGCCGACGCGAAGGCCATCTACGAGGCATGGGCAGAAGAGTACCCAGCCCCCTGCCATGAGACCGCCTTCGGAATGATCGGACTCAACTGGCAGGATCTCATCGGAGCCGGTGAGCTGGAGTCAGAACGAGTGGTCAACATCGGCGATGTCTTTGCGGGCAAGGTGCCCGGGCGCGAGTTCCCGGAGCAGCCTGTGCTGTTCAGCGTCGGCGGCATGGGCGTCGAAGACGTCGCCTGGGGCAAAACCGTCTATGAGCACGCGGTCGAGAAGGGAATCGGCACCAAGCTGAACCTCTGGAACACGCCGAAGCTGGTCTGAGGCCATGCGGGTGATTCGGTTCGGCGAGCAGACGGCCACTCCATGGGCAAACGGAGGCGGCCACACGGTCACCCTGCTGCAGCATCCGGCGCATGCCGAGCCGACCGAGGTCATCTGGAGGCTCAGTGTCGCCGAGATCGTCGGATCATCTGCATTCTCGATGTTTCGCGGGCTCAGCCGGTGGTTCGTGCCGCTGACCGATGAGGTCGAGGTCACCGTCGACGAGCAGAGCAATCGTGTGCACCCGCTTGACGCGCTCTCGTTCGACGGTGCTGATCGGGTCAGCACCCGTCAGCATCAGCAGACCACACACAATCTCAACATCATGGTGCGCACCGGTGCGGTCGATCTGCGACTGCGCCGGTGCACACTCGAACCGGGAGAGTCTCTCGGGCCTCGCCTGACACCGTCTTCGGCGAGGCCGATCGGTGACGAATATCCCGGCGAGCTGGATGCGCTGGTCGTTCTCGACGGCCGGCTCACCGGCGCATCAGGCGAGGTCGCCCCCTGGAGTCTCGTGACAGAGCCGACTGGGTGCGATCTCGCAGCGACTGCTCCGACGCATGTGCTGCACGTGCACATCACCTTGGCCGACAGAGGCAAACCGTCGGCAGCACACCCACTGTGACAAGAACAGGATCAAACTATGGACATCACTTCACAGGTGAACACCGCCTGGATGCTCGCGGCGACCGTCGCGGTCACGCTCATGCTGCCGGGCCTCGCGCTCTACTATGGCGGCCTTTCACGCACGAAGAACATTCTGAACACGATCATGGTGGTGTTCGGCGGCTTCGCTGTCACCGCGCTGCTCTGGGTGCTGTTCGGCTACGGCCTCACCCTCGGCGACTCTGTGAGCGGAGCCGGCCTGATCGGCAACCCCAGCGGGCTCTTCGGACTGGTCGATCTGATCGGCGCCGAGACGCCGGAAGGCGCCGTTCCCGGAATTCTCATCGCCGGCTTCCAACTGATCTTCGCCGGGCTGACGGTCGGCATCGTCGGCGGTGCTGTCGAGGGGCGCATGAAGTTCTCGAGCTGGCTGGTCTTCGCCGGGCTGTGGGCCACACTCGTCTACTTTCCGGTCGCGCACTGGGTGTTCGCCTTCGACGCTGCTGACGGCAGCACGACCGGTGGCTGGATTGCGAACAAGCTCGGTGCGCTCGACTTCGCCGGAGGCACCGCGGTGCATATGAACGCTGGTGTCGCCGCGCTCGTGCTGGCGATGTTCCTGGGCAAGCGCAAGGGATTCCCGGCAGTCGGGCGACCGGGCAACCTGCCGATCGCCATTCTCGGCGGCGGCCTGCTGCTGGTCGGGTGGTACGGGTTCAACGGCGGGTCTGCCGGTGGCATCAACGAGGCAGCAGGGTTCTCTCTGACCAACACCCTCGTCGCCGCCTGCGTCGGCATGCTCGGGTGGCTGATCGTGGAGCGCATCTTCGGTGGGCATGCCACCTCACTCGGAGCCATCTCGGGCGTGCTGGCCGGCCTCGTCGGCATCACCCCGGCAGCGAACTCCGTGTCGGTCATGGGAGCGGTCGTGATCGGTCTGATCGCTGGAGCCATCGCCTACTGGGCGCTGTCGTTGAAGGCCAAGCTCGGGTACGATGATGCGCTTGACGCGGTGGCCATCCACATGTTCCCGGGAATCTTCGGCACCGTCGCGATCGCCTTTCTGGCCGACCCCGCCACCCCAGCGGGTGCCGCGGGGCTCTTCTACGGCGGCGGCGGTGAGCTGTTCGCCCCCCAGATCATCGGTGTCGTCTCAGTCTTCGCCTACACCTTCGTGGTCACCGCACTGATCGCCTGGGCGCTCAAGGCGACCATGGGGCTGCGGGTCACCGACGCCGAGGAGAACGCCGGCCTCGACTCGTCACTGCACGTCGAGACCGCCTACGAAAAAGAAGACGCCTGATCGTCGCCGATGGCATCGTCCGGGCAGGCGGCACTGGGTGACGTCGGCACGGCAGTGCAGAACAGACGTCTTGTCGAAAGGAACACGAACACTATGAAACTCATCACCGCAGTTCTGCAGCCTGGAACGCTGCAGCCGATCAAGAGTGCGCTGGAACACGTCGGGGTGAAGGGCCTGACAGTGGTGGACGCCCGCGGATACGGGGCACAGGCCGGAAAGGTCGAGGTCTATCGCGCCCGTGAGGTGCGTGTCGACTTCGTGCCGAAGATTCGCATCGAGGTGATCGTCGCAGACGAGCAGGCCACTGCCGCGATCGACGCGATCCAGGAGACGGCTCGTACCGGAAGCATCGGTGACGGCAAGATCTGGGTCACCGACGTGGTTGAAGTGGTGCGTGTGCGCACCGGTGAGACAGGAGACGCAGCCGTGAGCTGATCGTCTCGACGCCGCCTCTCGCAGACACGGGGTGCCGCTGAGGAGTTTCACCGAACTCAGCGGCACCTTCACCGTCTGTGAGAAATGCCTCGCCTGACCGCTGACGACACCGTGTGGTGCTAGCGCACGATGCCGATCTGAGCCCCCGCGGTGATCAGAGCATCGTCGATGTCGACTTCACGCGTGAGCACCCCGGCGCATGGCGAGAGCACCTGCGTCTCCATCTTCATCGCCTCCATCACTGCGAGCACCTCGCCTTCGGCGACCGACACTCCGTCTTCCGCCTTCCACGCGACGAGCGTTCCGGTGATCGGCGCGCACACCGCACCGGGCTCGTTCGACCCGACTCCGCCGGCTGCGGCATCCGCGGCGGATGCGCTGGCCGTGACCACCTCGCCGCTGGGGCCGCTCTGCAGCACGGCGGCCGCAGAGACTCCGCCTGCCAGCGAGCCGACCAGCTGTGCCGGAAGCCCGAGCTCGACACGGCGGCCGTCGAGTTCGATCCAGCTGCGCGTCAGCGGTTCGCTCGGTATCGGGTCAGAGAAGGGCTGGTGCAGCTCGTCGAGCCAGGAGCATTCGGTCTCGATCCACCTCGTGTGCACGGCGAAGCCGTCAGCGCCGGCGGCGGCGAACGCTGGATCGTCGACGACGCGCCGGTCGAAGTCCAGCAGCGTCGGCACACCGTCGACCTGGAACTCCCGCAGCGCCTGGCGGGCCTTGCGCAGTGCCTCGTCGCGATCGGCACCCCAGACCACGAGCTTCGCCAGCAGCGAGTCGTACAGCCCGCTCACCACACTGCCCGCGACGACACCGGAGTCGAGACGCACGCCCTCGCCGCCCGGAGCGTCGAAACGGCTGATGCGCCCGGGTGCCGGCAGAAACCCACGCCCGGCGTCTTCGGCGTTGATGCGGAACTCGAAGGCATGGCCCCGTGGCAGCGGAGTCTGGTCGATCTCGAGCGGCAGCCCGTCGGCGACTCGCAGCTGCTGTCGCACCAGATCGACGCCGCTGGTCAGCTCGGTGATCGGATGCTCGACCTGCAGGCGGGTGTTCACTTCGAGAAACGAGACCGTGCCGTTCGCCCCGACTAAGAACTCGACCGTGCCGGCGCTGACATAGTCTGCGGCCTCGCAGATGCGCTTCGCCGCCGACTCGATCGCGCTGCGCTGCTCGTCGGTGAGGAACGGCGCCGGTGCCTCTTCGACGACTTTCTGATTGCGTCGCTGCAGCGAGCAGTCACGAGTGCCGACCACGACGACGTGACCGTCGGCGTCGCCGACAACCTGCGCTTCGACGTGTCGCGGGTGTGGCACGTACTGTTCGATGAAGCATTCTCCGCGGCCGAACGCGGCGACCGCCTCTCGTTCGGCCGACTCGAACTGGTCGACCACCTCGTCGAGTCTCCAGGCCACCTTCAGGCCTCGTCCGCCGCCTCCGAACGCGGCTTTGATCGCGATCGGCAGACCGTGCCGCTGGGCGAACGCCAGCGCCTCGGCTCCGTCGGCGACCGGGCCCGGAGTGCCCTCGACGAGTGGGGCCCCGACCGACGAGGCCAGCTGGCGAGCGGTCACTTTGTCTCCGAGCGATCGGATCGTCTGCGGCCGAGGGCCGATCCAGACAAGGCCTGCGTCGATGACGGCCTGAGCGAAGTCGGCGTTCTCTGACAGAAAGCCGTAACCGGGGTGCACGGCGTCAGCATGCGCACGTCGAGCGACGTCGATGAGGGCATCGATGTCGAGGTACGTGTCAGCGGCCGTCGCCCCGGGCAGCGCATAGGCCTCGTCGGCGACGCGGGTGTGCAGCGCATCGGCATCGGGGTCGGAGTACACCGCGATCGAGGTCACCCCGTAGGCGGCGCAGCCTCGAGCGATGCGCACGGCGATCTCGCCGCGGTTGGCGATGAGCACTCTGCTGATCATGTTCAGTTCTCCTTCGTGAGAGATGCGTCGGCGGCGGATGCCTGCCCCGGAGGGGCGGTGACCGCGCGAAAGCGAATGCTGGCGCCGATCGGCACCTGCCCGGCGAGATTGAGGTGATATGAGGCGACTGAGCCGATGACGGGGTAGCCGCCGGTCAGCGGGTGATCGGCCATGAACAGCACCGGCTGCCCGTTGGGCGGCACCTGCAGAGCACCAGAGGAGGTGCCCTCAGACTCGAGCTCTCGGTGGTCGCGGCGCTCCAGCGGCGTCGGCCCGTGCAGGCGCAGACCGACGCGGTTCGACTGCGCCGTGACCTCCCACTGCTGATCGAAGAGTGCCTGCACCGCGTCATCGGCGAACATCTCGGTACGCGGCCCGAGCACCACATCGAGAGTGACCACGTCGCCCGGGGCGGGCAGACGGCTGTGCAGAGTGTCGTCGGGCGCATCCGCACCCCAGATCTGTGCGACCGCAGCGACTGCGGCACGGCGCACCGGCAGCACGTCACCGGCGCGCAGAGGCTTCGGGCCAAGGCCCGAGAGCACATCGGTCGAGAGGCTGTCGAGCACCGGGGCGACGGCGAACCCACCGCGTACGCCGACGTATGCGACGCTGCCGCGCGTGGGAAAGCCGAGCTCGAGCGTCTCGCCGTCGCGCAGAGCGAAGGCCTGCAGCTCGGGAGCCGATCGGGGAGCCTGCATCCGGGCTGCTGGGCGTTCAGCGTCCGTCTCCGTCTCCGGCGTCGACGCGGGGCGGACGGTGGCCGACACCTGCGCGCCGGTGACGGCGAGCACCAGTTCGCCGATCGCTCGCAGTCGCAGACCGCCGTGCGTCTCGATGCTTGCGGCATCGGAGGAGTTGCCGACGAGACGGGCCGCCAATCGGGCGCTGTCATGGTCGAGAGCACCGGAACGTGAGACGCCGAGATCGGCGTGCCCCGGTCGCCCAAGATCTTGCAGAGTCGAGCCGAGCCCAGGCTCGACGACCTCCAGTGCGGTTCGCGAGCCGCTGTCGTCGCCTGCGATGGCAGAGGGCTGGGGTGCGGCTGGCTGCTGCCGCGTCGATCTCTCGGTCTCGACGAAGCGCACGCGCATGCCGGGGCGCAGGGTCGCGGGAGGATCCAGGCGCAGATCGAACATCGGCAGCTCGGTGGTGCCGATGATCTGCCAGCCGCCGGGGCTGACGCGCGGATAGATCCCGCTGTACGTACCGGCCAGACCGACGGCTCCGGCGGGAATGGCAGTGCGCGGGGTGCTCCGGCGCGGCACGTTCAGCCTCGGGTCGCCGCCGACCAGATAGCTGAAGCCGGGAGCGAAACCGGTGAATGCGACGGTGTAGGTCGAGGCGGTGTGCATGGCGATGACGTCTTCAGGAGTGACGCCGAGCAGATCCGCCACCTCGGCGAGGTCGTCGCCGTCATAGCTGATCGGCACCTGGACGATCTCTCCGTCGGCACCGAGCGGCGCGCTCACGTCGCGTTCCAGCAGCAGCGCGGTGAGCTCGGCGGCATCGATGCGGGTCGGATGAAAACGCACGAGCACCGTGCGGGCGGCCGGAACGAGCTCGTGCACTCCCGCAATCGGATCGTCCAGCAGCGACTGGTTGAGAGCCACCGCCTGCGAGAGCTCGTCCAGCTCGACTAACAGCACATCGGTGTTGACTGGCAGCACGCGCATCTCAGACCTCGTACGTCGTGTCGGAGACGTCTGAGACGAACATGTATCCCGGGGCGTGCGTGATCGCGAACGGAAGCCGCGAAGCCATGACGGCCGCCTGCGGAGTGACGCCGCACGCCCAGAACACCGGCACCTCGCCGTCATGCAAGGGCACTGCATCGCCGAAGTCGGGTCGCGCCAGATCGGCGACGCCCAGGCCGGCCGGGTCGCCGACGTGCACGGGCGAGCCGTGCACCGCCGGATAGCGACCCGAGATCATCGCCGCCTCGGCCACCCGATCCGAGGGGATCGGCCGCATCGACACGACCATCTCGCCGTGGAAGGCCCCTGCGGGTCGACACTGCCGATTCGTGCGATACATGGGAACGTTCGTTCCCTCTGCGATGTGCCGAACCTCGATGCCCGCCCGCTGCAGCGGCGTCTCGAAGGTGAAGCTGCAGCCGATGAGAAACGCGACCAGGTCAGGGTGCTCCGCCCAGGCCTCCGTCGCATCGGTCGGCTCGTCGACCAGCTCGCCGTCGCGCCACACCCGATACTTCGGAAGGTCGGTGCGCAGATCCGCGGTCGGCGCCAGCACCGTGCGAGGCGAGCCGGGATCGGTCACGTCGAGCACCGGGCACGGCTTCGGGTTGCGCTGGGCGAAGAGCAGAAAATCGTAGGCGTACTCGCGTGGCACGGCCAGCAGGTTCGCCTGCGCCATGCCCGGGGCGACGCCGGCGGTGGGCAGGCACTCGCCGGCGCGGTAGCGCTCGCGGGCGGTTCGGGCTTCGAGCTGCGCGGATGCGATGGGGGAGTTCATGCGGCCTCCTCAGGGTCAAGCGTGGAACGAACGGCAATTCCTTCGTGCTGTAAGCGGTCACGAATCGCCCGGGCCATGTCGAGGGCACCCGGCGAGTCACTGTGCACGCAGACCGATTCGGCATCGAGATGGAGCTGGCTGCCGTCGACGGCGATCAGGGTGCCGGTCTCGGCGAGGCGAACGATGCGATCGGCCACGGCATCCGCATCACTCAGGACGGCACCGGGCTCGCGACGTGAGACGAGCGTGCCATCGGGCTGGTAGCCCCGGTCGGCAAAGGCCTCGGCGATCACCCGGAGGCCGGCTTCGTCGGCGACACGGGCGAAGACCGAGCCGGCCAGTGCCATCACGGCCAGGTCTGAGTCGTACTCGCGGATCGCCTCGACCACAGCCGCCGCCTGCACCGGATCGACGGCGATGCGGTTGTAGAGCCCGCCATGCGGCTTGACGTAGCGCATGCGCCCGCCGGCCGAACGCGTGATGCCGTCGAGCGCGGCGATCTGATAGAGCACGTCGGCGGTCAGCTCCGGCGAGGCGACATCCATCGCGCGACGCCCGAAGCCGGCGAGATCTCGGTATGCAGGGTGGGCGCCGATGACGACGCCTCGGCCGACGGCCGACTTCGTCGTGTGCATGAGACCGATCGGGTCGCCGGCGTGAAAGCCGCAGGCGATGTTCGCGCTGGTGACGATGTCGAGCATGGCGTCGTCGTCACCGAGCGACCACCGGCCGAAGCCTTCGCCCATGTCGCTGTTGAGGTCTATTGCTGTCATGATGCTCCAATTCTGCGCCCGAAGTCTCGACGACGGGCGGTGCAGGTGTGGTGCTGCGGTGATGATGCTGCGAGGCCACCGCGGTAATGGAGGGCCGGCGGGCGCTCCGGGGAGGGGAGAGCACCCACCGGCCCGGTCTGATGCCGGGTCTGAGCGATCAGGCTACGAGAGGCCGAGCAGAGCGAAGATCGGCTGGATCGACGAGATGCCCATCCACCAGGTGAAGACGCAGACGAGCGCTCCGAGGATGAGCAGCCAGATCGGGTAGCGGTAGTTGCCGAGCAGATCGCGCCGGGCGAAGCCGATGTAGATCATCAGCGTGAGGCCGATGGGCAGGATCAGTCCGTTGAAGCCGCCGGCGAAGACCAGCAGTGCTGCCGGAGCCGTGCCGAGCAGCAGGTAGACGACCAGCGAGACGGCGATGAAGCCGATCGTGGTGATGTTGCGCAGACGCGGTTCGAGGAACTTCGGGCTGAAGACGTTGAAGAATGACACCGAGGTGTACGCGGCGCCGATGGTCGACGTCGTGCCGGCCGCCCAGAAGATGACACCGAAGATGCGGAACCCCCATTCGCCGAGCGCGACCTGGAAGGCCTGCGCGGCGGGGTTGGCGGTGTGACTTGCGAGATCAATCGTGACTCCGCTGGCTGCGACGCCGAGAATGGCGAGGAACAGCAGGTAGCGGATGACGCCGGTGATGGTGACGCCCCAGAACGATGCCGTGCTGATGGCCTTGATGTTCTCGCTGCCGGTGATCTTCGCATCGAGCAGGCGATGCGCGCCGGCGTAGGTGATGTAGCCGCCGATGGTGCCGCCGACGATCGTGGTCAGTGCAGCGAGGTTGACGTTGTCGGGCATCACGGTCTCGGTGAGCGCGTGACCGACGGGGGGCTGCACGACGAAGAGCACGACCACCACGATGGCGACCTTGACCGCGGCGAGCGCGATCACCACTCGATCCATCACCTTTCCGGCACGTTTGTACAGAAAGATGCCGATCGCCAAGAGTGCGCCGATCAGCCCGCCGATCTTCGGGTCAAGCCCGATCGCGGCGTTCAGCCCGAGGCCGATGCCGGCGATGTTGCCGATGTTGAACACGAGCCCGCCGAAGATGACCAGCACGGCGAGCACGTAGCCGGTGCCCGGAATGGCGGCGTTGGCGAGCTCTCCGGCGGTCTTGCCCGAGAGTCCGATGATGCGCCAGACGTTCAGCTGCACGATGAAGTCGATGACGATCGACAACAGGATGCCGAATCCGAAGGCTGCCCCGAGCTGCACGGTGAAGGTCGCCGTCTGTGTGATGAAGCCGGGGCCGACTGCAGACATGGCCATCAGGAAGACCGCGCCGATCAAGGAGCTTCGGCGTTCTTTCAGAAACTGAGCGGTCTGGCTGCCCTTCGATGCAGAAGGGCTGACGCTCGATGATGAGGGCTCTCGGGTTTCCGGCCCGGGAGAGGTCTCTGCGCTCATGGTGCTCCATTCGAACAGGCGGGCGTCGGCCCGCGGTCGTCGTTGACTGTGCGATATCGTACAGGTTGTTCAACAAAGAGCATGAACACTTGAAATATGATCGGAGTTTCGTTCATGTTACAAGTAGGTGAAGTGAACAATTGCCGACCGGTTGAGGTCGGATGCGCTGCACGTGTCACCATGGGGCAGCCGGGAGCCGAAACGGGGCGGGTAGAATTTCTGCTGTGACCCAAGCGCTCCCACTCTCCGTGCCTGAGAAGGCGGCGCAGGCTCTGCGTGTGCTGATCACCGACGGCGAGGTCTCGCCGGGAGACAAACTTCCGGAGGCCGATCTGGCCGAGCGGCTGGGCGTGTCTCGGAACACACTGCGAGAGGTCTTCCGCCTGCTCGCTCGCGAGCGCCTAGTCGAGCACGTTCCCAATCGCGGGGTGTTCGTCAGCCGTCCCGGTCTTCCCGAGGTCTTCGACGTCTTCCGGGTGCGGCAACTGATCGAACCCGAGGCGATCGCCGGTGCCGCACCGGGGCATCCGTCGCTCGAGCGCATGCGAGACTGCGTGCTGCGTGCTCGAGCCGCGGCCGAGGCCGACGACTGGCGCGCTGTCGGCACGGCCGATGTGACGTTTCACGAGGCGGTGATCGCCCTCGCCGACAGCCCGATACTCGAAGACCTGTATCGGTCGCTTGCCGCGCAGCTGCGGCTGATGTTCGGGCTGATCGGCAGCCCGCGCTACATGCATGAGCAGTACATTGACCGCAATGAGCAGATCGTCGGTCTGATTCAGCGGGGCGACTCTGCGGGTGCGGCGCAAGAGATGCGCGCATACCTGCACGACGCCCAAGAGCAGATCGTCAACGCCTACGTCTCCGGGCGAGTCTCCTCAGTCTGAGCCTCACCGCGTCTTCGCCAGCTGAGGCGCGAGCCCGATGTAGGTCTCGGGGCGCAGAGCGAGCAGACGCTGCTTCGCCTCGTCGCCGATGTCGAGGCCCTGTACGAACTCTTCGAGATCGGCCTGACCGATGCGATGCCCGCGAGTGAGCCCTTTGAGCAGCGTGTAGGGGTCGTCGATCTTCGAACGACCGGCGGCGACCTCGGCGCGGATCACGGTCTGAATGGCCTCGGCGAGCACCTCCCAGTTGTGGTCGAGATCGTCGAGCAGTGTCGGCGCGGCCAGCTCGACCGTGTTCAGCCCCTTGGCGACGTTGTCGAGCGCGAGCAGCGAGTGCCCGAACGCCACGCCGATGTTGCGCTGCGTCGTCGAGTCGGTGAGGTCGCGCTGCATGCGGCTGGTGATGAGCGTCTGAGCGAGTGATGAGAGCAGCGCGTTCGAGAGCTCGAGGTTGGCTTCGGCGTTCTCGAAGCGAATCGGATTGACCTTGTGCGGCATGGTCGACGACCCGACCTCTCCTGCGACCGGGATCTGATGGAAGTACCCCATCGAGATGTACGTCCAGAAGTCGGTGGCGAGGTTGTGCAGGATGCCGTTGAAGTGCTCGACCGTCGAGTAGAGCTCGGCCTGCCAGTCGTGCGACTCGATCTGCGTGGTCAGCGGGTTCCAGGTGAGGCCCAGGCCCTCGACGAAGTCGCGTGAGACGTCGGGCCAGTCGGCACTCGGGTCGGCGACCACGTGCGCGGCGTAGGTGCCCGTCGCGCCGTTGAACTTGCCCAGATACTGCTGTTCGCGCACATGCCCCAGCTGGCGACGCAGGCGGTGGGTGAACACTGCCAGCTCTTTGCCCATCGTGGTCGGCGTCGCCGGCTGCCCGTGCGTGTGGGCGAGCAGGGGCACGTCGCCGTAGCGCTCGGCGAGCTCCGCGATCTGGGCGACCACGGCATCCGCCTTCGGCAGCCACACCTCGCGCACCGCGTCGCGCACGATCACGGCGTAGGAGAGGTTGTTGATGTCTTCGCTGGTGCAGGCGATGTGCACCAGTTCGGCGCGATCTGCCAGCCCCAGGGCAGGCAGATGCTGGCGGATGAACACCTCGACGCTCTTCACATCGTGCTTCTTGACGGCCTCGAGCTTGGCGAGCTCGTCGATGCTGTTCTGATCGAAGTCGGTGACCAGTGCTCGCAGACCGGCCTTCTGCTCCGCGGTGAGCGGGCTGGTGCCGAACAGGCCGTTGTCGGTCAGAAAGATCAGCCATTCGACCTCGATGTGCACGCGCGCGCGGTTCAGGCCCGCCTCGCTGAGGTACTCGCCGAGGCCGCTGACGGCCTTCTGGTAGCGGCCGTCGAGAGGGCTGAGTGGCTGGTGGTCGAGAGTGCTCACGGTAACTCCTGCGAAGTGGTGTGGTCGCGTGCGGCGTACCGCACATCATGGCTAAGTCTACCCGGGGGTGGTGCGTTGCTCGGGAGGGCATGTGTCGTCGCGATCGCGCGCCGTCTGTATATGCAGATGTGAAATCAGGTGGAAATTCCGTCGATATCCTCGAGCAACTTTTAAGCCATAAGTTTCAAATGTCCAAAATCGATGGTTTGGAATCGTCGTGCAGATGAAGTCTTTGAACGGTAATGAGGAGTGGAATCTATGAAGTCCGAAATGACGAAACGATTCAAGGGCTGGACGAGTATCGTCTCAATTCTTGCGGTCAGTGGAGCGCTCTTAGCCGGTTGCTCAGGCACTTCAGAGAGTCAGACAAGCAGTGATGGAGATACGATTCCCAATGTTTCGTTGGACGGGGTGCAAAAGAGCGAGCAGCTCAGTGCTAGGGTCCCAAGTGACATTGCTGCAAGAGGGAAACTGATTGTTGGCTCTGATACCACCTTTGCTCCAGCAGAGTTCCTAGCGGGACCAGATGGTAACACGCCCGTAGGATTTGACGTGGATCTTTCAAACGCGATCGCAAAAAAACTGGGCTTGGATCTTGATTTTCAGAGCGCCAATTTTGATTCCATTCTTCCTGCACTAGGAACAAAATACGACATTGGTGCTTCAGCATTTTACATAACGAAGAAACGCCTCGAGGCAGTCAATATGGTCTCGTACCAGAAGGGGGGGTCGACTCTCCTAGTGAAGGCGGGAAACCCGCACGGACTGACTCTAGACAACCTATGCGGTCAGACCATTGCTGTGCAGACTGGCTCGACACAACTAGACGACCTCCAGGAATTCTCGAAGAAATGTCAGGATTCCGGTGAGCAAGCGATCGATGCAGTCGAGCTGAAGACAAATGCTGAAGCTATTACACGCCTCAGTACGGATGGTGCAGTCGGAGTGCTCAGTGGCCAAACGCTGCTTGGGTATGCCGCGACACAGAGTCATGGTCAGCTGGAGACAATCGATGCGACTTACAATGCAGGAATTGATGGTATTGCAGTAGCGAAGTCGGACACCGAATTTGCGCAGCTAATTGCCGACACAATCAACGAACTGATCAATGATGGAACGTACGCACAGATCATGTCGGCTTGGGGGCAAAAGGGCTTAGTGGAACGCGCAGATGTAAATCCAGAGACATCGATGTGAGTAGGGTGTAAGCAATGTCCGACGAGTCTATGATATCGACCGCGAGTCTTCTCAAGAACCGCAGAGTACAATCCGTTCTGACCTCGATTAAAGATCGTGAGTCAGTGACCATTGAGCAACAGGTTGCCCTTAGCGAGACCGCAGCTCCAACTTTTGATGAGGGGCTCCGAAGCCAGCTCTTTCAAGACCTGCTCGTTCGCACTGGCGTTCATGATGTTCTGCCAGACACATACGGCAATGTGATCGGTCGGATCGGCAACGTAGGAAATGGGCCTGTCCTGATGATTACTGCACACCTTGATACTGTCTTTGACGCTGATACTGATGTCGCTGTTACCAAGAAGGGTGCCAAACTGTATGGCCCAGGTATCTGCGACGATTCCAGAGGCTTAGCCGCTGTTTTATCAGTAGCGAAAGCGCTCGTTGAAATCGAGGATGAGCTTTCAGGTGGAATTCTGATTGGAGCGAACGTTTGTGAGGAGGGGAAGGGGAATCTCAACGGAATCAAGCAGTTGATGAATGCGTATAATTTCGATGCATTTATCACGGTCGACGGCGCAACCCCTGACCGGCTCATTACACAGGCCACTGGATGTCTGAGCTATGTAGTCGAGTTTGAGGGGCCAGGCGGTCACTCCTTCGGCAACTTCGGGCGACCGAGTGCTATTCACGCTGCTGCTCGGTCGGCAACTGCAATTGCGGATATCTCCGTGCCTGAAGAGCCAAAGACAATCTACAATGTTGGGGTGCTCAGAGGAGGAGTTACTGAGACTGCTATTGGATTCTCCTGTCGAATGGAGATCGATCTTAGGTCTACCGACGACCGTGAGCTCGCGATCTTGGACACAAAAGTCAGGGACATAATTATTGCGGCAGTTGAGAGAGAAAATGATATCTCGGACTGCGAAGCTGGAAGAGTGAGCTTCGACATGCGGCAGACTGTCGACATTCCAACAGGGTCGCAGGCTCCGGATGCTCCGCTGGTACATGCTGCAGCTGAGGGTCTTCGATCAGTGGGGTTGGAACCTCAGATGCAAGAGGCTGCGACTACGGATGCAAACGTGCCAATTAGTCGTGGAGTTCAGGCAGTCTGCATGCCGGGGGGTGGAACGGGTAGTGGGCTTCATTCAACAAATGAATCCTACGACATCACGAACAGTCACTTGGGGCCGCAGGCGGTGTTCATCGCTGCTCTGTTAGCAGTCGGACTCACGGGCATCTCTCCCCTATTAGAGGCCGAAAGTAAGGTAAACTGTGAAAGTACGAAGTAGCGGCCCTGAGTCTGTCGACGCATCTACTGCTGATATCGAACTGATTCATGCTCGGGCAGTGAGACATCCTGGCAGGTGGATCTCGTCGATAGTTGTCGTCTTTCTTCTTGTCTGCTTTATTGATGGGCTTTTCTCTAATCAGAATTTCCACTGGGACATTGTCGGTCAGTATCTGTTTGCGCCAAATATTCTGAAGGGCGTCCTCTGGACACTTATTCTGACTATCTCGGCGATGGTGATTGCGATCGTTTTGGCCTTGTTGCTGACCATCATGCGTGAATCAGAGAATCGACTGCTGAGATACGTCGCCAATGTCTGGCTCTGGTTCTTTCGTGGGACGCCTGTTTACACCCAGCTGGTCTTCTGGGGTCTGTTTGCTGTGATCTATCCCAAACTTGGGGTTGGTCTCCCCTTTGGAGGGCCTGAGCTGTTCTCGATTTCGACTCAGGACTTCTATAACGCAACGGTCGCGGCGATCGTTGGGCTTGCTTTGAACGAATCAGCATATCTCGCGGAAATATTCCGATCAGGTGTGAATTCGGTTGCGTCGGGACAGCTGGAAGCGTCTGCGGCCTTAGGGTTGTCTCGTCGATATACATGGACAAGAGTCGTGCTACCGCAGGCTATGCGTATCATTATTCCCCCTACAGGCAATGAAATGATTGGCATGCTCAAAACGACATCGTTGGTTCTAGCTGTCCCATTCACTCTAGAACTTACTTACGCTGCAAATGCTGTAGCGAATAGGCTTTATCTGCCGATCCCCTTGCTTGTGGTGGCTGCCACATGGTACTTGGCTATCACCAGTTGTCTTATGATTGGTCAACATTTTCTTGAGAAGCACTTCGGTAAGGGGCATTGAATGTCTGATCAGTTCTCAACGAACCACGGTAAATCGTCTTGCGTAGTTCGTCTAAGCGGTGTTCACAAGTTTTTTGGAGATGCGCACATCTTGACGGGCGTTGATTTGGAGGTCAATCGCGGGGAAGTTGCAGTCATAATAGGACCTTCTGGGTCTGGAAAATCGACAACTCTGCGTACTATTAATCTCCTCGAGAATATCCAAGCCGGCGAGATCTGGGTGGACGGTCAGAGAATGGGGCTCCGTGAGAAGGAAGGTACGCTCTACGAGCTTACGCCCGCTCAGACTGCCGCTCAGCGAGCCAGAATCGGGATGGTCTTTCAGCATTTTCATCTGTTTCCGCACATGACGGTCATTGAGAATCTTGAGCTTGCGCCGAAACTGATGCAACATCGGTCTTCACGTGATCTCCGAACAGAGTCTCTGAGTTTGCTCGAATCAGTGGGATTGAAGTCTAAAGCAGAGAGCTACCCGAAAGACCTTTCCGGGGGGCAACAGCAACGTGTCGCTATCGCGCGAGCTCTTGCTCTCAAACCTCAGCTGATGCTGTTCGACGAGCCGACAAGTGCACTTGATCCTGAGCTGGTCGGCGATGTGCTGGGCGTCATGAAAGACCTAGCCGAGAGCGGAATGACGATGATCGTTGTCACTCACGAGATGGGATTTGCCCGAGAAGTGGCCGATTCAATGGTTTTTATGGATCAAGGACGGGTTATCGAACGTGGAACTCCGGGCGAGATTCTTGATCATCCGAAGAATGAGCGAACGCGTGCATTCCTCGAGCGAGTTAGGTAGGTCACTTCAGCCCAATCAAACTCTAGGAATCTCAGCGGTGAGATCGTTGATCGTTTGCCTGAGCTGTAGATGTGCTTGAGTTAACGTCCTTGGACTCTTCTCGACAGTTCAGCTGATGTGGCTATGAGGTCGGGTAGGAAATCTTCTCGTGCTCTATCAAGGGCAACTCCATCCGAGGATGGTTTGAATGTCACGGCAATGCTGGCTACTGGCCAGCCCAAAGCATTGACAATTGGTACAGCAATCGAGGCCAGGCTACTCGTAACTTCTGACATCTCGAACGCGAAGCCTCTTGCTTGATCTGTGCGCAAAGTTTCCAGGAGTTGCTTGAGGGTTCTCGGCGACCTATCCGGGTGTCTCACAGGTAGGTCCTGAGGGGTCGGAAATGTGGCATTCACCTGCTCACGAGAAAGGCAGCTAAGCATCGCCCGTCCGCTGGCGGTTACGCTGCTTGGCAGGGTTACTCCTACATCGGTCACCAAGGAGGGCCTGTTCCAAGCTCGTGCTTCGACGAGATAGACGACATCACTTCCACGAAGCACGGTGAGGTGAGAGCTCTCACGAAGCTTATCTGTCAAACGATCTAGAAGAGGCTGACCAAGCAGAGTAAGGGGTTGTTGGGCAGAATACGCTGAACCTAGCATAAATGCGGCGGTGCCTAAACCGTAGAGATGTTTCTCCGGAAAATGCACAACGAAGCCATGGTGGCTGAGCGTCGATAAGAGTTCATAAGTGGAGGAGCGAGGAAGGTTGAGGCTCCGTATGAGCATGTTCGCTGTTACAGGTGATCGTCGTTCTGAGAGATACTTCAGTATATTCAAAGCATTATTCACGGCAATCTTCTGCAGTCCGGCTTTTGTGGACTTTGGATTAGTAATGCTGAACCTCCTTAATATAAGCAACATGTTTCATGTCTGTAAATGTAGACGCCAATTGCAATTCCGTAAGTATATCCCGCACACCAACGACAGATACTGAGCACATGACACAGAACTTGATAGATCAGCGGACCATTATCGTTTCACCGTCCGGCGTCTCTGCGCAGGAGCTTGTGGAAGTCGCACGAGACGACGCAAAGGTTGTTCTCAGTGCTGACGCAATCGCGGCGCTGACTCACGGCGCGAGAGTGATCGCTGCTCTGGCTGATGATGCGGAACCGCATTATGGAGTGTCGACGGGGTTCGGCGCACTTGCCGCGGTCTCGATCCCCAAGCAGAAGCGACAAGCTCTGCAACTGAGTTTGGTACGCTCCCATGCGGCATCAACTGGCCCCTTGGTTGAGCGAGAAGTTGTGCGGGCTTTGATGCTGCTTCGTCTCGCCACATTGGCGTCCGGACGCACCGGAGTTCGAGCTGAAGTCGCTGCCGTGTATGCAGATCTGCTGAATGCGGGGATCACACCCGCAGTTCGCGAGTACGGCAGTCTGGGGTGTTCTGGTGATTTAGCGCCTCTGGCCCACTGCGCTCTCGCTGTAATCGGCGAAGGCGATGTCTTCACCCGTGACGGCAGACATCTGCCTGCAGCGCAGGCTCTGGCTGAGTGCGGCATCACTCCAGTTCAGCTTCGTGAGAAAGAGGGCTTAGCCCTCATCAACGGTACAGACGGAATGCTGGGAATGCTGGTGCTGGCGGGCGAAGATCTACACCATCTCTTGAGCCTGGCAGATGTCGCAACGTCGTTGAGTCTCGAGGCGTTGCGTGGCAATGACCGGGTGTTTGCCGCCGACTTGCAGCGAGTGCGTCCGCATCGAGGCCAGAGCGATTCCGCCGCGAACATCTTCCACGCGCTTCAGGGATCGGAGATTATTGCAGCGGCTCGTGCCGCGGGCAAAGTACGTGTGCAGGATGCCTATTCGCTGCGCTGCGCACCTCAGGTGAATGGTGCAGCGCGCGACACACTTGAACATGCTTGCGCCGTGGCTGACGTGGAACTCAACAGCGTTGTCGACAACCCCGTGCTCACAGACGATGATCGTCTCGAGTCGAACGGCAACTTTCACGGGGCCCCATTGGCCTATGTCTTGGATTTTCTTGCGATCGTGGTTGCTGACGTTGCGAGCATGGCGGAGCGTCGCACAGATAGGATTCTCGATCCTGCTCGCAATGGAGGGCTTAACGCCTTCCTCGCGGCAGACCCCGGGACGGACTCCGGGCTGATGATCGCGCAGTACACACAGGCTGCGATCGTCAGTGAGCTGAAGCGGCTGGCGTCACCGGCATCAGTCGACTCTATACCGACATCTGCGATGCAAGAGGACCACGTCTCGATGGGGTGGTCAGCTGCCCGTAAACTCCGGCGGTCCATCGACGGTCTTGAGCGTGTGCTGGCTGTTGAGATTCTCACGGCCTGCCGGGGGATTCGTCTGCGTGAGGAAAAGCCAGGGCGGGTGGCAGCACAGATTGTGTCCTTGATCTCTCCGGAGGCTGTTATCGGAGCAGATGAGTTCTTGTCTCCTGAAATCGAGCGTGTGGTGGCGCTCGTAAAATCTGGTCAACTCTTGTCCTCGGCTCAGGAAGCATACCGAGAAACCGGCTCTGAACTGCGCTGACCTGCTTCTGCTGCCGGCTAAGCGGATGTGCTGTGGTGAAAATCTCCCAGCCGACCAATATCAGACAAGGAATCACATGCACATCTCACTGCAAGATCTCTTCGAACAGATCGACGGGATCGGCAACGGAGGAGAACTCGGATACACACGCCTCGCCTGGACCGAAGAGGACGCTCAGCTCCGCGCTTGGTTCCGCGAACAGGCCGAATTACGAGGTCTCTTGTACGAGGTCGATCGAGCTGGCAACCAATGGGCGTGGTGGGGTGGTCGACCTACGCCCGAGGACCCTGCGATTACCACAGGGTCGCACCTCGATTCCGTCCCTGGCGGTGGGCAGTTCGACGGGCCCCTCGGCGTCCTGTCTGCGCTGGCGGCGATCGACCTGCTGAGAGACCAAGGCTTCGAGCCGCGGCACCCGATAGGTATTGTCAATACGAGTGACGAAGAAGGGGCTCGCTTCGGCATCGCCTGTTTCGGCACCCGCGTGCTGACAGGAGTGATCGATCCAGACCAAGCCCTCGCTCGTGCTGATGCCGACGGCATCACGCTCGCTGAGGCACTGGACGAACACGAGATCGACACCGATGACTACGGTGCTGACCCGATGCTTCTGAAGAGCATCGCTTGTCACCTCGAGCTGCACGTCGAGCAGGGTTACGCGCTGGGAGAGATCGGCTCTCCTATTGCGGTGGCCAGCCACATTTGGCCGCACGGCCGGTGGGAAGTGCGTCTGCAGGGTGAGTCGAACCACGCCGGCACCACACCGATGGGACGCCGCTGTGACCCCATGAACCAGCTTGCAGATCTCATCGTGGCCGTGCGCGAGAGCGCTGTGCGGCACGACGCCGTCGCCACTATCGGACGACTGACAGTGATCCCCAACGGGGTCAACGTGATTGCAGCTGCGGTGATCGCTTCACTCGACGTTCGTGCGTCTCATGAAGAAGCGGTGGGCGCAGTGCTAGCAGATCTTGCGCGGTTCGCTCCACGCCGTGAATCCTGGACAGCCTCCACCTACTTCGACACTTCCGTGAGCGGCATCGTGTCTCAGGCCGTGAGTGAAGAGATCGGCTCAGTGCCGCCGGTGCTCGGCACGGGCGCTGGGCACGATGCCGGTGTGTTGCAGAACGCAGGAGTTCCTACAGCGATGCTTTTCGTGCGCAACACGACCGGAGCGTCGCACACACCTGCAGAGCATGCAGACCCCGAAGACTGCGAGACCGGTGTGGCCGCGCTCGCTGCAGCGCTGCAGATGATGGATGCAGGAGATGAGTGAGATGAAGAGCGTCACCTCCACGTTCTGGTGTGAACATGCCTGGCTCAACGATGGCATCGCTGATTCCGTGCGATTTGTCGTGACAGACGGCCGTTTTGAGTCGATCACCGCCGGTGCGCCTCGACAGCCCGATGACCATGTTCTGGAGGGGCTTACGCTCGCTGGTGCGGCGAACGGTCACTCTCATGCGTTCCATCGTGCACTGCGCGGTGCCGGGGCGCCCGGGGGCACGTTCTGGGAATGGCGAAAGACCATGTACCGTATCGCGCAGGCGCTCACCCCCGATTCGTATTATCGTCTCGCGCGCGGTGTCTACGGAGAGATGGTGGCTGCCGGTTACACCAGTGTCGCAGAGTTTCACTACGTGCATCACCAAGCTGACGGCACACCCTACGACGATCCAAATGAGATGGGGCATGCTCTGCGTCATGCCGCAGCAGATGCGGGCATCCGTCTGACTCTGTTGGATACCTGTTATCTCTCGGCGGGCTTCGGCGAACCTCTCGCACCGGAGCAGCTGCGGTTTTCAGACGGCGACGCCGACTCATGGGCCGATCGGGTAACGCAGCTGGCGCCGACACCGGACTTTCGTGTCGGCGCGGCGATCCACTCCGTCCGGGCCGTTGACGAAGCCTCGATGCGGCGGGTCGCCGAATGGGCGCAGGAACACCAGGCTCCACTTCATGTACATCTCTCCGAGCAGACGGCCGAGAACGATCAGTGCCTGGACCATACCGGCCTCACCCCGACGGCTCTGCTTGATCGGGCCGGCGTCTGGAACGCCCGCGCAACCGGCGTGCACGCAGTCTTTGTCACAATGCAGGACATACACACACTCGGTGAGCGCGGTGCATCGGTGTGCGTCTGCCCCTCGACCGAATGCGATCTCGCCGATGGCATCGCACCGGCGAGCAGCCTCGCCGCAGCCGGCGTGCGTCTCGGCGTGGGCTCCGACCAGAACGTGCTGGCAGACCCGTTCACCGAGGCGCGTGAAGTCGAGATGCACGAGCGTCTGCGGCTCGGAACCCGAGAGAACTTCACGCCTGCCGCGCAGATTGCCATGCTCACCACAGACGGTCAGCGGCTCTGTGGGTGGCCTGAAGCCGGACGACTCGAGGTCGGTTCTCTGGCGGATTTCGTCACCTTGGACACCCGGAACTCGGTGACGGCCGGAAGCCGCCTTGATCGAGTTGTGCAGATGTCCACAGCCGCGCAGGTCGTCGAGGTGTATGTGGGAGGTCGGCAGGTCGCCCACGACGGTCACTGCAACGGCGTTGACCAGGTGCAGGAACTCGCAGAGTCCTGCGCGCAGCTGAGAGGGGAACGATGAGCCACTCAACGACGATCACCGGCATCTCGGAACTGGTGACCAATGACGGAGCAGACTGGGAACTCGGCATCAGACACGATGCCGCAGTTGTCGTCGAAGACGGCAGGATCGCTTGGATCGGACCGAGACAAGCGGCCCCATCGACAGACGATCAACGTGATCTGGGCGGACGCACACTCATCCCCGGATTCGTCGACTCACACAGCCACATTGTGTTTGCCGGCGACCGTAGTGAAGAGTTCGCGCATCGCATGCAGGGGGAGCCGTATACAGGTGGCGGCATCGGACAGACCGTGCGCGCCACTCGCGCGGCTTCGGACGACGACCTTCGCGCTTCAACGCGCCGTCTCCTGCGTGAGAGTCGCAAACAGGGAACGACAACCGTCGAGATCAAGAGCGGTTACGGACTGACCACCGCTGAAGAGCGGCGTCTCCTGCGGATCGCTGGAGAGCACACCGATGAGGTCACTTTTCTGGGTGGACACGTCGTTCCCGCGGAGTACGAGCATGATCCAGACGGCTACGTGTCGCTGATCGTGGACGAGATGACCCCGGCCTGCGCTCCTCTGGCGCGGTGGGCGGACGTCTTCTGCGAGCCGCACTCGGCACACGCGTTCACGGGCGAACAATCCCGAGCCATTCTTCAGGCGGGGCTGCAGAACGGACTGCAGCTGCGTGTGCACGGGGCGCAGCTGGGGCCAGGGCCAGGGCCGCAGCTCGCGGTCGAACTTGGTGCGGCATCTCTCGACCATGCGACGTTCCTGACTGATGCCGACATCTCGGCGCTCGCATCGGTTCGCGCCCAAGGAGGACCTGTCGTGACCTACCTGCCGATCGTCGAGTTCTCGACCAAACAGCCGTTTCCCGATGCGAGACGCACCATCGACGCGGGCATCCCAGTGGCGATCGCCACTGACTGCAATCCCGGCACGTGCTTCTCGAACTCGATGCCTTTAGCGATCGCTTTCGCGGTACGAGACATGCGCATGAGCCCCGACGAAGCCCTTTGGTCGTCGACGGCAGGCGGTGCAAAGGCACTGCGCCGCAGCGACATCGGTCGGATCCGTGTGGGAGCGCGTGCCGATCTGGCAGTCATCGATGCCCCCAACCACTTGCACATCGCCTATCGCGCGGGAGTCCCTTTGGTCTCCGCGCTCGAGCTGTACCCCAAGGCGAACCGCTCATGACGAAGCCATACGACCGACAGGAGATCACCATGACAAACACCAGCAGAACGGTTTTCACCGCACCGCTCATCGACGAGCTGCCCCCTTACCCGGAGTTCGAACCCGGTATTCGACGAGCTCCGTCACGAGGGTTCCACCTGACCCCAGCACAGACCGAGACCGCGTTGAAGAACGCCCTCCGTTACATCGACCCGGCCCTGCACGAACAGGTCATCCCGGAGTTCCTGCAAGAGCTGACGTCGCTTGGGCGTATCTACGGATATCGTTTCCGGCCCCAGGGCCGAATCCACGGACGCCCAGTCGACGAGTATCCCGGCGCAACGCTCGAAGGTCGAGCCTTCCAAGTGATGATCGACAACAACCTCGACTTCGAGGTGGCCCTCTACCCGTACGAACTCGTCACCTACGGCGAGACTGGCTCCGTCTGTCAGAACTGGATGCAGTACCGTCTCATCACGCGCTATCTGCAGCAGCTCACGCAGGAGCAGACCCTGGTGGTTGAGTCTGGGCACCCGTTGGGGCTCTTTCCCTCCCGCCCCGAGGCTCCTCGCGTGATCATCACCAATGCACTCATGGTGGGTATGTTCGACAACATGTCGGACTGGGAGATCGCCGAAGAGATGGGTGTTGCGAACTACGGCCAGATGACAGCTGGCGGCTGGATGTACATCGGCCCGCAGGGAATCGTGCATGGCACATACAACACGCTGTTGAACGCCGGACGCCTGCAGCTGGGTATCCCGAATGACGGCGATCTCGCCGGCAGACTCTTCGTCTCGAGCGGTCTGGGCGGCATGAGTGGTGCACAGCCGAAGGCAATGAAGCTGGCCGGCGGGGTCGGAGTGATCGCCGAGGTTGATCCCTCACGTGTGCAGACCCGCTTCGATCAGGGGTGGGTCGACGAGCGGTACAGCGATCTCGACAAGGTCTTCGCTTCGGCGAAGCGGCATCAAGCCGCTGGAGAGGCGGCGTCGATTGCCTATGAGGGCAACATTGTCGATCTGCTGCAGTACGTCGTCGACAACGACATCCATATCGACCTGCTGAGCGATCAGACGTCATGCCATGCTGCGCATGAAGGCGGCTACTGCCCGCAGAGCCTCTCGTTCGCAGAGCGCACCGCGCTGCTGGCCGAAGACCAAAAGAGATTCGCTCAGCTCGTCGATGAGAGTCTGCGACGGCAGTACGAACTCATCGAGAGACTCGTCTCTACAGGCACATACTTCTTCGACTACGGCAATGCCTTTCTCAAAGCAGTGTTTGACGCCGGAGTGCGAAGACTGTCGAAGAACGGCGTCGACGACAAGGATGGCTTCATCCTGCCCTCATACGTCGAAGACATCATGGGCCCTCACCTTTTCGATTACGGGTACGGGCCGTTCCGTTGGGTGTGCCTCAGCGGCAAGCGTCAAGACCTGCACGCGACCGACGTCGCAGCCATGGAGTCGATCGATCCGGATCGTCGCTATCAGGATCGCGACAACTACAACTGGATCCGTGACGCTGAAGAAGCCGACCTGGTCGTCGGCACGCAGGCTCGCATCCTCTATCAGGATGCCGAGGGTCGCATCCGTATCGCGCTCCGGTTCAACGAGATGGTACGCAACGGCGAGACCGGGCCGATCATGCTGGGACGGGATCATCATGACGTCTCGGGCACAGATTCTCCGTTCCGCGAGACAGCGAACATCAAGGACGGATCGAATGTGATGGCGGACATGGCTGTGCAGTCATTCGCCGGAGATGCAGCGCGCGGCATGAGCCTGGTGGCGCTACACAACGGCGGCGGCGTCGGAATCGGCAAGTCGATCAACGGCGGGTTCGGGCTTCTGCTCGACGGGTCGCCCAGAGTCGACGGAGTCATTCGTTCGGCGCTACTATGGGACGTCATGGGCGGTGTCGCTCGCCGAGCATGGGCGCGCAACGATCACTCGATCGAGGTCGTCTCTGAGTTCAACGACACGTATTCGGAGCTCGGGCACATCACTGAGCCGGCAGTGGCCGATGACGACCTCGTCTCACGTGCCGTCGCAGGTCATTTTCGTGGCTGAGAGAATTGAGGTCATCCGCTTCCGGGACCTTTCGGAAGTGTGTTGGCGAAACGGTACCGGCCGCACCGTGACATTGGTGCAATCCCCTCTTGACGCACCGATCGACGAAGTCGACTGGCGTCTGAGTATTGCGACGATTGACAGCGAGGCGACGTTCTCTGACTTCATCGGATACGATCGGTGGCTGATGTCCATCGGGCCGGCCGGTCTGACCCTGAGAATTGACGGTGAGCAGTGCGAGCTGGCACCATTCGAGTCGGTGCGGTTTCGTGGCGACGACCCTGTGACGTCGAGGCCCCATGGGTCTGGTGAGCGAGATCTCAACCTGATGGTCCGCTCCGGTTCTGTGCACGCAGACCTGCGCCTCAGCACGCTGCGTCCTGAGGAGCATCTGCTGTTGCAAGGCGGCGATGCACAGGTCGAGATCGGCATACTGGTCTCGGGGACGGCTTCAGCCGCGTCGCCTAAAGGCTCGGAACGGGTGCGTGAAGTCATCGAGCTAAACGATGCCATAGTCGCCCGGAACGACGATGTCGGTCTCGATGCCGGTCACACCGGCGCCGTTGTAGTGGTCGCACAGCTGAGGCAGGCGCACGTCGACAGATGAGAGTCGTCGAGACGGAGACTCAGAAGAGACCGTAGGGATGCACAGCCTCGCTGTCTGCCGGAATCTCGGCGATCGCATCCCACAGCTCGACGATCTTGCCGTCGGCCACGCGCCACAGTTCGAGAAAGGCGTGTCTGACGCCGTCGATGCTGCCCTCTGACTGGGTCAGCACGAAGTCGTTCTGTGCGACGCGTCTGTGCGTGCGGTCGTAGACGAGGGGAGTGCCTTCGCTTTTGAGCTGGTGCAGAAACTTTACGACGGCCTCGGTGCCGTCGGCGATGTCGGGGCTGTGCTGGCGAAAGCCCTCGCCGTTGCTGAACGTCGCCCACTCGTCATACTGCTGTTCGACCAGCACGGTCTGGAAGAAATCAGCGACTTGGCGGCGGCTGGTCTCGGTGTCGACGCTTAGGTCGGTGTGCACCGGCCCGTCGAGCTGTGTTCTGCCGCTCGCATTCGGGGGCGCTTCGGGAACGAGGCCGTCCCAGTGCTCGACGATTGCCCCGTCGGCCACCCGATAGATGTCGAATCCGATCAGCGGTTCGTCGTCCAGCCCGGTGTATCGGCCGTGCAGCGCGACGAGGTCGCCGTCGACGAACTGTCGGACGAGTCGATACCTGAGCGTCGGTGCCTCTTCGACCAGCTGCTTCAGCCCTGTTCGGCCGTCGGCGACGAGTGGGGAGTGCTCGATGAAGTCTGGAGCGAAGGCGTCGGTGTCGAGCACGCTGGTGTCTCGGTCGCCGAACAGGCGCTGGTGGGCGGTGACGACGAGCTCGAGGGTCTCTGCTGCAGTCATGTCGGGCCTTTCTGAGAAGAATCCGCGGCACAGCGAGCTGCTGGTGCTCAGGCATCGCCTGCTGTGTGGAAAGGCCCTGCACGAATCGTCGATGAGGCGACCGAGATGTGGGCCGGGTGGCACGTCAGCGGGCTGCCCGGATGCGGCCAGCCTAAGCGATGCTCCCTCGACCGAGGCGGTACGTATACGATCACCGGCGATTCCTCCCATTCCGTCCACTCCGATGACGCGGCGGATAGGCTGGCCGCCAACCGACCCCAACGACAAGGAGACCTCACTATGTCAACGTCGACATACGCTGTGACCAATCCCGCCACGGGTGAGAAGCTGGCCGAGTACCCGGCCATCCAGGACGCCGCGCTCGCCGAGGCGATCAGTCGAGCCACCGAGGCACACGCACGCTGGAGCACGACTTCGATCGCCGAGCGCGTCCAGGCCATCCACCGCGTCGCCGCGCTGCATCGGGAACGCCGAGATCGGCTGGCTGAGATCGCCACCCGCGAGATGGGCAAGCCACTCGAGCAGTCGCTGGGCGAAGTCGACTTCTCGGCCGACATCTACGACTACTATGCCGACCATGCCGAAGCGTTCCTGGCGGATGACCCGATCGAGCCGGCCAATCCCGGCACGGCGTTCGTACGCAAGGCCTCGCTGGGGCCGCTGCTCGGCATCATGCCGTGGAACTTTCCCTACTATCAGGTGGCCCGCTTCGCCGGCCCGAACCTGATCATCGGCAATACGATTCTGCTGAAGCCCGCTCTGCAGTGCCCGGAGTCGGCGCAGCAGATCGAAGACATCATGGCTGAAGCCGGAGTCATCGACGGGGCGTACGTCTCGGTGCTCGCCACCCATGAGCAGATCGAATCGGTCGTCGCCGACCCACGTGTGCGCGGGGTCTCGCTGACCGGCTCTGCCCGTGCCGGTGCGGCGGTGGCTGCGCTCGCGGGGCAGCACGTGAAGAAAGTCGTGTTGGAGCTGGGAGGCTCCGACCCGTTCATTCTGCTCAGCACCGACGATCTCGATGCCACGGTCGAAGCTGCCGTCGCCGCCAGACTCGACAACAACGGGCAGTCGTGCAACGGGGCGAAGCGCTTTCTGATCGTCGACGACCTGTACGACGAGTTCCTGCGGCGCTTCGTCGCAGCGCTCAGCGACGTGCATGCGCAGAATCCCGAAGTGGCGCCGGATATCGCGCTCGGGCCGCTCAGCTCGCTGTCGGCTGCCGAGCTGCTCAGCGACCAGGTGCAGCGAGCACTCGACCAGGGGGCCACTGCGGTGCTCGGCGGCCCCGAACACCGCGGCGCCTACTTCGATCCCGCGGTGCTCACCGGGGTGACGCCTCAGAACGACGCCTATCGCGAGGAGTTCTTCGGCCCGGTGGCGCAGGTCTATCGCGTCAGCGACGAAGACGAGGCGGTGCAGATCGCCAACGACACGGAGTACGGCCTCGGCTCCTACCTGTTCACGACGGATCGCGCCCAGGCGCTGCGCGTGGCAGATCGCATCGACGCCGGCATGGTCTACATCAACGAAGTGGGCGCCGACTCTGCTGAGCTGTCGTTCGGCGGAGTCAAAGGCTCGGGCAACGGACGCGAACTCGGTGCGCTGGGCATTCAGGAGTTCGTCAACAAGAAACTGATCCGCTCTGGAGACACCGATCTGCTGAGCTGAACACAGTCGGCCGGAAAATATCCGGCAGATATTGCAAACACCGGAATTCTTCCGTAATCTGAATGTGGTTGTCTACTCATTCGCAGGTTCAGGAGGACGCAGATGGTTCCGGGAGATCTCTCGCTCGTCGCACAGAGCACGCCGCGCTCGGGAATTCGTGACGTCTTCGACGACTGCGAGCTGATTCCCGACGTCATCACCTTCGCCGTCGGCGAGCCGGCGGAGTCGGTGCCCGAACGCGCGGCCAAGGCCGCATGCGAGGCGATCAGCCGAGGCGACACCCACTACACCAACGTGCTCGGCGTGCCCGAGTTCCGTGCCGCCGCAGTCGCCTACACCAAACGGGCCAAAGGCCTCGAATACGACGCCGAGACCGAGGCCCAGGCGGTGCCTGGAGCGACCTTCGGTCTGTATCTTGCTCTGCGGGCGCTGCTCAACCCCGGTGACGAAGTCATCATTCCCTCACCGCACTTCACCTCGTACGATGCGCAGGTGCTGCTCTGCGAGGGGCGGCCGGTGACGGTGCCGCTCCGGCCTGCGAACGGCATGAGGCTCAACGCCGAAGACATCGAGCGCGCGGTCACCTCACGAAGCAAGGTCGTGATCGTGAACTCGCCCGGCAATCCCACCGGTGCGGTGACCTCGGCGGCCGAGCTGGAGCGTATCGCCCAGGTCTGTCAGCGACATGGTCTGTGGGTGATCTCAGACGAGGTGTACCATGCCTTCGTCTACGGCGACGCCCCGGTCGCTCCGTCAATCGCGTCGTGCCCAGGCATGCGCGACCAGACCGTCATCGTAGACAGTCTGTCAAAGACGTATGCGATGACCGGGTGGCGCATCGGCTACCTGCTGGGGCCGAGCGCTCTGGTCGAAGAGACGGCGAAGATCGCCGAGCTGATCCATTCGTCGAACAACACCCCTGCGCAGTTCGCCGGAGTCGCGGCGCTCAACGGCCTCGACGCCGACATCGCACGCATGCGCAACGCATATGCCGTGCGCCGTGACGCGGTGCTCTCTGCTCTGCAGGATGCGCCGAACCTGCGCGCAGTCGCGCCCGACGGCGCCTTCTACGTCTTCGTCGACGTGCGCGACAGCGGTCTGGACTCTGCCGAGTTCAGCAGCCGTCTGCTGCAGCAGGAGCACGTGGCCGTCGTGCCGGGTGAGGCGTTCGGGCCGCTCGGGCAGGGGTTCGTGCGCATCTCCTACGCGGGCGATCTCGATGAGATCGTCGAGGGCATGGGACGGCTGGTCCGGTTCGCCAATCAGCTTGGCTGAGCGGTGCGAGCCGTAGACTCGGAGTCATGGACAGCATCGACCAAGCCATCGTCACCGCACTGCTGACCGAGGGGCGGTCGACCCTCGCGCGCCTCGCCGAGGTCTCCGGGCTCTCCACCTCGGCTGTGCAGTCGAGGGTGCAGCGTCTCGAGCGAGACGGCACGATTCGTGGGTATCGAGCGGTCATCGACCACGAGGCTGTGGGCCGACCCCTGACCGCATTCATCGAGATCACGCCGTTCGACCCGGCCGCCCCTGACGACGCCCCCGAACGTCTGCGGGGCGTCGCGGGCATCGAGGCCTGCTATTCGATTGCGGGGGATGCCAGCTATCTGCTGTTGGTTCGGGTTGCGGCTCCGAGCGTGCTCGAAGAGCTGCTGCAGCAGATTCGCAGTGTGGCGAACGTCAGCACGCGCACCATGGTGGTGCTGCGCACGTACTTCGAGGGTGAGCCCGAACCCGTCGGCGAGCCGCAGCGCGACTGAGGTCGTCTCTGCCGTGCCAGTGAGGTCCGAGCGCGATCAGCGCTCGCCGATATGAATCACCGGCACAGCGCTGGTGTCGAGCAGCGGCCCTGAGCGCACCGTGAGATCAGGCAGCTTGGACGTTCCGAACGCCGGCAGCAGCACCGCCAGGACGGCGAGCCCCGCACCGAAGAGCATCGCAGACTGCGCCCCGACGTGGTCGACCAACACGCCTGAACCGGCACTGCCCATGGCTATGCCGGCGAGCAGCCCGCTCGACATCCATCCGAAGGCCTCTGTGGCATCTCCGCTGCGCAGGCTCGACGAGACCACGTTGTACATCACCGCAAGCGACGGGGCGGTCCCGAGCCCTGCCACGAAGAGCGCGGCCCCGACCCACCACGGGTTCGGCGACAGTGCAGCCGCCAGCGTTCCGATCGCCAGGGCGCTCTGCCGTGTGGCCATCGACCAAGGTCGCATGGCCACCCGCGCCATCACGATGCCGCCGACGATCGAGCCGATCGCGAACACCGCGATGATGATGCCCACCGTGAACTGCTGCCCGTCGAACATGGCGACCGCCGCAGCCTCGACGGCGCCGTAGCTGGCGTTCTGCAGCGCACACGAGACGATGGCGATCAGCACCGGCCATTTGAGCAGCACACCGCCGAGTCTCTTGCCGCTGACGGGAAAGGTCGCGAGTCGAATCGCCGGAGCCGTCAGCAGCAGCACACCGCCGACGAAGCCAAGCGCGGCGACCAGTGCCAGTGCGATGCTGGTGCCGGCCAGCGGTGCCACCGCCGTGACCAGCACCGGGCCCACCACCCAGATCAGCTCCTGCGTGATGGAGTCGAGCGAATAGACCTGCGCACTGAGCCGAGGCGGCACCAGTACCGGATAGAGGCTGCGCGTGATCGGCAGAATCGGCGGCGTGCAGAAACCGAGCACGATCGCCAACAGCATGAACGCCCACAGTCGATGCGGGCCGAAGGCGATGGCCGTCATGGCCGCCGCGTTGAGCAGCAGCGTGGCCCCGAGCAGACGCCTGGCGCCCAACACGATCATCCAGCGCCCCATCAAGGGGCCTGACACCGCTGCGCCGATCGAGAAGGCGGCGACGGTGAGTCCGGCGTCTGTATACCGCCCGAGGACGTGCTCGACGTGCATGAGCAGCGCGATGCTCAGCATGCCCTGCGGCATGCGGGCGATCAGCTGCGAGCCCATCAGGCGCACCAGGCCGTCGACGCGCACGACCTCGCTGAGAGAAGCCATCTAAACCTCGCAGACACGACAGCGTGAACCACAGATCACTCAGTTGAAAGGGAAGATCAGGTCGAGGAGCCGCGGCTCGGATCGGCATGACGCTGTTGATTGTCGCACAGAACAGAGGGCTTCGGTGCGTGTGGGGCGGGCGAATCGTGCGCAGACGGCATACACTGAAAGAATGGATGACCCGCGACAACAGCCGTCCGTCGAGACGGCTCCAGTGAAGATTCGACCCGAGATCGCCAGTGCAGCTGCCTATCGACAGGGACGCCCCGCTCCGACCGGCGGGTTCAAACTCAGCTCGAACGAAGTGCCCTTTGCCCCGCTGCCCTCAGTCGTGGCGGCCATCGAAGGAGCTGCCGAGAGCATCAACCGCTACCCCGACTCTTCGGCCGCCGACCTGGTGCGCCGTCTGGCGGCGCTGAATCACGTGAACGACGATCAGATCGCGGTGGGCCCGGGATCGATCTCGGTGCTGCGCCAGCTGATCACCGCGGTGGCCGTGCCCGGCGACGAGATCGTCTACGCCTGGCGTTCGTTCGAGGGTTACCCCTCGGTGGTGACCCTCAACGGTGCCACCTCGGTGCAGGTGCCGCTCACTGACGACGGTCGGCACGATCTCGATGCGATGCTCGATGCGATCACCGATCGCACTCGTGCGGTGCTGCTGTGCAGCCCGAACAACCCGACCGGCACCACGCTGACTCATGACGAAGTCGAGCGCTTCGTGGCGTCCGCCCCACGCGACGTGCTGATCGTGATCGACGAGGCCTATACCGAGTTCGTCCGTGATGAGGATGCCGTCAACGGGCTCGCGATCATCGCCGACCACCGCAACGTGGTCACGCTGCGAACCCTGTCCAAGGCGTACGGGCTGGCCGGACTGCGCGTCGGCTATGCCGTCGGCGATCCCATCGTGATCGCCGCAGTGCGTGCGTCGGGGCTCCCGTTCGAACTCACGACCGCCACGATCGAGGCTGCGAAGGCCGCGCTCGACGCGCGTGAAGAGCTGGACGAAAGACTCGAGATTCTGGTCAGCCGGCGCAACCAGATCGAGGCCGGTCTCGTCGACCAGGGCTGGCAGGTGCACGAGTCGCAGGGAAACTTCGTGTGGCTGCCGACCGGTGACCAGACAGAGTCCGCAGCCGAGATTCTCGAAGGGCACGGCATCATCGCGCGAGTCTTTCCCGAGGGCATTCGTGTGACGGTCGGAGAACGCCAGTCTATAGAACCCCTCCTAAGCGCCACCGCTGAAATTGTGCGTGGTCTGGAGAATTAACACAGAAGTGCGCGCCTAGATTGGGGAGCATGACTTCGACTTCGTCCGCTTCGACGCTTCGCCCGGCTGAGGCCGAGCACACCGCGACGTCAGATGCGCCATTCGACTCAGCGACCGGAGTTCAGCTGCTCGACCCCTCAGGGGCACGACAGCGGAACGACCGCAATGAGCCCTACCAAGCCCTTGTCGAGGGTCTGTCGCTCGACGAGCTGCAGCAGTTCTACCGAGACATGGCGATCATGCGTCGCCTCGATGCCGAGGGAACCGCGCTGCAGCGTCAGGGGCAGCTCGCGCTGTGGGTGCCGTCAGTGGGGCAGGAGGCCGCGCAGGTCGGCGCCGGTCGCGCGACTCGTCCCCAAGACTGGGTGATGCCGTCATACCGCGAACACGTGATCGGCATGATCCGCGGCGTCGACTTCGTCGACATGCTCGACATGCTGCGCGGCAACACCCACGGTGGTTGGGACTGGCAGCGCACGCATTTTCATCTCTACACGCTCGTGATCGGCACGCAGTCTCTGCACGGCACGGGCTATGCGCAGGGTGTGGCGCTCGACGGGCTGGTCGGCACCGGCGACATCGACCGCGACACGGCGGTGCTCACCTGCTTCGGCGACGGCGCGACCAGCGAGGGCGACGTCTCAGAAGCCATGATCTTCGCCGAGAGCCTGCACGTGCCCGAGGTCTTTCTCTGCCAGAACAACCAGTGGGCCATCTCGGTGCCGGTGGGCATCCAGGCCGCACGTCCCCTCGCCGACCGTGCGGCGGGCTTCGGACTCAACGCTGTGCGCATCGACGGCAACGACGTGCTCGCGAGCTATGCCGTCGCTCGCAGCCTGCTCGACGACGCCCGCTCGGGCGAGGGGCCCGGGTTCATCGAGGCGGTGACCTTCCGTCGCGGGCCGCACACGACATCCGACGACCCCACGAAGTATCGCACCCGTGAGCTCGAGGCGTGCTGGGCCGACCGCGACCCCATCACTCGCTACGAGACCTGGCTGCGCACCGATCGCGATGTGCCGCAGTCGTTCTTCGACGAGGTCGAGCAGCAGGCGGGCGATGAGGCCGCACGCGTGCGCGAGGCCGTGCTGCACCTGCCCGAGCCCGAACCTGCGAGCATGTTCGCCCATGTCTACAGCGAACCGCACCCGGTGATGCAGGCGCAGGCTGCCTGGCTGGCCGACTACGAGGCGGGCTTCGCAGACGAGGAGGAGCAGGCATGAGCGCCCAGACCGAGACGCAGAAGCGCGTGCGTGAGCTGCCGATGGCCAAGGCGATCAACGCCGGGCTGCGTGAGGCGCTCGCGAATGACGACCGCGTGCTGCTCTATGGCGAGGATGTCGCCGCACTCGGCGGCGTGTTCACCGTCACCAGCGGGCTGCAGCAGGAGTTCGGCGTGCGTCGCGTCTACGACTCGCCGCTCTCTGAGGCGGGCATCGTGGGCACGGCGATCGGTCTTGCCATGCGTGGCTATCGTCCTGTGGTCGAGATCCAGTTCGACGGCTTCATCTTTCCGGCGTTCGATCAGATCACCAGTCAACTGGCCAAACAGACGAACCGTCACGAAGGCACGCTGTCGATGCCCGTGGTGATCCGCGTGCCGTACGGCGGCGGGGTCGGTGCTATCGAGCACCACCAAGAGAGCCCTGAGGCCTATTTCGCGCACACTCCCGGTCTGCGCGTGGTCGCTCCGTCCAATGCGAACGACGCCTACTGGATGATTCAGCAGGCGATCGCGAGCGACGACCCGGTGCTCTTCTTCGAGCCGAAGCGTCGCTACTGGCAGAAGGGGCCGGTCTCGCTGGATGCCGCTCCCGGCGAACTGCATGGCTCGCGCATCGTGCGTCCGGGCGATCAGGTGACGGTGATCGGGTACGGTGCGATGCTGCCCGTGCTGCTCGATGCCGCAGAGATCGCCGCGAAAGAGGGCGTCAGCCTCGAAGTGGTCGATGTGCGCTCGATCTCTCCGATCGACTACGGGCCTCTGGTGGAGTCTATCGAGCGCACCGGGCGCGCCGTCGTCGTGGCCGAGGCCCAGGGGTCAGTGTCGGTCGCGAGCGAGATCGCCGCCCAGCTTGGGGAACGGGCGTTCTACTCGCTCGAGGCGCCTGTCGCCCGCGTCACCGGTTTCGACGTGCCGTTCCCGCCCGCGAAGCTCGAACATTTTCAGGTTCCCGACGCCGATCGTGTGCTCGACGCCGTCGATCGTGTGCTGGAGTACTGATCGACGTGCAGTGTGAGACCACATCGGCGGGCGGCAGCAGACAAGAAGTGAGGAACGACGCATGAGCGAGACCTTTGCGCTCCCCGACGTGGGAGAGGGCCTCACCGAGGCCGAGATCGTCAACTGGCTGGTTAAACCCGGTGACTCTGTCACCGTGAACCAGGCGGTGGTCGAGATCGAGACGGCGAAGTCGGTCGTCGAGCTGCCGGTACCGTTCGCCGGCACAATCGAGCAGCTGCACGCCGACGTCGGCGACATCGTCGAGGTCGGCGAGCCCCTGGTCACCGTCGGCGTCACGGCGGGGTCGGCGCCGTCGACATCGGCGCCGCGGTCAGCCGAGCCGCAGCCAGCCGAGCCGATGCCTGCCACCGCCGACACATCCTCATCGCCCCGCGCCGAGCAACAGTCTGCGGCTGCGGCTGCGGCTGCACCGAAGGCCAGTCGACCTGCCGACGCCGACGAGGGCGGAGCCAATCTGGTCGGCTACGGCGCGAGCAAACGGCCGAAGTCGCGACGCACGCGTCGTCATGCGGCCCACAGCACCTCGCAGCACACGCAGACGGATGCGCATACCGGGGGTTCGCCAAACAACGGAGTCGCCGCCTCCCGCGCGTCGACTGCCGGGGCGCACGCACAGCACCCGCGAACGGGCAGCCCGAGCCTGCCCGCGATCGCTCGTCCACCGATCCGCAAGCTCGCCAAAGACCTAGGTGTGACGCTCTCAGAGGTCACCGGGACCGGGCACGGCGGAGAGGTCACCAGACAGGATGTCGTCGCGAACGCGAAGCAGATGAGCGTGTTCCGTAACATTGAGACTCCGGAGTGGCCTGAGGGTCGCGAGCAGGTGGTGCCGACCAGCGGCCGTGACGAAGTGGTCAAAGTGCACGGGGTGCGCCGATCGATCGCCAAGGCGATGGTGTCGTCGGCGTTCACCGCGCCGCACGTGACCGTGTTCGTCGACGTCGATGCGACTCGCACCATGGAGTACGTTCGTCGGCTGAAGAACTCGTCGGCGTTCGCCGGCGTCAAGGTCTCGCCGCTGCTGATCATGGCCAAGGCCGTGATCTGGGCTGCTCAGCGCAACCCCGAGGTGAACTCGAGCTTCGACGACGAACGCATCACGATTCACCACTATGTGAACCTGGGCATCGCAGCGGCGACCCCCCGCGGGCTGCTGGTGCCGAATATCAAAGAGGCTCAGTCGCTGAGCCTGCGCGAGCTGGCCCAGGCGCTCGGCGATCTGACCGCGACCGCACGTGCCGGACGCACACCGCCGGAGGCGATGCAGCACGGTACCATCACCATCACCAACATCGGCGTCTTCGGCGTCGATGCAGGCACCCCGATTCTGAACCCGGGAGAGGTCGCGATCACGGCGATGGGCGCGATCAGGCAGAAGCCGTGGGTCGTCGACGGAGAGGTGCGGCCGCGCTTCGTCACCACGGTGTCGGCCTCGTTCGACCATCGCTGCGTCGACGGGGATGTCGCCAGCCGATTCACCGCCGACGTCGCCTCAGTGCTCGAAGAGCCGGCGCTGCTGCTCGACGTCTGAGTGGTGCGCGCCATCGCGAATCGCTCGCCGCGATCGCGTGGTTCGCAGAAATGAATGAACCCCCGATCCAATGGATCGGGGGTTCATTCTGTCACCGGTGAAGCCGATGACGAAGTCTCGTGTGGATCAGCCCTGACGGCCGTTCCAGCGCGGGTTCTTCTTGTTGATCACGTAGGTGTGGCCGCGGCGACGAACGATCTTCGAGCCCGGCTTGTTCTTCAGTGACTTGAGCGATGCACGAACCTTCATGGTCACTCCTCTCTTCTCGGTTGTACGACATTTACCGAGGCGGCAAATACGTCAAAGCTGTGTGGGTATGCAACCCGACGCTCAAGCATAGCCCATTAACCGACTCGGTGCATGGTGCGTCGGGAGGGCGGACGGGCGTCTCAATTTGACTTCACCCTTATGCTAGTGAGTATGACTCGCAATAGCCCTTCTCGTTCTCCTCAGTCTCAGCACGTCGACGGTGTCGCAGGTGCCGAAGCAGGCTCTGTGCGCGGCCTCTGGCACTGGTCGACGCGTGAGCTGCTCGTCGCCGCAGTGATCGGGGCGTTCGGAGCCGCCATCACTGCGGCGACGAAGGTCGCGGCGGTTGCCCTCTATGCCGTCTCTCCCATGCTCGCCGCCCCGATGACCGGCACGGCCCTGTTCGTGGGCGTGTTGGCCGCCAGCCTCATTCGGCGCCCGGGAGCGGCGCTGGTGGCCGGCTTCGTCGCCGCAGTGGTGGTGACGCCGTTCGGTGGCTTCAACCCGCGCAACATGGTCGCGGCGCTCGTGGTCGCGATCGCGGTCGAGCTGGCTCTGCTCATCGGACGGTACCGACGCTTCGGCCTGCTGAGCTGTGTGGTCGCGGCGCTGATCAATGCGGCCTTCCTCTTCAGCATTCACTGGTTCGTATGGCATCTGGCACGCACCCCGCTCTGGGTGCAGATCGGCACCGGTCTCTCGCTGCTGGTCGGGCAGCTGCTCTGGGCCGAGATCGGCGTCTGGCTCGCAGCAGCGCTGCGTCGCGCCGGGCTGGCGTCGACGGGGCGGACGGTGCGCACGCGTCAGCCCTGACGTCAGGGGTAGGATGCCCGAGCCTGAGCACAAACCGACGTTGATGCCGCTGGGCTGTGCACAGGATCCCGTGGAATAATGAGCGCCGTGTCAGCCGCATCCGATAATGAGAGCAGGCCTCGGCCCGCCCCTCGCCGCGACCGCAGCGCTCTTCGAGAGCCTCCGATCGAGGTTGATCTGCGGCCGGCCGCCGAACACACAGAGGCACACCGTGCGGTCGCGGCGCAGCGAGTCGCCGCAGAACCGGCTGCCGGGCCCGCCCGCGACGAGCACATGACGATCTCGAGTCGCGAGAGTGCTCGCGCCGGTCGGCGTCGGATGCTCTGGCCGCTGCTCGGGCTGCTCGCGTTGGCGGTCTTCATCGTCATCCGCATCGCGAGTCCGCTGCAGGATGTGACGTTGGGCGATGCGCTGAGCGACTGGGTCACTCTGTCGCTCAGCGTGCTCGTGGAGTCGACGCCCTTCGTGGTGCTCGGCATCATCATCGCCATCGCGCTGCGCTTCTGGCTGCCGCAGGGCCTGCTGCTCGATCATCTGCCGCGCAACGGCTTCACTCGCCGAATCATCATCTCGCTGTTCGGCATCCTGCTGCCGGTGTGCGAATGCGGCAATGTTCCGGTGACCCGAGGGTTTCTGAGTCGCGGCATGAACATTGGCGACGCGTTGACGTTTCTGGTGGCTGCCCCGATTGTGAACCCGGTGACGATCATCACGACCTATCAGGCGTTCGGCTGGCAGAATGGCGTGCTCGTCGGTCGTGTCGCTGGTGCCCTGGTGCTGGCCAATCTGGTCGGCTGGCTGTTCAGTCTCTATCCCGAGCAGCGCCGTCTGCTGACCCCTGCCTTCGGCGAGGCCTGTCGACTTGACGCGCATGAGCATGCGGGGGGCGGCTTCGTCGGGCGGCTGCGTTCCAGCGGTGGGGTCTTCCGCACTGAGACGCAGGCCATGCTGGTCGCCTTGGTCGGTGGCGCGTTCATCGCCGGGGCCATTCAGGTGTTCGTGCCGCGTCATGTGCTGGTCGATCTCGGAGCCGACCCGGTCTGGGGCGTCGTCGCCCTGATGCTGCTGGCGTTCATCGTCTCGATCTGCTCGAACGTCGACGCCTTCTTCATCCTCGCACTGGGCTCGACGTTCCTGCCGGGTGCTCTGGTCGGGTTTCTCGTGTTCGGCGCGATCATCGACATCAAGATGCTGGCGCTGCTGCGCACCACCTTCTCGACCCGAACGCTGATCTGGCTGACGGTGATCGTGGCACTGTTCGTCCTGGTACTCGGATCGGGGATGAATGCACTGGCCTGAGCACTTTCGACGTTGGCACGGCGTCGTCATCGCCGTCGCGCTCTCAGCCTTCATCCTGTGGCTGGCAGCGCAGCATCATCTCGATCTCTATGTGAACCCGCGGTACGTCTGGTTCGCCGTGGCCATGGCTGCGGTCGCTCTGCTGCTGGGCGTGGTCGCGGTCGTGCTGCCAGACCGCGATCACGACCACGGCGACGACGACCACAGTCACGGCGACGACGGGCGGCATCCCACACGAAGCATCCGACGCTGGCCTGTGGTGAGCGGCGTCGGCACCGTCGTCATCGTGGCGATGCTCGCCGTCGCGCAGCCCACGACGCTCAGCGCCTCGCAGGCTGTGACGCGAGACGCCGCCGTCGGCGGCACCACGCTCGCCCAGACGATGACCGGCGACATCGCGACGGTCGGCGCTGGCCCTGAGTCGTTCACGATGTCGGACTGGGCGTCGACGATGCAGCTGCGTGGCGATCTGTCGTTCTACGACGGACACAATGCGACGTTCTCTGGTTTCGTGACGCCGGATCGACAGGATCCCGACAACGTCATGCTCGTGACGCGGTTCATGGTCACCTGCTGCACGCTCGACGCTCAGCCGGTGTCGATTCCTGTCTACCATCCCGGCTGGCAGGCGACGTATCCGCCGCAGTCGTGGGTTGAGGGCAGCGGCGGCTTCGCGGTGAACGCGAGCCAGTCGAGCCCGTATGCCGTCGTCTTCGCGCCGACCGATCTGCACAGCATCGAGGAGCCCGGTGATCCGTATCTCAACTGACCGCTCTGGCGTGACGCCTCGTGCACGTTGGCCCTGGCGAGTCGGGGTCATCTGCACGATTGTGCTGCTCGTCGCGGTGTTCGTCGGCGCACAGTGGTACGGGCAGCGCGAGAACACCGTGCTGACCGATGCCAACGCGGCGGCTGTCGTCGATGAGGCGCCGGTGCTCTCGCTGCGGCGCGGCGGCGGGTACCAGGACGACAGCGCGCTGCGCGGCGACGACCGGATCGTGCGCTCCGGCATCAGCGACACGGGCATGCAGACCGTGTTCACTGCGCCGCGCATTCAGACGTTTGTGGTGGACGACCGCTGGATCGTGGTCGCCGTGGCCGATCGCAGGACGGCTGCCACGAAGCTGGAGCTGCTCGATCGTCAGGCCTCCGATGCGACCTCCAAGGATGCCCGCGAGCTCGTGCTTCCGCTGGATGCGACGGTCATCGGTCTTGCGCTTTCGGGCGACACGGTCTCGGCGACGATCAACCCTCTCGACTACGGGCAGCCCGGCGGGCAGGTCGTCGCCTGGAATCTGGCGGGTGCGGACGGTGCGGTGACGGGTGCCCCTGTGCATACGCCGGACGGCGAGCTGGTGCAGGGCAACCAGGTCGTGCTGACCGATGACGGGCGGTTCGCGGTCGTTCGGCAGTGGGACAACACCATGCTGCGGGTCGCGCTCTTCGAGGTGCGCACCGATCAGCAGTACGACGACGCAGAACAGGCCCCGCTGCCGCTGGGCAGCTACACCGAGGTGCTCGGGTCGGCCGCGCAGCAGCGGCTGCTGATGTCTGATCAGAACGGGACGTTCGCTCTGGTCGACCCGGTCAACGGCGGGCGCCAGCGCCTGGACACCTCGCAGCCGAAGGGTGTCGACAGCGGATCACGGCTCGTGCGGCTCGCGCCTGCGCCGTTCGGCGCGGTCGCGGTGTATGAGAGCAGCTCTGGAGACCAGACCACAGAGACCGTCTATGCGCTCACCGGTGACGGTGCCCGTCGTATCGCCACATCGCCGGGGCGTGGGTCGGTCTCTGGTGTGTGCGCATCGCCATCGGGAAGGTTCATCGCGGTCACGACGGCACCTGCCGATGCCTCGGACGACGGCTATGTGATGATGCCGAACGTGATCGGTGCGAAGACCGAGGTCTTCGCCGCCGATCAGCCGGTGTCGATCGGCACTCTGCCCGGGCTTCGTCCGAGCTGGTGCCAGGGGTATCAGCAGGTGCTTGCCGGGCTGTACTGAGCCCAGGCGGCGACGCGCGTCGCCGCTAATTGACATCGATTCCCATTAGCGCTTAGAGTGGGCGCGTGGTTGTCGTCGCTCCGGCGCCGGCCTGCCGCAGACATCGAGGATGCTCTGCTCGGCGGCCTGCGTCGGGGCGGCACATCTGTCGTCAGACTCGGTCTCGACTCTGACGGTGCTGCGCTCTGGCGGCAGAAGCTGGTCTGCAGAGCATTCGCATCGTCATGGACGGCACCGCACATTTCACACCAGCATTTTGGAGAGAAGTCTCGATGAAGTACACCCGCACCGCATCAGTCATCGGTGTCGTCGCCGCGAGCGCTCTGCTGTTCGCCGGCTGCAGCAGCCAGAGCAGCAGTCCGTCGGCAGCACCGGCCAAGAGCGATCTGAAGATCACGGTCTCGACCACGCAGCTCGGCGATTTCACCAAGCAGGTCGTCGGTGACACCGGTGCCGAAGTGACGCAGATCGTCGCTCCGAACCAGAGCCCGCATGATCTCGAGCTCACTGCCGCCAACTCGGCTGCGCTCGCCGACTCGGGAGCGGTCATCGTGAACGGATTCGGTCTCGACCAGGTCGTCAGCGACGCCGCGCCGGCTGACAAGATCATCGACACCAGCACAGGCGTCACGCCGATTCCTGCGACTGAGGACGAGAAAGAGGAGTCTGAAGAGGGGCACAGCCACACCGAGCTGGTCAATGACCCACACATCTGGACAGACCCGGCGAACGCCAAGATCCAGGTGCAGAACATCGCAGACGGGCTGGCCAAAGCCGACCCAGACCATGCCGACGACTATAAGAGCAACGCCTCGGCGTACGAGGCCAAGCTGGACGACGTCGACAAATGGATCAAAGACACCTTCGCCCCGGTGCAGCCTGATGCTCGTAAGTTCGTGTCGACGCACGATGCATTCGCCTACTTCGTGAAGGCCTTCGACATCACGCAGGACGACTCGGTGCTCAACAGCCTCGACGACCACGCCGAGCCCAGCGAAGCCGAGCTGCAGTCTCTGGTGACCAAGATCAAGGGCACCGGGGTCAAGGCCGTCTTCGCCGAGGCCTCGGTCGATCCGAAGATCGTGCAGCGCATCGCCGACGAGTCGGGTGTGAAGCTCTACTCGGGGGACGACGCGCTCTACGGCGACTCGCTCGGCGAGGCCGGCTCAGAGGGCGAGACCTACCTGAAGGCCACCGTGCACAACGTCACGCTCATCGGGCAGTCGTGGGGGCTCGACCCCAAGGCTCCCGAGGGACTCTGAACGTCATCGGGGGCTCTGCCCCGCGTCTGACAGGCATGGCCTTCATGCCCGTCACGCCGCCATCGTCGCGACGCGCATGCGCTCGCGACTGATGACCGCATCCGCTCGATCACGCGCATCAGTGCGCGCGGCCGGGCGGTTTGCGCTTTCCGGCGACCTTTTCGACGTCACGGCGACGCGGCGTGCCGACACCTCAGCAGATCAGAACCGAGTGCCGATACAGTGAACACCATGCACGCCCCCAAGCCGACCCTGCAGTTCTCCCATGCCGATCTCGGCTACGACAGCACCACAGCTGCGCTCGTCGACGTCGACGGCACGCTGTGCGAGGGGCAGGCACTCGCGCTGATCGGACCGAACGGCTCGGGCAAGTCGACGCTGCTGAAAGGCGTTCTCGGGCTGCTTCGCGTGCAGCGCGGCTCGATCACCGTGCTCGGTCGCCGCCCGGCCGACGCTCGAGAAGACGTCGGCTACCTGCCCCAGACCACTGACATCGATGCGGCCTTTCCGGTGACGGTGCGTCAGGTGGTGGCGATGGGGCGCTACCGCAGACAGACCGGTCGGCCCTTCGGGTGGGTGCGTCGGGCGAGCGCCGCCGACCGTGCGGTCATCGAGCGCAGCCTCGACCGGGTCGGACTCACCGGGCTCGCGAGCCGGCGCTTCGGTCTGCTGAGCGGCGGCCAGCAGCAGCGAGTGCTGCTGGCGCGTGCGCTGGCGGGCGACCCGCGCATCCTGCTGCTGGACGAGCCGTTCAACGGTCTCGACGAGACCAACCGCACCGCCCTCGAACGCATTCTCGAGACCCTGCTCGCAGACGGTCTCTCCGTCGTGCTCTCGACGCACGACATCGGCCTCGCGCGAGTCGTGTGCTCGCATGTGGCGGTGCTCGCCGGACGACAGGTCGCCTTCGGGCCGATCGACGAAGTGCTCACCCCGGAGGTCATCGAAGAGGCCTACAGCGGTGGCAGCGACGTGGCAGAGGCCTTCTCGTCGAGCTGGCGCCCCCACCACCCGGATTCGGGCACACATGACACCGGGTCCGATCCGCACATCGCGGCGCTCGGAGACCACCGATGAACCTGATCGCCCCGTTTCTGCAGTACGACTTCATGCTGCGCGCGCTGCTCGCGTTCGTCGTGCTGGCCGTGCTGGCCGCGGCCATCGGCCCATTCGTCGCTCTGCGCGACCTCGAGTTCGTCTCAGACGGTCTGGTGCATGCGGTGTTTCCCGGGCTGGCGATCGGGGCGCTCGCGTTCGGTCGTGACGGGGCGCTGTCCGGAGCGATCATCGCAGGGGCGATCGCGGCCGCTGTGCTCACGCTGACCGCGACCCGGGTCAGGCAGGCGGACGCCCCGGTCGCGGTGGTGCTGACCACGGCGTTCAGCATCGGCGTGATCGCCGTCTCGGCGAGCGGCTTTCCGGGGCAGCTCGAGCTGCTGCTCTTCGGGCAGATGTTCGCGATTCGTCCGGCGCAGCTCTGGTCGATCGCGATCGTCGCCGCAGTCGCTGTGGTCGCGATGATCGTGACCCGACGCGGGCAGCTCTATCGGGCGTTCGACCCAGAGGGCGCGCGTGCTGCGGGCTTTCGGCCTGTCGTCACCGACCTCGTGCTGAACATGTCGCTGGCCGTGGCGGTCGTCGCAGGCTCGCAGGTGCTCGGCAACCTGCTGGTGCTCGCGCTGCTGATCATTCCGGCTGCGTCTGCGCGCAACTTCGGTGCGGGCATCATCGGCATGGTCGTGCTCGCAGGGGTGTTCACCCTGGCGGCTGGGTGGGCCGGGCTGGCGGTCGCCTTCGACGTCTCGGTGGGACGCGGCGTGAACCTGTCGCCGAGCGGCGCCGTGGTGGGGGCGTTCGTGGTGATCTACGCCGCGTCGCTCATTGCCGGTGCCGTGCGACGAGTCGGGCTGCACCGCCTGCGACGGGGGAGTGCGTCATGAACGTGCTCACCGACGCCATCGGATTCTTCGGCCAAGCGCTCGTCGAGGCGGTGCTGGTCGGTGCGCTCGCCGGGCTGGTCGGCGTGCTCGTGGTGCTGCGCAAGCGCACCTTCTTCGCGACGGCGCTGACGCATGCCACCTTTCCCGGAGGCATCATCGCCGTGCTGCTCGGCTGGAACGTGCTCATCGGCAATGCGATCTTCGCGGTCGTGCTCACGCTGGTGATGCTCGCGCTGACGACCTGGTTTCGCCAGCGGGCCGCCGTCGCCAGCGGTGTGGTGCTCACCGGCGGGTTCGCTCTGGGTACCGTGCTCACCGGGCTGAACCCGTCGCTGCCCATTCGGGTCCAGACGTTTCTCACGGGGTCGATTCTTGCGGTGGACCTGCCGGATGTGCAGTTCGCCGGCATCCTGCTCGTGATCTCGATCTCTGCGATCGTGCTGCTGCGGCGGCAGCTGCTGTTCTCGACCTTCGACCCGGCGGGCTACGAGGCGGCCGGGTTTCGCGGCTGGCGCATCGATGCGGTGGTGCTCGTGCTGATCACCGCCACCGTGGTGGCGCTGATGCCCGCGGTCGGAGCGATCCTGGCGATCGCGCTGCTGGCTGCCCCGGCTCTCGCGGCAGCGCAGCTGACCGTGAGCATGCGCGGGATGCTTTTCGTCGCTCCGATCCTCGGTGCGGCGAGCGGAGTCGTCGGGCTGCTCATCTCGGCACGGTGGCCGGTGCCCGCCGGGCCTGCGATCGTACTCAGCGCCACCGGAATTCTGCTGGTGTCGTGGGGGCTGCGTCGCACACTCGGGCTGATGCGTCGAGGCGGGCCGAATGCGGCATCCGCACGAAGCGCACGCACACGGGCCGACAGCCCGAGGGCGTCGACCTCACGCTGACCCGAGGTGCTCGTGCGGCAGAGTCGTCGAACCTGAGACAGCCGTGAGCCGTGCGTCCAGGCCGTCGCGGCTGCCTCCGGCATGCGGGGCCGCGTCGAGAAAAGACTGACGAGACGACGTGTTCGGGTGGCACAATGGAGGCATCATGACCGATGTGAAACGGCGCAACACCTGGCAGCAGACCGCGGTGCGCGAGGCCCTCGAACGCGAGCACGGCTTCATCAGCGCTCAGGGTCTGCACCTTCGTATGGCCAATGCCGGGTCGACGGTCAGCGTCGCCACGGTCTACCGTGCGCTCAGCCGCATGGCTGAAGACGGCGAGGCCGACGTGCATATCGACGCCGATGCGCAGCAGCTCTTCCGGGCCTGCGGCAACGAAGCTCACCATCATCACCTGATCTGCCGACAGTGCGGGGCGACTGTCGAGATCTCGGCTCCTCCAGTCGAGCGCTGGGCGCATATGGTGGCCGCCGAACACGGATACACCGACGAGGCGCACGTGATCGACGTGATCGGTCTGTGCCCGGACTGCACTGCAGAGCGCGCGGGGCAGCGCCGCTGACCGGTTGCGGTCGCGCTTCTCCCGCTGAGCCGGCGCAGACGACGCACGGCGGTCGGAACACCGGTGTCTGTTGCGGTCTGGGCGTGAAAACCAATAGACTGCATAGGTTGCAGATCTTCCACGTCTGCATCGCGTGATGCGGAACCCCGCATCACAGCCGACAAGAGATCTTGGGTGAACGCCATCGGGGCGGTCACGGTACAGGAGGAAACCATGGCAGCAGTCTGCCAGGTGACTGGAGCCACGCCGGGCTTCGGACACAGCATCTCGCATTCGCACCGGCGTAACAAGCGCCGATTCGACCCCAACGTGCAGAAGAAGACGTACTTCGTTCCTTCACTGCGTCGCAAGGTCACGCTGAACGTCTCGGCGAAGGGCATCAAAGTCATTGACAGCCGCGGTATCGATGCCGTCGTGCAGGAACTGATCGCTAAAGGGGTGAAGCTCTGATGGCTAAGAAGTCTGATGTTCGTCCCATCATCAAGCTGCGTTCGACCGCAGGCACCGGGTACACCTATGTGACTCGCAAGAACCGCCGCAACAACCCTGACCGCATCGTGCTCAAGAAGTACGATCCGGTCGTTCGCAAACACGTCGAGTTTCGCGAGGAGCGCTAAGAAGCATGGCTAAGAAAAGCAAAATCGCGCGCAATGAGCAGCGCAAAGTGATCGTCGAGCGGTACGCCGAGAAGCGTGCTCAGCTCAAGAAGCAGCTGGTCGACCCCAACTCGACCGACGAGCAGCGCGAAGAGGCCCGCGTCGGCCTGCAGAAGCTGCCCCGCAACGCATCGCCGGTGCGCGTGCGCAACCGCGACGCCATCGATGGTCGTCCCCGCGGCCACCTGAGCGCCTACGGCATCTCTCGTGTGCGCTTCCGTGATATGGCTCACCGCGGTGAGCTTCCAGGCATCACCAAGTCCAGCTGGTAGCCTGATGATCCGTCGGTTCTGCAGCGTTTCGGCGCTGGACCGCGGATCTCAAGCACAGAACGAACTGTCCGTAGCCAAAATCGAACTGAACACTAGGGAGCACTCATGGCTGACAACACCCTGAACCGCAGCGAGCTCGTCGCTGAGGTCGCGAACAAGACCGGCGAGACCCAGGCCGCTGTGAACGGCGTTCTCGATGCCGTCTTCGCGACCATCTCGGAGAACATCGCAAATGGCGTCAAGGTGAGCGTGCCCGGCTGGCTCTCAGTCGAGCGCACCAACCGTGCCGCACGCACCGGCCGCAACCCGCAGACCGGCGAGACCCTGAACATCCCCGCAAGCAAGGGTGTCAAGATCTCGGCAGGCAGCAAGCTGAAGGCTGCAGTGAAGTAGTCTTCACCGCTTCATTCGAAAGGGCGCATCCTCTGGGATGCGCCCTTTCTGCGTCTGCAGGGGGGCTGCACCCGATCTGCGTGCGTCTGCGGGTGGCACTAGGCTGGTGTGGTGCAGCGCAAGACCCTTCTCTCTCTTCTTCTCGGCGTCGTCGCCACCGGCATCGGGCTCGTTCTGGCCTTGGTGCATGGCGGTGCGGCGGCGACGTCCGTGCTGCTCGACCCCGGTGCGGTCGTGCGGTGGGGGCTGCCCGCGACCAAGGCTCTGAACAACATCTCGATCGGGGTCACGATCGGTGGCCTGATCATGGCAGTCTGGGCGCTGTCGCCGAAATGGAAGAGCGCCTACAACCGATCGCTGAACATCGCGGCGGTCGCCGCCGCACTCTGGACGATCAGCGGTGCGCTGTCGACCATCCTCACGTACATCTCGCTCGACCCTGACTCTTGGGGCTCGGAGACCTTCGGGGCCAGACTCTGGCTGTTCCTCACGCAGGTGCAGGTCGGCCAGCTCGCTCTGTGGAGCATCTGCATCGCCGCAGTCGTCACGGTGCTGACAGCCGGCGTGCGCGGCCAGATCGGCGTGCTCTTCGTGCTCCTCGCCGCGTTCGCCGGGCTGATCCCGCTGGCCTCTGCCGGGCACGCTGCGGGCACCGCAGGCCACAACCTGGCGGTCAGCGCGATGCTGCTGCACTTGGGCGGAGCCTCCATCTGGATCGGCGGTCTCGTCGTCCTCGCTGCAGTGTCGCCGAAGCTGGGGCGCCATCTGCAGGCGGTCACCGAACGCTACTCGTCGCTCGCCTTGGTCTCGTTCCTGCTCGTCGCGTTCTCTGGCGTAGCCAACGCCGTGCTGCGCGTCGGAACCTGGGACCAGCTGTTCAGCACCGCTTACGGCCAGATCGTGATCTGGAAGGCGATCGGGCTGATCCTGCTCGGCGCCGCGGGTGCGGTCAACCGTCTGCGGCTGATCAGGCGACTGCACGCGTCAGAGACTGCGAAGCGGGCCTTTGGGTGGATCGTGACCTGCGAGTTCGCGCTGATGGGAATGGTCAGCGGCTTCTCCGCTGCTCTCGGCCGCACGGCGACACCGATTCCGCAGCAGCTGTCGAGCGATCCGACGCCGGCCGAGCTGCTCACCGGCGAGCCGGTGCCGCCCGAACCCACCTGGCTGACGTACATCACGGTCTGGCGCATCGACCCGATCTGGCTGGTCGTGTGCGCGTTCGCCCTCGTGCTGTACTTCATCGGGGCCTGGCGCCTGCATCGGCGGGGCGATCGCTGGCCATGGCATCGCACGCTGCTGTGGAGCATCGGCGTGCTCTTCCTCTTCTGGGCGACCAACGGTGCGTTCAACCTCTATCAGACGTATCTGTTCAGCGTGCACATGACGATGCACATGATGCTCACCATGCTGATTCCGCTCTTCTTGGTGCTCGGGGCGCCGGTGACCTTGTGCATGCGGGCGATCACCCGACGCACCGACGGCTCACGGGGAGGTCGCGAGTGGATTCTCTGGGCCGTGCACAGCCCGTGGGGGCAGTTCGTGGCCGGCCCCGTGGTCGCAGCGTTCATCTTTGCGTTCTCACTCGTGGTCTTCTATTACACGCCGCTGTTCGGCTGGGCCACTCGCGACCATCTCGGTCATCAGTGGATGATCGTGCACTTTCTGATCAGCGGCTACCTGTTCGTGCAGTCGCTGATCGGCATCGACCCGGGGCCGAACCGGCCGCCGTATCCCGTGCGGCTGCTCTTCTTGGTGGTCACGATGGCCTTCCACGCCTTCTTCGGCATCTTCATGATGATGGGCACGGGTCTGCAGGAGGCCGACTGGTACGGGGCCATGGGTCGCACCTGGGGAGACAGCGCGATTCGTGACCAGCAGATCGGCGGTGCAATCGCGTGGGGGCTGGGCGAGTTCCCGACGATCGTCCTGGCTCTGCTTGTCGGGCTGCTGTGGTCTCGCAGCGATGCCAAAGAGCGCCGGCGCAGCGACCGCAATGCGGCTCGAACCGACGAGGCGGAGCTCAACGCCTACAACGAGATGCTGGCAGGTCTGCGGCACCCGGTCTCTGACGGGCCCGACAAGTCTGCTGACGAGGCGTCGGCAGAGGCCGAGAACTCGAAGGGAAGCAGAGCATGAGCGACCCCGCAGCGAGCGAAGGCGCGAAGACCGAGAGCAGCGAGGCAGACGACGTCGCGGCGACTGCGGCGAGTTCTGAGGCAGAGGTCGAGACGGCGTCTGAGACGACGACCGGCGGGCGAGCCGGCTCGGAAGCCGACCCGACGACAGACGCGACCGGGGTGCATCAGAGCGCTGCGGCATCCGCCGACGGCATCACGCTCACCGGCGAACAGCAGGCCGTCATCGACGCCGCCATGCGCGGGCAGAGCGTGTTCGTCACCGGGCGGGCGGGCACCGGCAAGTCGACGCTGCTCGCTCGGCTCATGCGCGAGCTGCCGGGCAAAGTCGTGGTGTGCGCTCCGACCGGTGTCGCGGCGCTGAACGTGGGCGGTCAGACGATCCACTCGCTCTTCGGACTGCGCGTCGGCGTGCAGGACGTCGCCAAGATCGCGCGGTACATGAGTCGCGAGACCCGTGAGGTGCTCGCTGCCGTCGACACCGTGATCATCGACGAGGTCTCGATGGTGTCGGCTGACCTGCTCGACGCGATCGACCGCAGCCTGCGACTGGCCAAGAAGCGCAGTCGAACGCCGTTCGGCGGGGCGCAGATCGTGATGTTCGGCGACCCCTACCAGCTGGCACCGGTGCCGCCGCGCTCGACCGATGAGCGCGCGTTCTACACCGAGCACTATGCGAGCCAGTGGTTCTTCGACGCTCATGTGTGGGCCGAGGCGACGGTGAGCGTCTACGAGCTGACGAACATCCACCGACAGAACCACGACGGGTTCAAGCAGCTGCTGAACGCGGTGCGCGAGGGCACGGTGCCCGATCACTGGATCGCGCGGCTGAACCAGATCGGCCACCGCGACCCCGATCCCGATCAGCCGATCATCACGCTGGCCACCACGAACCGCATCGTCGACGAGCGCAACGCCACCGAGCTCGCGCGGCTGCCCGGGCGCACCAAGGTCGCGCGGGCGCAGATCGACGGGGAGTTCGGCAACGCGTTCCCGGCCGACCCCGAGCTCGAGCTCAAGGTCGACGCGCAGGTGATGTTTCTGCGCAACGACCCCGACGGCCGATGGGTGAACGGGTCGATCGGCAAGGTGGTGAGCATCCGCCCCGACGTCGTGGTCGTCGAGCTCGACGGCGAGGACGTCGAGGTCGAGCCGGTGGTCTGGGAACGCTACGAGTACACCTTCGACCCGAACGAGAAGACGATCGAGCAGGATCAGATCGGCGAGTTCACGCAGTTTCCGCTGCGGCTCGCCTGGGCCGTCACCGTGCACAAGTCGCAGGGGCAGACCTATGACCGCGCGGTCATCGACTTAGGCACGCGAGCGTTCAGCCCCGGGCAGACCTACGTCGCGCTGAGTCGGCTGACGAGCCTCGACGGGCTCTACCTGGCGCGGCCGGTGCGACGAGGCGACATCATCGTCGACCGTCGCGTGCTCGAGTTCATGCGCACGGCATCCGCTCCGATGTTCTGACCGGGCCGGCACACCGCGGGGCTACCCGAGACGGTGAATGACATTCTGCGTCTGCTGCGCGGGCACCCGTGCCAGCAGCGTGTCGAGATTCACCAGGGTGAGACCCGAGGCGCGCAGATCGTGCAGCAGCTTCGGCATCATCTCCATGGTCGGCTCGTGCACGTCGTGCATCAGCACGATCGACCCGGCCTTCGCCTCGCGCAGGATCTTGTCGTGCACGACGCTCTGTCCGGGCTCCTTCCAGTCGAGCGAGTCGACGTCCCACAGCACCAACGGGTGCGGTGACGCCTGCGCGACCGTATCGTCAAAGAAGCCGTACGGCGGCCGCACGTGAGCGGGGCGCACCCCGCAGATGCGTTCGACCGCATCATCGGTGCGAGTCAGCTGGTCTCGAACCTGCGCCGAGGTGAGATCGGTCAGCGCGGGATGATCCCACGTGTGGTTGCACACCGTGTGCCCCTGCGCGATCTCGTCGCGAATCTGCTGCGGATAGATCACGGCATGCTGCCCCTCGACCATGAACGACGCGTGCGACCCCGCCGCGGCGAAGTCGCCCATGATCGTGTCGGTGTAGTCGCTCGGCCCGTCGTCGAAGGTCACCGCGGCACATGCGACGAGGTCGGCCGGCGTCGGCCAGACGTATGCGCTGGGGCGCACCGGCCCGTCGTCGTGCGGTTCGGCCTGCGCGCTCTGGTCGGCGCTCAGCGTGCTGACGGCGGATGCCATGGTCGCCTCCGCCGCAAGAGGCGCGGCGAACGACACCTGCGTTCGAGCCGCCTGCGCATCGGTTGCGCCGGTGCGAGCCGGGCCCGACCATGGCATCCGCCGCACGGCCGCCTGCCGAACCACTCGACCGAACTCGGTGCAGTCGTCGTCTGCGACCGCCACACGCACGGTCAGCAGGCCTGGCGTGGCGAGACCGGCCGCCCACTGCTCGCGCTGCTCGTCGCTGAGGCGCCCGGTCTCGACGGCCAGACGCAGCACGAGCTGTCCGCTGTGGTCGAACGAGACATCGTCGAGCAGGGTGCCGCGGTCGATCGCGTCGCGCAGCGGGTCGTAGCCCGGCGCGTCCTTCTTCGACGAGCCGATGGGGGCATCGAGATCGGTGCCCAAAAGGGTGGCGAGGGCGGCGATGGCGCGATTGCGCCCACCGGAGGTGAGCAGGCTGCCGCCGACTCCGGCGGTGCCGCTCGAGATGTCGACGAACACGCTCTGTCGCTGCTCGAAGAGCGTGTGATGGGCGTTGTCGACGGTGGCGGCGCGGGTGGCGCGCAGCTGCACGCCGAGCACGGAGCCGGTGGCCTGCGTCGTGTCGCAGCTGACGGCCAGCAGGTGCCCGTGCGCCTGTGGCTCGGGAAACTCGGCACGGTCGGTGAGCCTGGAGTTGGCATCGCTGCGCGTCGATCCGGGCAGCGGCACGGTGTCGAGCAGACTGCCCGCGCTGAAGCCCACGACCTGTGCGGCATCGGGGCGGCTCCAGGTCGAGCCAGCGGTCGAGGTGCCGGCGCGCAGTGCATCGGCGGTGTCGACCGCCTCTGCCGGTGCGACGTATGAGCCGTCGTCGGCATGGCCGGGCACCGGTGTGAGCACTGGAGAGAACCCACCGGAACGGGCGTACTCGTGGGCGTAGTCCTGCAGCGCTCGGCGAACCCAGGCCTCGACGCGGCCGTTGAACGCATCCTGCCCGGTGAGCACGGGCCAGCGGCCGGCGAACGACACTGAGGGATCGAGCGTGAAGGTGCGCTGCACGCCGAGGCCGGTCACCGCTGCGGCGATCACTGGCACCGTTTCGCCGAATCCTGCGTCGACCACCGGCGCGGCGTCGGCATCGGCGGTGTCGCCGGTCTGGACGAACCCGAGTGCGCCCCGCTGGTGGTTCTGCACCGCGGTCACGACGCCTGCGGCGACTCCGGATCCGACGACGAGCGTGCCCACGACGAGCCCGAGAAACCGTCGACGAGGAAGCTCCGGCTGGTCGGTGGACGCGTCGGTCGAGCTGTCGGTCATGTGTGAATCGCCTTTCGAATGCAGAAGCCATTCGAGCTCTGTGGTGGTGCTGTGCATGGCTGCGCGTTCACGCGCGCTTGCATACATCAGCGTATCGCGCAGGGCAGAATGGAAAGACCGTGCACAGCAGGTGCTCAGGGAACGAACGAGAGCAGAGAACGACGATGGACCTCACACAGGCGCAGACCTGGGTCGAGCTGGTGCCCGCCATGCTCGTCGCTGTCGCACTGCTGCTCGTGCCGGGCGCAGTGCTCGCCCGTGTGCTCGGGCTGCGCGGTATGGCCGTCTGGGGCGCCGCTGCGCCCATATCGGTCTCGGTGATCGCGGTCAGCGCGATCGTCACCCCTCGGCTCGGCCTGCACTGGTCGCTGTGGTGCCTGCTGATCGGCTGGGCGGTCGCTCTCGCGCTGGTCGTCGTGCTTCGTCGTGTCATTCGGCGGATGCTGGCTCGTCGTCCGGCGTCGGTGGCGTGCGGTGCGCAGCCCGTCTCGGCCGGTCCCGATGTGTCGCAGCCGGCGACCGGTGCCTGGCGCCGCGGTGTGATCCCCGGGCTGCTGGCGCTCATCGCCGCGGTGGTGCTGATCTCGACGACCTTCTTCAGACTGGTGCCCGACGCCGAGTACATCATGCAGCTGTTCGACACGACGTTTCATCTCAACGCCGTGCGCGCGATTCTCGACAGCGGAGACGGATCGTCGCTGACACTGTGGTCGATCACGAACAAGGCCAACAACTCGTCGTTCTACCCGGCCGCCTGGCACGACGTGGTGGCTTTGGTCGCACAGCTCAGCGGAATCGGCGTGCCGCAGGCCACGAACGTCGTGGCGCTTGTGGTGAGCGCCGTGATCTGGCCGCTCGGAGCGATCTGGCTCGCACAGGCCATCGGCGGGCCGAACCTGGCGAGCAGCCTCGCCGGCGGTCTGCTGAGCGCCTGCTTTCCGGCGTTCCCCTGGCTGTTTCTGCACTGGGGGCCGCTCTACCCGAACCTGCTGGGTAACTCGCTGATCGCCGCGGCGCTGGCGCTCACGCTCTCGATCTGCCGTCAGCGGCCTGACTCGGTTCGGCACCGTCTGAATGCGGCAGCCGCCCTGCTGCTCGTGCTGCCGGGGCTCGCTCTCGCACACCCGAACTCGCTGCTTGCCGCCGTGGGGTTCGCCGCCATGATCGTCTTCGCGACGCTGGGACCGCAGCTGCGCCGACTGCGGGCCGGCGGCGCAGAGGCGGGAGTGAGCGGGGCCTCCGCCGAAACGCTCGTCGACTGGCTGGGCGTGCGCGGCACCCGCATCACGATCTGGTCGGTCGCCGGCGTGTTCGTGCTGCTGTGGGGCGTGCTGCGCACCGGGCTCGACGTGGCACCGTGGAAGGCCGACGAGAACCTGCGCGACGCTCTGGCAGACATCGTGACGAACGGACCGGTCGACCGCCCCGCGGCCATCGCAGTCAGCGTGCTGGCGCTGATCGGGCTGGTGCGCTGCCTGCGCTCGCGGCGGTGGTGGCCGATCATCGTGTTCGGGTTCACCGTGGTGCTGTATCTGGTGGTGGTGGCGTCGCCGGTTCCGCTGCTGCGCGACGTGCTCACCGCCGGGTTCTACCGCGACCCGAAGCGCATCGCCGGGCTCACGGTGTTCGGCTTTCTGCCGTTGGCCGTCATCGGTTTCACGACGGTCTGGGCGCTGGTGACGATCGTGGTCATGCGCATCGGGCCGAAGCACGCTCATCGACTGTCACGGTCTGCGCAGGCCATGCGGCGGGCGGTGGCTGGGGTGCTGCTGCTGATGCTGGCCGCGGTGCTTGTGCTGCCGATTCGCAACGGGGCGATCGCACAGGTGGTGAGCTGGGCGCAGCGTGACTACGTCATCGCGCCGACGTCGAAGCTGCTGAACACCGATGAGCGCGATGTTCTCACGCACCTGCGTGACTTCGTGCCGACGGGGCAGACCGTGCTGGTCGACCCGGGCAACGGAGGTGCGCTCGCCTATGCCTTTGAGAACGTGCCGGTGACGCGCGTGCACATTCTCAGCGATGTGCCTGACGATCTGCAGACGCTGGACTGGCACTTGAGCGATGCCAGCTGGAAGGATCGCACATGCCCGATCGTGCGTGCGAACGATCTGCACTTCGTGCTCGACTTCGGCGACGCGATCGTCGACAACGTGAAGAAGCCCGGGTTGAGCGACATTCCGCCCGAAGTGGGCACAGTGGTGTACTCGCAGGGACGGGCGCGACTGGTCGAGCTGACCGGGTGTTGGGAGTGAGCGGATGCTCGGCGCGCGTGTTGCTGGGGCCGGTCGAGCGGCTGACTGGTGCGAGCTCTGCTGCAGACGGAGCCGAATGGAGCGGCTGACGGGAATCGAACCCGCGTATCAGGCTTGGGAAGCGTGCGCTCTACCATTGAGCTACAGCCGCATGGTCTGTGACCGCCTGTAAGGGTATCAGAACGGTGAGCCGCTCAGCCACCTGCACGGATTCTCGGGTCGCTCTGCTTGCCGACGCGGTCTTGTGCCTCGAACTTCGACTTTCAGCTGCGCAACAGCCCAGACGTGCAGCCACAGATCAGTCTCTTTGCTCAGAAACCCGCTTGCTGAGCTGCCTCGGCTGGTCGGCGTCGCCACGAAATTGCACGGAATGCGGGCACCACGGATCGCCCAGAGTGTAGCCGCACGGATTGCACGGAATGTACCGGGATCGCTCGAAAATGCCCCCTTTCTGCCAATCCGTGGCGGTGAGGTGTGATCGCGGCAGCTCCCGAGAGTGCAGAACCTGCTCTGAGCCCCGGGGATGCCGCCCCGAGAGTGCAGAACCCGTTCAATGTCGGCGAGTGTGCAGAAGACGTGCGTATCAATCGGTTTTGGCCGCGTCTTCTGTGCTCTCGATGCCCGAATTGCTCTGAAACGATCTTGCCGACAACCGCACCGGAACCATCTCGCCGACAACCGCACCGAAACCAGACCCCCGAAGCGCCCCGCGATGTAACGTGACGTCACACGTGTGGCATCGGCGCAGCGACGCAGAATACGATGAGACCACTATGACCGCCAGCGCGCAGCCCGCAGCAGACCGTCGACCCCAGGTCGCGCGGTCGAACGATGCTGCCGTCTCGACCGGAGCCAGCGCCGAAGAGCCTATTGCTGAGCGCCGCTTCAGCGCGAGTCGCTTCGGTCTGTCCGGCGAAGACGCGTTCGACGACGGCGATGATGCGGCGGATGCTCTGCATGCGCCCGCAGCGCACATCACGCCCGCATGGGACACCCTGCCGAGCGTCGAAGCGCCCACGCTCTCGCTCGAAGTCTTCCCAGCCAGGGGAGTGCCGCAGCTGCGACGCAACGTCGCCGCAGTGCGCAAGCTCCTGAAACTCGGTCCCGACTTCGTCACAGTGACCTACGGCGCGGCGGGCAGCCGTCAGGAGGGCACGAAAGAGCTGGTCACCTGGATCGCACAGTCCGGAGTGCCCACCTATGCACACCTCACCTGTCAGGCCACGTCTCTGCGCGAGCTCGACGAGACGATCGACGAGCTGCTCGAAGCCGGTGTCACGGGCATCCTCGCTCTGCGCGGCGACGCCCGGGACGACGGCAGCGGCCTGGTGCTGCCGCACGCCACCGACCTGATCGCGCGAGTGAGCCAGCGTGCCGAAGCGGCGGGGCAGCGCATCCGCATCGTCGGCGCAGCGTTCCCGACCGGGCATCCCGACAGTCAAGATCTGCGCGAAGACGCCGAGAACGTCGCCCGCAAACAGCAGGCGGGTGCAGACTTCGCGATCACGCAGCACTTCTTCGACGCCGAGGACTACGCGCGCTTTCTCGACCTGGTCGCTGAGACGGGTGCGACGCTGCCGATCGTTCCCGGCCTCACCCCCACGACCACGGTGCGCCGTCTCGAGCGCATCTCAGAACTCTCCGGGCTGACCCCGCCGCCTGCGCTCGCTGCAGCGCTCGGCGCCGCACCGGATGCACAGACTCGCCGCGACATCGCGGTGCAGAACACAGTTGAGCTGGCTGAGAAGCTGGCGCGAGCCGGAGCCCCGGGCATACAGCTGTTCACCATGAATGACGAGCCGACCGCGCTCAGGGTGTTCGACGCCCTCAGCTCTTCGCCTGCAGGTGCGCTCGGCCAGAACACAGGAAGAGAACCATGGCTACTCAACACACAGGGGCCGGCCTTGAAGGCGGCACTGCACTAGGCTACCCGCGCATCGGTCGCAGCCGAGAGCTCAAGAAGGCGCTCGAGCGCTACTGGGGCGGCCGCATCGAGGCACAGGAGCTGGCCGAGACGGCAGCCGAGATCCGTGCGACCAACTGGCGCCGTCTCCACGACCTCGGGTTCGAGGCGCACAACGCCAGCATCGCCAGCGACTTCTCCTACTACGACCAGGTGCTCGACGCCACCGTGCTCGTGGGCGCCCTGCCGAAGCGCTTCGACCAGTGGGTCGACGAAGACGGCAGCCTGAGCCTCGACGGCTACTTCGCCGCCGCTCGCGGAGTGGACCGCGTGCAGCCGCTTGAAATGACCAAATGGTTCGACACGAACTACCACTACCTCGTGCCCGAGATCGGGCCCGACACCACCTTCCGCCAGGGCAGCGATCAGCCGGCCCTGCTCTTCGCCGAGGCGCTCTCGCACGGGTTCGTGACCCGTCCGGTCATCGTCGGCCCGGTCACGCTGCTCGCGCTGGCGAAGCCGACGGCCGACGCTCCTGAGGGCTTCGACCCGATCGACCGCCTCGACGACCTGCTGCCGGTCTACGCCGAGGTGCTCGCCGGCCTCGCCGAGCTCGATGCGCCGTGGGTGCAGCTCGACGAGTCGGCGCTGGTCAGCGAGCTGCTGCCCAGTGACCGCCCGAAGCTCATCGCAGCGGCGAAGCACGCCTACGAGGTGCTCGGCGCGCTCGAGGCCCGCCCGCAGATTCTCGCCCAGGCGTCGTACGCCGCTCTCGACGAGGCACTGCCTGCACTGGCCGAGGCCCCGATCGAGGGCATCGCACTCGACCTGGTCGAAGGCGACGTGCCTGCCGCAGACACCCCCGGCGTGACCGGACTCAAAGACAAAGTGGTGGTCGCCGGTGTGATCAACGGCCACAACATCTGGCGTGCCGATCTGGATGCCGCGCTCGCGAAGCTCGAAGAGCTGCGCCCGCTGGCGGGTCGAGTCGTGGCCTCGAGCTCGACCTCGCTGTTCCATGTGCCGCACACGCTCGACGATGAGTCGAAGCTGAGCGACGAACTGCGCTCCTGGCTGGCCTTCGCAGCAGAGAAGGTCGTCGAGATCGTCACACTCGCCCGCGCCTACGACGGCGACAAAGCGGGGGTGCAGGCAGCGTTCGACGAAGCGGCTGCCGCGCTGGCATCCCGCGCTGAGCATGCCGGCGTGCACCGCCCCGAGGTGGGTGCACGCATCTCGGCCCTCACCGACGCCGACTTCACACGCACCCCGTACGCCGAGCGTGCGCAGGTGCAGCAGGCCGAGCTGGGGCTGCCGCTGCTGCCGACGACCACCATCGGATCGTTCCCGCAGACGCCGGAGATCCGCCGCACGCGCTCGCAGTTCACCAAGGGTGAGATCGACGAGGCCGCCTACAACGAGCAGATCAGGGGGCACATCGCCGACGTCGTGAAGTTGCAGGAAGAGATCGGTCTTGACGTACTCGTGCACGGCGAGGCCGAGCGCAACGACATGGTGCAGTACTTCGCCGAGAACTTCGAGGGCTTCGACGTGACCGAGAACGGCTGGGTGCAGTCGTACGGGTCGCGCTGTACGCGCCCGAGCATCCTCTGGGGCGACGTGGTGCGCCCGAAGCCGTTCACGGTCGAGTGGATCAGCTATGCGCAGTCGCTCACCGAGAAGCAGGTCAAGGGCATGCTCACCGGCCCGGTGACGATTCTGGCCTGGTCGTTCGTGCGTGACGATCAGCCGAAGGGCGTCACCGCCGACCAGGTCGCCTTGGCGCTGCGCGACGAGATCGCCGATCTCGAGGCCGCGGGCATCGACATCGTACAGGTCGACGAGCCGGCCATCCGCGAGCTGCTGCCGCTGAAGCGCGCAGACCACGCCGACTATCTCAAGTGGTCGGTCGGGTCGTTCCGTCTGGCGACCGCCGGCGCCGCCGACCGCACGCAGATTCACACCCACCTCTGCTACTCGGAGTTCGGCCAGGTCATCGACGCCGTCGACGGGCTCGACGCCGACGTGACCTCGGTCGAGGCCGAGCGCTCGAAGATGGACATCGTGCGCGACATCAAGGCCGCCGGCTTCAGCCGCGGGGTCGGGCCGGGCGTCTACGACATCCACTCGCCGCGCGTGCCCACTGAGGCCGACATCGAGGGGCTGCTCGACATCGCGCTCGAGTCGATCCCCGACCAGCTGCTGTGGGTCAACCCCGACTGCGGGCTGAAGACACGCCGCTACGAAGAGGTGGTGCCTGCGCTGACCGACATGGTCGCCGCCGCCCGTGCCGAGCGTGAGAAGCTCGGCGTCGAGGCCTGAGCGTTGGCCGGTCGCCTGATCGGCTGAGATGACAGCAGGGCCGCGACCCACATGTGGTGGGTGCGGCCCTGCTCGTCTTGTCGCCGTCTCTGCTGTCTCCGCCATGTCGCGGGGCGGGCGGATGCGGTGGGCGCGCCGGCTCGGCGGCCAGCGGTCAGATAGTGGTGCCGAGGCGGGTGGCGCCCGCTCCGGTCCCTGCGCCGGAGCCCGAACCGCTGCCGTACTGACCTAGGTCGCCCAGGTCGCCCAAATCGCCCAGGTCTCCGTAGTCCTGGTTCAGATCGTTGTTGTACTGCCTGCCCAAGTCGCCGTAGCGCTTGCTGAGGTCGCCCAGCCCCGGCACGTCGATCTTCATGTTCGAGGTGTCGATGCCCGAAATCTTCCAGCTGCCGCTCTCTTTGACCAGCTTGTAGTCGTATGTGCCTGAGACGGTGACCTTCGTGAGTCCGGAGCCGGACTCGCCGTCGACGTCGTAGGTCACCGTGGCGGAGTCGCCGGTGATGCTCTCTGACGAGAAGTCGTTCGAGATGCCCATGCCGTTCGTGGTGTCAGAGCCCGAGCCGCTGTCGTTCAGACCGTTCGGCAGGCTGCCGATCTGGCTGCAGCCTGCCTTGATCTGCGAGGCCATCGACGACGTGTAGTACTCGGCGGCGCCGTCGCAGTCCCCGCTCTCGGCCGATGCGATGGCTTTCGCGACGACCTCTTTGGGGCTGCTCGTGGCGTTGCCGATCACCGCGAACAGGCCGATGGCGATTCCGGCCAGAAGCAGCACACCGGCCACGGCGATGCCGACGATGAGCCCGGTCTTGCCTTTACGCGGGGTGGGCGAGCCGTATCCGGGGGCAACCGCCTGCTGATCTGGTGCGGTGTGCTCGGTCCACTGGGAGCCGTCCCACCAGCGCAGCCAGCCGGTCTGAGCCGGATCCGGATACCAGTTCGCCGGCGGAGTCGTCGGGTTTTCAGGGGGAACGGAACTCATCGTGATCCTTCTCATCTGGCGAACATGACGGACGGCATACGTCTCTGAGCCACAGTGTATCGAAGGCCGTCGTCCGCAGAGCGCATCGCATACGACCGCATTTCTGCGCAGGAGCATGAGAACGGTCATACTGTTGAGCACAGGGAACTGTGGGGTCGATCGGAGCGATCAGCCCCAGACACAGGCAGGAAGAGATCATGGCTGACAAGAGAAACCCCACACCGCACCACGAGGTCACCGCTGGCGAGCGGGTCGGCGGGTGGCTCAAGAAGACCTGGCCCGCGCTGGTGCTCGTCGTGCTCGCCCTGATCTTCATCTTCCAGAACACCTCGACGGTGACGCTGGTGCTCTTCGGCATGCAGCTCAGCGGCTCGTTCTGGATCTTCACCGTGATCCTGCTGCTCATCGGCATTCTGATCGGCTGGCTGCTGGGTCGCGGCGGCAGAGCCGACCGAAAGAACTGACCATCGGTCTGCTCTCGCCCGCATCAGCTGGTCAGACGCCGCAGAGATGCAGAGCACGGGGACAGAGACGTCGCTGCCGGATGAGCACGTCGGCAGCGCCCGGTAAACTGAACCTTCGATGACGAGCAGCGCACCGAAGACGGATTCGACCGATGTGATGGCCGCGCCCCGGCGAACGAGACTCATGACCGTCGTCAGCCGGGTTGCCGCACGACCGACTGTGCTCATCGTGGCGTTCCTCATGGTGCACCTCTGGCTCGCACTGAGCGGTCGCCATCAGTACGGGGCGCCCTTCGGCGACGTCACCAGCGTCTATCACCTCTGGTCGTTCGACGCAGTCCGGTACGGCACCTGGTACGGCATCACCGACCCATGGGTCTATCCGGCGCTCGCCCTGGTGCCGATGCTCCTGCCACTGACGCTCTGGGCCTCGACCGGCTTGGACTACACGTTCAGCTGGCTGATCATGGTCACTCTGCTGAACGTCGTCGCGCTCGGCGTCTTCACCGAGGGGTTCCGCAACGAGCGCCGCATGCGTACCGCATGGTGGTGGGCGGTCTACCTGCTGCTGCTCGGGCCGGTCGCGTTGGGGCGCATCGATACGGTTGCGCTCGCTCTGGTCGTCATCGCGCTGTCGCTGCTCGAACATCGCCCGGCGCTCGCCGGGCTGCTGCTGGCCGTCGGCACGTGGGTCAAGGTCTGGCCGGCGGCTGTGCTCGCGGCTGCCGTCACGTCGTTCTGGGGGCGGGGCCGGCGGATGCTGCGCGCGCTGATCGCACCCGGCGTCGCGCTGACCGGAGGCCTCGCCGTCGTGGCAGCCATCGCATCCCTCGTCAGCGGGCGCGGCTTCGGCGGCGTCGCCAACCTGCTCGGCTTCGTCGGCGGTCAGGCCTCGCGCAATCTGCAGATCGAGGCGGTCGGCGCGACCGTCGGACTGTGGCGGGCGCGTTCGGGCGACGGTGCCGTCGTCTACAACCACGAGATATACACCAACGAGCTGATCAGTGCGTCGTCACCCGTCATCGCGACGACCGTCACAGTGCTGATGGGCATCATGGTGCTGGCGATCACCCTGCTCGCCTGGCGGCTGCAGCGCGCCGGCGTCGACCGGCTGCAGGTGTTCGCCTGGGCGTCGCTTGCGCTCGTGACGACTTTCATCGTGTGCAACAAGGTGGGGTCGCCGCAGTTCGAGGTGTGGCTGGTGGCACCCGTGCTGCTGCTCGCCGCGGTGCGGCCGCCGCGCTGGTGGGTGCCGATGGCGCTGACGTCCATGATCGGAGTGCTCACACAGGTGATCTACCCGTCATGGTACGGCTACCTGCTGAATCTGAGCGCGTGGATGCTCTGGGTGATCACCGTGCGCAACCTGCTGCTGGTGGTGCTGCTGATCTGGGCCGTGGCCGAGCTCAGGCCGCGAGGATCCGTTCGAGCTGCGCCCCGATCGCCTCTCGCTCGATGAGGAACGAGTCGTGCCCGTAGGGGGAGTGCACCACGACCGCTTCGTCGCCGGCGATGTGCGTGCGCAGACCTGCGACGATGGCGTGCTGCTCGTCGATGCCGTAGAGGCGGTCGGAGTCGATGCCGACGACCAATGACTTCGCCGTGATGCTGCCGAGCGCTTCGACGACCCCGCCGCGGTCACGGCCGATGTCGTGCGAGTTCATCGCCTCCAGCATGGTGATGTAGGTGTTCGCGTCGAAACGCCGAGTGAACTTGTTGCCGTGAAAGTCAAGGTACGACTCAATGGCGAAGCGTCCGCCTTTGCCCAGCGGTGAGACGCCGGACTGGGCCGAACGGCCGAAACGGGTGTTGAACTCTTCGGCGCTGCGGTAGCTGGTGACGGCGACCCGACGGGCGAGCGCCAGCGAATGCCACGGGCCGCGCCCTTCGGGAAGGTCGTAGTAGTCGCCGCCGAGGTAGTCGGGGTCGCTGCGGATCATGTCGACCTGCACCGAGTTCACGGCGATGCGGTCGGCGCTCGTGACCGCCGGTGCGGCGATGACCACGAGTCGTTCGACGTCGTCGGGATACATGATCGCCCACTCCAGCGCCTGCATGCCGCCCATCGAGGGGCCGATCACGGTGTGCCAGCGGTCGATGCCGAGGGTGGTCGAGAAGTTGTGACTCGCGTGCACGATGTCACGGATCGAGACGTACGGAAACTGTGATCCCCACGGCTGACCGGAAGGGCGCATCGTGCTCGGCCCCGTCGTACCCTGACAGCCGCCAAGCACATTCGCGCACACCACATAGAAGCGATCGGTGTCGATCGGGCGCCCAGGGCCGATCTGATCGGCCCACCAGCCGGCGGTGTGATGCCCGAGTTCTCGCACGCCGGCGACGTGGCTGTCACCGGTCAGCGCGTGCAGAACGAGCACGGCGTTACTGTGGTCGGCGTTCAGCTCGCCCCAAGTCTCGTATGCGACGCGCACGCAGTCGAGGTGCCCGCCGAACTCGAGATCCTGCTTGCCGACGTGCACGAACTGTCGGCGCCCCGGAGGATCGCCGACCAGCCAGGCCCCGGTTACGGGAGGTTTGCCGGCGACGCGGGCGATCATGCGGTCGGTGACCGGCGAGAAGAGGTCGCTGTCGTTGTCGCGTGCCCGATCGATGCGGTGCGCGTGTGCTCGGCCGTCGCCGTACTGCTGCATGTGAAGGCCGCCTCTGCCGAATGGGTGAATCACCGTATTTTATCAAGTCAGCAATTCTGCGAAGGGCAGCATCTAGGATGTTCTGCATGACACCAGCGACCCCAGAACCGCAGGCATCCCATCTCCCGCTCAGCGCGAGCGTCGTCGAGCTCGACGAGACCGACGACCGACAGCGCACGGCGCTGGTGACCGGCGCCAGCAGCGGCATCGGGCGCGCGACGGCGGCACTGCTGCGCGAACACGGCTGGCAGGTCATCGCCGTGGCTCGCCGTGCCGAGCGGCTCGACGAGCTTGCGGCGCAGACCGGAGCGATTCCGTTCGCCGCCGACCTGACGTCGCCAGCCGAGGTGCAGGCGCTTGCCGAGTTCGTCGACGAGCATGGTCGGCTGGACGCGCTGCTGAACATCACCGGTGGAGCCATCGGCGTCGACCCGGTCGAGCGCGGTCGTGTCGAAGACTGGGTTCAGATGTATGAGATCAACACCGTGGCGACGCTGCGTGTGACCCAGGCGCTGCTGCCGGTGCTGCGACGCACCGCAGCCGAGCACGGTTGGGCCAGCATCCTTACCCTGACCTCGACGGCCGGGCTTGGCGTCTACGAAGGCGGCGGCGGGTACACCGCGGCCAAACACGCCGAGCAGGCGCTCGTCGACACGCTGCGGCTTGAGCTCAGCGGCGAGCCGATCCGTGTCATTGCGATTGCTCCGGGACTGGTGCACACCGAGGAGTTCTCGCTGAAGCGGCTGCACGGCGACCAAGCGAAGGCCGACGACGTCTACGCCGATGTGGATCATCCACTGAGCGCCGAAGACATCGCTCTGGTGAACGTGCAGACGATCGAGCTGCCGCCGCACATCAACCTCGACTTGGTCGTGGTGCGTCCGGTCGCCCAGTCGGCGCAGCACAAGCTGCATCGAGGCCCGTTGCGTCCGAAGCTGTCGTGACCGATCCCCAGCGGCATCCGCACCCGGTCACCGATCTGGTCGACCCGTCATGGGCACCGGTGCTCGCGCCTGAGACCGAGCGCATCGCGCACATTGGCGAGTTCCTGCGCGGCGAAGTCTCCGACGGGCGCCACTACGCTCCTGGCGGGGCCCACGTGTTCCGTGCCTTTCAACAGCCGCTCGACGCCGTGCGGGTGCTGATCGTGGGGCAGGATCCATATCCGACGCCCGGTCATGCGATGGGGCTCTCGTTCTCGGTGCGGCCCGACGTGCGGCCGGTGCCGAAGTCGCTGCAGAACATCTTCACCGAGCTGCACGACGACATCGGTGCGCCGACGCCGGCGAACGGCGACCTCACGCCGTGGGAGCGACAGGGCGTGATGCTGCTGAACCGCGTGCTCACCTGCGAACTCGGCCGACCGGCCTCGCACCGCGGCATCGGTTGGGAGCAGGTCACGGAGCGTGCCATTCGGGCGCTCGGTGAGCGCGATCGCCCGCTGGTCGCCATTCTCTGGGGGCGAGATGCGCGCAGCGCGGCGCCGATGCTGCCCAATGCGCATCTGATCGAGTCGGCGCATCCCAGCCCGCTCTCGGCCTACCGAGGCTTCTTCGGATCGCACCCGTTCAGTCGCGCATCCGACTGGCTGCAGCAGCAGGAGGGACAGGGCGTCGACTGGGCGCTGCCGATCTGACTCTCTGTTACGAAGTGCGACGGCCGGTTCGTCGGGATGCCGTAGACGCTCGATAGTCTGCGAGAGGCGCGCCGTTCGGCGTGTGCGAAGAGACCGGCGGAAGGCATCACGACATGGCTGAGATTCACGACAGCATCCTCGATACGATCGGCAACACCCCACTGGTGCGCCTGCACAGACTGCCGGGTGACAGCGCTGCCGACGTGCTCGCCAAAGTCGAGTTCACCAACCCCGCAGGCAGCGTCAAAGACCGCCTTGCCTCGGCGATCGTCGAGGCCGCCGAACGCAGCGGCGAGCTGAAACCCGGCGGCACCATCGTCGAGGGCACCAGCGGCAACACCGGCATCGGCCTGGCATTCGTCGGCGCGGCCAAGGGCTACCATGTCGTTCTCACGATGCCTGAGACCATGTCGGTCGAGCGCCGCGTGCTCGCCCGTGCGTACGGTGCAGAGATCGTGCTCACACCCGGCTCTGAGGGCATGAAAGGGGCTGTCGCCAAGGCGAAGGAACTCGTCGAGCAGAGCGACAACGCCATTCTTGCGAGCCAGTTCGCAAACCCCGCAAACGCCGCCGTGCACCGTGCGACCACCGGCCCTGAGATCGTCGAGGCGACCAAAGGGCGCGTCGACTACTTCATCGCCGGCATCGGCACCGGCGGCACCCTGACCGGAGCAGGCCAGATCATCAAGGCAGCGAATCCAGAAGCCAAGGTGATCGGCGTCGAGCCCAGCGACTCGCCGATTCTCAACGGCGGAAAGCCTGGGCCGCACAAGATTCAGGGCATCGGAGCGAACTTCGTGCCCGATGTGCTCGACACCGAGCTCTGCGACGAGATCATCGACGTGGAATTCTCCGATGCGACGGCGACCGCACGCGCGCTGGCCAGCGAAGAGGGCATCCTCGCCGGCATCTCGGCAGGTGCCGCGACATGGGCGGCACTCGAGGTGGCCAAGCGTCCCGAGGCTGCGGGCAAGACCATCGTGGTGATCATCCCGGACTTCGGGGAGCGCTACCTGTCGACGTCGCTGTACAGCGATCTGCTCGACTGAGTCGATGCGAAGATGTCGGTCGTGACCGGTGCTGCGTCTGCTGAGCCGATTGACCAGGTCGACGGCACAGCAGATAGAGTCGTGGGCGTGTTCAGCAGACTCCGGGAAGACATCGACAACGCTCGTCGACACGATCCTGCGGCGCGGTCGGCGGCCGGCATCTTCTTTCTCTATTCGGGCCTGCACGCGATCTGGAACCATCGTCTTGCCCACTGGCTGTGGAGCCATCACGCGAAAGGGCCTGCGCGGTTCGTCTCACAGCTGAGCCGTTTTCTCACCGGTATCGAGATTCATCCGGGCGCGCGCATCGGGCGGCGCTTCTTCATCGATCACGGCATGGGAGTGGTGATCGGCGAGACGGCTGAGGTCGGCGACGATGTGATGATCTATCACGGGGTGACTCTCGGCGGCACCAGCCTGGCGGCTGAGAAACGGCACCCGACCATCGGCGATCATGTGCTGATCGGCGCGGGTGCCAAGGTGCTCGGGCCGGTGACCATCGGCTCGCACTCGTCGATCGGAGCCAACGCCGTCGTCGTCAAAAGCGCACCACCCGACTCGCTGCTGGTCGGCATTCCGGCCAAGCCGCGCCCGCGCCCGCAGACCCGGCCACGAGACGTAGAGAGTCGGCGCGACGGGCTCAGCCCGGCGTCCTCAGACCGCACCACGATCGACGGGCTCTCCCCGGGATCGACGAGGCCGGGCCGTTCAGCGGCGAACGTCGAGCCCGAAGACATGGAACAGTTCCGCGATCCGGCGATGTACATCTGAGGGCACTGAACCCTCCCGGAGCAGCTCTCAGAGCTTCAGCGTGCCACCTGCCCTCACGATGGTCGCGCGGGCCAGCACGTCGAGTGCATCCACACTCGCGTAGTCATGCGCGAACGCGTGTTCAGGCACGCTCAGCTCGGTGCAGCCGATGAGCGCGATCTGAGCTCCGGCTTGCATCGTGCGCTCGAGCACGCTCATATAGAGGTCACGATCGAGCGGCTGGTTCGCCTTGACCTGGTCGAAGATAAGGGTGTCGACGTCATGTTGGACGGCTTCGCTCGGGTTCAGCGCATGCAGGCCGACGGCTTCAAGGGCATGCTGGTACAGACCTGACGAGATCGTGCCGCGGGTGCCCAGCACGCCGACGCTGCTGCCCGGAGGCACGAGTTCGGCCACGTGAGCCGCAGTCAGATCGATCATGTTCAGCACGGGAGCCTCGCTTGCGGCCGAGATCTCGTCAAAGAAGAAATGCGCAGTGTTACACGGAATGGCGATCACCTGCACCTGCCGACGGTTGAGCTCGCGCACGTCGTCGAGAATCGGGACGACCGGGTTCGGCTGGGTGTGATCGAGGATGTAGGCCGTGCGATCAGGGATGCTGCAGTGCTGCAGCAACTCGACATCGAGGTGATCCTGATCGCTCGCGACCTTCGTCATGCCGGTGAGCGTGTGCAGAAAGAGGATGGCGGCGTCTGGCCCCATACCGCCGATCACACCGACATCTGGTCTCACGTGGGTCTCCTTCGTGTGTTCGCCGTGGCCGATTCGTCTGGTCACCGGGGCTTGAGGACGCAGAGATGCGCCCGACGGCCGCAGACTCAGTGTACGGCGTGCCCCCGACTACAATTGCAGCGACGCAGGGCTTCCCGGCAGCGTCAGACACCCAGTGAGGATGATATGACCGCCACAACGACACATCGGTTTCAGCCTGTGCTGCTCGGCACGGACATCAACGCCTATGGCATGGCTCGCTCGTTCCACGAGGAATACGGTGTGGTCTCATGGGCGCTGGGATCGTTCCCGCTGACGCCGACGCGCGACTCGAAAATCGTGCAGGTGAGCATCGACAGCGAATTCGCATCGGACGACGGGTTCGTGCGGGTGCTCAGCGAACTGGGCCGACGCGAACGGGCGGCTGACCCGAATCGCAGCCTGTTGCTGGTTCCGTGCGGCGATGCGTACTCGGCTCTGCTCTCGGCCCATCGAGAGACGCTTGCAGAGTGGTTCGACTTCGTGATGATCGATGACGAACTGCTGGCGAGCCTCGTCGACAAAGCCTCGTTCTACCGACTGTGCGAGCAGCACGGCCTGGACCACCCAGTCACCCGAACCTACAGTCGGCAGCAGTTCGTCTCAGGCACCCCGATCGAACTGCCGAGCGAGTTTCCGATCGCGCTGAAACCGGCTGACAGCGTCGCCTACCTCGACTGCCAGTTTCCTGGGCGCAAGAAGGCCTATGTGCTGGCGAATCGGCAGCAGCTGGACGAGACGGTGCGACGGATCTTCTCTGCCGGGTACCCCGGAGAGCTCATTCTGCAGGACTTCGTGCCCGGCGACGACTCGCAGATGCGGGTGCTGAACGCCTACGTCAACCGTGACGGTACCGTGGCCATGATGAGTCTCGGCAACCCGCTGCTGGAAGACTATGCGCCGGCGAGCATCGGCAACTACGTCGCGATCGTGTCAGAGAGCAATGACGCCGTCTATGCTCAGGCGAAACGTTTTCTCGAGGCCATCGGATACGTGGGCTTCGTGAACTTCGACATGAAGCTCGACCCCCGCGACGGGCGATACCGATTCTTCGAGCTGAACCCGCGCCAGGGACGCAGCAGCTTCTTCACCACGCTCGCCGGTCTCAACCTGGCGCGGTGGCTGGTGCGCGACGTCGTCGAGCAGGAGTACGGCGAGACCGTCTACGGGCGGGAGCACGCACTGTGGGTCGGAGTTCCCCGGCCCATCCTGAAACGGTACGCCGCTGAAGGTCAGCTGAAGGCTGAGGCGCTGCAGCTCATTCGCGAAGGCCGATGGGGCAGCACGGTCTTCTATCGACGTGATCTCGGGCTGCGACGTCGGCTCAACATGTGGAAGCTCTGGCTGTCGTACTACCCCGACTACCGTCGCAACTTCGGCAACCGCGAACTCGATCTCTGAAACCGCCGACGCTGACGGAGGCCGTCACCTGGTGTGCGCTCAGCGCGCCCGGTCGTCGTTGATGTCGACTGAATGCGCGTCTTCGGGATGAACGACCGGGAGCACTTCGGTGATGGGCGCGCGGGGAATCGGCCCGCCGGTGCGCTTGGGGATGCGGTCGCGCAGATACGTGATCTCGGTGTAGCCATGAGGGGCGGGCTTGCCGTCGGGGCCGAGGTTCACGAACACGATCTCGTTGATGGTGAGAATCGTCTTGCGCGTGATCATGTTGCGCACGATGCAGCTCATCGTCAGCGACGTGCGGCCGAACTTCGTGGCGACCAGACCCATCTCGATCAGATCACCCTGCCAGGCGCTCGAGACGAAGTTGATCTCGGAGTAGAACTTCGTGACGCAGCGTTCGTTGCCGAGCTGCACGATCGCGTAGATGGCGGCTTCTTCGTCGATCCATTTCAGCAGCGATCCGCCGAAGAGCGTGCCGTTCGCGTTGAGATCCTCGGGGCGCACCCAGCGGCGGGTGTAGAAGTTCATGTGATGGCGATTGCCCAAAGGCCGATCGTCGTACTGCTCGGCGTCGTGGGCGTCGAAGGCAGCGCCGGTGCCGCCTCGCCGCGAGGAGGCGTCGTGGTCGGGAGTGTGTGCGTTCATGCGGTTAAACCTAGCCCACACACGTGACGTCCGGATGAAGTCGTGAGCACTGCACGTGCTTCGACGGACGCCGCGGTGAGACAGCGACGATCGGCCGGGGCATGCCGGTGAGCGTATATCATCATCGACTGGTGCGGCGCTTCTCAGCAGCACGTGCTTAAATCGGGGGCATGACCACTGAGCAGACGACACAGACGCATGTGCTGACCACCGTGCGCGGCCACCTCGGTGAGATTCTGCTCAATCGGGAACGTGCCATCAATGCGCTGACCTCTGACATGATCGCGACCATTCACAGCCAGCTCGACGAATGGATCGACGACGACCAGGTGCAGGCGGTGCTGATTCGCGGTGCCGGTGCTCGAGGGCTGTGCTCTGGTGCCGACATCCGGGCGCTCTCGCAGGCGTCCGCCTTCGAACGCTATGACTTCTTCGACGCCGAGTATTCACTCGACCTCTGCATCGCGCGGTATCCCAAACCCGTCGTGGCCTTCATGGACGGCATCACGATGGGCGCAGGCGTCGGCATCAGCGCGCACAGTGCGTTCCCCGTGGTGACCGAGCGCTCTCGCGTGGCGATGCCCGAAGTGCGCATCGGCCTGATGCCGGATGTCGGCGCCACCTGGCTGCTGGCTCGGGCTCCTGGTCGCCTCGGCCACCTGCTCGCCTACACGGCGGGCGAGATGACCGGCTCCGATGCGATTGCGATGGGCTTCGCCGGCCACTTCGTTCCGAGCGACTACCTCGGCGACGTCGTCGACGGGCTGATCGCCGGAGTCGGCACCGGTGACGAAGCCCTTGAGAACACGCGACGGGTCATCAGCAGTTCTGCGGTGGAGCCGCCGGCTTCGGTGCTGGTGCGCAATCAGGCGGGCATCGACGAGGCCTTCGCCGATACGTCTCCCTCGAAGGTGATCGCATCGTTGCACGATCACGGCGATGACGGCGCCGACGAGGCCGCCGACCTGATCGCCGGCATGTGCCCGTTCTCACTGATCGTGACCGAGCGAGCACTGCAGCTGGCTGCCGAGAGCACGCTGGAGCAGGTGTTCGAGACTGATCTGCGTCTGTGCAGCGGGCTCACGGCCCGGCCCGACTTTCGCGAAGGAGTGCGTGCACAGGTCATCGACAAAGACCGCAACCCCGTCTGGAACCCGTCTCGACTCACTGACGTCGACCCGGCCGACGTCGACGCCCTCTTCGGCGACCTCGACAGGTGACACTTGTGTGCAGCGCTGGGCGCTGCCACCATTGAGGCATGTGTGCGCGCTCATCCCTGCCCGTCGGGGGCGAGACCATCGTGCAGGTGCGCGACCTCGGAGTCACCTATCCGGAACGCGCACAGACGGCGCCTGACGGCGTCACCTTCGACCTGCAGACCGGCGAGGTCGCGCTGCTGCTCGGGCCCTCTGGCGCCGGAAAGTCGACTCTGGCGCTCACGCTCGACGGTCTGATCCCTCATGAGGTGTCAGCGACCGTCAGCGGCTCGGTCATCGTGGCGGGAACGGACGTCGCGCGTTCCCGTGTCGCGCAGATCGCCACAGATGTGGCGATGGTCTTTCAGGATTCCGACGCGCAGATCGTCGCCGCCACCGTGCTCGACGAAGCCTGCTTCGGGCTCGAGAACCTGCAGAGACCTCGCGAAGAGGTCCTGGCCGCCGCCGAGCGCGCGCTGCGCCGCGTCGATTTGTGGGACCGCCGCCGAGACGATCCGGGCGACCTCAGCGGAGGCGGTCGACAGCGGCTGGCCATCGCCTGCGCACTGGCGCTGGGCTCGCGGGTCATCGTGCTCGACGAGCCGACCGCGAACCTCGATCCGCAGGGCGTAGTCGACGTCTATGCGTTGCTCGGCGAGATCGCGGCCGAGCGCACCCATGCCATCCTGCTGATCGAACACAACCTCGATGAGGCGATGAGCATCGTCGACCGGGTGATCGTGCTCGACTCGGCCGGACGGGTGCGATTCGACGGCCCATCGCGCAGCATCCTCGAGACCTATGCCGACGAGATCGACCGACTCGGCGTCTGGCTGCCCGTCTCGACGGTGGCCGGTCGACGGCTCGGGCTGCGAACGCTGCCGCTGACTCCCTCCGAGCTGACGGCTGCGGTCGACGCGGGGGTCGCCTCCGGCGCACTGCCCACTGTGCCGAGCGCGGTGTCGCAGTCGGCGGATGCCGGCGCTCCCGTCGTCGATGGCGCGCCCAGTGGCGAGGCGGCCCTCGAAGTGCGACACCTGAGCGCGCACGCACACGGCCGCGACCGGCCGCTCGTCGACGACGTCTCGCTGCAGGTGCCCCGTGGGGCGTTGGTGGCCATTGTGGGTCGCAACGGCGCAGGCAAGACGACGCTGCTGCACCGTATGGCCGGAGTCGTGTCGCCGCCGCAGGGCAGCGTGCACATATATTCCGCTCAGGGAATGATCGATGTCGCTACGGCTTCGCCCCGGCGTCTGGCACGTGAGGTGGGCTTCGTCTTCCAGAACCCCGAACATCAGTTCATCACGCCCACAGTGGTCGAGGAGCTGGCGCACGGTCTGAGCCTGCAGGGACTCGGCGAGGACGAGATCACCGCGCGAGTCGAGGCGATGCTGCGGCGCCTGGGACTTCAAGACTGCCGTGAGACACACCCATATCTGCTCTCGGGAGGGCAGAAGCGACGTCTCTCGGTGGGAACCGCGTTGATCACCGGTGCACCCGTGCTCTGCCTGGACGAGCCGACATACGGGCAGGATCAGGCTCGGGCGGCCGAACTCGTCACGCTCTTGAGAGAACTCGTCGACACGGGCTCCACGGTGGTGATCGTGACCCACGACATGCAGCTCGTGACCGAGCAGGCGACCCATGTCGCGGTCATGAACGACGGCCGGGTCGAGACATTCGGCCCGACTGAAGACGTGCTGGCCGGTGACGCGCTCGAACGCGCCGGTCTGCTTCGACCCCCGTTGGCACGGGCTATGGCCGCAGTGGCGGCTCCCGCGTGGCATGGCGTCACCAGACTGCAGCAGCTGGAGAGCCTGCGGACGGGGGCGGCGGACACGAGCGATCTGCTCCCGCCGACCGTGCCGACCGTCAGCCGATCGCCAGCGTTCCCTGCGATGCAGACACAAGTGACCCCGGCATCCGCCGAACACCGGCCGCGTCGTCGGCCCAAGCCCCGACCGACCACAACCAGTATGTTCGATCCGGCCGTTCCTGCGGCAGGCCGCCCCCGCTGGGCGCCGCTGGCCACGCTCAACCCGGTGGCCAAACTGATCGCGATGATGCCGCTCACGATCGTGGCTCTCGCGCTGCACGACATCGGCGCGCTGCTCGGCATGCTGGCCGTCGTGCTGGCGGTCGTCATCGTCGGCTCAGGCGCGGGCTGGCGACGGTTGACCGTCGTGATCGGCGGCATTCTGATCGGCGTCTCGGTGCTCTCGATCAGTGTGGGAGTGTGGATGGACCCGGCCAAAGCCGACCAGCAGCAGACGCTCTGGCAGATCGGCGACTGGCGATTCACGGTCGGCATGTGGCTGGTCGGTCTGGGCGTCACTCTGCGCGTCGGCACGGTGGCGGCGCTCGGCATGCTGCCGGGGCTCACAACGACCGGCGTCGATACGATTCGAGCGCTGGTGCGTCGACTGCACGTGCCCTACCGCCTGGGCTACACGGCGCTCGCGGCCTACCGATTCGTGCCGCGCTTCGGCAAAGAACTCGAGCAGATCAGGCGGGCACACCGCGTGCGCGGCGTCTCGAACGGACGAGGACCGGTCGCTGCCCTGCGGCGGGCGGCCGGGTACGCGCTGCCGCTGCTGGCCAGCGGCATCCGTCATGCCGAGCGCGTCGCTCTCTCGATGGATGCGCGGGCCTTCGGCGCCGGATCGTCGCGCACTGAGCGGTATGAGATTCCGTGGCGCACACGCGACTGGGTGTTCGTCGTCGGGTTCTGGGTGCTCGTCGTAGCCGGGCTGCTGATCGGCGCGGCGCTGCTGCCCGTCTTGGTGTGAGCGATCCGCTCGACGGGCGTTCACAGGGGCGCCGCGGACGAGAGTGCGACGGCGCCGACGCCTCTGCCTGCGGTGCAGCCGTCTACACTGGAGACATGCTGCTTTCTGATCGCGACATTCGCCGTCAACTTGCCGAAGGGCGCATCAAGCTCGAGCCCAGCGAAGACAAACTGGTGCAGCCTGCGAGCGTCGATGTGCGTCTCGATCGATACTTCCGTCTGTTCGACAATCACAAGTATCCAGTGATCGACCCGGCCGAAGAGCAGTCAGAGCTGACCCGGCTGATCGAGGTCGATCGCGACGAGCCGTTCGTGCTGCACCCCGGCGAGTTCGTGCTGGGCGCGACGTTCGAACGGGTCACGCTGCCGAGCGACATCGCCGCACGGCTGGAGGGCAAGAGCTCGCTGGGGCGTTTGGGACTGCTGACTCATTCGACGGCAGGCTTCGTCGACCCGGGGTTCAGCGGCCACGTGACCCTCGAACTGTCGAACATGGCGACGCTGCCGATCAAGCTGTGGCCGGGCATGAAAGTCGGCCAGCTGTGCTTCTTCAAGCTGTCGAGCGAGGTGGAGCATCCGTACGGCTCTAAGAGCTACGGGTCGCATTACCAGGGACAGCGCGGGCCGACGGCGTCGCGGTCATGGCTGAACTTCTCTCGCATCGACGTCAGCACGACCGATGCCGGGTCGCTCGGAGCCTGAGGCGCTGCCGAGTCACTTGGTGCGAGCGGCTCGGCCCTCGAGATCACTCGTCGTCGAGTGAGTCGTCGAGATCGTCGCCCTCATCCTCTTCGGCATCGCGAGCCAGTTCGGCGTCGACCGCCTGAATCAGGTCGTCTGGGTCGTCGGTGAGCAGCTCCTGGAAAGTGTCGTTGTCTTCCATCGCCTCAAGACCGGCCTCAATCGCCTCATCGACTGTCGAGCCCTCGTCGACGGCATTCCAGAGCACCTGCTTGTACCGGTGCAGGGCGTTCTCGACGGCTTCATCGTTGGCGTAGTTCTCAGTCATGCTCACATTCTTCCACCTCGTGGGCCGCTGAGCGCAAACGGCATTGTCGGCGGGCATGGCGTGGCACACACCGCCAGGGTCTCTGTGATCCAGCCGTGCCGAGTGTCACTTGTCAGTCCCCACGACGGCCGGGCATCCCGAGTGATCAGGCCAGACGCTGCCGTCGCGGCCGCAGATCGAGCCCGAACGACACGGACATGAACACCATGCCGCCGAGGGTCAGCCAGATGCCCAGCTGCAGCGTCGACAGATAGCCGGCGCCGGATGCCACCACGAGTCCGCCTAAGAACGCACCGATCGAGTTGGCCATGTTGAATGCCGCGTGATGGCTGGCCGCCGCGATCGTCTCGCTGCCCGGGGCGACCTGCATGAGCCTCGACTGGGCGGCCGGCCCGAGCATCGAAGACCCAATGCCCATGAGAAACACGAACGCGAAGAGCATCAAGAAGCTGCCGCTGTACTTCAGCCCCAAGACGAACTGACCGGCGAACATCAGCACGAGCATCAGCCCGAACGACGCGAGGATCGTGAAGAAGATGCTGCGGTCGCCGAAGCGCCCACCGAGGATGTTGCCCAACGTCATGCCCAACCCGGTGACCACCAGCACCGCCGGCACCCAGACCGGTTCGATGCCGGCGACCTCTGTGGCGATCGGCGAGATGTAACTGTAGAACGCGAACCATCCGCCGAACCCGACGGCGCCCATGCCGATCGTCAGCCACACCTGCACACGGCGATAGGCGCTGAACTCGGTCGAAAGACTGGCGTCCGGATTGCCTCGGTCGCTGGGCACGAAGACGGCGATGCAGGCGAACGTGAGCGTGAACGTCGCCGCCACCACGAGATAGGCCGAGCGCCATGAGGTCTGCTGCCCGAGAAACGTGCCCAGCGGCACGCCGATCACGTTGGCCACCGTGAGGCCGCCGAGCACGAACGCGCCTCCGCGCGACTGCGCTCCCGGGCCGATCAGTCGCGCGGCGATGATCGACGCCACCCCAAAGTAGACCCCGTGCGGCAGGCCCGAGAGAAAACGCGCGATCGCGACCTGCCCGAGCGTGGTGAGCAGCGCGACGGCAAGATTTGAGAGCACGAGCCACGTCAGCACCACCAGCAGCAGGCGCTTCTTCGGCCAGCGGGCCGTGAGCCCGGTGATCAGCGGAGCCCCAACCACGACGCCGGCCGCATACGCCGAGATCAGATGCCCCGCGCTCGCGTTCGCGGCCTCGGGGTCGCTGGCGGCGAGATCGGGCAGCAGACCCTCGGCCAGCTGCGGCAGGATGCCCATGGTGACGAACTCGGTCATGCCGATTCCGAACCCGCCGAGGGCCAGCGAGAGCAGGGCGATGGTGCGCATCGGCCTGCTGAGCACACGGGTGTGCATGGGGATGTCGAACGCGCCGGTCGTGGTCGGCGGCTCTGACGGCAGGGGAGCCTCTCCAGCGCGTTTTTGGGCGTCTGGATTCTCAGAGAAGTTTGGGGGTGTGGAAGTCACCCGCCAAGTGTAGACCGTCGCTGTTACAGGTGTGGAAACGGAGCAGACGAGACGGGGCGGCCCGGCGATGTGCATCGCGGGCCGCCCCGTCGGACGTGCTGAGAGACTGCGGTCAGGGACTACGCAGTGAGTCCGAGCACCTCTGCGGTCGACGCGAAGGTCTTCGCTGCGAGATCTGCGTCATCGCTGAGGTTCGTGCCGTAGGTGGGCACGAGGGTCTTGATCTGCTCGGCCCAGGCGCCGTCGAACTCGGACGGGAACGCCTGCTTCAGCAGCTTGAGCATGATCGGCACTGCAGTCGAGGCACCCGGCGAAGCCCCGAGCAGGCCGGCGATCGAGCCGTCTGACGATGCCACGACCTCGGTGCCGAACTGGAGCACACCGCCTTTGCCCTTCTTCTTGATCACCTGCACTCGCTGGCCGGCCACGATGAGCTCCCAGTCGTCGCCGTTCACCTCGGGGTAGAACTGGCGCAGGGCCTCGACACGTTTGGTGTGATTCTGCGCGACCTCGCCGACGAGATACTTCACCAAGTCGAAGTTGTGCAGACCGACGTCGATCATGGGCACCATGTTGCCGAAGCGAATCGAGCCGGGCAGATCGGTCCAGGAGCCGCTCTTCAGAAACTTCGGAGACCAGCCCGCGTACGGGCCGAACATCAGATGCTGCTCGCCGTTGACGTAGCGGGTGTCAAGGTGCGGCACCGACATCGGCGGTGCGCCCACAGCAGCCTGACCATAGACTTTGGCGTGATGACGCTTGGCGATCTCCGGGGTCTTGGCCCGCAGGAACTCACCACTGATCGGGAACCCTCCGAAGCCGGCGATCTCGGGGATGCCGCTCTTCTGCAACAGATGCAGGGCACCGCCACCGGCGCCGATGAAGACGAACTTCGCGGTGAACGTCTCGGTGGCGCCATTGCCGCGGTTCTTGACCTTGAGCGACCAACGGCCGTCGCCCCGACGCTGGACGTCGCGAACCTCGGCGTTGTATGTGATCGAGGTGTCGCGCTCGGCGGCGAACTTGAGCAGGCTCTTGGTCAGTGCGCCGAAGTCGACGTCGGTGCCGGCCTCGGTGCGCGTCGCGGCGACCTGCTGCTCGCCGTCGCGGCCCTTGATCAGCAGCGGTGCCCACTGCTGGATGGTGCGCTTGTTGCCGGTGAACTCCATGCCCTGGAACAGCGGGTGGTCTTTCAGCGCCTCGAAGCGTGCCTTCAGAAAGTCGCTGTGCTCTTTGCCCATGACAAAGCTCATGTGCGGCACGGTGTGGATGAAACGGTCGGCCTCGAGGTGGCCTTCGTTCACGAGATGCGCCCAGAACTGGCGGGACAGCTGGAACTGCTCGTTGACGTTGACGGCCTTGTCGATGCTGACGGTGCCGTCTGCGGCCTGCGGCGTGTAGTTCAGCTCGCACAGCGCCGAGTGCCCGGTGCCCGCATTGTGCCAGGGGTCTGAGCTCTCACGCCCAGCGCCGGGCAGGCGCTCGAACACCTCGATCGACCAATCGGGCTGCAGAATCTTCAGAAAGGTGGCGAGCGTTGCGCTCATGATGCCCGCCCCGACGAGAATCACGTCGCGGTCGTTGCGGGAAAGCGGTGTAGTCACTGACGGGTCTCCAGTTTCACTTCGGCCTCGTGCCGGCCTCTTCGCCGACGGGGTGTCGAGCACGCCGACACCTCATCCATCATAGCGCCGGGTCAAATCGCGCTGCTCAGGCGCCGAAGCGCTCGTCGGCGATCAGTTCGCCGATCTGCACGGTGTTGAGGGCCGCGCCCTTGCGCAGGTTGTCGTTGGTGACGAAGAGCACGAGGCCACGGTCGTCGTCGACGGTCTGATCCTGCCGAATGCGACCCACGAAGCTCGGGTCTGCTCCGGCGGCCTGCAGCGGGGTCGGCACCGCGCTCAGCTCGACGGCAGGCGCCGCTGCCAGAATGCGCTCGGCATCCGCTGGCGAGATCGGGCGTTCGAACTCGGCATGAATCGAGAGCGCATGGCCAGTGAACACCGGCACGCGCACGCAGGTGCCCGCCACACGCAGCTCGGGCAGCTCGAGGATTTTACGGCTCTCGTTGCGCAGCTTCTGCTCTTCGTCGGTCTCGAGCGAGCCGTCGTCGACGAGGTTGCCGGCCAGCGGCACGACATCGAAGGCGATCGGCGCGACGTACTTCTGAGGTGCCGGAAACTCCACCGAGTCGCCGTCGAAGGTGAGCTGGCGGAAGTCCTGCTTCACCACGGCCTCGACCTGCGAAGCGAGCTCTTCGACGCCTCCGAGCCCTGAGCCCGACACCGCCTGGTAGGTGCTCACGACGAGCTTCTTGAGCCCCGCCGCATCGTGAAGCGGTTTGAGCACCGGCATGGCCGCCATGGTCGTGCAGTTGGGGTTCGCGATGATGCCCTTGTGCAGCCCAGCCAGCGCATGCGGGTTCACCTCGCGCACGATCAGCGGCACATCCGGATCGCCGCGCCAGGCCGATGAGTTGTCGACCACGATCGCACCGGCGGCTGCGAACTTCGGTGCGTACTCGCGTGATGCCGCGCCGCCTGCCGAGAAGAGCGCCAGATCGATGCCGGCGAGATCGTCGGCGGATGCAATGGTCACGTCTTCGACGATGATCTCGCGGTCGCGCCAGGTCAGGGTCTTGCCGGCAGAGCGTGGTGACGAGAAGAAGCGCAGCTGATCGACCGGGAAGTCGCGTTCGTCGAGCAGGCGTCGGATGACACCGCCGACCTGGCCGGTCGCGCCGACCACGGCGACGTTCAGCGGGCGGGTGGGATGTGTGTAGGTGCTCATCGTCCTGTTCCTCCGTAGACCACGGCCTCGCCGTTGGCGTCAAGGCCGAAAGCGGTGTGCACGGCGCGCACGGCCTCGTCGAGGCTGTCGAGCCGGGTGACCACTGACACGCGAATGTCACTGGTCGAGATCATCTCGATGTTGATGTCGTTGTCGGCCAGCGCAGAGAAGAAGCGAGCCGAGACACCGGGATGCGTTCGCATCCCCGCACCGACGATTGCCAGCTTCGCGATCTGGTCGTCGTACTGGATCGACTCGAAGCCGAGTGCCTCTTGATGACGACGCAGCGATGCGACCACCCGAGGACCGTCGCCGGTCGGCAGGGTGAACGAGATGTCTGTGCGACCGGTCGCTGCGGCCGAGATGTTCTGCACGATCATGTCGATGCTGGTGCCCTCGTCAGAGACGACCTTGAAGAGGTCGGCGGCGCGACCGATCTTGTCGGGAACCCCGATGACGGTGATCTTCGCCTCGTCTTTGTCAGTGGCGACTCCGGTGATGATGGGTGCTTCCACGGTCTCTCCCTCTTCGGGCTCGGCGACGATGGTGCCGGCCTTGTTGCTGAACGACGAACGCACGTGCAGGGTCACGTGATGACGGCGGGCGAACTCGACGGCGCGAATATAGAGCACCTTCGCGCCCGACGAGGCGAGCTCGAGCATCTCTTCACTGGTGACGAAGTCGAGCTTGTGCGCGGTGGGCACGACGCGCGGGTCTGCGGTGAAGACGCCGTCGACATCGGTGTAGATCTCGCAGACGTCGGCGTGCATGGCTGCGGCCAGCGCGACGGCGGTGGTGTCCGAGCCGCCTCGACCGAGCGTGGTGATGTCGCCGGTGCTGCGGTTGAACCCCTGGAAGCCGGCGACGATGGCGATTGCCCCGTCTTCGATGGCTTCGAACACGCGCTTGGGCGTGACATCGACGATGCTGGCGTTGCCGTGAATGGCGTCGGTGACCAGGCCGGCCTGCGACCCGGTGAACGACCGGGCCTCCTGCCCGAGGGCGATGATGGCCATCGCGAGCAGCGACATCGAGATGCGCTCGCCAGCGGTGAGCAGCATGTCGAGCTCGCGGCCGCTGGGAGTGACCGAGACCTCGTGTGCGAGGTCGATGAGCTCGTCGGTGGTGTCACCCATGGCGCTGACGACGACGACGACGTCGTTGCCGGCCTTCTTCGTCTCGACGATGCGCTTGGCGACGCGCTTGATGCCCGTTGCGTCCGAGACGGATGATCCCCCGAACTTCTGTACGACGAGTGCCACGCGGTCTTCCCTGCCTTGTCTGAGTCTGCGGTGGCCGAGATCTCTGCGCGCAGCGCCTTCGAGGCCCCACGCGTCGGATGACAGCCAGACTTCAGTCTAACCGGTGCTGCGCGCCCACGGCAGGGTGGGGCGCCGCACACGTCTTTCTCATACTGAGCAACTATTGTGATGAGGGGCATGACACCTGTGCCCCGAGAACATCGACGAGGCGGTGCCGAAATGTCGCAGCTGGAGTCACTGCGTGACATTCTTGTCGCGATCAACCCCTTCAGCGGGCTGCCTCCAATTCTTCAGACGGTCTACTGGGTCGTCTTCGTCACGATTCTGATATCGATCCTCTCGGAGCTGTGGCTGATGGCCAAGGGGGCTCGGGCGACCTCGCGCCACGGCTCGTCAGGGCCAGCCCAGGCGACCGACGACTATCTGTGGGTGTTCGTCGTTCCTGCGCTCAACGAGGAGACCACCATTCGCGACTCGGTCACTCGGCTGCAGGCGGTCGACGTGCGGCACCGACGCATCCTCGTGGTCAACGACGGGTCAGAGGACGGCACAGGCGCGGTGCTCGACGAGATCACCTCGGCCTCTGACGACGTGCTGGTACTGACTAGAAGACCACCGAGTGCCCGCCGGGGGAAGGCAGCAGCGCTCAACGCGGCCTACCGCCATCTGCTGGCCGAGCGCAGCGACCCGACCTCGTCTCTCGCTCAGTTCGACGAGGCGCACACCGTCATCGTCATCGTCGACGCCGACGGTCGTCTGGAGCCTGACGCTCCCCGAGCGGTGACTCCCCATTTCGACGACGCGCGTGTCGGCGGTGTGCAGGTGCTCGTGCGCATCTACAACCGTGCTCGTGTGCTGCCCTGGGTGCAGGATCTGGAGTTCGCCGTCTTCGGCTGGGTTTATCAACGTGGCCGTTCGGCGCTCGACACCGCCAACATGGGCGGAAACGGGCAGTTCAACCGTCTGAGCGCTCTGCAGTCGATCGCCGATGAGTGCGGCCCGTGGCGCAACCGTCTGACCGAAGACCAGGATCTCGGCGTGCGCCTTCTGGAACAGGGATGGAAAGGGCGCCAGGAGAACTCGACGTGGGTGTCACAGCAGGGGCTGTCTTCGCTGCGCCGACTCTACCGACAGCGTGTGCGCTGGTCTCAGGGCACTTGGCAGGCGCTTCGTCTGATCGCACAGTCGCGCACTGGCATGAGGCCGCTCGCACGTGCTGACCAGATCTGGTATCTGCTCACCCCATGCACCCAGGCGCTCGTCGGAGCCACCGTCGCGCTCAGCGTCGTCTACGTCGCCATCGACATCGAGCATCTGCACATCGCAGTGATCACGGGGGTCATGTTCTATCTCATGTCGTTCGCGCCCGGCGTGGCAGCCATGCTCGCCTCGCTGCGTGGAAACGGCCCGTGGCGAGTGCTGCTGGCCATCGCGCTGGCGCATTGCTTCGTGATCTACAGCTGGATAATCTATCCGGTGGTGTATCAGGCCGCCCTGCGGCAGCTGCTGCACAGACAGTCCTGGTCGAAGACGGCGAGAGAACCGATCGACGACGACCCCGCGCTCAGTCTGTCCGCCTGACCGTGCCCTGGACGAGGTATCAGCCATCGAAAGGAATCCTCTCGCCATGACGCAGCCCGACCCGACGACAGCGACAGCGACTGCAGCTGCAGCTGCAGCTGACCATCCGCTGCGCGTCTGGGTGATCTACGGCACGCGGCCCGAAGGTATCAAAGTCGCCCCGCTCGTCCACGTGCTCGAACGTTCACCGCTCTTCGCACCAGTCGCGATCTCGACGAAACAGCATCGAGAGATGCTCGAGCAGGTCAACGAGGTGCTCGATCTGCACCCGGCGCTGACAGATCATCTTGACGTGTTCCAGCCCGGACAGGGCGTGAACGAGCTGTTGAGCAAGGTCATCGCCGGGGTAGACAGACTCATCGTCGAGGCGCCGGAACCGCCTGACTGCATCGTCGTTCAGGGTGATACGACAACGGCGGCGGGCACCGCGATCGCAGCCTTCAACCGAGATGTGCCTCTGGTGCACATGGAGGCCGGGCTGCGCAGCTGGGACATCCGCTCGCCTTTTCCCGAAGAGGCCAACCGGCGCCTGATCTCGCTCGTGGCATCGCTGCATCTGGCCCCCTCAGAGCGCGCGAGGCACAACCTGCTGGGGGAGCGGATCCCAGCAGACCGCGTGATCGTCACCGGCAACACCGTGATCGATGCGCTGAAGTACATCACAGCAAAGGCTCTGCCCGTCACAGACCCGCGGCTGCGAGCCCTGCTGGACAGCGGGCGCCCGTACATTCTGGTGACCACGCATCGCCGCGAGAACTGGGGCGAGCCTCTGCGGCACATCGGAGCGGCACTCGCGACGCTGGCAGCGGCGCATCCTGAGATCGACATCTTCATCCCGCTGCACGGCAATCCGATGATTCATGCGACGCTTGCTCCCTTCATCGACAGCTGCGAGAACATCATCGTCACCACGCCGCTCAGCTATCCCGATTTCGTGCACGCGATGAGCCGAGCCCATGTCATCCTCAGTGACTCTGGAGGGGTGCAGGAGGAGGCGCCGACCTTCGGCGTGCCGGTGCTGCTGCTGCGCGAGACGACTGAACGCCCCTCGGCGGTGGCCTCGGGCGCGGTTCGGCTCGTCGGCACTGATCGCGACCGCATCGTGGCCGAGACCGAGCAGCTGCTGACCGATTCGCAGGCGTGGGCGAGGATGGCCCATGCTTCGAACCCCTATGGCGACGGGCACGCAGCCGAACTCTCGGCGGCTGCACTTGCCGACCTGCTCATTCACCCACGAAGCGAGTGAGCGAGTCGACGACTCTCGCTTCTGGCGTCAGGCGGTTCGATGCAGCTAGTCAGGAAGGCCCGGGCGGCGCGCGGTGGTGATACGGACGTCTGCACTGCGTGCTCACAAGGCCTGTGTGCGGCAGGGATCCGACGCGTCAGAGACTGCGTCGCCCCTCGAACGCGCGGCCGAGCGTGATCTCGTCTGCATATTCGAGATCGCCGCCCACGGGCAGGCCGGAGGCGAGTCTGGTCACTGAGATGTCGAGGTAGCCGAGCTGCCGAGAGAGGTAGGTCGCGGTCGCCTCGCCTTCGAGGTTCGGGTCGGTCGCGATGATGACCTCTTGCACGGTGCCGTCAGCGAGCCGAGGCATCAGGCTCGTGACGCGCAGCTGATCGGGGCCGATGCCGTCGATCGGGCTGATCGCGCCGCCGAGCACATGGTAGAGGCCGTGGTATTCATGGGTGCGTTCGATCGCCGCGACGTCTTTGGGCTCTTCGACGACGCAGATCACCGTCTGGTCGCGTCGGGCGTCGCTGCAGATGCTGCAGATCTCGCTCTCTGTGAGATTGCCGCAGATGCTGCAGAAGTGCACGTGCTCGCGCACTGCCGCGAGCGTCTGTGCGAGCTTGGCCGGATTGTAGTGCTCGTCCTGCACGACGAAGAACGCGATGCGCTGGGCAGACTTCGGGCCGATGCCGGGCAGCTGCCCCAGCTCGTCGATCAGATCCTGGATCAGACCTTCGTACATGTGTTCCTACTGTTCGTGCTTCGTGACAGGTGACTCCCGGCGCGTGGCGGGCGCTCAGCGCTCGTCGATCGGCTTCGCATGCAGCATCTGGCGAATCACGGCTTCGCCATACTGTGCTCGGTGGTGTGGGGTGGTTGACTGCTGCGTTGGTGCAGGAGGCGGGGTGACCGGTTCGGCCGGCTGCGGGGTCTCGGGATCGAGATCGTCTGGGGCAGGAGCACCACCGTACTCGTCTTCGGGCGGTTCTGGCGGGAGCTCTTCTGGCCAAGGAGCGTCGGCGGCGGCGGACTGCGGAGTGGTCGACGGCGGAGCCGAAGGTTCTGTGGCGTTCTTCGCTGGCGCCGTCGCTGTTGAGTGTGATGTAGCTGCATCGCCCGCTGTCGGACTCGTCGGCTCTGCAGGAACAGATGCCGGGGCGCCAGCGTCACGAGGGACGGGGCTGCCGGTCACCTGCGGGGCAGGGCGGGTGCTGCCGCTGTGTGCGATGAAGCGCATCCGGATGCCGAAGATCTGCTGCAGTGCATCGCGTACGCCGTCTGCGGCCGGGTTCGATCCGGTGCGGCTGCCGCGGAAGCTCTCGGCGTCTGTGGACGAAGCGAAGCTCAGCGTCAGGATGTCGTCGCGGAAAGCCACCGGCTTGGCGTTGATCGCAACGATCCAGGCGCGACGGTTTGTTCCCTCCAAATGTGCGAGCACTTGATCCCAGCCGGCTCGAATCTGATCGAGCGTGAGCGCGGTTGCCGGTGCGCTCGGCTGCTGCTTGTCGGCCGTGCTCTCGCGGGATGCGGAAGCGGCGCCGTCGGCTGCGGGAGTCTGCTGCGTCGAGGGCGCGGGAGACTCGGCTGGGGTCGACGTCCTGCTCGCTGGGCTCTCGCCCTGAGCGATGGGACGCTGGGCGGACTCTCTCTGCTGCTCGGTCGAATGACTCGGTGCCTGTGCCGGTGCCGGTGCTGGCTGTTGGGCTGCCGGCTGAGCTTTGGGCTGTACTGCAGGCTGCGGGGGAGTCTGCTCGGGCTGTGCCGTCGGAGGTGCTGCAGGCTCTGGCGAAGAGGCCTGTGGGGCGGCCCCATGGTTGATCGGGGCGCCATTGGTGGCGGTGCTCTGCACGCCGATGCGGCGTTCGAGGCGGTCGATGCGGCTCAGCGCACCGAGCTCGTTTGCGTCGGCGGCTGGGACGAGCAGTCGTGCACACATGAGTTCGAGCTGCATGCGCGGGCTCGTGGTGCCCGCCATGGTGTTCAGTGTGTGGTTGACGATGTCGGCCGCACGCGACAGCTCGGCCGTGCCGAACTCGCGAGCCTGTCGCTGCAGCACATCGAGCTCGTCCTGGCTGGTGCCGCGCAGAATCGCCTGGGCTTGGTCAGGGGCGGCCTGTACGACGATGAGGTCGCGCAGTCGTTCGAGCACGTCTTCGGCGAAGCGCTTGGGGTCTTGCCCGGTCTGCACGACTTTGTCGACGCTGAGGAACAGCTGCTCGGCCTGCTGCCGGCCGATGGCGTCGATCACTTCGGCGAGCAGATCGCCGGGCGTGTAGCCGAGCAGGCCGATCGTGCGTGCATACGAGATCGTGCCGGTCTCAGAGCCTGCGATGAGCTGGTCGACCACCGACAGGGTGTCACGCACCGAACCGCCGCCCGCCCGCACGGCCAGAGGCAGCACGCCGGGCTCCGCCGAGACATCCTCGGCAGACAGGATCTTCTCGAGAAACGGCAGCATCGTGGCAGGGGGCACCAGCCGGAAGGGGTAGTGATGCGTGCGCGACCGGATCGTGCCGATGACCTTCTCTGGCTCGGTGGTCGCGAAGATGAACTTCACGTGCTCCGGCGGCTCTTCGACGAGCTTCAGCAGCGCGTTGAAGCCGGCTGCCGTGACCATATGTGCCTCGTCGATGATGAAGACTTTGTAGCGGTCACGGGCTGGGGCGAACACAGCGCGCTCGCGAAGGTCGCGGGCGTCGTCGACGCCACCATGACTGGCCGCGTCGATCTCGATGACGTCGAGTGAGCCGGACCCGCCGGTCGCGAGTTCGCGGCAGCTGGCGCATTCGCCGCACGGGGTGTCGGTGGGACCCTTCTCACAGTTCAGGCAGCGGGCCAGAATGCGTGCCGACGTGGTCTTGCCGCAGCCGCGCGGGCCGGAGAAGAGATAGGCATGGTTCACACGATTCGTGCGCAGTGCCGTGGACAGGGGAGCCGTCACCTGCTCCTGACCGATCAGGTCGGCGAAGGTGTCTGGGCGATAGCGTCGATAGAGTGCGGTGACCACGTGTACAGAGTACCTGCCGGGTACGACACGAACGATGGATGCCGTGCATCTGTGAGCGAACACGAGCACGTCGTGCCGGTGTGCAGAGGCGAAGATCGGTGTGCCAAGAAAAGAAAAAGACTCCTCGCGCACCCGACAGAGCCCGGTTACCCTTGCTGCGTTTCCGCCCTGGGGGAATTGGCCTGGATGTCGTCACACGAGGAGCCGACTGCAACATTAGCACAGCCGTGAGAGCGGAGGATAGGGGATTCGAACCCCTGAGGGCTTGCACCCAACTCGCTTTCCAAGCGAGCGCCATAGGCCACTAGGCGAATCCTCCAGGCATTGTCGTCGTGAAGAAGACAACTCTCGGAGTATACCAATTCGTCAGGTTTGGGGCGTCGGCGTGAGCGCCGAGCGACTCGACATGGCAACCGAATCGTCTCAGTGTCATGAGCGCGTCGACAGGGCAGAACCGAGTTATGTCTGATCAGCTGTCGTCATCGGGGCCATTCCGCCGCAGCATCCTGCTCGATCTGAACCGGTTGCGAGCGAGTCGATCACTGCGTGAGAGACGCCTCGATCGCTTCGATGATCTGTGGTGCGTCAGGCTCGGTGCGCGGCCTGAACCGGCGGATGCCGGGTACGGCGTCTGCGTCGTCTGCAGCCGGTGGCGTGATCAGGAATTTCTCGAAGTTCCACTGCACGCGCCCGGCCTTGCCGTTGTCGTCGGGCACTTCGGTGAGCACCTTGTACAGCGGATGACGGTCGCGGCCGTTCACCTTGAGCTTCTCGAACATCGGGAAGGTCACGCCGTAGGTCACCGAGCAGAAGGACTGGATCTGTTCGGCGCCGCCTGGCTCCTGGCCGAGAAACTGGTTGCAGGGAAAGCCCAACACGGTGAAGCCGCGTTCGGCGTAGGTGCGCTGCAGCTCTTCGAGCTTCGCGTACTGGGGTGTCAGCCCGCACTTCGACGCCACGTTCACGATCAGCAGCGTCTGGTCGCGGTACTCGGTGAGGGTCGTCGGGGTGCCGTCCAGCCGGTGCAGGGGGATGCTGTAGATGTCGGTCATGGCGGCAGTCTAGCCGCGAGGGTGGGCGCTGTCAGCAGCGATCGCCGACTGCCGGACCGCGGCTAGAAGTCGGCGACGATCTCGAGCAGGGCCTCGCCGTAGGCGGCGAGCTTGGTCTTGCCGACGCCGCTGACCTCGCCGAGCTCGTCGAGGGAGTGCGGCTGGCGTGTGGTGATGCCGCGCAGTGTCGCGTCGTTGAACACGATGTATGCGGGCACGCCCTGCTCTTTGGCCGTGGCGGTGCGCCAAGAGCGCAGACGCTGATAAAGCGGGTCGAGCGCCTCGGGCACGGCTTCTGCCGCAGCGGCTCCGCGCCCACGGCGACGTGCGCCGCCTGAGGAACGACGGCCGATCAGATCGCGGCGCAGCTCGAGCGTCTGCTGCCCCTGCAGCACCGGCACCGCAGCCTGGGTGATCGACAGCGTGGCGTATTTGTCGCCCGAGGTGCGCAGATAGCCGAATGCCAGCAGCTGGCGGATGACGGCGCGCCACTCTGCGGCAGAGAGCTCACCGCCGATGCCGAAGGTGGGCAGCTCGGCGTGGCCGTACTGCTGCACGCGCTCGTTCTCATGCCCCAGCAGCAGATCGATCAGGTAGCCCGACCCGAAGCGGCGGTGGTAGTCGCGTTCGAGGCGCACCACGGTCGACAGCAGCTTCTGCGCCGGGACGGTCGCGTCGAACCGCTCAGGGGGCGTCAGGCACGTGTCGCAGTTGCCGCAGGGCTCGCTGGCCTCGCCGAAGTGGGCGAGCAGCCGCACCCGACGGCAGTCAAGGGTCTCGCACAGCGCGAGCATCGCATCGAGCTGCCGGCGCTGCACCTCACGGTGCTGCTCGTCGCCGCTGCCGCGTTCGATCATCTGACGCTGCTGCACGACGTCTTGCAGCCCGTAGGCCATCCAGGCCGTCGCCGGCAGCCCGTCACGGCCGGCTCGTCCGGTCTCCTGGTAGTAGCCTTCGATGCTCTTCGGCAGATCGAGATGTGCGACGAAACGCACGTCGGGCTTGTCGATGCCCATACCGAATGCGATCGTCGCGACCATGACCAGGCCGTCTTCGCGCAGAAAACGAGCCTGGTTCTGCGCCCGCACCTCGGCGGTGAGCCCTGCGTGATAGATGAGCGAGGGGATGCCCTGGCTGCGCAGAGAGTCAGCCGTGCGTTCGACGCTCGCGCGAGACAGACAGTAGACGATGCCCGCCTCGTGCTCGTGCTCGCCGGTGACGAACTCGACGAGCTGTTCGACAGGCCGGCTCTTCTCGACGATGCGGTACTGGATGTTGGGTCGATCGAAGCTCGACACGAACTGTCGAGCGCCGTCGAGGTTAAGGCGCTCGACGATCTCTCGTCGTGTGGCCGTGGTGGCCGTCGCAGTGAGCGCGACACACGGAACGTGCGGCCAGCGCTCATGAAGCATGCTGAGACGCAGATAGTCAGGGCGAAAGTCATGGCCCCACTGCGACACACAGTGGGCCTCGTCGATGGCGAACACCGAGATGCCTGGCCCTGAGGCCAGACGATCGAGCAACTCGACGGCCTGCTGGCTGCCGAGGCGTTCGGGTGCCACATAGAGCATGTCGAGCTCACCGGCGAGAGCCTGCTGCTCGATCATGCGCTGTGCGTCGAGCGGTGCACTGGAGTTCAGGGCTGCAGCGCGCACGCCGTTGGCGTTGAGCGCTGAGACCTGATCTTGCATGAGAGCGATGAGCGGCGAGACGACGATGCCCACACCGGGGCGCAGCAGCGCGGGTATCTGGTAGCAGACGGACTTGCCGCCGCCGGTCGGCATGAGCACGAGTGCGTCGTGGCCGGCCGCGACTTCGCAGACGATGGCCTCTTGCTGCCCGCGAAAGGCGTCGTACCCGTAGACGTCGTGCAGGATGCGACGAGCTCGTTCTCGCAGTGCCTTCTCGTCGGGCATACCCTGCCCGGTGGCGGAGGGCTGAGGCTGCACGAGGTCTGGAGAAGACATGTGGCCATGCTACGCGCCGCCTCTGACGTCGAAGAGCGGCGACCCAGGTGTGTGAGGGCGTGCCGACGGCCGTGCCTCAGCCAGCCGAGTGGAATTTGATATACGTTCCGATCTGGCTGAGGCGCCCCGATCGCGGGACTGCTAGCGTGGCATCAAGATAGCGATCTCAAGGGGCCAAAAGGGGCGATATCCGCTGACGCACAATGCTGTGCGTCGGCAGAGCACGCTCGGGGGATCGATGGCGAAATGTCATCGAGAGGGCCTGAATCATGTCTGGTGAGAAGCGCAGTCAGTATCGCACGCACACACATCGCTCAACTCGGCGAAGGCGGCCGCACTCCCCGCCAGGCGGTGTGCGATCGGGCGAAGAGAGCTCCGAGCCGCTTCGGCTGAGGCTCCTGCCTCGCATTGCGGCCATGGTCGTCGCCACGTCCGCAAGCTTCGCGCTGGTGGCGAGCGTCGGGTACGGCAGTGTCCCGGCCGTCGCAGAACAGGCGACTCCGCCATCCTCATCAGAGCAGGCTGACATCGACGTCGTGACCTCGCGGTCGGCACAGGCAGTCAATGACGACGCCAACAGCGGTGAGTCGCAGACGAATGAGGCGACGACCTCTGCGCCCACGACGCCAGAGGCCACCTCCGTCACGCCGTCATCGCCGTCAGATGGCGCGACCGAATCGACGGCGCCGGCAGCGAAGGCGACCACGTCACCGGCCGCAGGCAGCGCCGAGGCCGGTGACGGCGGTCTTGAGAACGAGTCGTCTGCGGCGGCCGCAGACGATCTCATCGCGCCGCTCAGCGTGCCGACACCGGGTGAGGGCGAAGCCGTCATCACGGTGAAGGTCGGCGGGGATCGCTCCGGTGTCTCGGGTACCATCCCGTTGGCCGGAACTGTGCTGCATCTGCGCACAGGCGGCAGCAGCGGCCCCTCGAACACTCGGGCCGACGGCGTCGCGGGTGACGGCGTCGGGTGGGCCCGATGCGTCTCAGATGCGCAGGGCGACTGCAGCTTCGTGGTGCCGAGCACCGGCAACGGCGGAGCGAACCGCGACCAGCAGTACTGGGTCGTGCAGCACACTGCTCCTGCCGGGTTCTTTCAGAACTCGCAGTTGAGAGTCGGGCCGAACAGCGGCGGCGGCTCTGCCCAGAACTACACCTTCCGGACTGGCACGCAACTTCGAGCCGGCAGCGTCTACAGCTCGCAGAGCACTTTCATGGTCGGCACAGGAGCGACCAATCTGCAGGCATCGGGCGGCGTTTGGCAGCAGTCCAGGACGAACCCCCCGGCGATGAAGAAGTGCGGGCTGTCTGTTGCGCTGGTACTCGATCTGTCCGGTTCAGTTCAGTCCAGCGGCAGCCTGGCCGCGCTGAAAGCCGCATCTGACGAGCTCGTGGATGCGTTGCAGGGCACACCCTCGCGGATGTCACTCTTCTCGTTCTCCTGGATCTCTCCTGCCCAGGGAGCGACGCAGAACTACCCATCGCCCGTCGGCGTGACGACGGCGGCTCAGGGAACAGAGTTCAAGGATCGTTACAAAAACTGGACAGCGGCGGGAGGTACGAACTGGGATCGTGGGTTCGCCTCGGTGGCAGAGGCCGCACCGTCCTATGACATCGCCGTGGTCATCACCGACGGCAACCCCACCGTCTACAACTCTCCGTATGAGAACAACGGCGTGAACAATCGTCTGCGTGAGATCGAAAATGGGATATTCTCGGCAAACGCGGTGAAAGCGGAGGGCACTCGCGTGCTCGCGCTGGGCGTTGGCGCCGGTGCGACGGGTCAGAACACTGCGCTGAACCTGGCCGCCGTGTCAGGTCAGACAGGCTACAGCGGCGGCAACCTCACGAGCGCTGACTACTTCCAGCTCAGCAGCTACGAGGCCGCGGGACAGGCCCTGCGTGCGCTGGCGATGGAGAACTGTCAGAGCACAGTGTCTGTGGTCAAACAGATCGTGCCGTCGAGCACGACAGGCGAAGACGTCAGCGGTGCGACACCAGCTGGCGCCGGGTGGACATTCGACGCGAGCACGACCACGTCGGGGGTCGGCGGGCTGCCCACGTCGAAGACGACAACGACGGACGGCACCGGGGCTGTCAGCATCCCCTTCACCTATCCGAGTGGGGTCACCGGCATTCCGCTCGAAGTGAGCGAGCGACAACAACCGGGCTTCTCTCTCGTCACCCAAGGTGGAAAGAACGCGATCTGCACGAACCTCGTGACGCAGCAGCCAATCGTGGTCGAGAACGCAGGAGCAACCGGATTCACCCTGGCCACTCCGAACCAGGATGCAGTCAGCTGCACCATCTACAACAGAGAGCCGGCGCCTCATGCCGATCTCACCCCGATCAAGAAGTGGGTGGTCGACGGTGTCGAGTATGAGAACGGCGCACAGCCTGCGGGGCTCACTGCAGCGGCGTATCTGACCGGTCCCGATGGCGCGGATGCGTCGTTCCAGTCGTGGAGCCAGCCTCGCAGCGGGTACACCGCCGGAGACACCGCGACGGTGTCTGAGACGACGACACTGCCATCTGATCTGTGCACGATAGACAGCCGCGTGACGTTGGTCAACGGGCGCCTGCCGGACGGTGCACCTGCTGCAGGAATCCCGCTCGGAGACGGATACCAGACCACACTCGTCAGCGGCGCGAACTCTGTCCAGATCACGAACAATGTGAACTGCACGACCGAACTCACGCTGACGAAGACGGTTCAGGGCGGTTCGGCAGATCCTGCCGCATGGACGCTCACCGCGTTCACCGGCGATGATGGCCCAGTCGCTTTCTCGGGGCAGGCCGGAAGCAGTGCGGTCACGAAACAGAGGATCGCCGGCAACAGCCTGTATGTGCTGGCGGAGGGCTCTGGTGATGCTCGGTACGCACAGGTTGACGTGCGAGAGCGGCCGCTTCGACACGAGCGCTCAACCGGATCCTGGACGTGTCAGGAGATCGACGCGAACGGAGACGTCGTCCCGGGCTTCAACCTTGGGCTCAACGGCTCGGTCTCGGTGCCTCTGGGCAAACGTGTGAGCTGTGAAGCGGTCAATCAGACTGCCTCCCTGACGCTGCTGAAAGCTGTGGTCAACGATGACGGTGGGACAGCGGTCGCCAGCGATTGGGATCTGACGGCCACTCCCGCGGGCGGCATCGACGGTCTGCAGGCGAGTACAGTCGCCGGGGGCGACACTGCGTCGGCGGCCAACACGTTCAACGTTCGGCCGGAGCATACTTACACGGTGAGCGAGTCGGCCGGGCCCGCAGGCTACGTGAAGACGAAGCTGCAGCGGCTTGAGGGCAGTGACTGGACCGATGTCGAAGGCTGGGACGTCAAAGTGCCGGTCTTGGGTGATGCGACCTATCGCATCGTCAACGACGATCAGCCGCGTCCCTGGACGGTCAAGAAGACATCGGATCCGGTGACGGGTTCGACGGTCAGGCCGGGTGACACCATCACCTATTCGGTCACGGCGAGTGCGGCGGATGCACCCGGTGCGATTCGAGACGTGGTGCTGACCGACCGCCTCGACGATGTGCTCTCCGGAGCCGACTTCGTGAGCGGCTCGGCGAAGCTGACCATCGGCTCGACCGCGACCGACGTGGCTGACCCCACAGGTGAGCGTCTGCAGACTTCCGCTTTCGATCTGCCAGCAGGGTCGACTGCGACGCTGACCTACCAAGTCGTCGTCAAGTCGGATGCCTACGGAGCGACCCTGCGCAACGTGGTGACCGGCACGGGCGACGTGCCGCCGACGACGTGTCCGACGCCGGAGGGCGATGACCCCGTCACGGATCCTCAGTGCATCACCACGCATGTGACTGCGAAGTGGTCGCTGTCGAAGTCGTCTGACCCGGAGCCTGGAGCGCAGGTCGTGCCTGGTGCGACGATCGACTACTCCCTGACGGCGACCAACACTTCGGGCAACGGGGCGGTTCTCTCCGGCGCGACGGCAGCGGACGACCTTGGCGGCGTGCTCGATCACGCCACACTGGTCTCGCCCCTGCCGCCCGGGCTGACGCTCAACGACGACGGCAGAACGCTGACTTGGGCCGTGCAGACGCTGGCAGACGGTGCGTCGGCGACCACGACGTACCAGGTGAAGGTGAACTCGGACGCTGTGGGCGTGCAGGTCAGGAACCTGGCGACGCCTGGGGTCGGCGGTGAGTGTGTGCCGACCGAGGGCCAGGACGTGAAGTGTGAGACGTCGCATTCGGTGCCGACTCCGGGGTTCGCTCTGGAGAAGTCGTCGGATCCGGTGACGGGTTCGACGGTGGCACCGGGGCAGGTGATCACATATACGGTGACGGTGTCGAACACTGGTGAGACGGTGCTGACGCCGGTGACGGTGTCGGATGATCTGACCGGCGTGCTGGTGCATGCGACGTTCGATCCGGGGTCGGCAAAGCTGACCGTTGGCGACGCAGCGCCGGTCGATGTCGCTGATCCGGTGGATCAACGGTTCGGCAGCGGCGAGTTCGAGCTGGCGATCGGGGAGTCGGCGACGCTGACCTATCGAATCACGGTCAACGGTGATGCCCATGGAGTCACGCTGAAGAACGTGGCGACGGCAGAAGCGACTCCACCGGGATTCCCCCCGATCACCCCGCCCCCCGGCGAAACCACGCACAACGTGCCGCCGGTGACACCAGATCCAGATGATCCCGGCACGCCGGGCGATCCTGGGCATCCACATGATCCAGGCGGCACCGTCTCGACCTACCGCTCGTACGGCGGCGGTGGAGGCCTCGCGAGAACAGGTGTCGAAGTCGGAGGGCTCATCGCCCTCGCTGCGATGGCCGCCCTCTTCGGAGGGCTGATGGTGGTCGGCTCGCGTCGACGCCCGAAAGGAGCCGAATCCAACCAGTCGTCAGCGCAGAAGAAAAACTGACTGACGTGAGACCGCGGCGCTGAGTTCCCCTTGTCAGCGTCGCACCCAGAGATGCAGTCGTCGGGTATGACCCCTTTGCCCGGCGGCTGCATCTCGCTGTGTGGCGGATGCGGTTCGGCCGGGCTGCGCTGTGTGGCTGATGCAGTTCGGCTGGCATGCGCACAGTTCTGCTGAGATGTGCCCGGTTGGGCCGATCACACATGGTTGCGCCGAGACGTGCGCGGTTCCGCTGAGATGTGCACGGTTCCGCTGAGATCAGGGTGATTTGAGTAGAACGGCGTACATCTCAGCGGAACGGTGCGAGACAGATGTGTCTGCAGCGTCCGGCCGAGGCTACGCTGATGCCTATGCCTTCTGCACCGTTCGCTCCCCGCGACGGTGTGTCGGCCACGCGCGTGGTCACCCCGCCACCGGTGCGCCAGACACAACCCGCGGGTCAGACCCCGCCACGCACGATCGGGGAGTGGCTGCGCGTGCGCTTTCCAGCATCCGTCGATGTCGATGCAGGCCTCGCCGACGGACGATATGTCTATGCAGGCGGGCAGCCGGTCAACGCAGACGATGCATACCGCCCGCGCACCGAGATCTGGTTCGAGCGGGATCTGCCAGATGAGGCGGAGGTGCCCGGCAGCATCCACATCGTGCACCGAGATGACCGGCTGATCGTCATCGACAAGCCTCCGTTCCTGGCGACGATTCCGCGCGGGCAGCACGTGCGGCAGACGGTCGTGGCTCGGCTGCGCTCCGAACTCGGCCTGCCAGAGCTGCAGCCGGTGCACCGGCTCGACCGGCTCACCTCGGGCCTCGTCGTACTGACGACGGAGCGGCGCTGGCGCGGCGCCTATCAGACGCTGTTCCAACGGCGTGAAGTGCACAAGGTCTACCGGGCACTTGCGCAGCTGTCCGCAGAGCGTGTGGCGCTGATGCCTCTGTGCGAGGGTGCGCCGCGCAGAATGGGGGATGCCGGTGTGCGCCCGTCCTGGACGGTCGGGCAGGCCGTCGAAGTGCGCAGCCGCATCGAGAAGCGCCGTGGATGCTGGCAGGCTGAGGAACTGCCGGGCGAGGCCAACGCGATCAGCAGCATCGTGCTTGAACGAGTGCTTGAGCCCGCGGGCGACGAACGCGCATCGAAGGAACTCTTTGGTTCCGGGGCGAATTGTGGCGGTGTCGAGGGCGTGACTGCTGGCGTCGGCGTCTTCCGGCTGGAGCCCTCGACCGGACGCACACATCAGCTGCGAGTGCACATGAACCGGTTAGGGGCGCCGATTCTTGGCGATCCTCTGTACCCGGTGGTTCGAGAGGCATGGCCCGGCGGGCCGCCTGCGGATGGCGTCGAGCAGCCGCTGCAGCTGCTGGCAGCCGAGCTGTCGTTCACGGATCCGGTCGATGGCGTCGCCCGACACTTCGAGGCGCAGCGGCGGCTGCCGATCAGCGTGCAAGAGTGCGAGTGAGGGACGCTGGCCTCTTAAGCTGCTTGGCCCCTTAACCTGCCTGGCCTTTTCCAGCTTGGCTTCACCTGCTTGACCTTTTCCTGCCTGGCCTCGGCGTGCTGGCCTGGAGCGGGTGGCTCAGGCGCGAGCGAGTCGACTCAGGATGTCGCGGTACACCTCAGGCCACTGATGCAGAATCTGATGATAGGTGTACCTGGCGTTGACATATCCTGCATGCTCGATGGCAATATCCTTCGCATGATCACGCTGAAACTGCTCGGCGTCGCGATGCGTGCCTCCATTGAGCTCGATGGCCAGCACTCCGTCGACGACGAGATCGATTCGCTGACGGTTGTCGAGCAGAACCTGTGATTCAACCTGGTGACCCGCCAAAGTCAGAAGCGTACGCGCAATGCTCTCAAGACCGGACTCAGCCTGTGCGTCGATGAGCGCGAGTACAGCGCGACCGCGAGGAGTGCGCCGCAACTCGGCCATAACATCCACAGTGCTGATGTGCAGCTGGCGTCGCGTGCCGTTGCCCGGGCGCAGCGTGGCATGGTGCAGCAGTGAATCGACGACCGCGACGGTCTCGGGTATCGACACATCGTTCAGGCCATGGCGCAGGGCGGTCACCGGAGGCACGACGCCATGCTGCAAGACGGTGCGATTGTAACGAGGGTGGGTGTGGGTTATCACCAAACGGCCTGATGCGGCGGGGGCAGGCGGCAATGTGGTGTTGACGTGCAGGTGCATCTGAGCCTGTGAGGGCAGCCAGATGTCTTTGTGCAGCAGTTTCAACCGGTGGAGCCCAGAGAGATGCCCGCCGGACTTGACGGCTGCGACCACCCACGCGTCGGCGTCGAGAGTCGCGAACCAGCCCGGTCTGAGTCGGACGAGCTCGTTCTGTCGCAGGAGCTGGTCGAGCCTGCGTCGCGAGATGCCGGCGAGCGCTAGGGCTCGTGCGTTGGATACCCCGAATGGTGTTGAAGGAACGGCCATGTCGCCTATGGTCGTGCCCCGGGGCCTGAGCTGCCAGCGGGGCGGCTGCACTGTGGTGAAAGCGATGGCGCCCGAACTGCTGTGCAGAACTGTCTGTGGGCGCGGATGTGTGGGCGGCTGTGGCTGTGGGGTTTGGGCTCGGGCGTGGGGTGTGTGCAGCCGTGGCTGTGGGAGGGTGGCGCAAGTTGGGAGGTGTCGGGCGTGCACAGTTCGACCCGGGTGTGCACGGTTCCGCTCAGATGTGCACGGTTCCGTCGACATCGGGGTGATTTGGGCGGAAATGTGTACAGTGCGGCGGAACCGCGTGCATGCGGCGGAGTCGCGCGGCCGCAGAGATGGGCTGGCTGGCTGGGTTGGTTGGCCTGGTTGGGCGGGTGAGCTGGTGGGCCGCCGGGTGCTCGAGCTGTCGGCGGATGTGCGGAGAGAGCGGGTGAGGACCACCGCTGAGAGGATGGTCGGGTTCGTTCCGCCCCGTCTGATTTCGAAGACCTATGAAACTTGAGTGAACTTTGCTCAACATTTCGGGAATAGCTTGACTAGCGGATGCCGTTGTGTAACCTTGAGCGTAGATGACTCAAGGGTGTGCATCAGAAGCTGATGTGCGAATGACCTGGAGGTCATCGAAGAAGACTTATGTTGCGCGGGTGCAGAGCCCGTGCATGCGTGGCTCGGTTCGCCGAGCAGAAAGGACACACAATGTCACGTGCAGTAGGAATCGACCTCGGCACCACCAACTCGGTCGTCGCGGTTCTGGAAGGCGGCGAACCCACAGTCATCGCGAATGCTGAGGGCTTCCGCACCACTCCATCAGTGGTCGCATTCGCCAAAGACGGGGAGGTGCTCGTCGGCGAGACCGCAAAGCGCCAGGCGGTGACGAACGTCGACCGCACCATCGCATCGGTGAAGCGCCACATCGGCACCGATTGGAAGACCGATGACATCGACGGCAAGAAGTTCACGCCGCAGGAGATCTCGGCTCGCATTCTGCAGAAGCTGAAGACCGACGCCGAGAGCTACTTGGGCGACAAGGTCACCGACGCGGTCATCACCGTGCCTGCGTACTTCAACGACGCCCAGCGTCAGGCCACCAAAGAGGCCGGTGAGATCGCAGGCCTCAACGTGCTGCGCATCATCAACGAGCCGACTGCGGCTGCTCTGGCATACGGCCTCGACAAGGGCAAAGAAGACGAGCTCATCCTCGTGTTCGACCTCGGTGGCGGCACGTTCGACGTCTCGCTTCTGGAGGTCGGCAAGGATGACGACTTCTCGACCATTCAGGTGCGGGCCACCTCGGGCGACAACCACCTCGGTGGTGACGACTGGGATCAGCGCCTCGTCGAGTACCTCATCAAGAAGTTCAAAGAGGCCACCGGCGTCGACGTTTCGGGCGACAAGATCGCTCTGCAGCGCCTGAAAGAGGCCGCCGAGCAGGCGAAGAAAGAGCTGTCGAGCCAGACGACCGCCCACGTGCAGCTGCCGTACCTGTCACTGACAGAGAGCGGCCCGGCCAACCTCGACGAGACCATCACTCGCGCGAAGTTCGAAGAGCTGACCGCAGATCTCGTGCAGCGCACGGCCAAGCCGTTCACCGACGTGATCAAAGAGGCCGGCGTCAAGGTCTCGGATCTCGACCACGTGGTGCTCGTCGGCGGTTCGACTCGTATCCCGGCAGTCGTCGAAGAGGTCAAGAAGCTCACCGGCGGCAAAGAGCCGAACAAGGGCGTCAACCCTGACGAGGTCGTCGCAGTCGGCGCAGCCATCCAGGCCGGCGTGCTGAAGGGCGAGCGCAAAGACGTGCTGCTGATCGACGTCACCCCACTGAGCCTCGGCATCGAGACCAAGGGCGGCATCTTCACCAAGCTGATCGAGCGCAACACGGCCATCCCGACCAAGCGCAGCGAGACGTTCACCACGGCTGAGGACAACCAGCCGTCGGTCGCCATCCAGGTGTTCCAGGGCGAGCGCGAGTTCACCCGTGACAACAAGAGCCTCGGCACCTTCGAGCTGACCGGTATCGCACCGGCTCCGCGCGGTGTGCCGCAGGTCGAGGTCACCTTCGACATCGACGCCAACGGCATCGTGAAGGTCTCGGCTAAGGACAAGGGCACCGGCAAAGAGCAGGAGATCACCATTCAGGGTGGCTCCGGCCTTTCGCAGGAGGACATCGACCGCATGGTCAAGGAGGCCAAGGACAACGAGGCCGAAGACAAGAAGCGTCGCGACGCCGCTGAGGTGCGCAACAACGCCGAGCAGCTGGCCTACTCGATCGAGAAGCTCATCAAAGAGAACGAGGACAAGCTCTCTGATGAGGTCAAGACCGAGGTCACCGCTGATGTCGAGGCCGTCAAGAAGGCACTTGAGGGTTCGGACGACGACGCAGTGAAGGCTGCGTTCGACAAGCTGAACGAGTCGCAGGTCAAGCTCGGCCAGGAGATCTACAAGACCGCGCAGGAAGAGAGCGCCGCTGGCGCTGCTGACGGCGAGGCCAAGGCAGACGGCAAGTCGGGCGATGACGACGACGTGGTCGACGCAGAAGTCGTCGACGACGATGACGACAAGAAGTAAGGCGATTCACCATGGCTGACAACAACGTGGCTGGCACTCCGAACGAGTCAGGGCTTCCTGACGACGGGGCCCAGCCGACGAGCCAGCAGCCAGAGGCCCAGCCGAACGGGCAGCAGACCGAGGGCGCGCAGGGTGCTGATACAGCATCCGCCGCCCCCGGCCGGCCCGCCGGCGAGGCTGACCAGGCTGCAGGCGAGCATGATCGGGCGGATGTCGGCGTGAGCGCCGAGGGTGCCGCGGCAGACGCTGACGGCGAGGCCTCACGCGAGGACAAACTGTTGGACGAGCTGCAGCGTCTGGCGGCGGAGTATAAGAACTACCGCCAGCGCACCGAGGCCCAGCAGATTCGCGATCGCGAGCGTGCGGTCGGCGATGCGGCCAAACGACTGTTCCCGATCTTCGACGACCTCGACCGGGCTGAGAAAGCCGGCGATCTCGCAGAGGGCACGGCGTTCGCGACCATCGCGTCGAAGCTGAGGGCCGTCGGCGAGGGGCTCGGCATCGAGCGCTTCGGAGCGAAGGGCGAGCCGTTCGATCCGAACCAGCATGAGGCTGTGCTGCAGCAGCCCAGCCCCGATGTCGATGCGCTGGTCATCGGTGAGGTCGTCGAACCCGGCTACAAGCTGGGCGACACACTGCTGCGCGCGGCCAAAGTGGTCGTGCTGGCACCTGCTGAGTGATCGGCCGCATGAGAATGCGCCCGACGGGCAACGCGCCCCGTGGTGGGATGCGGATCCTCTCTGGATCCCTTCCGTCACGGGGCGCTCGACACATGAAGACGACAGAAGGAGGCGAGAGGCATGGCGAGTCAGGATTGGCTTGAGAAGGACTTCTACGCCGTGCTGGGAGTGTCGAAAGACATCTCCGACGCCGATCTGAAGAAGGAATACCGCAAGCTGGCGCGCAAGTATCACCCCGATGCGAACCCGGGCGACGCTGCGGCAGAGAACAAGTTCAAAGAGATCAGCGAAGCGTATTCGGTGCTCTCTGACCCCAAGCAGCGCAAGGAGTATGACGCGCTGCGGGCCATGGGCGGAGGTGCACGCTTCACCGCGGGCGCCGGCGGCCAGGGCGGTCAGGGGTTCGAGGATCTCTTCGGCGGGCTGTTCGGCCAAGGTGCCGGGGCACCAGGCGGTCAGCGAGTGCGCTTTCAGACCGGGGGACAGCCCGGCGGCGCAGGTGCGGGCTACGAGGACCTCTTCGGCGGACTGTTCGGAGGCGGAGCCGGCGCCGGAGGGTTCGGCGGTCAGGGATACCGCGCTGCGCCGCAGCGTGGTCGTGACGTCGAGGCTCGTGCGCAGCTGACCTTTGCCCAAGCGGTGCATGGCGCGACGGTGTCGTTGGCATCGCCGCAGGGCAAGCGCGTCAAGACGAAGGTTCCGGCCGGAGTTCGAGACGGCCAGAAGATCAAGGTTCGCGGCAAAGGCGAGCCCGGTCAGAACGGCGGTCCGGCTGGCGACTTGATCGTGCGTGTGCACGTGGGCTCCCACCCGGTGTTCAAACGCGACGGCGACGACCTGCGGGTCGAGCTGCCGGTGACGTTCGCCGAGGCGGCGCTGGGCGCCACCGTTCAGGTGCCGACCTACGACGGCGAACCTGTCAAGGTGAAGATTCGTCCGGGTACCCCTTCGGGCCGCGTGCTGCGAGTCAAAGGCAAGGGCGTCAAGGCAGGTCGGCACACCGGCGATCTGCTGGCAGAAGTCCAGATCGTGGTGCCGAGCAAGCTCGACAGCGCGGCAAAGAAGGCATTGGACGACCTCACCGAGGCGATCGGTGACGCCGACCCGCGCGCAGAGCTCTACGCGCAGGCCAAAGAGAAGTAAGAGAGCAGGTGAGTCGCCATGATGGATGAGACGGAGCATCTGTTCAGCATCTCGGCGGCCGCACAGCTGGCGGGCATGCACCCGCAGACGCTGCGGCAGTACGACCGAATCGGTCTGGTGCAGCCGCAGCGCACTGCGGGTCGCTCCCGTCGGTACTCGCTGCGTGACATCGTGCAGCTGCGAGAGGTGCAGCGTCTCTCGAACGCCGGCGTGAGCCTAGAGGGCATTCGCCGCATGATCGATCTCGAGAACCAGGTGCACAGGCTGCAGAGTCGTGTGGCCGAGCTCGAGGCCGCTCTTGACGATGCACTCATCTACCGCCCCGGTGCTCGCACGTTCGCCGCCGGCATCGCCGGTGAAATCGTCACGCTCGACCAAGGTCGCCGTCGCGTCCAGGCGACGGGCGGCGAACTCGTCGTATGGCGGCCGGTCCGTCAGAACGGCCGGAAGCCGCCGTCAGAGGCCTGACAGCGCATCCTCACCCGCGCAGGGCGTCGAACGACCACTCGCGCTCGGTGAGCATGCGCGCGATGGTCAGCCCGACGGCCAGCGACACGATGGTCGCGAGCGCCTGCACGCCATAGCCGCCGGCCTGCACGATATCGCCCTGGTTCAGGTACACCAGGGCGCGATAGGCGCTGGAGCCCGGCACCATGATGAGCACCGCGGGCACGGTCAGCGTGATGCGCGGGGCATCCAGACGCGAAGCGATCATGTAGGCGAGCAGCCCCACGAGCAGTGCGGCCACGACCGTCGACACCTGCGGCGGCCAGCCCATGTCGCCCGTCGTCAGACGGAACACGTTCGCGATCGCACCGATCCCTGCTGCGCTCAGAGCGAGCCTGAACGGGGTATTGAACATCATCGCGAATCCTGTGACGGCGACGAACCCGGCGACGAGTCGTGATGCGATGACGACCCAGACCGGCCATGTCGAGGGAGTCGGCGCAGCAGTCGGCTGCAGATCGAACATCATGGCGACCGCCCATGCGCCGAACGACACTGACATCAGCACCAGCCCGGCGAACGTGAGGCGGCCGATCGCCGAGTTGAGGTCGAGCCGAGCCAGATCGAGGGTCGCGGTCACCAGCGGAAAGCCCGGTACGAGCAGCAGCAGCGCCGAGGTGAAGCCGGCATCGTGCAGCGGACTCACGTGCCCGCTCACCGCCGACAGGATGCCGGTGAACAGCACGTAGCAGAGACTGGCGATGAGACCGCAGACCGCATACATCGCGAGCTGGTTGATGCGCAGCTTCACCAGCGTCACGCGCAGCCACTGTGCGATTGACACGGACAGCGCGACTCCGACGCACTCCTGCCACCCACCGTTGTTCAGAAACGCGAACCCCGAGCAGGCCATTATCGCGGCGATCAGCGTCAGCCACGTCGGATAGTGTCGAGGTCTCTTCTCGATGACGTCGAGACGCCGGTTCAGCTCCTCTGCCAGCATGCCCTGCGGCATGTGATGCGAGAGTCGCTCCAACTCGACGATGCGATCGGCGTCTACCCCGCCGACTCGTGCCTCGGCGACGCGCGTGCGAAAGATGGCGCCGCGAAAGAACGTGCAGACGATCTCTGTGGCGGTGATCTGCGTGTGCAGTGAGGTCATGCCCAATGCCTGGGCGGCGCGTGACATGGCCTGCTTGACGCGGAACGAGCTCGAGCTCGCCTGCAGCATCATCCGTCCCAGCCGCATGATCGCGTTCGACTTCTCGATCAGATGGATCGGCTCGAGCAGAATCTCGCCGGTCGGCGTCGGGTCGACGGGGGTCGAATCTGGGGAGGGCGAAGACGGACTCATATTCTCTATTGTGCCGCTTCCTCCGGTGGACCGTTCGACGCGTTCCATTGCCGGAGACCACCCAGCGTGCGCGATTGCTGGCCGAGAGGCCTTCTGGTGAAGAGGAGAGAGGGTGTGCCTCCGACTCGCTTGCGGAAGGCAAGTCTCAGGAGGAACGATCAGTTCGTGGTGCTCTGCGAGTTCTGCTGCGGACCGGGGGCGTCTTGCCCCGGACCGCTCTGTGTCCCAGCCATCGGCGTGTTCGAATCGTCATCGCCTTCGGTGATCGACTGAGCCATGATCGAGCCGTTCGACTCCTCGCCCTGGACGCGGATCGAGTCTCCGACGGCCAGATCCGAGACCGTGCCCTGCTGCGTGGTGGTCACTGAAGTGCCTGATCCGGTGTTGATCGTGGTCGTTTCGCCAGACTGCGTCTTGATCGTGATGGTCCCGTCTGAGACTCCGGTGATCGTACCGCTGGTCAGCCCGCTGAGCATGCCGCCGGACGCGGCCTCGCCATCGGGTGCAGCACCCATTGGGGCTCCTTGTCCGCCGGTTCCTCCAGGCCCCTGCTGTATCGAACCGGCTGAGGTGGAGGCCCCCTGAGCGAAGACCGTGCCTCCGAGGAATCCGAGGCCGATGAGGATCACGGCGGTCAGCCCGCCGGTGAGCCACCTTCCGACCTTCGATCTCGACTGCGAGGTCGGCTGTCCGGTCTCGGGTGCGGTGGGTGGGGTCGAACGCGATTCGGCGCCGTCTACGTCGCCGAGCCGGTTGTTCGTCGTCGGGGTGGTCAAGGTTGCTCCTTCATCTCAAGGCGTGTCGGCCGGTGACCGACGAATGCCGCTGGGCAGGTGATTCCCAGTGTTGCGGCGCACCCTGTCCGGTGGGTCTTCGACTGCTGTGTCGTCTCTGTCTCTCTCTTGTGGGGCAGCCAGCACCTCTCGTGCGGGCCAGCCAGCGGAGCCAACCAGCGGTGCCGTTGACTCGAAGAACGCCACCTCTGCTCGGGCGCACTGGCAGCTGCCTGCAGACGTCTGTCGGCCCGCTGCGGGTGGTCTGCGACAGTCTGATGATCGAAGTCGAGGAACTTCACAGCTCGGCATCAGCCGGAGGCCAGCTGAACCGATCACACTGTGAAATGGCCACCATCGTCACGACAGGGAGGACCCCATGCAGATTCAAGAGTTCGCTCGCGTCTACCAGACGCCATACCGTGTGCCGCAGCGTCGCGGCAGCGAGACAGACACGATCATGCTGCCGGCGCGAACGTTCTCATGCGCGTGGGGAGAAGTGCTGTGCCAAGCTCTCGACGGGCAGCCGGAAGGAGCGCTGCGTGCGCGCGTGAAGACGCTGCAGACCGCGTACCAAGGGTGGTTCGAAACAGTGGGAGACGTGCTCATGCGGCAGCTGAGCCATACCCTCGAAGCATCTGACGCCGAAGTGATGACGGCGCTCGCCGAGATGGCTTTTCATCGTATGAACACGCATCTCGGCGCCGCGTGGCTGCGTCTTGCGAGGAGTTCCGAGACCCACGGGGCACGTCGACAAAGCGGTGAGGTCGCGGCCGATGCGACGGCCAGCGCCAGAATCGCCATCCGCGCTGATATCGATCGGCTCAGCGGCGCCCACCGAGGCATCGAGACCTCGGGCGAGTTCGCGGCCGACGATGTCGTCGAGCTCGACGACTGGTATTCCGCGCTGGTGACGCAGATGCGCGCCTTCGACGATCTGCTCGAGGTCGCTCAGATCGATCCGGATGTCGTGGTGCTGCCCGCCCCGGTTCAGTTCAGCACGCAGGGAGCGGCGAGCTGCGACGTGGTACTGGTGAACCCGGCCACTGATCGAGCGATCGGCGTGAGAGTGCCGCACCGGAGCGGCTGGCGATCCTCTCTGAGCAGCAGCTCTGGGATGCCGCGGGCAGGCCGCGTCGCCGCAGCCCAGTCTGCCGACTCGGGGAAGGATACTGAGGACACATCGCCATCGGGCGTCGGCCAGCGCATCGATCACTCCCGCGTGCTTGAGATGGGCACGCTGCGCCCGGCGCAGATCGTGACCATTGCGCTGCATCAGCTGCGGCCGGTGGAGGCGCAGGCCTGACTCCGGCGGTATCCGGCTGAGCGTCGAGCGCGGTCGAGATTAGTCGTCGAGCGCGGTGTTCGCCGAGGCGAGCAGCTCGTCTCGGGCCTCGCCGTAGCGGCCGAGCGCCGCGGCCCCGCGTTCACGGGCGCGCAGAGCGAGCAGATAGTAGGGAAGTGCGGCACGCTGTGTCGTGCGTGCTCGTTCGTCGTCGGCGGCCACATGCAGCACGTGGTCGGTGAAGAGCGCGTCGTCGCGGTGGTCGCCGAGCAGATCCTGCAGTCGTTTCGCCGCCTTCGCCAGGCGCTTCGCATCTGTGCGCTCCAGCACCCGCACCGGGGTGTCGGCGAGCCCGAGCGAGATCGCCTCGGCCGCATACCGGATGCGACGGGCGTCTTTGCGCACCTCGTGCAGGGCGTGCTCGAATCGCAGGCGTGCGCGCACCCCGGCTCCCGTGGGTGGGAGTCGATCCCAGACCTCGACCAAACAGTGGTCGTCTGCGACGAACGAAGCGACTGCCTCTGCGAGCTGTGCACGCAGCGCGGGTACGGCATCCGTCTGGCCCTCGGGTGAGGCCGCTTTGGGATCGGCCAGACGCCGAAGCTGCTCGGCGATGTCGTTGCGACGTTCGTCGGTGAGATCGGCAGTGAGCCGAGCGTGCTCCACGGCGTAGAGCCGCCATGCCGGTTCTGACAGACGGCCGACCAGACGCCTCGCCGCGGGCACACCCTGCAGCTGCAGCACCTGCTGCTCGGCGTCGCGGGCACGCACTTCGGCGTCGCGGGCGGCACCGAGATCGTCGCCGAGACGTTTGAGGTGGCGGCGGGTTGCCCGCACGATCGCCGGGTCGACGAAGACACCGTAGACGTCGAGCACACTGCGCAACCGGCGGATGACGATTCGAGCCTGATGCACGCCGTCGGGTCGGTCGGCGATCGCGTCGTCGAGGCGCGAGTCGAGCTCGGCGGCCAGCCCCTGCGCGATGTGCGCGACGGTCTGCGCCGCCGTCGCCTGTGCTCCCCGGTCGAGGCCGAGCGCGCGCTGCAGCTTCGCCACGGCCGACGAGGGGCGGGCTCCGGCCCCGACCAGACGATCGGAGACGGCCTGCAGCAGCAGTGCACCGAAGCTGCCGGGAGTGTCGTCGAGGCGTTCGTCGAGCTCGGCCTCCCACTCATGCCACTGTCGCACCGATCCGTCGCGCAGGTCGGTGGTGCGCACTTCGTCGTCGGCGATCTCGGCGAGCGGTCGTCGTTCGGCGTCACTCAGCTCGGTGGCCGTGCGTGTGGTCTCGATGCGTGCGACCGGAGCCAGCTCGTCGGGCTTGGCCCAGGCCTCTACCAGACGCAGTGCGCCGACAGGAATCTCGTCGGGGGCGGCCGAGTCTATGGGCCAGTGCCGCTCGATGCGCCCGTGCTCACCGGTCGTCTTCACGTGCCAGCCGGCATCGTGGCCGCCGGTGCGGCGGCGCAGCGCCACTTTGGCCTGTATCAGCGTGAGCGACGGGGTGTCGTAATAGGTGGCGTCGAGATGCGCAGGATCAGCGGTGACCGCATGCGCGACGATGCCGATCTTGGTCAGGTCGGGCAGGGTCGCGGCACCTGGAACGTCGAACTTGCGCTCGATCTCGACGTGGCGTTCGCCAGCAGAATCGGAGGTTGCAGTCATGCTCCAAGACTAGCCGCGGCACCCGGGCGATGCCGCCTGTCAGAGAGTTGAGCGAATCACACTCAAGTTTGGAATAATGTCGATGACGCGACGTTGATACAGATGCAGCCGTCAAGAGGCGGTCGCACCGCATGATCGTGTCGATGACCCGGCGAGTGCCGGGCACCGAATCACAGACATTGACGAGAGGATGAAGCATCATGGCCATGGTTTTCGACCCGTTCCGCGAGATTGATCGTCTGGTGTCGAGCGCACAGCGAGGCCCCAAAGGCATGCCGATCGACCTGTATCGCAAGGGTGACCACTATGTGCTGTTGGCAGACATTCCGGGCGTAGAACCCGATTCAATCGACATCGACCTCGACGGTCAGCAGCTGTCGATTCGAGCCGAGCGCAAGGCACACCGCAGCGGGGAGGTGCAGTGGATCGCGCAGGAGCGCCCCGCAGGCACCTATCTGCGGCAGCTGACTCTCGGCGACGGACTCGACGTCGAGCACATCACGGCCGACTACAGCAATGGGGTGCTCACGCTGACGATCCCGGTGAGTGAGAAGGCGAAGCCTCGGAAGATCCAGGTCTCGACTTCGGCCGATGAGTCTGGGGCGGCGGTCGCTGGCGATGCGGCGAAGGCCTCTGTCGAGGCCCCGACGCAGGAGTGATCGGTCTGGCGGGCTGTCTGAACGACGGCTTGTTGTGGCTCGTCTCCTGAGCCACCTCACGCTTCGACGGGCGGGCTGTGGTCTTCTGCGACCGTGGCCCGCCCGTCGCTTTCTGCGACAGACCCGGCGAAGGCACTGCGCGTGTAACATTCCCGACACCTGAGACTGAGAGACTGCTCAGTGTTCGCAGAACCGACGACATCCGATCCCCTCGTCTCAGCCGCTCGGCTCTGCAGGAGGGGAGACAGATGAGCGATCTGTTCGCCGGGTATCACACAGCTGCGGCACGGCATCCGTTCGGATCTGACGCTTGGGACGAGATGTTCTCGGTGCTGCCGGGCACGCCGGGAACCAGTGTGCAGGTGCGTGACGGGTACGATCGAGTGCTCAGCGTGCTCGAAGGCATGCCGCGTCGAGAGCTGAGCGCACGCATCGACGCGCTCGCGAACTCGTACCTCACTCAAGGCGTCACCTTCGACTTCGCCGGTGAGGAGCGTCCCTTTCCGATCGACCCGATTCCACGCATCATCGAAGACGCCGAGTGGCGGCATGTCGAGGCCGGCATCGCTCAGCGCGTGCGCGCACTCGAGGCGCTGCTCGACGACGTTTACGGGCCGCAGAACGCCATTCGGGATCAGGTCATCCCCTCGCACATCGTGGCATCGTCGAAACACTTTCATCGGCAGGCGGCTGGCATCCGGCCGGCCAACGGGGTGCGCATCCAGGTCGCCGGCATCGACCTGATCCGTGATGCCGCAGGCACGCTGCGCGTGCTCGAAGACAATGTGCGGGTGCCCAGCGGAGTCAGCTACGTGATGTCGAACCGCAGCGTGATGGCCCAGTCGCTGCCCGAGCTCTTCGGAACCCAGACGGTGCGACCCGTCACGGAGTATCCCTCTCGCCTGCTCGCGGCCCTTCGCGCTGCGGCACCCGCTGACGTGGAGGATCCCACCGTGGTCGTGCTGACCCCGGGCATGCACAACTCGGCGTATTACGAGCACACCCTGCTGGCGCGACGCATGGGCGTCGAGCTGGTCGAGGGTCGTGACCTGTTCTGCACCGGCGGCCGCGTGTACATGCGCACCACCGGCGGCCCGGAGCGCGTCGACGTGATCTATCGGCGCACGGACGACGAGTTCATCGACCCGCTGAACTTTCGGGCCGACTCGTTGCTCGGCTCGCCGGGGATCATGCTGGCGGCTCGCTTGGGGCACGTCACGATCGCCAACGCCGTCGGCAACGGCGTGGCCGACGACAAACTGATGTACACCTACGTCCCCGATCTCATTCGCTACTACCTGCACGAAGAGCCGATCATCCCCAACGTGCCGACGTGGCGCCTCGAAGACCCGGTGCAGCTCGAAGAGGTGCTCGATCGGCTGGACGAACTCGTCGTGAAGCCGGTCGACGGGTCGGGCGGCAAAGGCATCGTGCTCGGCCCCCAGGCGAGCCGTGACGAGCTCGATCAGCTGCGCCGGCGCCTGAAGAAAGATCCTCGCGGGTGGATCGCGCAGCCGGTGGTGATGCTGTCGACGATTCCCAGCGTGGTCGAAGACGGCATCCGCCCTCGGCACGTCGACCTGCGCCCCTTCGCCGTCAACGACGGCGAGGACGTCTGGGTGCTGCCCGGCGGGCTGACTCGCGTCGCGCTGCCCGAGGGACAGCTCGTGGTGAACTCGTCTCAGGGCGGCGGGTCGAAAGACACCTGGGTGCTCGGAGCACCCGCCCGATCGTCACTCGCCGACGAACTCGTGCACGACGACCAGATCGACGCCCCGGCCAACGATCTGCTGAAGCTCGGCGGTGCGGTCGCATCCGGCGGCACCGGCAGTCTGATCGGGCCCGACCAGGGCCCGCGCAACGCGCCGGATCTGCGCCGCCAGCAGGAGCAGGAGCAGCAGCAGAGCCGGGATGCGCACAAACACGGGGAGGTGCGTCATGCTGTCGCGAATCGCTGAGAGCCTGTTCTGGATCGGCCGGTACGTCGAACGGTCCGACGGCACCGCACGTCTGCTCGACGTGCACCTGCAGCTGCTGCTCGAAGACCCATGGGTCGAGGAGTCGAACGCGTGTGAGGCGCTGCTCGGAGTGATGGGCAGCGCACCCAAGACGTTCAGTCGCCTCTGCCGCGCCGACGTGCTGCGGCTGCTCGGCACGGATCGTACGCAGCCCTCGTCGATCGCGACGTCGCTGTGGGCGGCGCGAGAGAACGCCCGTGGTGCGCGTGACGTGCTGCCGAGCGAGCTCTGGGAGGCGCTGAACATGACGGTCAAACGTCTGCCCCGGCAGGTGCAGCAGGAACGGTCGCACGAGTACTTCAGACTGGTGCGCGAACGTGCGGCGCTGGTCTTCGGCATCATCGACTCGAACATCAGCCGTGATGACGCCTGGCGACTGATCACGCTGGGACGCTGCCTCGAGCACGTCGACATGACGGCGCGCCTGCTCGCGACCCGCTCGCTGACGGAGGCCAGCGGGCCGTCCTGGTCGACCATCCTGCGCTCGTGCGGCGGGTTCGAGGCATTCCAGCACACCTATCGCGGGCGGGCCAGCAGCCGCCACGCGATCGAGTTCCTGCTGCTCGATCTGCTCTTTCCACGGTCGATGACCTACTCGCTCAACCGTGCCGTCGACTGCCTGCGCGGGCTCGATCCGATGCAGTCGCGAATCTCGGTCGGCGTCGACTCCCTGCGGGTGCTCGGTCGCGTGCGCAGCCAGCTGGAGTATGCGCCCATCGAGACGCTGCAGGACGACCTGCCGCGATACATGGCCACAGTGCAGTCGGCAGTGCAAGAGGCCGCCGAGGGCATTCGCGACCGGTTCTTCCCAGTCAACCCGGATCCGACCTGGATCGGAGAGAACGTATGAAGCGTCTGCGCATCGAGCATCGCACCGGCTACACCTATGACGGCCCGGCCTTCGCCTCGTACAACGAGGCGCGCATGCTGCCGGCGAGCGGCAGATCGCAGCTGGTGATCAGTTCCGACCTGACCGTCTCTCAGGCCACATCGCAGTTCGGCTACGTCGACTATTTCGGCACCAAGGTGTCGAGCTTCGACGTGCTGGTTCCCCACGACGAGCTGACCCTGGTCGCAACCAGTCTGGTCGAGGTGAGACCGCACTCCGACGGGCCAGGTGGGGCAACCTGGGAGCAGCTCGCCGATCACCGCAACGACACGATCGCGCTCAGCGAGCAGCTGCAGCAGACCGGTCGCACCCGACCGCCGGCAGAGGTGGCCCGGCTGGCCGGGCGAGCCGTCGAGCAGACCAAGACTCCCGCTGAGGCCGCAGCCAGCATCCTCAGCGCGGTCGGCGAGTCGATCGAGTACGTGCAGGGTGTGACGGCCGTGACCACGAGCGCGGCTCAGGCCTGGGACAAACGCAAGGGAGTCTGCCAGGATATCGCGCACATCGCGTTGGGCGCACTGCGCGCAGTGGGCATCCCGGCTCGGTATGTCTCCGGCTATCTGCATCCGAGCCCGGATGCGGCCATCGGCGACGAGGTCGCAGGCGAGTCGCATGCGTGGCTGGAGTGGTGGGACGGCGACTGGCACGGCTACGACCCGACCAACCACACCGAGATCACCGACCGGCATGTGCAGGTGGGGCGCGGACGCGATTACGGCGACGTGCCTCCGCTGCGCGGCGTCTACTCGGGCGAGGGCGCATCGCACCTGTTCGTCTCGGTGCACATCACCCGCGAGGCGTGAGCGCGACGCAGTACGCTGTGGTGCGTGGATCATTTGCCTGCGCTGACGGCGGACTGCCGCGAGATCGGTGACTGGCTCGTCGCGCAGGATGCGCGGACGGTGCTCGTCGACGGGCGCTCGGGCAGCGGCAAGTCGTCGATCTCGGCGCGTCTGCAGCAGGCATGGCAGCACCGACTGAACGACACGAGGGTGCGGCTCGTGCATCTCGACGACATCTATCCGGGCTGGTCAGGCCTGCAGCGGGGGAGCGAGCATGTGCTGGAGCAGCTGCTGCAGCCGAGATGTCGCGGGCGGGACGGTCGCTGGCGGGCCTGGGACTGGGAGCGTGATGCGCCCGGGGAATGGCATCAGGTGCCAGCGGACGCCCCGCTCATTCTCGAGGGTGTCGGCGCGCTGACGGCACGATCGAGATCGTGTGCGGATCTGGCGATCTGGGTGGAGGCCCCGGCCGAGCTGCGTCGGCGCAGAGCGCTGCGCAGAGACGCAGACCTCTACGCCCCGTATTGGACGCATTGGCGGGCACAGGAAGACGCCTTTCTCGCTCGGGAACAGCCGCAGAGCGCGGCAGATATCATCGTGCGGAATATGACTCCGGGAGAGTTCGGCGAAGGCTGACCGACAGGCCTATTATCTGAGAGACTTCGGTCGAATTGACGCAGCAGTCAGCGATTCTCGTATCATGTCAGTAGTCTGATTCCCCCATCAGAACATGTGACGAATGAAAGGCCGATAATGGCACGCCGACCCGCAAATCCTGATCGCACTTATGAAGTTGTTCTCGAAGAGTTCCGCGTGGCTCGCGCTCAGGCAGACGAGCTGAAAGAACGCAGCAAAGAAGCGAACGCAGCGGCTGCGAAACTGAAGGCAGAGGCGACTCGACTGAAGAAGCGTGCGGTCGCTGAGGCCGAGAAGAAACTCGAGAAGGCCAAAGAGGAATACGAACGAGTCATCGATCTCGTCGAGCAGCCAGAAGACTGAACGCTCTGCTGCTGTGAACCGGGTGTCAGCGTGACCAGAGACGTCGCACTGGCACCCGGTTTGGGGCATAGCCCCCGACAGAAGAACAGCATCAAGACCGTCACGCAGCAGTCAGCACCGGTCAAAGACCAGTTCGGCCAGCGCTGTCGTCGTCAGACGAACAGACTCGACGTCGACGCGTTCGTCGTTGCCGTGCAGACGACGCCGGAACTCCGCGACGTCGATCTGTTTTGAGAAGAGGCCGAATCCATAGACGTTCGTGCCCATCGGACGCAGAAAACGGCCGTCGCTGCCACCCGGCCCGATGACCGAAGCGGGCACGGCATCCGGGTAGTGGTGTCGAAACACCTTGAGAATGCGCGCGTACATGGCGGTGTCGGTCGGCGTGATGTTGCCCGGTGAGAACTGATCGCCGGTGATGCGCACGCAGTCAGACCACGGCTTGAGCAGCCGTTCGAGCAGACCGTCGACGTCTTCGGGCGTCTGGCCCGGCAGCACACGGATGTCGAGATCGACTGTCGCAGTGCCCGGAATCACATTGTGTTTCTCTCCTGCGCGCACGATGTTCGGCGACACCGTCACACGAGTGAGCGCGTGCCCGAGCGGTGCGAGCGGGCCGAGCGCAGGCAGCGCCCCGTCGAGTCTTGCCGGGTCGAGAAGACGCTCGGTGAGGTCGGCGTCGAGCTGCAGTGCGTGCACGAGACTCACCCAGTGCGGCTGCACCACCGGAGGTGCCGGGTTCTGCAGCAGTTCGAGCACGATCTCGGCGGCGATCCCGGCGGCGTTGCGCGACCCCCACGGCACCGAGCCATGACCGGGCACGCCCGTGACGACCAGACGGCGTGCGGCCTGGCCTTTCTCTCCGATGCCGACGGTGATGCCTGAGGTCGCGCTTTCGGGTCGCAGCAGCACGCCGCCCTGCTCTGTGAGCGCCTCGTCGGTGCGCAGCAGGTCGGGACGATGCTCGCTGATCCATTCGGCTCCGTACCTGCCTCCGGACTCCTCATCGGCGACGGCAGCGAGCACGAGGTCGCCTTCAGGGCGGTGCTGCGGGTCGGCGGCGTGCCGGAACACGGTGGCCATCGCAGCCGTCAGTGTGAGCATGTCTATGGTTCCGCGGCCCCAGACCTCGCCGTCGATGAGCTCGCCGCCGAACGGGTCGTGCCTCCAGTGTTCGGCATCGGCCGGCACGACGTCGATGTGACCCAGCAGACACAGCGACCGTGCGTTCGGGTCGCGCCCGGGAATGCGCGCGATGAGCGAGGCGCGACCGGCGTGCGGCTCGACGATCTCGCTGACCACGCCGGGCTGTTCGAGCGCGTCGCGCAGAAAGGCCTGCAGCGTGCGCACACTGGTGAGCTCCTGGCCCGAATCAGGAGTGCCGTCGTTGACGGCTGCGTTGCGGACGAGGCGCTGCAGCAGCTCGAGCGACTGCTGAGACATGGCGGAGAAGTCGTTCATGACACCTCACGATACCCTGCCGGACTGCGGCGTCAGATGCCGGCTGAGGTAGCGGCCGGTGAGCGAATCGGTGTCGTGTGCGACCTGGTCGGCGGTGCCGCAGGCGACGATGCGTCCGCCGGCGGCACCGCCACCGGGCCCCATGTCGACCAGATAGTCGGCGTTGGCGATCATGTCGAGGTCGTGCTCGATCACGATCACCGTCGCTCCGCGCGCGGTGAGCCGGTCGAGCACGTGCAGCAGTGTGCGCACGTCGAGCGGGTGCAGGCCGACGCTCGGCTCGTCGAGCACGAACACGGCGTCTGACTGGTCGCGGTGCAGCTGGTTGACGAGCTTGAGCCGCTGCGCCTCGCCGCCCGAGAGCGCCGGCGTCGCCTCGCCCAGCGTGAGGTAGCCCAGGCCGAGGTCGTCGAACGCCCGCAGCCGCCGGGTGACCTTCGGCAGACTCGTCACCGTCGTGATGGCCTCGCGAATGGTGAGACCCAAGAGGTTCGGCAGCGACTGCCCGTCGATCAGGTAGCCGTCGGCGGCCGGGGCGAAGCGCGACCCGTGGCAGTCGGGGCAGGGGATGTCGATGTCGGGCAGAAACTGCACGTCGAGTGATACCTGACCGGTGCCCTCGCATCGCGGGCAGGCGAGCGAGCCGGTGTTGTATGAGAAGTCGGATGCGGTGCGGCCGTCCGCCTGCGCCTGCTCGGTGGCGGCGTAGGCCTTGCGCAGCTCGTCCATCACCCCGGAGTAGGTGGCCACGGTCGAGCGCACGTTGATGCCGATCGGCGTCGCGTCGACGACGTGTGCGGTGGCGATGCCCGGCGCCGAGATCGCGCGCACATGCGTCGGCAGTCTGGTTCCGGCGGCCGAGGTTGCGATCGCCGGCACCAGCGACTCGAGCACCAGTGTCGTCTTTCCCGACCCCGAGACCCCGGTGACGGCGGTGAGTCGCCCGCGCGGAATGCGCACCTGGAGGGGATGCACGGTGTGGACCGCCTCAGTGGCCATCTCGATGGCTCCGAGGGCGAAGACGTCGGCGGCGGCCGGGCGCTCGCGCACGACGACCGGCTCGGCACCGGTCAGAAAGCCGGCGAGCCGAGACCCACGTCCGACCGGCTGGTCGTCGTCAGGTGGGCTGCTTGCGGCATCCGTCGTCGTCGCCTCGGGGCGCTGCGAGGCGACCAGATCGTCGACGCTGCCCTGGGCGATCACACGACCGCCCTCTCGGCCCGAGCCCGGCCCGATCTCGATGAGCTGCGAGGCCTCGCGCAGCACCTGCACGTCGTGATCGACGAACACCACCGAGTTGCCGTCGGCGAGCAGATCGTGCATCACGCCGACGAGACCCTCGACGTTGGCGGGATGCAGCCCGATCGACGGCTCGTCGAGCACGTACAGCACGCCGGTGGTGCGATTGCGCACGGCGCGAGCCAGCTGCACGCGCTGGCGCTCGCCGGTCGAGAGCGTCGACGCCGCCCGGTCGAGTGTGAGGTAGTCGAGGCCCAGCTGCATCAGGCGCTGCGCCATCTCGGCGAAGGTGTCGACCAGGCCGTGCGCCATGGTCTGCATGTCGTCGGGCAGGGTGTCGAACACGGTCGGCGCCCAGTCGAGCACCGTGGCCAGCGTCATCGCGGTGACCTCGGCCAGGTTGCGCTGGCCGATGCGTGGGGCCCGTGCGGCGGCGCTCAGGCGGGTGCCGTGGCAGTCGGGGCAGGTGCGTTCGGTGAGAAAGCGGGCGACGCGTTTGAGGCGGCGTTCGTCGCCGGCCCGTTCCAGCTCTTTGGTGACCGTGAGACGCGCGTTGCGAAAGGTGAAGTCGAGCTCGTGCACGCCTTTGCGGCTGGTGACGGTGATGTGCTTCTTCTCTTCGGGGCCGGTGAGCACGATCTTGCGCTCGCGGTCGGTCAGGTCGCGCCAGGGCACATCGGTGCGAACGCCGAACTCGCGGGCGATCGCAGGCTGCACGTTGAAGCCGAACATGTTCCACGGCACCACTGCGCCCTCGTCAAGGGTCTTGCCGGGGTCGGGCACCAGAGCGTCGTCGTCGACGTCGCGCACGACGCCGGTGCCCTGGCAGCGCGGGCACGCTCCGGCCGAGTTGAAGGCGAGCGCCTCGGCGCCGGGGGCCTCCACGGTCGCACCGCACACGGGGCAGACGATCGGTCGTTCGGCCGCGACGTCGATGGTCGGCGGCACGTGGTGGCCGTTGGGGCAGACATGGCTGGCCAGACGCGAGAACATCAGCCGCAGCACATTGAGCAGCTCGCTCGAGGTGCCGAAAGTCGAACGCACGCCGGGCACGCCGGGGCGCTGCCGCAGCGCGAGCGCGGCGGGAACGTGGTCGACCGCGTCGACGGCGGCTCGCGGGGCCTGCGACATGCGGCGCCGCGTATAGGTCGAGAGGGCCTCGATATAGCGACGCGACCCCTCGGCATAGAGCACGCCCAGCGCGAGCGACGACTTGCCCGAGCCCGAGACGCCGGCGATGCCGACCAGCTGGTGCAGCGGCACGTCGACGTCGACGTCGCGCAGGTTGTTCACGCGTGCGCCGCGCACGCTGATGTGATCGGGCAGCTCGGTGAGCGGTGCGGGGATGCTCCGGTCGCGCCCGTCGTGGCGCCCACCGACCGTTTCGCTCGCGTCGTGGCTCGAGACTGCATGCTGAGAGGGCTTCATCGGTTTCACGATAGTCACGAATGCCGTGCGTGACGGCGGCGAACGTCCTCCGGTGCACCGCCGAGGGTCTGCGAGAGTCTGGAATAACCCGGGCGGAGAACCGTTCAATTTCTTGAAGCATCAACAATTTCTGACAGAAAGGCTCGTCATGACGACCATCAGCATCTTCGGCGGAACCGGCTACACCGGCGGAAACATCGCGAAGGAGGCCGCGTCGCGCGGCATCAGCGTGATCTCGTATTCTCGCCACCTGCCGGCCGACGACGCTCGCACAGACGGCGTCGACTACCGCACCGGGTCGCTCTTCGACGAGTCCGTGGTGCGCTCCGCAGTCGATGCGAGCGACGTGGTCGTCGTGGCGCTGCCGGCACGCGAGATCGACGGGCGCAAGCTCATCGAGGCGATTCCCGAGGTGACCGCGGCTGTGGCTGCTGCAGGCAAGCGTCTGGGCGTCGTCGGCGGCGCTGGGTCGCTGAACGTCTCAGAGGGCGGCCCCAAGGTGCTCGACACCCCGGAGTTCCCGGATGCCTTCAAAGAGGAGGCCGGCAACCATGGGAAGGTCCTCGATCTGCTGCGCACAGAGCCGAACGACGTCGACTGGTTCTACCTGAGCCCTTCGGGCGAGTACGGTTCGTTCAACCCCGGCGAGCACACCGGCACGTTCCGCCTCGGCGGCGACGTGCTGCTCACCACCGACGACGGTCACTCGTTCATCTCGGGCGCTGACTACGCACAGGCCTTCGTCGACGAGATCGAGCACCCGGCGCACAGCCGTCAGCGCTTCACCGTCGGGTACTGACAGCAGCCTCGACACCGCAGCGCTGTGTGCACACGTGGTGACAGGGCGACCCGGTCAGGTCGTCGTCCGGCACCACGCCCGTGCGCTGTGAGCGTACCCGGTGGAAGGTCGTCGATCGCAGCGATACTCTTTTGCTGGGAATCCACGGCCACGGTCGCATGAGCACCCGCACGCCGCGTCACCTGTTCAGAGAAGAAGAGAGGCCCACCAGACATGTCCATTGCAACCGTCAACCCCACCACGGGTGCCGTCGAGAAGTCGTTCGACGAGATCGACGACGCCGAGCTCGAGCGCCGCCTGCAGGTCGCGCATGACGCCTGGCTCGCTCATCGCAAGACCACGTTCGCAGAGCGCTCGGCGTTCCTGCTGAAGGCCGCCGACCTGCTCGACGCCGATGCCGAGACGCTCGGCCGCACCATCACCGTCGAGATGGGCAAGCCGCTGGCGCAGGCCGTCGGCGAGGTGCGCAAGTCGGCCAAGGCGCTGCGCTTCTACGCTGAGAAGGCCGAGGGGTTCCTCGCCCCCGAACCGCTCGACGATCCGTCGATCGTCGACGCCAGGCAGGCGTTCTCGGTCTTTCAGCCGATCGGCCCCGTGCTTGCGGTGATGCCGTGGAACTACCCGGTCTGGCAGGTCATCCGATTCGCGGCTCCGGCCATCATGGCCGGCAACGTCGGGCTGCTGAAGCACGCATCGAACGTTCCGCAGACCGCGGTGTACCTCGAAGAGCTCTTCCTGCGCGCCGGCCTTCCCGAGGGCGTCTTCCAGACCCTGCTGATCGGGGCACGCCGCGTCGAGAAGGTCATTCGTGACACTCGCGTCGCCGCCGTCACGCTGACCGGCAGCGAGCCTGCGGGCCGTTCGGTCGCCTCCATCGCCAGTGACGAGGTCAAGAAGAGCGTGCTCGAACTGGGCGGCTCTGACCCCTTCGTCGTCATGCCGTCGGCCGATCTCGACCAGGCGGTCGCGACCGCAGTGACCGCACGCGTCTCGAACAACGGCCAGGCCTGCATCAACGCGAAGCGTTTCATCGTGCACGCCGACGTCTACCATGAGTTCCTTGAGAAGTTCGTCGACGCGTTCTCCAAGCTGCGTCTCGGCGACCCGCTCGACGCCGCCACCGACATCGGTCCGGTGTCGACCGAGCAGGGGCGCGAAGACCTGGTCGAGCTGATCGAGGATGCCAAAGCCAACGGCGCCAGCGTGCTCGTCGGCGGCAGCGTGCCCGAGGGCGACGGCTGGTTCGTCGAGCCCACGGTGATCGCCGACCTGACCCCCAAGGCGCGTCTGTTCTACGAAGAGGCGTTCGGCCCAGTGGCATCGGTCTACAAGGTCTCGAACCTCGACGAGGCGATCGACCTGGCGAACGACACGCCCTTCGGTCTGGGCTCCGCGGCGTGGACCAACGACAAGGCCGAGCAGCAGCGTTTCATCGCCGAGCTCGATGCGGGCAGCGTCGTGATCAACAGCTCGACGATCTCGTACCAAGAGCTGCCCTTCGGCGGCACGAAACGGTCGGGCTACGGCCGCGAGCTCGCCGCAGAGGGCATCCGCGAGTTCACGAATCTGAAGTCGGTGCGCGTCTGCTGATCTGAGTCGGCCGCATCCGAACGCCCCGTGGCGTCGGCATCACATGATGCCGGTGCGGCGGGGCGTTCTCTGTGGGGGTCGACAGGGGGTACTGTCTCGCCCCGCAGGTCACAGTGGCGGCACAGCCGACCGCCCTAAAGTTGCAGGTACAAACAACGTGCATGCGCGGCCTGAGACATTGAGACATGATCAGGCTGCTGCCCGACGAGCAGAAGGAGCACACGATGCCCGCCACCTCCTCCCATGAACCGACTCCGGCATCCGACGAGGCCTCAGCAGATGGCCAGCCGAAGACGAGTCCCAAACGTCGGCGCCGGGTGTGGGGATGGACGATCGGCGTCGTCGTCGTGCTCGCCGCCGCCGCACTCATCTGGGGCCCGTCGGTCTATCGGACGGCATTCGTCGCCCCAGCTGCCGAGAGCCCGGTGGACGAGCTGCAGAACGATTCGTCAGGTGTGCAGGCCTCGCCGGTCGCGGCCGGGCAGTGGTCGGTCGCATCGGGGTCATACGCCGGCTACCGCCTCGACGAGGTGCTGCGAGGCGAGAACGTCACCGTGACCGCACGCACCCAGCAGGTCACCGGCACGGCCGAGACCACGGCGACGCAGCTCACGGCAGCGCAGCTCAGCGTCGACGTCGGCTCCATCGCGAGCGATGCCGATGCGCGCGACCGATACTTTCGCACACAGGCCGTCGACGTGAGTCAGCATCCGACAGCGACGTTCACCCTGACGCAGCCCGCCGACATCGCCGACGCAGGCGGCGCCACGCAGGAGTCGGTGCGACTGCATGGCGATCTCGAGATCAACGGTGTTCGACAGTCGGTGACTGTGGATGCCACCGTCGCCTCTGACGGCACCGGTGTGCGCGTCGCCGGGCAGATTCCGATCGTGTTCGCCGACTACGGGGTGCAGGCGCCGAATCTCGGCTTCGTCGCCGTCGAAGACCACGGATTCGTCGAGTTCTCGACCGTGCTGAGCCACGTCGGCTGATCGTCTCGGCGCTCTTCGGTACTCTTGAGGGCGTGACTCAGACGCCCCACGACCCACCCCTCCGCATTCTCATCGGCTGCGACACCTTCTCACCCGATGTGAACGGCGCGGCGAGATTCACTGAGAGGCTGGCTGCGGGGCTCAAACAGCGCGGCTACGACGTGCACATCGTCGCCCCGGCCACCAGCCGCCGCACAGCGGGCACGTCGACCGAGGTCATCGAGGGGGTGCCGATGACGGTGCACCGGTGGCCGTCGTGGCGGTGGTACCCGCACGACTGGCTCCGCTTCGTTTGGCCGCTCACGATCAGACGTCGGGCGCGTGCGCTGCTCGACGAGGTCAAACCCGACGTCGTGCACTTTCAGTCGTTCATCATCGTGGGCCGCGGGCTGGCTATCGAGGCGCACGCCCGGGGCATCAGGGTGATCGGCACCAACCACTTCATGCCCGAGAACGGCGTCGAGTTCACCGGTCTGCCGGCGAACCTCGATCGCAAGCTCATCGATGCGGTCTGGCGCGAGGCCCGCAAAGTCTTCGCGCTGGCGCAGTTCGTGACGACGCCCACGCAGCGGGCCGCCGACTACCTCGAGCGGTGCACCGGCCTGCGCGACGTGCTGCCGGTCAGCTGCGGCATTCGCGCCAGCGACTACACGCCCCGGCTCGTCGCGGACGACCCGGGCGTCGATCAACGGCTGGTGTTCGTCGGCCGGGTCACCGAAGAGAAGCAGATCGACGTCGCGCTGCGGGCGCTCGCCTCACTGCCGCCCGAGCTGCACGTGGGCTTCGACATCGTCGGCGGCGGCGACCAGCTCGACCGTCTGAAGCGGCTGGCAGTGGTGCTGGGGGTGAGCGACAGCGTGGTCTTCCACGGCCGGGTGACCGACGAGCACCTGCGCCGTGTGCTCTCTGAGGGCAGCGTCTTCGTGATGCCCTCGATCGCCGAGCTGCAGTCGATCGCGACGATGGAGGCCATGGCGTCAGGGCTTCCCGTCGTCGCCGCAGACGCGATGGCGCTGCCGCATCTGGTACACGACGGTGAGAACGGCTACCTCTTTCGCGCCGGCGACGTCGCAGACCTCACGGCCAAGCTCACCACCGTGCTGCGGCAGAGTCAGGCTGAGCGTCTGCGCATGCAGCGCGCCTCGCTGCAGGGCGTTCGCGTGCACGACATCGATCGCACGCTTGACGTCTTCGAACAGCTCTATCACGGGCATCGCCCGAAGACGCAGCCGGCGGACGAATCGAACGAACCGCGCTGATCATGCATGTGCTCATCGTCACCGACCAGCACGCCGACTCCCTCGGCGGGGCGCAGGTGTCGATTCGGCAGCAGCAGGCTGCGCTGACCGAAGCCGGCCATCTCGCCACGGTGGTGGCCCCACGTCTGCACCGGCCGCATCCGCCCCGCGCTCATGACATCGACCTGCCCTCGATGCGCATCACCCGCGACGGCGAGTACGGCATGTCCTGGCCAGGGCGCCGCATCGACCGTCTTCTGCTGCAGCGCCTTGGCCAGCTTCCGCCGGTCGACGTCGTGCACGTGCAGGGCGACTTCTGGGGCGCGCTGATCGGCTACCGCATCGCACGACTGCTGCACGCGCCGGTGGTGCACACACTGCACAACGACGTCGACTCCGGCACGCGCGCAGTCACGCCGCTGGCAGGCCTGGTGTTCGTCGCGCTGCGTGCCTGGCGGCGGATGCTCCTGGGGCGTTCGCTGCCCGTGTCACCTCGCGCTCGGGGGGCGTGGCGATATCTCGCCGAGCTCACCGCCGCTGCCCGAGTGGTGATCTCTCCCAGCGCGCACTTCGCCCGACGGCTGCACGAGCATGGGGTCGAGGGAGCGATCGTGATGCCGACGGGCGTCGACGACCAACTGATCGCGCAGGCCCAGGGCGGGGCAGAGTCACAGGAATCTGCGCCGATTCGGCTCGTCTGGCTGGGACGCATGAGTAGCGAGAAGCGCATCGTCGAGGCCGTCGAGGCGTTCGCCGCAAGCGAGCGCGCAGCCGCAGCCTCGGCCGAGCTGCACGTCTACGGTCACGGGCTGCTCGAAGCGATGGTGCGACGGCGCATCGACGAACTGGGCATCAGCTCTCGGGTGCGGCTGTACGGCGCTGTGTCGCATCCTGAGGCGCTGCGTGCGATCGCTCGGGCGGACGCACTGCTGCAGACCTCCGTGGGGTTCGAGACCCAGGGCATGACCGTGTACGAGGCCTCGGCACTCGGCACCCCGGTGGTGTTCTGCGATCGTGCGATCGCCGACGAGGTCGACGTGCGGCCGAGCTGGGTGACGGCGGGCTCGTCGACCGCCGACCTCGTGCGAGCGATCGACGAGGCCGTCGCCGCGATCGAACAGAGTCGAGCCGATGGCCGTGAGCTGCGCGTCACCGACGTCGATCGCATGCGCTGGCTGCAGAGCCGGCTCACCGAGCAGATGCTGCGACGGTATCGAGCCCTGATCGGCGCGCGAACGACCGTGCGACGCTCAGGCGCGGCGGCGTCGAGCGATCACGAAGATCGTTCGGCTGACCAGGGCAACCACTAAGAAGACCACGCCGATGACGGTGGCCAGCGTCTGCAACGGCATCGTCACGCTGGTGAAGAGCGGCTGTGCGGCGTCGCCCAGCTGGCGCTGCAGCAGATTCGCCATCAGCCAGGCGCCGGCACGTGCGAGCGCGAAGGTCGCCGCACACGCGACCACCAGCCACGTGGCCACGCGACTCAGCGCTCGCATCCGCCCGCCGGCTGCCAGCGCAACGCCGGCGACCAATGCGATGACGACACCGGCGATCAGCGGAGTGGCGTACTGATCGGCGATCGCCACGACGGGCTTGGCCTTCTCGATCGACCCGGTCGGGCCGATGGGCATCGTGATGTCGGCATCAGGCAGCATGGCGGCCAGCGGTGCGTTGATCGTGGCCAGCTGGGTGCGTGCCTGGTCGACGAGGGGGCCGAGCTGCAGGGTGAACGAGTCGTCGGTGGGAGTCGTCTCGCCGCGCAGGGCCGCGACGTTCTGCTGGTGCGACGCGGAGAGCAGGGCACGCCACGTCTGCTGCATGGTGTCCGGGGCGAGGGCGGCGTCGATCCCGGCTCGCAGATCTTTCTGCACTGCGTCTCCGATGACGGCCTGTGCCCCGGCGGGCAGGGTGACCCGTGCCTTGATCGTGTTGGTCGCTTTCGTCACGATGGCGTCGCGAACGTTCGAGTCGTTGATCAGATCGGCGTTCTGGGCCACGAACGCGTCGGTGTCGAGCAGATCGTGCTCGAGCCACCACCCTCCCATGGCCAGCGGCGAGGCCAGCACGGCGAGGGTCAGCAGCAGGCCCGAGAAGAAGCTCGCCCAGCGTGAGCCGATGCTGCGAGGCTCCTGCGTGGGGGCGTCTTCGGCGTCTCCGACGAGCTCGTCGAAGCTGACGGACTGGGCATGCTGTCTCGACATGGGGGCCTTTCCTCGTCGGGCTGCGCCGACTTCGCGGCGGTGCTGTGACCGACTGACTGGTGCTGCGCTCTCTGCATCACTGTAGTGGTGACGCAGCGGATGTCGCCGGTGACCTGCGCAGCGCAGGTGTTCTTGGGCGCTGTGCTGCGGGCGGCGTTCAGCTGGCGCCGACCGCCGGGCTTCGCATCAGCTGTGCGAATCAAAGTTGAGTGGAATAGACTCAAGTTGTGAGGAGTTGTGAGAGATGTGAACGTGAGAGTGGGGTCGCGGTGGCGGCCCCAGGTATCGCACATGTCTGACTGAGGTTTCACCGCAGGTGCGGACGAGACGACAGGGCTCGCCGCACGAAAGGAGACAGCATGGCACAGCAGCCACAGGGCCAACAGCCCAATCAGCAGGAGGAGAAGTCGGCGCTCGAGCAGTACGGCACCGATCTGACCGAGATCGCGAAGAGCGGAAAGCTTGACCCGGTGATCGGTCGCGACGCCGAGATTCGTCGGGTGTCGCAGGTGCTCACCCGTCGCACGAAGAACAATCCGGTGCTCATCGGCGAGCCCGGCGTCGGCAAGACGGCCGTCGTCGAAGGACTCGCACAGCGCATCGTGAAGGGAGACGTTCCCGACTCGCTGAAAGACAAAAGGCTCATCTCGCTCGATCTGGGCGCACTCGTCGCCGGTGCAAAGTATCGCGGCGAGTTCGAAGAGCGGCTGAAGAAGGTGCTCGCCGAGATCAAGGCGAGCGAAGGCCAGGTCATCACCTTCATCGACGAGATCCACACGCTGGTGGGTGCGGGCGCCGGTGACGGGCAGGACGCCGCGAACATGCTGAAGCCGATGCTGGCTCGTGGCGAGCTGCGCCTGATCGGCGCGACCACCCTGAACGAGTATCGCGAGTACATCGAGAAAGACTCCGCACTGGAGCGTCGCTTCCAGCAGGTCTATGTCGGCGAGCCCAGTGTCGAAGACACCGTGGCGATCCTGCGCGGTCTGAAAGACACGTACGTGAACTTCCACGGGGTGCGCATCACTGACGGTGCGCTCGTCGCAGCCGCACAGCTGTCGAATCGCTACATCCCCGATCGTCAGCTGCCCGACAAGGCCATCGACCTGATGGACGAAGCGGCCAGCCGACTCAAGATGGAGCAGGAGTCTTCGCCTGAAGAGATCGACGCGCTCAACCGTGAGCTCGCACGACTGAACATCGCCGAGGCGTCGCTGAAGAAGGAGTCCGATGCGGCGAGCCAGGATCGTCTGAAAGACGTGCAGAAGAACAAAGCGAAGGTCGAGCATGATCTCGACGAGCTGAAGACGCGCTGGGAGTCGGAGCGTCAGGTCTTCCAAGGCGCGAAAGAGCTGCGCGAGCGCAAAGCCGACCTCGAGAAGCAGCAGGAGCGGCTGCTCAACGAGCAGCTCGCCAGCGGCAGCAACGATCCGGGCGTCTGGAAGAAGCTGTCTGAGATCGAGAGCAGGCTTCGTGCCATCGAGGGCCAGCTGAAACAGGCGGAAGAAGCCGAACAGACTGCCGAGCACAATGGCGAGCGCATGGTCAGCACCGAGGTGACCGAAGACGACATCGCCGAAGTCGTGGCAGCCTGGACCGGCATCCCCGTCGGCAAGCTGCTGCAGGGCGAGACCGAGAAGCTGCTGCACCTCGAAGACGAGCTGGGCAAGCGTCTGATCGGGCAGAAGGCCGCCGTTCACGCGGTCGCCGAGGCCGTTCGGCGCACCCGCGCAGGCATCGCCGACCCGAATCGTCCGACCGGATCGTTTCTGTTCTTGGGGCCGACCGGTGTGGGTAAGACCGAGCTGGCGAAGGCGCTCGCCGAGTTTCTCTTCGACGACGAACGCGCGATCGTACGCATCGACATGTCGGAGTACGGAGAGAAGCACACGGTCTCTCGTCTCGTCGGAGCTCCTCCGGGCTACGTGGGCTACGAACAGGGAGGTCAGCTGACCGAGGCCGTGCGGCGCCGCCCGTACTCAGTGGTGCTGCTCGATGAGGTCGAGAAAGCTCATCCCGACGTCTTCGACGTGCTGCTGCAGGTGCTCGACGACGGTCGCCTGACCGATGGTCAGGGTCGTACGGTCGACTTCCGCAATACGATTCTGATTCTCACGTCGAACTTGGGCAGCCAGTTCCTGATCGACGCATCGCTCGCCGACGACGTCAAGCGCGAGCGGGTCATGCAGGTCGTGCATCAGACGTTCAAGCCGGAGTTCCTGAACCGCCTCGATGACATCGTGCTCTTCGATTCGCTCACCAAAGAGGAGCTCACGAAGATCGTCGATCTGTACGTCAAACGGCTCGGCGTTCGCCTGGAGTCGCGCCGGCTGCGCCTGGTCGTCTCGCCCGAGGCGAAGACCTGGCTGGCAGACAAGGGGTACGACCCGGTCTATGGAGCTCGCCCGCTGCGTCGTCTGGTGCAGAAACAGGTCGACGACCAGCTCGCCACGAAGCTGTTGGCCGGCGAGGTGCGTGACGGGCAGAGCGTGCGCGTCACGGTGAAGCCTGACGGAGACGGCTTGGAGGTCGATGCCGAGGGGGTCGTCGAGGGCTGACGTGAGACCGCTGCGATGACAGCGCTGTGAGTCGCGGATGTGGGGTCGAGCCTGAGGGCTCGGCTCCACATCTCTTTCACCAGGTAAAGAAGTCGCGGCGCAGTGGCGTACACTGCTTGGAGCACAATAGAACGCGCGTGATCGCGACGGGCTCTGCTCCGCGGTCATTCGTATGGTTGTCGCAGGGGCGTGCGAACCGCGCACGTATGGTCTCACTGATCGCCGCCATGAAGGCCAGGCTTGATCCGGTGAGTGTCTCAGACCCGCGGCGACCCGTTCGCGACACTCGGCACGACGTCTGAGCGCCACGCATTGCAGCGCCAGCTCCCGACGACGTGCCACGGAGGTGAGCATGACGTCTGCCGTGATCGAAGTCGAGCATCTGTACAAGGTGTTCGGCAGAAAACCCCAAGAAGTGATTCGGCGCCTCAAAGAGGGCGCAGACCGCAGCGAGCTCACCCAGCTCGGCACAGCCGCGGTCATCGATGCGAGTTTCACCGTCGATCGCGGCGAGTTCTTCGTCGTCATGGGGCTGTCGGGTTCGGGCAAGTCCACGCTGATCCGCATGCTGAACGGGCTCAACGAGCCGACCGCAGGGTCGGTCAGCATCTTCGGCCATGACTTGAGCGATCTCGATCCCAAAGAGCTGCGCGCGCTGCGTCGCAAACGCATCTCGATGGTCTTCCAGCACTTCGCCCTGCTGCCCAACCGCACCGTGCTCGAGAACGCCGCATACGGCCTCGAGGTGCAGGGCGTCGACTTGCCCGAACGCACCGAGCGGGCCATCACGGTGCTCGAACGCGTCGGGCTGCGTGACTGGGCGAGCAAGTATCCCGGCGAGCTCTCGGGCGGCATGCAGCAGCGCGTCGGGCTGGCGCGTGCGCTCGCCGCCGACACCGACATCCTGCTCATGGATGAGGCGTTTTCGGCTCTCGACCCGCTGATTCGCCGAGAGATGCAGGAGCAGCTGCTCGACCTGCAGGAAGACCTCAAGAAGACCATCGTCTTCATCACACACGACCTGAACGAGGCGATGTTCCTCGGCGACCGCGTCGCGGTGATGCGCGACGGACGCATCGTGCAGAGCGGCACGCCCGAAGACATCCTCACCGACCCGGCGAACGACTACGTCGCGCAGTTCGTGCAGGACGTCGACCGAGCGCGCGTGCTCACCGCGCGCAGTGTGATGGAGCCGATCCTCGGTCAGGTGCAGATCGGTTCGGGCCCGCGCACCGCGCTTCGGCTGATGCGCGAGCAGCAGATCCCCTTCGTGTTCGTGCTCGACCGCGGCCGCAAATACCGCGGAGTGGTCTCGGACCGCGACGCGACCCGTCTCATCAAAGACGGCGTCACCGATCTCAGCTCGGTCGTGCAGCCCTCGATCACCGTCGGCCCCGACGAGCTGCTGGCCGATCTGGTGCGCCCGTCGGTCATCTCGAAGATCCCACTCGGCGTCGTCGACGACCACGGTCGGCTGCTCGGGGGCATCCCACGCGCCACGCTGCTGGCCTCGCTCGGCAGCGTGCCGGCGACGACGCAGGCGATCGACGTGATCACTCCGGAGGTGCGGGCACTGGCCGAGGGTGACACCCTGACCGAGCAGGCGCACGCAGCGCTGCAGGGCGCCATCGACAGCGGAGGCGAACCTCGCGAGTCGGTGAGCATCGGCACCGGTGCGACAGCGGATGCCGTGGCTGCGCCCGAAGCGGCGGCTGACGACCGAGAGGAGGCCAACTGATGGATCCCATCGTTCGCATTCCGCTCGGTGACTGGGTCGCCGACTTCATCTCCTGGATCACCGACGTGCTCGGCTGGTTCTTCACCGGCATCGGCGTCGGATTCGGCGGCATCTACGACGGCCTCGCCTGGCTGCTCGTCACCCCGCCGTTCTGGGTGGTGATCCTGCTGCTGGCCGCACTGGCCACGTGGGTCGCGACCTGGCGTCTGGGGCTTTTCTCACTGGTCGGGCTCACCCTCGTCTACACGCTGAATCAGTGGTCGAATGCGATGGACACGCTCGCGCTCGTGATCGTCGCGAGTCTGATCGCCGTGATCATCGCCGTGCCGCTGGGCATTCTGGCGGCGAAGTCGCAGACCGCCTCGAAGATCATCAGACCGGTGCTCGACTTCATGCAGACGATGCCTGCCTTCGTCTACCTGATTCCCGCGATCATCCTCTTCTCGGTCGGCGTGGTGCCGGGCATCGTCGCCGCGATCATCTTCTCGCTCGCTCCCGGCGTGCGTCTCACCGAGCTCGGCATCCGCGGCGTCGACGCCGAAGTCGTCGAGGCCGGGCGGTCGTTCGGGGCCTCGCCCTGGCGCATCCTCAAGCAGATTCAGCTGCCGCTCGCGCTGCCGTCGATCATGGCCGGCGTGAACCAGGTGATCATGCTGAGCCTGTCGATGGTCGTCATCGCGGCCATGGTGGGAGCCGACGGCCTCGGCAGCCCGGTGGTGCAGAGCCTGAGCCGCATCGACGTGGCGCTCGGCTTCGAGGCCGGGCTGTCGGTCGTGATCCTGGCCGTCTACCTCGACCGCGTGACCTCGGCCATGGGGCGTCGCGTCTCGACGTCGGCGCGCCCCGTTTCGGCGGATGCCGGCGCAGGGGAGTCGGCCGGCCCGGCTGCCAGTCACACGCGTCGCAACACGCTGATCGCGTTGGGCGGGGTCGTGGTGCTGGTGCTCGCGAGCATCTTCAACGGCGGTCTCTCCGGGCTCGGCTCGACGCAGAAGACTGTGCGCATCGCCGTCATGAACGGCTGGGACGAGGGCATTGCGGCCTCGTGGCTGTGGAAGCAGGAGCTCGAAGGCAAGGGGTACAAGGTTCAGCTGACCAATGTCGACCCGGCCGCCGCCTACACCGGTGTCGCGCAGGGCAGCTTCGACTTGGTGCTCGACACCTGGCTGCCTGAGACCCATCGCGACTACATCGAGCAGTACGGCGACAAGATGATCGACCTGGGCGCCTGGAACGACGAGGCCAAGCTGACCATCGCCGTCAACGAGGATGCTCCGATCACGTCGCTCTCCGAACTGGCGGCGAACGCCGACGCGTTCGACAACCGTCTGATCGGCATCGAACCGGGCGCCGGGCTCACCCGCATCACCAAAGAGGCGGTGATCCCCCAGTACGGTCTGCAGGGCATGGACTACACGACGTCGTCGACCACCGCGATGCTCACCGAGCTGAAGAACGCGACCAGCGGCGGCAAGAACATCGTGGTCACACTGTGGAAGCCGCACTGGGCGTACGACGCGTTCCCGATCCGCGATCTCGAGGATCCACTGGGCACACTCGGTCAGGCCGAGCAGATTCACAGCTTCGCCCGGGCCGGTCTCGAAGACGACGACCCAGATCTGGTGCGCTGGATGCGCGGCTTCCGCATGGATACCGCGACGCTCGCCTCACTCGAGAACGCGATGTTCAACAGCGGCGTCGACGGCAACGACTACACGCGTCCCGTGCGCGAGTGGTCTGACGAGAACCGCGAATACGTCGACCGGCTCACGCAGTGAGCGGTCGCCGGTTCGGCCGGCCGCGATGATCATGCCGGCGCCTCAGCGCAGGTAGCCGCCGGCCCAGCGTTCGATGGCTGCGAACGCTGCCTGCCTCACCAGAGGCCGCGAGAGAAAGATGTCGTGCAGGGCGTCTTCGATGCGCACCACTGTGACCTCCGCCCCCAGGCCGAGGGCCCGTTCGGCGACGTCGCGAACGTTGAGCACGCTGTCTGTGCGAAGCATCGCATCGTTCCACGTGGTCGACAGCGTGCTGTGCGCCGAGGTCATGGTGAGAATGGGGATTCGCACGTCGAGCCCGGCGGCGACGCGCGCGTGCCCGGCGAGCACCGCCGACAGCCAGATCGCCGGCATGTCGCAGCCGCGGGGCAGCCGCCACTCCTCGTTGAACGTCCACTGTCCTCGGGCCTCGGCGCTGACCGAACGGTTGTAGTAGCCCAAGTCGATCGACGGCAGCGTGTTGTGCGGATCGACTCGGGACTGCAGCTCGAGCATCGGCGCGATCACCTGTCGCCCGATGGCCTTCGCCTGCAGCTCGAGCCAGGGGCTGTTGAGCAGCAGGGCGTCGGCCCGACCGGCATGCCGATCTGCCCAGAGGCTGAGGATGAGACCGCCGGTCGAATGTCCGAACAGCGCCAGTCGACGCTTGTGAGCGTGGTGGCGGCGTGCGGGAGTGAGCAGGCTCGCGATCTCTTCGAGCGGGCGTCTGGCTCGTGTCGGCTCGAACGGATCGTCTGCCATCGCCTCGAGCGCCGTAGCGATGTCATAGTCGTATTCGTTCAGATTCGAGATCAGCCCATGCGTCTGCCCGGGACGCAGGCTTCGGCCGTACTTGCGCAGATCGAGCGCATAGAAGCGCGCCCCGCGCTCGGCGAACCATCGTGCGACGTGAGGGTGGAAGAAATAGTCGTTCCAGCCGTGCACATAGAGTACGTCCCACCCGGCGAAGATCTGCCCGCCGGCGGGCAGACGCCCGGGCTGCGCGCTGCGGGCGGCATCCTTCGGCCGATATCTGACCAGGGTTGCGAAGACGTCGCCTTCTGCGTCGACGCCCAACGGCAGGGTGCGCTGTTCGAAGTCGTCGCCGAGCACATCCGGGTGCCAGCGACCGTCTGGCGGCGTGAAGGTCTGCATGCCTCACATTATGGTCGAGTGGCGGGTGTCATTTCGTGTCATCGAGATGGGATAGTGTGACAGGTGTGAACGTCAGCACTGCCACCGGGATCCCCATCAAGGTGGTCGGGCTCGCCCCCGACCTCGTCGACTACCGCGAGGCCCTCGACCTGCAGGAGCGAACCGAGGCCGCCGTGAAGGCGGGCGACAGCCGTGGCGACGTCTTTCTGCTCGAGCACCCGGCGGTCTACACCGCAGGTCGTCGTGCAGACCCCGCAGACTACCCCACCGACGGCACGCCCGTCGTACCGATCAACCGCGGCGGCAAAGTGACCTGGCACGGGCCGGGCCAGCTGATCGGCTACCCCGTCTTCGAACTGCGCGAGCACCTGCGACTGGTGCCCTACGTGCGGTCGGTCGAGCAGGCGCTCATCGACTCGCTGGCAGAGATCGGCATCGACGGCTTTCGCGTCGAGGGCCGGTCAGGAGTCTGGGTCAACACTGGGCTGCCGACCGACGAGAAGATCGCGCAGATCGGCATCCATGCCTCGCGCGGCGTGACCACGCACGGCTTCTCACTGAACTGCAGCACTGACAACTCCGTCTTCCATACTTTCGTGCCCTGCGGCATCACCGATGCCGGTGTGACCAGCATCTCGCAGGTGCTCGGCCACACCGTGACGCCAGCCGACATGGTGCCGATCGTCACCCCCCATCTTGAGAAGCTCATCGAGGAGGTCGCCGTCTCATGACTCAGCCCGTTCCCGATCATGTCGCCCGAATGCTCGCAACTCGTGTCGAGACCGCGCCGGGCGCGGCGGCGCAGGGCGCCGGCTGCGCCTGCGGGGGCACGCATGAGTCGAATGCTGACACGACCCACGCCGCTGGCGGCTGCGGATGCGGCTCTCACGGTGCCAGCGCATCCGCTGGCCCGGCCAGTCTCGGCATGCCCACCATGCCGGCACGCACCGCGGGGCCGTCGCGTGGCAACCTGCGCAACCTCAGACAGGACGGTGAGCGAAAACTGCGCCGCGTCGAGCGCCGCAACGCCGAGACCCCGATCGAGAAGAAGCCCTCGTGGATCAAGACGCGAGCGCACTTGGGCCCCGAGTACCAGCAGCTGCACGGCCTGGTGAAGAACGAGGGGCTGCACACGGTCTGCCAGGAGGCCGGGTGCCCGAACATCTTCGAATGCTGGGAAGACCGTGAGGCGACGTTCCTCATCGGCGGCGCGATCTGCACTCGGCGCTGTGACTTCTGCGACATCATGTCGGGCAAGCCCGAGCCGCTCGACATGGACGAGCCGCGTCGTGTCGGCGAGTCGGTCGCGCGCATGGATCTGCGCTATGCCACGATCACCGGTGTCACCCGCGACGACCTGCCCGACGACGGCGCCTGGCTGTATGCCGAGACCATTCGCCAGATTCATGAGCAGAACCCGGGCACCGGCGTCGAGGTGCTCGCCGACGACTTGAGCGGCAAGCCCGAGCGGCTGCAGCTGGTGTTCGACGCGAAGCCCGAGGTGTTCGCGCACAACCTTGAGACGGTGCCGCGCATCTTCAAACGCATTCGCCCGGCGTTCCGCTATGAGCGCTCGCTCGATGTGCTCACCCAGGCGCGGGCTGCCGGCATGATCACGAAGTCCAACCTCATTCTCGGCATGGGCGAGACCCGTGAAGAGATCTCGCAGGCCATGCACGATCTGCATGAGGCCGGATGCGACATTCTGACCATCACGCAGTACCTGCGGCCGTCGAAGCTGCACCACCCGATCGATCGCTGGGTCAAGCCGCAGGAGTTCGTCGAGCTCAAGGCCGAGGCCGAACAGATCGGCTTCCCCGGGGTGCTCTCCGGGCCGTTGGTGCGGTCGTCGTACCGGGCCGGTCGGTTGTGGGCGCAGACCATGCGCAAGCGCGGGCGTGCCATTCCTGCGCACCTGCAGCACCTTGCAGACAAGGCGGATCAGCCGGACGCGTTCCGGCAGGCCGTCTGACCATGCATCCGGGAATCAGCTCGTGAGCGGGGTGCTCGTCGGCTTCGGCGTCATCACGGTCATCATTCTCGTCGGCTTCGGCCTCGGGCGTGGCGGGGTGCTCGGGCCTGAGGCTCGGCCGGTGCTGTCGAAGCTGATCTTCTATGTGGCTCAGCCCTGCCTGCTGTTCAGCCTGATCGTCAAGACGCAGCCGCAGGATCTGCTCACCCCGGCTCTCGGCGTGCAGATGATCTCGGTCGCCGCGGCGATCGTGATCTATCTCGCCGTGGTCGTGCCGATCTGGCGCCCCAAGGGCGGCGAGACGGTGATCGGAGTCATGTCGGCGTCCTACGTGAACATCGGCAACCTCGGTATTCCGATTGCGGTATATGCGCTCGGCGACTCCTCGCAGATCGCCCCGATCATGCTCTTCCAGATGGCGCTCTACACGCCGATCGCGATGATCTGTCTCGACATCGTGACCGGCGGAGGAGACGGCTTGTGGCCCACCCTCAAACACGTGCTGCTGAACCCGGTGCTGATCGCGAGTGTCGTGGCCATCGCGGTGGTGACGATCGGCATTCCGGTTCCCGACGTGATCTATGAGCCTGTCCACCTGATCGCTGGCATCTCGGTGCCGACGATGCTGATCAACTTCGGCATGTCGCTGGCTGCGAAGCGTCCGTTCTCAGCAGGCAGCCCGATCGGGCGCATCACGGTGGCCGTGCTGGTCAAGAGCTTCGTGCAGCCGGCGATCGGGTGGGTGCTCGCCGTGCACCTCTTCGGCCTGTCGGGGCATGCGCTGATGGTGGCTGTGGTGATGGCCGCGCTACCGACGGCGCAGAACACGTACAACTACGCGACGACCTATGGTGTGGGGCAGACGCTTGCGCGAGACACCGCGTTCACCAGCACGCTGATCTCGGTGCCAGTCGTCGCGGGCATCGTCGCGCTGCTCTACTGAGCCCACCTGCCGTACTTTCGCTCACCCCAGCACCCACCTACTCCAGCCCACCCGGCATCTGCACCTGCCTGCTCCTGCAGAGCGCTCATCTGCGAGGATTGCAGCTCGCCGCCACGGATTGGCGAAACTATGGGGGACTTTAGCCAATCGAGGTGCACGGTGTGCGAATTCGGGCGGCGTCGCGCTCTGGCAGCTCACACGGCAGGAGCTGCAGACGTTTCAGTCAATGGTGAGCAGCCGCAGAATGTCGGCATAGACACCAGCCCAGTTCTGCATGATCTGCGGATAGCTGTATCTGGCCAGACGGTAGCCGGCAGCGCGGATGTCAGCCTCTTTCGCGCGATCCTGCAGCGTGCGCTGGTGCTCATCGTGTGTGCGCCCATCGACTTCGATCGCCAGAATTCCGTCGACCACCAAATCGATGCGCTGACTGTGTGCGATGACCACCTGAGCCTCGACATGGTGGCCGGCCAAGGTCAGCAGCACTCGTACGATGCTCTCGAGCCCCGACTCGGCAGCCGAGTCGGAATGCGCGATGACTCGGCGTCCGAAAGGCGTACGCGAGAGCTCGGCGAACAGATCGGTGGGGCTGATCGTGAGGGACTGTCGGCTGCGCTGGGGCTTCGCCAGCGTGCAGAATCGAGCCAGTGAGTCGACGACCGCGACCGCCTGCTCAAGCGGCTGATCCGACAGCCCATGACGCAGCGCGATGATCGTCGGGACCACGCCGAACTGCACGTCTGGGCTGCACAGTCGGGGCCAGCGGTGGCCAACCCAGCCCTGGGGGTGAGCAGGGTGGTGTGTGTACATGTGACGTGGTGAGTGGGGCGGCAGCCAGATACCGTCGGCGAGGAGTTTGAGACGGTGGAGTCCGCTCAGTACCCCGCCGGCCTGAACCGCTGCCAGAACGGCGCTCTCTGCGTTACGTTCGGCATGCCAGCCTGTCCGCACCGTTGTGAGCGTGCCGTCGGCGTGCAGGCTTCTGATCTGCCACCGTGAGATGCCTGCACGGGCGAGCGTCGCAGTCGTGCAGACGCCGAACGGTGAGAATCGGTGCGGTAACGGCATAGCTCTGATGCTCGCAGCAAATGGCAGCTCGCCATATGGGCGTTTCGCCGTTGTGGAGAATTCCGGGTCTGCCTGCCCAATGTGGAGAATCTGTCACGTGCTCTGGATCTCGCACTCCGTCTGGGCGCTTTGTGAGACGACCCCGCCGGCAGGCTTCCGCGCACAGCTCAGTTCGCACAGCTGACCCAGCGTGCCTGCGGGGATTGCACCTCACCGCCACGGATTGGCAAAATACGGGCGATTCTGAGCAATCGCGGTAGACAGCCTGCAATCTCCGTCAGCGCGCAGCGCTCAGAACGCCATCGGCCGGTCGTCGTCGAAGGCGCCGGGCACATCGATGTCGACGACCACGGGCACATGGTCGCTGGGCTGCACACCCTCGCGTGCACCGCGGTCGACGAACGCGTTCTCGACACCCGCGGCAAACGCGGGCGACCCCATCACGAAGTCGATGCGCATGCCTTCGTCGCGGATGAAGCGCAGCTGCTTGTAGTCCCAATACGTGTACCCGGGGGCGTAGGGGCGCACGACGTCGGAGAACCCCGCACGTTCGAACGCCGCGAAAGCGTCACGCTCGGGCTGTGAGACGTGCGTCTTGCCCGCGAACGCCTTCATGTCCCACACATCAGTGTCGCGCGGAGCGATGTTCCAGTCGCCGACCAGCGCGATGCGGGCGTCAGGGTCGTCGGCGAGCCAGCCCACGGCATCCGCATGCAGCTGACGCAGCCAGGCGAGCTTGTAGGCGTAGTGCGGGTCGTCGAGCTCGCGGCCGTTCGGCACATAGAGGCTCCAGACGCGCACGCCGTCGAAGGTCGCGCCGATTGCTCTCGCCTCGACCACATCGCGAAACTCCGGCTGCCCGGAGAAGCCGCGCTCGACGTCCTCGGCAGGAATGCGGCTGACCAGCGCCACGCCGTTCCACTGGTTGAGGCCGTGCATGTGCACCTCGTAGCCGAGCTCCTCGAAGCGACCGAACGGGAACTGCGACTCCTTGCACTTGATCTCCTGCATGGCGAGCACGTCGACGTCGTTCTCGTCGAGCCATTCGACGACCCGATCGATGCGGGCCCTGATCGAGTTCACGTTCCAAGTTGCGATGCGCACGGGGTCACTTTATCAACGTCGGGGGATGCCGGAGGCGCGCTGGGTCTGCGAGCCGCGCGCTGGTCGGGTGTGCAGGGCGCCGCCGGGGGAGTGCACGCCCCGCCGGCCATCGGCGCCAGAGCCACTCGCCGCGCACACGTAGAATGGCGGCATGACTTCTGCGCCCGCAATCGACGACGTTCGCCGTCAGCTCATCTCGTACATCAACTCCGACGCGGTGTTCCACGGTGACTTCACCCTGGTCAGCGGCAAGCATGCGACCTACTACGTCGACATGCGCAAGGTGAGCCTCGACTACCGAGTGTCACCGCTGATCGGCCAGGTCATGGTCGATCTGATCAAAGACGTGCCAGACATCTATGCGGTGGGCGGGCTGACCCTCGGGGCAGACCCCATCGCTACCTCGATTCTGCATCAGGGCGTCGCGGCGGGGCAGCACTATCACGCCTTCGTCGTGCGCAAAGAGCCCAAAGACCACGGCCGGGGCCGTCAGGTCGAGGGTCCTGATCTCACGGGCAAGCGCGTGATCGTGGTCGAAGACACCTCGACCACCGGAGGGTCGCCGCTGAAGGCAATCGAGGCCCTGAAGAAGGTCGGCGCAGAGATCGCCGCGGTGGCCGTCGTCGTCGACCGCCATACCGGTGCGAAAGAGGCCATCGAGGCCGAGGGCATCCCGTATCTGGCTGCGATCAGCGTCGACGAGCTCGACGTCTGAGCTCATGGTCTTGCGCTGTCCTGCTGCATCGCCGGATCCGGCGTCTGAACTGAGGCCTGCGCACCGCGAGCTGAACAGACGCTGAACGCGCCCGCCACTCTCGCACGTCTGTGGCATTCTGGAGTCATGAGCGAAGATCTGCAGCCCGAGTCACCAGTCGAGCCGGAACGGCGCTCGCGCATCGTCTCGTGGCTGACCGACATGGACGGCGTGTTGGTCAAAGAAGGTCGCGCCCTGCCTGGCGCGGGTGAGCTGATCCGCAGCTGGCGAGCGGCCGGTCGGCGCTTCTTGGTGCTCACCAACAATTCGATCTACACGCCGCGTGACCTGAGCGCACGGCTGCACTCGATGGGCATCGACGTCGCCGAAGACGAGATCTGGACCTCGGCGCTCGCCACTGCGCACTTTCTGAAGTCGCAGATGCCCGGCGGCAGCGCCTATGTGGTCGGCGAAGCGGGGCTGACCACGGCGCTCTACGAGGCCGGCTTCGTCATGACCGATCGTGACCCCGACTACGTGGTCGTGGGCGAGACCCGCACCTATTCGTTCGAGGCGATCGCCAAGGCGATCAGGCTGATTCTCGGCGGCGCGCGCTTCATCAGCACGAACCCCGATCCGACCGGACCCGGCCCCGAAGGGCCGCTGCCCGCCACCGGAGCGATCGCCGCACTGATCTCGAAGGCCACGGGCGGTCACGAACCCTATATCGTGGGCAAGCCGAACCCGATGATGTTCCGCTCGGCGATGACGCGCATCGGCGCCCACTCGCAGACCACCGGGATGATCGGCGATCGCATGGACACCGACGTGGTCGCCGGCATCGAGGCCGGTCTGCACACTGTGCTCGTGCTCACCGGCATCTCAGACCGTGCCGAGGTCGAGCGCTACCCGTTCCGTCCCGACGAAGTGCTCGACTCGGTGTCAGACCTGATCTGACGGCCTGCGGCGCTACACTCGTCGGGTGAACGAGCAGAGCAACGCAACCGACAGCCGACCTGACGCGCAGCAGTCTGAGCCGAGCACGGCATCCCCGGAACGCACCACGCACGGCGTCGGCCCGTGGCCCGGCGGTCAGGCCAGCTGGCCCGACGACCCGTGCTACGACCCTGAGCTGCTCGAGCATGGCGACTCTCGCAACGTGATCGACCGCTACCGGTACTGGAATATGGCGGCCATCGTCGCCGATCTCGATCAGCAGCGGCATCCGTTCCATGTGGCGATCGAGAACTGGCAGCACGACATGAACATCGGCTCGATCGTGCGCAGCGCCAACGCGTTTCTGGCCGAGCGCGTGCACATCATCGGCAACCGACGCTGGAACAAGCGCGGTGCGATGGTCACTGATCGCTACCAGCACGTCGACCACCACGCGACGATAGAGGAGTTCGTCGACTGGGCGCATCGCTTAGAGCTGCCGATCATCGGCGTCGACAATGTGCCGGGGTCGGTGCCGGTCGAGGGGCTGCACCTGCCTGAGCGATGTGTGTTCCTGTTCGGGCAGGAGGGCCCCGGGCTCAGCGAGGCTGCGATCGAGGCGTCGGACGAGATCGTCGAGATCACGCAGTTCGGGTCGACCCGGTCGATCAACGCGTCGGCGGCGGCTGCGGTAATCATGCATGACTGGGTGCGGGAGCACGCCGTGATCCCTGGAACGGCCGCTCCGGCGCACTGAGATGACGCGGATGCCGTGCGCGGCGTGCGCCCCTCGTCTCACGGTGCGTGTCTGGTCTCCGACGTGGAGCGGACGCCCGGTCGGCCACCGGTTCGCACAAAATATATTGCCGGTATAGTGTAGGTCTTGCAGGGCCAACGGCGTCCCCTGAAACACCTCAGCTATCAATGAAGAGAGTCGAATTCCATGGTTCAGCACAATGAGTCCGTACGCCAGTGGGTCGGTCAGTTCGCAGAGATTCTGCAGCCTGATCGCATTGAGTGGGCTGACGGCTCGCAGGAGGAATGGGATCGCCTCACCCAGCAGCTCGTCGACGACGGCACCTTCATTCGGCTGAACCCCGAGAAACGTCCGAACAGCTTTCTCGCTCGCACCGACCCCACCGACGTGGCGCGCGTGGAAGACCGCACCTTCATCTGCTCGAAGAGCGAGGCAGACGCCGGGCCGACCAACAACTGGCGTGACCCCGACGAGATGCGCGCAGAGCTCAAAGAGGCGTTCACCGGCGCCATGCGCGGTCGCACCATGTACGTCATCCCCTTCTCGATGGGTCCTTTCGGCGGTGACATCTCGAAGGTCGGCATCCAGCTCACCGACTCTCCCTACGTCGTGGTGAGCATGCACCTGATGACTCGCGTCGACAACGACAAGGTCGCCGAGCAGATCAACGCCGGCGCCGAGTGGGTGCCGGCTGTGCACTCGGTCGGTCACCCGCTGCGCGACGAGGCTGGCAACGAGATCGCCGACGTGCCGTGGCCGTGCAGCAAGAAGAAGTACATCGTCCAGTTTCCCGAGACCCGCGAGATCTGGTCGTTCGGCTCGGGCTACGGCGGCAACGCCCTGCTCGGCAAGAAGTGCTACGCGCTGCGCATCGCCTCGGCGATGGGGCGCGATCAGGGCTGGCTCGCCGAGCACATGCTGCTGATTCGCGCCACCAGCCCGGCAGGCCGGAGCTACCACATCACCGCGGCGTTCCCGTCGGCCTGCGGCAAGACGAACTTCGCGATGATGCGCCCGACGCTGCCCGGCTGGAAGGTCGAGACGCTCGGCGACGACATCGTCTGGATGCGCCCCAAGGCAGACGGCCGCCTGTACGCGATCAACCCTGAGAACGGGTTCTTCGGCGTCGCTCCGGGCACTGGCGTCACGACGAATCCGAATGCGATCGAAGCGCTCAGCGAGAACGTCATCTTCACCAACGTCGCACTGACAGACGACGGCGACGTGTGGTGGGAGGGGCTCACCGAAGAGGTGCCCGAGCACCTCACCGACTGGCGCGGTCGCGAGTGGACTCCGGCCAGCGAGACGACTGCCGCGCACCCGAACTCCCGCTTCACGGTGCGCGCCGACCAGGCGCCGTCGCTCGCTGATGACTGGGATGCCCCGGAAGGCGTGCCGGTCGACGCAATTCTCTTCGGTGGTCGCCGTCGCACCAACACCCCGCTCGTGGTCGAGTCGAACTCGTGGCGTGACGGCGTCTACATCGGGGCCACCATGGCCAGTGAGCAGACCGCCGCCGCTGAGGGCACCGTGGGGCAGCTGCGCCGAGACCCCTTCGCGATGCTGCCGTTCTGCGGCTACAACATGGCCGACTACTGGGGGCACTGGCTTGAGATCGGCGAGACGCTCGGAGAGGGTGCTCCGCGCATCTTCGGCGTCAACTGGTTCCGTCGCAGCGCCGACGGATCGTTCCTCTGGCCGGGCTTCGGCGACAACTCGCGCGTGATCGACTGGATCGCTCAGCGCCTCGACGGTGACGCCGAGGGCGAGAGCAACGTCCTCGGCGTCATTCCCCGGCAGCAGGAGTTCGCGCTGGAGGGCACCGACGTCACCGATGAAGACTGGCAGGCACTCTTCGCGCTCGATCCGAAGGCCTGGCTGCACGAGACCGACGACGTCGAGAGTTATTTCAAGATCTTCGGCTCCCGCGTGCCCGTGGCACTGCGCGAGCGTCTGAGCGATCTGCAGCAGCAGCTCGAAGAGGCCGCCGACCACTGATCGCGTGACCTCCGGTCGGGCGAAACACATTCGGTAGGGTGGAGGCAGGTCGAACAGGTCTGCTCCGCTCTGCCGAAGGGAACCCCGATGACGAATCCCGCGCTCGAACACGAGGTGCGCGATCCTGCCACCAGCGCTGCCAGACTCGCCGAGATCGCCGTGGCAGAACCTGGCCTGGGGTCGCTGATCGCTCGTCACCCGAACGTCTATCCCGGACTTCTCGACTGGCTGGGCAGCGAAGGCGACCAGCGGGCCAGAGCAGAGGTCGCTCGACTTCGCTCGACCGAGGCATCTGACCGGCAGGCTGCAGATCTGGCGACCAAACCGGCCACCGGTGAAGGCGGGCCTCCGCCACGTCTGCCGCACAACACCCCACCAGTCGGATCCGCACTGCAGCCAGCGCAGCCCGAGTGGTCCTCGTCACAGCCGACGGCACCAGAGCGGCCAGGAGCAGACGAGCCGCCTACGGCCACGAAGAAGGGGCGTCGCTGGATCTGGATCACGGCGATCGTGGTCGTCATCGCACTGGCGATCGGCGGGGGAGCCTGGTGGGCGGTTCGCTCGATCGTGGGAGGCGGCCACTCGTCTCCGGAAGCCGCCGCGGTGAGCCTGATCGACGGGCTCTCCGCGAAGAACCCGGTGAAGCTGCTGGAATCGGTGGCGCCATCCGAGGCCGCGGTGCTCACCCCGCTGGTGCAGCAGTCCGCAACCCATGCCAGCGACTCCGGTCTGGGCGCAGAGGCGACAGACGTGCTCCAGAGCCTGCAGCAGGTGGTGCAGCTGATCGATGTCGAGCAGAAAGACGTCTCGACTCGCCAGGAGTCGATCGCAGACGACGAAGTGTCCAAAGTGACGTTCGTCTCAGGCACGCTCACAGTCTCGACCACCGACGAAGACACACTGGCCCAGCGACTGGCCGATCTCAGCAACAGTGCGGCCGCCATGCAGGGCAGGCCTGGAAGACAGACCACACCAGAGCAGATGCAGCGGCAGATCGACCTGCCGCAGACGATCGATCTGGCGAAACCAGACGAGCACAGCACCCTGCCGCTGTCGATGGTCACAGTGAAAGAATCCGACAAATGGTACTTCAGCCCGCTGCTCACCGCAGGCGAAGCGGCGCTCGGATCGTACAACGAGCAGCATCCCAGCGCTCAGGTGCAGCGCGGGAGGGTGCTCTCAGCGGCCGAGGCCCCTGGCGCGTCCAGCCCCGAAGAAGCGCTCTCGACGACGACCAAGGCTGTGGTCGACGCGATGCAGAGCGGCCGCTACGACGACGTGGCCAAGAGCCTGCCGACTGCTGAGCGACGAGCGTTCAGCCTGTACGGCCAGCCGTTCGCAGAACGATTCGGACGGCCGAGCTCGAACCCCCAAGTGCGGTTGGGGCAGACGCATGGGTCGAGCACGGTCAGCGGAGACCAGGCGCGCGTGATGCCCGACGGCTATGTCTTGGACTTTCCGATGTCGGGCCAGTACGTCCGTCTGGAGATCCGTCAGCTCAAGGTGACTATGACCGTGCAGGGCCGGCCGGTCACGGTCGACTTCGCGGAGCCTCCGCAGGCCGGCGAGCTGGGCATCGACCAGTTCTCGTTCATCGCGGTCAAAGAGCAGGGCGGCTGGTACTTCAGCCCCTTGTCGACCATGGCAGACGTCACCAGCAACATCTCCGGCAGGTTCATGCGGCTGCAGGATGAAGGCCGTCTCGACAGCGTGCTTCAGGACTACGGCCGGGCGATCGGCGAGCAGGTCTCACGGTCTTCGGGGTCGGGCTCACGGAGCTACTGACGCAGTCAGACCCGTGCACTACACTGGGAATGTCGTGCCTGCTGGCGAACGCCATGTTCCCGGGCCGACGGCGCACAACAGCGAACAAGTGAGAGGTGCCGAATGCCTGCCATCGTTCTGGTCGGAGCTCAATGGGGCGACGAAGGAAAGGGCAAGGCCACTGACCTGCTCGGTTCCAGCGTCGACTATGTCGTCAAGTACAACGGCGGCAACAACGCCGGCCACACCGTGGTCATCGGCGACGAGAAGTACGCCCTGCACCTGCTGCCCTCGGGCATTCTCAGCCCCGGGGTCGTGCCGGTCATCGCCAACGGCGTGGTGGTCGATATCGAAGTGCTCTTCCAAGAGCTCGATGCGATCGAGGCCCGCGGCGTCGACACCTCGAAGCTTCGGGTGAGCGCGAATGCGCATGTCATCACGCAGTATCACCGTGTGCTCGACCGTGTGAGCGAGCGCTTCCTCGGCAAACGCCAGATCGGCACCACCGGGCGCGGCATCGGCCCCGCATACGCCGACAAGATCAACCGCGTCGGCGTGCGCGTGCAGGATCTCTTCGACGAGAACATCCTTCGGCAGAAGGTCGAGGGTGCGCTCGAACAGAAGAACCAGCTGCTGGTCAAGCTCTACAATCGTCGTGCCATCGACGCCGAAGAGATCGTCGACGAGCTGCTCGGCTATGCCGACCGACTGCGCCCGATGGTGCATGACACCTCGCTCGAGCTGAACCAGGCACTCGACGCCGGGAAGACGCTGCTCTTCGAGGGCGGCCAGGCGACCATGCTCGACGTCGACCACGGCACCTACCCCTTCGTCACCTCGTCGAATCCCACCTCGGGCGGTGCAGCGACCGGTTCAGGCGTCGCCCCCAACCGCATCGACCGCGTGATCGCCGTGGCCAAGGCCTATGTCACACGAGTCGGAGCCGGGCCGTTCCCGACCGAGCTCTTCGACGAGAGCGGTGACTACCTGCGCAAGACCGGCTTCGAGTTCGGCGTCACCACCGGGCGCCCGCGCCGCACCGGCTGGTATGACTCGCTGGTGTCGCGCTATGCCGCGCGAGTCAACGGGGTCACCGACTTCGTGCTCACCAAGCTCGACGTGCTCACCGGCATCGAGAAGATCCCCGTGGCCGTGGCCTACGACGTCGACGGCACGCGCTTCGACGAGATGCCCGTCAACCAGAGCGACTTCCACCACGCCAAGCCGATCTACGAGTACTTCCCAGGCTGGAGCGAAGACATCTCCACCGCGCGCGAGTTCGACGATCTGCCAGCGAATGCCAAAGCCTACGTCGAGCATCTCGAAGAGCTCTCCGGCGCACGCATCTCGGTGATCGGCACAGGCGCTGCTCGTGACGCGATCATCGAACGTCACAGCATGCTGCACGACTGACCCGACCCGGGCATCCGCATGACCACTTGGGCCGACGTCGAACGCGAGACGCCGCTCGCGCGCACTCGCCGTGCGCGAAAGATGGGGCGCATCCTCGCTGAGACCTATCCCGAGGCTCACTGCGAGCTCGACTTTCGCTCGCCGTACGAGCTGACGGCGGCGACGATTCTCTCGGCGCAGTGCACCGACGCCAGGGTGAACATGGTCACCCCGGCCCTGTTCGCCCGGTATCCGTCGCCGCAGGCGCTCGCCGAGGCCGACCCGATCGAGCTCGAGTCGATCATTCGCTCGACCGGGTTCTTCCGGGCGAAGTCGCGCAACCTCATCGGCATGGCACAGGGCGTCGTCGAGAATTTTCATGGGGAGATCCCGCATCGGCTGAACGAGCTGGTCACGCTGCCCGGGGTCGGGCGCAAGACGGCCAACGTGGTGTTGGGCAATGCGTTCGGAGTGCCGGGGCTGACTGTGGACACCCACTTCGGGCGGCTGGTGCGGCGCTTCGGCTGGACGAAGCAGAAAGACCCCGTCAAGGTGGAGTTCGAGATCGCGGAGCTGTTCCCGAAGAAAGACTGGACTCAGCTCTCACACCAGCTCATCTGGCATGGGCGACGCATCTGCCATGCGCGCAAGCCGGAGTGCGCCAGCTGTCCGCTCGCGCAGCTGTGTCCGTCGTTCGCGCCGTGAAGGGCGTGCTGCGCCGGCGCCTCCGGCTGCGCAAACATCGGCTGTAGGTCAGGCAAGGCGGTGCTCGCGGGCGCTGTGGCTCGACCGTGGATATCGTGGACGTATGAGCATCGTCACTTCCATCCTGGTCTTTCTGCACATTCTCGGCGCGGCGGCACTCGTCGGCGGGTGGCTGGCGACGTTCAAGACCCCGACGGTGACGCAGTGGCAGCTCATCGGCGCACTCGTGCAGCTGGTCAGCGGCATCGCTCTGGTCGGCCTCGCCGAAATGGACGGGCACACGATCAACTACATCAAGATCGGCGTGAAGCTGGTGCTCGCGATCGTGATCGCCGCTGCGGCGTTCGTGGGCCGCGGCAAGGCAGTGCGCGGTGAGACCGTGCCGGTCGGCCTGGCGCATGCCGTCGGCGGGCTCGCGCTCGTCAACGTCGCGGTCGCGACGCTCTGGCACTGATCAGACCGCACCTCGGCTCGCAGCCTGTCTGACCGGCTACTCGGACGCCTCACCCTGCAGTCTCTTCATGAACTCGGGGTCGAAGATGCGGCCGTAGTCTTCGGTGTGCCTCGACAGCCATCCGCGCGCGTACGGGCACGTGGCCTTCAGCCGCGGTTGGTCGGCCTCAGCCGCGAAGTGATCTGCTGCGGTGCGCACGAGGCGCCCGGCGAGTCCACGACCGCCGTACTCCTTGTCGACCTCGGTGTGATGCAGATCGATCACACTGTCTGATCCCGTCCCCTCGCGCGCATAGTCGATGCGGCCGATACGAGCGTCGCCGTCGTAGAGGGCGAAGGCGTGCTCGTCGGGCAGGTGTCTGATGTCGACGTCGTCATGTGGATGCTGTCGGTGCGCGCTCATGCCGTCACGCTACGTGATGGTCGTTCAGAAGAGCCAGCGAACTTATACGATGCAGCTCGGCCGGCGAGCTGACACCGCAGCGACCCCGTTAACGAGCGACAGCGCCGACGAACGGGAAGCCCCGTCGGTCGGCGCTGTCGCAGCGCAGCAGCCGCTCAGCCGAAGTAGCGGGGCAGCGTGCCCTGATGCGCGGCCCGGAGCACGTCGACGCCCATCGAGAACAGCCCCTGCACCTCGAGGCCGACGGTCTTGTCGGTCACGCCGATACGGATCACCGGGTAGTCTCGGGCCGAGAGCATGCCCTCGAACCGAACCTGGTCTTCGCGAGCGACCGAGACCAGCACGCGGCCCGTCGACTCAGAGAACAGCGCAGCCGTGGCATCCACCTCATCGCGCGACATGATCTCGTCGAGCCAGACCCGCGCACCGACGCCGAAGCGCATCACGCCCTCGGCAAGCGCGACGCCCAGGCCGCCCTCGCTCAGATCGTGCGCCGAGGTGACCAGGCCCTCACGGGCGAGCGAGGCGAGAATCTCGCCGAGCTTGCGCTCTGCCGCCAGGTCGACCGTCGGCGGCACACCGCCGAGGTGGTCGTAGACCGTCTCCGCCCAAGCCGAACCGTCGAGCTCGTCGTAGGTCGTGCCGAGCAGATACAGGTTGTGGCCCTCATCCTGCCAGCCGCTCGGCACTCGGCGCGCGACGTCGTCGATGATGCCGAGCACGCCGACGACCGGCGTCGGGTGGATCGGGGTTTCACCGGTCTGGTTGTAGAAGCTCACGTTGCCGCCGGTCACCGGGATGCCCAGCTCGCGGCAGCCCGCGGCCAGCCCGGCGGTGGCCTCGGAGAACTGCCACATGACCTCGGGGTTCTCGGGGCTGCCGAAGTTCAGGCAGTCGGTCACCGCGGCGGGCACAGCGCCGCTCACGGCGACGTTGCGGTAGGCCTCTGCGAGCGCGAGTCGGGCGCCGGCACGCGGGTCGAGCTGCGCGTAGCGTCCGTTCGCGTCGGTCGCGAGAGCCACGCCCAGACCGGTCTCCTCATCGACGCGGATCATGCCTGCGTCTTCGGGGAACGAGAACGCGGTGTTGCCCAGCACGTAGTAGTCGTACTGGTTGGTGATCAGCGCTGTGTCGGCCTGGTTCGGGCTTGCGATGATCGACAGCAGTGTGTCGCCCAGACCCTCGCCCGAGTCGTCGCGCTCCAGTGCGGCCGCAGTGTCGGCCTGCAAGTCGTCGATCCATTCCGGATGCTGCACCGGGCGGTCGTAGACGGGCCCGTCAACGGCGACCGTGCGCGGCGGCACGTTCACGATCTCGACGCCACGCCAGTTGATGATCAGACGGTCGCCGTCGGTGACCTCGCCGATGACCGAGGTCTCGACGGCCCACTTCTCGGCGACGGCGAGGAACGCATCGAGCTTCTCGGGCCGCACCACGGCCATCATGCGCTCCTGCGACTCGCTCATCAGAATCTCTTCGGCGGTGAGCGTGGGGTCGCGCAGCAGCACGCTGTCGAGTTCGACGGTCATGCCGCCGTCTCCGTTGGCCGCCAGCTCACTGGTCGCACACGAGATGCCCGCCGCACCCAGGTCTTGGATGCCCTCGACGAGATCGTGCTTGAACAGCTCGATGCACATCTCGATGAGCAGCTTCTCGGCGAAGGGGTCGCCGACCTGCACGGCCGGCCGCTTCGTGGGCCCACCTTCGCTGAATGTGTCAGAGGCGAGGATCGACGCGCCGCCGATGCCGTCGCCGCCGGTGCGCGCACCGAAGAGCACGACCTTGTTTCCGGCGCCCTTGGCATTGGCCAGGTGCAGTTCGTCGTGGCGCAGCACGCCCACCGCGAGGGCGTTCACCAACGGGTTCGCCTGATACACCTTGTCGAAGACGGTCTCGCCGCCGATGTTCGGCAGGCCGAGGCTGTTCGCGTAGGCCGAGATGCCGCGCACGACTCCGTCGACGACGCGGCGGGTGTCGGGAGCGTCGATCGCGCCGAAGCGCAGCTGATCCATCACCGCAACCGGGCGTGCGCCCATCGAGATGATGTCGCGCACGATGCCTCCCACGCCGGTGGCCGCACCCTGGAAGGGCTCGACGAAGCTCGGGTGATTGTGGCTCTCGACCTTGAACGTGACGGCCCAGCCCTCGCCGATGTCGACGACGCCGGCGTTCTCGCCGATGCCGACCATCATGCGCTCGCGCTGCTCCGGAGTGGTGTCGCCGAACTGTCGCAGGTACTTCTTGCTCGACTTGTACGAGCAGTGCTCGCTCCACATCACCGAGTACATTGCGAGCTCGCCTGAGGTGGGGCGGCGCCCGAGGATGTCACGGATGCGCTGGTACTCGTCGGCGGTCAGACCGAGCTGGTCGTAGGGCTGTGCGACGTCGGGCGTCTCGGCGGCGTGCTGCACGCTGTCGGGCTGGGGCACGGCTGGGTTCTGTGTGGTGGTCATTCGCGAATCCCTGCGTCTGCGGTGTGGTGCTCTGGTGCGTGTGAGGCGGGCACCACATCGTCGACGGGTGCGATGCCCAGATGCGTGAGCACAGAGGTGAAGAAGGTCAGGCCGTCGGTGCCCGAGCGCATGCGCTCGGCGGTGTCGGGGCCGAAGCCGGGCACGATTGCGTGCTCGGGGTGCGGCATGAGGCCGACGACGTTGCCTGCGGCGTTGGTGATGCCGGCGATGTCGTGGGCCGAGCCGTTGGGGTTGCCGTCGATGTAACGCGCGATGATGCGGCCGTCGTCTTCGAGCTGCTGCAGCGTCGTCTCGTCGGCCACATAGCGGCCTTCGGCGTTCTTCAGCGGAATGACGACCTCTTGGCCGCGCTCGTAGCCGTTCGTCCACGCGGTCTCGGTCGACTCGATGCGCAGGCTCTGATCATGTCGAATGAAGTGCAGGTGCTCGTTGCGCACGAGCGCACCGGGCAGCAGGTGAGACTCGGTGAGCACCTGAAAGCCGTTGCAGATGCCGAGTACGGGCAGGCCGTCGTTCGCCGCTTCGATGATCGAGCGCATGATCGGCGACTGTGTCGCGAGCGCGCCGGCCCGCAGGTAGTCGCCGTAGCTGAACCCGCCCGGCAGTACGATGGCGTCGACACCTGAGATGTCGGTGTCGGCGTGCCAGAGGGCGACGGCCTCGGCCCCGGCGAAGCGCACCGCGCGGCGGGCGTCGCCGTCGTCGAGTGTGCCGGGAAAGGTCACGACGCCGATGCGCGCCGGCCGTGAGGCGGATGCTGTGGTCGCGTCGGCCATCAGTCCTCCTTGGCGGCGGCGACGCTGACGACGTCTTCGATAACAGGGTTCGAGAAGACGTCGGCGGCGACTTCGGCCACCTTGGAGAGCAGCTCGTCGCTGACCTCGCCGTCGACCTCGACCTCGAAGCGTTTGCCGATGCGCACGCCCGTGATCTGCTCATGGCCGAGACGCTGCAGCACCCCGGCGACCGCTTTGCCCTGAGGGTCCAGAATCTCTGGTTTGGGCATGATTTCGACAATGATCTTCGACACTGATACTCGCCTTACCGTGTGAGTGATTGTTGCGCCTGACGGCGGGCTCTATCCTATCGCAGGCGAAGGTCGGCGCACCGGGGCCGACCGAGACGTCGGGCGGCGAGACTGCGAGTCGGCAGGGCCGAAAGCCGAAGGTGGGGCTGCTCGGTTCTCCGAACAGCCCCACCTTCCGGGCGGAATCCGCTCAGCGAGGTCTCGCTAAGCGCTGCAGACTCAGCGCTCGGCCGGGGCACTCTCGCCGGTGAGCTTCTCGAAGAGCTCGCGATAGCGGGCGGCGGTCTGCTGCACGATCTCTTCGGGGAGCTCTGGCGGCACCCCGGTCTTGTCCCAGTTGTCGCTCAGCCAGTTCCGCACGATCTGCTTGTCGAAGCTCTCGCGGCGGCGGCCCTCGGCCCAGGCCTCGCGACTCCAGTAGCGGGACGAGTCAGAGGTGAGCACTTCGTCTGCCAGCACCAGACGGCCGAGGTCGCTGCCGAACTCAAACTTCGTGTCGGCGATGATCAGGTCGTGCTGCTCGGCGACGGCCGCACCCTGCTGGTAGAGGTTCAGCGAGGCGTCCCGAATGGCCTTTGCCGCCTCTTCGCCGACGAGGTCGATGCTCTGCTCGTACGAGATGTTCTCGTCGTGCTGGCCGGCAGGAGCCTTGAACGCAGGTGTGTAGATCGGCTCGGGCAGTTTGTCTCCGAATTCGAGTCCGGCGGGCAGCTCGATGCCGCACACGGTGCCGCTGCGCTGGTACTCATCCCAGCCTGATCCGGCGATGTAGCCGCGAACGACCGCCTCGAGCGGGTACATCTTGAGCCGCTTCGCGATGATCGCACGACCGGCGACGGCGTCTGGCACATCGGTGCTGAGCACGTGGTTCGCGAAGTCGAGCTTCTCGAACCACCACAGCGCCATCTGGTTGAGCAGCTCGCCCTTGCCCGGGATCGGCGGTTCGAGCATGTGGTCGAAGGCGCTGACGCGGTCTGAGGCCACCATCAGCACCTGTGTGGCGGTGTCGAGCGACTCTGCGCTCAGAGGAATGTAGAGCTCGCGCACTTTGCCGGAGTAGACGTGCTTCCAGCCGGGCAGCTCAAGGGCAGACGAAGACATGGTCACCTTTCCAGTGGTTCAGTTGTCGTCAGGCGTTCGGATCGGTCAAAAGGTCGGCGCGGGTGCGGCTCGCGGCGGCGATGTCGCCGCGATGGTGCTCGCCTTCGAGCCCGATGCGTTCGATGCCAGCATACGCTGCGGCCCGAGCCGCCTCGAAGGTGTCGGCGACCGCGACAACGTTGAGGACTCGGCCGCCGGTGGCGATCAGATGGCCGTTCTCATCGGCGGTCGCCGCATGGATGACGCTCACACCGGGCAGCTGCTCGGCCTCGTCGACGCCGGTGATCACCCGACCGGTGAGCGACTGCTCGGGGTAGCCCTCGCTGGCCATGACCACGGTGATCGCGCACTGGGGAGAGAAACGAGGTGCCGGCACAGAGTCGAGGCGGCCTTCGGCGGCGGCGAGCAGCAGCTCGCCGAACTCGCCTTCGAGGCGGGGCAGCACGACCTGCGTCTCGGGGTCGCCGAAACGAGCGTTGAACTCGATGACGCGGAGGCCTTTCGGCGTGATGATCAGACCGCAGTAGAGCAGACCGCGAAACTCGTCGCCCTGTTTCGCGAGCTGGGTGATCGTCGGCTGGGCCACCGTGTCGCGCACCTGCGCCACGAAGTCGTCGCCCACCCAGGGCAGCGGCGAATAGGCGCCCATGCCTCCGGTGTTCGCACCCTGGTCGTCGTCGTCGACGCGTTTGTAATCCTGCGCGGGAGAAAGTGGTGCGACCCGGGTGCCGTCGGCGAGAAAGAAGAGCGAGACCTCCTGCCCGCTGAGGAACTCCTCGATCAGCACGCTCTGGTCGATCCATCTGCTCGCGTGTGCGACGGCCGCGTCGCGGTCGTCGGTGACGATGACGCCCTTGCCTGCGGCGAGACCGTCGGCCTTCACCACATACGGGGCGCCGAACTCGTCCAGCGCGGCCTCGGCCTCGGGCAGGGTGCTAGCGCGAACCGCGCGCCCGGTGGGCACCCCAGCGGCCTCCATGACCTGCTTGGCGAAGCTCTTCGAGCCTTCGAGCCGAGCCGCGTCACGGTCGGGGCCGAACACGGGCACGCCCAGCGCGCGCACGGCATCCGCCACACCCGCGACCAGAGGCGCCTCGGGGCCGACGACGACCAGATCAGGTCGGTCGCGCTCGACCTGCGCGACGACGGCCGCACCGTCAGCGGCGTCGAGGGCGACGACGGGCACGTCTGCCGCGATGCCGGCGTTGCCGGGAGCCGCGACGATCTCATGGGTGGTCTGGTCGGCCAGAAGCCGACGGATGATGGCGTGCTCGCGCGCGCCCGAGCCGAGTACGAGAATCTTCACTCGCCCAGCCTACCGAAGCCGACCCGTAGAATCGCCCCGTGGCGATGAAGAGAATCGAAGAACGCGACGGCATCAGCGCGTTCGATGCGGCGCTGGCCGGTCTGAGCGCGGGCGAGGTCGATGCGGATGCGCCGGTCGAGCCCGCAGGCGAGGGCACTCTCGAGCGGGGCACGATCGCGGCTCCCCGTGCGACGATCGCGACGGCCGTGCGGTTCACGCTGCAGACACTCGCCGACGACCACCCGGGCCATTCGGTCGAGGTGCGGGTGCCGCCGTACGGCGCGGTGCAGTGCATTGAGGGGCCGCGGCACACCAGAGGCACGCCTCCGAACGTCATCGAGACCGATGCGGCGACCTGGCTGGCGCTCGCGAGCGGCCGGCTGCTCTGGGCCGAGGCGTTGTCGTCCGGCCTGGTCGACGCCTCCGGCGCCCGGGCGCATCTCGACGGCATGCTGCCGATTCCCGGGCTGCATCGGGTGCGCAGAGGGCAGCCGCACAAGTGAGATAGGGTGTCTGGGTGAGGCGAGAGACCCAAGAGGTGCAGGTGCAGGTGCGCCAGGCACCCAAATATCTGACGTTCGCGATGTTCGGAGCGGTCATCGGCCTGGTGATCTCTGCAGTCGTGTCGCTGATCGCGATGGCACAGCCCCGTGACCCGGCAGACGCCGACGACCCGACGCGACAGATCAGCCCGATGCAGGCCTTCCTGCTGCTGGGACTGACGCTCGCCGTGGTCTGCGCCTTGGTCATGCTCGTGATCGCCCTCGTGCTCGACCGTGTGATGGCACGCCGGGCCCGTGTGGCCAGCGCCGTGCACGAGAAGTTCACGAGTGACGGCGAAGAGGCTGCGGCGGATGCCGTGGCCGGGCCCGTCTCCGAATCTTCCGCTGGGGGTGGCCTCGCCCGGGGTGCCGGTGCGACAATTGACGCTGAGGCGTCTGACGGGGGAGCCGACGCCTCGTCTGAAGACCGCACGAACTCCACCTCGGGTGGAGAAGACAAGGAGTGACCGTGGCTCGCGGTGACGGCATGCTCAACCACGACCTTCTGCCGAACGAGAAGGGTCCGCAGGACGAATGCGGCGTCTTCGGAGTCTGGGCGCCTGACGAAGAGGTGGCCAAGCTCACGTACTTCGGTCTCTTCGCCCTGCAGCACCGCGGCACCGAGTCGGCGGGCATTGCGACCTCCGACGGCGAGCAGATCATGGTCTACAAAGACATGGGTCTGGTCTCGCAGGTGTTCGATGAGTCATCGCTCAACACTCTCACCGGGCACATCGCGGTCGGGCACAACCGATACTCGACGACCGGCCGCTCGACGTGGGCGAACGCTCAGCCGACGCTCGGCAAGACCGCCAACGGCACGATCGCACTGGGCCACAACGGCAACCTGACGAACACCGCCGAGCTGCTTCGGCTGCTGCACGACCTGCATCCCGATCAGACCTTCGGCGAGCTCTCGCATGGGAACACCACCGACACCGCAGTGCTCACCGCGCTGCTCAGCGGCGACGCCGACCACACGCTTGAAGCCACCGCGATGCAGATTCTGCCGAAGGTGCGCGGGGCGTTCTGCCTCGCCTTCATGGACGAGCACACGCTCTACGCCGCACGAGACCCGCAGGGCGTGCGCCCGCTGGTGCTCGGCCGACTCGACCACGGGTGGGTGGTGGCCAGCGAGACCGCCGCGCTCGACATCGTCGGCGCCTCGTTCGTGCGCGAGGTCGAGCCGGGCGAGCTGCTCGCGATCAACGAGAGCGGCATCCGCAGTCAGCGCTTCGCGCAGACGAAACGAGCCGGATGCGTCTTCGAATACGTCTACCTGGCGCGTCCCGACACCACGATCCACGGCCGCTCGGTCAACGCATCGCGCATCGACATGGGCAAAGCGCTGGCGCGTGAGTACCCTGTCGAAGCCGACCTCGTGATTCCCACTCCCGATTCGGGAACGCCGGCGGCGATCGGCTACTCGCAGCAGTCGGGCATTCCCTATGGGCAGGGTCTCGTCAAGAACGCCTATGTCGGGCGCACGTTCATCCAGCCGTCTCAGACGATCCGTCAGCGCGGCATCCGTCTGAAGCTGAATCCTCTGCGCGAGGTGATCCGAGGCAAGCGTCTGGTCGTGATCGACGACTCGATCGTGCGAGGCAACACCCAGCGTGCGCTGGTGGCGATGCTTCGCGAGGCCGGTGCCGCCGAAGTGCACGTGCGCATCTCGTCTCCGCCGATCACCTGGCCGTGCTTCTACGGCATCGACTTCGCCTCGCGTGCCGAGCTGATCGCGTCGGGCGCCTCGGTCGAAGAGATCCGCAGCATGATCGGCGCCGACTCGCTGGGCTACCTGAGCAAAGACGGCATGATCGAGGCCTCGCAGCAGCCCGAGAGCGAGCTGTGCACCGCATGCTTCACCGGGCAGTACCCGATCGAGCTGCCGAGCGACGACGAGCTGGGCAAAGACCTGCTCGAGCAGGCAGGAGCGAAGGCCCCGGCAGCCTGCAATCCCGGCCCCGACTCCGAGCTCGACCGGCTGGTGAGCGGGCAGAGCGGCATTACGCACGGAGCGCTCTCGACCCCGAAACGCTGACTCGATCGAGCCCCGCAGCATCCCGCACCGACACCATCCAGCACCGACCAGCGATCCCATCATCGAGAGCACCAAGGAGAACCTGTGAGCCTCTACGCGCAGTCCGGAGTCGACACCGAGGCCGGCGATCGCGCCGTCGAACTGATGAAGGCGGCGGTTCAGGCGACCCACGGCCCTCAGGTGATCGGCGGGGTCGGCGGCTTCGCCGGCATGTTCGACGTGTCGGCGCTGAAAGAGTTCGACCATCCCGTTCTGGCCACGTCGACTGACGGCGTCGGCACCAAGGTCGCGATCGCCCAGGCGATCGACAAACACGACACCATCGGTCAGGATCTCGTCGGCATGGTGGTCGACGACATCGTCGTCGTCGGGGCGAAGCCGCTGTTCATGACCGACTACGTCGCGACCGGGCGGGTGATCCCCGAGCGCATCGCCGAGATCGTCGGCTCGATCGCACGCGCCTGTGCCGAGACGGGCACGTCGCTGGTCGGCGGGGAGGTCGCGGAGCATCCCGATCTGCTGGGGCCCGACGAGTACGACCTCGCGGGCGCCGCCGTGGGGGCGGTCGACTTCGAGCTGCGCCTCGACCCCTCGCGTGTGCGTTCGGGGGATGTCGTGCTCGCTCTGGCCTCGAGCGGCCTGCACTCGAACGGCTACTCGCTCGTCCGCCGCGTGCTCGCCGATGCAGAGCTTGACTACACCTCGTCGATCGCAGACTTCTCACGCTCAGTGGGCGAAGAGCTGCTGGAGCCCACGCGTCTCTACGCCGGACCGGTGGTGAGCGTGCTCGAGAGCGCAACGACCAAGGGTGCGGTGCACATGCTCAGCCACATCACCGGCGGTGGCATCGCGGCGAACATCGCCCGGGTGCTGCCCGCTGGTCTGTGGCTCGAACTCGATCGCTCGACCTGGCAGCCTCCGCAGGTCTTTCGCGTGCTCGCCGATTTGGGAGGCTTCGCACTGGGCGAGGTCGAAGACACCTGGAACCTGGGCATCGGCATGGTGGCTTTGGTCGAGGCCGATCGCGCCGAAGCCGTGCAGCAGGCCTTCGTTCAGCAGGGCATCCCGACCTGGCAGGCCGGTGTGGTCAGCGATGCCCAGCGCGATCTGGCGGCTGACGGATTCACCGTCGGTGCGAAGGGTGTGCATGCGGGCGGTGTTCGTCTCGTCGGAGACTTCGCCAGCTGAGTCCGGGGCGAGCCGCGTGCTGTCGACGCAGCATCGCGGCTCGGTGACCGCACCGCGCCGTGTTCTGGCTGCGTTCGATGCTCAGTGTGAGTGTGAGAGAACAGGAGTGTGCGGGAGCGAGCGCAGTGCTCTGCTCAGCGCTCGGAACTCAGCGTTCGTCTTCGTCGCGCTCGTCGTCGGCGGGGTAGTGGTACTCGCTCCAGTCTTCGCTGGAGCCCTCGTCGTGATGAGCACGGCTGCGCAGCTCTCGCTCGAGAGCCTCGTAGTCAGTTGCAGGAACGTTGTATTTGAGTTCCCGGGCGACTTTGGTGTGTTTCGCCTTCTGGCGGCCGCGTCCCATGAACGAGACCTCCTGTCACTGTCATGATTCGTTAAGACGGCGCGTACGACCACTGTCACGTGGATTGCGCACATGCTGGCCGCAAGTCTATCACGGGTGTGGCCGATGCGGCCTGGCCGAACCTCTCAAACAGGTGTGAAACAATGCACGAAGCGGCCCGACTCCCGGAACCCGTCAGGTAAGGAAACATGTCACGACTGACTGCTCTCAGCATGCGTAACCGAGCGCTGATCGCGCTGATCACCATCGTGGTCGCCTTCTTCGGCGTGTTCTCGATGACCGGCGCTCGACAGGAGCTCATGCCGAGCATCGAGCTGCCCATGGTGGTCGTGCAGTCGTCGAGCCCGGGCGACGCCCCAGATGTGGTCGATGCGCAGATCAGCGCACCGATCGAAGCCGCGGTGCAGAGCGTCGAAGGCATCGAGTCGACGTCGTCGACGTCGAGCACCGGAGTTTCGATGGTGACGGCCAAGTTCGCCTTCGGCACCGATCGCGTCGGTGCCGAGCAGAAGGTGCAGCAGGCGGTCAACCGCATCTCGAGCCAGCTGCCGAAAGACCTCGATCCGATCATCGCGACCGGTTCGACAGACGATCTGCCGGTGATCATGCTCTCGGCCGCCTCGTCACAGGTCGCACCGGTCGACATCGCCGAGCGGCTGCGTTCCACAGTGACCAACGACCTCGAACACGTTGACGGCGTCGCCTCGGCCACGGTGGTCGGCGGGGGCAGTCTCGAGGTTCGGGTGGTGCCCGACCAGACCAAGCTGGCCCAGCACGGGCTGACCGCAGCTTCGATCTCGCAGGCGCTCGCTGCCAACGGCACCGTCGGCGGTGCCGGCAGCGTCACCGAAGGAGACCGAGATCTCTCAGTGCGCGTCGGCGACTCGTTCACCTCGACAGACGACCTGGCGGCGCTGCCGCTGCTGCCTGCCGCCGGTGGTGCGAGCCAGTCTGCCGCCGGTGCTGCTGGTCAGTCTGCCAGCGCTGGTGCGAGCCAAGGTGCCGCTGCCGCCGGTGCTGCGGCGCAGCCCGCCGCGATCGCGCCCGTGCGGCTGGGAGACGTCGCCCAGGTCACGCTGACCGAGGCGCCGGTCACCGGCATCAGCCGAGTCGACGGTCAGCCGGCCGTGACCATTCAGGTGACGAAGCGCCCGACCGGCAACACCGTCGAGGTGTCGAAGCAGATCAACGCTCAGGTGGACGAGCTGCAGGCGAAGGTCGGCGACGACATCACCCTCTCGGTGATGTACGACCAGGCGCCGTCGATCGAGCAGTCGATCGAGTCGCTCACGACCGAGGGGCTGCTGGGGCTGGCCTTCGCGATCGTGGTCATCCTGCTCTTCCTGCTTTCGGTGCGGTCGACGCTGGTCACCGCGATCTCGATTCCGACCTCGCTGCTCGTGACGTTCATCGGCATCGAAGCGGCCGGATACTCGCTGAACGTGCTGACGCTCGGCGCGCTGACGATCGCGATCGGTCGAGTCGTCGATGACTCGATCGTGGTGATCGAGAACATCAACCGTCATCTCGCCCTCGAACGGGGCGAGCGCAAGTCGGCCGTGATCCTGCACGGTGTGCGCGAGGTGGCCGGCGCGATCACCGCATCGACGCTCACCACCGCGGCCGTGTTCCTTCCGGTCGGGTTCGTCACCGGTCTGGTCGGCGAACTCTTCAAACCGTTCGCGTTCACCGTGGTCATCGCGCTGATCGCCTCGCTGCTGGTGTCGCTGACCATCGTGCCGGTGCTGGCCTACTGGCTGCTCAGGGGGCCCAAAACGTCGGATGCCTCGATGAGCGAGAGTGAAAGCGACGCGTTGCAGCGTGGGGAGTCGCGGCGTCGTCAGCGTACGCTCGGAGCCATCGACGCGCTCGCAGACGAGCCACGCACCCGCCTCCAACGCTGGTACGAGCCGGTGCTGCGCGGCACGCTGCGGCATCCCGCGCTCACGCTGGTCGGTGCGGTCGTCGTCTTGGGCGTCACGCTGGCGCTGACGCCGCTCATGCAGACCAACTTCATCGGTGACTCGGGGCAGAACACGGCGAGCATCTCACAGGCGCTCAGGCCGGGCACGAGCCTCGAGAGTGCGACGCAGCGTGCGCTGCCGGTCGAGCAGGCGCTGCGCGACGTCGACGGCGTGCAGACCGTCTCGACCACTGTCGGCAGCTCCGGCGGCATCAGCATGGCCTCGTTCGCCGGCGGCGGTGCGGGGCAGAGCACACTGTTCCAAGTGGCGTTCGCCGACGGAGCCGATGCCGCCAAGGTGCAGCAGAAGCTGCGTGACGCGCTGAACGCCCAGCCTGACGCCGACGATCTCTCGCTGTCGACGTCGGGTGGCGCCGGAGTCTCGAACGACATCGCGATCGACGTCGAGGCGCCTGACGACCAGCGCCTTGAGGACGCTGCGAATCAGCTGGTCTCGGGAGCACGCGAAATCGACGACGTGGCCGAGGTCACGAGTAGCCTGAGCTCGACGATTGACACGCTGCATGTCGCCGTCGACCGGCAGCGTGCGGCGGAGCATGGCATGACCGAATCTCAGATCGTCCAGACCCTCGCCCCGGCGATGAACCCCCAGCAGGTTGCGAAGGTGACGATCGACTCGAAAGACGTCTCGGTGGTGGTGCGCAGCGACGAGCAGCCCAAGACCGCAGACGAACTGCGGGCGCTGCCGGTGACGACGCCCACCGGCACGGTTCGCCTCGACGCGCTCGCCGACGTGCAGACGCAGCAGGTACCGCAGTCGATCAGCTCGGTACGGGGCAGCCGTTCGGCGACGGTGACGATCACCCCGGCAGGTGAGTCGCTCAACACCGTCTCTGCAGGCGTGACGAAGCTGCTGGACGACACCCAGCTGCCTGCGGGTGTCACAGCATCGATCGGCGGGGTGCTCAGCGATCAGGCGTCGGCGTTCGGCAGTCTGGGCCTCGCTCTGCTCGCCGCTGTGCTCATCGTCTACGTGATCATGGTGGCGACCTTCAAATCGCTGCGGCAGCCGCTGCTGCTGCTGGTCTCGATCCCGTTCGCTGCGACAGGGGCGCTTGCCGCGCTGCTGATCAGCGGCACGCCGCTGGGGGCGGCGTCTCTGGTCGGGCTGCTGATGCTTGTCGGCATCGTGGTCACCAACGCGATTGTGCTCATCGACCTGGTCAATCAGTTCAGGGCCAAGGGCGTGGGCACGCTCGAAGCGATCGTCGAGGGAGCCTCTCGGCGTCTGCGGCCGATTCTGATGACCGCTGCGGCCACGGTGTTCGCACTTGTGCCGATGGCCCTCGGAATCACAGGGCATGCCGGATTCATCTCGCAGCCGCTGGCGCTCGTGGTGATCGGCGGCCTGGTGTCGTCGACGCTGCTGACGCTCATCGTGCTGCCTGTGCTCTACTGGGCGGTCGAAGGCCACCGCGATCGTCGTGACCGGGCGCGGTCACGACGGCTGTCGGCGGAGCCCTCGACCGAGAGTGCGCCTGCCTAGACTGGTGACATGACTTTCAACCCCAACGCCAAGCTCGACCCGTCTCACGTGCGCCGATCGTCGGGCGCTCGGGGCACCGCCATCGCCGGCGGTGGCGGGCTGGTGGTTCTGCTGCTGGTGTTCGTGATCTCACAGCTGACCGGCATCGACCCGGGCACGCTCGAATCGGCCACCGGCCAGTACGGCGGCCAGATTCGCACGACTGACGGCAGTTCGGCGCCGATCGACGACTGTCTGACCGGCGCCGACGCCAACGCGCGCGACGACTGTCGCATGGTCGGTGCGGCGAGCTCCATCTCGGCGTACTGGAAAGACGAGTACCCGCAGTTGGACATGCGCGGCACGTATCACGATCCTGACATGCAGCTCTTCTCAGGTGCGACGTCGACGGGATGCGGCAGCGCCACGTCGTCGACGGGGCCGTTCTACTGCCCGGCTGACGAGACGATCTACATCGACACGTCGTTCTTCCAGGTGCTGCGCTCGCAGTACGGCGCCAGCGGGGGATCGCTCTCTCAGCTCTACATCGTGGCGCATGAGTGGGGCCACCACATCCAGCAGCTGGGCGGCCTGCTGACCTCGCAGCGCACACAAGACGTCGGCAGAACCGGAGGGTCGGTGCGCACTGAGCTGCAGGCCGACTGCTTCGCCGGAAGCTGGGTCGGAGCGGCCTCCACGACTCGAGACGAGAACGGGCAGGCGTATCTGGAGCCACCCACCTCGGCTCAGGTGGCCGATGCGCTCAACGCCGCAGCATCCGTCGGAGACGATCACATCCAGGAGCAGGCACAAGGCCATGCCGATCCGGACTCCTGGACGCATGGATCGTCTGAGATGCGCCAGCGCTGGTTCACTGCTGGCATGCAGCAGGGGCCGCAGAAGTGCCTGCAGATCTTCGATGTGCCCGACCGGCAGCTCTGAGTCAGCCGGTCACCGGACTCCGCGCGTCGACGGCGAATCCGTCTACACTTGGTCACGAGGTTTTTGTTTGATCGCCGTACCGCAGGTCGGGCTGCTCATCGCCGGCCCAACTGTTCTGTCGGAGTGCAAAGCAACACCGCACAAGTCGTCGTGAGAGTCTCGGCGCAACAGCAAGAAAGAGCAGTGATATGGCAACCGGTACCGTGAAGTGGTTCAACGCTGAAAAGGGCTACGGATTCATCTCGCCTGACGACGGCAGCGCAGACGTGTTCGCTCACTACAAGAACATTCAGTCTGAGGGCTTCCGCTCACTCGACGAGAACCAGAAGGTCGAGTTCGATGTCGTGCAGGGCCCCAAGGGGCTGCAGGCAGAGAACATTCGCACCATCTGAGATTCGTCAGTCGGCGCTCTGAGCGCACCTGACCTGGCCCCGCACTCCGTGCGGGGCTTTTTCATGTCCAGTTCAGCGCTGCACTTCGAGCCGGTTGTCCGGGTCGAGCTTGGCGAGCAGACGAGAGCAGATCTGATCGAGCTGCACGACCTGTTCTGGTGCGAGCTGGTCGAAGACGGTCGCGCGCACGTTCTCGACATGACCGGGGGCCGAGGCGACGACTTTGTCCCAACCCGCGTCGGTCAGGCGGGCGATCGTGACACGGCGATCGGTGTCGCACGAAGAGCGCTCGACGAAGCCGCGACGCTCCAGCCGCGAGACCACATGCGAGAGCCGGGGCAGCGTGGAGTTCGTCGAGGCCGCGAGCTGCGTCATGCGCATGGCGCGATCGTCGCGTTCAGAGAGCTTGGCGAGCACCAGGTAGTCGAAGTGCGTGAGCTGCGCGTCGCGTTGCAGCTGTGAGTCGAGTGCCCCGGGCATGAGCTCGACGACGGCCTCGAAACGCATCCATGCGTTGAGCTCGATCGGGGAAAGCCAGCGAGGTTCGGTCATGTGCCGATTGTAGCAGCATAACTTGCTGCTACAACGAATTCTGGGCAGCCCGGAAAAGGATCGCACGGTCAGACTGTGAAAAGGAGAATATAGGAGCAGGAGGAATGTGGTGGCTCCGACGGGCGTCGATCCCGTGACCTCACGATTTTCAGTCGTGCGCTCTACCAACTGAGCTACAGAGCCGGGGCGCGCTCACACGGCCCGATCGGTGAAAGAGCCCTTCCAAAAGGAAGGGCTCCTGTCGCCGAAGCGACCCTGACGGGACTTGAACCCGCGACCTCCGCCGTGACAGGGCGGCGCGCTAACCAACTGCGCTACAGGGCCATGCAGTGTACTGCCGATACTGCCTGTGGAACTATATCATGCTGCCGGCACCGCTTTGTGACCCCAACGGGATTCGAACCCGTGTTACCGCCGTGAAAGGGCAGTGTCCTAGGCCACTAGACGATGGGGCCGCTTGTTCTGGCGTTTCTGATGTTTCCGAACCCGCAGTACCGACGTCATACATTACGGAATTCCGACGCCGAGTGCAAAACGGATCCATCCGCGGGGTGTGTCGCGATATCAGCGGGCGTCGTCCGGGGCGCGGAAGATGCGCACCGGCGAGAGCGAGCCGCCTCGGCGGGTGTCGATGCGCCGATACACAGCGGGGGGCTCGGCGGGTGCGGCGGCAGAGCGGCCGCCGTCGCTCTTCTCGCTGTCGCCGGGAACCACGACGAGATCTCGATCACCGTGATCGTTGGCCGCGTGGACCGCCTCGACGAGATCGTGCTTCACCACGGCTTCGAAGATGCGCTCGTGATCGCGCAGCTTCTCGTCTGCAGGCGATGACTTGACTTTGCCGTCGCGGATGCCGAGCTTCACCGCATGTGCGAGCCCCTGATAGAGCTCGGTCAGCAGCGGGTTGCCGCTGGCCTGCACCAGCGCCACATGAAACGGCCCCGGTGGGTCGAGCGCCTCGGTGTGACCGCTTTGAACATGTTCGCGCTCCTCCTCGAGAGCGTGGCGCAGGGCGTCGATGTGCTCGTCGCTCAGGTCGAGAGCAGCCTTTCGGGCAGCCTCGATCTCGAGAGTGCGGCGGATGCCGAGCACGTCCGAGATCTCTTTCTCTCCCAAGTAGTCGGTGAGTACGGCGCTCACAGGGCTGCTCGATCGGACGAAGGTGCCTCGACCGGGAGCAGTCTCGAGAATGCCCAGGCTGGCCAGCGCGCGTACCGCCTCGCGGACGGTGCTGCGCCCGACACCCAACTGTTCGGTGAGCTCTGGTTCAGTGGGGATCTTGGTGCCGATCGGCCACGCTCCGCTTGTGACCTGCTCGCGAAGCCAGGAGATGACTCGCGCGGCCCGTTTCGATCCAGTGGTCGGCATGCTGCTCCTCAATAGGTTCCTGAGTAACCAGTCTAGAACCGCAGAGATTGTGCGAACGAATCGTAGTGGCCTGCGAGACGTGCACAGGTGTGCCGTGTAGTCTGGCGAAGGTCTACGTGAAGGGAGCATGATGCGCGCACTGCGTCGAGTCGTCATCGGCACGGCACTTTCCGTGGCTCTGGTCGGGGGACAGAGTCTGGTTGCCCCGGTGGCTCCGAGTCAGGCTGCGAACTATCCGTCGTGGGATGACATCAACAACGCCAAGAACAGCGAGCAGGCGAAGCAGAGCGAGATCACTCGCGTTCAGGGGCTCATCTCCGATCTCAACGGCCAGCTCGACTCCGCTCAGGCCGCCGTCGACTCCGCTCAGGCCGCGGCAGACTCCGCGCTGCAGCAGGTGGCAGACCAGCAGACGACGTATGACACGCTCCGAGTGCAGCAGCTCAATGCTCAGGCACGCGCCGACGAGTCGAAACGCGCTGCCGGGGCGAGCATCGCGCAGCTGTACCGCAGCGGCGGCAGCAACGCGAGTATGAACATCTACCTCTCCGGCGACGGTGCCGACGAAGTGCTGTATCAGCTCGGAGTGATGGGGCGATTCGGAGAGAGCAGCGACGAGACCTACCGCGGTGCGATCGCCGACGCCAAGACTGCGGATTCGCTCAAACAGCAGGCAGACGCTGCGCTGACGCAGCTGCAGGCGCTCGCCGACGACGCCGCGACAAAGGCTCAGCAGGCTCAGCAGGCTCAGCAGCAGGTCGATGCGTCGCTGCAGGAGCAGAAAGACCACGCCGCCAATCTCGCGGCTCAGCTCTCGTCGCTGCAGGGCGAGACCGCTGAGCTGCAGCAGCAGCGCGCTGCAGGCATGCAGGCCGAGGCCGAGGCTCGGGCGAAGGCGGCCGCGGCTGCTCAGGCCGCAGCGGCGGCGAAGCGCTCCGGCGGCAACGACGATGACGGGTCATACGCGCCCTCCCAGCCCAGCCGGCCGGCCTCAGGTGGTGGGGGCGGCGGCGCACCTGCTCCTGCAGTCCGCCCGGGCAGCGGAGTCGGCTACCCGATCCCGTACCTTCGTGCCTCGAGCGGCTATGGGTTCCGCGTGCACCCGATCGCCGGAGTCCGAAGGTTCCATTACGGCACCGACTACTCGGTTCCGACCGGCACTCCTGCGCTGGCCATCGCCAATGGCACGGTCACAGCGGTGACCTACGACAGTGCACGAGGCAACTACATCGACGTGCGCTACGTGATCGGCGGGCAGACGATCTACGGCCGCTATCAGCACCTGTCCCGAGCGACGGTCTCGGTCGGCCAGTCGGTCGGCAAGGGGCAGCAGATCGGGCTGACCGGCAGCACCGGTGCGTCGACCGGCCCGCACCTGCACTTCGAGATTCACATCGGCTCGATTGGCTACGGTTCGCCATACGGCGTTGGCGGGGGAAACACCGTCGACCCGGCAATCTGGCTGGCGTCTCACTGAGCGTCAGCTGACGCATCCGCGCTGTGATGCATTCGCCGCACCGCCGAGCGGCAGAGACGACTCAGGGCCCAACCTCGCACGTGTGAGTTCGCACGGCGGTCGGGCCCTGGGCTTTGCGATGCAGGAGGCTACTTCGCCTCTTCTGCCTTCAGTCGATCGAAGCCCTCCTGGACCTCGCGCTCGGCGGCCTCGACGCCCTCCCAGCCGCCCAGCGTGACCTCTTTGCCCTTCTCGAGGTCTTTGTAGTGAGCGAAGAAGTGCTCGATGCGATCCTTGAGCTCCTGGGGCACATCGTCGATGTCCTGGATGTGGTCGAAACGCGGATCCTTCGGCACGGCGATGACCTTGGTGTCGATGCCCGCCTCGTCTTTCATGTTCAGCATGCCGACCGGACGAACCTTGACGCCGACCCCGGGGAACACCGGGATCTCGGTGAGCACCAGCACGTCGACCGGATCGCCGTCTTGGCCGAGCGTGTTCTCGAAGAAGCCGTAGTCGGTGGGGTAGACGAAGTTGGTGAAGAGCACGCGGTCGAGAAAGACGCGGCCGGTCTCGTGGTCGACCTCGTACTTGTTGCGTGAACCAGCGGGGATCTCGATGATTGCGTCGTAGATTGCCATGGGTTGTCTCCTTGTGCGGCGTGCCCTGGTGCGCCGGCTGTCGGCGTCGGGGCGAGCGCCCGTGTCTTGCGGATGTCGAGCGGCGGCCGATGCTGCGTGCGACACCGTGACTCAGCAGTCGCTCGGCGTCGCTCCGACCCCCGCACTAGATTAGTGCACATGCCTGAACAGCGCCCCATGGAGCGTCGCCCGTCGCTTGACGCGGCCACCGCCGCGATCCGACACGATGTGCGGCGGATGCTGCAGCAGCCCGTCCCATCGGCGCCGGCCGGCATCGGGCGCGTACTGGTCGGAGTGAGCGGCGGGGCCGACTCACTGGCGCTGGCGGCGGCCGTCGCACACGTGGCGCCGCGACTGGACATCGCCTGGGGAACGCTGACCGTCGACCATGGGCTGCAGCAGGGCAGCGCAGCCGTGGCGAGACGAACGCAGGCCGAGATGCTGGCCCTCGGAGCATCCTTCGCCCATGTGAGGCGAGTCGAGGTCGGCGACGCCGGCGGGCCCGAGGCCGCAGCCCGTCGGGCGCGGTATGCGGCGCTCGAAGGCGAGCGGGTTGCCACGCAGAGCGATCTGATCCTGCTGGCGCACACCATGGACGATCAGGCCGAGACGGTGCTGCTCGGGCTCGCCCGCGGTTCGGGCGCCGCCTCGCTGCGGGGCATGCGCCCGCTGGCGGGAAGACTGGGGCGTCCGCTGCTCGGCCTGCGTCGCGAGACCACACGTGCCTCGTGTCGGGCGCAGGGCATCGACTCATGGGACGATCCGCAGAACCACGACGCCTCGTTCGCTCGGGTGCGGGTGCGTGACCGGGTGCTGCCCGTGCTCGAACGCGAGCTCGGTCCCGGTATCGTCGCGGCGCTCGCTCGCACGGCCGACCTGCTCGCCGAAGACGCAGTCGTGCTCGATGCGCTGGCGGTCGACCGGCTGAACGCGTGCGAGCCGGGCGCGCTGCCGGTCGAGATGCTGCGCGGCCTGCCGGCCGGCCTCGCGACTCGGGTCGTCAAAGGGATGCTGGAACGAGCCACCGGGCGCGCTCCCGCACGTCGACATGTGCTTGAGACGCTGCGCCTGGCGACCGAGTGGCACGGTCAGGGGCCGCTCGACGTGCCTGGCGGCCGTGTGTGGAGGGCCGAGGGCGAAGTGCGGGCGTGCGCTCGTGCGCACTAGAGTGGTGAACGGGTTCCGACCCGTTTTCCGATCACACCCCTGAGGAGTCGAACACACATGGAGCTTGCTGACATCCAGAACGATCTGAAAGAGGTTCTGCTCACCCCGGAGCAGATCAGCACGCGGGTTGCCGAGATGGCGCGCGAGATCGAAAAGGACTACCAGGGCAAGGACGTGCTGCTCGTCGGCGTGCTCAAGGGCGCGGTGATGATCATGGCCGATCTCTCCCGCGAGCTGAAGCTGCCGGTGACGATGGACTGGATGGCCGTCTCGTCATACGGTTCGGGCACGAAGTCGTCGGGCGTGGTGCGCATTCTCAAAGATCTGGACACCGACCTGCACGGCAAACACGTGCTCATCGTCGAAGACGTCATCGACTCGGGGCTCACGCTCTCGTGGCTGCAGAAGAATCTGCGCTCGCGCGGCACCGAGTCGATCGAGATCTGCGCGCTGCTGCGCAAGCCCGAGGCGCTCGCAGTCGACATCGACGTGAAGTACGTGGGCTTCGACATCCCGGTCGACTTCGTCGTCGGCTACGGCCTCGACTACGACGAGCGCTACCGCAACGTCAAAGGCGTGGGCATCCTCAAGCCCGAGGTGTACAGCTGATTCTGCGTCTGCCGTGCGCGGGCGGCTCGAACGCCGGGGTGCTCAGACGCCGACCGGGGCGAGTGCTCACAGCGAACACGCAGAACGCCGCAGAACACCTCAAGTACTATTAGGCTCTATCGCACCAACGTACGGAAGGATTCGGGGGCTGCCCGCAATCTATGAACGCTTTGAAACGGTTGACCAAGGGCCCGATCTTCTGGATTGTGGCGGCTCTCATCATCGTGCTGATCGGCATGAACATCGCCAGCATGTTCGGCGGCTATCAGAAGATCACCACCTCGCAGGGGCTCACGCTGCTGCAAGAGAACAAAGCCAGTCAGGTCGAGATCAAAGACGCCGAGCAGCGCGTCGACATGACCCTCAACGATGACTTCGAGGATCACGGCAAGAAGGTGCAGTTCTACTACGCCCAGGCCCGTGGCAGCGATGTCGTCAAGGCCGTCAACGACGCGAACCTGAGCGACGGCTACGACGACACCGTGACGCAGCCGAACATCTTCACGAACATGCTGATCACACTGATCCCGTTCCTGCTGATCGGCGTGGTGTTCTGGTTCCTGCTCTCGCGTATGCAGGGCGGCGCCGGCGGCGGTGTGATGAACTTCGGCAAATCGAAGGCGAAGATGGTCACCAAGGACCACCCGCAGGTCACGTTCAAAGACGTCGCCGGCGTCGACGAGGCCCTCGCCGAGCTCGAAGAGATCAAAGACTTTCTGCGTGAGCCCGAGAAGTTCCGTCGGGTCGGCGCGCGCATCCCCAAGGGCGTGCTGCTCTACGGCCCTCCCGGAACCGGTAAGACCCTGCTCGCTCGGGCCGTGGCAGGAGAGGCCGGCGTGCCGTTCTTCTCGATCTCGGGTTCTGACTTCGTCGAGATGTTCGTCGGCGTGGGCGCCTCGCGTGTGCGCGACCTGTTCGAGCAGGCCAAAGAGAACGCTCCGGCGATCATCTTCATCGACGAGATCGACGCCGTCGGCCGCCATCGCGGCGCCGGCATGGGCGGAGGCCACGACGAGCGCGAACAGACGCTGAACCAGCTGCTGGTCGAGATGGACGGCTTCGATCCCAACCAGAACGTCATCCTGATCGCGGCGACGAACCGCCCGGACATCCTCGACCCCGCGCTGCTGCGCCCCGGTCGCTTCGATCGCCAGGTCTCTGTCGAGGCTCCCGACCTCGCCGGACGCAAGAAGATCCTCGAAGTGCACGCGCTGAACAAGCCGCTGGCCGACAACGTCGATCTCGGGCTGGTCGCCAAGCGCACCCCGGGCTTCACCGGTGCCGATCTTGCCAACGTGCTCAACGAGGCCGCCCTGCTCACAGCACGCTCGAATGCGCAGATCATCGACGACCGCGCCCTGGACGAGGCCATCGATCGTGTGATCGCCGGCCCGCAGAAGCGGTCACGCGTGATGCGCGACCACGAGCGTCTGGTGACCGCCTACCACGAGGGCGGTCACGCCCTGGTCGCTGCCTCGCTGAACCACACCGACCCGGTCACCAAGGTGACGATCCTGCCGCGCGGTCGCGCGCTGGGATACACCATGGTGCTGCCCATGGACGACAAGTACTCGGTCACACGCAACGAGCTGCTCGATCAGCTCTCGTACGCCATGGGCGGCCGCGTGGCCGAAGAGATCGTGTTCCACGATCCGACCAGCGGTGCCTCGAACGACATCGACAAGGCGACTGACACGGCTCGCAAGATGGTCACCGAGTACGGCATGAGCTCGAGGCTCGGCACCGTGAAACTCGGCGAGCCCGATGGCGAGGTCTTCATGGGCCGAGGCATGGGCGGCGGTCGGGAGTACTCAGACGGCGTCGCCGAACAGATCGATCTCGAGGTTCGTCAGCTGCTCGATGCGGCCAACACCGAAGCCTGGAAGGCACTGACGCAGAACCGTGCCGTGCTCGACCGCCTCGCCACCGAGCTGCTGGAGCGCGAGACGCTGAACGAGAAAGAGATCGCCGAGATCTTCGCCGATGTGCAGAAGCTGCCGGAGCGCCCGCAGTGGCTGTCGAACACCGATCGCCCGGTGTCGACCCTGCCGCCGGTCGCTGTGCCGCAGAAGGTGCAGGCCGACACCGAGCTGAGCGCTCAGAGCGATGACCAGCCGGCCGCAGACCAGCCCGGCGAAGGGCAGTCGCCCGAAGGCAAGTGATGGTCGACCAGGTCGCCGCGCAGCAGGCGGTGCGCAGCTTTCTCAGCGCCGTCGGGCTGGACCCTGACGACGACGTGCTGCGCGACACGCCAGCGCGCGTCGCCAAGGCAGCCACCGAACTGTTCGCCGGTGTGTCGGCAGACCCCGCCGTGCTCTTCGAGAAGACCATCGTCGCGCAGTCACATGATCTGGTCGCGATGACGGGCATCACCGTTCGCTCGCTGTGCGCGCATCACCTGCTGCCGATGTACGGCACGGCTTCGATCGCGTATCTGCCGAACGAGCGCCTCGTCGGGCTCAGCACGCTGCCGCATCTGGTCGATCTGCTGGCCTCGCGGCCGCAGGTGCAGGAGACGCTCACCGCTCAGATCGCCGATGCGCTGATGGCCGGCATCGACGCACGCGGGGTGCTCGTCACCCTGCGCCTGCACCAGGACTGCGTCAGCGCGCGCGGAGCCCGTCAGCAGGAGGCCGTGTCGATCACTGTCGCCGCACGGGGCGAGCTCAGAGAGCCCGCAGGGCAGACACAGGCGTTGGCAGCGCTGTCCGATCTGTCGACGGAAGGCCAGCGCCGTGAGGTCTGAATCGGCCCGTCCCAGAATCATGGGTGTGCTCAACGTCACTCCAGACTCGTTCAGCGACGGCGGATGCTGGCTTGATCCGACGGACGCGGTGCGCCACGGTCTCGACCTCACGGCACAGGGCGCCGACCTGATCGACGTGGGCGGAGAATCGACCCGGCCCGGCAGCCAGCGCGTGCCGGTCGAGGTCGAGCAGCAGCGCATCCTGCCAGTGGTGCGACCGCTCGTCGAGGCGGGCGTCACGCTCAGCATCGACACCATGAACGCCGCGACCGCCCTGGCGACGGCTCAAGCCGGCGCCGTATACATCAACGACGTCTCGGCCGGCCTTGCCGACCCCGACATGTTCGACGCAGTCAGCGACACCGACGCCAGGCTCATCCTGTCTCACTGGCGTGGTCTGCTCAGCCCGGGGCACGCGCCCGCGCACTACGACGACGTGCTCGGCGAGGTGCTCGCCGAGCTCGAGCAGCGCGTCGAGGCGGCGCGAGCCGCGGGCATCGACGACTCGCGGCTGATTCTCGACCCGGGCCTCGGCTTCAGCAAGAACGCCGAGCACAACTGGCAGATCATCAACGGGTTCGACCGACTGCTCGCGTTCGGACTGCCGGTGATGATCGGGGCGAGCCGCAAGCGGTTCGTCGGCCGGCTGCTGCCGGCGGCGCTGCGCGAGCCGGACGCCGATCCTGCAGCGGTGCTGCGGGCCAAGGACGCCGCCACGGCTGCGATCTCGGCGCTGATGGCACACCGCGGAGTGTGGGGGTTTCGCGTGCACGACGTCGCAGCGACGGCCGCAGCGTTGGCCGCGGCAGAGCGGTTCGAACCGACAGAGGGGGAGCACCGATGAGTGCAGAGTCAGCGCAGACGAATGCGGTGGAGTCGCCAGACCTCATCCGGCTGAGCGGCGTGCGCGCCCGCGGACGCCACGGGGTGTTTCCCGCCGAGCGCCGAGACGGGCAGTGGTTCACGGTCGATGCGGTGCTCGAAGTGTCGACACGTGCTGCGGGGCGCAGCGACCGACTCGATGACACGGTCGACTACGGGGTGGCCGCCGAGCTGATCAATGCACGCATCACCGGCGAGCCGGTCGATCTGATCGAACGCCTCGCCGAGCTGATCGCCGGCGATCTCTTGGCCCTGAGCGGTGTGCAGGCGGTCGAGGTCACGGTGCACAAGCCCCAGGCGCCGATCACCGTCGCGTTCAGCGATGTGACTCTGACCATTCGCAGGCAGCTCTGATGAACGAGAACTCGCAGCCGTCTGCGTCCCGCGCTGCGGTGATCGCGCTGGGCAGCAATCTCGGCGACACCGGAGCGACTCTGCAGGCGGCGGTGCGCGATCTCGGCGCGACGGCGGGCGTCACCGTCGAACGCATGTCCCGCATCCATGAGACGGTCGCGGTCTCGCTGGACGGGCCCGATCCGTCGCGCCCGCGCTTCGCGAACGCAGTGGCGCTCATCTCGACGACACTCGAGCCACTGCCGCTGCTGCACGCACTTCAGGCGATCGAGCAGCGTCACCACCGGCGCCGTGATGTGCGCTGGGGCGATCGAACGCTCGACCTCGACATCGTCGACATCCCAGGGGTGCGACTGCAGACCGCCGAGCTCACCGTGCCGCACGTACGCGCGGCCGAACGGGACTTCGTGCTCGCGCCCTGGGCCGAGATCGATCCCACGGCCACGCTCTCGGGCACGCCGATCGTCGAGCTGCTCGCCCGCGTGCGGTCCGAGGGGCAGGAGAGCTGATGGGCACCACCCGCATTCGCTCCCTGTTCTTGATCGCCGGCATCTTCGCGGCGCTGGGCTGGGCCGGCCAGGCGAGTCTCGTGCAGCTCGGCCAGCGTCAGCTGCTGCCACCGTGGACCCTTCCGGGGGCGCTGATCGTGATCGCGCTCGTCGTGTTGGGCATGGCCTGGAGAGTGCGGTCTCGCACCCGAGCCCGTGACCGCGAGCTGCGCGAGCACGGCAGCTCGAACGTCGAGGCGATCGATCCGTTCTTCGCCACACGTGCGCTGCTGCTGGCCAAAGCCAGCTCGGTGAGCGCCTCTGGGCTGAGCGGGGTGTTCGTGGGACTGCTGGTCTTCGCGCTCATTCCCCCGGCGACGCCGAGTGCGAGCATCGTGCTTCCGCTGGTCGTCACAGCGGGCGCATCGCTCGTGCTCGCGATCTGCGGCGTGGTCGCCGAGCTCTGGTGTCGGCTGCCGCCGAGCGACGGCGACGACCAGGGCCGCGGAGGCACCCCGAAGTCCGGCACTCCGGCGACCGGGCCGATCGATCCGGCGCCCGCGCGCACACGGAGCCGACTGTGAGCCCGGCGCCGAGACTCGACGTCGGTGTGGTCGGCGCCGGCGCGGTCGGCATCGCTCTGGGGCTGGCCCTGGCCGGAGCCGGCCATCGCATCGTTGCCGTCTCGACCTCGTCAGAGCGGCATCGTGATCGTCTCGAGACCGCGATGCCGCAGGTGCCGGTCGTCGATGAGGCGCAGGTGATTGAACGGGCCGATCTGGTCGTGCTCGCCATCCCCGGTGATCAGCTCGCCGTCTTCGTCGAAGGCACCGCCGCTGCGCAGCTGTGGCGTCCGGGGCAGCTCGCCCTGCACACTGCGCCGCAGTTCGGCGAACGCGTGCTCGATCCGATCGCACGGCAGGGCGTGATTCCGCTGGCGGTGAGCCCGGCGGTGCAGCTCACCGACACCGGGCTCGATGTGCAGCGGATGCACGGTGCGGCCTTCGCGGTGTCGGCACCTCCCGCGGTGTCTCCGATCGCACAGGCCCTGGTGATCGAGATGGGCGGCGAACCGGTGCCGATCAGTGACGCAGATCGCTCGGTGTATGCTGAAGCGCGTGCGGTCGCAGGCGATTTCTCGCGTGCGATCGTCGATCAGTCGACGGGTCTGCTGCGCGAGATCGGTGTGCAGAACCCTGCCAGGCTGATCCGTTCGGTGATTCAGTCATCGGTGGATGCGGCCCTCGACCGATCCCAGTGGCCAGACTCGAACCCCGGTCTGACCGACCTCCGCCCAGACGAGAGATGAGCGTTTTGTCCACGTCACCCGAAGAAGCCGGCACCTCGATCCCAGCGGATCCAGTCAGCGCCGATGCCGCTCGACCGCTCGGGCCGGTCGTGATGCACCGTCTCGCTGAGATGCATGCCTACGTCAGCGCCCTGCGGGAACAGGGGCTGACGGTCGGGCTCGTGCCGACCATGGGTGCGCTCCACGCGGGTCACCTCTCACTCGTCGATGCTCTGCAGCAGGAGGTCGACACGGTGATCGTGTCGATCTTCGTCAACCCCACGCAGTTCGCACCGGGGGATGACTACGACTCCTATCCGCGCACGCTGGATGCCGATGTCGAGCTGCTCGCCACCGTCGGAGTCGACGCGGTGTTCGCCCCCACGCCCGCCGAGATGTACCCGCAGGGCGAGCTGCGCACCAGCATCCTGCCTGGTCTGCCGGGGCGCTATTTCGAAGGCAAGACGCGACCGACGCACTTCGCCGGTGCACTGACGGTGGTCAACAAGCTGCTGAACATCGTGCAGCCCGATGTGGCCGCCTTCGGCGAGAAGGACTTTCAGCAGCTCGTGCTGGTCACGAACATGGTCGCCGACCTCGACCTGCCCGTGCGCATTCTGCCGGTGCCGATTCGTCGTGACACCGACGGTCTGGCGCTGTCGAGTCGCAACGCCCGGCTCAGCGAGACAGAGCGTGTCACGGCGCTGTTTCTCTCGAAGGCGGTGCTCGCCGTGCAGCGACAGTGCGTCGACGGGGCTCTGCCGAGCGAGGCAAAGCGCGTCGGTCTCTCTCTGCTCGAGGCACAGCCGGGCATCGAGGTCGACTATCTCGAGATCGTGGAACCACAGACTTTCGTGCCGGTCGCAGACGATGTCGCCGGCGCCGCCAGAGTGATTCTGGCCGCACGCGTCGGCCAGGTGAGACTCATCGACAATGCTGCGGTAGAGATCGCCGGGCCATCAACGGAGGAGAACGCATGACCGAACACGATGTGACCGGCGAGCAGGGGCTCAGCGCCGAACAGCAGTTGGCGGCTGACTCGAACGAGCAGCGCGAGGTGCGTCTGGCCAAGCGCGATCGTCTGCTGGCCGAGGGCGACGCCTACCCGGTGAGTGTGCCGGTGACCACGAGCATCCATGCCGTCCGCGACCGTCATGCCGGTCTCGAGGCCGGTGAAGAGACGGATGACATCGTCGGCATCGCCGGCCGCGTCGTCCATGTGCGCAACACCGGGCGTCTGTGCTTCGTGGCGCTGCAGGCGGGCGACGGGGAGCGCATCCAGGCGATGCTCAGCCAGGGCGAGGTGGGCAAAGAGTCACTCACCGCGTTCAAAGAGCTGGTCGATCTCGGCGATCACCTCTTCGTGCACGGCAGGGTGATCGCGTCGAAGCGCGGCGAGCTGTCGGTCTTCGTCGACCGCTGGCAGATCGCCTCGAAGGCGATCCGCCCGCTGCCGAATCTGCACAGCGAGCTCGGCGAAGAGTTCCGCGTGCGCAACCGCTACCTCGATCTGATCGCGCGTGACGCGGCCCGCGAGATGGTGCTCACCCGAGCGAACACCAATGCCTCGCTGCGTCATACCTTTGCCGAGCACGGCTTCGTCGAGGTCGAGACGCCGATGCTGCAGACGGTGCACGGCGGTGCCTCGGCGCGTCCGTTCGTCACGCATTCGAACGCCTTCGACATGGATCTCTATCTGCGCATCGCTCCCGAGCTCTTTCTCAAGCGCGCCCTGGTGGGCGGCATCGATCGCGTGTTCGAGATCAACCGCAACTTCCGCAACGAGGGCGCCGATTCGACGCACAGCCCCGAGTTCGCGATGCTGGAGGCCTACGAGGCCTACGGCGACTACAACAGCATCGCCGATCTGACGCAGGAGCTGATTCAGAACGCGGCGAAGGCATCCAGCCCGACCGGCGACGAGACCGTGGTCTGGAGCGACGGCACGGCGCACGACTACTCGGGTGACTGGGATCGCATCGACCTGTACGGCTCGCTCAACGAGCAGCTCGCCGCTCAGTGGGCCGGCACCGGCAGCGCTCCGCAGATCACGGTCGAGACCTCGGTCGCCGAGCTGTCGTCGCTGGCCGACGCCGTGGGCATCACGCTCGATCCCAAGACCGCCACGCACGGCAAGTTCGTCGAAGAGCTCTGGGAGCACTACGTGAAGCCGGGGCTGACGCGTCCGACGTTCGTGATGGACTTTCCGCTCGACACCAGCCCGCTCACGCGCGCACACCGCTCGAAGCCCGGCGTCGTCGAGAAGTGGGATCTCTACGTGCGCGGGTTCGAACTCGCCACCGGCTACTCCGAGCTCGCCGATCCGGTGATTCAGCGACAGCGCTTCGTCGAGCAGTCCCTGCTGGCCGCCGCCGGTGACCCCGAGGCGATGCAGGTCGACGAAGACTTCCTGACCGCCATGGAGTACGGCATGCCGCCTGCAGGCGGCATGGGCATGGGCATCGATCGCCTGCTGATGGCCCTGACCGGCCTCGGCATCCGCGAGACGGTGCTGTTCCCGCTGGTGCGATAAAGGGGATGCGATGAGTGCGCAGGAATGGATGACGGCGGCCCTGTGGGCGATCACACCCACGGCGCTGGTCGGCGTGCTGTTCTGGTACACGTTTCGGTCGGTGCTGCGGGCCGACCGCACTGAGCGCAAGGTGCGCAAGAGCGTGGAACAGCAGGAAGAGGCCCGGTTCGCCGAGCGCTATGGTGCGCTCCCGGACAGCGATCGGCAGGCGAACGCAGTCGCGCGCCCCGCTTCGTCGGCTGACGCACAGGCTCGGCCGAAGCATCCGTCTGACGCAGACGCAGCCACCGACCGCTGATCTGACCCTTCTCATCGCCGAGCAGGACGCGAGCGGAGCCGCAGCCGCCGGTGTGCGCTTAGCCCACGGCGAACACGCCCCGATCTGCGGCAGGTTTCTGGTTTGATGTTCATAACCGGCAAACCGCGAAGGAGATGCCATGTTCGAACGTTTCACCGACCGCGCCCGCCGCGTGGTGGTCTTGGCCCAGGAAGAGGCCAAGATGCTCAACCACAATTACATCGGCTCGGAGCACCTGCTGCTCGGGCTGCTGCACGAGGGCGAGGGTGTCGCAGCCAAGTCGCTGGAGCAGGTCGGCGTCACGCTCGACGAGGCTCGTGAGCAGGTCGAAGACATCATCGGCGTCGGCCAGCAGCCTCCGACGGGGCACATTCCGTTCACCCCGCGTGGCAAGAAGGTTCTCGAGCTCTCATTCCGCGAGGCCCTGCAGCTCGGCCACAACTACGTCGGCACCGAGCACATCCTGCTCGGGCTGATCCGCGAGGGCGAGGGCGTCGCCGTCCAGGTGCTCGTCAAACTCGGCGTCGATCTGACGCAGCTGCGTCAGATCGTCGTGCAGCAGCTTGCGGGCTACCAGAACGGCAAAGACGCGCAGCTCGCCGGCGTGGGCGCCGAAGGAGGCACGCAGGCCAAGGGCTCGCAGGTGCTCGACCAGTTCGGCGAGAACCTCACTCAGAAGGCCCGCGACGGCAAGCTCGACCCGGTCATCGGGCGTGAGCGCGAGATCGAGCGCGTGATGCAGGTGCTCAGCCGCCGCACCAAGAACAACCCAGTGCTCATCGGCGAGCCGGGCGTCGGAAAGACCTCGGTCGTCGAGGGGCTCGCACAGGCCATCGTCTCGGGCGAAGTGCCCGAGACGCTGAAAGACAAGCAGCTCTACACCCTCGACCTCTCGGCGCTGATCGCGGGTTCGCGCTATCGCGGCGATTTCGAAGAGCGACTGCGCAAGGTGCTCAAAGAGATCAAGAACCGCGGCGACATCATCATCTTCATCGATGAGATTCACACGCTCGTCGGCGCTGGTGCCGCAGAGGGAGCGATCGACGCCGCCAGCATCCTCAAGCCGATGCTCGCCCGCGGCGAGCTGCAGACCATCGGAGCCACCACCACTGACGAGTACCGCAAGTACTTCGAGAAAGACGCCGCTCTCGAGCGCCGGTTCCAGTCGGTGCAGGTGCGCGAGCCGAGCCTGCAGCACTCGATTCAGATTCTGAAGGGGCTGCGCGAGCGCTACGAGAAGCACCACAAGGTGAAGATCACCGACGGTGCGATCGTTGCCGCGGTGAATCTCTCGGCCCGATACATCCAAGATCGGCACCTGCCTGACAAGGCCATCGACCTGATCGATGAGGCCGGTGCTCGTCTGCGCCTCAGCGTGCTCTCCGCTCCGCCGCAGCTGCGTGAGTTCGACGAGAAGATCACCGAAGTTCGCGCTGCCAAAGAGCAGGCCATCGAAGACCAAGACTTCGAGAAGGCTGCCAGCCTGCGCGACCAGGAGAAGAAGCTGCTCGGCGAGCGGCTGAAGTCTGAGAAGGAATGGCGCAAGGGCGACAAAGAGGTGCACGCCGAGGTCGACGAAGGGCTCATCGCCGAGGTGCTGGCTCAGGCCACAGGCATCCCCGTCTTCAAACTCACCGAAGAGGAGTCGTCGAGACTGCTCTTCATGGAAGAGGAGCTCGGCCAGCGCGTCATCGGGCAGAAAGAGGCCATCAAGGCGCTCTCTCGCAGCATCCGCCGCACGCGCGCCGGTCTGAAAGATCCGAAGCGCCCCAGCGGGTCGTTCATCTTCGCCGGGCCCACCGGCGTCGGCAAGACCGAGCTGGCCAAAGCGCTCGCGAAGTTCCTGTTCGACGACGAAGACGCGCTCATCTCTCTCGATATGTCCGAGTTCGGCGAGAAGCACACCGTTTCACGCCTGTTCGGCGCCCCTCCGGGCTTCGTGGGGTTCGAAGAGGGCGGGCAGCTCACCGAGAAGGTGCGACGCAACCCGTTCAGCGTCGTGCTGTTCGACGAGATCGAGAAGGCGCATCCCGACATCTTCAACTCGCTGCTGCAGATTCTCGAAGAGGGCCGCCTGACCGATGGTCAGGGCCGCAGCGTCGACTTCAAGAACACCGTCATCATCATGACGACCAACTTGGGGTCGAAAGAGATCTCGGGCGGGCCGGTGGGCTTCCAGGTCGAGAACGACCAGACCGTCAGCTACGAGATGATGAAGGGCAAGGTCAACGACGAGCTGAAGAAGCACTTCAAGCCCGAGTTCCTGAACCGCGTCGACGACATTATCGTCTTCCCCGCCCTCGACAAAGAAGAGCTGCTGCAGATCGTCGATCTGTTCGTCAAGCGTCTCAACGATCGACTCTACGATCGTGACCTGCGCCTCGAGCTCAGCGTCTCGGCCAAAGAGAAGCTCATCGAGATCGGCTACGACCCCACCCTCGGTGCGCGCCCGCTGCGTCGCGCCATTTCGGTGCAGATCGAAGACCAACTGTCTGAACGAATTCTGCGCGGCGAGATCTCGGCCGGGCAGAAGATCGACGTCGACGTCGACGACAAGAACGACTTCACGTTCACGGTCGTCGATGGCGAAGGGCCTGAGCCGGAGCAGGGCAAGATCGCTGCGACACAGGTGCTCTAGACGCACGATGCCGAGTCTCTGAGACGGGACGCGGTGCGGCAGAACAGAGGAGCCATGCCCGCCAGGGGTTATTCTGGGGGGCATGGCTCTTTTGATTCGCTCCGCCCGCACCAGTGACATTCAGGCCATTCGTGACCTGATCACTCCGTACGTCGAGGAACGCGTACTGCTCGGCAAAGAGCTGGTGGTGCTCTACGAGGCGACGCAGGAGTTTCTGGTCGCCGAGCTCGACGGCCGCGTCGTCGGCGCGGGCGCTCTGCACATCTTCTGGGAGGATCTCGCCGAGATTCGCACCCTCGTCGTCGACCGCACCGCGCAGGGGCACGGCATCGGTCACAAGCTGGTGTCAGCGCTCATCGAGCGCGGCCGCACGATCGGGGTGTGGCGCATCTTCTGCCTGACCTTCGAGGTCGACTTCTTCACTCGCAGCGGCTTCACCCGCATGCTCGATCCTGGAATCGACCCCGACACCTATGTCGAGCTCGTGCGGTCACCCGACGAAGGCGTGGCAGAGTTCCTCGAGCTGCAGCGTGTGAAGCAGAACACCTTGGGCAACACCCGCATGATCCTGCACCTCGACCATGACTCGTCGAACGGTGATGCGCCGAGGGCTCAGCAGGGGCGATTCGACGACCCAGCCGATCGGTAGTCTGGAACCATGCATGCCACGTCGAAACGTCCTTCCCCCGCGGTCTATCGTCGCAGGCGTCTCGCAGCACTCGTTCTGCTGGTCGTCATCGTTCTGATTGTCGTCTGGGCGGTGAGCTGTGCCACGAGCAGTGGCAGGAATGGCGGCAGCGAAGCCGACTCTGCTGCACAGACCTCGCAGACGAGCGAGCCGCAGAGCACAGGATCTGCAGACCCCACGAGCGACGACGCAGCCAAGAGCGAATCCGCTGCCTCGGCCACGCCGTCGGCAGATCCCGGCTCAGTGCCGACCTGTGACCCCGGCGAACTCTCGGTGAGCGTGAAGACCGAGAAGGGCCAGTACTCGTTCTCACAGCAGCCGGTCTTCGTGTACGAAGTCTCGAACATCACCTCAGCGCCATGTTCGGCCAACGTCGGCACGTCGCAGCAGGAGCTGGTCGTGGGCTCCGGGCCGGCCGAGATCTGGAAGTCGACGCCGTGCATCGCGAATCCCTCCGACGCCATGAACGTGTTGGAACCCGGCAAACCGCTGACCGGAACGGTCTCGTGGGACCTCTCGATGAACGACGGCTCGACCTGCTCGAAAGATCGCCACGCGTCAGTGACCGGCACCTACTGGGTGCAGGCCACGATCGTCGGCCGGTCGTCTGAGCAGTACTCGTTCGTCATGCAGTAGCCGCCCGGCATCACGCTCTGCGGGGCTGCAGCGCTCTCGCCAGTGCCTCGTGCAGGCTTGAGACGCTGCGATCGTCGAGATGGGTGGCGTATCCGAGGCGCACGGCCTCGTCGGCGCGCTGGGCCGACTGGGCGGCGCGACGCACCTGACCGGCGAGGCTGATCTCGCCGTAGGCGACGGTGTGCTCGTCGATCGCGCGCCCCGTGGCAGCGGATGCGATGGCCAGTGCGATGGGCAGGTCGGCGGCCGGGTCGGTCACCTTCACCCCACCCACAGTCGAGACGTAGACCTCCATATTGCTCACGGTGATGCCCGCGCGACGCTCGAGGACGGCGATCAGCATCGAGACGCGCGATGAGTCGAGCCCGTTGGTGACCCGACGGGGCTGTGGTGCAGTCGACGTCACCACGAGCGCCTGAATCTCGACCGGCAGCGCACGACGACCCTCCATCGCGATGGTGACGATCGTGCCCGGCACGTCGCTGCCACGGGTGAGGAACAGCCCTGAGGGGTCGGGCACCTCACGGATGCCTTCGCCTCCCATCTCGAAGCAGCCCACCTCGTCGATCGAACCGAAACGGTTCTTGTGCGCACGCAGAAATCGCAGTGAGGTCTGGGGGTCGCCCTCGAACTGGCAGACGACGTCGACGAGATGCTCGAGCAGACGCGGGCCGGCGATCGAACCATCTTTGGTGACGTGGCCGACGAGCAGCAGCGGGATGCCCCACTGCTTCGCCGCGCGGGTCAGGGTGTGCGCGACGGCTCGCACCTGAGCCGTGCCGCCGGGGATGCCTTCGATGCTCGCATCGGTGATCGTCTGCACCGAGTCGACGATGACCAGCGACGGCTGTGCCGCCTCGACCTGCGCGAGGGCGGCGGTGAGATCGGTCTCGGCGGCGAGCAGCAGATGCTCGTGCACGGCTCCGGTGCGTTCGGCACGCAGGCGCACCTGCCCGGTGGACTCCTCGGCGGTCAGGTAGAGCACGGTTCGCTCTTCGGCCGCCCAGCGTGCGGCGACTTCGAGCAGCAGGGTCGACTTGCCGACGCCGGGCTCACCGCTGAGCAGAATGGCCGCACCCGGGACGATGCCGCCGCCGAGCACACGGTCGAGCTCGCCGATGCCGGTCGGCACGTGTGTGGCATCGTGAGACGACAGCTCGGTGATCGGCCGGGCAAGGCGGTCTGCATCGAGCGTCGGCAGTGCCCCCAACGCATCGACCATCTGTACCGATCCGCGGCGGCCGCTGACGATGCCGGTCTGTGTGCCGGCCTCGACGACGGTGCCCCAAGCCTGGCATTCAGGGCACCGGCCGACCCACTTCGACGCCTTGAAGCCGCACTCTGTGCAGTGGTACGGAGCAATTGTGTTCTTCGCCATGCGTCCACAGTAGGCGACCCCACTGACACGGAGCGGTCTGGGGCGTTCCTGTCTGTGCTACTCGTTGCGCAGCAGGCTCTGCGCGGCGTGTGCCACGACGGTTTCGCTGAGCAGCTCCAACGCATCGGAGGGCAGCTTCCATCGCTGCCAGTGCAGCGGCACGTGCACTGCAGAACCGGGCATGAGCTCGACGAGTCGGCCCGCGCGCAGCCACTCGTCGGCCTGCTGATCTGGGAGCAGACCCCAGCCGAGACCGAGCACGATGGCGTCGCCGAAGTCCTGCGCGGCGGGAACATAATGGCTCGGTGGCTGGGCGGCCTTGCCCAGCACTGAGTCGAGATAGCGCTGCTGCAGCATGTCGGAGCGGTCGAAGTTGATCATCGGTGCGAGCCGGCGCAGGGGCCAGCCGAGCGGGCTGCCGGCTGTCTCGTCGTCTGGCTCTCGACACCATCGCTCGTAGAAGCCGGGCGAGGACACCGCCCGGTAGCGCATCATTCCGAGAGGTGTGCTCGTGCAGCCCTGCACCGGTTTCGCCGTCGTCGTGATGGCCGCCATCACCTCGCCTCGACGCAGCAGTCGAGTGGCGAGCTCCTCGTCTTCTCGGCGGATGTCATACACCGCGTCGATCCGATCGCGAGTCGCGGCCAGCGCACCAAGGAACCAGGTCGCGAGACTGTCGCCGTTCGCCGCGATCGGAATGGTGATCGTCTGATTCGAGGCCGCCTCTCCGGCGTCACCGTCGCCGCGGTGGGTTGCAGCCGGGCCGCCGCCGTCGAGACGGAGCGCACGCGCTGCATCCGCGCCGACCAGCAGCAGCTGACGGGCGTAGCGCAGGGCCACGCGGCCCGCCTGCGTCGGCACGACCGGGGTGGTGCGCTGGACGAGCACGCTGCCGACCGCCTCTTCCATCGCGTGGATGCGCTGCGAGACTGCCGAGGGCGTCACGTGCAGAGAGCGGGCCGCGCGTTCGAAGCTGCCTTCGTCGACAAGAGCGACGAGGGTGGCGGCGTGGTCGAGCTGAAAGGACATCATGTATGAAGAGTATCTAATGCAGGTTTAGATAGATTAGCTGGACTTGATCCACGAGTCGGGTGACGATCGAGTCATGCAAAACTCACTCCTGCTCTCGTCGGCGCTCGGCCTGATGACCGGTCTCTCGCTGATCGTCGCGATCGGCAGTCAGAACGCCTATCTGCTGCGGCTGGGGGTGACCGCGAGCCGTTCGGTGATGCTGCCGGTCGTCACCGTGTGCGCCCTGTCGGATGCTGTGCTGATCATCGCGGGTGTGGCCGGGGTCGGCGCGTTGGTGCAGTCGTTGCCGGTGGTGATGACGGTGATTCGTGCGGTCGGTGCGGCGTTCCTGATCGGGTACGGGGTGCTCGCGGCGAAGCGGGCGCTGAAACCGACGGCGATGGCCGTCGACGCCGGGACAGCGACAGGTGCTGGCGACGCCGATGCCGAGACGGACGCAGGCCGCGGTCGCCGCTCGCTGATCTCGGTGCTGCTCACCGTGCTGGCGTTCACCTGGCTGAATCCGCACGTCTACATCGACACCGTGGTGCTGCTCGGCTCGCTCGCGCAGCACCAGACGCACCCGTGGTGGTGGGCCGCTGGGGCGATCCTGTCGAGCTTCGTCTGGTTCTACGCGCTCGGGTTCGGTGCGCGGATGCTGCGGCCGCTCTTCGCGAAGCCGAGGGCCTGGCAGATCCTGGACATCTGTATCGCCGTCATCATGTTCGCGCTGGGGCTGCGGCTGCTGCTCGGGTTCTGAGATCGTCTCTGCCGACTGTGCTCCCTGGAAGGATTTGGCGAGTCGGTCGGACTCCGCTATATTTGCTTGCGGTGACGTGTCTGAGCGGCCGAAAGTGCATCACTCGAAATGATGTGTAGGGCAACCTACCGCGGGTTCAAATCCCGCCGTCACCGCCACAGGTCGAAGGCCCTGTATCCAGTGTGTTAACTGGGTGCGGGGCCTTCGCCGTCTGTTGGCCTCGGCAGAGTACAGTGCTCACATGACCGCCATCGCACCGCTGCCGCAGCACCTGCTCGGCCACCGCATCCGCCTCGACCCGCTCACAGAACAGGATCTGCCCGCCCTGCACGCGGCGATCGGGCGTCCCGAGATCTTCGCAGACGGCTATGGCGGGGGAGCAGCCAACTACCACGCCGACCTGCCGAGCTTCACCGAGTGGGCGCGCGGCTATTACCCATGGCGGGTGGGGCTGCCGTTCGTCGTGCGTGTGCTCGACGGCCCTGACGACGGACATGTCATCGGCACCAGCTCTCTGACCGACTTCGAGCTGCATAAGGAGCGCCTGCACCTCGGCTGGACGGCCTACCATCCGCACGTCTGGGGCACCTCGGTCAATGCCGAGACGAAACTGCTGCTGCTCAGCCTCGCGTTCGACCATGGTTTCGGGCGAGTGCGCATTCAGGCCGACGCCCGCAACGAGCATTCGCGGCGGGCGATCCTCAAGCTGGGCGCCACCTTCGAGGGCATCTCGCGGCGTGATCAGCCGCGTGCTGACGGCAGCTGGCGTGATGCGGCGATTTTCTCGATCGTCGCCGACGACTGGCCGCGGGTGCGTGCGGGGCTGCAGGCTCGTGTGGATGCTGCACCGGCGGAACCGATCACGCTGAGCGGGCCGGCGGCGTGAGTGCACTCAGCCCTCAGTGGCCTGCATCAGCTGCCGCACCACGACGATCGCCGACTCCATGTCGCGCTGGGTCGGAGCGAGCTGCTGTGCGGCCGGCACCTGTGAGAGCGCCGAGCCATAGTAGATGCCGTCGCTGATCAGCAGAATCGTGCGAGCAAGATCTTCGTCGTGCACCGTGTTGCGCAGCAGCGTCAGCCACCGCTGGTTGACGTCATGAAGGGCCTGCTGCGCCGCCTCGCTGCCCTGCGCAAGACGAACGGTCGCGAGCAGAGCCCGATCGAGCGGAGTGCCGGCGTTGTTCGACGTCCGCAAGAAGTTCTCGACCGTCTCGAGCGCGGTGCCCTCCAGACTGTGCACGTCTTCGTCCATCAGTGCGTCGAGACGTTCGAGCAGGCCGCGCTCGAGGTCGCTCTTCGACGCGAAGTGGTACAGCAGCCCGCCCTTCGAGACCTCGGCGCGCTCGGCGACGGCCTCGAGCGTCGCAGCGCGCTCGCCGGAGTCGAGCAGCAGGTCGATGTATGCGTCGAGCACCCGCTCGCGGGCCGGTCTGTCACTCACGTTGATCTTCGCTCCTGTGGTCGGTCTGGTGGATGTCATACTCGACGTCCTGCGAGTCATCGGCTCGGTCGTATGCGTCGTTGCCGGTTTCGCCACCAGTGTCGTCGTCTGCTCAGCTCACTCCATTGTGCCCCTATGGCAACTATACCGTCCGTACGGTACAGTATCTCGTGTGAGGCAGCACGAATCCCCTGAAGCAGTCAGAGAAACCGACCACCGCGCCGCAGGCAGTCTGCGGGCGGAATCGGTCGAGACGCCCCCGCTCGCGACGGCTCGAGACTGGATCGCGCTGGCGGTGCTGATGCTCCCGGTGCTGCTGGTCTCGATCGACAACACTGTGCTGAGCCTCGCGCTTCCGCACATCGCCGAGGCGCTTGAGCCGGATGCCGCACAGCAGCTCTGGATCATCGACGCCTACTCGATCGTGCTCGCCGGCCTGCTCGTCACCATGGGCAGCCTGGGAGACCGCATCGGCCGTCGCCGCCTGCTGCTCATAGGGGCCGCCGGGTTCGCCGTCTTCTCTGTTGCCAGCGCATTTGCGACGACCGCGCTGGAACTGATCCTGCTGCGCGGCCTCACGGGCATCTTCGGCGCCATGCTGATGCCGTCGACGCTTGCCCTGATCCGCGGTATCTTCCGCGACCGCAATCAGCGTCGAGTCGCGATCGCCGTGTGGGCAGGATGCTTCTCGGCGGGCTCTGCCGCAGGCCCGCTGGTCGGCGGCGTGGTGCTGGAGCACTTCCACTGGAACGCGATCTTCCTCATCGCACTGCCTGTGCTGCTGCCGCTGTTCATCCTGACGCCGCTGCTCGTCAGAGAGTCCCGCGACCCGCACCCGGGCCCCATCGACGTGCCCGGAATGCTCGCCTCGATCGTCGCGCTGGTCGCCATCGTGCTGGGCATCAAGGAGTTCGCCGCTCAGGGCTTCGGCCTGCAGCCGATCGTCTCGATCGTGGTCGGCTTCGCCGTCGGCGCCTGGTTCGTGCGCCGCCAGCTTCGTCGCCCCGTGCCGCTGCTGGACCTCACGCTGTTCCGCAACCCGCTTTTCAGCGGCAGCATTGCGGTCAACCTGCTCAGCGTCGTCTCGATGGTCGGCTTTCTCTTCTTCGTCAGCCAGCATCTGCAGATCGTCGTCGGCCTCACCCCGCTGGCGGCAGGGGTGGTGCTGCTGCCGGGCATCGTGCTGATGATCATCGCGGGATTCGCTGTCGTGCCCCTGTCCAAGCGTGTCACGGCGCGCGTCATCATCACCGGATCGGTGCTGCTCTCGGCGACGGCCTACGTGCTCATGGCTGCGTTCGGCGCCGGATCCGCCTGGCAGATCGTCCTCATCGCCTTCGTCATTCTCGGAGTCGGCGTCGGCATGGCCGAGACGCTCTCGAACGATCTCATTCTCTCGGCCGCACCCAAAGACCGAGCCGGGGCGGCATCCGCACTCTCAGAGACGGCCTACGAAGTCGGAGCCGTGCTCGGCACGGCGCTGCTCGGCGGGCTGCTCACGGCGCACTATCGCGGCGCGCTGGTCGTGCCTGACGGCGTCGATGCGGATGCCGGCGCACGCGCCCGAGAGACGCTCGCCGGCGCCGAGCAGGTCGCTGCGTCGCTGCCGAACGATCTCGGTGCGGAGCTCATGAGCATGGCCAACGCTGCGTTCGAGGGAGGCGTCGTCATGACGTCGGTCATCGGAGCGATCCTGATGGTCGCGGCGGCTGCGGCGGCCTGGTTCGTGCTGCCGAAACGCTGAGCCTTGGCCACATGCATACGACTCGATATCACCATCTAGACTGTCATTGCACGTTGGTTGCCTGAAGGCCGCTTGATGTTTCCCTTCCCGTAACCTTGCGGGCGCAGACTCAGCAATTGCAGTCGACGAATCGTATGTCGGGGGGAGTTCCCGGAGACCTCGTCGAGGCAGTTACGTATTTGGTCTCTCAGAAGGGAACCACGAAGCTCAGATGGATGCTTCCACAATCATCGTCGTCGTGCTGGTCATTGCAACGGCGCTGACATTCGACTTCACGAACGGGTTCCATGACACGGCGAACGCCATGGCCACCTCGATTGCCACGGGTGCGCTCAAGCCAAAGACCGCAGTCATCGCCGCGGGCATCCTCAACCTGATCGGCGCCTTCCTGTCGACTGAGGTCGCCAAGACGATTTCGGGCGGCATCATCAACGAGGGCGACGGCGGGGTGGTGATCGGGCCTGAGGTCATCTTCGCGGGCCTGGTCGGCGCCATCATCTGGAACATGCTGACGTGGCTGGTAGGGCTGCCCTCCAGTTCGTCGCATGCCCTCTTCGGCGGTCTCGTCGGCGCTGTGATCGTCGCGGTCGGCACCTCGGGCGTGAACTTCATCAACGTGTTCACGAAGGTGCTGCTGCCGGCGTTCGTCTCGCCGGTGGTCGCCGGCCTCGCTGCGTTCTGCGCGGTCAAGATCATTCTCGCGATCGTGGGCAAGATGGATGCGAAGAAGGTCGAGAGCGGATTCCGCCACGGTCAGACCGCGACGGCTCTGCTGGTCGCTCTCTCACACGGCACCAACGACGCGCAGAAGACGATGGGCATCATCACGCTGACGCTTATCGCAGCAGGTATGCAGCCCAGCGGCAGCGGCCCCGAGTTCTGGGTCATCGCAGCCTGTGGTCTCGCCATCGCACTGGGCACCTACACCGGTGGCTGGCGTGTCATCCGCACGCTGGGCAAAGGCATCACCGAGATCACCACGCCGCAGGGCTTCGCCGCCGAGGCGAGTTCGGCGACCACCATCCTGGTCTCTTCCCACCTCGGTTTCGCACTGTCGACCACGCAGGTCTGCTCCGGGTCGATTCTCGGTGCCGGACTCGGACGCAAAGGCGCCAGAGTCAGCTGGGGAGTCGCCGGTCGCATGGGCATCGCCTGGCTGGTCACCTTTCCCGCAGCGGCGCTGGTGTCGGCTGCCGCGTCGGCGCTCGCTCACACCGGCCTGATCGGCACCCTCGGCGTCGCGGTGCTCGCCCTCGCGATCGTGTGGGGCATCGTCCGGCTGTCGCATCGCAACCCGGTGACCGCCGACAACGTGAACCATGAGACCGCCGGCGAGCCGGTTCCAGCTCCTGTCCCTGCTGCGTAGTCCTGAAAGGAAGAGCACACAACAATGGCTTCTCTCATCAGCTTTCTGACCGTCCTCGTCGTTGCCGTCGGGATCGCCAGCATCGTCAGCGCACTGTACGCGACTGCACTGCGCCTCTGGGAATCGGGGCAGGTCGACAGCAGCGGCAACGCGCATCTGATCGCTCGCACCGGTTCGGTGCTCTGTTTCTCGCTCTGTGTCGCCGTCGTGCTGTTCACCCTGTGGCTCATCGTGCCGCAGTTCCACTGAGCCGCACACGACTCGTCATCACACAGACTGCGCCCGGGGCGGCTCTGCCGAACTCAGTGTCGGGCCTTTTGACCAAGGAGCAACAATGACCACCATCCTCGTCGGCATCGACGGCACCGTGCGCGGTGAACGCGCACTCGAATGGGCGCTGACGCAGGCCGAGCTCGTCGCCGACCCGCAGCTGCACCTGCTGACCGTGGTCGATCCGCATGTGCTGCGCGGCACCGGCGTCAGCGAGGCGGATGCGACGCAGGCCGCCGAGAACCTGATCGCTTCGGTGCGGCGCATCGCTGCGGAGGCGCATCCCGAGCTCGGCATCACGGCAGCGGTCACTCGCGGCGGCATCGTCGACGCGCTGGTAGACGCGGCCGACCAGAGCGATCTGATCGTGCTGGGATCGCATCACGGCGCATCATTCGGCGAAGCGGTCGGTGGGGCCAAGGGGCTGCGCGTCTCAGTGTCGACGAACGTTCCGACTGCGGTGATCCCGTCAGACTGGACTGCCGCCGGGCAGCACGAACCCGGAATCGTCGTCGGCGTGGGCCCGGACGACGTTAGCGAGAGTGCGGTCGAGTTCGCCGTCACCCAGGCGCTGGCCACGGATCAGCCGCTTGAGCTGGTCTCTGTCTGGGGTCTGCCGCCGGTGATCAGCAGGCCGGCAGAGGCCATGGGCGGGGGGCTCGCTCCGGTGGGTCGCCAGTTCCAGGAACAGCTTGACGCACGCGCCCTGCAGCTGCGCACGAGGCACGAGGATCTCGACGTCACCGGTCGCTCGATCGAAGGCGCTCCGGCGTCGCAGCTGACTGCGGCCGCGGCCGGCCGACGCATGCTGGTGCTGGGCACTCATTCGCGCACCGTGCTCGGACGCGCGCTGTTCGGCTCGGTGTCGCACGGCGTGCTGCTCGATCTTCGTGTTCCGACGGTGGTCGTGCCGAACGTCTGAGCGAGACTCTTCGCGGGGCCGGCCCGCTCAGCGAGACTCTCGGGCCTGCCGCGCTGCTGCGACGTCGCGGGCGTTGTCGATGAGCACATTGATGCGCTGCAGCAGGCTGCGTTCGTCGATGCCGGTCAGCAGAGCGTTCTCGAAGGTGTCGAGACCCTGCCAGGCTTCGGTCAGTTGGCGTGCACCACGTTCGGTGAGGGCGACGCGCTGCGTGCGACGGTCGTTCGGGTCTTGGTACAACGACGCGAACCCGACCTCGACCAGTGTTCGGGTGCGTGTGGCGGCTGCCGCACGGGAGATGCCGAGCTGCTCGGCGATCTCTCGAACGCTGAGCTTCTCTTTGCCCGCTGCCGCAAGAGCCATCAGCGCATAGAACTGAGTGGCCGGAAGCTGCCACTCAGCACGCAGGTAGTCATCGATCAGACGGTCGAAGAGCGAGGTCGCGTAGTGCAGGCGAAAACCGGCATCGGTGATGCGGGGCAGAGGGCCCTGGGAGTCTTCGGACTGCTGCGTCATGGTATCTGCAGTGAACCGCTTTCCCCGGCGCAAGTCAAGGACATCGTGCGGGCGTCGCGGAATGTCTGTGAAGAGTTCTCCAACACGACATATGCATTTGCGGGCATATCTCAGTGGCGGTGCGCCAGTTCCGCGAGATCGATGCCTCGCAGCCGTGCGAACTCCGCCGTCGGGCCGGTGATGAGCAAGTCAGTGCAGGCAAGGGCCGCCAGGTCGGCCGCTCCGAGCAGCGTGAGCAGAGTCTGCACCTGCTCTTTCCATGACTCCAGCTCTGCAGTCAGAGCCTCGACTCCGTCAGAGACGAGCACGTGCAGAAAGTGGCCGCTGACCCCGACGGCGCGAGCGCCCAAGGCGAGTGCGCGCACGACATCCAGCGGATTGCGCACGCCGCCGGAGGCGATCGCCTCGACCGGCAGCGCAGGCGCCGCGTGCAGGGAATCGAGCAGGCACTCGACGGCGGTCTGGCCCCAGCCAGACAGGTAGTCGTACTCGCTTCGCTGCCGCCGACGGTTCTCGATCGCGATGAAGTTCGTGCCGCCGCGTCCGCTGACGTCGACGGTGCGCACACCGCGTTCGAGCAGCTGCTCGACGCTGTGTCGGCTGAGGCCGAACCCGACCTCTTTGACCACGACCGGCACGCCGACCTCGGCCACGATCCGCTCGATCCGGTCGAGCCAGCCGCGAAAGTCGCGGTCGCCCTCGGGCATCACGAGCTCTTGGGCCGGGTTCACATGGATCTGCAGCGCGTCGGCAGAGAGAATCCCGACGGCTCGCTTCGCCTGCTCGACGGTCATCTCGGGGCTCACATTCGCGAATACGAACGCCTCAGGGGCGTTCTCTCGGATCACCCGAAACGTCGATTCAAGGCCCGGATCGCGCAGTGCAGGGCTCACCGAACCGCTGGCGATTGACACACCTGCAGCCGCAGCAGCCTGCGCGAGGTCGGCGTTGAGCGCCCCGGTCATCTTGCTGCCGCCGGTCATCGCGTTGATGTAGAACGGCACCGGCCAACGCCGACCGGCCACGGTCGTGCTGATGTCGACCGCGTCGCGCGTCAGACCGTTGAAGGTGTGATGAAGAAACCGCACGTCGTCGAAGCCCGAATCGCGTCGTTCGTCGCGAAGCTCCTCGGCGAGGCGAACGTGCTCGTCTTTGCGCTCACTGCTCATGCTGCTCTGTGTCCCTTCGTATCTGCGACATCCCGTCTCGAGCTCGAACGGCAGAGCACGACGCTCGTCGTGCGAACGTGCTCGGCCATGCCCTACTCGACCGTGCCCTCCGGCTGGTGCACCCGCAGATTCAGCGGCCTGATGTCGGCCCGCTCCCACGCTGCGAGCATGCCGTCGATGTCGGCGTCGCGGTCGATCAGCACGATGCCGCAGTCTCCGCCGCCCGCGCCCGACGTCTTCGCCGCACCGCCGCATGCCTCGGCCGTCTCGATCAGGCGCTGCAGCTTCGGGGTCTCGATGGTGATGCCCGAGTGCTCGCCCAGGCCGCGCAGCAGCTCGCGGTTGCGGCGGATGCCTGCGGCGATCCCGACCCCGTCGTCGCGTTCCAGGGCTTCGGCGAGTTCGGTCACACACGAGCGGCTCTCCGCGAGGAAGTGGCTGTAATGCACGCTGCGCTGGCCTTTGCGGGCCTGCACCCCGCTGACCAGGCGAGCGGTCGAGGCGGGCGAGCCAGTCCATCCCACGACGAGGCGAAGACGATCGGGCGGCACGACGCGGCGCACTTCAAGGCCAGGCCAGTCGATGGCGAGCATCTCGGTCAGCGGTCGGGCGACGCGCTCGGCGCGCACCCACTCCCGATCGAATGCGCGGTAGACGATCCAGCCGCCGAACATGCTCGCCGCCACGTCGCCGCCCGAGCCGCTGCGCTGCACTTCGATGCTTGCGATCAGGGCCAGTTTGAGCTGCTCCATACGGGTCAGATCGAGACGATAGTGCTCGCAGAGCGCCCGCACTGTGGCCACCGTGACCGCGGCAGACGACCCGAGGCCGAACTTGCGACCGGCATCGTCGTCGAGCTCGCTCGTGATGTCGAGGTCGTACAGCTCGAGCGACGCGCCGAGTCCGACAGCAGCCTCTTCGACGACTCTGATGGCGGCGAGCACGAAGTCGAACGGCGTCTGGTCAGGCTCGATCACCATGTCGTTGTCACGTCGATGCCACTCGAGCGAGAGGCTCGCGTACTGATCTGAGGTGATGTGCCCGGTGTCGCGGGCGGGGCTCACCCGCACCTGCACATAGCGGTCGACGGCGATCAGCACCGCCGGGTATCCGGCTTCGACGACGGCATACTCGCCGGCGATGTAGAGCTTGCCCGGCGCGCGCACGACGGTGGTGCGAGCCGGAACGGCGACGTCATGGGCAGCGCACATGTCTAGAGACCTCCTGCATGGTTCGTCGTGGCGGTGTCGAGAGCGCAGGTTCTGGGCACGCCGACCTCGCCCGGCCAGACCTGCAGGCCCGGGCCTGACCGTGCCACCACGGTCTGCAAGCCCGGCACACTCGGCTCCAGTCGCTGCCGCAGCCAGGATCGCACCTGCTCAGATGCCGAACCGCTGGTGAGCACCTTGACGTTCGCTCCGGCATCCATGGTCGCCCAGGCAGGCAGACCGGCTGCGCGGGCCTCGCGCACGGCCCGCAGCGCCTCGATGCTCGAGGCGTTCAAGTACTGCACACGAGGCTCTGCGGCGAGCATCGTGGCGTGCATGCCGAAGGCGTTCGCCTCGGCTGCCTCGCCCAGTCGGGGCAGGTCTGCCTGTTCGATCGCGTCGAGCGCCTCGGCCAGATCTTCGTGGCTGCGTCGCACCCAAGGCTCGTACTCGAGCGAGGTCTCGACGGTTCGTCGCATAGCCTCACGGCTCGAGATCGCCTTGCGCCCCGAGTCGATCACGAGCACGACGATCGCCAGATCGAGATCGCTCGGAAGCGGCTCGGCATACGAGCTTTCGTGGTCGTGGCCGGCGTGCCAGACGGCCAGGCCGCCGAAGACCGACCGTGATGCCGACCCCGACCCCCGTCGTGCGAGTCTGGAGAGGCCGCGATCGTCGAGTTCGAGCCCGGCGGCGGCAGCTGCGGCCCCAGCCAGCGCGGCGAACCCGCTGGCAGAGCTCGCGAGCCCCGCCGCAGTCGGCACGGTGTTGTGTGTGACGACATCGGCCGCGGAGGTGATGCCAGCACGCTCGCGCACGATGTCGAGGAAATCTGCGATGCGCCGCAGCGGCTGACCGGTCATCGGCTGGCCGTCGAGCACGGCACGGTCACCCGCGCCGTCGTCGACGAAACGCACTGTGGTGACCGTGTGCAGATCGTCGAGGGTCAGTGACAGGCTCGAGGTGCGCGGCAGGATCAGCCGCTCGTCGGCTTTGCCCCAGTACTTGATCAGCGCGATGTTCGCATGCGCCACAGCAGTGGCCACGCCGGGAGCCGCTGCCACCGGTTTCAGGCGATGCGTCACGCGGCGACCTCGTAGGCGTGCGGTGCGTAGACCCACGTGCCGGTGGCTCCGGCCATCCCCAGCGCGGCGGCGATGCGCTTCGCATCAGCGCTGGTGCGGGCGAGGGCGATCACGCAGCCGCCGCGTCCGCCGCCGGTGAGCTTCGCTCCGACCGCGCCCGCACTGCGCGCTGCGGCGGTGAGCTGGTCGAGGCGTGCGTTGCTCACGCCCAGCTCGGCCAACAGCCGGTGTGCGTCGTTCATCTTCTGGCCGAGCCCGCTGACATCGCCGGCGCGCACGTCGCCCACCGCCTCGGCGGTGATGCGCCCCAGCTCGGCCAGCCGTGGTCGGGTGACCTCGGGGCAGCGCTCGTGCTCTTCGCGAATGTGCCCGACGGTCTCACGGGTGCTGCCGTGAATGCCGGAGTCGGCCACGACGATCCACGCTGAGAGATTGATCTGCACGGCCGTGGTCGCGCCGGCCTGAAAATGGATCGGCGACTGCGACGAGGTCGCGGTCGCATCGAGACCGGACGGATGCCCATGCGCGATGCGCTCGGCCACCTGCGTCAGGTCGAAGAGGTCTTCTGGCTCGACGTCGACGTCGAAGGCGTTGAGCACGGCGCGGATGACTGCGCCGGCCGCTGCCGCAGATGACCCGAGGCCCCGTTCCGGCGGGAACTCGGCGTGCGTCTCGATGCGCAGACGGGCGTTCGGATGCCCCGCGAACTCGAGCGCCGCATCCACCGCCCGAACGATGCTTGCGAACCTCGCCGGCGCCTCGTCGAGCGGACCGACCCAGCCCAGGCTCGACAGCTCTGACGGGCGTGTGGTCGGTTCGACTCGGGCGATCATGCGCAGATTGCGCAGCGGCATCGCGATCGCCGGGTAGCCGTAGACGACAGAGTGCTCGCCGAAGAGGATGATCTTCGCGACGGTCTGGCCGACGCCTGCGTGCATCGGAGTGTCGACCGATGAGCGGTCTGAGGGGGAGGGGTCGCCGACCTGCACAGTGAAGAAGCCTTTCCCGGTGCATGCGCACCGACGCACAACGCTGCCGCTCAGAGCAGGTTCTGCACGATCCATGGCGCGGCGTACAGCGTCATGAACTGCACGCCGTAGCTGACGCCAAGCTTATTCAGGGTACCGCAGGCGACGCCGACGAGCAGCACGCCGAAGATGTTGGCCACCCCGGCGTCGAGATAGGCGAGCAGCAGAATGAACCCGATGAAGAGCCCGAGCACGGCCTCGTGCGGGATGTAGCGCATCACGAAGTAGGTGATCTGGTACGAGTAGCGCACAGCGATCACATAGGTCAGCACGAGCGCGAGCAGAGCGCCGACGACCACCGCGGTAATGAACTGGCCGGTGCTCAGCAGCTGGTGCAGATTGTGGTCGAGCGAGAAGACCGGCGGCGCGTTGAACAGCGCTTGCGCCGGGCCGATCGCGACCGGCGAGAGCGGAATGCCGACGGCCAGCAGCGGGATGATCACACCAGACAGGTAGGCGGCGTGTGCGACGCCGTTCATGCTCGACACCGCGCGGTTCGCGTGCTTGAGCCTGTCGCCGCTGCGACCGGCAGAGGCCTCGCCGATCAGGAAGGTCAGGCCGACCGGACTGAGGAAGAACAGCGGGGTGGTGATCAGCGAGGCGAGGCCGGTGCGGCCCATCTCGTCACGAGTGAGGATGCGGCCGGGCGCGAGGGACTGGCCGCTCAGATCTCTGCGCGAGATCTCGACGGTGGTCGGCGCGTACCTGGGCAGACGGTCGCGGCTGCGTTTGTTGAGCAGCCCCAGGATCGAGACCAGCAGTGGTCCGATGGTGATGCCCAAGAAGAACGAGACCGAGATGTTGCCGTCTTTGGGAATCACCTCCTGCGTCCGGTAGAGCGAGAGCAGGCCCTGGAAGAGCAGCGCCATCGGGATGATCGAGATGAGCGACAGCAGGCGATTGCTGCCGAGCAGCGCGAGCAGCACGGCGCCGAACACGAAGAGCAGTGAGCCGTACTGGCGCAGGGTCTCGGCATAGGGTGTGATCGCCGTGGCGATGGCGAGGCTCACCGGAATCGCGATGATCGTGCCCACGGCGCTGCCGGCGGCCATCTTCTTGATCGTCTCGGCGGCGCGTCCCTTGCTCTTGAGATAGAGCGAGTGCTCCATCATCGGGGTCGACATCACGCCCCCGGGCAGGCCGACCAGAGCCGTGGGAATCGCATTGGTGAGATTGAGCGTCACGATCGCGGCGATGAAGAAGGTGAGCACCACGATCGGCGCGACGCCCGCGAGCACCAGCGCCAGGGTGACGGGCACCAGCACGCTGGTCTCGTCGGTGCCGGGAATGAACCCGATGAACGAATAGAACATGATCGCGCCGATGGCGGCGATCAGCATCTGAATGATGATCGAGACGTCCATCAGCGGTCACCGGCCCTGTCGGCGTCTGCGGCGACATCGGCTTCGGCACTGATGTGGATGCTGTGTTCGAGCCCGTCGTCGGCGCTCACGATGCGCACGTCTCGTTTCGGCGTGAACGCGAAGGTGCTGATGACGAAGCCGATGACCGAGCCGCCGAGCCCCCAGAAGAAGACGTTGAACGAGAGCAGCGTTGCGATCAGCAGCGCGGCTGCGGTGGTGCCACCACAGATCAGAAGTGCCCACGTGAGGTCTCGCGGAGAGACCAAGTCGTTCCACACTTCGATGTACCGCGCCTGATCGTCCGATTGACGGTCAGTGGAAGTCATGCTTCCTGATGCTAGACGGTCGGTCGGAACAAAGAAAGATATGCGCCGCAGCGATCAGTTGATGCCGCGGATGACGATCGTCTCAGTGCCCGGGGCGTGCGCCGCCTCGTCGGCCAGGATGGCGTCGATGACCGAGGGGTCGCTGTCGGTGAGGAACGTGTGCACGCGATCGACCTCGTCAGCTTCGCCGATCAGCTCGGCGGCTTTGCCCAGCTCGAAGAGCGAGAGCAGGAAGCCACGGTTCGGCTCGTGCGACCACGGAATCGGCCCCTGCCCCTTCCAACCGTGTCTGCGCAGAGCGTCGAGGCCACGGTGATAGCCGGTGCGAGCGTAGGCGTATGCGTTCACATAGTTGCCGTGCGTGCGGGCCTGCTGTGCGAGCAGAGCCCAAGGCAGTGACGCTGCGGGGAACGAGGCCGCCACGCGGTTGAGCGGCTCGTCGGCGAGAGCGTCAGCGAGACCCGGCACCTCATCGAGGAACGTCGGTGGAATCGAAAGCAGATTGTTGTCGCCCATGCCATCCAGTATGCCTGCTGGCGCCAGCAGTGTCGATTAGGTCGCAGACACCTGTCGGAGGGATACGATCGCGCCGGTCAAGGCGCGTCTCGACGAACGGTGCAGGGCCGCTCAGCGACGGCCGTGCTCGAGCGCGAAGCGGCGCAGCAGACGGTGTGCCGGGGCGGTGTCGAGGCCCAGCGTCGCCTGCTCGATGGCTGCGATGCGGCCGGCAGGGTAGTAGCCGTGCCCGTCGTAGAGCGTCGCACGCCGAATGAACGCCGACCGGTCAAGCTCGGGATGGAACTGCGTCGCGTAGCCGCGCTCGCCGACGCGGATCATCTGCACCGGAGCAGTCGCCGAGGTCAGCAGCAGTTCGGCGCCCTCCGGCACCTCGAGCAACGACTCATGGTGTCCGACGAACGACGAGATCTGCGCAGGCGCGTCATCCAGCAGGCAATCGGATCGGCCGGCCGAGGTGACCTGCAGGGTGACGGCTCCGGCATCCTCGGCGAAGTCGGGGCCCAACGGAGTCTCAAGCACCGTTGCGACCGCGCCCATTCCGTAACAGGCCCCGAAGAACGGGAAATCGGCATCGAGAATGCGGCGCACCAGGACGAACACGTCGTGCTCGACCCGTCGCTGCAGCGGGTCTTTGCGCTCGGGTGGGGCCGACCAGTCATAGGGGCTGCCGCCGAGCAGCACTCCGCTGAGCTCGGTGAGATCGATCTCGGGCAGCGGCGCGCGGTCGAGTCGGTGGTGTACGAGGGCGTCTGCCCTCAGCCCGGTGTGCTCCAGCATCGAGGCGCGCTCGGCCGCAGTGGCCTCGTCATTCGTGCGCGCGCTCAGATACAGGAATGGCTTCATACGATCAGCCTATTTGTGCCCGAGCCCAGACGCCAGATTGTGACGCTCTGCGACGAATGCCCGCCGAAGACCCCGAGCCGCAGGCAGGTGGCAAGATGGACGGGTGAACTTCAGCTTCGACATCGACATCCGACTCGACGATCAGCCGAGAGGCGGGCGCACGGGGGTCATCCACACGCCACACGGCGACATTCGCACCCCGGCGTTCATTCCGGTCGGCACCAAGGCGGCTGTCAAAGCGGTGCTGCCCGAGTCGATGAGCGACCTCGGGGCGCAGGCGCTGCTCGCCAACGCCTACCACCTCTACCTGCAGCCGGGACCCGACGTGCTCGACGCCGCCGGCGGTCTCGGCCGCTTCATGAACTGGCCGGGGCCCACGTTCACCGATTCCGGAGGCTTCCAGGTGATGAGCCTGGGCGTGGGGTTCAAGAAGGTGCTCGCGATGGACACCAGCGGGCGGCAGTCCGACGACGTGATCGCGAAGGGCAAAGAGCGGCTCGCTCACGTCGACGACGACGGCGTCACGTTCAAGTCGCATCTGGACGGCACCATGCATCGGTTCACCCCGGAGGTGTCGATGCAGATTCAGCACCAGCTGGGTGCCGACATCATGTTCGCCTTCGACGAGCTCACCACGCTGATGAACACCCGCGGATACCAGGAGCGTTCGCTGGAGCGCACCCGCCTGTGGGCCGAGCGGTGCCTCGCCGAGCATCGGCGCCTCACTGACGAACGGGTCGGCAAGCCGTATCAGGCACTCTTCGGCGTGCTGCAGGGCGCGAACTACGAGGATCTGCGCCGCAAGGCCGCTCGCGACCTCGGCAGCATGGAGATCGAGGGGCAGCGCTTCGACGGGTTCGGCCTCGGCGGCGCGCTCGAGAAGCCGCGCATGGCCGAGATCATCGGGTGGATGGCCGAGGAGCTTCCCGAGGATCGGCCGCGTCATCTGCTCGGCATCAGCGAACCCGATGACATCTTTGCCGCGGTGGCAGCAGGGGCTGACACGTTCGACTGCGTCTCGCCGACGCGTGTGGCGCGGTCGTCGGCCGTGTACTCGCGCCACGGGCGCTACAACCTGAAGCAGACGAGGTTCCGCATGGACTTCTCGCCGATCGACGAAGGCTGCGACTGCTACACCTGCACGCACTACACGCGGGCGTATCTGCGGCACCTCTTCAAGGCGAAAGAGATGAATGCGGCGACTCTCTGCAGCATCCACAACGAGCGATTCATCGTGCGTCTCGTCGACGACATCCGCGCCGCGATGCAGGAGGGCACGTTCGACGAACTCCGCGAGGAGTTCTTGGGCCGCTACTACGGCGGCGGGGCGAAGTCAGGCGCTGCAGCGGTATGAGCAGATCAGAGCGACCGAAGGCCGAGGGCATGGGCGCAGCCGCTGCCGTGCTGATCGGCGTCGGTCTGTTGATGACTTTGGCCGGACTGATCTATCTGCTGGTCTCGTATCCGAGCCTGCCCGAGGTCATTCCGACGCATTTCGGGATACACGGTGAGCCCGATGCGTGGGGCCCTCGTGGATCGCTCATCGGGCTCGGTCTCGTCTGGCTGCTGCTGTCGGTGCTGGTGGCAGGGTTGGCGCGTTACCCGCATGTGGCGAACTACCCGGTCGAGGTGACCGGTCAGAACGCGGAGCGGCTCTACCGCATCGCTTCTCAGCTGCTGGGGACCACACTGCTCGGCGTCAGCGCTCTGATGTGGGGCATTCTTCGGCTGACCGTCACGGGTACGTCGCAGACGCCGCTGTTCGTCATCGGGTTGGTGCTGCTCTTCGGCGGCATCATCGTCGGACTCGTGCGCATGGTGCGTGCGCGGTGACCGCCTGGTCGAACGCTGGGCTCCGCTGAGCCGCCCTCGTCGAAAGAAGGTTGAGTGCGTGGAAGTCGGTGGATGCGGTTGAGCGCCTCGTCGAGTGTGCAGAAGCCGCTGAATGCCCTGTCGAGTACCGCCGGACACCCCTCGAGTGTGCAGAAGCCGTTGAATGCCCCGCGAAAGTGCAGAACTTGGTGAACGCCCCTTGAAAGTGCAGAACTTGCTGAATGCCCCGCGAAAGTGCAGAACTTGCTGAATGTCCCGCGAAAGTGCAGAACTTGCGGGCTTCAGCCTCTGATGGTCGCACTTTCTGTACTTTCGCATGCGGTCGTGCTCTGGGGGGGGGGGGGCAGGCTCACAAGCGTTCTCACTGGGCCTCGGCACCTCGATCATGCAGGACCGCTGAACGCCTTTCGCCTCGAGTGTGCAGAAGCCGCTGAGTGCCCTGTCGAGTACCGCCGGACGTTCCCTCGAGTGTGCAGAACCCGCTGAGCGCCCCGCGAAAGTGCAGAACCCGCTGAAAGCCCGCTCAGCTCGCGGCGGACTCGCCTGCGCCCACCGGGCGGTAGTCGGGCTCGTGCCGCTTCACCCAGGCGATCACTCGGTAGGTGAACGGAAGCAGTGCGGCCTCGACTGCGGTCTTGTATACGAACCCGAGCGCCACGTAGATGGCGAAGTCGGCCGGCTCGGTGAACCCGAGCACCGGCGCTGCGATCAGACAGAAGATGAGGGTGTCGGCGAACTCCCCGACGACGGTCGACCCGAGCAGTCTCGCCCAGAGCTGGCGTTCGTCGCGGCGGCGGCGCTTCATCCATGTCACGACCCACGCGTTCAGCGTCTGACCCACCAGAAAGCCCAGCACCGACCCCAGCAGAATCTGCGGCACGCTGAGACCGAGCAGCGCGTTGAACGACTCCGTGTCGGTGCCCTCCGACTTCGGCAGGGCGATCACGAACTGGAAGTACAGCATGGCCCCGATGGCGATGCAGAACGACACGATTGTCGCCGTACGGGTCCGCTTGAACCCGTAGACCTCGCTCAGTACATCGCCGAGCACGTAGGCCAGGGGGAACAGCAGGAACCCACCGTCAGTGTTGATCGGGAATCCCCAAACCGGACCGAACACCACGCCCTGCGTCGCCGCGATGTTCGAGACCAGCAGCAGCGAGGCGAAGATCGCGACGATCACCGCGTAGAAGCGGTAGCTGGGCCGCACCGATCCTCGGCCCTGCCCGTCTGAACGCTGCGCTGACCCACCGGCTTCGGAGGATCGGGTCGAAGCGGTCTTTGGGATGGCATTCGGGTGTGAAGCGGTCATGAGCACCGATTGTACCGAGTCGACTGCGACGGCCCGGGCAAATGCGCCATAATCAGACCATGAGCATCGTTGGCACGCCCGACCCGCAGGATCCAGACGATGACGTCATCGGCAGCAACGGTGGCGCCGACTCCGGCTGGCTGACCGACTCCGAGCTGGAAGAGGCCAGGCGGCACCTGCCCATGCTCTACGTCGAAGCGCTGCCCGTGCGCCTGACCGGCAGTGGCAAGGTCGCGCAGATCGGCCTGCTCATGCGCGTCAGCGACACTGACTCGATCACCCGCACCATCGTCTCGGGCCGTGTGCGGTTCGGCGAGAGCCTGCGCGAAGCGCTGCTGCGCCATCTCGAGAACGACCTCGGCCCGATCGCCTTCCCGCAGCTGCCGCTGTCGATGTCGCCGCAGACGGTGGGCGAGTACTTCCCGGTGCCCTCGACCACGAGCGAGCTGTTCGACGGTCGCCAGCATGCCGTCTCGCTGGCCTACGTCGTGCCGGTGACCGGCACCTGCCAGCCGCGTCAGGATGCTCTCGAACTCGCCTGGCTCACCCCGCAGGAGGTGCGCGAACAGGACGTACTCTCAGATCTCGAAGGCAATCGCGGCGTGCTGGTCGAACGTCTGCTGGCCTCGGTCAGCTGCTGACCGGAAGTCAGTCGATCTCGACCCGCATGCCCTCCGCGAAGCGGTACGGCGCGGCAATGATCACCGGCCCCAGCGCTCGCCGAATTCGGCTGACCTCGGCACGCACGGTGACCGTGTGCGTCCGGTCGCCGAAGATCGCCTCTGAGAGGTCTGCCGCGCTGACGCCGTCTCGGTGTGCGTTGATCTGGGTGATGACGTCGACCTGCCGAGGCGGAATCTCGACGCTCCAGTGCACGTCGCCGGCATCCATCGTCACGTGCGCGCCGCCCGACGTGCGAGTGATCTGCAGCCGGTTCTCTCCCGGTTCGGCTTCGACGACGGTCTGCCCCTGAATGAACCAGCCGCCCGGCAGCGAGGTCGCTTTCGCGCTGCCGAACTCGGGCAGCCAGAGCAGGTCGCGATCAGGATGCTCGGGCAGCGTGAACCGGCTGCCTGCCGACGCGCTGTTGGTCGCCGCGACCCAGCCCAGACGGTCGGTCACCGCCCACGGCTCGTCTCCCTGCGTGTGCTGCATCGGCCAGCTGATCGTGCGCAGTCGTTCGAGCTCGTGCTGGTGCGCCTCGTGCAGCTCCATCTCGAGGGTGTGGGCGAGCAGCGAGGCCAGCGCGAGCATGGCCGGATGCGCCTCGGCGACCGTGCACGAGATGTTGACGATGCCCAGGCAGGCGCGTGAGCGTGGGTCGATGATCGGCGCTGCCGCGCAGCTCCAGCGCTGATGCGCGAGACAGAAATGCTCTGCGCCGTGCACCTGCACCGGGTGTCGAACGGCGAGTGCGGTGCCGATCGCGTTCGTGCCCACTGTGCTCTCGCGCCACAGCGCGCCTTTGACGAAGCCGATGCTGTCGGCGCGCTGTCGGGCCTCGGTCGATCCGTAGCGCCACACGATGCGCGCCTCGGCGTCGGTGAGCACGACGAGGTAGCTGCCGTTCTCGAACATGCCGTTGTCATGCTGGGGCAGCGTCTGCTTGAGCATCGGGATCAGCTGTCGGGTGGTCGACGTCCGTGATGGCACTCGGCGTGCTCGCACGGGGGAGTGCATCGGGCAGCGGCACTGATCAGGCCTGAGACCGGCGCGGCGGGAGCGCTTCCAAGAGGCGCTGATCAGCGGCCGCGGTCGGGCCGGAGCGCGTTCTCCTCGCGAAGTGGCTCGAAAGACCTCCTGCAACAGGTTGTCGTATTCGACGGGGTCCTCCCCGGTTGAGAACGACGATTCCAGCTCGTTGGCCATCGCAGGTGCACCTCATTGTCTCTGGCCGCAGAACGGAGGCCCGAGTCGGCCAGCCGTTGCGTCCGGTTGCATGAGGTATTTTCGCGCGTGTTCTCGCGGTTGGCAAGGTCTCCCTTACCTGACACGCTGACTCACAGCGCACACCTGACTTACAGTGACTCCCAGATGCACCGCACGCCACAGGACGGCGTGTGGAGGATGGCCTCGACGCGAGGTCATTTGCACGACATCGCGAAGAGGAAGGATCTCCCATGAGTGATCAGAAGGTTGCGCTCGTTACCGGCGCTGGGCAGGGAATCGGCCGCGGCATCGCACTGCAGCTGGCCAAGGACGGCTTCGACATCGCCGTCGCCGATCTGGATTTCCAGCAGGAGAAGGCAGAGGCCGTCGTCAAAGAGATCGAGGCTCTCGGTCGCAAGGCGTTCTTCGTCGCCGCTGACGTGTCGAAGCGCGATCAGGTGTTCGCCGCCGTCGATGCCGCAGCAGAGAAGCTGGGCAGCTTCGACGTCATCGCCAACAACGCCGGCATCGCCCAGATCAAGCCGCTGAGCGACGTGACCACCGAAGATCTCGAGAAGATCTTCAACATCAACGTCTTCAGCATCGTCTACGGCATTCAGGCTGCTGAGAAGAAGTTCGCCGAGCTGGGCAAGGAGAAGGGCAAGATCATCAACGCCTCTTCGATCGCCGGCATCAAGGGCTTCCCGATTCTGGGCGCCTACTCGGCGACCAAGTTCGCCGTGCGCGGCCTGACGCAGGTCGCCGCACAGGAGCTCGCTCCGCGCAACATCACCGTTAACGCCTGGGCTCCTGGCATCGTCGGCACCGGCATGTGGGATCTCATCGACGAAGAGCTGGGCAAGCTCAACGGCAAGGCCAAGGGCGAGAACCTGAAAGACAACGTCGAGTCGATCGCGCTCGGCCGCATCGAGACTCCTGAAGACGTCGCTGGCGTGGTGTCGTTCTTCGCGAGCGACAAGGCTGACTACGTCACCGGCCAGACCCTGCTGGTCGACGGCGGCATGCTCTACAACTAAGTCGAAGCGACTCAGCTGGTGCCTCGTGCACACGGATGGCGCGGACACGATTCGTCGTGACCGCGCCATCTCTGTGTCTGGGGCGATCTGCGCGCCTGCGCCGTCGTCGAGTCGGGCTCAGGCCACCAGAGCCTTGGCGCGGGTGATGGCCTCAGGTGTGGTCGCGAAGACCTCGCCGTCGGCCCACAGCGCGTCGAGCTCGTCGACGCTGCGCAGCACCTGCTCGTGCTCGGGCCGCACAGCCGAGAGCAGCACGACGATGTCTCGATCGTGCAGCTGTCGCACAGCGGTGCCGATCGCCTGCGCGCCGGTGGCGTCGACCGTGCTCAGGTGACCCATGCGCAGAATCACCACGCGCACCTCGCTCACCTCGGTCAGGTCGATCAGAAAGCGCTGAGCGACGCCGAAGAACAGCGCCCCTTCGAGCCGGTACGGCACGATGGCCTGCCTGAGCAGATCCCGTTCGGCCTCGCTGTGATCGGCGGGATCGAGCGGCTCCGGTTTCGCCTGCGTCGCGTCGCTCACCGCCTTCAGCGTGACGAGTGAGGCGAGCGCGAAGCCCACGATGACGGCTGTGATCACGTCGACGATCACCGTGGTCGCGAAAGTGGCGAAGAAGACGAGTGCGTCTCCGCGGGTGGCGCGCACGACGCTGCGGATGCTGCCCAGCGAGACCATGTTCACGCACGTCGCGAGCAGCACACCGGCCAGCACGGCCAGCGGGATCGCAGCGACGACGCTGCCGGCGACCAGAACGACCCCGAGCAGAATCAGCGAGTGCGTCACCGCCGAGGTGCGTGACCGAGCCCCGGAACGAACGTTGACCGCGGTGCGTGCGATGGCGGCTGTGGCGGGAACCCCACCGAAGAACGGCACGACGATGTTGGCGAGGCCCTGACCGAAGAGCTCGCGATCCGGGTCGTGCTGTTCGCCGACCGTCATGCCGTCGGCCACACTTGCGCTGAGCAGACTCTCGAGTGCTCCCAGCGCCGCGACGGCCAGAGCGCTGGGGATCAGCCCGGCCACCGCATCCCACTGCAGAAAATCATGGTTCGGGGCGGGAAGCCCGGTCGGCAGCTCGCCGATGCGCGCCGTGGGCAGTGCCAGCCACCAGGCGAGAGCCGTCACCACCGCCACCAGCAGCAGCGGCCATGGCAGTCCGGGACGCAGTCGGCCGGCGATCAGGATCACAGCCGCAGTGCCCAGCGCGACGAGCGGCTCGAGCCAGTGCGGTTCGGCGGCCCAGCGCAGCAGCGCCTCTCCGGCGGCGGCCCAGACCTGCTCATGCTGTCCGGCCGGCACTCCCAGCGCAGTGGGCACCTGCTGCAGGGCGATGACCACCGCGATGCCCGCGGTGAAGCCCTCGAGCAGCGAGGCGGGCAGCATCTGCACGTAGCGTCCGACGCGGGCGAAGGCGACGACTGTCAGCATCACGCCGGCCATCAGCCCGACGGTCAGCACGCCGCCGACGCCGTGCTGGTGCACGATCGGCAGCAGCACCACGGTCATCGCTCCGGTGGGGCCGGTGACCTGCAGGTTGCTGCCGCCGAAGACCGCGGCGATGATGCCGGCGATGATGGCGGTCGTCATGCCCGCCGCGGCGCCGACGCCCGAGGCGACGCCGAAGGCGAGTGCGAGGGGCAGCGCGACGACGGCGACGGTGGCGCCCGCCAGCAGGTCGGTGCCCGGGCTGCGTCGTGCGTCGATGAGATCCTGCCGGTCGGGCAGCAGCGAACGGATGCGATGGCCGAACCCGGCTTGAGCGATCATGACGTTCCCCCGTCTCGCAGGGCCGGCGCATCGGTGCCCGGCGGTCGCTGCAGAAATCGTACAACACGTACATGTTTATCTGCTGCGTCGTATACGCCGGTCAGCGAGAGTCGAAATCGGGTGTCGAGTGGGCGTGCAGGCGGGGTTGTGTTGCAGGTCTGGACATCGCGTGCTATATGACGTATGCTGAATCTCTGCGCTCGACGGTGTCTTCTTCATGCCCGCATATGGCGGTGGGCAGGTGGTGTGTCATATTGCGGTCACATTGCACTCGATCCACGTCGGCTGCGGATACAGATTGTATCCCCGGTCGAGGTGTCGCATCGGTGTGGATGCTGGCGAGTCGCGGTCGAAGTCAATGAAACGACAAGCCCCACCAGGCTTTATTGGAGGAATCCCTTGGCTGCTGCGCGCAACGCATCCAACACCACCGTCAACTCTCAGGGCCGCAATTACAAGCGCCTCTCCTTCGCCAAAATCACCGAGCCGATCAACGTTCCCGATCTGCTCGCCCTGCAGACCGAGAGCTTTGACTGGCTGATCGGCAACGAGGGGTGGAAGAAGCGTCTGGCCGACGATCAGGCTGCGGGACGTCACGACGTTCCGGTCAAGAGCGGCCTGGACGCGGTCTTCGAAGAGATCTCGCCCATCGAGGACAACCTCGAGAAGATGCACCTCAGCTTCGCCAACCCCACGCTCGAGCCGGTGCGCTACAGCATCGACGAGTGCAAGGAGCGCGGCAAGACCTACGAGGCCCCGCTCTACGTCGAGGCCGAGTTCATGAACTACGAGACCGGCGAGATCAAGACGCAGACGGTCTTCATGGGCAACTTCCCGATGATGACCCGCAAGGGCACCTTCATCGTCAACGGCTCGGAGCGCGTCGTCGTCTCGCAGCTGGTGCGTTCGCCCGGTGTGTACTTCGAGCGCCAGTTCGAGAAGAACTCAGACAAAGAGGTCTTCTCTGCTCGCGTGATTCCGAGCCGTGGCGCGTGGCTCGAGTTCGAGGTCGACAAGCGCGATCAGGTCGGCGTGCGCATCGACCGCAAGCGCAAGCAGTCGGTCACGGTGTTCCTCAAGGCTCTGGGGCTGACCGCCGAAGACATCCAGGCCGAGTTCGCCGGCTACGACTCGATTCTCTCGACACTTGAGAAAGACACCATCGCCACCAAAGACGAGGCTCTGCGCGACATCTACCGCAAGCTGCGTCCGGGCGAGCAGGTTGCCGCCGAGGCGGCCCGAGCCCTGCTCGACAACTTCTACTTCAACGACAAGCGCTACGACCTCGCCAAGGTCGGTCGCTACAAGATCGACCGCAAACTCGGCATCGATGCGCCGATCCAGCAGTCGGTGCTGACCGTCGAAGACATCGTCAAGACCATCAAGTACCTCGTCGCGCTGCACGCCGGTGAGGCGACGGTCGAGGGTGTGCGCGAGGGCAAAGAGGTCGAGATTCCCGTCGACGTCGACGACATCGACCACTTCGGCAACCGTCGCATCCGCGCCGTCGGCGAGCTCATCCAGAACCAGGTGCGCACCGGCCTCAGCCGGATGGAGCGCGTCGTTCGCGAGCGCATGACCACGCAGGACGCCGAGGCGATCACGCCGCAGACTCTGATCAACGTGCGCCCCGTCGTCGCTGCGATCAAGGAGTTCTTCGGAACCAGCCAGCTGTCGCAGTTCATGGACCAGAACAACCCGCTGGCCGGCGTCACGCACAAGCGTCGTCTTTCGGCGCTGGGCCCCGGCGGTCTGTCACGTGAGCGCGCCGGCGTCGAGGTGCGAGACGTGCACCCCTCGCACTACGGCCGTATGTGCCCCATCGAGACTCCTGAAGGCCCGAACATCGGTCTGATCGGCTCGATGGCGACCTTCGCCCGCATCAACTCGTTCGGGTTCATCGAGACCCCGTACCGCAAGGTCGAGAACGGTCGCCTGACCGACCAGATCGACTACCTCACCGCATCTGACGAAGACGAGTTCGTGGTCGCGCAGGCCAACGCGAACGTCGACGAGCAGGGCAACTTCATCAGCGACCGCGTGCTGGTGCGCCTCAAGGGTGGCGACGTCGAGCTGGTGCCGGCCGATCAGGTCGATTATATCGACGTCTCGCCGCGTCAGATGGTGTCAGTCGGTACGTCACTGATTCCGTTCCTCGAGCATGACGACGCGCACCGCGCCCTCATGGGGGCGAACATGCAGCGTCAGGCGGTGCCGCTGCTGCGCAGCGACAGCCCGCTGGTCGGCACCGGCATGGAGGCCTACACTGCGGTCGACTCCGGTGACGTCATCACCGCCGCACAGGGCGGCGTGGTCACCGAGGTCTCGGCCGACCTTGTCGTCGTCGAGAACGACGAGGGCGGGATCGACAGCTACCCGACGCGCAAGTTCGATCGTGCCAACCAGGGCACCTGCTTCAACAACCGCGTGCTGGTTCGCGAAGGCGACCGCGTCGAGGCCGGTCAGGTCATCGCCGACGGCCCCGCCACGCAGGGCGGCGAGCTCGCACTCGGCAAGAACCTGCTGGTCGCGTTCATGCCGTGGGAGGGCCTGAACTACGAGGATGCGATCATCCTCAACCAGAACCTGGTCAAGAACGACACGCTGACCTCGATCCACATCGAGGAGTACGACGTCGACGCTCGTGACACCAAGCTCGGCAAAGAAGAGATCACTCGCGACCTGCCGAACGTTTCGCAGGACATGCTCGCCGACCTCGACGAGCGCGGCATCATCCGCATCGGTGCCGAGGTTCGCCCCGGTGACATCCTCGTCGGCAAGGTCACGCCGAAGGGCGAGACCGAGCTCAGCGCCGAAGAGCGTCTGCTGCGCGCCATCTTCAACGAGAAGAGCCGTGAGGTTCGCGACACCTCGCTGAAGGTGCCGCACGGGGAGCGTGGCACCGTCATCGGCGTTCGTCTGTTCGACGCCGAAGAGGGCGACGACGAGCTCGGCAACGGCGTGAACCAGCGCGTGGTCGTGTACATCGCCCAGAAGCGCAAGATCACCGAGGGCGACAAGCTCTCAGGCCGTCACGGCAACAAGGGCGTCATCTCGAAGATCGTGCCCGCCGAAGACATGCCCTTCCTGCCCGACGGCACGCCGGTCGACATCATCCTGAACCCGCTGGGCGTGCCCGGCCGAATGAACTTCGGCCAGGTGCTCGAGCTCCACCTCGGGTGGGCTGCCAAGCAGGGCTGGAAGGTCGACGACAACGCCGAGTGGGCCAAGGAGCTCCCTGAGCGCGCCCGTCAGGCCGAGCCGAACACGAAGGTCGCCACGCCGGTCTTCGACGGTGCGTCCGAAGACGAGATCTCGGGTCTGCTCGACTCGACGCTGCCGAACCGCGACGGCGATCGTCTGATCGACCACAACGGCAAGGTTCAGCTGTTCGACGGTCGTTCCGGCGAGCCGTTCCCCGACCCGGTGTCGGTGGGCTACATGTACATCCTGAAGCTGCACCACCTGGTCGACGACAAGATCCACGCGCGTTCGACGGGCCCGTACTCGATGATCACGCAGCAGCCGCTCGGTGGTAAGGCGCAGTTCGGCGGTCAGCGATTCGGCGAGATGGAGGTCTGGGCGCTGTACGCCTACGGCGCTGCGCACGCGCTGCAGGAGATGCTCACGATCAAGTCCGACGATGTCACCGGCCGTGTGAAGGCGTACGAGGCCATCGTCAAGGGCGAGAACATCCAGGAGCCCGGTATTCCTGAGTCGTTCAAGGTGCTCATCAAAGAGATGCAGTCCCTGTGCCTGAACGTCGAGGTGCTGAACTCGGCCGGCCAGGCCGTCAGCCTGCGCGACAGCGAGGATGACGCCTACAACGCCGTCGAAGAGCTCGGCATCAACATCTCGAAGCAGTTCGAGAGCGGTCCGATCGACGAGATCTGACCCGGCTGATCAACAGACACACAGAGACTTCCAGAAAGAGAGACAAAGTGCTCGAGACTACGACTTTCGATGAGCTGAAGATCGGCCTGGCCACCGCAGACGACATTCGTCACTGGTCGCACGGCGAGGTCAAGAAGCCCGAGACCATCAACTACCGCACGCTGAAGCCTGAGAAAGACGGCCTCTTCTGCGAGAAGATCTTCGGCCCGACCAAAGACTACGAATGCGCCTGCGGCAAGTACAAGCGCATCCGCTACAAGGGCGTCGTGTGCGAGCGATGCGGCGTCGAGGTCACGAAGAGCTCGGTGCGCCGTGAGCGCATGGGGCACATCGATCTGGCCGCCCCCGTCACGCACATCTGGTACTTCAAGGGCGTGCCCTCGCGCCTCGGCTACCTGCTCGACATGGCGCCGAAAGACCTCGAGAAGGTCATCTACTTCGCCGCCTACATGATCATCTCGATCGACGAAGAGGGACGTCACGAAGACCAGGCCACTCTTGAGGCCGAGCTTCGTCTCGAGGCTCAGGAGCTCGAACAGGCTCGTGAGTCCGAGATCGCCGAGCGCATGAAGCAGCTCGAGAACGACCTCGCCGCACAGGAGGAGTCGGGCGCGAAGGCCGACGCCAAGCGCCGTACGCGTGATGCCGGTGAGAAAGACATCGCCCGCATCCGCAAGTCGTTCGACGAGCAGATCGCTCGACTCGACCAGACTTGGGAGGTCTTCCGCAACCTCAAGGTCGGTCAGCTCCTTCCCGAAGACGCCGTGTACCACGAGCTCGAAGACCGCTTCGGCGAGTACTTCGAGGGGCACATGGGCGCCGAGGCGATCCAGCGTCGTCTGCAGGACTTCGACCTCGAGTCCGAGGCAGAGAGCCTGCGTCTGCAGATCGAAGAGGGCCGCGGTCAGAAGAAGATCCGCGCCATCAAGCGACTCAAGGTGGTCAGCTCGTTCCTGCACACCGGCACGTCGCCCGCATCGATGGTGCTCGACGTGGTTCCGGTGATCCCGCCGGAGCTGCGTCCGATGGTCCAGCTCGACGGCGGTCGCTTCGCGACGTCAGATCTCAACGACCTCTACCGTCGCGTGATCAACCGCAACAACCGTCTGCGTCGTCTGCTCGACCTCGGTGCTCCCGAGATCATCGTGAACAACGAGAAGCGCATGCTGCAGGAGGCCGTCGACGCACTGTTCGACAACGGCCGCCGTGGCCGCCCGGTCACCGGCACCGGCAACCGCGCCCTCAAGTCACTGAGCGACATGCTCAAGGGCAAGCAGGGTCGTTTCCGTCAGAACCTGCTGGGCAAGCGCGTCGACTACTCGGGCCGTTCGGTCATCGTGGTCGGCCCGCAGCTGAAGCTGCACCAGTGCGGTCTGCCGAAAGAGATGGCGCTCGAGCTGTTCAAGCCGTTCGTCATCAAACGTCTGATCGAGCTGGGCTACGCGCAGAACATCAAGGCAGCCAAGCGTAAAGTCGAGCGTTCGAACCCCGACGTCTGGGATGTTCTCGAAGAGATCATCAAAGATCGGCCGGTGCTGCTGAACCGCGCACCTACGCTGCACCGTCTGGGCATCCAGGCGTTCGAGCCGCTGCTCGTCGAGGGCAAGGCCATCCAGCTGCACCCGCTCGTCTGCTCGGCCTTCAACGCCGACTTCGACGGTGACCAGATGGCCGTGCACCTGCCGCTGAGCGTCGAGGCGCAGGCTGAGGCCCGCATCCTGATGCTCTCGAGCAACAACATCCTCAAGCCGTCAGACGGCCGCCCGGTCACCCTGCCCTCACAGGACATGGTCATCGGTCTGTTCACGCTGACAGATCACATCGAGGGCGCTGCCGGCGAGGGACGTTACTACTCGTCGATCTCGGAGGCCATCCTGGCCCGCGACCTCGGCGACCTCGATCTGCACGCCAAGGTGCACATCCGCCTCGAGAACATCGCGTTCGAGCCGGGGAAGGAACCGGAGGGCTTCGAGGCCGACAAGCCGTTCCTGCTCGAGACCACGCTGGGGCGCGCGATCTTCAACGAGCTGCTGCCCGACGACTACCCCTACTTCGAGGCGCAGGCGGGCAAGGGCGAGCTGGCACAGATCGTCACGAACCTCGCTGAGCGCTACCCGAAGGTGATCGTCGCCGAGACCCTCGACAAGATCAAAGACGCCGGCTTCCACTGGGCGGCTCGTTCGGGCGTCACCGTGGCGCTGAGCGACGTGGTGACTCCGGCCGAGAAGCCGAAGATCATCGCCGAGTACGAGAAGAAGGCGACAGAGGTTCAGGAGCAGTTCGATCTGGGTCTGACGACCGAGATGGAGCGTCGCGCCGATCTGATCAAGGTGTGGACGGAGGCGACCGACAAGGTGGCCGACGCGATGAAGGCCTCGTTCCCGCGCGAGAACAACATCAACCGCATGGTCACCTCGGGTGCACGAGGCAACTGGCTGCAGATCCGTAACATCGCAGGCATCCGTGGTCTGGTGAACGACGCGAAGGGTGATATCTACCCCCGCCCGATTCTCTCGAGCTACCGTGAGGGCCTGTCGAACCTCGAGTACTTCATCGCCACGCACGGCGCTCGAAAAGGCCTCGCCGACACCGCTCTGCGAACGGCTGACTCGGGCTACCTGACTCGTCGTCTGGTCGACGTGGCACAGGACGTCATCATCCGCGAGGCCGACTGCGGCACGAAGAAGGGCATCGACGTCACCATTGCCAACGACGTCGACGGCACGCTGGTGCGTGACGAGAACGTCGAGAACTCGGTGTACTCGCGCACGCTGGCGACGGATGCCGTTGCGGCTGACGGAACGGTGGTGGCCAAGCGTGGCGCTGACGTCGGCGACGTGCTGATCGACGAGCTGATCCAGGCCGGCATCACGCAGGTCAAGGTTCGCTCAGTGCTGACCTGTGAGTCTGCGGTCGGTGTCTGCCAGGCCTGCTACGGTCGTTCGCTGGCCACCGGCAAGCTCGCCGACATCGGCGAGGCCGTGGGCATCATCGCAGCTCAGTCGATCGGTGAGCCCGGTACGCAGCTGACGATGCGCACCTTCCACACCGGCGGATCGGCTTCGGCTGACGACATCACCCAGGGTCTTCCTCGTGTGACCGAGCTCTTCGAGGCACGTACCCCGAAGAACTCGTCGCCGATCTCTGAGGCCGACGGTCGTGTGCACATCGAAGACACCGAGAAGGGTCGTCGCGTCATCGTGACCCCCGACAACGGTGACGACGAGTTCGTGTACCCGGTGCTGAAGCGTGCGAACCTTCTGGTCGAAGAGGGGCAGCACGTCTCGCTCGGCGAACAGCTGCAGGCCGGCTCGCTCGATCCGAAAGAGGTTCTGCGCGTCAGCGGCATCCGCGCCGTCCAGCGTCTGCTGGTCGAAGGGGTGCAGGGCGTCTACCGGTCACAGGGTGTGCCGATTCACGACAAGCACATCGAGGTCATCGTGCGGCAGATGCTGCGCAAGGTCACTGTCGTCGAGCACGGAGCGACCAACTTCCTGCCCGGCGAGGTCGTCGACGTCGATGCCTACAACAAGGTCAACCGTCAGACGGTCGTCGAGAAGAAGCAGCCGGCAACCGGCCGTCGTGAGGTCATGGGCATCACGAAGGCTTCGCTGGCGACCGACTCGTGGCTGTCTGCTGCCTCTTTCCAGGAGACGACCCGCGTGCTCACGCAGGCCGCGCTCGATGGCAAGGCCGACCCGCTGGTGGGCCTGAAAGAGAACGTGATCATCGGCAAGCTGATCCCAGCCGGCACTGGCCTGAGCGTCTATCGCGACGTCAAAGTCGAGCCGACCGAAGAGGCTCGTGCCGAGCGCTACCCGAACCGTCTGTTCAACGATTCGGTCGATTTCAGCCAGGGCGATCTGGGCTTCACCGATCTCGAAGACTTCGGGAACTTCGAACCCGGAACGTACAACTAGGCGATACCGGCTCGATCGGTTGTCTCGTCGCTGCTGCCCATCCGGGTGCCCGACTGAGACGGCTCGGTAATGCGCCGTGACCAAGAGGGCCGCATGCAGTTGTTCTGCATGCGGCCCTCTTCGTCTTTCGGCTCTTCTCACTCGTCCTGCAGCGCCGTCGAGCCAAGTGCGGCATGGTGGCGCCACGATCAGCGCACTGCTTGCCGGGGCAGTGCTGTCGGTGTCGCAGCAGTGCCGTCGCTGCGGGAACGCCTGCGGCGAGGTGCGGGCGCAGGCCGCGCAGCAAGGAGCGTGAAGAAGGAAGCCGGGAGATCATCCTGGGAGACAGAACGCCGACACCCGTCGCGCCAGCCGACGCCATGAGAACTCGGCACTACGCTGTAGAGGATCATGACCAAGAGGGAACAGAGCACACCGGCAAAGGCGCCCGACCGGGGATCGGCGAACACGGCTGACGTTCGGCGAAGCGGAACGCAGAGATCCGCCGCACAAGCGACTGTGCATTCGGCATCGGCATCGCGGCCGCCGTCTGCTCCCTCGATCACTCCTGCTTCGTCCCAGACCCCGGCGAAACCTGTGAGAAAGCCCTCCTCTCGCCGCGTCCAACGGCCGACCGGAGCACCGGACGCGGCGCCGAAGCCGGTAGAGTCGAAATCATCCTCGACGAGGAGCCCAGCCCAGAAGACGGGGCCTGAAAAAGCACCTGCACGTCGACACGGAATCGAACCGCAGCATTGGCGCCCCGCTCCGGAGAAGAGCCGCACAGCATCCGCGCAGCCTCAGTCGCTGTCGGGCCCGGACCCACAGCCACAGCCGCCTGTTCCGCGGGCTCAGTCACCAGCTCCCCACACACCGTCGGCACCTCACACACGGTCGGCACCTCAGACGCCGATGCGCCCGACGCTGCCGGCAGCGCAAGCCGCTGCCCGAGCGCGGAAGACTCATGTCTCGCCGTCTCAAATGCCGACGCCGCAGAGCAGCCCCCGGCAGAGCAACCTTCACCAGACCCAATCGTCAAAGGCCCAGAACAAGAAGACTCAGGGCCAGAAGACTCAGGGCCAGAAGACTCAGAACAAGAAGACTCAGAGTCAGAAGGCTCAGACACAGCGTCCAGAGGCGGATCAGCCGCAGCCCGCTCCCAGGCGACGCCTCGGAGCCCTCGACGGACTCCGCGCGATCGCCGTGCTCGCGGTCATCGTCTATCACCTCGACACCTCGTGGCTGCCGGGCGGATATCTCGGCGTCGACGTGTTCTTCGTGCTCAGCGGCTTTCTCATCACCTCGGGTCTCGTTCGCGACCACGACGACCGAGACGGCATCAGTCTGGGCAGATTCTGGGTGCGGCGCCTTCGGCGGCTGATCCCCGCTCTCTGGGCGATGGTGCTCGTCTGTACGGCGGCGCTCGCTCTGTTTCCACCCGACCTGCGCGCCGCACTCGGCAGGCAGCTTCTCGGCGCGTTCACCTACACCTCGAACTGGCTGTCGATCGCCGCACACGACTCATACTTCGCCAAAGACACGCCGCTCGCCTTCGTTCATCTCTGGTCGCTCGCGATCGAAGAGCAGTTCTACCTGGTGTGGCCGCTGCTGCTCTTCGGCGTGCTTGCGCTGCGCCGAGCGGGCCGCGTGACCGTGGCCCTCGCATTGGCCATCGCCTCGGGGGCAGGCATGGCGCTCATGTACGTTCCCGGTGCCGACCCGAGCCCCGTCTACTTCGGCACACACACTCACCTCTTCGGACTGATGCTCGGAGCCGCGTTCGCCTTCGCGCGCCCTCTCTACAGCACCAGAGGGCTCGGCCAGCTCGGTGCGAAGCGTCCGCTGGCGGCAGGCGCCGTCAACGTCATTGCGCTCGTATCGCTCGCCGTGCTCGGCGTCGCCTTCGCGCTGCTCGGCGACCAGCTCCCGTTCACCTATCAAGGTGGCATCTTCCTGGTCTCAGCGCTCGTCGTGATCGTCATCGCCACGCTCGGCGACCAGCGATCGGTCGTCACCAAGGTGCTGCAGACGGCCCCGTGCCGCCTGATCGGCCGTCTGTCGTACGGCATGTATCTGTGGCACTGGCCGGTCATCATCATGGTGCGTCATCTCGTCGGCGGCAGGGGAGAGCCGCTGCCCACCGCACTGGTCGTCGTGATCAGCCTCGGTCTGACGACGCTCGCCAGCTGGCTCAGCTACCGCTACGTCGAGCAGCCGATTCTGCGGCTCGGCTTTCGACAGGCCGTCAAAGCTGTGCATGCCCGCCTGGTCGAGACTGGGGGGATGCGTCGGCACGTCGTGCCGATCGGTGCGGCGGCGATCGTCAGCGTGCTCTGCGTCGTCTCTCTGATCAGCGCGCCCGATCGGTCGACGGCCCAGCAGTATGTGGAGGACGGAGCCGTATACGCCAACGCCGCTTCAGCGAAGGCGCCTGCGATCGATCCTCACGGTGCGCCGCCAGCCGAGCCGCTCTTCCCCTCGACACAGCCCATCGCGCAGATCCACGGCACCGACATGATCGCCGCCGGAGACTCGGTGATGCTCGCCAGCGCGCGTCAGATCAGCCAGAGCTACCCAGGCATCCTTATCGACGCTCAGGTGGCCAGGCAGAGCGGAGACACCTTCCACGCCGCCCGCCAACTGCTCGCCGACAACCCAGATCGTCGCGTGCTCGTCGTGCATGCCGGTACCAACGGAGGCATCGACGCCAGCGCGCTCGAAGACCTCGTGACCTGGGCTGGGCCGAACCGGCGCATCGTGCTGGTCGACATCTTCGCGGCGCGCAGCTGGGAGCAGCCCGGCAACGCGACGCTGGAGTCGGTCGCGGCGGAGCATCCGCAGACGGTCGCCGTGGCCCACTGGCACGCGGCCGTCCAAGACCACGTCGACGAGCTGGCCGGTGATCAGATCCATCCCGGGGATGCCGCCGCCGGGAGGTACGTCGCATCGGTGACGGATGCACTCGGTCGGCTGGGTGTGACCGTCGTCGGCTGATCGACCTGGCCACCTCCCGGCCATGCGGCGCCGGGCGCAAGGTGGGATACTGAACAGTGGCGCATTCTCGGCGCCGCACCAGAGCCACGAGCAAGGGGAAGAATGAGCAAGGGCAAACTGCCGAAGAAGGTCTATGAGCCAGAGCTGCGTCGTCTGCAGGCCGAGCTCGTGAACCTGCAGCAGTGGGTGAAGACGACCGGTGCGCGCGTGCTGATCATCTTCGAAGGGCGTGATGCCGCAGGCAAAGGATCCGCGATCAAGCGCATCACCGAATACCTCAACCCGCGTTCGGCGCGCGTGGTGGCGCTGCCGGCCCCGAGCGAGCGTGAGCAGACGCAGTGGTACTTTCAGCGCTACATCGAGCATCTGCCCGCTGCCGGTGAGATCGTGCTCTTCGACCGGTCGTGGTACAACCGTGCCGGCGTCGAACGCGTGATGGGCTTCTGCACTTCTGAGGAGTACCGTCGGTTTCTGCACCAGACGCCGATCTTCGAGCGACTGCTCGTCGAAGACGGCATTCTGCTCTTCAAATACTGGTTCTCGGTCAGCGACGTGGAGCAGGAGAAGCGGTTCCGCTCGAGGCTCAACGACCCGATGCGTCGCTGGAAGCTCTCTGACATGGACCTGCAGTCGATCACTCGGTGGGAGGACTACTCACGAGCCAAAGACGAGATGTTCGTGCACACCGACATCCCTGAGGCACACTGGTACACGGTCGAGAGCGAGGACAAGAAGCGCTCGAGACTGAATGTGATCCACCACCTGCTCAGCTCGATTCCCTACACGGTGCAGGAGCCGAAGCAGATCGTGATTCCCGATCGGCCTGAGCGAGCCGGCTACGAGCGGCCTCCGCGCGAAGAGAACATCTATGTTCCGGACTTCGCCCAGACGCTCGTCGACCGGGCTGAGAACGAGTCATCGGGCAAGAAACACACCGGCAAAGACAAATGACCGACATTTGACGCGCCTAGGGTGTATTGACTAAGCTCAGTCGATGGCGCATTAGTGGTGTGCCAAGAGAGTTCAGATGTTCGCGCGGGTCAGCAGTGAATGCCGGACTCGCCGCATCGTGAAGATGTCGACTCGACAGAGTTTGCGCCGCAGTGCGCGTCAGACGTAGAGAGCAACGAATACAAGGAGAAGTTGTGCCAACAATTCAGCAGTTGGTTCGCAAGGGGCGCAAGCCGAAGGTGACCAAGACCAAGGCTCCGGCCCTGAAGTCGAACCCGCAGCAGCGCGGCGTGTGCACTCGTGTGTACACGACCACCCCGAAGAAGCCAAACTCGGCACTGCGTAAGGTCGCACGTGTCAAGCTCAGCAACGGCATCGAGGTCACCGCGTACATCCCGGGTGAAGGCCACAACCTCCAGGAGCACTCGATGGTGCTCGTCCGCGGCGGTCGTGTGAAAGACCTCCCCGGCGTCCGTTACAAGATCGTCCGCGGTGCGCTCGACACCCAGGCAGTCAAAGACCGTCAGCAGGCTCGCAGCCGCTACGGAGCGAAGAGAGAGAAGAAGTAATGCCACGTAAGGGTCCCGCTCCCAAACGTCCCGTCGTCGCCGATCCGGTCTACGGCGCTCCCGTCGTCACGCAGCTGGTCAACAAGATCCTGCTCGACGGCAAGAAGGGCCTCGCCGAGAACATCGTCTACGCCGCTCTCGAAGGCACGCGTGAGAAGAACGGCGAAGATCCGGTCGCCACGCTGAAGAAGGCGCTCGACAACGTGCGCCCCACGCTTGAGGTTCGTTCACGCCGCGTCGGCGGTTCGACCTATCAGGTGCCGGTCGAGGTCAAGCCTCACCGCGCGAACACGCTGGCTCTGCGCTGGCTGGTGACCTACGCTCGCCTCCGCCGCGAGAAGACCATCACCGAGCGCCTGACCAACGAGATCCTCGATGCGTCGAACGGTCTCGGTGCCGCGGTCAAGCGCCGTGAAGACACGCACAAGATGGCCGAGTCGAACAAGGCCTTCGCACACTACCGCTGGTGACCATGGCTGTCGGCGGCCGAGGCATGGAGTCTCGGCCGCCGACAGGTCATTGCTCTCGACATCAAACACTCTTCACACACTCTCTCGGAAGGAACCATCGTGGCGCTCGAAGTGCTCACGGATCTCAAGAAGGTTCGCAACATCGGCATCATGGCTCACATCGATGCCGGTAAGACCACCACCACGGAACGCATCCTGTACTACACCGGTATCACCCACAAGATCGGTGAGACCCACGATGGCGCTTCTCAGATGGACTGGATGGATCAGGAGCAGGAGCGCGGCATCACCATCACGTCTGCCGCGACCACGTGCTTCTGGCACGACAACCAGATCAACATCATCGACACCCCCGGACACGTCGACTTCACCGTCGAGGTCGAGCGTTCGCTGCGCGTGCTCGACGGCGCCGTCGCCGTCTTCGACGGCAAGGAAGGCGTCGAGCCGCAGTCTGAGACCGTGTGGCGTCAGGCTGACAAGTACGACGTGCCGCGCATCTGCTTCGTCAACAAGATGGACAAGCTCGGCGCTGACTTCTACTACACCGTGCAGACGATCAAAGACCGTCTCGGTGCTCGTCCGCTCGTGATTCAGCTGCCGATCGGTGCCGAGAGCACCTTCGAGGGCGTCGTCGACCTGGTCGAGAACCGTGCCCTGACCTGGCGCGGCGATGTCGAGCTCGGCACACACTACGAGATCGAAGAGATCCCCGACGACCTCAAAGAGAAGGCCGCCAAATACCGCGAAGAGCTGGTCGAGGCCGTGGCCGAGACCGACGATGCGCTGCTCGAGAAGTTCCTCAGCGGTGAAGAGCTCACCATCCCCGAGATCAAGGCAGGCATTCGCAAGCTGACGATCTCGAGCCAGGCCTACCCCGTGCTCGCCGGCTCGGCGTTCAAGAACAAGGGCGTGCAGCCCATGCTCGACGCGGTGGTCGACTACCTGCCGTCGCCGCTCGACGTGCCCGACATGGTCGGCTATGTTCCCGGCCACGAAGACGAGCAGATCACTCGCAAGCCTGAGGCCTCCGAGCCGTTCGCGGCGCTGGCGTTCAAGGTCGTGGCACACCCGTTCTACGGTCGTCTCACCTACATCCGTGTCTACTCGGGGCATGCCAAGTCGGGCGAGCAGGTGCTCAACTCGACCAAGGGGCGCAAAGAGCGCATCGGCAAGCTCTTCCAGATGCACGCCAACAAAGAGAACCCGGTCGAAGAGATCACTGCCGGACACATCTACGCGGCGATCGGTCTGAAAGACACCACCACCGGCGACACGCTGAGCGACATCCACAACCCGGTCGTGCTCGAGTCGATGACCTTCCCGGATCCGGTCATCTTCGTGGCCATCGAGCCCAAGACGAAGGCCGACCAGGAGAAGCTCGGCATCGCGATTCAGAAGCTCGCCGAAGAAGACCCGACGTTCAAGGTCAGCCTCAACCCCGAGACCGGTCAGACCGAGATCGGCGGCATGGGTGAGCTGCACCTCGACATTCTGGTCGACCGCATGAAGCGCGAGTTCAAGGTCGAGGCGAACGTGGGCAAGCCCCAGGTCGCCTACCGCGAGACGATTCGCAAGACCGTCGAGAAGTACGACTACACGCACAAGAAGCAGACCGGTGGTTCGGGTCAGTTCGCCAAGGTGCAGATCAAGCTCGAGCCTATGGAGGTCGAGGGCGACAACACGTACGAGTTCGTGAACGCCGTCACCGGCGGACGCGTTCCTCGCGAGTACATCCCTTCAGTCGACGCGGGCATCCAGGACGCCATGGCGTCGGGCATCATCGCCGGTTACCCGGTCGTCGGTGTCAAGGCCTCGCTGCTCGACGGCCAGTACCACGACGTCGACTCGTCTGAGATGGCGTTCAAGATCGCCGGTTCGATGGCCTTCCGCGAGGCGGCAAAGCTGGCCAAGCCGGTTCTGCTCGAGCCCGTCATGGCTGTTGAGGTGCGCACGCCCGAGGAGTACATGGGCGATGTCATCGGCGACCTGAACTCCCGTCGCGGCCAGATCCAGTCGATGGAGGACGCCACAGGCGTCAAGGTCATCAAAGCGAACGTTCCGCTCTCTGAGATGTTCGGCTACGTCGGCGACCTGCGGTCGAAGACCCAGGGTCGTGCGATGTACTCGATGCAGTTCGAGACGTATGCCGAGGTGCCTCGCGCCGTGGCAGACGAGATCGTCCAGAAGTCAAAGGGCGAATAAAGCTTGGGGTCTGGCGGCACGGTGCTGGTTACGGCACCGTGCCGTAGGCTGTAAGATAGGTAAGTACGCAAGAATCAAATCGTAGGTAACTCTCCGAGACAGAATCGGGTTGAGCCAACTACATGAGAGTCCTGAGGAGGACCCACAGTGGCGAAGGCAAAGTTCGAACGGACAAAGCCCCACGTCAACATTGGCACGCTTGGTCACGTCGACCATGGTAAGACCACGTTGACGGCGGCGATCACCAAGGTGCTGCACGATAAGTACCCCGATCTCAACCCGTTCACCCCATTCGATCAGATCGACAACGCTCCTGAAGAGCGCCAGCGCGGCATCACGATCAACATCTCGCACGTCGAGTACCAGACCGAGAAGCGTCACTACGCACACGTTGACGCCCCCGGCCACGCCGACTACATCAAGAACATGATCACCGGTGCTGCTCAGATGGACGGCGCGATCCTCGTGGTCGCAGCGACCGACGGCCCCATGCCCCAGACTCGCGAGCACGTGCTGCTCGCTCGCCAGGTGGGCGTGCCGTCGATCCTCGTCGCTCTGAACAAGACCGATATGGTTGACGACGAAGAGATCCTCGAGCTCGTTGAGGAAGAGGTCCGCGACCTCCTCGAGAGCCAGGACTACGATCGTGACGCTCCTGTCGTGCGCGTCTCGGCGCTGAAGGCGCTTGAGGGCGACGAGAAGTGGGCTGCCACTGTGGCCGACCTCATGGACAAAGTTGACGAGTACATCCCGGACCCGGTGCGCGACACCGAGAAGCCGTTCCTGATGCCGATCGAGGACGTCTTCACGATCACCGGTCGTGGCACCGTCGTCACCGGCCGTGTTGAGCGTGGCATCATCCACATCAACGAGGACGTCGAGATCGTCGGCATCCAGGAGGTCACTCAGAAGACCACCGTCACCGGCATCGAGATGTTCCGCAAGCTGCTCGACGAGGGTCGTGCGGGCGAGAACGTCGGCCTGCTGCTTCGTGGCACCAAGCGCGAGGACGTCGAGCGCGGCCAGGTTGTGGCCAAGCCCGGTTCGGTCACCCCGCACAAGGAGTTCGAGGGCAGCGCCTACATCCTGACCAAGGATGAGGGCGGCCGTCACAACCCGTTCTACTCGAACTACCGTCCGCAGTTCTACTTCCGCACCACGGACGTCACCGGCGTCATCACGCTGCCTGAGGGCACCGAGATGGTCATGCCCGGTGACACCACCGACATGAAGGTTGATCTGATTCAGCCTGTCGCCATGGAAGAGGGCCTGCGCTTCGCCATCCGTGAGGGTGGACGCACCGTTGGCGCCGGCACGGTGACCAAGATCATCAAGTAGTCCTCACAGACCGCTTGTCTGAAAGACCCCGGAGAGATCCGGGGTCTTTCTGCGTGTTGGGACGGATCTGTAGAGTTGTCTGCAACGGGCCCCTACCGGTGAGGCCCAACGAGAAAGGGATCTGCCATGGGACTCGAAGATCTGGTGAACAAGGCGAAGAACGCTGCTGGCGGCGTCGCGGGGCAGGCCGGAGGGCTTGCCGACAAGGCGAAGCAGGCGATGCAGAGTGACAAGGCCGAAGAGATCTCAGACTCGCTGCTCGACAAGGCGGCCGATCTGGCGAATAAAGTCACCGGCGAGAAGTTCTCGGATCAGGTGCAGCAGGCCCGTGACGCCGCGGACAAGGCGATCGGCAACGAGTGACCTGTCCGCCCGTGAGTGAATCGAGCGTCTGACAGAGCTCTCTTCTGACGTGTCGACGCGAGTCGGCAGCAGGGCGCGAGAATGAAGGCGGGAACCCATCAATGGGTTCCCGCCTTCGTGCGCTCTGCCGCAGACACAGCGTGTCGGGCGCGGACTGCTCAGAGACTACTTGAGCTGCGCTCGAGCGTCTTTGACGTTGAGCACGACGCGGCCGGTGATCTTGCCTGCGCGCATCTCGTCGAACACCTCGTTGATCTCGCTGAGCGGTCGCTCGGTCGCGATCGTGTGTACCTTGTCGCGCGCGGCGAAGTCCAGCGCGTTGGCGAGATCGAGGCGGGTGCCGACGATCGAGCCACGCAGAGTGATGCCGCGCAGCACGGTGTCGAAGATGTTCACCGGGAAGTCGCCGACGGGCAGACCGTTGATCGCGACGGTGCCTCCTCGACCCACGATGTGCATGGCCTGCTCGAACGCGATGTTGCTCGGTGCGGTGACGAGCACGCCCTGGGTGCCGCCAAGCTCGTTCTGCAGCACCTCGACCGGATTCTGCTCGCGGGCATTGACCGTGATCGAGGCGCCGAGCTCCTTCGCCAGCTTGAGCTTGTCGTCGCCGACGTCGACCGCAGCCACGTTGAAGCCCATGGCGACCGCGTACTGCACGGCGAGGTGACCCAGGCCGCCGATGCCGCTGATGGTCACCCAGTCGCCGGCCTTCGCATCCGTCGACTTCAGGCCGCGGTAGACGGTCACGCCGGCGCAGAGAATCGGGGCGATCTCGATCGGGTCGACCCCGTCTGGGATCTTGCCGACGTAGCGTGAGTCGACGATCATGTACTCGGCGAAGCTGCCGGCCACCGCGTAGCCGCCGTTGACGACGTCGGGGCACAGGTTCTCGTCGCCCGCGAGGCAGTACTTGCACTCGCCGCAGGCGCTCCACAGCCATGCGTTGCCGACGCGATCGCCGACCTTCACGTTCGTGACGTCGGGCCCGACCGACACGACCGTGCCGTGGCCTTCATGACCGGGGATGAGCGGGAGATTGGGCTTGACCGGCCAGTCACCCTCGACCGCGTGCAGATCGGTGTGGCAGACGCCCGTGTAGTCGACTTTGACCAGGGCCTGATACTGACCGGGTTCCGGGATCGGCACCTCTTCGATGCTGAGACGGTCTCCGAAGTTGTGTTGGACGGCAGCGAGCATGGTGTCAGACATGTGTGGCTCCTTCTTGTGTGGTTGTCGTCGCCCCGCTGGAGGCGCCGCATTCTCGTGGCGAACCACAAGATTCGGCCAGCCTATGAATGGTCTCCTCAATGTGGCAAGTGAAACGTCTGATGATATTCTTTGGCTTGTGACCGCCCAGAATCCCTCAAGTTCAGATACCCTCGCAGACAGCCCACTCAGCCCGTACGACGCCATCCTGCTGCTCTCGTACGGCGGCCCGAACAAACAGGAGGACGTCCTCCCGTTTCTGCGAGACGTGGTCTCTGGAAAGAACATCCCGGACTCGCGGCTCGAAGTGGTCGGCGAGCACTACCGCCTCTTCGGCGGGCGCAGCCCGATCAACGGCGAGAACCTCAGACTCCTCGCCGATCTGCGCGCCGCCCTCGACCGCCGAGACGTCGACACCCCGATTCTCTTCGGCAACCGCCACTGGAACCCCTACACGGTCGACACGCTGCGCACCGCAATCGCCTACGGTGCCCGTCGCATCCTGGTGGTCATCACCGCCGCGTACATCTCGTACTCGGGTTCGCGACAGTACCGTGAGCACCTGGCCGAGACGATCACCGCGCTCGAAGCCGAGACGGGTGTGCGACTCGACGTCGACATCCTGCGTGCGTTCTACAACGATCAGGCCTTCGTCGACGCCAACGTCAACGCAGTGCGCGAGGCAGCGAGCGAACTGCCCGTCGGTCAGCCGCTGCACATCGCCTATGTGACTCACAGCATCCCCGAGACGATGAACGAGGCCAGCGGCGCCACAGGGCCGACCTACCTCGAGCAGCACCAGCTGGTCGCCGCCGAAGTCACTCGGGCGGTCGAGGGCGAGTTGGGCGACCGTCTGCTCGGCACCTCGCTGTCGTTCTGCTCGCGGTCGGGCAGTCCGCACCAGCCGTGGCTCGCTCCCGACATCAGCGACCGGCTCGACGAGCTCAAAGCACAAGGCGTGCAGAACGTCGTGATCGCTCCCATCGGCTTCATCGCCGACCACATGGAGGTCGTCTTCGACCTCGACACCGAGGCCGCAGCACATGCCGACGAGATCGGCCTCGAGGTGCGTCGTGCGACCACGGCAGGACATCGCCCCGAGTTCGTCGAGGGCCTCGCCGAGCTGATGATCGAGCGCGCAGCGGTCGAACGCGGCCATGGCACACGACGTCCGGTGATCGGATCGCATCCGATGACGCCTGACGTCGCACCGCCGAACAGCTGCCGTCAGCGAGCCGGCGTGGTCACCGGGCTGCCGGTGGTCGCGGGCGACGACGACTGACGCGACCGGTCGCACACTGAGCACAGACATCCACGAGGCACAGAGCAGAAGAGGCACTGAGAACGATGACCGCAGACAATGCGAACCAGAGCACGACGAACAACGCCACCGCCAAGGTGGAACGACCGAACGTGGCGAAGCCCGAGAGCTTCGCGCAGAAGGCCGAGCGCATCAACTCGACTGTGACCTACACACAGTGGGCCGTGTTCACCGTCGATGAGCCGTTCGACGAGGATGCTGCTGTGCGTGCGGCTGCCGCGCGTGAGACGCTGGAGGCGCTCGACGAGATCGAGGGCCTCACTGTGCGTGGGTTCTATGACGTCGCCGGATACCGTGCCGAAGCCGACCTGATGTGCTGGTGGTACGCCGAGAGTCCTGAGACGGTGCAGCGTGCCTATCACCGCTTTCTCACCACGCCGCTCGGACAGCACCTGTCGCCGTACTGGTCGAACGTCGCCGTGCATCGTCAGGCCGAGTTCAATCCGCGGCACATCCCGGCGTTCCTGGCGGGGGAGCAGCCCCGCGACTACCTCTGCGTGTACCCGTTCGTGCGCTCCTATGAGTGGTACCTGCTGCCCGATGAGGAGCGCTCGACGATCCTGCGCGAGCATGGGCAGTATGCGGTCGACTACCCCGACGTGCGTGCGAACACCATCGCGTCGTTCGGGCTCGGCGACTATGAGTGGATTCTGGCCTTCGAAGCCGACGAGCTGCACCGCATCGTCGATCTGATGCGTCATATGCGCGGTACGAAGGCCCGTCTGCATGTGCGAGAAGAGACGCCGTTCTTCACCGGCCCCCGCGTCGAGCTCGAGCAGTGGGCCGGGCTGGTGGCCACCGGCCGCTGAGCGTGAACGGCGTCTGCCGACGGGTGACAGCGCGAAGCCCGGGTGCCGGTTCCAGGGCGTCGGGAAGGCACCCGCAGCGACTCGCCCAGGGCGACACGCCCGGGTTGCTTAATGGCCCAAGTCTGTGGCAAACTTGTTCAGTTCCAGAAATTCCGCGTTCGCGCGGATCACTGCCAGTATGTGTCGGATCTGAGATTCGGCCGCTTGCAGCAGAACACGTCGGTACGAACAGTGCGTCCAGCCGTGAACAACGGCAGTGATGCGGTTCTTGCCGTTGAGACCTCACAACACGACAAGAGTTCGGGTGCCTGCGTGCCCGCCCCTCGGTCGTTGTGGGGGAGTTCACACAGGCAGTGGACGCAGCTTTGACAGAAGAACAGTGGTGCGTGAATGAGCGAGAGCTCACAAGCGTCCTGACGGAGTCAAGGCGTCAGGCAGACACGGGACAGTGTCGGCGAGACGTCGAGACCTCGGAAGCAAGGTCGGCACAATTGCCGAAACGATGAAGGCAGTATTGCCTTGGAATGAAGATGGGAGTCAGCGATGGCGGGACAGAAGATCCGCATTCGACTGAAGTCGTATGACCACGAGGTGATCGATTCCTCTGCACGCAAGATCGTCGACACGGTGACCCGTGCCGGTGCGACAGTGGTCGGCCCGGTGCCGCTCCCCACTGAGAAGAACGTGATCGCTGTGATCCGTTCGCCGCACAAATACAAGGACAGCCGTGAGCACTTCGAGAAGCGCACCCACAAGCGCCTGATCGACATCGTCGATCCGACGCCGAAGGCTGTCGACTCGCTGATGCGTCTCGACCTTCCTGCTGACGTGAACATCGAGATCAAGCTCTGAGGAACACGAGAGAATGACTACTGAAACCAAGACCCGCAAGGGCCTGCTGGGCATCAAGCTCGGCATGACCCAGGTGTGGGACGAGGAGAACAACCTCGTGCCCGTCACCGTCGTCGAGGCCACGACCAACGTCGTGACCCAGATTCGCGACGCCGAGCGCGACGGCTACCAGGCCGTGCAGATCGCCTACGGGCAGATCGACCCGCGTAAGGTCACCAAGCCTGCTGGCGGTCACTTCGCCAAGGCAGGCGTGACCCCGCGTCGCCACCTCGTCGAGGTGCGCACCAACGACACCGATCAGTACAGCATCGGTCAGGAGCTCACCGTCGAGCAGTTCGAAGCCGGCCAGAAGGTCGACGTCGTCGGCACCAGCAAGGGCAAGGGCCTCGCAGGTGTGATGAAGCTGCACAACTTCCGTGGTGACAACGCATCGCACGGTGCGCACCGCAACCACCGCAAGCCGGGTTCGATCGGTGAGGCCTCGACGCCGTCGCGCGTCTACAAGGGCCTCAAGATGGCTGGCCGCATGGGTGCCGAGCGCGTGAGCGTTCAGAACCTCAAGGTGCAGGCCATCGACGCCGAGAACAACCTGCTGCTCATCAAGGGCGCAATCCCCGGCCCCAAGGGCCAGGTCGTGTTCGTCCGCAACGCTGTGAAGGGGGCCTGACCATGGCTGCCACCAAGATCGATGTGCTGACCGCCGAGGGCAAGAAGTCCGGCAGTGTCGAGCTGCCCGCCGATCTCTTCGACGTGCAGCCCAACGTGCCGCTGATCCACCAGGTCGTCGTCGCACAGCTGGCCGCCGCCCGTCAGGGCACCGCCAAGGTGAAGAACCGTGGCGAGGTCTCAGGCGCAGGCCGCAAGCCGTTCAAGCAGAAGGGCACAGGTAACGCCCGACAGGGTTCGATCCGTGCTCCGCACATGACCGGCGGTGGCATCGTCCACGGGCCGGTGCCGCGCGACTACACGCAGCGCACCCCGAAGAAGATGATCGCCGCAGCTCTGCGCGGTTCGCTCAGCGACCGTGCTCGCAACGGCCGCGTGCATGTGATCACCGACGTCGTCTCAGGCGAGACACCGTCGACGAAGGCCGCGAAGGCTGTGCTCGCACAGTTCGCCGCCGACGCAAACATCCTGCTCGTCGTCGATCGCACCGATGAGCTCACGATCAAAAGCGTGCGCAACCTGCAGAACGTGAACAGCCTCGACGCCGGCCAGCTCAACGCCTATGACGTGCTGGTCGCCGACGACATCGTCTTCACTAAGCAGGCCTTCGAGCAGTTTGTCGGCCGCGCCGCGCAGAAAGGTGATGCAGAATGACTGAGCTCAACAAGCACACACACGACGTGGTGATCAAGCCCATCGTCTCTGAGAAGAGCTACAACCTCATCGACCAGGGCAAGTACACGTTCGAGGTCGCTCCTGACGCCAACAAGACCGAGATTAAGCAGGCCATCGAGGCCATCTTCAACGTCGAGGTCGATCAGGTTCGCACCCTCAACCGTCAGGGCAAGACCCGTCGCACCCGCACCGGAACCGGCAAGCGCAAAGACACCAAGCGTGCCATCGTGTCGCTGAAGTCGGGTTCCATCGACATCTTCTCGGCAGCGAACTAGGTCGGGGAAAGGCTAAGAATCATGGCTATTCGCAAGTACAAGCCCACGACCCCGGGTCGTCGCGGTTCATCGGTGGCTGACTTCGCCGAGATCACCCGCTCGACGCCCGAGAAGTCGCTGCTGCGGCCGCTCTCGAAGACCGGTGGTCGTAACTCGACCGGTCGCATCACGACGCGTCATCACGGTGGCGGACACAAGCGCCAGTACCGCGTGATCGACTTCCGTCGCGCAGACAAAGACGGCGTCGTTGCCAAGGTCGCTCACATCGAGTACGACCCCAACCGCACCGCACGTATCGCGCTGCTGCACTTCATCGATGGAACCAAGCGCTACATCCTGGCTCCGAACAAGGTCAAGCAGGGCGATGTCATCGAGTCCGGCGCCAGTGCCGACATCAAGCCCGGCAACAACCTGCCGCTGAAGAACATCCCGACCGGTACTGTGGTGCACGCCATCGAGCTGCGCCCCGGCGGCGGCGCCAAGCTGGCCCGTTCGGCCGGTTCGAGCGTTCGCCTGGTCGCGAAGGACGGCGCCTACGCGCAGCTGCGTCTGCCGAGCGGTGAGATCCGCAACGTCGACGCCCGCTGCCGTGCCACGATCGGCGAGGTCGGCAACGCCGAGCAGTCGAACATCAACTGGGGCAAAGCTGGTCGCAACCGCTGGAAGGGCATCCGCCCGACGGTTCGTGGTGTCGTGATGAACCCGGTCGACCACCCGCACGGTGGTGGCGAGGGTCGCACTTCGGGTGGTCGTCACCCGGTCAGCCCGTGGGGTCAGCCTGAAGGCCGTACCCGCAAGCCGAACAAAGCCAGCGACAAGCTCATCGTGCGTCGTCGCCCGTCGAGCAAGAAGCGCAAGTAGGAGATAGACAAGAATGCCACGCAGTCTGAAAAAGGGCCCCTTCGTTGACGAGCACCTGCTTCGCAAAGTTCTCGCTCAGAACGAGGCCGGCACGAAGAATGTGATCAAGACCTGGTCACGCCGTTCGCTGATCATTCCGGCGTTCCTCGGCCACACGATCGCCGTTCACGACGGTCGCAAGCACGTCCCGGTGTTCATCACCGAGGCGCAGGTCGGCCACAAGCTCGGCGAGTTCGCGCCGACGCGCACCTTCCGCGGTCACGAGAAGGACGACAAGAAGGGCCGCCGACGCTGAGGCGTCGGCAGCTCCTGAAAGAGAGGTCATGATGGTAGAAGCAACCGCGCGTCTGCGTCATATCCGTGTTACGCCTCAGAAGGCCCGTCGCGTCGTCAACTTGGTTCGCGGCAAGCAGGTCAACGAGGCTCTGGGAATTCTGAAGTTCGCCCCGCAGGGTGCTTCGGAGCCGGTCTACAAGCTCGTCGCATCGGCTGTCGCCAATGCTCGAGTCAAGGCAGAGGCTTCGAACAGCTTCCTCGACGAGGACGAGCTCTACATCGCCGAGGCGTATGTCGACGAGGGCCCGACCCTCAAGCGCATCCGTCCCCGCGCTCAGGGTCGTGCCTATCGGGTGCTGAAGCGCACGAGCCACATCACTGTGGTCGTCGCCACGCCTGAAGAGGCAGCTGGGGCAACCGAGGCATCAGCGAAGAAGGAGAGCAACTGATGGGTCAGAAAGTCAACCCTTACGGCTTCCGTCTGGGCATCACCACTGACCACGTGTCACGGTGGTTCTCCGACTCGAACAAGCCTGGTCAGCGTTACAAGGACTATGTCGCCGAGGACGTCAAGATCCGTCACTTCCTGACAGAGAACCTTGACCGCGCCGGCATCGCGAAGATCAACCTGGAGCGCACCAAGGATCGCGTGCGAGTGGACATCCACACCGCGCGCCCTGGTATCGTCATCGGCCGTCGCGGCGCTGAGGCTGAGCGCATCCGCGGCGATCTCGAGAAGCTCACCGGCAAGCAGATCCAGCTGAACATCCTCGAGGTCAAGAACCCCGAGGCTTCGGCTCAGCTGGTCGCTCAGGGTGTCGCAGAGCAGCTCGCTGCTCGTGTCGCGTTCCGTCGTGCCATGCGCAAGGGTCTGCAGGGTGCCATGCGCGCAGGCGCCAAGGGTGTTCGCATCCAGGTGGCCGGTCGTCTGGGCGGCGCCGAGATGAGCCGTTCCGAGTTCTACCGCGAGGGTCGTGTGCCGCTGCACACGCTGCGCGCGAACATCGACTACGGCTTCTACGAGGCACGTACCACCTTCGGCCGCATCGGCGTGAAGGTCTGGATTTATAAAGGCGAGATCACCGATCGTGAGCTGGCGAGCCTCGAGGCTTCGCGTCCCAGCCGCGGTGATCGTTCCCGCCGAGCCCCTCGCGGCCAGCACGGCCAGCAGAAGGATGCTCCGGTGGCAGCAGGAGCGGAGGCGTAGAACATGCTCATCCCACGTAAGGTCAAGTACCGCAAGCAGCACCACCCCAAGCGCTCAGGGCGTTCGAAGGGTGGCAACGAACTGGCATTCGGCGAATACGGCGTTCAGGCTCTCGGCCCCGCCTACATCACCAACCGTCAGATCGAGGCCGCTCGTATCGCCATGACGCGTTACATCAAGCGTGGTGGCAAGGTCTGGATCAACATCTTCCCGGATCGCCCGCTCTCGCAGAAGCCGATCGGAACCCGAATGGGTTCTGGTAAGGGCTCGCCCGAGTTCTGGGTCGCCAACGTCAAGCCCGGGCGTGTGCTCTTCGAGCTGAGCGGTGTTAGCGATGAGATCGCTCGCGAAGCGCTCACTCGTGCCATCTACAAACTTCCAGTCAAGGCGCGCATCATCAAGCGCGAGGAGGGTGACGCATAATGCCGATCGGATCCAAAGACCTCGCTGTCGACAAGCTCGAGACGCTCGAAGAGGCTGCCCTGGCAGCCGAGCTGAAGAAGGCCAAAGAAGAGCTGTTCAACCTGCGCTTCCAGTCGGCCACCGGTCAGCTCGCTTCGGGATCGCGTGTTCGCGCCGTCAAGCGCGACATCGCACGCATCTACACCATCATCCGTGAGCGCGAGCTCGGCATCCGCCAGCAGCCCGCCCCGGCTCCGGCCGAGAAGGCGTCGAAGGCCAAGGCCAAGACGTCGAAGAAGGCCGCCAAGACTGACGAGGAGGCTCAGGCATGAGCGAGAACAAGCAGGAGTCGCCTGTCGCCGAGGAGCGCGGGTACCGCAAGAGCCGTCGCGGCTACGTGGTGAGCGACAAGGGCGACAAAACCATCACCGTGGTCGTCGAGGATCGTGTGAAGCACGCCCTCTACGGCAAGGTCATGCGCAAGTCGTCGAAGGTTCGCGTGCACGACGAAGAGAACGCCGCTGGTGTGGGCGACCTCGTTCGCATCGACGAGACCCGTCCGCTGTCCGCCACCAAGCGCTGGCGCCTGGTTGAGATTCTGGAGAAGGCCAAGTAGGCCTGAACCTACCCAAGGAGAATTCACATGATTCAGAACGAATCGCGACTGAAGGTTGCCGATAACACCGGCGCCAAGGAGTTGCTGACGATTCGTGTGCTGGGCGGTTCGAACCGTCGGTATGCAGGTCTCGGCGACACCATCGTGGCGACCGTCAAGGATGCGATCCCTGGTGGCGGTGTGAAGAAGGGTGAGGTCGTCAAGGCCGTCATCGTTCGCACTGTCAAAGAGACGCGTCGTCCGGACGGCTCGTACATCAAGTTCGACGAGAACGCCGCAGTGCTCCTCAAGGGCGACGGCGAGCCTCGTGGCACGCGTATCTTCGGCCCCGTCGGCCGTGAGCTGCGCGACAAGAAGTTCATGAAGATCGTTTCACTGGCACCGGAGGTGATTTGAGATGGCGAAGATTCGCAAGGGAGACCTCGTCGAGGTGATCTCGGGCGCGAGCCAGGATCGCGGCGGTGACCGAGGCAAGCAGGGAACTGTTCTGCGCGTCATTCCCGAGACTGACCGCGTCGTCGTCGAAGGCGTGAACATCGTGAAGCGTCACGTGCGCGCCGGTGTGAACGGCGAGCAGGGCGGCATCAAGGAGTTCGAGGCTCCGATTCACGTCTCGAACGTCGCGATCGTCGATCCCGAGACCAAGAAGCCGACCCGTGTCGGCTTCCGAGTCGAAGAAGTTGAGACCAATGGCGTGAAGCGCACCGTCCGCGTTCGCTACGCCAAGAAGTCGGGTAAGGACATCTGATGACTGAGACTGCAGAGACCACCACGGTTGAGAAGGTGACCCCTCGCCTCAAGGTCAAGTACCGCGAAGAGATCATTCCGGCTCTTGAGAAGGAGTTCGGCTTCACGAACCTGCATCAGGTTCCGAAGATCGTCAAGGTCGTCGTGAACACCGGTGTCGGTGAGGCTGCCCGCGATGGCAAGCTCATCGAGGGTGCTGTGCACGACCTCGCGGCCATCACCGGTCAGAAGCCGCACGTCAACCACGCTCGCAAGTCGATCGCTCAGTTCAAGCTGCGCGAGGGCCAGGCCATCGGCGCGCACGTCACACTTCGCGGCGACCGCGCATGGGAGTTCCTGGATCGTCTGATCAGCCTGTCGCTGCCGCGTATTCGCGACTTCCGCGGTCTGAGCGACCGTCAGTTCGACGGCAACGGCAACTACACCTTCGGTCTGACCGAACAGTCGGTCTTCCACGAGGTCGATCAGGACCAGACCGATCACGTGCGCGGCTTCGACATCACGATCGTGACGTCGGCTGACAACGATGATCAGGGTCGCTCGCTGCTGCGTGCCCTGGGCTTCCCTTTCAAGACCAAGACCACTAAGTAACACCGATTGCCGAAGGTCCCCGCTCCGTGTACGGGGCGGGGATACCTGGCGAGAACAGGAAACACTGCACATGACAATGTCAGACCCCGTTGCCGACCTGCTGACGCGGATCCGCAACGCGAACAACGCGCACATCGAGCGCGTCGCGCTGCCTTCCAGCAAGCTGAAGCGCAGCGTCGCTGAGATCCTCAAGCGTGAGGGCTATGTCGGCGAGGTCAGCGAGGAGCCCGCTCGCGTGGGCAAGACGCTCACCATCGATCTCAAGTACGGCTCCGATCGCCAGCGTGCGATCGAAGGCATCAAGCGAGTCTCCAAGCCCGGTCTGCGCGTCTACGCGAAGTCGACCGAGCTGCCCAAGGTCCTCGGCGGCCTGGGCATCGCGATTCTGTCCACCTCCTCGGGTCTGCTGACTGACCGTGAGGCCAAGGCGAAGGGCGTGGGTGGGGAAGTCCTCGCCTACGTGTGGTGATCGAACATGTCACGTATCGGTAAGCTTCCCATTGAGATTCCGGCAGGCGTCGACGTCAAGATCGACGGCCAGCACGTCGCAGTGAAGGGCCCGAAGGGTCAGCTCGAACTGTCACTGCCGAAGCCGATCACGGCTTCGGTCGACGGCAGCCAGGTCATCGTCGCGCGTCCGGACGAAGAGCGCGAGTCGCGTTCGCTTCACGGACTGAGCCGCACGCTGATCCACAACAACATCATCGGCGTCACAGAGGGCTATTCGAAGCGCCTCGAGATCGTCGGCACCGGCTATCGCGCCGTCGCCAAGGGCAGCTCGGTGGAGTTCTCGCTCGGCTACTCGCACACCATCGTGGTCGACCCGCCCGAGGGCATCTCGTTCGAGGTCGAAGGCCAGAACAAGGTCATCGTCAAGGGCATTGACAAGCAGTCTGTCGGCGAGACCGCCGCGAAACTGCGCAAGCTGCGCCTGCCCGAGCCGTACAAGGGCAAAGGCGTGCGGTATGAAGGCGAGCACGTGCGGCGCAAGGCTGGAAAGGCTGGTAAGTAATCATGGCTTCACGCAACAAGAGCAGGCAGGCAGCGCGTCAGCGTCGTCATGTCCGTGTGCGCAAGCACCTGAGCGGCACCGCTCAGCGGCCCCGTCTCGTGGTGAACCGCTCGGCTCGCCACGTCTTCGTGCAGGTCGTCGACGACACCCGCGGCGTGACCGTGGCGAGCGCGTCGACTCTCGAAGCAGATCTGCGTGTCTTCGACGGTGATAAGACGGCGAAGGCCAAGAAGGTGGGCCAGCTCGTTGCCGACCGTGCCAAGGCGGCCGGTGTCGAGGCGGTCGTCTTCGACCGCGGCGGCAACCAGTACGCCGGTCGAGTCGCAGCAGTCGCTGACGGCGCACGCGAAGGTGGGCTGACACTGTGAGCGAACAGACGAAGACCGAAGCATCAAAGGAGCAGCAGGTGAGCGCAACCTCAGCTGAAGGCCAGGGCAAGAGCCAGCAGGCCACCGACCCCAACGAGCGCGAGCGTCGTCACGGGTCGCGCGAGCGCCAGCCCGGTCGCGATCGCGGCGATCGCGGCGGCCGTGACAAAGAGAGCCCGTTCCTCGAACGCGTCGTGACCATCAACCGTGTGTCGAAGGTCGTCAAGGGCGGTCGTCGCTTCAGCTTCACGGCGCTGGTCGTCGTGGGCGACGGCGATGGACTCGTCGGAGTCGGCTATGGCAAGGCCAAAGAGGTTCCGGCCGCGATTGCCAAGGGCGTCGAAGAGGCCAAGCGCAACTTCTTCCGCGTGCCGCGCATCCTCAAGTCGATTCCGCACCCTGTGCAGGGCGAGGACTCAGCCGGCGTCGTCCTGCTGCGTCCGGCATCAGCTGGTACCGGTGTTATCGCCGGTGGCCCGGTGCGCGCCGTGCTCGAGTGCGCCGGCGTACACGACGTGCTCAGCAAGTCGCTGGGGTCGTCGAATACGCTCAACATCGTGCGTGCCACTGTTGCCGCACTCAAGCAGCTCGAGGAACCGCAGGCCGTGGCAGCACGTCGTGGTCTGCCCCTCGACGAGGTCGCACCCGCGGCGCTGCTCAAGGCTGACGAGAAGGTGAGTGAGTGATGGCGAGCCAGCTGAAGGTCACCCAGGTCAAGAGCAAGTACGGGGCACGGCCCGAGCAGCGAGACACGCTTCGCTCACTCGGCCTGCGCCGCATCGGTCAGACAGTCATCAAGGATGACAACCAGGTGAACCGCGGGTATGTCAACGCGGTTCGTCACCTGATCAAGGTTGAGGAGATTTGAGCATGGCTGACAAGAAAGCGCCACAGGAAGAGGAGAAGGTGAGCCTGCTCAAGGTTCATCACCTTCGCCCCGCTCCTGGTGCCAAGAAGGATCGCACCCGCGTGGGTCGCGGTGAGGCGTCGAAGGGCAAGACCGCAGGTCGCGGCACCAAGGGCACCAAGGCCCGTTACCAGGTGCGTCCCGGCTTCGAAGGCGGGCAGATGCCGCTGCATATGCGCACCCCGAAGCTGCGTGGCTTCAAGAACCCGGCTCGCGTCGAGTACCAGGTCGTGAACCTGGTTCGCCTCGCGGCACTCTACCCCCAGGGTGGCCAGGTCACCGTCGACGATCTCGTCGCAAAGGGCGCCGTGCGCGCTGGCGAGCCTGTCAAGGTGCTCGGAACCGGTGAGATCACCGTCAAGCTCGATGTTCGCGTTGACAAGATCTCGGCCTCCGCAAGCGAGAAGATTCTTGCTGCCGGCGGTTCGGTAGAGTAGTAAAGAATGTGTCGTCTCTCGACCGTGGCGTACGTCACGGTCGAGAGACGTCTCAACTTGACAGGAGCCTGAGGTTTGTCGAACGCCGTCGTCCGTATCTTGAAGACGCCTGATCTTCGAAAGAAGATTGGTTTCACGTTATTCATCGTTCTGCTGTTCCGCTTGGGCTCCTTCGTTCCCACCCCCTACGTCGATTACAGCGCTGTCAAGCAGTGCATCAATCAGACATCGCAGACCTCAGGTCTGTACGAGCTCGTGAATCTGTTCAGCGGTGGTGCGCTGCTGCAGCTCTCGGTGTTCGCCATGGGCATCATGCCCTACATCACGGCCTCGATCATCGTCCAGCTGCTGCGTGTGGTCATCCCGCGTTTTGAAGAGCTGCACAAAGAGGGCGAGTCGGGTCGCGCCAAGATGACGCAGTACACCCGTTACCTCGCACTTGGCCTCGGTCTGCTCCAGGCCACCACACTCGTCACCGTCGCACGAACCGGCGCACTCTACGGCACAGCCTGCAGCGAGTCGCTCATCGTGAACGACCAGTGGTACACGATCGTGCTCATGGTGCTGACCATGACCGCCGGCACTGGCCTGATCATGTGGTTCGGCGAGCTCATCACCGAGCGTGGCATCGGCAACGGCATGTCACTGCTGATCTTCACCTCGATCGCCGCGCAGTTCCCCAGCCAGATGGGTGCCATCTGGAACGGCAACGGCGGGCCTCGTAACTTCTTCTTCGTACTGATCCTCGCATTGGTGCTCGTCGTGGCCGTGGTCTTCGTCGAGCAGTCCCAGCGTCGCGTTCCAGTTCAGTACGCCAAGCGCGTCGTGGGGCGCCGCACCTACGGCGGCAACACCACGTACATTCCGATCAAGGTGAACATGGCCGGTGTCGTGCCCGTCATCTTCGCCTCGTCGCTGCTCTACCTGCCCGCACTGATCGCGCAGTTCAACCAGGGCGACGGCTCGCAGGAGCCGCCGGCTTGGGTACAGTTCATCTCGAATTACCTCACCCGCGGCGACCATCCTCTCTACATGGCGCTGTACTTCCTGCTGATCGTCGGTTTCACGTACTTCTACGTGGCCATCACGTTCAACCCGGAGGAGCAGGCCGAGAACCTGAAAAAGTACGGCGGTTTCATTCCAGGCATCCGCGCTGGTCGCCCGACCGCAGACTTCCTCAACTACGTGCTCAGCCGCATCACGTTCCCCGGCTCGATCTACCTCGGCCTCGTTGCGCTGCTGCCGCTGATCGTTCTGGGCGGCCTCGGCGTCGGCCAGAACTTCGCCTTCGGTGGTACGTCGATCCTGATCATCGTCGGCGTCGGCCTTGAGACGGTCAAGCAGATAAACTCGCAACTGCAACAACGTCACTACGAAGGGCTACTCAAATGAGCAAACGACTGCTTCTCATCGGTCCGCCAGGAGCTGGCAAGGGCACGCAGGCCGCACGTCTGACGAAGAGTCTGGGCATTCCGGCGATCTCGACTGGCGACATCTTTCGCGAGAACGTCAAGAACCAGACCGAGCTGGGCAAAGAGGCGAAGCGGTACATGGATGCCGGCGAGTATGTTCCCGACTCTCTGACGAACGCGTTGGTGCGCTCACGCCTCAACGAGGCAGACGCAGCCGAAGGGTTCCTGCTCGACGGCTACCCGCGCACGGCAGAGCAGGTCAAAGAGCTCGATGACATCCTTGGTGACGCTGGTAAAGCGCTCGATTCGGTCGTGCTCATCGAGGCCGATCAGAGCGAGCTGGTCGAGCGGCTGCACAAGCGTGCCGTCGAGCAGGGCCGTTCGGACGACACCGAAGATGTCATTCGTCACCGTCTTGAGGTCTACGCAGAGCAGACTGCTCCGCTGATCGACACCTACCGCGAACGCGGCCTGCTCGTGACGGTCGACGGACTCGGTGCGGTCGACGAAGTCACCGACCGCATTCTTGCCGGTCTCGGCGAGAAGTGATGTTCCGTCGACCCACTTTCGACTACAAGACCCAGCAGCAGATTCTGCAGCTGCGTGATGCGGCGATGGCCACTCGCCACGTGCTCGACGAGGTCTCGAAAGCGATTCAGCCGGGAGCGACCACGCGACATCTGGACGACGTCGCACTGCGCACGCTCGCATCCGACGGCGCCACTGCGAACTTCGCTCTGGAGGACGACTATGTCGACGCGATCTGCGTCTCGATCAACGAGCAGATCGTCCATGGCATCCCCGGCGACCGTGTCATCGAGCCCGGCGACCTGGTCTCAGTGGATGCCGGAGCGCTGCTGAACGGATGGAACGGCGATTCGGCCGTCACCGTGCTCGTTCCCGGGGGAGACCCCGAAGTCAGTGCACGTCGGGCTGAGCTCAGCCGCGTCACTGAGCAGTCGATGTGGGCAGGCGCCGCAGCGTTGGCTTCGGCGAAGCATGTGAACCAGGTCGGCACGGCGATCGAGGACTACACCCTCGGACAGGGCGACTACGGCATCCTGCGGGAGTACATCGGGCACGGCATCGGTCGCGAGATGCACGAAGACCCGCCGGTGTTCAACTACCACATCTCGGGTCGCGGTGCGAAGGTGCAGCCCGGACTGGTCATCTGCATCGAACCGATGCTGACCGACGGCACCGAAGACACCGTCATCGCTCCCGACGGATGGGCGATCTCGTCTGCCGACGGGTCTGACGGCGCACATTGGGAGGTGCAGGTCGCCGTGACCGATCGCGGCATCTGGGCGCTGAGCTACGCAGACGGCGGTGCGGCAGGGCTGGCGCCGTTCGGCGTCGTGCCGACTCCGCTGACAGCCTAGGTCGCATTCGCGACACGCCCGGTCTGTACAACCATCAAAAAAAGCCATAAGATGTTTAACTGGTGTCTTTTGGCATCGGTGTATCCACTCTAGAGATCAAGGCGGTAAGGCATACATGGCGAAAAAAGACGGTGTCATCGAGATTGAAGGTTCAGTCGTCGAGGCCCTCCCCAACGCCACGTTCCGCGTCGAGCTGACCAACGGGCACCTTGTGCTCGCGCACATTTCAGGCAAAATGCGTCAGCACTACATCCGCATTCTGCCCGAAGACCGCGTGGTCGTCGAGCTCAGCCCCTACGATCTCAGCCGCGGACGCATCGTCTACCGCTACAAGTAGGCCGAAGCACCACAATAAGCAGCATCGCTGACGAGAGTCAGCACACCCCTAGTCGGAGGCTGGGGCCGTGAAATCGTCTGAGCGATCAGGCGGACTCACGGAGATGCTGCCCGACACCTCCAATGCACCATAAGGAGCAGCCGCATGGCACGTCTAGCAGGCGTCGATCTGCCTCGCGAGAAGCGCGTGGAGATCGCACTCACCTACATCTTCGGCATCGGGCGCACGAGCGCGCTCAAGATTCTGGAGGCCACCGAGATCAGCGGTGACATCCGCGTCAAGGATCTGACCGACGATCAGCTCGTCGCACTGCGCGATTTCATCGAGCACAACTACAAGACCGAGGGTGACCTTCGCCGTGAGGTTGCCGCCGACATCCGCCGCAAGGTCGAGATCGGCAGCTACCAGGGTCTCCGCCACCGTCGTGGCCTGCCCGTGCACGGTCAGCGCACCAAGACCAACGCGCGTACGCGCAAGGGTCCGAAGCGCACCGTCGCAGGCAAGAAGAAGTAGTCCACAGGATTCAGGAGACAGAGCACAACAATGGCAGCACCGAAGTCAGCCGTGGCTCGTAAGCCACGCCGCAAAGACCGCAAGAACATCGCCGTCGGCCAGGCACACATCAAGTCGACGTTCAACAACACCATCATCACCATCACCGACACCACCGGGGCGGTCATCGCCTGGGCGTCTGCCGGTGAGGTCGGCTACAAGGGCAGCCGCAAGTCGACGCCCTTCGCCGCACAGCAGGCGGCTGAGCACGCTGCGAAGCGCGCTCAGGATCACGGCGTCAAGAAGGTCGACGTCTTCGTGAAGGGTCCGGGGTCGGGTCGCGAGACCGCGATCCGTTCGCTGCAGGCCGCCGGCCTCGAGGTCGGGTCGATCAACGACGTCACTCCGCAGACGCACAACGGGTGCCGCCCGCCGAAGCGTCGCCGGGTCTGAATCGCTGCACGTTCGCGTCACCGGCGGCGTTCGCCCTAACGTCGCCGGTTTCGTGGTCATCATCCCAAATACCGGTCCTGGGAGGATTCCCAGAACACGCGAGTCGTCATATGGCGGTCGATTCGCCGAAAGGAAACACACGTGCTGATTGCACAGCGACCCACACTCACTGAAGAAGTCGTCTCAGAGAACCGCTCGCGGTTCGTCATCGAGCCGCTGGAGCCGGGGTTCGGCTACACGCTCGGCAACTCCATGCGCCGCACGCTGCTCTCGTCGATTCCGGGCGCGGCCGTCACCAGCATCCGCATCGACGGCGTGCTGCACGAGTTCACCACGGTTCCCGGTGTGGTCGAAGATGTCTCAGACATCATTCTGAACATCAAGGAGCTCGTCGTCTCAAGCGACCATGATGAGCCCATCACCGCGTTCCTGCGCAAGCAGGGTGCCGGTGAGGTCACGGCTGCCGACATCACCGTGCCGGCCGGCGTCGAGGTCTACAACCCCGATCTGGTGATCGCCACGCTGAACGCTAACGCGAAGCTCGACATCGAGCTGGTCATCGAGCGCGGCCGTGGCTACGTCACGGCGCAGCAGAACCGCAGCGAATACGCCGAGGTCGGTCAGATCCCGGTCGATTCGATCTACTCTCCGGTCATGAAGGTCACCTACCGCGTCGAGGCGACTCGTGCCGGTGAGCGCACCGACTTCGACCAGCTGGTCATCGACGTCGAGACCAAACCCTCGATCTCGCCCCGCGACGCTGTGGCTTCGGCCGGCAGCACGCTCGTCGAGCTCTTCGGCCTGGCCCGCGATCTGAACACCGAGTCAGAGGGCATCGAGATCGGTCCGGCACCGGCAGACGTGGTGGCTCCCACCGAGCTGTCGACGCCAATCGAAGATCTCGATCTCTCAGTGCGCTCGTACAACTGCCTGAAGCGCGAGAACATCAACTACGTCAACGAGTTGGTGGCTCTGAGCGAGCAGCAGCTGATGAACATCCGAAACATCGGTCAGAAATCCGTCGACGAGGTCAAGGACAAGCTCGAAGAGCTCGGCCTCTCGCTGAAGGATGCAGTGCCCGGCTTCGACGGCGCCCACTTTTACACGGGCTTCGAAGACGACACGCAGGCCTGACCACACTTATAACTTTCTGACCGAAGAAGGAGACCACAATCATGCCGAAGCCCGCTAAAGGCCCGCGTCTCGGAGGCAGCCCCGCACACGAGCGGCTCATGCTGGCGAACCTGTCGATGCAGCTGTTCGAGCACAAGGCCATCACCACCACTGAGACCCGTGCCAAGCGACTGCGTCCGTTCGCCGAGCGTCTGGTGACGTTCGCGAAGCGCGGCGACCTGAAGTCGCGCCGCAAGGTGCTCGCGATCATCCGCGACAAGTCTGTCGTGCACGAGCTCTTCACTGAGATCGCGCCGCAGGTTGCCGACCGCGAGGGCGGCTACACTCGCATCGTCAAGCTCGGCTACCGCAAGGGTGACAATGCGCCCCTGGCGCGTATCGAGCTGGTGCTCGAGCCCGTCGTCAAGAAGAACCGCGGCGGCAAGCACGCGGCTGACGAGGCCGTCGAGGTCGCAGCCGACGTCGACGAGCAGATCAAAGAAGAGACCGTGGCCGTCGAGCCCGACACCCAGGTGCAGGGCTCAGAGTCGCAGATCGAGGCAGAGGCTCAGGCCGAGGCTGAGGTCGCCGAGGCCGCCGAGCAGGTCGACGAGGCCATCGAGGCTGATGAGACCAAGAAGGCTGACGACAAGTAGTCGATCAGACTGATCTGAGAAGCCCGTCGTTCCGGTGATCCGGTTCGGCGGGTTTTTCGTCGTCTGCGGGCGTGGCAGCATGGTGTCGGCAGCGCCGACGGATGAAGCAACGAGGCAGCCGGACATGGCTGAGCAGGGAACTGACGAAGACAGGAGCACCATGAGCGACCGAGGCGACAGCACCCGGGTGCGCATCGACCTCGCCTACGACGGCACCGACTTTCAGGGCTGGGCCGCGCAGCCGGGGCGGCGCACCGTGCAGGGTGTGCTCGAGGATGCCCTGGCGCTGATCCTGCGCGAGCCCGTTCGCACTGTGGTCGCGGGACGTACCGACTCCGGAGTGCATGCGACCGGTCAGGTGGTGCACGTCGACGTGCCGGTCGGTGCACTCGAGCAGCTCGCGCGCGCCGACCGCGCGAAGCGAAACACACGCGGAACTGAGGCGTCGTGCGACTTGGGCGAACCGCTGCCGGAGCGCGCGGCACGTGTGCTGTGCTCTCGCCTGCGCAGCGTTCTCGGTCGGGTGCCCGACCTGCTCGTCCGCAGTGTGCGCACGGCTGCACCTGGCTTCGACGCCCGATTCTCTCCGATCTGGCGTCGCTACGAGTATCGAGTCAGTGATGACTGGGGCACGCACGACCCGCTGCTGCGACGACACGTGCTGGCATGGCCGCAGCGCGTCGACGTCGAGCGCATGAATCGTGCGGCGCAGACTCTGCTCGGGCTGCATGACTGGGCGGCGTACTGCCGTCCGCGTGCGGGAGCGACGACCATTCGCGAGCTGCAGCGTTTCGAGTGGCGTCGCGAAGCAGCCAGAGCCTCTGGCGTGACGTCTGTGGCGACGCCGAATGGCATCCTCATCGCGACGGTGCAGGCTGACGCATTCTGCCACCATATGGTGCGCTGTCTCGTCGGGGCGACGCTCGCCGTCGGCGCAGGAGATCTCGAGATCGACGACCTCGTGCGCCTGCGCGACCGGGGCAGCCGAGGCACCGAATACAAGATGGTGCCGGGCCATGGGCTGGTGCTTGCAGAGGTCGGGTACCCCGCTGATGCGGAGCTGGCGGTGCGGGCCGAACAGACTCGGGCCCGCCGAGACGGGGTGCATCCTGGCGGGTCCGAGTCGTTCAGCGACTGAGGGGCCGAGAGGCCGGGTGGCTCAGCAGCAGCGCGCCCCCGGGTTGGCCTCCTGTTCGCGTGCCTGCTCGCGCCAGAACTCGCGTTCGCTCATCACCGGCTTGTCGGGGTGCACCCGCTGACGGTGCGCGACGTAGTCGTTGTACGCGTTCGCCCCGAGCATGCCGCGCAGCAGACGGCGGATGCCGTTGAGCCAGGCGAGCACGGCGTTCGTCGTGTGTGGCGTTGCGCTGCTCATCCGCTCACGTGCACTTTCAGCTTCTCGGGGGAGACCTGCTCCCATTCGTGATTCAGATCGCTCTCTTCGCGTGAGGCGATCAGCCCCGACGGTGCGTAGGTCTCGCTGGCGACCGGCGCCGGCTCGGTCGTCGGCAGCCCGTTGCCACGCCAGGCCTGCACGATCTTGGTCAGCGCCGCGACGATCACGATCACGGTCAGCACGGCGAAGAGAATAGACAGTGAACCCTGCACCGCGGTGTTGCGGATCGTCGCCTCGAAGCTGGTGATCTGCGCTGCGACCTTCTCTTCGGCGATGGCGACGCCGGCGACCGTGCCAGACTCGCGCAGCTCGGCGAGCTTGCCCCGTGTCGCAAAGTGATTGGCCCAATAGCCGATCGTGGCGTTCGACGAGAAGATCTTGTACCACGAACCGGTCAGCGTGACGACGAGATCGAAGACCAATGGGATTCCGGTGATCCACAGGTACTTGAAGTACTTGCGGCCTTTCTTCGCGAAGATGGCGGTTGCGACGGCGAGGGCGATCGCGGCGAGCAGCTGGTTGGCCACGCCGAAGAGAGGGAAGAACGTGTTGATGCCGCCCAACGGATCGGTCACACCCAAGATCAGGATGTAGCCCCAGCCGGCGACCATGATCGCGGTTGCCAGCCACACTCCCGGTCGCCAGTTGTTGTCTTTGAACCGTGGCCAGAAGTTGCCGACGGCCTCCTGCAGCTGGAATCGTGCGACGCGCGTGCCAGCGTCGACCGCGGTCAGGATGAACAGCGCCTCGAACATGATTGCGAAGTGGTACCAGAACGCCTTCAGCCCGGGAGTGATGTTGTGCATGATCTCGGCGATGCCGACGGCCAGGGTCGGAGCACCGCCGGTGCGCGAGACGATCGAGTGCTCGCCCACGTCGTTGGCCACCTGCTGCAGCATGCTGCCTTCGACGTGCACGCCGTTGAGACCCAGCGAGTTGACGAACTTGGCTGCGCCCTCGACCGTGCCTCCGGTCGCCGCGGCCGAGGAGTTCATCGCGAAGTAGATGCCGCGGTCGATCGAGAGGGCTGCGACGAAGGCCATCAGAGCGACGAGCGACTCCATGAGCATGCCGCCGTAGCCGATGAATCGAGTCTGCCGCTCTTTGTGCACCATCTTCGGGGTGGTGCCTGAGGCGATCAGCGCGTGGAACCCGGAGAGGGCGCCGCATGCGATGGTTACGAAGAGGAACGGGAAGAGCGGGCCGCTGAACACCGGGCCGTCAGAGCGTGAGGCGTACTCGCTGAACGCCGGGACGTTCAGCTCGGGGCGCACCACCACGATCGAGACGGCGAGCAGCAGGATCACGCCGATCTTCATGAAGGTCGAGAGGTAGTCGCGCGGGGTCAGCAGCAGCCAGACCGGAAGAACCGCGGCAACGAATCCGTAGATGATGATCGCCCAGGCGATGGCGATGCGATCCATATGGAAGATCGACTGGCCCCAATCGGTGTTCGAAACCCAGCCTCCGCCGATGATCGCAGCCAGCAGCAGGACGATGCCGATCACCGACACCTCCATGATCTTGCCCGGGCGCAGGTAGCGCAGGTACACACCCATGAACAGGGCGATCGGGATCGTCATGCCGACGCTGAACACGCCCCAGGCGCTCTCGCCGAGGGCGTTGACCACGACGAGCGCGAGAATCGCGACGATGATGATCATGATCGTCAGAGTCGCGATGATGGCCGCCGTGCCGCCGATGCGGCCGAGGTCTTCGCGAGCCATCTGGCCGAGCGAACGGCCGTTCCGACGTGTCGAGATGAAGAGCACGACGTAGTCCTGGACGGCTCCGGCGAAGATCACTCCGAGAATGATCCAGAGTGTGCCGGGCAGATAGCCCATCTGCGCGGCGAGAACGGGGCCGACCAGCGGGCCGGCGCCCGCGATCGCGGCGAAATGGTGGCCGAAGAGCACACGGCGGTCGGTCGCGACGTAGTCTTTGCCGTTCGCCGAGTACTCGGCGGGTGTGGCGCGGCGGTCGTTCGGACGCAGCAGCTTGCGCTCGATGTACTTGCTGTAGAACCGGTAGGCGATGAGATATGAGGCGACGCCGGCGAAGACGAACCAGATGCCGTTGATGGTCTCGCCGCGACTGACCGCGAGAATCGTCCACCCGATCGCACCGACGGCTGCGATGAGAATCCAGGTGATGACCTTGGCCGGGGTCCACTTCGGTTTGTCGAGAAGCTTGGGGTCTACCGCAGTGGGCGGCAGCGCAGGGTCTGAGACGAGCTTCGACTCATCCCACTCTGCTGGAGGTGTTCCGGCGGATGCCGCAGGCTGCCCGCCTGCAGTCGGCCGTTCTGAGGGTGTCGTCGTGGACATGGGGCATTCTCCTTTGAATGTCTCAGCGGCACCAATGCCACGCGAGCATATGCCGTGCCACTGGTACGCAGAATGATAGGGGAATCCTCGGACATTCACAGCTGGTTGTGCCCACGTGGGCGCGTCGTGCGGGATTCTGACGGCGGCCAAGGCCGCACCCGAGCGCTGGCGTCACGCAGGTTGCTGTGGCTGCGCGCATTCGACTAGACTCTCTCTTTGGTATGCGCGGCTGAGCCTTGTGCAACAGCTGTGCTGCCCGACTTGAGCCCTCCACCGTCTGTATTCACACGACTGAGGATGCTCCAAACGTCTCGTTCGACAGGTCACGCATCGCGGTGGCCGATGTCGACTGCGGGGCGAGAAGGAGCATTCGACGCGCGGGAATCGCATCGGAGTGGGATTCACGAACACCTCAAATCGAGAGAGAGAAGCTAGTGACACGCACATACTCGCCGAAAGCCGGCGAAATCAAGCGCAACTGGGTCATCATCGACGCCACCGACGTGGTGCTCGGCCGACTGGCCAGCCACGCTGCCGCCATCCTGCGCGGCAAGAACAAGCCCACCTTCGTTCCTCACCTGGACACAGGCGACTACGTCATCATCATCAACGCCGAGAAGGTCGTGCTGAGCAACGGCAAGGCCGACAAGAAGATCGCCTGGCGGCACTCGAACTACCCGGGCGGCATCAAGGGAGTCAAGTACAGCGATCTGCTGCGCGAGAACCCTGAGCGCGCCATCGAGAAAGCCGTTCGCGGCATGCTTCCCAAGAACACCATCGGCCGCGAGCAGCTTGGCAAGCTCAAGGTCTACAAGGGTGCCGAGCACCCGCACGCCGCGCAGAAGCCGGTGCCGTACACCTTCAGCCAGATCGCCCAGTGACCGGCGCCGAGAGACTTTCACAGGAGAACACCGTGGCAGAGAACACAGAAAACCTCACTTCGTACAGCACCTCGACGCCTGAGGGCGCAGAGGCCGTTGAAGAGCGCGCACCGCGCAACCTCAGCGTGCCGGGTGCCGCAGTCGGCCGTCGCAAAGAGGCCATCGCTCGCGTGCGCCTGGTTCCGGGCAGCGGCGAGATCACGGTCAACGGCCGTACCCTCGATGTCTACTTCCCGAACAAGCTGCACCAGCAGCTGATCAAGGATCCGCTCACGCTCCTCGGGCTCGAGAGCGCGTATGACATCACCGCGACCATCAACGGCGGCGGCCCCTCGGGTCAGGCTGGCGCACTGCGTCTGGCCATCGCCCGTGCCCTCAACGGCATCGACGCCGACAACAACCGACCCGAGCTCAAGAAGGCCGGCTTCCTGAGCCGTGACGCCCGAATCAAAGAGCGCAAAAAGGCCGGTCTCAAGAAAGCCCGTAAGGCTCCTCAGTACTCGAAGCGCTAAACCGCTCGATCTGGGAACGTCATGCCTCGACTTTTTGGCACCGATGGGGTGCGAGGACTCGCCAACCGCGACCTCACCGTCGAACTCTCGCTGCAGCTGGCTCAGGCCGCTGCGCGGGTACTCGGCGCTGAGGCGCGGGCGGCGGGTCGTCGTCCCATGGCCGTCCTCGGTCGCGACCCACGCATCTCCGGTGAGTTCATCGGCGCTGCGGTCGCGGCGGGGCTGGCCAGCGGGGGAGTCGACGTGCATGACGCGGGCGTGCTGCCCACGCCGGCGACGGCGTTCCTCGTGCAGGATCTGCAGGCCGACTTCGGCGTGATGATCTCTGCATCGCACAACCCCGCACCAGACAACGGCATCAAGTTCTTCGCCAAGGGCGGTCTCAAACTGCCTGACGAGGTCGAAGACAAGATCGAGGTCGAACTCGACCAGCCGAAGCTCGCTCCGACCGGTGCCGATGTGGGACGCATCTCCACGTTCGCAGACGCAGAAGACCGGTACCTGCTGCACCTGCTCGGCACTGTGCCCAACTCTCTTGGCGGCATTCGTCTGGCGCTCGACTGCGCGAACGGAGCAGCAGCCGGGGTCTCGCCCCAGGCGTTCACCGACGCCGGTGCCAAGCTCGTCAGACTCATCGGTGCAGATCCCAACGGGGTCAACATCAACGACGGCGTCGGTTCGACGCATCTCGAGAAGCTGCAAGAGGCGGTCATCGCAGATCGTGCACAGGTCGGCATCGCCCACGACGGCGACGCAGACCGCTGCCTGGCCATCGACGAGAACGGCCGTGTGATCGACGGCGATCAGATCATGGCCATCCTCGCCACTGCGCTGCACCGTCGGCGCCAGCTGCCCGGCAACACGCTCGTCTGCACTGTGATGAGCAACCTCGGCCTGCACCTCGCCATGCAGAAGGCGGGCATCGAGGTTCGTCAGACCGCTGTGGGTGACCGCTACGTGCTCGAAGAGCTCAACCGGTCGAACCTCGGTCTCGGCGGCGAGCAGTCTGGGCACGTCATCTTTCGCCGCTACGCCACCACAGGCGACGGCCTGCTGACCGGCCTGCAGCTGCTCTCGGTCATGGCCGAGACGGGCAAGCCGCTCTCGGTTCTCGCCGACGAGGCGATGACGGTGTATCCGCAGACCCTGATCAACGTGCGCGACGTCGACAAGACCGCACTGTCGTCGAACGCCGTGATCAAAGACGCGGTGACGGATGCCGAGGCTCAGCTGGGTGACGAAGGTCGCGTGCTGCTGCGGCCGAGCGGCACTGAGCCGCTCGTTCGCGTGATGGTCGAGGCGACGTCAGAGCGTGTCGCACACGACTGGGCAGAGAAGCTTGCGGCTGTCGTGCGCGAGCAGCTCACCGTCGCCGCCGCATAGCGCCGCAGACAGATCGCAGAGCACGTCGTACCGAGCCGATCGTCACTCCAGCTCACCTCCTGAGCACCTTCGCGCTCCACGGAATCGCCCGTCACGTTCGACGCCGGTCGTCTCGGTGGGCTAGTCTCGTCAGTACCCCTTACTCACTGCAAAGGCGCACTGAAGGAGACAGAATTGGAACGGTCCAATAGTTCGGTCGGAGACTCGGCTCCCCCCACGAGCCCTCACAGAGGCACAGATGCAGACACCGGCACCGCTGGCGCACCCTCGTCGACTCCTGACGTCGTCGCACTCGGGCGCCTCGGCGTCGACGTCTACCCGCTGCAGAACGGCCTCGGGCTCGAAGACGTCACCAGCTTCGGCAAATACCTCGGCGGCTCGGCAGCGAACGTCACCGTTGCGGCGGCCAGATACGGGCACCACCCAGCGCTGATCTCGGGAGTCGGCGACGACCCCTTCGGCCGATACCTGCGGCACGAGCTCCAGCGCCTGGGCGTCGACTCGACCGGTGTGCGCACAGTGGCCGAGTACCAGACTCCAGTCACATTCTGCGAGATCTTTCCGCCCGACGACTTTCCCCTCTACTTCTACCGAGAGCCCAAGGCCCCCGACCTCTGCCTGCTGCCCGAACAGCTCGACGAGGTGCTGCCCGAGGCATCGTCGACGTCGACATCGCTGAAGCGACCACGTCTGGTCTGGCTCACCGCCACCGGGCTCAGTGAGCAGCCGAGCTTCGACACCCATCTCGAGGCCCTGCGACGGGCAGGCGGCGGCGGGAACGAGCCGACTGTCGTGCTCGACCTCGACTACCGTGCGCAGTTCTGGCCCAGCTCGGCTGTGGCGCACGAACGCATCACGCAGATCCTGCCGCAGGTCACCGTGGCCGTCGGCAATCGCGAAGAGTGCGAAGTCGCCGTCGGAGAGACCGATCCCGATCGCGCCGCGGAGGCGCTGCTGGCGACCGGTGTGCGGCTCGCGATCGTGAAGCAGGGGCCGAAAGGCGTGCTCGCACGCACTGCGACCGAACGCGTCGAGGTTCCGCCGACGCCGGTCGTGGTGGTGAACGGGCTGGGTGCCGGCGACGCGTTCGGCGGGGCACTCATCCACGGGCTGCTCAATGACTGGCCGCTCGAACGGACTCTGCGCTTCGCGAACGCCGCCGGAGCGATCGTGGCATCGCGCCGCGAATGCTCGACCGCGATGCCGACCGAGTTCGAGGTGGATGCGATGCTCGGCTCGACCGGTCATGCGGGTGCCACGAACCATGCAGACGACGCACACAGTGAGGTACGCGCATGAGTACGATCCCTGACGACGACTTCGCAGCAGTGCTCGCCGAGCTTCGCGAGGTGCGCGCCTGCGAGCCGCACCGCATCGACATGTCACATGCAGATCGCGTTCGCCGGCCGCTGTTGCAGGATGACGGCCGTCTGCTCATCGTGGCAGCCGATCACCCGGCACGTGGAGCGCTCGGCATCGGCGACGACCCCATGGCCATGTCGAGCCGAGACGACCTGCTGCGGCGTCTGGCGGCTGCACTCGAGAACGACGAAGTCGACGGAGTGCTCGGCACCCCCGACGTGCTCGACGACCTCGCACTGCTCGGGCTGCTCGACGGCCGCGTGGCGATCGCGTCGCTGAATCGAGGCGGGCTCGCGGGCGCATCCTTCGAAATGGACGACCGCCTCACCGCACACCGGCTGGCCGACGTGCTGCGCGACCGACTCGATATGGGCAAGGCACTCGTGCGCATCGACCTTGACGACCCGGGAACCGTGCGCACCCTTGAGACGATCGCGGCTGAGGTGAGCGCCTTCGCGCAGGCAGACGTGCCGATCCTGTTGGAGCCGTTCATCAGCCGGCGCGTGCCCCAGGGACAGCGCACGCGCGTCGTCAACGACCTCAGCACCGAGGCCGTCGTGCGCTCGGTGGCGATCGCATCTGGGCTCGGCGGGTCTTCGCGCAGCACCTGGCTCAAGGTGCCGGTGGTCGAAGACATGGCTGCAGTAGCGGCGGCGACGACGCTGCCGATACTTCTGCTCGGTGGCGACACCAGCGCCGACCCAGAGGGGGCGTTCCGAAGCTGGGCCGACGCGTTGGCGCTGCCGGGAGTGCGCGGCCTGGTCGTGGGACGCTCGCTGCTCTACCCACCCGACGGCGATGTCGAGGGTGCGGTCGCTCGCGCCGTCGAACTGGTGCACGGCGATCCTGCCGGCGAGACACCTGCCGAGGCGGCTGACGCCGCGGGCGTGAGGGGAGCATCCGCATGACCCGAAAATGGGCCTATCGACCCGGCGAACTCGCTCGTGACGGCTGGGGCGACGTGGTCGACCGCGGCGTTCCCGGTTGGCGTCACACCGCGCTGCGCATCGCCGATCTCGACCGGGGGCCGGTCAGCGAGCGGGCGAGCGGGCGTGAGTCGATCATCCTGCCGCTGACGGGTGAGTGCGAGGTGCGCTACAGCGTGCCCGGCGCGGCGCCGGATGCTGCCGTGGAGCTGCGCGGGAGGGCGTCGGTGTTCGACGGGCCGGCCGATGCGCTCTATCTGCCCATCGACGCCGAGTACACACTCACGGGGCACGGTCGGGTGTCGGTGTCGCAGGCATACACCGATCTGCGGCTGCCGGTCGAGGTGATTCGGCGCGAGAGCGTGCCGGTCGAGCTGCGCGGCAGCGGCAACATGAGTCGACAGGTGCACAACTTCGGCACGCCGGCCCGGCTGCGTGCCGGGGCGATCATCGCGTGCGAGGTGCTCACCCCCGGCGGCTGCTGGTCGTCGTACCCGACGCACAAGCACGACCGCGACGTGCCCGGAGTCGAGACGGCGCTCGAAGAGATCTACTACTTCGAGGTCGAAGTCGAGCGCGGGCTGGGCAGGGTCGCCGATGCCGGAGCTCGGGCTGTCGAGGCTGGGATGGAGGCGGCGAGTCACGAAGCCGATCCGTTCGCGCTGTTCGCGACGTATCCGTCAGATCGTCGGCCGATCGAGATCAGCGCCATGGTGCGCACCGGCGACATCGCCTTGGTGCCGTACGGCTATCACGGACCGGTGGCGGCCGCGCCGGGCTACGACGCGTACTACCTGAACGTGATGGCCGGGGCGGGTGACCGCGAGTGGCTCATCCAGGACGACCCGGCGCACGGATGGCTGCGCGAGACCTGGGATGCCGGGCAGATCGATGCGAGGCTGCCCTTCGGTGGGTGAGGGGATGCGCTGCGAGTGCGCAGAGCGGGCTACGACGCGCGGCGAATGCTGCGATGATGAATGTGGCACCAAAGGGGGCATCATGGGGCAAGGTCGAAGAAGTGGGCCGACGATCAGAGACGTGGCGGCTGAAGCCGGCGTGTCGAAGTCTCTCGTCTCGATGGTGTTCAACGACGATCCGCGGGTCAGCGATGTGCGTCGAAAGCTCGTGCTCGATGCGGCGCAGCGGCTCGGCTTCTCACCGAACTGGATGGCGCGTTCCCTTGCAGCCGGCGACGGAGACTTCGTCGGAGTGATGGTGCCCGACCTCGCGAACCCGATCTTCGCCGAGATTCTGGAGGGAATTCGCGCCGAGCTGCGCGGTGCAGGGCAGCGCACACTCGTGTCGAGCGCGTTGTTCACCGACGCCGGTGGCAACCGGGAGTTCGACGATCGTGTGCTCCCCGTGCTGCGTGACATGCATCCGAGCAGTCTGGTGGTCATCGGGTCGGTGCCCTCACTCGACATCGTGCAGCCGCTCATGGAACGTATACCGACGGTAGTCGCCAGCGGCACGGCTGATGACCTCGAGCACGTCTATGTGGTGCGCAACGACGACGTCATCGGCATCGATCTGATCATCGATCATCTCGTCGAGCGCGGGCATAGACGCATCGCCCACGTCGGCGGTGCCGGCGGCGGCGCAGCTGTCAATCGACGTGATGCGTACGAAGGCGCGATGCGTCGCCATCGACTGGCCGAGCACATCGAGGTCGAGCTCTCTGACTACACGACGGAGCAAGCGATCGAGGCGACACGTCGTCTGCTGACGCGTTCGCCGGGGGATGCCGGCGGGCGAGCCCGTGTGATGGGGGATGCTGCGGTGGGGAATGCTGCGACGAAAACCGCTGGGAGGGGAGCTGTGCCGGATGCTGCGGTGGGGAATGCTGCGCCGGAGGGCGTGGCGGGGGAAACTGTGACGAAAGCTGGTGGGACGAAAGCCGCTGAGACGGGTGCCGCGATCAGGACCCATGCCCTGCATCCTGATGATGTACGCCCCTCGGCGATTGAGAATCTGACCCTGCTCCCAGCTGCAGAACGTCCCACCGCGATCGTGGCGGTGAACGATCTGGCGGCGCTTGGCGTGATCACCGCAGTGGAACAGCTCGGGCTGCGCGTGCCCGAAGACATCGCGGTCACCGGATATGACGACACGGCGCTCTCGGGCATCGATCGCATCTCGCTCACCACGGTCGATCCACGCAATGAGGAGATCTCGCACGAGACCGTGCGTCTGCTGCTCGACGCCGACGGGCCGTTCGAGGGGCATCGCGAGCGGCTGGTGATTCCACGACTTGTCGTGCGCGGTTCGACTGCTGCGTGACCCTTGCCTGGCCGCGGCGAAGCGGCCTCTCTCGGTGCGAAGGGCGACGGCGCGGGGAACTGCTGATCTGCTCTGGGCCTGAACTTGCGAGCCTGTGTGGAGCGGCCGGTGTGCAGGGCTCAATTGCAGGGTTCAGGGGGCTGTGATCGAGCGCCGAGCGGCGCTGGCTGCGGACAGTGCTCGGTCGGTGTGCACGGTTCCGCTGAGATGTACACGGTTTTGCTGAGATCAGGGGGATTTCAGCGGAACCGTGCAGCTGTCGGCGCAACCGCGCGCAGCGAAGTCGATGCGCAGGGCAGCCGGAGTGAGCGCCGGCGTGAGTCAACGGCAGTCTCGCCGAGGATTTGCTGAGAGTGGGGAGTCAGTGCCCCGGCACACGAGCAGAAACCCAGCTCGGTACAGGTGCAGGAACTCAGGTCGGCGCACGACGAGAAGTCCAGATCGTATATCTGGGCCGCAGCACTTGTCACTGACCTGGGTCTTATGCCTAAAGTTGGACCGGTCCAACACTGAGGTTGGACTCGAATCGAGTACGACCGCATGAAGCTGAGCGGCCCCGGCCTCAGAAGAAACCGAGATGAACGAGTTTCAGACGAGACTGCGAGCACCGGCGTCAGAAGAGCCGACAGCATCGGCTTCAGCGGCCACAAGCTCGAAACGAACGGTGAAGCGAAGGAATCGTGACAATGGCGTCAGCACACAACCCGCAGGGCGCGGCAGAACTCGCACACGCGGGGCAGCTGCTCATCGGCAGCCAGTGGCAGTCGGCGAGCGATCAGAGTGTGGTTGAGGCAGTCACCAATCCCTACACCGGCCAGACCGTGGCCGAGATCACCGCTGCTGCAGCCGAAGACGTCGAAGAAGCCGTCCGCGCCGCAGAAGCCGGTGCCGCCCGTTGGCGTCGCACTCCAGCTCACGAGCGCTCGGGCATCCTGCTTCGTGCTGCCGAGCTCGCCGATGAGCGCGTCGACCGCATTGCGGCGATCCTCTCGGCCGAGAACGGCAAGACGATCGCCGAGGCCACCGCCGAGTGCTCACGCAGCGGCGAGCTGATCCGCCTGGCCACCTTCGAAGGCACCCAGCTCTACGGCGAGACGCTGCCCCTCGACGCGAACCCCGGCACCGGTCTCGAGAAGGTGGGATTCACCGTCCGCCAGCCTGTCGGCATCGTCGCCGCGATCACCCCCTTCAACTACCCGTCGCTGCTCGTGCTGCACAAGATCGCCCCGGCGCTCGCAGCGGGCAACGCCGTGATCCTCAAGCCCGCCCGCACCACGCCGCTCACCGCGCTCGCACTGGCCCAGTGCTTCGTCGACGCAGGGCTCCCCGAGGGCGTGCTCTCCGTGCTCACCGGTGCCGGCTCGCTGATCGGCGACCTGCTCGTGAGCGACCCGCGCATCCGAAAGATCTCGTTCACCGGCTCGACCGGAGTGGGCGAGCGCATCACTCAGATCGCCGGCGTCAAGAAGCTCTCGCTCGAACTCGGCGCCTCGTCTCCGACTGTGGTGCTGCCGGACGCCGACCTCGAGCGCGCTGCCGAGGCAGTCGCAAAGGGCGGCTACGCGAACGCGGGCCAGGTCTGCATCTCGGTGCAGCGCGTGGTCGTGCACCGTGACGTGCACGCCGATTTCGTGGATGCCCTGGCCGCGAAGGTCTCGCAGCTGCGGGCCGGCGACCCGTCGAGCGCGTCGACAGACATCGGCACGCTGATCACCGAGGGCGAGGCCGAGCGCGTGCACGACAGCATTCGGGATGCGGTCTCGCGCGGCGCCCGACTGGTCACCGGGGGCGACCGTGACGGTGCGGTCGTGCAGCCGGCGATCGTGGACGGTGTGCGGCTCGAAGACCCACTCTCGCAGCAGGAGCTCTTCGGCCCGGCAGTCGCGATCACCGAGGCCTCTGACCTCGACGACGCCCTCGCTGTGGCGAACGGCACCCCGTACGGCCTGGCAGCGGGCGTCTTCACCGGCAGCGTCTCGACGATCACGAAGGTCATTCGCGAGGTCGACGCGGGCTCGGTGCACATCAACTGGACGCCGCTGTGGCGCGCAGATCTGATGCCCTACGGCGGGCTCAAAGCCAGCGGCATCGGCAAAGAGGGGCCACGCGCCGCGGTCGCCGAGATGACCGAGGTCAAGACCATCGTGCTGCACGGCTGACCAGGCTGCGCAGCTGACGCCCGCACACACCCCAACAGATCAGCGTCGCGCTTCGACACCGCTCGAAACGAGACGACTTCAGGAACACGAAACTCGCAGATTCAGGAACGCGAAACTCGCAGAGAGGAACCCGACATGGTTCACGGAGCATCCGGCAGGACGGTGCGGCTCACCGTCGCGCAGGCCATCGTTCGCTACATCACCGCGCAGCACAGCGTGGTCGACGGCGAGCGGCAGCGCTTCATCCCCGCAGCCCTGGGCATCTTCGGCCACGGCAATGTCGCCGGGCTGGGGCAGGCCTTCGCCGCCAACCTCGACCAGCTGCCCTTCATCCAGGGCCGCAACGAACAGTCGCTCGGCCACATCGCCGTCGGCTACGCCAAAGCGGCCAAGCGGCGTCAGGCGCTCGCGGTCACCGCATCCATCGGTCCGGGGGCGACCAACACGATCACCGCAGCGGGCCTCGCCACGGTCAACCGGCTGCCCCTGCTGCTTCTGCTCGGCGACACCTACGCGACCCGCCGCCAGGGGCCGGTGCTGCAGCAGCTCGAGAACCCAGCGGCGCCCGACACCACGGTGAACGACGCGTTCCGTCCCGTTTCGCGCTTCTTCGACCGCATCAGTCGTCCCGAGCACCTGATGACGGCGCTGCCGCAGGCGTTCCGCGTGCTGGCGAACCCTGTCGAGACGGGTGCCGTCGTTCTCTCGCTGCCGCAGGACGTGCAGTCGCATGCACACGACTGGCCTGTCGAGATGTTCGAACCGCGTGACTGGAAGATCCGTCGTCCGCTGCCCGACCCCGCCGAGATCGGCGAGATCGCCGAGCTCATTCGTCGGGCCGAGCGCCCTCTGATGATCGCCGGCGGCGGTGTGATCTACTCCGACGCCCAGCGCGAGATCACCGATCTGGGACGTTCGACCGACCTGCCGATCTCTGAGACCTTCGGCGGCAAGGGCGCCGTGCTCGAGCCCGGCCCCTTCCAGGTCGGCGGAATCGGACTCGAGGGCACCCCGGCGACGAATCACTTGGCGCAGCATGCCGACCTGATCGTGCACGTCGGCACTCGACTGACCGACTTCGCCACCGCTTCGCAGTCGCTCTTCGCGTCCGACGCGCGTTTCGCCTCGGTGAACGTCAGCGAGTTCGACGCGATCAAAGAGGGCGCGGTCGCCGCGGTCGCCGACGCGCAGCTCGCGCTGCGGGCGCTGGCCGACGAGCTGGGCGACTACAGCATCCCTGCGGCTTGGCGCGAAGAGATCGCCCGTGAGCAGGATGCCTGGGCGCCGAAGCGAGCAGCGGCTCTCGACCCCGATCGGGCGTTCGTTCGCGCCGATCACCCGGATGCGCCGGTCACGAACGCCGTGATCACGCAGGGGCAGCTGATCGGCGTGCTGCAGGAGCACGCACGCAGCGGCGACACCATCATCGCGGCGGCGGGCAGCCCTCCGGGAGACCTGCAGAAGGTGTGGGATGCGACTGACGGTCGCCATGCGCACCTCGAGTTCGGCTTCTCGTGCATGGGCTACGAGCTGCCTGCGGCGATCGGTGTGCGCCTGGCCGACCCGAACCCGGAGCACCGGGTGACCGCCTTCATCGGCGACGGCACCTTCCTGATGCAGCCCACCGAGATCGTCACGGCAGCCGCCGAGGGCATCGGGTTCACGCTGGTGGTCTCTGAGAACCATGGCTTCCAGGTGATCCGTCGTCTGCAGATGGGCAAGACCGGCCGTCACTTCGCCAATGAGTTTCGCTATCGCGACGAGTCTGGAGCCTCGCTGCACCAGGCCGTCACAGAGGTCGGCGAGACCAAGCCGGGCCGTCTCGAGGGCGACTACCTGAAGATCGACCTGATCGAGATCGCGCACGGCCTCGGTGCTGAGACGCACTATGTCGAGACCGCCGACGAGTTCCGTGCGGCGCTTGACAGCACCCGCGGAGCCACGCACCCGGTAGTGATCGTGGTGGCCACCGTGCCGCAGGTCGACCTGCCGGGCGCCGAGGTCTGGTGGGACGTCTCGCCCGCCGAGGTCAGCGGCGACAAAGTGGTCGAGGAACTCTACGACGAGTACCTCGAGGGCCGCGCAGATCAGAAGTGGCACGGATGAGCGCCGCCCGGGTATCACCCCTCACAGTGAACGCAGAGCTCAAGCAGCGCTTCGCACGCGGCGAGACGACCGTCGGGCTGTTCATCGGCCTGGGGTCGACGATGGCCGCCGAAGTGGTCGCCGCGTCGGGCGCCGACTGGCTGCTGGCCGACCTCGAGCACGGTGGCGGCGACGAGTCGCAGATCGGCGACATCGTGACCGCTGCGGCCGCCTACGGCGTGCCCACACTGGTGCGGGTCGAGACGCCGGAGCGCATCCGCGTCGGTCGCGTGCTCGACTCGGGGGCGGCGGGCGTGATGCTGCCGCGCATCACCTCTGCCGAACAGGTCGCTGAGGCTCGTCGCGGCCAGCTCTACCCGCCCGAGGGCATTCGCGGGGTGGCCTCGTATAACCGTGCCGCCCGCTGGGGGCAGGATCGCGAGGCGCTCGATCGCGCCAACGACGACACCATCACCGTGGTGCAGATCGAGACGCTCGCTGCGCTGGAGACGGTCGACGAGATCGCCGCGCAGCCTGGAGTCGACGTGCTCTTCGTCGGGCCGCTCGATCTCAGCTACGCACTCGGGGTGCCGCGTCAGTTCGACGCCCCGGTGTTTCAAGAGGCGCTCGACCGGGTGCTCGAGGCCGGTCGACAGCACGGCGTCTCGGTCGGCATCCTGGCTGCGAATCTCGAAGCTGCGCGGGCCTATCAGCGGCGCGGTTTCACCTTTCTGACCATCGGCTCTGACTCGACTCTGCTGGCCCAAGCGGTGCACGACACCGTGACCGGGCTGCGTGAGCAGAGCTGAACCGACCCCAGCACCCCAGTTTTGACGAACACTGAGCACTCAGAGACACGGAGCACACCAATGACCGACACACCAACGACGAACCCTCCGCGACAGATCGGCGTCGGCCTGATCTCGGTGGGATGGATGGGCAAGCTGCACAGCCGTGCCTACCGCAACCTGCCGCTGGTCTACCCAGAGCTCGGCATCGCGCCACGCCTGGTGCACGCCGCCGACACCGCCGCCGACCGCGCCGCCTACGCGCACGACGTGCTGGGCTACGAGAAGTTCACCACCGACTATCACGACGTGCTCAACGATCCCGAGGTCGACGTGGTCTCGATCTGCGCGCCGAACTTCTTGCACGCCGAGATGGGCATCGCCGCGGCCAAGGCAGGCAAGCCGTTCTGGATCGAGAAGCCGGTCGGCCGCAACGTCGACGAGACTCGCAGCGTGGCCGAAGCCGCAGACGCCGCCGGCGTGGTGACTTCGATCGGATTCAACTATCGCCACGCACCGGTGGTCGAGCACATTCGCGAGCTGGTGGCCGACGGCACCCTCGGCCGCATCACCAACGTGCGCGGTCGCATGTTCGCCGACTACTCGGCCGAGCCCAACGGCGCACTGTCGTGGCGGTTCATTCGCAACCTGGCAGGCTCTGGCGTGCTCGGCGATCTCATGGGGCATCTCATCGATCTCATCCACTACACCGTCGGACCGATCGCCGAGGTGAGCGCGGTCACCAAGACGGTCTACACAGATCGTCCGGAGCTGCCGATGGGCGCCGCCACACACTTCGCGGTGATCGAGAACGGCGTGCGCAAGCCGGTCGAGAACGAAGACTACGCAGGCATGCTGGTGCGCCTCTCAGGGGCGGCAGTCGGTGCAGACGCGGTGGGCACGCTCGAGGCGTCGCGCGTGGCTGTGGGCCCTCGGGCCAGCTACGGCTTCGAGATCTACGGCACTGAGGGATCGGTGCGCTGGGACTTCCAGCGCATGAACGAGCTCGAGGTCGCTCTGGGGCGCGGCGCCGCTGAGTTCGGCTACACCACCGTCTACGCCGGTGACGGCTACGGCGACTTCGGCCACTTTCAGCCCGGCGCGGGCACTGCCATGGGCTACGACGACCTTAAAGTGATCGAGGCGCGCAAGTTCCTCGAGGCCGTCACCGGAGCAGGACAGGCCAACTCGAACATCCACGATGCGGTCGCGGCCAACTCGGTCGTCACAGCCGCCGAGCAGAGCGCCGCCGACGGCCGCTGGCAGCAGATTCCCGACGAGGCGGGCAGCACCACCGTCGCGGTGCGTGCGAACGCTCCAGAGCAGGTGCGACATGGCTGACATGAACGGCGGTCAGCCGGTCGTCGTGGGCCTCGGCCCGGTCGATCCGGCGCTGGTGACCGAGTGGCTGGGCGACGACGTGCGCCTGGTGACCGATCCGAGCGCAGCCGATCTGGCCGAGGCGCAGGGGGCGATCGTGCGTGCGGCCTACGTGGTCGACCGTGCGGCGCTGGATGCGATGCCGGCGCTCAAGGTCATCGCGCGCACCGGCGTAGGCGTCGAGCGGGTGGACGTCGCGGCGGCCACCGAGCGTGGCATCCCGGTCGCGATCACCCCGGGCAGCAACGCCCGCGCGGTGGCCGAGGGAGCGATCACGCTCGCCGCCGCACTCGTCAAGCGTGTGCCGCAGGAGCACCGTCTGGTGAGCACGGGGCAGTGGGGCACCGCACCCATTCCGACTCCCGGCGATCTGCTCGGCAGCCGCCTCGGCGTGGTCGGCTACGGTCGTATCGGCCGCATCGTCGCGCAGCTCGGTCAGGCGCTCGGCTTCGAGGTGAGCGTGCACGACCCGTACATTCAGGCCGACGACCTGCCCAACCGGTCGCTCGCCGAGCTGGTCGCCGAGAGCGACGTGCTCACGCTGCATGTGCCCGAGACCGATCGGCCGCTGCTCGACCGCGATCTGCTGTGGAGCGCGAAGCCCGGGCAGGTGCTGATCAACTGCTCACGTGCCGGGCTGGTCGACATCGATCTGCTCGACGAGGCGCTTGAAGCCGGTGTGCTCGGCGGCGTCGGGCTCGACGTCTTCGCCAGCGAACCGGCACCGCATCATCCGGTCTTCGACCGCGACAACGTGCTGGTCAGCCCGCACGTCACCGGCCTCTCGGTCGCGGCCAGCGAAGCGACCTTCCGCATGGCTGCGCAGGCCGTCGCCGCCGTGCTCGCGGGCGGTCGCCCGGAATTCGCGGTGAACGCCGCAGAACTGGTGGATGCCAACCGATGAACGCCTGAACGTGAGACACGGCTTCTGAGCCACCGCTCAGAACCGAGAAACATCACAGAACCGAGAAGCATCAGAAAGTCCGCAGTACCAATCGAATATCGAATCGCAACAGAAACCGAATCACAACGAAGTGAGGACAACATGAACACCACGACAACGACGCCGGGCAGCCCCGGCGCGGCTGCAACCGCACCTCGTCGGCGACGCAATGGCATCCGCAGGATGCTCGCGCTGCTGATCGCAGTGATCGCCGGCGTGTCCCTGGCGGCGTGTTCCGGCCCGGCAGGGGCCAAGAGCGCGAACGTCGACACGCCGCGTCTGAAGATTGCCATGGTGACGTCAGCGGCTCCCGGCGATACCTTCTGGGACATCGTCCGCAAGGGCGGCGACACCGCCGCGTCGAAAGACAACGTCGAACTGCTCTACTCATCAGACCCTGACGGCAGCCGACAGGCTCAACTGGTGCAGCAGGCCGTCGACCAGAAAGTTGACGGCATCGTCGTGGCGCTGTCGAAGCCAGACGCCGTGGGCGGCGCGGTGAAAGAGGCTGTGGCCGCAGGCATCCCCGTGGTGTCGATCAACGCAGGCGAGAACCAGTTCGCAGATCTGGGCATCTCGGCTCACTTCGGGCAGAACGAGACTCTCGCTGGTGAGTCGGCGGGCAAGCAGCTCAACGAGGTCGGCGCCAAGAAGGTGCTCTGCATCGTGCACGAGCAGGGTCAGATCGCTCTCGAACAGCGCTGTGAGGGCGTGAAGTCGACGTTCACCGGGCAGGTCGAACAGATCTACGTGAACATCGCCGACATGGCCAGCTCCGCGTCGACCATCACATCGAAGCTGCAGACCACGACCGACATCGACTACGTGATGGCCCTGGCCGCTCCGATCGCCATGAGCACACTGGACTCCGTGCAGAGCGCAGGCAGCAGTGCCAAAGTCGCGACCTTCGACATGAGCGCCGACGCCATCACCGCGCTGCAGGACGGCCGACTCGCCTTCATCGTCGATCAGCAGCCGTACCTGCAGGGGTACTTGAGCGTTGAGAACATCTGGCTGCAGAAGACCAACGGCAACACGATCGGCGGCGGCAAACCGGTCTACACCGGCCCGAACATCCTGACGAAGGACGATGCCGACGCAGTCGCAGAGTTCGCCAAGAACGGCACACGCTAGTCTGCCCGATTCATTCTGAAGCTGAGGAGCACATCATGACCACCTCGACCACTGCGGTGGGGCCTGCGAAGACCGGCCCCACCCCGGGCAAAGACGAACGTGTCGCCCGCTCAAGCGTGTTCGTACGCATTTTCTCGAAGCCTGAGTTCGGGGCCGGATCGGCAGCCGTCGTACTGTTCATCCTGTTCGCCTCGGTCTCTCAGACATTCACGCAGCCGTCGTCGATCGCCACGGTGCTCTACGGCGCCTCGACGGTCGGCATCATGGCCGTCGGAGTCTCGCTGCTGATGATCGGCGGCGAAGTCGATCTGTCGGCCGGCGTCGGCGTGATCAGCAGCGCGCTCAGCGCCTCCCTGTTCACCTACTGGTTCGGCACGAATGTCTGGCTGGGCGTCGTCTTCGGCCTCGTCTTCTCACTGGCAGTGGGCGCCCTGAACGGATGGCTGCTGACCAAGACGAAGCTGGCCAGCTTCATCATCACGCTGGCCACGTTCTTCATGCTGACCGGTCTGAACCTCGGTGTCACCAGGCTCATCACCGGCGGAGTCGCCACTCCGTCGGTGCAGGGCCTGCCGGGGTTCGACTCGGCTGAGGCGGTCTTCGCCTCTGACATTCCGGTCTTCGGCGTGAACGTGAAGATCACGGTCTTTTACTGGATTCTGCTGGTCGTCGTCGCCACGTGGCTGCTGAAGCGCACCAAGGGCGGCAACTGGATCTTCTCGAGCGGTGGTGCACCTGACGCCTCTCGTGCGGTCGGCGTTCCGGTCGCTCGCACGAAGATCATGCTCTACATGGGCGTCGGCTTCTGCGCCTGGCTGCTGGGCATGCACCAGCTGTTCGCGTTCAAGACCGTGCAGTCGGGTGAGGGCATCGGCAACGAGTTTCTCTACATCATTGCGGCCGTCGTCGGCGGCTGCCTGATGACCGGTGGCGCAGGAAGCGCCATCGGCGGCGCCATCGGCGCACTGATCTACGGCATGGCGCTCAAAGGCGTCGTGTATGCCGAATGGAATCCAGACTGGCTGAAGTTCTTCCTCGGCGCTATGCTGCTCGGCGCCACCGTGCTGAACCTCATGCTGCAGCGTCGCGCTGCGAAAGGCGGAGGAAAGAAATGAACACGACCGCAACCACCACGGCCCCGACCACGGCGACCACGGCATCCGCGGCAGGCACGCGCACACAGGCGGGCGGGAACACGCCGCTCGTGAAGCTCGAAGACGTCGGCAAACGCTATGGCAACATCATCGCGCTGCAGGGCATCGACCTCGAAGTCGGCGCCGGCGAGGTGACCTGCGTGCTGGGAGACAACGGCGCAGGCAAATCGACGTTGATCAAGATCATCGCCGGGCTCCACAAGCACGACGACGGCGTCTTCTCGGTCGAAGGCGACCCGGTGCACCTGGCGTCACCGCGCCAGGCGCTCGATCTCGGCATCGCCACGGTCTACCAGGATCTGGCCGTCGCGCCGCTCATGCCGGTGTGGCGCAACTTCTTCCTCGGGTCGGAGGTCACGAAGGGGTGGGGGCCGTTCCGCCGCCTCGACGTCGACTACATGAGGCGCACGACGAAGCAGGAACTGCTCGACATGGGCATCGACCTGCGTGACGTCGACCAGCCGATCGGCACGCTCTCGGGCGGCGAGCGTCAGTGCGTCGCGATCGCCCGCGCCGTGCACTTCGGTGCGAAGGTGCTCATTCTCGACGAGCCGACTGCCGCCCTGGGCGTCAAGCAGTCGGGTGTGGTGCTGCGCTACATCATCCAGGCGCGTGAGCGCGGGCTCGGTGTGATCTTCATCACGCACAACCCGCACCACGCCTACCCTGTCGGCGATCGGTTCCTGCTGCTCAAGCGCGGCCGCAGCATCGGCTACTACCGCAAGAACGAGGTCACCCTCGACGAGCTGACCAGCATGATGGCCGGCGGTGCCGAGCTCGAAGAGCTGGTGCACGAGCTGGCGCAGACCGACACCGACACCGGTGTGCTGCGCACGATTCGCGACGACATCGAAGAGGACTCGACGGTCGACGTGCCGCATCTCACCGTGACCCGCCCGACGACGATCATCGACGAGTCGCAGGCCGCTGCGGCCAAGCACTGCCACGGCGCAGAAGGCGGTCGTCATGGGTGAGGCCCGAGCCGTCGAGCAGGGCCGGCCGCTCGGCCTGGCCGTGCTCGGGGCCGGCCGCATCGGTCAGGTGCACGCCGCAGCAGCGGCGGCACTGCCCGATATCGAGCTGCGGTGGGTGCAGGATGCCGTGCCCGCCGCGGCCGAGCGGGTCGCTGCGGCGAACGGCGCGCGTGCCGCGGGCACTCTCGAAGAGGTGCTGGCCGACGACGGTGTCGACGCCGTCGTGGTCGGCACGCCGACGCCGACGCACCTGGAGTTCATCGAGCGTGTGGTCGAGACCGGTCGCCGTGTGCTCTGCGAGAAGCCGCTGCATCTCGATTTGGCTGCGGTGGATGCCGCTGCGCGCCGCCTGGGCCCGGCTGCGGCCCGTGTGATGGTCGGGTTCAACCGGCGCTTCGACCCCGACTTCGCCGAGCTTCGGCGCCGCATGGGCGGTGCCGAAGCCGGAGAAATCGGTCGCATCGAACAGGTCGTGATCACCAGTCGCGACCCTGCGCCGCCGCCGCAGGAGTACTTGGCGGTTTCGGGAAGCATCTTTCGCGACATGACGATCCATGACTTCGACATGGCCAGGAACCTGGTCGGTGAGATCGCCTCGGTCAGTGCATCTGGCGGTGCGCTCTTCGACGTCGGCGCTCGTGCAGTCGGCGACCTGGATACGGCGATGACCACACTCACCTCGGCCAGCGGCGTGCAGGTGCTGATCGTGAACTCGAGACACAGCGCCTCGGGCTACGACCAGCGCATCGAGGTCTTCGGCCAAGACGGCACGCTTCGGGTCGAGAACCATCGCACCTCACGGGTGCGCCTCGACACTGCAGCGGGCACCGACCAAGGCGCGGTGTGGGAGGAGTTCTTTCTGACTCGGTATGAGGCCGCCTACCGTGCCGAGCTGCAGAGCTTCGTCACCGCAGCACGCGAGGGGCTGCCGTTCTCGCCCGGCTTCGACGACGGACGCCAGGCGCTCGCGCTCGCAGTCGCCGCTCAGCGCAGCCTGGAAGAGGGCCGCGTGGTCACCGTCAACGAAGTGGACACCGCCGCTGAGGTCGATGCCCCCTCTGAACTCGATGCTGCCGGGCCCACCCCACTCACCAGAGAGGCACACGTATGAAGAATCTGCTGCAAGACAGAGTCGTCCTCGTCACCGGCGGCACACAGGGCATCGGCGGCGCGACCGCCGTGGCAGCTGCTCGCGAAGGAGCGCGCGGGGTCGCCATCGTGGGCCGTCACGCTGAGAAGGCCAAACCAGTGCTGGACGAGATCGAACGGCATGGCGCGGAGGCGCTGATGATTGCGGCAGATCTGCTGCAGCCGGGCGAAGCCGAGCGCTCGGTGGCCGAGACCATCGAACGCTGGGGCCGGATCGACAGTCTGGTGAACGCAGCCGGGCTCACCACCCGCGGTACGATCACCGACACCACACACGAGCTGCTGCAGCAGCATCTGCAGCTCAACCTCGCCTCGCCGTTCTTCGCGATGGCCCGCACCATCGACGACCTGCGCCGACGTGGCGAACCAGGCACGATCGTGAACGTGATCTCGATCTCGAGCCACGCGGGGCAGCCCTATCTCGCGCCCTACGTGGCTTCGAAGGGCGGTCTGGCTGCGGCGACGAAGAACGCTGCGTTCGCGCATCGGTTCGACCGCATTCGCATCAACGGGCTGAACATCGGCTGGGCGCAGACTCCAGGCGAAGACGCCATTCAGCGCGCCTTTCACGGTGGTGAGGAGGGCTGGCAGAAGAATGCTGCAGCCGCGCAGCCGATGGGCCGTCTCGGCCAGCCGGACGAGATCGCAGATGCGATCGTGTTTCTGCTGAGCGAACGCAGCGGGGTCGTGACCGGGTCGGTCATCGACTGGGATCAGAATGTCATTGGAGGCTACGAATGAGCGATCAGCAACTACGAATCGGCGTGATCGGAACCGGGGTCATGGGCGCCGATCACGTGAAGACCATCACCGAATCAGTGTCGGGGGCACGCATCGCCGCGGTCGCCGACATCGACCTCGACCGCGCCCGTGCGGTGGCCGAACCCATCGGAGCCGTTGCGAGCGGCGACGCGCTCGACCTCATCGCAGGCGAGACTCTCGACGGGGTCATCATCGCATCCGCCGATCGCACCCATGCAGAGCTCACGCTCGCGGCTATCGCCGCCGGACTGCCGGTGCTCTGCGAGAAGCCGCTGGCGCCGACCGTCGCCGAATGCGAGGCGATCGTCGCAGCCGAGCAGGCGGCCGGACGCCCCCTCGTGCAGGTGGGGTTCATGCGACGGTTCGATCCGTCATACACCGACCTGCGCCGGCGCATCGTCGCTGGCGAGATCGGGGCGGCCCTGCTCGCGCACGCAGTGCACCGCAACGTGTCGATGCCCGCGGGATGGGACGCCACCGCAACCATCGTGAACTCGCTGGTGCACGAACTCGACGTGATGCCCTGGCTGCTCGACTCGCCCGTGCTCGAGGTGCTCTGGCTCGCGGCGCGGGAATCGACGAGGGTGCACTACGCAGACCCGCAGGTGACCCTGCTGCGTCTGCGCAACGGCGCACTGGTCACCGTCGAGGTGACGGCCAACGCCGTCTACGGCTATGAAGTGCGCTGCGAGACGGTGGGGGAGCTCGGAACGCTCGAGCTCACGACACCAGTCACCGCGGTGCAGCGTCGTGGCGGCGGGGTGCGGCATGACCTCGCCGCAGACTGGCGCCCCCGTTTCGCCGAGGCCTACCGCATCGAACTGCAGCACTGGGCGAACGCGATTCGCGACACTCCGGAGCACCCCGTCGCCGGCCCCGGCAGCTCTGACGGGCTCGTCGCGGCTCGGCTCACCGAAGCGGTGCTGCGCTCGCGCGAAACCGGCGGCTGGCAGGCCGTCCCCACCACAGCCACCACAGCATCCCCCGAATCAGGAGACCCAGAATGACGACCATCACCGACCGCATCGCCGCAGCCCCGATCTCATGGGGAGTGTGCGAAGTGCCCGACTGGGGCTACCAGCTCAATCCCGATCAAGTGCTCGGTGACATGCGCCGCCTGGGCGTCGCAGCGACCGAGTTCGGCCCCGAGGGGTTTCTGCCGCAGGCTCCCGCAGAGCGGGCTCAGGTGCTGAGCGGCTGCGGGCTGAAGGCCGTCGGCGGGTTCTTCCCGCTGGTGCTGCACAAAGCCGACCACGACCCGCTGCCCGAGATCGAGGCCGAGCTCGACGCGTACGTCGCCGCCGGTGCCACCACCGTCATCTACAGTGCGGTGAGCGGCGAAGACGGCTATGACGAGCGCGTGCAGCTCGACGACGATCAGTGGGACGTCTTCTTCGCGAACCTCGACCGCGCTCGTGAGGCCGCCGAGTCGCGCGGCATCACGGCGACGCTGCATCCGCACGTCGGCACGCTGATCGAGAGCCGCGACGACGTCGAGCGTGTGATCGAACGGTCGACGATCGGGCTCACTCTCGATACCGGGCACCTGTTCATCGGCGGCACCGACCCGCTACAGCTGGCTCGTGAGCATGGCGACCGCATTCGCCACACGCATCTCAAAGACGTCGACAACGCGATGGCGCAGCGCGTGCGCGATGGCGATCTGACCTACTATGAGGCCGTCGTGCAGGGCATGTACCGGCCGCTCGGGCAGGGCGATGCGCACATCGGCGACATCGTGCGCGCGCTCGAAGACCAGGGCTATCAGGGGTGGTACACGATGGAGCAGGACACTGTGCTGCCAGACGTCGAAGCCGTTCACGCAGCGGTCGCCGACGTCGCCGAGAGCATCGAGTTCCTGCGCAGCCTGGAACGACCATGAGTGCGAAGCCGCTGCGCATAGGGTCGATCGGCGCGGCTCGGATCACGGTCACCGCTGTGAGCGATCCGGCCCAAGAGACCGGGGATGCGCTGGTCGCCGTCGCCGCCCGCGATCCGGAGCGTGCGCGGGCGTATGCAGACACGCACGGGTGGCAGGATGTGGCTGCGACCTATGACGAGCTGCTCGCTCGGCCCGACGTCGATCTCGTCTACATCGGCCTGCCGAACGCTTTGCATGCGCAATGGGCCGTTCGCGCACTCAAAGCGGGCAAGAGCGTGCTGCTCGAGAAGCCGTTCGCCGCGAATCTCGACGAGTTCGATCAGGTGGCCGAGGTGCTCAGAGACTCCTCCGGATGGCTCTGGGAAGCATGGCACTATCGGTTCCACCCGCTCTTCGGCGACCTTCTGGCACAGGTCGGTGCAGGTCGTCTTGGGCGAATCACAGGACTCGACGTGCATATGCACATGCCCGAGCCTGCAGAAGACGACCCACGCTGGAGTTTCGATCTCGCAGGCGGCGCACTCATGGACGTCGGATGCTACGCGCTGCACGCCTCGCAACGGCTGGCCGAGGCGCTCGGGCAGGGCCTCGACAGCGACGGGCTTGCACCTGGACGGGTGCGGCGTGCGAGCGCCGACGTCTGGAGACTCGACCACAGGGTCGACCAACGGGTGACGGCAGAGCTCTCATTCGGCGAGCTGCCCGTGCACATCGAGGCCAGCATGGCCGACGACGTGCTCGAAGCGGGCGGCGGCGAGCATGGCGACGGATTCGACTTCAGCATCACGGTACACGGTGAGCGCGGCACCGCGCGCGTGCCCCGCTTTCTGATGCCCGAGGTCGACGACCGAGTCATCATCACCGATGACGCCGGCGAGCACATCACGCACGCGGGTACGAGACACACCTACGCGTACCAGCTCGATGCGGTGCGTGCCGAGCACGCGGCGAATCAGCGTGACGGCGACGAGCTCGCCCGCTCGCGCGAGGTGATGCGACTGATCGACGAGGTGTACCGCGCCACCGGCCTGCCGCTGCGTGCAGGCATCCTCGACACGGCATCCGCATGAGCTTTCAGCGCCACCCCGACACCAACATCGCACGTCTTCGCCTGGCTCGTTCATCGCGAGCCGACATACAACGATCGAAAGAGAAAGGCATCCACCGATGAATGCACAGACCGAGACCCACACCGATCTGCCCACCGTGCCGCACTGGTACGACGGCCACGCAGTCGAGCAGCCCGGCGCGCGCACGTCTCCTGTCTACGACCCCGCGCTGGGCGTCGCGACGAAGCAGGTGCCGCTCGCCACGCAGACCGAGATCGATGCTGCGGTGGCTTCTGCGCAGACGGCGTTCCCCGCCTGGAGCCAGCTGTCGCTCGCGCGTCGGCAGGCCGTGCTCTTTCGCTTTCGCGAGCTGCTGAACGAGCGCAAGGGCGAACTGGCCGAGATCATCACCAGCGAGCACGGCAAGGTGATCGACGACGCCCTCGGCGAGATCAGTCGCGGGCAGGAGGTCGTGGAGTTCGCCACGGGCCTCGCGCACCACTTGAAGGGCGAGTTCTCTGACCAGGTGTCGTCCGGCATCGACGTGTACTCGATTCGCGAGCCGCTCGGCGTGGTCGGTATCATCAGCCCGTTCAACTTTCCCGCGATGGTGCCGTCGTGGTTCTTCCCGATCGCGATCGCGGCCGGTAACACAGTCGTGGTGAAGCCGAGTGAGAAAGACCCCTCGGCGTCGATCTGGATGGCCGAGCTGTGGAAGGAGGCCGGCCTGCCCGACGGCGTGTTCAACGTGCTGCACGGTGACAAGGTGTCGGTCGACGGCCTGCTCACGCACCCTGACGTGAAGGCGATCTCGTTCGTCGGCTCGACCCCGATCGCGCAGTACGTCTACGAGACCGGCACGGCGCACGGCAAGCGTGTGCAGGCGCTCGGCGGGGCCAAGAACCACATGCTGGTGCTGCCTGACGCCGACCTCGACCTGGTCGCGGATGCTGCCATCAACGCCGGGTTCGGCTCGGCCGGCGAGCGCTGCATGGCGATCTCGGTGCTGGTCGCCGTTGACCCGGTTGGTGACGACGTCGTCGACCGCATCAAGGAGCGCATTGCGAAGCTGCGCATCGGCGACGGCAGACGCGGCTGTGACATGGGGCCGTTGGTGACCAAAGCACACCGCGACAAGGTGGCGTCGTACATCGATATTGCGGCGGGCGACGGCGCGGTCGTCGAGGTGGACGGTCGCAACGTGAATCCTGACGGCGATGCCAACGGATTCTGGCTCGGACCGACGCTGCTCGACAAAGTGCCGACCTCCTCGCGCGCCTATACCGAAGAGATCTTCGGGCCGGTGCTGGCGATCGTGCGGGTGTCATCGTTCGAAGAGGGCATCGAGCTGATCAACTCGGGAGCCTTCGGCAACGGCACGGCGGTGTTCACCAACGACGGCGGTGCGGCGCGGCGCTTCCAGCGCGAGGTGCAGGTCGGCATGATCGGCATCAACGTGCCGATTCCGGTGCCGGTGGCGACCTTCTCGTTCGGCGGGTGGAAGCAGTCGCTCTTCGGCGACACCAAGGCGCATGGCGCCGAGGGCGTGCGGTTCTACACGCAGACCAAGGCCGTGACGTCGCGGTGGCTTGACCCGAGCCACGGCGGGATCAACCTGGGGTTCCCGCAGAACGACTGAGTTGGGGCGGGCGCCTGTGCACGGTTCTGCTGAGATGTGCGCGGTTCTGCTCAGATGCACGCGGTTCTGCCGGTGTCGATCACCTTGACCGCGAGGGCTTTCTGTTCTGCCCAGATGTACGCGGTTCCGCCCAGATGTGCACGGTTCTGCTCAGATCGAGGTGATCTCGGCGGAACCGTGCACATGCAGCGGAACTGTGCACATGCAGCAGCCGTGCGCTGCTGCAACCGTCTGCTGCTGCAGCCGTGCGCTGTGCTGAATATGAAGGATGCTGTCCGCGGGCTGGCCGCCGAGCGCACCGGCCGTGACCCCTACCCTGAGCGAAGAAACGGGAGTATCTTTGGCCGTGGGCCGCACGACCTCGTGACTGGCCGGTGCGTGTTCACCGGTTTCAGACTCAACGAGGAGACACATGTCAGGCCACGACATCCTGTTGCTGTGCACCGCTCTCGGCGGCGTGCTGATGCTGATCGCGCTCATCACCAGCAAACTGCGAATGCACCCGTTCCTTGCCCTGCTGATCACCTCAGTCGCCGTCGGACTCGTCTCGGGGCTCAGCACCGGTGACCTGATCGACGCGATCGAAGACGGCGCAGGCAATACCTTCGGCAACGTGGGGCTCGTGGTGGCTTTAGGCGCGATGCTCGGTCGTCTGCTCTCTGACTCGGGCGCCACCGACCGCATCGCGCAGATCGTGATCGGCGAGCACACCGGCCGCGCAGCTCCGTGGCTCGTGGCGATCGCAGCGTTCGTCATCGGCATTCCGATGTTCTTCGAAGTCGGACTGGTCATGCTGCTGCCGCTGCTGTTCTCGATCGCGCTGCGCATCGAGCGCGCTGGGCGGCTCAAAGGCTCGGGGTTCGCCTGGGTGGCCATCCCGGCCATCGCATCCCTGTCTGCGCTGCACGGAATGGTCCCGCCGCATCCCGGCCCGCTGACCGCGATCTCGACCATCGGCGCAGATCTCGGCCTCACCATGATCTACGGGCTCATCGCCGCGGTGCCCGCTGTGATCCTCGCCGGTCCGGTCTACGCGCGGTTCGTCGCTCCTCGGCTGCACATTCGCCCGGATGCCGCCCTCGTCGAGCAGTTCACCGGCGCCGCCCAGACCGCCGCAGTCCCGACTGCCGCAGTCCAGGCTGGCGCCGCTCAGACCTCCGCAGCCCAGACCTCCGAAGCGCATTCCGGTGGGTCAGCCAGCGCGTCGAAACGTGCGACTGGTGACGCGGCCGGTGGCGTGTCGCGTCTCGGTGGTGCGGCAGGCCTCGATGGTGCGGCGGGCGGCGTGGCGAACGTCACCAAAGATCATCCGGATGCGCCGGTCGCGCAGCCCGAACAGCATCCGGTCTCGTTCGTGGTCGCGATCATTGCGACGCTCATCCCGGTGGTGCTCATGCTGTTTCGCACGCTCACTGCGACGCTGCTGAGCAACGACTCTGTGACCGGCAAGGTCGCCGGCTTCGTCGGCAGCCCGGTGGTCGCGATGCTGATCGGGGTGCTCGTCGCACTGGTGATGCTCGGCTACGGTCGAGGCACAAAGCCAGAGCAGCTGCGCAAGTGGCTCGGTTCGTCGCTGAAGCCGATCGCCGGCATCCTGCTGATCATCGCCGGCGGTGGAGCCTTCAACAAGGTGCTCATCGCCTCAGGAGTGGGCGACGCGATCATGCATATGGCGTCGAACTGGGCGCTGTCGGCGGTCGTATTGGGGTGGGTGATTGCCGCGCTGCTCTCGGTGTCGACCGGTTCGGCGACCGTGGGAATCGTCGGTGCGTCCGGTCTGGTGGCACCGCTGGCCGCGGCTGACCCGACCGTCAACCTGGCATTGCTCGTGGTGGCCATCGGCTCGGGCTCGATCTTCTTCAACTATGCGAATCACGCTGGCTTCTGGCTGGTGAAAGAGTCGTTCGGCATGACCATGGGCGAGACGTTCAAGACGATCACCGTGGTGCAGACGATCGTGGGACTGATCGGCCTGGTCGTGACCTTCGCGCTCAGCCTGATCGTGGGGCTGCCGGGATAGCAGGGATGCTGAGCTGAGGATGCCGGGGCGGCATCGTGGTGGGCGGCGCGTGCACGGTTCCGCTCAGATGTACACGGTTCCGCCGAGATCACCTCGATCAGAGCGAAACCGTGCATATTCGGGTAGAACCGTGCACATTTGGGCTGAACCGTGCACTGCAAGGGGCGATCGACGGCACCGATCCGGAGGGGAATCAGCAGCTCGGTGCCATCGACCTTTCAGCCCAGAATCGACAGGGGGGATTCGATCCGCCGCTGGAAGGCGGCGCTCAGCTGGGCTGCAACCGCGCCGTCGATGGCGCGGTGGTCTATTGAGAACGTGCACTCGATGACGGTGCCGATCTCGATCTGATCGTCGACGATCAGGGGCTTGCGGTAGGCGGCGCCGACAGCGATGATCGCCGACTGCGGGGGGTTCAGAATCGCGCTGAACCGCTTGGTGCCGTACATGCCGAGGTTCGACACGGCGAGCGTGCCGCCAACCAGATCAGCGGGTGAGGTGCGGCCGGCTCGTGCCTGCTCCGCGAACCCGCGTACCTGCTCGTGCACGGCTCCGACGCTCAGCTGGTCGACACCGCGAACGACCGGAGTCACCAAGCCGCCGTCGATCGCCACCGCAACTGCGACATCCACCTGATCGAAGGTGAGCAGCCGGTCGCCGTCCCACAGTACGTGTGCCTCTGGAACGTCGCGCAGCGCGAGCGCCGCCGCCTTGACGATCAAGTCGTTGACCGAGACGCGTCGCGCACGGTCGTCACCTGCGATCGTCTCGTTGAGTTCGGCGCGCAGCGCGAGCAGCCGGTCGACCCGACATTCCACATCGATGTAGAAGTGGGGCACCTGCGTCTTGCTCTCGGTGAGGCGACGGGCGATGGCGCGGCGCATCCCGGTGAGGGGAATGGCCGTGGCGCCGTCCGGCACCTCTCCGGCTGACGGAGATGTGCGCTGCACCGGGTTCGTGACTACCGGTGGTGCAGGCACAGCGTGGGGATGCTGGGTCGCGCCCGCGGCATCGCCTGCGGGCGTCTCGGCGTGCGCCGGAGAGGCAGCTGCGTGAGCACGATCGATGTCGCGACGCACGATGCGTCCGCCTGGGCCGGTCGGCTCGACGCGGTTCAGATCGATGCCGCGCTCGCGAGCCAATCTGCGAGCCAACGGGCTCGCGAATCGGCGCGAGCCGTTCGTGTGCGCATCGGCCTCGGAGCCCCGATCGCTCAGCTCTGCCACCTCTTGCTGGGGAACCGCTGGGGGCTGAGCGCTCGACGGTGTCACGGAGAGATCTGCGGGTGCATGTGCATCTGCGGCTGAGGAACCGTCAGCTTCTGCTTCAGCATCAGCATCAGCATCAGCATCAGCATCAGCATCAGCATCAGCAGGTGCAGGTGCGCCGTCTGCCTCATCAGCGCCACCGCCCACTGCGTCCAGGTCTTCGCCGGGCAGGGCGAGCAGCAGCATGGGGGTACCCACGGTCACTGTCTCACCGGGCTCGACCAGCAGCCGTGCGACCGTGCCGGCCTCTTCTGCCTCGTACTCGACGACGGCCTTCTCAGTCTCGATCTCAGCGAGCGGCTGCCCGACCTCGACCGTGTCTCCGACCTGCTTGAACCACTCGTTGATCGACGCCTCGGCTGCTCCGGCGAGCACCTCGGGCATGTTCACGGTCTTCGGCATCATCGACCTCCGAACTGCGCGCGCACCTGCTCGAGGCCGGCGACGACTTCTTCGTGCCCGGCGATCGCCGCGCGCTCGAGCACCTTGGAAATGCTCGGGCTCGCCTCGCTGCCGGTCACGCGCTGCACCGGCTGATCGAGCCAGTCGAACAGACGGCGCTGAATCTCGTCGGCCAGCCAGCCGCCGTACGAGGTGCCCTGAGCGCCCTGCTCGACGATGAGCACGGCACCGGTCTTCTTCACACTGGCCTCGATGGTCTGCCAGTCGAGGCTCGCTCGGTCGAGCCAGCGCAGGTCGATGACCTCGCCGTCGACCCCGGTCTCGTCGACCGCGTCGAGGCAGTGCTGCACCATGGAGAGGTACGACAACACGGTGACCTCTGAGCCTTCGCGGCGCACTGCGGCCTTGCCGAAGGGCAGCTGGTAGTCCCAGTCGTCGACCAGCACCTCGCCCTTCTGCGCATAGAGGTCGACGTGCTCGATCACGACGACCGGGTCGTCGATCGCGAGGGCTGCGTTCATCAGCCCCACATAGTCCGCGGGCGTCGATGCGGCGACCACGCGCCAGCCGGGCGCGGTGGCGAAGATGCCTGCCGGATCCATCAGATGCTGTGAGCCGTACCCCGACCCCATCGCGATCTTGGTGCGCAGCACGAGCGGCACTGCGCTGTGCCCGCCGAACATGTGGCGCGCCTTGCCGATCTGATTGAACACCTGGTCGGCCGCCACCCACAGAAAGTCCGGGTACATGAACTCGACGACCGGTCGAAAGCGCCCGTCGAGGGCGACGCCGCCGGCGAGGCCTGCGAATGCGTTCTCTGAGATCGGGGTGCCGAGCACACGGCCGTCGAAGCGCTTCGTGAGCCCTTTGGTCGCGCCGTTGGTGCCGCCATTGAGCCGATGCACGTCTTCGCCGAGCACGATGATGCGGTCATCGGTCTCCATGCGCCGCTCCATGACCTTGGCCACTGCGTCGATGAACTTCATCGTCTTGGTCTCTGGCTGCGTTGCGTCGGCCGGGCTGGTCGTTGCGGTGTCGGCATCTGCATTGGTGCGGATGCCCGTCGCGGCAACGACCAGCGCCACCGGATCGAGCGTGCGCGCGTCGGCGATCTCGCTGAGGTCTCCGCGCACGCCGACGTCGACGAAGCCGGGCTCGGGCCAGAGCTCCGGACGAATTCGAAGCGCTCCCGTCTGCGACTCGGGATCGGCCTCGGTGAGAGCTGAGACGGCCGCACGCATCGCATCCTGCGCCTGTGCACGCACCTGATCAACCTGCTCACGAGTGAAGACGTCGCGCTTGATCGCTTCGAGAGCGACCTTCTCAAGCGGGTCGCGCTCACGCCATTCGGCCTCTTCGGCTTTGGTGCGGTAGCCGAACGCGCTGCCGGGGTAGGGGCCGTTCTGATGGAAGAACCGATAGACGAGCGCCTCGATGACGACCGGCCCTTTGCCCGCGCGCATGTGGTCGAGGGCGGCTTCGGTCGCGAGGTGCACGGCGAGCGGATCCATACCGTCGACGCGCCATGAGGGAATGCCGAAGCCGGGGCCACGCCCGCTGAGCCGTGACTCGCCGGTGACCTCGTCGACGTTGGTCGACACGGCGTAGCCGTTGTTCTCGATGAAGAACGCGAGGGGGATGTCCCAGGCGGCGGTGAGGTTCATCGACTCGAGGACCGAGCCGATGTTCGTGGCTCCATCGCCGAAGTAGGTGAACGTCACATCGTCGGTGCCCGCATGTCGCTGCGCCCAGGCGTTGCCCGCGCCCAGCGGCACCCCGCCGCCGACGATGGCATTGGTGCCGAGTGCCCCGGCCTTGTGCCACTGCAGGTGCATGGAGCCTCCGCGGCCTTTGCAGTACCCCTGCGCCAGACCGAGGATCTCGGCGAGCGTGCGCTGCAGTACCTCCTGCGTCGTGTCGTCGACGATGGCGCCGAGGTCGTACGCGCCGCGATGCACGTGACGCAGAGCCTTGGCGAGAAACTGGTGGTGGCCGCGGTGCGAACCGTTGATGCCGTCACTCGAGCGCAGGCCGGTGATCGAACCGACGGCGCCGCCCTCCTGGCCGATGCTGGAGTGTGCGGGGCCGTGGACGAGGCCCTGACTGGCGAGGTCGAGCACGCTCTCTTCGAACGCGCGGATGAGATGCATCTGTGCGAGCATGTCGCGCAGCAGCTGTGGGTCGGCTTCGTCCCAGTCTTTCGCGGTCGCGCGCAGCTCGACCCATGGAACGGCGGGTCTGAGATTGACAGTCTTGGGCATCGTCACTTTCTCCTTTGACAGTGCATGCGTGGTGTGGTCGAGCAGACGGATGATTCGTCGCCGTCGCTTGTCGACTGGGCATCACTCTAAAACGGTAATTGGATCCAATGCAAGTGCCCTCAGGGATTCATATTCGATTATCGCGACCATAAGGCCTCTCAATGTATCCAATAATGAGTGAAGGTCTGCGTCGTGCAGGGGCGAGCCTTGGTACACTCATGATGGTTTGCGCGCGATGTCGACAGCCTGGGCGCCCTGGCAGGGACAGCCGCGGGATTCTGAGACAGCGAGTCAGCAGTCGCCCGGCCGTGAGGGGGTGTGACGTCCAGTCGCAGGATCGAGGTTTGGGAGGAGCCTGGTATGGGGACGATGAAAGAGACATCGACCGGTCGTGTCGTCGACCAGCTACGTGCGTTGATCCTTGATGGCGATCTTCTGCCTGGAGAACGCCTGCGGCAGGAAGAACTGGCCGAACAGCTCGGAGCGAGTCGTGTGCCGATTCGCGAAGCACTACGAGTGCTGGCTGGGCGCGGGCTGGTGCGCTTGGTGGCGAACACCGGGGCGTGGGTCTCTTCGCTGACGCATGACGAATGCGTCGAGCTCTATCGCGTGCGGGAACGGCTGGAGCCCCTGCTGCTCGAACAGAGTCTGCCTGGTCTGCGTGAGGCCGAGCTGCAAGAGATCGATGTCGCTCGAAGAGCTGTTGACGAGTGTCGCGATGTGCGCGAGTTCATAGCGCTGGATCGACGGTTCCATTCGCTGACCTATCAGGCGGCGCCAGACGGCTACGTCAAACGCGAGGTCGGGCAGCTCTGGGACGTGACACAGCACTATCGGCGTCGATTCACCGAGATGCAGGATGATCGGGGCAGGGCGCTGATCGCCAGCGAGCATGGGCTGCTTGTCGATGCGCTCATGCGGGGTGACTCGGTGGCAGCCGTGGCTGTCTTGGAGATGCACATTCGGCGCACACGTCTGGCACTCCAGCATGCCGTGCATGTGTTCGACAGCTGAGAGAGCAGTCAGAGTCGCTTACCGGCGATCTAAATATGTATCCAAAATCTCTTGATTATGGCTGAATCAATACGATTCTGGACTTAAGTTGCAATCGTTGGATCCAATCTCTTAGTGTGTGACCATTCGCACTACGGTGCGCTCACAACATGTTCGATTCAATGAGGAACACATGGCATCTCTCCCAGACCCCACATCACTCGCGCTTCCAGAAGTTCTGCGCGGACATCCCGTCGATCAGGTGGCCTTTCTGGTCCCTGACCTGGCTCAAGCCATCGAAGCGTGGAAAGAGCTCGGCTACGACGAATGGAAGATCTACACATACTCACCCGATTCAGTTCCGGAGCTGACCTACCGCGGTCAGCCGGGTACCTACTCGATGCGTCTTGCACTGAGTGGCAGCTCACCCCAGATCGAGCTGATCCAGCCGATGGACGGCCCCAGCATTTACCATGAGTGGGTCGAAAGCCGCGGATACGGTCTGCACCACGTGGGCTTCTTCGTCGATTCCGCCGCGGAGGTCGTCGATGCCTTCGCTGCGCTGGGCACTGCCCCAGCACAGACCGGCAGCGGCTACGGCGCTGACGGCGACGGCGCGTTTGCGTACTTCGATGCTGTCGATTCGACGTTCGCCGTCGTGCTCGAAGCCATCGAGGTGCCAGCACAGCGGCGCCCCAGCGAGACGATCTGAGGGCCGAGATGAGCGTGACTTCAGAAACATCCGCAGCCACAGCATCCACTGAAAATGCTGTAGACCATCGCCACCTGCGCCGATCGCTCGCGGCCAGCGCCGTCGGTAACGCGCTTGAGTGGTTCGACTGGACCGTCTACGCGATCTTCTCGACGTACATCGCCGGAGCGCTCTTCGATCAGTCAGACAAGGTGTCAGCATTGCTCGGCACGCTGCTGGTCTTCGCCGTCGGCTTCATCGCCCGCCCGGTGGGCGGCATGGTGTTCGGTGCACTCGCTGACCGGTACGGGCGCAAGGTCGTGCTCGTGACCACCATGCTGACGACCGCAGGTGGCAGCCTGCTGATCGGCATCGCTCCCTCGTATGAGGCCGTGGGTGGTTGGGCCTCATTCGTCCTGCTGATCGCGCGCCTCGCCCAGGGGTTCGCGCATGGCGGTGAGTCGACTGCCTCATACGCCTATGTCTCTGAGATCGCACCGCCGAAACGGCGTGGTCTGTGGTCGAGTTCGGTGTATGTGAGCATTGGCGCCGGTACTCTGCTGGCGACACTGTTCGGCAGCTTGTTGACCAGCTTCACGACCAGCGAACAGATGCACGAATGGGGCTGGCGTGTGCCGTTCATCGCCGGGGCACTGCTGGCAGTGGCGGTGCTGTTCATGCGTCGCGGGATGGTCGAGTCGCTGCCCGACGAAGAGTCGGCCGAACAGTCGAACGACGCTCAGCCCGAGAAGACCCTGTCATCGCGTGCACTGTTCGTGATCGGGTTGAAGATGTTCATCTTCGTCGGCGGCACCTCGGTCGTCTACTACACATGGAACTCGTTCGCATCAACCGTAGCGATCAGCCAGCGTGGTATGGACGCCCAAGCGGCCTTCACCGCCAGCCTCATTGCCCAGGTGATCGGAATCGTGGCGCTGCCCTTCGCCGGCATGCTCTCTGACCGCATCGGACGCAAACCGATGCTCGCCATCTGGGCCGCAGGGTTCGCCGTGCTGGCTTTGCCGTTGATGGGGCTCATCTCGACGCAATCATGGACGCTGCTGGTCGCGCAGGCGGTCGCGCTCACATTGAATGCGTGTGCGACGTCGGTGTTCGCCTGCGTGCTCTCGGAACAAGTACCGACTCGGTACCGTACGAAGGTACTGGGAGTCTCGATGTCATTGTCGGTTGCCGTGTTCGGTGGCACGACGCCATACCTGAACACGTGGCTGACGTCGCTCGGGCTCGGTTGGGTCTTCAACCTCTACTTCATCGTGCTGTGTGTGGCTTCGCTCATCGTCGTTCTGTCGTGGCGTGAGACGGCCAAGCGCCCTCTGAAAGAGATCGAAGACGAGATTCTCGCCGGTGCGGGACGCTGATCGCAGAACCTTGACATTGCGCTGCACGGCTGAGCGAGCACTTCGCTTGGTCGTGCAGCGCTTTGCGTTTTGGTCTGCACAGAGCCCTCACCCCGTGCTGGATTGTCGAGGCTTGTGACCTGCTTGCCCTGGGGCAGTGGGGGATCAACTTGGTCTTCACACAGAACGGCTGAGGGCGTTGTGGGGGGGGGGGGGCGGCACGTACATGGTTCCGCTCAGGTGTGCACGGTTCCGCCGAGATCACCTCAATCTGAGCGGAACGGTGTGCATTTGAGCGGAACCGTGCACGTGTGCAGAGGATAGGCCGCCACTTGCTCACTACGAAGAGGTGCCGTCACCGCTGAAGCGTTCGGCCTCCGTGCTCTGTCGTTCCTGTGCGAAGCCTCGCAGCTGTGCACAGTTGTACCCCGGGAAATCCAACCGGGCTGTCGATAATGCGGCCAGTTTCGGCAGTGATTGCGGCTGTAGTTCTCGGGGCTGGTTGTATATCTCAAGCGCGGTTGCATTCTGTCCGATGGATCGCGCGGAGTAGGAACGAAAGTCACGTTGACCGACTCAGCACCGAGCAAGACTGCTGCCGGAACATACCGCTAGAAACTGGGGACAGAACCCGAGGCTCCAACCCACTGATTGAAGCTTGAATCTGATTGAGGCTTGAATCCTCTGTCAGAGCACGAAGTCAGAACCTACTGATTGACGCTAGAACCCACTGTCAGAACACGAAGCCAGAGTCGGAAGCCCGAAGCCCCTGGCAGAAATTGCTACAGAAACGTTTGACCAGACCCACCAAATCCCCAGCAGAACCTCACGCGCGCCGGTCGCGCAGCATGATCTCGAGCGCCTCACGAAGCACCGCATGCTCGTGCCGCAGCTGCTGATTCTCGAGTTGCAGCTGATCGAGCAGCACGAACGGGTCGCTCGACCTCGGCACGCTGAAGACGTCGGCGTCGGTCGGGCGGCCCAGGTCGTTCGAACGAGCTGACGCAGGATGCTGAAGCAGGTCATCCTCTCGGCTCGCTGGAGGCGCACTCGAGTAGGTCATGGTCGGCTCTGGAGAGGCCTCTGAAGAGAAGATCCCGAAATCAGTGGTCTCGAATTCACCGGATGCGAAGCGTGCCTCCTGTGAGTCCGCAGAATCGAGCGGTGCGGCAGAGGCGGCGCCGATGTGGAACGATGTGGCGTCGAACTGGCCTGGATCGAACTGGCCCGGGTCGAACGGCCCTCCGTCGGCATTTGCGGTGTCGAAGAGTGCGACGTCAACCTCGTCGATGTTCGATGGAGCAGCCTCGACAGACTCTGTGGGTGAGCTCGCCTCGGCGACCAAGTCGAAGATCGAGTCGATGGGTGCGGCAGTTGGGGGCGAAGCCAGATCCGAGGCGATATGCGCGCTCGCAGGTCGCTGACGTGCAGACCGAGCCTCGACCGAGCGTCTGGTCTGAACCGGAACCGCGAACGGATCCGACCAAGTCTCTTCAGGCTCGTCTGCAGCATTCGTCGAATCGGCGTCACCGTCACCGTGACCATCACCCAGGCCGGCAGCGGCGAGTTCGGCTGCGACTTCGGCGCCGGCCCCGAACAGCGGACTGAGCGCGCCAGCCGATGTGGGGGCCAGGTAGTCGGGCACTTCACGCTCGGCAGCGGATGCCGCAAGCAGCTCGGCTGACAAGGCGGCGGTGAGCTGCGTGGCTGAGTCGGCCGCAGCCGACACGGGGGCCAGACCTGGCTGGGACTCCAGCCCCGACCCCGACCTGACAAACCGATCGGCCTTCTCGACCTCATGCTGTTGGGCCTCGGCGGCGGCGGACTTCGCGGCCTGTTCAGAGGCATCCCGCTCGGCTTTGCGCGCGGTCTCGTTCGATGTGCGGCGGGCTTCGTCGAGCGCGGCCTGTACGACATCCTGCTTGGGCAGGTGCACCTGATCGGCGTCGACCTCGAGCCGGCGCATCACGGCGCGCACGACGCGGTCGACGACGTTGTTCCAATAGTCGGTGGTGTGCGCGGCCACTTTGCGTACGTCGACGCTGACGTGCTGCAGCACCTCGTGCAGGGCTTCGACGCGCGCAGACGGCACTCCCTTGACCGCCTCAGAACGGGTGGCCTTCTCGAACGCGACGATCACAGCGTGGCTGTCGGTATAGAGGGTGACGTCGTGCGCATCGGCGTGCGCCATCACGGCGGCGATCGCGGCGAGCACTTCGAGCTGGTTCACCGACGGAGCCTTGCGCATGCCCACCCAGTGATCGGGCTGCTGGCCGTCGGGGCAGGGGCGAACCCAGCCGTACACTCCGCGCTTCTCGTTCGGGTCGAATGAGGCGTCGGTGTAGACAGTGATGCTCTCTCCGGCAGCGCTGGTCTTCTTGGGTCTCATCGCCTTAACAGTAGTCGGGTGCGTGCGGATGCGCGCTGCGGTCGGCGCAGGAGAGCCAGCACCCCTCTGAATCGGCGCTGGAGTGCCAGTCTCTGTCACTCCAGCGCTGACCTGTCACTCCTGTACGAAGACCCCGTGCTCTGTGCGAACAACCTGTGTGCTCTCGCGCAGCCCCCGGTGCTCGTGCGGCAATTCGTGCAAACTGCACACGAAAACCACAGCTTGACTAGACTATTCGCGGCATCGGCACGCATCTGCCCCTGATCAGCGGCTCACAAGGCACCGGGTCGGCGGTCGACAGGGCGCGACGTCGGCCGCCCACAAGGCAGACGAGAATACGGATGCTCTGGTTGTGATTCGAGAAGAACCAGCGGGCCGCTGCGCCGAGAAAGAACCGCAGTGGCACAAAGAGAGGATGTGACTCAGCAATGAGTCTTTTCGCGCGCAAGACGATCACACAGGTCAACGAGGATCTCGCAGATCCGGAACGCCAGCTCAAGCGAGAGCTCACCGCCTGGGACATCGCGGTCATGGGTGTCGCGGTCGCGGTCGGCGCGGGTATTTTTTCGGTCGGCGCGCAGGCGGCGGCCAACTACGCTGGCCCTGCGGTCATCATCTCGTTCGTGATCGCTGCGGCGATCTGCGGCCTGGCCGTGATGAACTATGCCGAGTTCGCCTCGACCGTGCCAGTCTCGGGGTCGGCCTACACCTTCTCGTACCTCACCATGGGTGAGCTGATCGCCTGGATCATCGGCTGGGATCTGATTCTTGAGATGCTCATGGCCGCCTCAGTCATCTCGAAATACTGGGGCATCTATGTGCGCAACGTCTTCGAGTTCGTCGGCTGGCACATTCCCACTGACGTGCAGATCGGCCCGTTCACCGCATCGTGGCCGCCGATCGTCATCGTCGCGATCTTCACGACACTTCTCGTGCTCGGTACGAAGCTCACCACGCGTGTGAACAATATCTTCACCGTCATCAAAGTCGGCATCACGATTTTCATCGTGCTCGCCGGGGCCTTCTACGTCAAAGCCGCAAACTTCGTGCCGTTCCTGCCACCGAGCGAGCCCACCGCCGGCGGCAGCGGAGCCGCAGACGTCATGCATCAGTCACTCTTCAGCTTCATGATCGGTGCCGACCCCACCCGCTATGGGGCCTACGGACTGCTTGGCGCCGCCGCACTCGTGTTCTTCGCGTTCATCGGTTTCGACATCGTCGCGACCACGGCCGAAGAGACCAAAGACCCGCAGCGCAACCTGCCGCGCGGCATCTTCGGCGGTCTCGGTCTCGTGTCGCTGCTCTACATCGCGGTCACCATCGTCGTCACTGGCATGGTCAGCTTTCGCGAAATGGCCGAGCAGCCTGAGCCGAGTCTCGCGACCGCGTTCCAGATCGTGGGCGCGAACTGGGTCGGCACGTTCATCACAATCGGCATTCTGGTCGGGCTCACCACGGTCATCATGGTGCTGCTGCTCGGCCTGGCCCGCATCGTCTTCGCGATGAGTCGCGACGGTCTGCTGCCTCGCGCGATCTCGCACACCTCGAAGCGCGGCACTCCGGCTCGCCTGCAGATCGGCTGCGGTGTCGTCGTCGCGGTGATCGCCAGTCTCGGCGATGTGAACGAGCTCAGCGAGATGATCAACATCGGCACGCTGAGTGCGTTTGTGCTGGTGAGTTTCGCCGTGCCCGTGCTGCGCCGGCGCTACCCCGACGTGCCCCGAGGATTCCGCGTTCCCTGGTCACCCGCTCTGCCGATCATCTCGGGTGTGCTGTGCATCTGGCTGATGACGAACCTCGCGGTCGAGACCTGGCTGCGTTTCGTGGTGTGGTTGCTGGTCGGCCTCGCGTTCTACTTCGGATACAGCTACAAGAACTCCCGCGTGCGTCTCGAGGGTGGTCTCGGTTCGCTGCGCCGTACCGAAGAAGCTGACGACGCAGATCGCACGCTGGCTGCTGCCGGCGCAACGGGAGAGGCTGGCGCGACGGGTACATCCCCAGCCGGTAAAACGAGTTCGACCGCACTCACGGCAACCGGTACCGTGTTCATCTGGATCGCGGCCGTGCTCGTGCTCGCCACGGTCGTGGGGCTGTTCGCGGGGATGCTCTCTGCAGCAGGGCTGAACGGAGCATTCGTGTGGGTGCTGATGCTGGCGGCGATTCCGGGACTGGTGGTCTCGCATGTCGCATTGCATCGCGCAGAGAGAATCCACGATGCGAGGGTCGCGTCTGCTGCCGCCTGCTCTGATGGCACGCTGGCCCAACAGCATGTGCATGTGGCCAGTGGTGCGTCGCGTGCCCTGCTCACGTCGCTGTGCATCGGTTACTCGACCGCGGCCGTCGCAGTCGTGGTCGGCATCGTGCACATCGTGGCAGTGCTGTCATAGGAGTGCCAGACCTTTCCGCCAGTTTCTGCGCACAGCTTCTTCGCACAGTTTCTGCGCAGAGGTGCCAGCGCCTCGAGTCTGTTGCGCAGGAATGACGGTGGCTGGTACTTGCGTGCTGGGCTGTCACTCCTGCTCTGGTGGGAGGGCAGATCCGGCTGATCTGACCCGCGAAGATCGTCTAACTCTCAATCTGAACGTGAAAGTTTTACGACACGCCGCCTTTGAGCTTGCCCTGTCAGGTTGCCTAGACTAGAGAGCGTCTTTCGCGCGGGCATGGTTGACCAACGTGGGTCTCGCAAGCAGCACCCATGAACACCGGCCGCCCAAGCATGGGTCAAACGGCCCGGCCTCGCGCGTGCAACAAGGAGGATCGGTGAAGTCTCGCATCATCCCTGGGGCCAGTGCAGCTGGCCTCGCACTCACGACCGCACTCTGGGCCGGCGTCTGGTCAGGCGTTCCCGCAGTAGCAGACCCAGTCACCGCACCGAGTCAGGATGACGTCAATGCGGCCGCGAACGACCCCGGCAAGCGCGATGACCTCGTGAAACAGGTGCAGGGCACGCTCGACAGACTCCAGGCTGATTACACCGCCGCAGCACAGGCCCGTTCCGATGCCGAGTCGCAGAGCGCGCAGGTGCAGCAGCGCCTGTCTGACGCGATCGGCTCGTTCGTCGATCTGCAGGTGCAGGTGCAGAACGCCCAGCAGGCGGCGGATGACTCCAAGCGTCAGGCCGGTCAGGTCACGGCTCAGTTGGCCCGTGGCGGAGGTTCGGTCGCGAACTCTCAGCTCTCGACGGTGGTGGGTGTCGCAGACGCCGACGATGCGCTGAAGCGTATGGCTGCTCTTGACAAGCTCGGCGGCGACGTCGACGGCAAGGTCAAGGGTGCGCTCGCCGATGCGAACACCCTCTCTGCTCTGCGTGATCAAACGCAGTCGCAGCAGCAGGCCCTCGAGCAGCTCGCCGACGAGTACGACCAGCGCACGCAGGCTGCGCAGCAGGCTGCGCAACAGGCGTACGACATGTTCAACGGTCAGACCGATGAAGTCGTGACCCTGCGCGGGCAGCTCGCACAGCTGCAGGGGCAGAACGCCGATCAGGCCAGGCAGCAGGCACAGGCCGAGCGCAGCACCACTGCGCATCAGATTGCGCCGGTCTCAGCAGGCGACGAAGCGAACTTCAACACCGGGGCGGCTCCTGCCGTCGTGCAGCGCCCGGCGGCTGTGGCACCAGCTGCACCTGCTGCCGTGACGCCTGCTCCGAGTCGTCCGCAGACCCCGGCAGTCACACCTGCGCCGACTCCGGCCCCTCAGCCGAAGCCTACACCCGCGCCGACGCCGGCTCCGACGCCGTCTACTCCGGCATCCACGGGAAGCCGCGGTGCGGCCGTCGTCGGCACCGCACGCCAGTACCTCGGCACGCCGTATGTCTGGGGCGGCACTACGCCGGCCGGCTTCGACTGCTCGGGCTTCACCTCATGGGTGTTCGCACGCAACGGCGTCTCGCTGCCGCGCGTCTCGCAGGCGCAGATGAACGTCGGCACCGCGGTCTCGATCGATCAGGCGCAGCCCGGCGACCTGGTGTGGATGAACGGCGGCGGCCACGTCGGCATCTACCTCGGCGGCAATCAGGTGATCCACGCACCGAAGCCCGGCGACGTGGTCAAGATCTCGCCGATCAGCGTCTGGAACGGCAACTACGGCATCCGTCGCGTACTCTGACCTGCTCCTCGGCGGCACCCACAGCGCACCTGGAGGCTGGGGCAGCCGCAGCACAGGTTTTGCTCGGTCGATGGCCGGGCGCCCGTATCGTGCGAAGAATATGTGTCAGATCAGCAGTCTTTCTATCAGATTCATAAGAAATGATGCTCTGAGGAAGACGTATTGCCCAGAACCCGCTACCATGTTGAACAGCCCGAGATTCTGTGTCACCCCCCCGACCGGAGTCTCGGGCCTCTTCATATCGGCTGGGCGTCTGCACCATTGGGACATGCACGATACGATGACTTCTGATGTCACTGCTGATCGACAACGAGCCACGCGACTACGACTGGGGCGCGCCCGGCGGCATAGCGCGTCTGCGAGGTGTTCCCTCCCGGCGATTCCACAGCGCAGGCGCCTTCGTGGCCAGCGAGGTCTCGGCGGCGACTGGATCGGCAGCAGACTCTTCCGTGGCGATGCCGGCCGAGGCTGAGCCCGAAGCCGAGCTCTGGCTGGGCACACATCCCACCTGGCCGTCTGTCGTCGTGGACGGCCCGCATGAGGGTGAGACGCTTTCTGAGGCGCTGCAGGAGCTCGACCGCCCTGCCGACATCGGCTATCTCTTCAAGCTGCTCTCGGTCGAGCGACCGCTGAGCGTGCAGGTGCACCCAGACGCCGATCAGGCGAACGAGGGCTTCGTGCTCGAGAATGCGATGAATGTGCCGCTCAAGGCCGCCGTGCGCAACTATCGCGACCCGAACGCCAAGCCCGAGATGGTCTACGCGCTGAGCGAGTCGTTCGACCTGCTCGCTGGCTTTCGCGATGCAGAAGACGTGATCGCCGACGTCGAGCTGATTCTGCGCAGCTGCCAGTCGCGCACCGAAGAGATCATCTGGCTCGAGCTGCTGCACGCGCTGGTCGAAGACGACCCGATCGAGGCTGCGGTGCGGTGGATGCTGCAAGACGACGCGGTGTTCGGCCGCGCGCTGGCGAATCAGATGCATATTCGCTTCATCGGCGGGTTCGGCGTCTGTGCGAACGAACGCGACGACGTGCTGCGCCGGCTCGACCAGCACTACCCGGGCGACCGCGGTGTGTCGTTCGGACTGCTGCTGCGCCACGAGACGCTGCAGCGCGGCCAGTCGATCTACCTGCGCCCGCGCACGCCGCACTGCTATCTGCACGGCACTGGTCTCGAGCTGATGGGGCCGAGCGACAACGTGCTGCGTGCCGGGCTCACCTCGAAGCACGTCGACGACCACGAGTTTCTGAAGGTGCTCGACTTCGAGCCGTCAGCGCCGAAGCACCTGTACGAGTATCACAAGAACGATGTGGTCGAGGTGCAGGCCGAGGGCGCCGGTCTGCGACTCACGTTCGCGCATGTGGGCGACGGGCAGCGCGCCCGTGTGCCGTTCCATGACGGTGACATCGCCTACGTGATGCATCACCACGGCGACGGGCGTCTGCTCATCGACGACGCAGACGGCTCTCGGCTGACCGTGGGCGAGGGGCAGGCGGCCGTGCTGGTCGACGCCCGCGAACTGCGCCTCGTTGCCCCCGCACAGGGCCACGCCACAGTCGTGGTCGCCGGCCGCGACGGCTGATCAGTCTTCGCCCGGGCCCCGGTCGGTGCTCCACATGACCACTGCTGCAGCCAAACCGATGACGCAGCCGATCCAGACGTTTCTGAAGAGCAGCCCGGCCGCGACGCCGATGATCACACCGACGGCGCTCTTCATCTGCAGGCGTCGGCGTTCGCGAGCCTTGCGTTCAGCGGCAGAGTTCGGCTCAGACTTCTCGGGCATGAAAACAGCCTAGCCGCCGCTGACGGTGCTCTGCCGAGTAAACTTGAAACGTTGAGATCTGTCAGTCGAGCGAGGCTGATCGAATGCCGTGTGCTTTTGTGCTCAAGGGGGAATGACGTATGACGCCCGAGAAGGAACGACCTGACGATGCCCGGCAGCATGGTGCACCGCCGCCACGGCTGCCACAGGTGCCCCATGAAGCAGGTCTCGAAGAAGAGACCGTGAAAGCACGAGCCACCTGGCACGCCCACGATCAGCCAGACGAGGCCACACACCTCGTGAACAGTGACGACGAGGCCACCCAGATTGCGGGCTCGTACAGTCAACAGGCACCGACCGAGCCGATCGGATTCGTGGGCAGCGACGCGGCCGCCGCACCGTACGGTTCGTGGCAGGCCGATGCGGCGAATGCTCCGGGTACGCAGACCTACCAAGGTGCTGCGAGCTATGCCGACGCTGCGGGCTACCAAGGCACGGCAGCTCCCATAGGTGTCGGCTATGCAAACGGCTACGCGCAGCAAGGCGGCATCACTCCGCCGCCGGGGCCCAACGACGGCGCCGGCTGGCCGGCAGAAGCAGGGTGGGGTGACGGAGAAATCGTCGGTGCCCTGAGCGCCGACGAACTGCAGCAGCAGAAGCGCAAGCAGAAGCGACGCTGGGCCTTCATCATCCTGGCCCTTGTCTGCGTCGGTCTGCTGATCGCCGCTGGCTTCATCGCGCGTGCGATCGGCAACAGCTCGACCTACGGGCCCGAGGCCCGCGCCAAGGCCTATCTGCAGGCGGTGGTCGACGGCGACGTCGATCACGCGCTCGAACTGTACCTCCCCAACCTGAGCACCGATCAGCGTGCGCTGCTGACCTCAGAGGTCTTCGGGGCATCCTCGGACAGGCCGACGTCGTTCAAAATCGACGGCACGACGATCTCGGGCGACACTGCCACGGTGAACGCCGACCTCACCATCGACTCGAAGAGCTACCCAATGGCCATCGCGCTGCAGAAGCGCGGGCAGCAGAGCGTCATCTTCGACGACTGGGCGTTCACCGATGGGGGCCTGCAGAAGATCACGGTGAGCTCGCCCGACGCCGTCGACACGGTCAACGGCGTGAAGGTGCAGCTCGGCAGTGCCAATGAGATCTCGGTGCTGCCCGGGGCGTATACGTTCGCCCCGCGGCAGAACAGCCAGTATGTGACGTTCGGCGAGCCGGTGACGGTCAAAGCGTTCAGCCCGGGTGATGCGGATGCCGCCTCGGTGTCATTCACCGAGACCTGGTCGCAGCTGGGTCGCGACTATGCGATCAATCAGGTGAAGAGCCGTATCGCCGAGTGCATGCAGTCTGACAAGTTCGAGCCGGAGGGGTGCAAGCACCTGAAGATGGACGACCCCGGCTCGTATGCCGTCACGGGCATACATCGGTCATGGTCGGGTCAGCCCACGATCACCTTCGCAGACGAAACGGTGCAGCAGTCATCCCGATCGGGCGGCTGGGCAGGTTCGACGAGCTCGGGGCAGGGCTCGAGCGGCCAGAGCAGCCAGAGCGGCACAGCAAGGGTCGAGGGCTCGACTGCCGGATCGGTCGTGCTCACTGGCGGTGATATGCACATCGACTACAAGTGGCGCTACGACGACCAAGACGACTGGGTGGGTGACTCGCGGGTGAACAGCGGAGTCTTCGACTACACGACTGTGGTGCCGGTGTCGATCGGGGCCGATGGCACGCCGCAGCTCGACTTCAGCTCGTTCTGACTGAGCGAATGGTCAGGTGCGAGGCATGAGATCATAGGGCCAGACCACATGGTCGGCAGAAGAACGAGCCGGTTCGCCAGGTGCGGTGAACAAGAGGGGAAGCGATGAACCCCCAGAGCAGAATGCTGACTCGCGATGAACTGCTCGATCTGGTCGATGGCGATTCCAAGCGTGCAGACTCGATCATGCGTGACGTCGGGCTGTTTGACGACTTGGTGCAGATGAAGCTCGGTGCTGTCACGACGGCAGGCACCCTGGAAGACGCCGCCCTCGGCTACATCTCGTCGCTGCATCTGCGTGAGCGCGCATACGACGGCCTCGCAGTTCTGGCCATGCCGGTCGTTCTGACGCATCAAGTTGTGAGCAGGCTCTTGCGAGAGACCGATCTGCGGGCTCTGGTGCACGAGCTGGCCGCGTTCGGCCTGGTTCTGCCCGTACCTGATGACCCGACGGTGATCGGGCAGGTGCCTGATGTCTTTCGTCGCGTTCTGCGCCGACAGGCCGAAGCAGGCCATCCCAAATTGCATCAACATACCGCACAGCTGCTGCGCGAGGTGCTGACTGACACCGGCCAGAGCGCCGAGGTGCGGTTGCGGCAGGCGGTCGAGTTGCACGACGTTGAAGGCATGATCGCCGTGCTGCAGACCAACCTGTATGAGCTGAGCAGCCTGGTGCCCCAGATGACACTCGCGGCGTTGAACAGTCTGCCGCGGCAGAAGATGCAGAGCCTGCCAGACTTGCTCTTCTGCCAGTCGATGTTGACGGTTCCGACGCCTGGTCTCGGGGGCAGGCCAGGCGATCCCGGTGTCGATGGCCTTGCCCAGCTGACGAAAGGGCAATCGAGAGATGTGACCGATCTGAGCCGTGTGCTGCTGCTTCGCCTGCAGCGACGTTTTCGTGAGAGCAATCGTGCAGCTCGCGGCTTGCGATCGCGTGATATCGGCATGATCTTGTTGCACACCGGAATCTCAGCGCTGCTCGCCGGAGACCTCGCTGTGGCCGCAGTCGACTTCGAACGAGGGCGAGCAGATGCCGAGCAGTCGCACGACCGCTATCTGCTGCGCGACATCATCTCGAAACTCGCACTCACCAAAGTGCTGCAGGGCGACGTGATGGCTGCTGAAGAGCACCTCCATCTGCTGCGCACGCTGCCCGAGCCCAGGGGGCGTCTGGGCATCATGGTTCGCTGCGGCGAACTGACGGCTTCGCTGCTCATCGCCGCCGAGCGGCTTGAGGTCATTGACGTGCGGCGTCTTATCGATGCGACGATGGCACCAGAGTTCTGGTCTGATGAGCTGTGGCCGTTCGTGCTGTTGGCCCATCGACGAGGTGCTCAGGTGCTCGGTGTGCCCAGTCTGGTGGCTCAGCGGCTCGCCCAAGTGCACGAGCAGGTGCCTGGGCCAGCGGAATACCCTGCTCGACTCGTCACGATCTGCAGAGCGGAGACGCTCATCTCGCAAGAGCGGCTGAGCGAGGCCACGGCGCAGCTCGATTCGCTGTACGACAGCGATTGCTTCGTCGCGTTGCCGACCCGGGCACGCTTGGCACTCTATGGTGGCGATTTTGCCGCGGCCGAGGCCGCTGCTGCCGCGCTGTGCGACGATGACGAGGTCGGGCCTTTGGTGAGGTGCGAGGCGATCGCATTGCGAGCCTGTGCCGCAAACGAGCTGGGCAAGACGCATCTGGCCGATCGGCTGCTGCGCGAGGCGGTGGCCATTGCAGACATGCAGGGCAGCGCTCGGTCGCTTGCCGTCGTGCCCGGCAATCTCATCGCACCGGTCTATGCTCGCTGTGGGGTCTCGCAGCCGCCTGCACTGGTGCCTGATGCCAAGCCTGTGGTGAAACTGTCCCCGACGTTGCAGCGACTTCTCGCTCACCTCGTCGCGGGGCTGTCGAACACGCAGATCGCAGAGCTGTCGCACATCTCGGTGAACACGGTGAAGACCAACATCAGGCGGCTCTACCGGGCCCTCGGCGTGCACACACGGCAAGAAGCCGTCAAGGCCGCTGCGCGACGAACCCTGGTGCCCTGACCGTCTTCGTGAGGCAAACCGGTGACTCGTCTGCCGGCGTGCGATAGACTCTGAGACTGTTGGCTTGGGGTGGGCCCAGGCAAGGGGGATTGAAATTGTCGTCGAAGACCGACAGCACACCAACGACTTGTGATCACCATGCGGCCGATCAGAGAGTCGGCACGCATTCATGAGCACTATTCCCCAAGTTTGGCAGGCACAGGCACGAGCCGCGAGCGCGCATCGCGCAGAGATTCTGCAGCCGTTTATTCAGCGGCTCTTTCTCACCGACCTGATCGCAATCATCATCGCCATGTGCACGGCACATCTGCTGCGGTTCGGCGCCGATGACCCCGATGTGAGCACCGGACAGTGGCTTGAGCAGCTGCAGCTGAGCTATCTGCCGCTCACCATCGCCTGGGGTGTGCTCTGGGTGCTGCTGCTCTCGGCCTATCACGTGTATGACCCACGGTATCTCGGCACAGGCACCGAAGAGTACCGCAACGTGCTCGGTGCCACGATGCTGCTCTTCGGTGGCGTCGCAGTGTTGAGCTACCTGGTTCGTCTGCAGGTGTCGCGCGGCTACTTTCTGGTCGCTCTGCCGGTCGGCATGCTGCTGCTGCTCGCCAGCCACTGGCTGTGGCGCAAGTGGCTGAGCCGCCGGCGACGTCAGGGCAGTTTCGTGGCATCGGCGTTGATCGTCGGGGGCTCCAGTACAGCGGCTGCGATCGCCCGCGAGATCGCGTCGACGCCAGACGCGGGCCTTCGCGTGGTCGGCTGCTGCGTCGCGAACAAGGTCGAGGGCAGCAACCTCGAAGGCACGAATGTGCCGGTACTGGGTGCTCTCGACGATTGTTTGAAAGTGGCCGACAGATTGGACGTCGACACGGTCGTGGTCACCGCATCACGGCATCTCACACCGACCCGTGTGCGCCGAATCAGCTGGGGGCTCGAGACCAATCGGCGCCATCTTGCCTTGGCTCCGAGCCTGATCGACGTCGCCGGGCCGCGCATTCATATGCGCCCTATGGCCAATATGTCGCTGGTGCACGTCGAGACCCCCCGATTCGACGGGCGCACGCAGCTGCTGAAACGCGCGTTCGACATCGTGGCATCAGGGATTGGCCTCGTCGTCCTTTCCCCGCTCTTCCTGATGATCGCCGTGTGCGTCAAATCGCAAGATGGAGGGCCGGTTTTTTTCAAGCACACTCGAGTCGGTCGACGCGGAAAACACTTTCGGATGTGGAAGTTTCGCTCGATGAGAGTGAACGCTGACACCGAGCTGAAGAAACTCCTTGAAGAGCAGGGCAAAGAAGACCGGCCTCTTTTCAAGATTGAGAACGATCCAAGGATTACGAGACTTGGTCACTTCATTCGCAAGACATCGATTGACGAGCTTCCGCAACTTGTCAATGTGTTCAAGGGCGACATGAGTCTTGTCGGGCCACGGCCGCAAGTTGACGCGGAAGTCGCTCTCTACGATCGTGGCGCAGCCCGCCGTCTGAATGTCAGGCCGGGGGTTACAGGGCTCTGGCAAGTCAGTGGCCGCTCTGATCTTGACTGGGAAGAGGCCATTCGGCTTGACCTCTATTATGTTGAGAACTGGTCTTTCTTTGGTGATCTGCAGATTCTGTTCCGTACGTTCAAAGCAGTCATGAAGTCAGAGGGGGCGTACTGAATGTCGCTGATCATCGACAACGAGCCCAGAGCCTATGACTGGGGAAAACCCGGAGGCATTCGTGCTCTCCGCGGCACTATCTCACGCGCTTACCAGACTGAACGACCTAATGACGGGGTCTTTCCAGCGACTGATCCTGAGACTCCCGAAGCCGAACTGTGGCTGGGCACACACCCAACGTGGCAATCGGTGGTCTCTCGTGGCAACGCTGCTGGGATGCAGCTCTCTGATGCGCTCAGAGCAGAAGGGCGAGAACCTCGTCTCGGGTTCTTGCTCAAGCTGCTTGCTGTAGACAAACCGCTCAGTTTGCAGGTGCACCCTGATCAGGAGCAGGCGAAAGCAGGCTTCGACCGGGACAATCTCGCTGGGCTGTCATTCGACGCCTCCGACCGAAACTATCGAGACCCGAACGCGAAACCCGAGATGCTTTTCGTGCTCTCTGACACCTTCGAACTGTGCGCAGGTGTGCGTCCGATAGACGAAATCTTGATCGATGTTCGTCGTGCGCAACGAAATGTCGAGAATGATGACGCCGAGCATCGTCTCTGGCAGTCCTTTGCTGAATCTCTTGAAAGTCAAAGCGATATCAGTGAGGCACTCAACTGGCTCTTAGCTGATGGCGGAGTCAGGGGATCTTTGCTGACCGAGGCCATCGTCCGTCGTCTGCGTGCAGAACTCCCAGTCTTCGGCGTTGAACGGGATACGCTGGCCGTCAAACTCGATGCGGCGTTTCCTTCGGACCGGGGCATTGCCGTGAGCCTGTTGCTGCGTCATGAACTCCTTGCCCGCGGCCAGGCGATCTTCTTGGAACCGCGCATTCCGCACTTCTACATTGAAGGCTCTGGGATTGAACTCATGGGGCCAAGCGACAACGTCTTGCGTGCAGGCCTCACCCATAAGCATGTCGATATCGACGAGTTGCTGCAGGTCATCGATCCAGAACCGCGTGCACCTCGGCACCTCTTTGAGTATCACAAAGGGCCCATGACGGTCTTCCACGCTGCCGGAGCAGGTCTTCGTCTCGCTCATGCTTCAGCGGAGAACGAGGAACAGCTCCAGTTGCCGTTCTACCAAGGAGACATCGCTTTCGTGATTGACGGGACGCTGGAGGTCAGCGATATGGATGGGAAACGTCAGACTCTGTCGACAGGCCAGGCGGCACTGCTGACGAATGCGCAGGAGCTTCGCTTCACTGCACCTTCAGGGCGACAAGGAACTGTGATTCTCGCGGGTGTGACGGATCCTGAACTGTGAGCGGCCTGATCGTTCATGAATGGCTTGAGCCACGCGGCGGGGCAGAAAAAGTCGTCGACGCCATGCGTGAGGCCTTTCCCGATGCTGACCTTTTAGCACTGTGGAACGACGCGCCAGAGAAGTACCCGGATGCGCAACAGACATGGCTGGCGCGCACACCGCTGCGCAGGCACAAGGCTGCGGCATTACCCGTGCTGCCGGCGACGTGGCGAAGCGTGCGACCATATGCGCATCATCGACAGCATGACTGGATGCTGGTCAGTTCGCACCTGTTCGCCCACCATGTGCGGCCTCGCGGCCTCGACCGAGACATTCCGAAATACGTCTATGCGCACACCCCGGCGCGCTATATCTGGACTCCTGAGCTCGACGGCCGGGGGAGTTCCCCCGCGGTGAAAGCAGCAGCGGCTCTTCTCAAGCCGCTCGATCGAAAGCGAGCGCAGGAGCCAGTGAAGATCGCTGCGAACAGCAGATTCGTTCGTGATCGCATTCGTGCGACGTGGCAACGTGACGCGGATGTCATCTACCCACCAGTTGACGTCGAACGAATTCAGGGTGTGAGCGACTGGCGCACCAAGCTGAATGATGACGAGCAGAGCATCCTCGACAGCCTGTCAGCTGACTTCATTCTCGGTGCGTCACGGTTCGTGCCGTACAAACGACTGGACTGGGTGATTCGCGCTGGAAGTGCAGTTGATGTTCCTGTAGTCATCGCTGGCAGCGGACCCGAGGAGCAGCATCTGCGGGGGCTCGCCGAGGATATGCGCGTTCCAATCACTTTCATCATTCAGCCTTCAACAGCGATGCTCTACGCTTTGTACCAGGCGGCGCGCGTCTTCGTATTTCCAGCGATCGAAGACTTCGGCATCATGCCGGTTGAAGCACAGGCTGTGGGAACACCAGTCGTGACCACAAATATCGGTGGCTCGGTTGAAACGTTGACTGAAGGAGAGACAGGAATCTCCGCACAGGAGGATAGTCAAGCCGCGATCACCGAGGCAGTTGTCACGGCGATGAGTGTGCGGCCAGTCGCCGGAAGGTTTCTCAAGACTGCCGTTGCCCAGGCAGTGACAACCTTTGAGCGGCGACTCCAATTGTTCATTGAAGGGTCTCAAAGCTGATGATCATCTTTTCGGATCCCATGACTCGAAGGGGTGGCGGACAGGTCGTTCTGGAGGAGCTCCTCCGCAGATCTGCTGCGCAGCTCCATGACATCAGACTCGCTATGCCTGCCGAAGGACGCGAGCAGATTGCTGTTCCAGAGGAGGTTCGAGCGGCGGATGACGTGGCTGGACTCCTGCCGATCACTGAGGACGTGAGTCAACCCATTGTCTTTGTCTCGACTGTGACTCGTGGTTACCCAGCTGATCTCTTGGAAGTGAGAAAACTGCGGAGGCGAGGACATCAGATAATCAGTGTGGCAATCATGCATAATTACCCGGAAACTCCGGCCAAAACTGTGGCGACAAAACTCTTCCTCCGGCAGTTTGACTTCGCAATTGCCGTTGAACCGGGGCTCGCACGCCTATGTAAGAACGCGATAATACCGCCGTGGCTGGCACCGGTGAGTAACGACAGCGAGAAGACGGACGGCGCCAGCGCGTTTACTGGTGAAGTGAAGTCATTTGCGCGGCCAGATCCTTCCAAAGGATTGGATCTTCTCGCAAGAATCTATCCTCGGTTGGAAGCGGCTGGTTTGACCTGTCGAGTGGCCCTGGGTACGGCCCTACAAGATCATGTTAAGTATGTCTCTCATCTTCGAAGCAGCTTGTCGCCTTGGCTTGAGCGTAGTCCACGGAGCGCCTCGTGGATCAATCCCGGAGATCTGTTCCTCGTACCGTCAATTGCTGGGGAAACGACCTGTCTCGCGGCACAGGAGGCAATTCTACGAGGTGCATTCGTGATTACGAGTCGTGTGGGCGTTCTGCCATATTTGTCGCCTGAACTCACGAGCCATGTCACGACGGTGACCGGTGATCCCAATGAAATGGCTGATGCCGCACTTCGCGCAGCGCGATTGTCCCCAGAGGATTTTGCTCGGAGAGTTCTTCGGGGCCAACGGATGATTGCCGAGCGCAGCGGTGAATGGTACGAATACACAATCTCGCGACTCAGAGAGTGGAGCAGACCATGAGACAACCTCGTGTGGTCGTGAACTGCCGGTTCATGAGGCAGGATCTCACTGGAGTCCAGCGGTTCGCGGAGAACATTGTCGAGCGTCTTGCAGCATTCGGGCTTGACTTGACTCTGGTGGCTCCGGAGGGAGCCCTCCGGAAGAAGGAAATCGGCGGTGTGCCGATCCGACAGTTTGGTCGCTTCCAAGGCCATCTCTGGGAGCATCTGGAACTCGGACGTTATGTCAACCGACACCGTGCGATACTGCTGTCACTCGCAAACAGTGCTCCATTCCTGTGCTCGAAAAAGATCTCGACGCTTCATGATGTGACGTACTTGAAGTATCCAGAAGGGTATTCACTTCCGATGCGCGTCTTCTTGCGCACTTTTGTGCCGCACATGCTCAAGACGAGTCTGTCGGTTTTGACCGTCAGCCAGTTCTCCGCTTCAGAGATTCGTGACCGTTATCGAGTGTCTGCGGACAAGTTCTCAGTTGTCTATAACGCAGCGGCACCGCAGTTTACCAAGGGGGACGATCCAGTCGGAAAGGACTTTCTGGCGATATACAACGCTGGCGAGAACAAGAACATGCAGGTTCTTGCTGAAGCGTTTGCCGAAACACCGGATAAGCGCCTCCTCCTCGTGGGAGGCAATGCTGGCGATCACTTTCACGGACTCGCGAATGCCGTGTTTCTAGGACGTTTGACGGACGATGAACTCGTTCACCAATATCGATCGGCACAGGCAGTCATCTCGCCCTCATTCTACGAGGGTTTTGGTCTGCCTGTTATCGAGGCGCAGGCGTGTGGGACACCTGTCATTGCATCAGATATCCCGGTGTACCGTGAAGTACTCGCCTCCAGTGCCACATTCTTCCCACCCACAAACAGTCGTTTGCTCATGGAAGCCGTTGACCGAGTAGATTGCATGGGAGCGGCTGAGCGGCAAGAAGCGCGACGAGTGAGCGTCAAGAACGCGCAGCGATTCTCTTGGGATGAGTCTGCTCGTGTGGTCGTCAGAGCTGTCGAACGCATTGGTGCCTCTCTGGGGGCCAAAAATGACTGATGCTGACTTGGGATATCGCTCTCTGAACCCAGGGGGGAGGCAGACCCGAGACAGCAAGGTCTCGGCTGGGGGTGAGCGGCAAGGTGCGTGGCCTCGGCGAAGCGCGACAGCCTTGATCGTTTTTGCCATCGGTCTGCCTCAAATCGGCCTCATCGCTGGCCTCGCGGGCGTTGACAGCGGCATGCTCACCCTCCTGGTTACTCTATGTGCGCTCATCGCCGCTCTCATCGGTATGACTAGGGGGATTCCTCGAGTCGGCGGAGGTGCCGTTCTGGCATGGGTAGCAGCCACTTTGATCATCATGCTCGGACTCATCGTAGGCTTGGCAAACCTTCCGACGCTGCAAGTGATGCAGGGGCTGCGTATTCTTGCACTGCCCTTGCTCATTGGCATTGGAGGCTTTGCCCTCGCGGAATCAGATCTTCGGATCGTTATGCGAGTGCTGAGCCTTGTCATCGTCGGGAGCGCAATCGCTGCCACAATTGAGGTATCCCGGGGTGTTGACTACCTGATCGACGCAGGGCTCACCTATGGTACGACTGTGCGGACGTATGAGGGCGAAACGCTCCGTGCGCCCGGTCTGGCATTGACGAACTACGATCTCGGGTCGTTCGCGGGAGTGTTCACCGCACTGTGCCTCCTCTGGTGGATCAGAAATGAGCAGTCGAAGCTGGGCCGCGTATGGGCGGTCTTTGCGTCAGCTGCAGGTATTGCCTGCCTTTTTCTCTCTGTCTACCGTACTGGCCTCATTCTCTTGGTCGTTGCCCTTGCACTTGCTCTCATAGCGATGCTGTACAAGCGTCCGGCGCTGGCCATACTTGCTGGAGCGGGTATTCTGGGAATCTATCAGTTGGTTGGCCGTTTGGGATTCGACAACGCTGAAAGCCTGACCAGCCGACAAGAAACATGGGGGCAGCTTCTCGAGGCAGACTCGGGGTTCTTCGGCAGCGGTATCGGCGCCGCTGGTGCGGCATCCGGTGGTACGGCATCAGTTGCGAGGATCGTGACAGACAATTACTTCTTGAGTATTTGGGTGCAGTTCGGGGTGCCAGGGCTGGTGCTCATTCTTCTGCTGCTCATCTGGGGGGTGAACGTTGCATGGCGGTCTCTCCGGTCTGCGGACATGTACTGCGGGCTTGTCTTTTGTGCTGCCCTCGTGGCATGTTTGTTTGTCGAGTTTTGGGAGTACTCTTCTGCAATGGGATTTGCCTTGCTCGTCTACTCGGTTGTTCACCGCTGTCATCGTGAAGTAGAGCTGAGATCGCGGTCGTTGGCCAACACGGACAAGCTTAAGATTGAAACAGAAAACACCACGACTAGACCGAGGCGGCGGCGGCGATGAGAGTAGTCATTGTCAATACTGCCTACTCTCCCGACCTGTTGGGCGGCGCAGAACGATCGGTTGGAGAACTGGCTCAGGGACTGGCTGAGCGCGGCCACTCGGTGTCCGTGATCTGTTTGGGTAGTTGGCGCGCTGAAGACGATGAAGGAGCGGTCAAGATTAAGCGCTTATTCCGACGACGGCTTGATTACGTCACGAGGGGGAGTGCTTCAGCAGTCTGGAAGGCTCTCTGGCATGCCACTGAGCTCGTTCGATTGGGTAGCTTCATGAGACTTCGCGCTCTCTTTCGAGAGCTTGACCCCGACATTGTTCATTTCAACAACCTGTCGGGATTCGGTATCGCTGCATGGGCTTCTGCTCGCAAGATCCCGTCCATTCAGACGTGCCGAGACTACTCTCTCATTTGCACATCTGCACTGGGGCAACGCAACGGGGAGGACAGGTCTGGACGTGAAGTAGCGAACCGGATCTTGAAAGGCGTGTACCGGCTGAAGACTTTCGCGCCGAGTCTGGTTGTCGGCGTCAGCGACTACGTCTCAAAGAGAATGGAAGCTGCTGGCGTATCCGGACGGTTGGGGCGAAATGTTACGGTGTATAACCGCCCAGATTCTATTCCTCTGTCAGATCACAGACAGGATGGCTCCGTTCGTTTCGGCTTCATAGGGCGCGTGTCGAAAGACAAGGGCATCGAGGTCGTCTTGGAAGCCTTCAAAATGGCGAACATCGAGGGCGCCCACTTTATTGTCGCTGGTGGCGGTGAAACGAACTACATTGAGCATCTTCAGCGGCGCTTCCAGTCTGAGGTAGAAGCCGGTGCCATCACTTTCGCCGGCCCCGTTCTTCCGCAGGAATACTACCCGAGCGTGGACATCGCCCTCGTACCATCACAGTGGCAGGAACCTTTCGGCCGGGTCGCAGCTGAGGCTCTCATGTCCGGTTCTGGGCTCATCTACTCGGAAGCGGGCGGCCTACCAGAGGTGGCGTCACTCTACGGAGGTGACTCGAGCCCGGTTCATGACTATACCTCTCCAGATGCTTGGGCGCAGGCGATGTCGCGAGCGGCACGGCAGGAATGGTACTCATCCACTTCACGTCATCCTCCAGTGGATACACCTGTCGATCGGTACTCCAAGCTATACGACAGAGTTCTGGCGGCCGAGCGCGGCTCAGACGCTAGCTGAGATGCCTACGACGGATCATGCTGAACATGGACTGAAAATCTGAGAGTCTAAAAGCATAGAACGCGTGCAGTGGTGTCCCGGTGAGTTTCCTGTTGAAGACGATGTTCAGATTTCCGGCGAGAACATTTCCTGCCAAGGTGGCCAAAGCAGCACCGACACTGCCCAACGTCGGAACGAGGCAGATGAGCAGCGTCGTGTTGGCAATGAGTCCGAAGGTGATTGCGGTGCTTCGCAAACCTGGGTGGCCGAGGCCGGATAGAGAGGCTCCAGCGACTGACCCCGGGTTTCCGAGGACCACTGCAAGAAGCAAAATCAACGTAGACGGGATCGCATCGGCGAAGTCTACCCCGAAGAACAGCGGCAAAGCCCAGCAGATATTTGCGCCGATGACCACACTGGTGAGTGTGGTCACAACGGTGGATATTCGGGAGATGCGAGCCACCCGTTTGGGATCGGCCTTGTCTGCTTCAGATGCGAACACGACACCCGTCACGGCGCCATTGAAGAACAAGGCAACCTCGCTGATGCTTGCCGCGACAGTGTAGAGCCCGAGTTCACGGACAGACGACAGAGGTGTCATCAAGAGCTGGTCAAGCCTCATCAAGAGGATGCCGGCCAGCGAGCCGATCCAAACACGAGCCGCATATGAGCAGAGAGCGCTGATGGTTGGAGGTGTCTGGCTGCTTGCGGAAGGGCTGGCTTTTGTCTTGCTATAGGGAAGAACATAGATGAGTGCGGGCACCACCAAGGCGCCTGCCATGACCAAGGTGGCAGTTCTGACCGACAGGTGTGACGAGAGTAGCAGAAAACCGATACCGAGCAGACGGACGATACTTGTGCCGAGCTTCTCGTAGAACACGCGTTCCCAAGCCATGCGGCCGCTTGCGATACCTCGCAGGCCTGCGAGGATCAGTGACGGCGCGATCCACAGGGATGTCATCGAGATCAGAAACGCAAGAAAAGCATCCCCACCAGCCAGGAACTCGGCAGAGATAGCCACCAATCCAGTGACCAGGAGTCCTGACCCAAGCAGCGCACTTGTCGCCCAGACGACGAGCCGCTTCTCTAGAATCTTGAACCGAGCGACTGAGTAGGTCAGAGACTCCGGAATTCCAAAGGTGGCCGCGGCATTGGCAAGCAGGAGCGGCGCTAACGCCGCTGCTACCTCGCCTCGCCCTGTGACTCCAAGACCGAGCGCGAGCATGGGCTGTACTGCCAGGCTCCCGATCGGTGCGACAAGAGACGCGGCGGTGCTAAAGGCGATGCTTCTGCGGATGGAAGACATCAAAGGCCCTTGCGTGCTGTAGCTGAAAGAAGCGCACTAGTGAAGACTGTCACTCAGTAGACTCCCGCCAATACGGCGCGATAGTGTTCTTCCAGCAACCTTGTCTGGGTAGACAGACTAAACGATGTCTCTAAACGTTCTCTCCCCCGTAAACCGTACTCTGAAGCTAAACGACTGTCGCTGAGTATTGTGAGGATATCTGCGGCAAGACCGGAGCTGTCGGCCTCAGCCGACAGAAGTCCGGTTTCACGGGATATGACTGCCTCGGGAATGCCTGAGTGCCTGGTTGAGACAATGGGCAGTCTGGCACCCATCGCTTCCAGAAGAACCATGGGCAATCCTTCGGAATCTCCATTTGCCGCGGTCTGGGAGGGAAGGCAGAACAAGCGTGATTGCAGGAGTAGTTCGCCGACAGACTCGTGGCTTTGTGACCCGAGAAAGTCAATTTGCGCTGTGGAAAGGGTTGCCCGACGCTGCAGCTCAGTACGCAAAGGGCCATCGCCAATGATTGCGGCGTGGACAGGCATTTGTTTTGAAACAGTGCTCAGGGCATCGATGAGGGTTGCGACTCCCTTCTTTTCCACGAGCCTGCCGACAAACAGCACATCGTACTTCTTCGGCTGAGAAGGTTGAATCGCTTGGATTCGTGTACCGATGTGATGCACGATGACCTTTTCAGATGGTGCCCCGAGCGCGATTGCTTTCTCTCTGATGAACTCTGAGACTGCAATGATAAGGGAGGCTTGATCCAGGGTGTCGCGAATTGCTGTGTGACGAAGTCGCACGCCGAACGAGCCGAGTCGCGAGGGTGAATCCGGGTATGAAGTTACGTCTTGTCCGTGCAATGTGACGACGAGTGGGATCTTCTGCGCAGCGAGAGAAATGCGAATCTGCATTGCACTTTGGAGGAAATGAGCGTGAACGAGAGCGGGTCGCGTTGACGGTGTTCGAATGAGTCGCGAGAGCGCTTGGACGCGACCTGTGTGCATACTCACTTTTGCCTGAATTCGGTGAAACGGGGTTCGAGGGTAGAACACCGTATCAGTCATGCGAGACAACGAAGGATGCGATGTCGTCTTGAAGAGCCCTACATAGCGGGGGTCGAAATCTCGTAGAGCGTCACCTTGATCCCTGATGAAAGTTTCAGACAAGGGCAAGAGATCCGTCTTGTAGATGAAAACCTTGGGACGATCTCCCCTGTCTACAGCGGAGGTGTTGCTCTGCATTACTTCAGTCTCTTCCGTAGATGTCTCGCGTGTAGACCCGATCAGCTACGTCTGCCAGCGCAGAGGTGATTCGGTTCGCTACGATGACGTCCGAACGGCGTTTGAACTCCTCGAGACTCTTCGACACCTCAGAACCGAAGAACGATTCGTCTGTCAAAGTCGGTTCGTAGACAATGACTTCCAGGCCCTTGGCCTTGAGACGCTTCATGACACCTTGAACCGCGGACTCACGAAAGTTGTCAGAACCTTCCTTCATGACCAGGCGATAAATCCCGATGACGTGAGGCTTGCGTCGCAGAATGTCTTCGGCGATGAAGTCCTTGCGTGTCTGGTTGGCGGCCACGATGGCGGATATCAGACTCTGAGGCACGTCTGAGTAGTTAGCCAAAAGCTGTTTGGTGTCTTTGGGAAGGCAGTATCCGCCGTATCCGAAGGAGGGGTTGTTGTAGTGCGTGCCGATTCTGGGGTCGAGCCCGACGCCTTCGATGATGCGGCGTGTACCTAGGCCGCGAGACGAGGCATAGGTGTCGAGCTCATTGAAGTAAGCCACACGTAACGCGAGGTATGTATTCGAGAAGAGCTTGACTGCCTCGGCCTCTGTGGAAGCGGTAAGTAAGATTGGCGGGTCTTGATCAAGAGCCCCTTGACGCAGGAGGTTCGCGAAAGCAGATCCTGTCGGTCCCAGATCTCCGACAACGATGCGTGAAGGGTGCAGATTGTCGTAGAGCGCGTGACCTTCGCGCAGAAACTCTGGCGAGAAGATTATGCTTGATTCTGGATGTACATCTTGTCTCGATTTCGTGAAACCGACCGGTACGGTCGACTTGATCACGATATGTGTCGAGGCATTTGCTTCCAAGGCTTCATTGAGCACGTTGTCAACCGAGGCAGTGTTGAAGTAGTTGCGATCGGGATCATAATTCGTGGGAGTTGCTATGATCACCCAATCCGCGTCACGGTACGCAGCCGTCCCATCTTGCGCGAAATCAATATCCAGATCACGCTGCGACAGATACTCGCTAACTTCTGCGTCATCTATCGGCGACTGGCGCTCTTGGAGCATGTGCACTCTTGCTGCGTCGATATCGATGCCCGTGACGTGATGATGCTGAGCGAGCAGAATCGCATTCGAGAGACCTACATAGCCGAGACCGACGACAACAATGTTCAACTTGCCTGTCGCAGAAGGTGCGAAACTGCCCACCGAGAAGCCCCCTTGGATTTTGTCTGTGCGGCGATGTCCGCACGGGTGAAGTCGCGGGCTGGCGCTAGATGCAAGGCTACCAGTATGCGCAGCGGGTCGGGAAATGCCGCCGGCAATGTGAATTCTGATGCACCATGATATTCTGGAGAGTGGTGCAGTAAATCGCGGTATGAGTGATACTCATGCCGCCAGAGCCGTAGGGGAGAACTCGAGTGACACTCGACGAATACATCCGGGTGTTCCGCAGGTATTGGTACGTGCTGGCCATCGGAATAGTCGCAGGTGTCTTGGTGGCGGCTACTGCGGCCTTCCTGCAGCCGAAGACCTACACTGCTGATTCGAGCGGCTTTATCACCACGCCGACGCAGGCGAATGACGGGGGCAATAGCGTCGGCTCTGCAGTGGCCGGCGACTCATACGCCAAGAGTCGCGCGAAGTCTTATGCCGACTTGGGCAAGACCCGTGCAGTGGCTCAGGAGGTCGTCGACAAGCTTGGGTTGAAAACAAGCCCAGAAGACCTTGTCGGGCAGATCTCAGTCAGTGTGCCTCTGAATACCGTGACCGTAAAAGTTACCGCAAAAGCATCCACGCCCCAGGGTGCCAGCGATCTTGCGAATGCCTGGATCGCGGCAATGGGCACGCAGATCGCTCGTCTGGAGTCAGGGCAGGCTACCGACAGCTCAGCCGACGCCAAGGGGGCAGAGTCACAGGGTGAGCCGGCGGCCACATTGACGCCGCTCGAATCTGCCGTCGTGCCGACTTCGCCAAGCTCGCCCAACCTCAAACTGTACCTTGCTATCGGGGCCCTGGTGGGTCTTGTAGCTGGCCTCGTGTATGCGCTGGTGCGTCGTCAATACGACCGTCGCATCCGGTCGAGCGACGATATCCGTCGGGCAACAGAGACACCGATTGTCGGTACTCTGCCCATCCAGAACTCGCTCGTGAATTCTCGGTCCAGGCTTTCAGCAGCTTTCGGCAGCAGCGCTGACCCAGCAAAAGTTGAAGCGTCGACGCGGCAGCTCAACGAGGCACTCCGCGAACTGCGCACGAACATCTCGTTTCTTGACGTCGATCGCCCCCCGCGTTCAATCGTCGTGACTTCGGCGCTTCCAGGCGATGGCAAATCGACTGTGGCGGCGAACTTGGCCGCGGTCTTCTCTGAAACCGGTTCGACCGTGGTGCTGATCGATGGCGACCTGCGCAAGCCGACTGTCGCTGACTCATTCAACCTCAGCGGTGACCTGGGGCTAACTGATGTGCTCGCAGGGCGTACGACTCTTGATGTCGCAATGCACCGGTGGTCGGATGAACGTGCACTCTTTGTGCTGCCGGCTGGCAGCGTGCCGCCAAACCCGAGCGAGTTGCTCTCATCTGACGCATTTCATGACCTTGTGAAGTCGTTCACTGAAGAGGGGGCCACAGTCATCATCGATGCACCACCACTGCTGCCAGTCACAGATGCGGCTGTGCTCACGGCACGCAGCGACGGAGCGCTGCTGGTTGTGGCGGCAGGGCAGACTCGTGTCGACAGTCTCTCTGCAGCGCTCGAACGCCTGGATAGCGTAAAGGGGCGCACTCTTGGCGTCGTGTTGAACCGTGTGCCGACCAAGGGGCTCGACAAAGGCGCCTACGGCTACTATCAGGGCGACTATTACGGGGCGTCTGAGAAGGGTCACGAGAAGACGTCGGTGCTGCAGAAGGGCAAGACCGAACGGCCTCGGCGCCGCCGTCCTGCTGCCTCGCAGCGGCACGACCGAGGAAACGCGCGTGAAGAGACGTCAGTGAGCATTGAATCCTTCTTCACTGATGCTGACCCCGTACCGTCTCACGCGCCGACCAAGCGCCCACTGCTCGGCGACGACACAAGGCCATGAACGGGGGAAGACGGTCGATCTTCGCCGATCAGTTTCGCCGTCTCGCAGAAGCCAGAACGCCTCAAGCAACTTCTTCTGGGCATCGTGCGCTGTCGATCATGATGGTCTGCACTGGCAATATCTGTAGATCGGCATACGCCGAAGCAGCGCTGCGTGATCTGCTTCAGCATTCTCACGTCCTTGACGTAGTTGTCTTTAGTGCCGGCACAGACGCCGTTGTCGGGGCTGCCATGGAGTCAGAGATGCGCGGGATCTTACGTGAGCGGTATCCCTATGCAGCAGGCACCCATAATGCCCAGCAGCTGCATGAGGGGGCTCTTGATGAGGCCGACTTGGTCTTGGTCATGACGCGTGAACACCGACGTCGTGTGGTGCGCCGGTGGCCAGAGGCGGCGACAAAGACTGTGATGCTCACAGACTTCTGCGTCGCGGTGTCACAGCCACCTGCAAAGCATGAGACAGACCTCAGCGTGATGATTCGCACTGCTCAGCAGAGTGCATCTGCCGGAAGTCTCGATGTTCCCGACCCATACCGAGCAACAGCCGAGGTGCACCGTCGCGTCGCTGATGCTCTGGATCACGACATGCGTGCCATAGCACGGTGGCTTGAGAAGTCTCGAGAAGTACAGAGCACGAGAGACACAGGCGGTAGGGGGTAGAAGAGTATGTCAGAGAATCTGCCATTGGCCGTCGCTGTTCAGCTTGCGGCCGGGTGGTGTGCCGAGGTCGCGCGGTTCGAACGGGTGCGAGTGCTGTTCATCAAAGGCGCTGCGGCGGTAGCACAGGGGCTTCGCCCAGAAGGTGAACGGGGAACTGATGTAGACGTTCTCGTCGATCCAGTCGATTTTGACCGATTTGTTCAAGCCCTCATTGCGCGTGGGTGGCTCGCTCGACCTCAGCTCGACAACGAGTTTCACATCTTGCAGTACCACTCAGTCACGCTGATCCATCCGCAGTGGCCGTGTGACATCGATGTGCACTATTACTTTCCCGGATTCTTCGCCCCAGAGCAGCAAGCATTTGATGCCCTAGCGCAGCATGCAGAGACCGTCGACTGTGCTGACGGCACCCTGCCCATACCTTCGCGCAACGCTCACGCTGTGCTGCTCGCAGTCAACGCGTTGCGCGGTGACGGCTCACCCAGGGCGCAGGCCGAAATGCGACGCATGATCCGCTACTTCTCCGAAGACGCAGACCGCTGGCAGCAAGCCCTGCATATCGCCCATCTCTTGCGGGCGGGAACCGTGCTTGCCCCCTTCGCAAGGCAGGCAGGTCTACCGATGCCCGGTAACGATCTCTCTACTTCAGAGGCTCGAGCCTGGCAGATGTCATGTGCATCAGGCGGTGGAGTTTCGCGTGTGCTCTATCATGCACCGAGCAGCTCATGGCGTGAACGCGTTCGTCTGCTGCGCTGGGCTATCTGGCGCAGTGGACAGGAGTTGCGCAATGCTCATCCTGACCTGCCAGCAGGGGCGCTCTCAACGCTGCGAGGCAACGTCGAACGGTGGGGCAGAGGTCTTGCGCAGGCCCGTGGCCTTGCACGATTGCCTCGAATAGGTGAAACGAGAAAGCGAGTAGCGACGCAAGCAGCGTCGGCATCTACCGCTCCGGAGTTCGGGCGCGATGTTGAGCCCGCAGGCCTGCCTCACGCTGTGATTGTCGTTGATAAAGGAACTATTCAGGTGAGTGCACCTCGGGGGCAAGGCCCGGTGTCAAGCACAAGACCCTCACAGTTTGCGCTGCCAAGAGATCCGTTTCAGGTCGTGCGAGTGAGCGCCCTGTCCGTCGAATCAGCTGACACGATCTACGTGCTGCCGCAGAATGATGGGCTGGTGCTGACACAGCCTCTGGTGTTGAGTGGTGCAGCTAAAGGGATTTGGCACTTGCTTGGGGTAGAGCCAATCGGGGTTTCAACGCTGCAAGAGCTGGTCGCACACTCGGCGGGATTGCAAATTGAAGAATGTGCAGATCTTGTCAAGACGATCATCGTTGAGTTCGTCCGAGCCAGTCTCGTTAGATGTGATTCGGGTGCCCCGGCGGTCGATCAGTAGCTATGAACGAGAAATGAAATCGGGGTGGGACAAGCGAACCAAGTCATCTTGTCCCATCCCGATGATGCCAAAGGCTACGAGATTACGCCTTAGCGGAAACGTTTCCGCCCCATGGGCCGCCTGTAGCGGGACCCGAAGTAGACACGGAGTAGGAACCGGGAACTGGGCTACTAAAGCGAATCTTGACGATGTTCGCACCTGAGTTGGGCGTGATGATCCAGGTATTGGCACCTGAAGGAGTAATCGTGCCACCGGTGATCGAAGTCACGATGGCGTTGAAATCGAGATCGGCGGAAGTGAGGGTAAAAATCTGCCCTGTCGGGAAGAAGCCATCCTCGGCTGTCGCGTCCTGCCCGAAGACCTCGATTCGGCCAAATTCATTGACGAATGGGCTCGTCGTGGTAGCACCGATAGAGGTCGCCTCAGGCAGAGGATCAGTCGAAGCAGCAGCGGACATCGGAGCTGCAGCGGCGATGGCGACGACAGGTGCAGCCCATGCGCCAGCCTTGATGATGGTACGGCGGCTCAGGCCCGCCTTCTCATTGTTCTCGGTCATATTCGAGACCTTTCATTGTTCGTGAAAACAGGCAAGGTGACGAGTCCGAAGGCTCAACACCTCTACGAGTGTCATCCATTGGTCGCGTCTGCGTCGGGGGTGCGGCGTTGATATGGCGTGATTCGTATAGCATCTGTCGCGTTGTCAGCTCGGGCGCAGGCTGATGGGCGTGCCCAGGCCGCTGTCGCTCATGGCGCGCGAGAGACTCGAACCGTTGCTGAACCCGAGATGCCGTGCAATCTGGTCGACGGTCAGCATGGAGTACTCCGGATCAGCCAGCATTTTCTGGGCTTCCCGAACACGCAGCTTGCGCAGCTCTGTGCGGATCGTCGTGCCGTGCTTCGCGAACTCGCGCTCAAGCTGGCGCCGTGAGATGTTGGCAGCCTGAGCTATCTCTGCAGAGGTGAGACTGGGATCAGAGTATCTCGCCGCCAACGTGATCATTGCGCGTGTGTACGAGTCGTTGGCGTCGACGGGAATGTCTTCGATCAGAGTCAGCTCGGCCAGAAGGCCTTGGAACATCTCTTGCAGAAGACGTTCGACATAATATGAGGTGAGTGGTGTGAAGCTTCGTCGGTTGCTGTTCAGCGTCTGCGAGGCAAATGCGCTGAACGGGCCAATAAGCGCGCTGCGTTCGGGAATGAACGCTGGCTCCTCGACCTCCCTGTGCAGATCGAGGCCTTCAGCAAGAGAGGCTGGGCCACGAACGATCAATGCCGTGCAGCCAGTCTCACTGCTCAGCTCGAAATCTGAGCAGGCAAGCAAGAGAACGGCAGCTCGAGGCTGCAACTGCCATATATCTGACGCAGATCTGAGAGTGGTCGGCCCCTGAGCTGTGCCGATCACTGCGATCTCTTGCGGTGTGTCGAATCGCCGAACTTCATTTGACAGCAGGCGGTGCCGTTCGAGCGTCACCGCACCGAACACGAGTGTTGTGCTTCGATTTGTCTCCATGATGGTCTCCGGGTGCCGAGTTGCACAGCGAAAAGTCATATTGACGACCGCCGACTAGCGAGCTGAGGCCTCACTGGGGCGATTCTCTGGGTGGGGCGAGTCTGTGGCGAAGTCGTCGTCGAGCAGGCCTCGTTCTCGTCTGGCTGCGCGTCGGTCGTGCAGCCAGGAGATGAGGCAGGCGATCAGATAGAGCCCGAGCATGGGGCTCGAGAGCAGGAACATGCTGAGAATGTCAGTGGGCGGGGTGATGAACGCCGCGAAGACGAGGGCGACGACGATCGCCACGCGCCAGCCCTTGATGATCGTCTTCGCGCTCATCACGCCGACGAAGTTCAGCAGCACGAGCAGGAGCGGCAGCACGAACCCGATGCCCATGAACAGCATCAGGTTCATCACGAACCGCAGGTAGGTGTCGGCGCTGATCAGCTGCACGTCGTCGGCCGATGCGAAGCTCGACATGAACGACACCAGGTTCGGAAACGCCCACCAGCCAAACAGACAGCCGGCCAGGAACAGCGGGATCGCCGAGCCGACGAAGCCGACCGCGGTGAGCTTCTCTTTGCGCAGCATGCCCGGCGCGAGAAATCTCCACAGTTCGTAGAGCCAGATCGGAGCGGCGATGATGATGCCCAGCACCATCGTGATGTGCATGCGCACGTTCAGCGGACTCGACACGTCCGAGTAGTTGATCTGCGTCTGCCGACCGGTCTTCTGCATCACCAGCAGCAGCGGCTCACGCAGGGCATCGAGCACATATGGCGCCAGGAACCATGCACCGATCGCCGCGACGACGATCGCGATCGCACAGATGATGATGCGCCTCTGCAGCTCCACCAAATGCTGGGCGATCGACATCGTGCCGTCGCGACGCTTCTTCTTCTCAGACACCTGAGGCGCCCCGACTACGCGCTCTTGGGCGCGTCGCCCTCAGCCGGCCGAGCAGGCGGCTGTGCTGGAGCCGACTGCGGGGCCTGCGCCTGCGGCTGCGCTGCAGACGACGCGGCCGAAGCCGAATCTGCGGCCTTGTCTGCTTCGAACCCCTTGACCTCTTTGCGGAAGATTCGCATCGACTGGCCGAGGCTCTTCGCCAGGCCGGGCAGCTTCGGCGCGCCGAAGAGCAGCAGGATGACGAGGACGATGATGATGATCTGCCAAGGTTTCATATGGTTTACTTTCTCGGAATCGTGAACGGCACCGGTGATGGTGTCGTCTGCTTGCTAACTCGTGAGGCCAAGCCGGGACAGCGGCCAGAAGACGGCGAACTCTCTGCCGATGACTTGGTCTGTACCGGCCCACCGTGCACAGTCGCTGGCATCTTCGTCGGGCGAACGGCTACGGCACTGCGCCATTGAATCTGCGGAATGCGACCGGTGATCGCCGAGCACCAGCAGCTTGTGCTCTGGAACGGTCACCGACCCGAAGCACCGTGAAGATCTCGGCGTCGTCTGGCAGTCGAGTGTGCCCGGGATGAACGCCAGGTCTTCGAACACGTATGCTTCGTTCAACGGCTGATCGTTGACGGTCACCCGCCCCTGCACATCACAGCAGCTCACCGTGTCGCCTGCAGAGCCGATGACTCGTTTCACCAGGTAGTGAGCATTCCCAGGCCCGTACCCGAGCGCACCGGCTGCCCCTTTGACGGCGGTTTTCCAAGCCGGCTGCTCTGCCGTCGGTGACGCGCCCCAAGTTTCGTCTGCTGAGAAGACGACGATGTCGCCATGCTGCGGCTGTGACCCCCAGTAAGCCGTGCGATTGACGAGTACGCGATCGCCTACCTGCAGCGTGTTCTGCATAGAGATGCTGGGAACAGAGCCGATCTTCACCAGAAAGGCCTGCACCAGACTGATCACCAGCAGCACGAGCATCAAGTGGGTGAGGGGGTGCGAGAAGATACGACGAGTCATGCGGATGCCGGGGGGTGCTGAGCGGCAGGCGCAACTGTCGTCTGAGCGTCGGGCGTGGCGGTATCTGCAGATGGGCGGGCCTGTGGCGGCTCCGGCTTCGAAGGGATTGCTGGTGCGGCTGGGCGAGGCGTCTCGCGCAGTGCTTCGCGGATGATGCGCCGGGGATCGTACTGGCGAGGGTCGAGCTGCCGCCAATCAACGTTCGAGCCATCGACGCCGAGTTCATCTTTGAGGTCAGATTTTGTGGTTCGCCACTGGGCTCGAAACTTGCGTACAGTTTCGCCGAGCCATTGAGCGTATCTGGGCAGGTTTTTGGGGCCCATGATCAGTACGGCTACAAAAGCCAGTAGCAATAGTTTCTCGAAAGTCATCCCCATAAGGGTTCAGTGTAGCCTGTTCCTATGCGTCTTAATGTGCTCGGAGTCATCTTCGACGTCGTCTTCGACAATACGATTTCATCTGTCGATCAGACCCGCATCAAATCTGCTTGGAGTCGGTGTGAAGTGGGTTCCCCAGCCGCCAATTCGTGGGATGAAGTGGCTCCCTCGCCGCGTCGCTATGTGATCTGGCTCGCTGTCGCTTCTTCTCGCGAGGTAATTGACGCTTTAGAACGTGAGTGTGACGCACGTACCCGACAGACGGGCGTCGAGCACAGACTCCTGCACGCTCCGCGCCTTGCGCACTTAGAGCAACGGCTGACAAGCAAGCTCACACTCTGGGCCATTGACGCTCGCCAGCACGACTTATTAATGCTGCATGCAGTGGGGCTTGCCGATGGGCGTGGGAAGATCGGGATTTTTTCTGCCGCAAGTGGGACGGGCAAGACCACGATGGCCAGAACGCTGGGAGCTGAACTTGGGTACGTGACCGACGAAACGGTCGCAGTTCTGCCAAGTGGGCTCGTGCTGCCATACCCGAAGCCGCTTTCTGTAGTCGTTGAATCGGGCGCGCCGAAACGGCAGGTTGGGCCCGACGATCTGAGGCTGAAGGTACCAGCGTACGGTGCTCTCAAACCTGCCGTGCTGTTTCTGCTGGCGCGTGATCCCGACCGGGTGAGACCGCCTGAGATCGAGGCGGTGACCGCCCTTGACGGGGTCTTCGAGTTGATTGGGCAGGTGTCATTTCTGGGGAATGCGCCTGGAGGCATCGGTGGTCTGCTTGCCCTGATTGAACAGTGTGGGGGCGTCTACCGTCTTCATTACCGAGACATCTCTGACGCCGCGCAACTCGTTCGTCAGGCGATGGCCCGCAGTCAGAGCCAGAGAATCAATTGGCGCAATGCCCAGATCTCTGCGGCCAGAGCGTTCGAAGCGGGGCAGCACGGTCGTGGGCGAGAAGAACTGGTGATCGCGGGAAGTGCTGTGGCTGACGCGGTCTGGATTGAAGGTGGACTGGTCGTCTCTGCGGCAGGCCGTCTCATGAAGCTGGAGGGTCTTGGCGAGGAGATCTGGTCTGCTCTTGAACGAAATGGTGCGATGAGCAGGGATGACCTGTACCAGAGTCTCATCGACTGCTCTGACATCGGCACTGAAGTCAACACTCATGACCTGTTTGAACAAGCGATGACGACACTGATGGAGGCTGAGGTCATCGAGTATTCTGCGCAAGATGCGGGTGAATTTTAGGGTGAATTTAGGCTCGTAGCAGCTCGAGTCTGGTCACCATTGGCGTAAATTTAGTGGGTAGTGCCTGTGAACAAATGGTTACCGCTGGCTGGACTCTGAAGTCTCGATCTGCTCAGAGAACAGTGTGTTCTCATGCTGGGGAAATACCGCCGCTGTGCGTTGTAGCCTCCCTCTGATGACGAGAGGTTTTCGTCGTCGTGATGTGGTCATTTTGAGATTTCGTGTCTCGGCCTGCAATGAGAAATCCTGTCTGTGAACTGGCCTCGATTGAATAGTAAAGGGGAGTTGGAATTTTGACTGAAGAACTCAACGAAAAGCGCGGCATCTCTCGTCGTGGAATCTTGAAAGCGGCCGCTTGGGCAGCGCCCGTCGTTGCAGTTGCAGCCTCGGCACCGTTTTCCGCAGCCGCTTCGACAGAGACGACCCCGGGCTGGGGATACTCTGTCCCGTTCGGGCAGATGGCCAATACCAACCAGGCACACTTCAACCATATGGGCACTGGCGGCTACAACAATGGAACTATCACGTTCGCGGGAGACGGAACCAACACATCTGACACGACCGCTACTGACGTGGTGATGACTGTCAGTTGGACGCAGACGGCCCCGGGGGTTCCGTCATACGTCTACCGCGAAAATGTCGGCACTCTCTCAGACGAGCAGCCCGACACCTGGGTCTACACTGGCGGGACTCCTCTGCTCGATGTGCGTGAGAGCCATGATGCCTACCCGCTGGTCACCAACACTGATCCGGCGACCGCCGTCGCCAGTGGCTCGATGACCTTCGCGCTGCCGTCAATCACCACCGGGCAGTCTGTGGCCGTGCCGCATCTCATGTTCGCTGGGCTGGGCGACACCAGAGACCCCCAGCCCTGGACTGGTACTCAGAAGTACATCACGCCTGGGTTCACCGCCACGGTCATCATTCGCGTCTATCGACTGTCAGAGCCTGAGACGTCCATCTTGTATGTGACCCAACAGGTGAAGCCGTCGGTGATTTTCTAGGCACGTTCACGCCGGTCGGATACTGTCGCTCTCAGTGCTAGAGCTGGGGGAGGGTGGGGTCGAGGAATGGCTCGGCCTCACCGCACGGCACGTCGCGACATCTCAGTCGACACAACCGCGGTGGCAACTCCGATGGCAGTGAACAGTACTGCGCCAAGGGGTGCCAAGAGGGTGCTGACCAAGATGACAACTAGGCCAGCGAGCAGCGTGGCATTCGCTGCGGGTCGCATCCGTCGGCGCAACGACAGCATCCAGATGCCGAAGACAAAGAGGGCAACCGGAAGCGTCAGCAGGCCGGAGGCAACCATCGGCGAGATCTCGGCATGGCCGTCGGTGCTGTCGATGATGAGCTCGATTCCGGCCGAGAAGGCGCCGGCCCCGGCGAAGATGAAGTAATGCGAGTAGCCGTAGAGCAGCCCAGATTCCAGATCGGTGAGCTGGTCGTGCTGGTCGCGTGAGAAGTAGACCCACCACATGCCCGCCGCGATGATAAGCCCGGCGGCCGAGACGGTCAGCAGATCTGGTATTTGCTGGTGCTCTTCGACAGCAGTGACGACGGCATTGGCCGACGCCAGAACCGACTCGCCGAGCAGAATCAGGGTGAAGAGACCGTAGCGTTCGGCGATGTGCTCGGGATGCCAAGGGGTGCGATGACGCGCCTCAGCCCAAATCGGCACGGCGATCTCGGCGGCAACGAGCACGAAGAATGCGAAGAAGCCGAGCTGCTCGGGCAGAAACACGCGCACGGCCCAGAGAACCTGAACGACGGCGATGCCAATGGCGTAACGCGCTGCCGTCTGATGCAGGGCAGGGTCACTAGCGGCAGCGCGCAGCCACTGCACGCCGAGGGCCAGCCTCATGACAACGTATCCAATGGTCACGAGGGTGAAATCATGGTGCTGCATGGCATCTGCAGCACCGGCAGCAAGAACGAGAACTCCGGCCATCTGCACGATGGTCAGTAGGCGGAAGAGCCAGTCATCGGTGTCGAAGGCAGAGGCGAACCAAGTGAAGTTCATCCACGCCCACCAGATGGCAAAGAAGACCATGAGGTAGCCGAGTACCCCTGACCCCAGGTGCCCCTCGGCCGTCAAGTGGTGCAGTTGCTGCGATGAGAACGAGACGGCGACGACGAACACCAGGTCGAAGAAGAGCTCGAGGGGGCTGGCTGCGCGATGCGACTCTCGTGGATCGCGGGGGAGTAGGGGAATCAGGCGGGGGCTCTCAGCTGTGCTCACGGTCAACCTTCGCGAATGGTCATCCGAGAGATCTTGCCGCCAGCGACTGTGAAGTCGAAACGGCTGAGGCCGTTGGCGAATGTGCTCGACCATTCACCGACGACGGTGACTTTGGTCCCAAGCTGCGTGACTCTGGTTGGGGTGAGCGTGCCTGCAGCCCCGATGAACTCTCCGTCGCTCCAGGCCTTTATCGCCTCACGCCCTGAGAAGATGCGTCCCCAGTCGTCGACGAGACCGTCACGGGTGAAGGCATTGAGAAACCCGTCTTCGTCGTGTCTGTTGACCGCTGTGATGAAAGAGGCAACGGGCTCAGGAATCTCTGGGGTGCTCATGAAAGAATCCGCTCTATGTCATTGGTATACAGAAGCATATCAGCGATACAGGCTACCATTGCGGCATGAGACCCGATGATCGAATGAGCACGCGAACACGTCTCATCGAAGCGGCGGCCGACCTGATCGCCGCTTCACCCGGCGAAGACGTCGCGCTTCGGCAGATCTGCGAACGAGTGGGCGTCAAGATGCCGACGCTTTACCACTTCTTCGGCAGCAAGCAGGGCCTTCTCGACGCTGTCGTCGCACATGGCTTCGATCTGTACATCTCGCAGAAAGAGGCGCACGAGAGCTCAGGCGATCCGATTCAAGACATTCGCGAGGGATGGGATGCCCATGTTGCCTTCGGTCTGCAGAACCCGGGGTTCTACACGTTGATGTATGGCAGCATTCATCCCGGCGACACGACTGCTGCTGAGGCGCGACCGAGCGTGATTCTGTTCGAGATCATGCGGAGGGCCGAAGCCGAGGAGCGACTCACTGTTCCTGCAGATCAGGCAGCAGCACACATTCTCGTGACGAACATCGGCGTCACGCTCAGGCAGATCATCTACGCCCGACCCGACCCTGTGCTCAGTGCGGCAGTACGAGAGGGTGCGATCGCTGCGATCACCGGGGTGAGCATGCAGCCGGAGACTGCGACGTGCAGGCAGTCGGCGCACTCCCTCATGGAATACTCAGCCGCGCACCCCGATGTGCTGGGGCACGCTGAGACGGCGCTGCTGAACTCTTGGCTGCAGCGCCTCGCCGAGTCTGGTCACGATCGACCATCCCGTCGGTGAAGGCACGTGGTGCGTGCCTCAGCTTGAAAATGCCGAGCGCCAGGCAGCGCTCAGATCGGCTGCTTCGTCACGCAGTCGATGTAAGTGAATGACTTGCCTCCTGGCGCGTATTTGCGGCATGGTGCCGCAGTGCTCGGGCGTTTGCCCGGCGCACCTGCTGAGCTGTTGTCTGGGTTGGGCGTCGGTGCCGTTTCTGGTGCTGGTGTGGGGGCTGGCGTTTGTCTCTGCGCGGGCTGTTTTGCCGGTGCCGACCTCTGAGCAGGCTTCGAGGCAGGCGCCGAGGCAAGTGCAGGTGAGCCTGAGGTATCGTGCGCTGCACGATCGGCCGCTTCCTGTTCGCGGGCCTGGATGGCATCCTGCTCACGCAACGTGGTCTGCCGCGCCCCGACCTCGCCAGAGCGAGCGCGCGCCGCGTCGACACGTGTGCTGACACTCTGTCGCATGGATTCGATCGCACTGTCTGAGTAGAACGACAGTGGTGCGACGGCGCGATCGGCGCTGAGTAACGTGAGCAGGTGTGTGCCGAGCCCGATGACACTGTCGAGGTGGGCGGCCGCGGCATCGGCGTCAGCGGTGGTGGCGAGGTCGTTCGGCGCAGTCTGCTCAGCGGGCGTTGAAGTGAACTCATTGACCTGCCCGGCGAGACTGCAACCTTTTGTGGGGGAGTAGAGGCCCACCTTGTCGGCTTCGGCCTCGGCCTGGGCGTCTTGGACTTCTCTCAGATGCTCGACGTTGGGCCCCACGCTCATGGCCGCTCCGAGACCGTGACGGGCGATCTCAGCGTTGACGAGCGTGCCGTCTTTGTAGACGGCTGCGAGGTCACGCCCGTAATTGTCTTGTGCCTCGCGGTCGTAGTCGAGCTTGACATTGGTTCCGGCGGGTAGGTGCTCTTTGAGCCAGGCGCTGGCCTCTTCGCCGCCGCACTCGACAGGCTTGTCAGGGTCGACGGTCTCAGGGGTATTGACGTTGAGTAGCCGGACGCGCTTGGTCTGCCCGCCCTGGGAGACCTCGATAGTGTCGCCGTCGATCACCCTGTCGACAGTGGCACCGTGCATGAAGGCGGTGGGGTTTGCCTGGGCGTACGCCAAGCCGCCGCCCGCGACGAGGGCGAGTGCGACTACGACGGCGCCAGTTGTCTTCAAGAGGCGGCCACGGGCGGTGCGGGCGGACATTGCGTGGCTCGCGGGCATGATGAGTTGACCTCTCAGGGCAGTGTCGGAGTCTATGGCTCGACTGTGTGTCAGCCATGAGATATCGTACCGGTTTCTGCGGGCATGACCATGGCATCCGACGAAGGCACACTCGTCCAGGCAGGTCTCCCGGCGCGGGGCGCGGGCATGGTCGGCGTGGCTCGGGCTGTTAGCGGCGTCGCCGCAGCTGCCGGGTCGGAGAACCGTGAACATGAGTGCGCGTGATTTCGGGGCACTGAGAATTGTCGTGCTCTACCCCCATGTGGTTTGATTGCCGAGGTATTCACAGCTGACTGCTAGGGGAGCTATATGGCGAAGCCAGGCGCAAGGAAGAGCCGAAGCATACGAGTCGCAGGCATGGTGCTTGCGCTGATGCTGTCGGGCACGCTGCTTTCGGGATGCCTCGAGTCGTCTGAAGACGTCTCGAAGGCAGAGGCGAAGGCCTCGCAGAAGGCCGAGCGAGCGCAGCAGAAGGCTGAGGAGAAGGCGCGCAAGGAACAGGAGAAAGCCGAAAAGAAGGCAGAAAAAGAGCGTAAGAAGGCCGAAGAGCAGCAGCGCAAAGAGGCGGAGGTTGCTGAGGCCGCAGCAGAGGCAGAACGGGTGCGCCAGGAGCAGGAAGCCGAGTCAGCTCGCGTGGCTGAAGAGCAGCGGCAGGCCGATGAGCGAGCGAAGGCCGAGCAGGCGGCTCAGCCGCGCGGGTTTGCAGACACCGGTTCGTCGTCGGGCGGCGGCGACGTCTCTTATGCGAACTGCACAGAGGTCAAGCGAGCAGGCAAGGCACCGCTGCACCAAGGGCAGCCCGGCTACTCGTACAAGCTCGATCGTGATCGCGACGGCATCGCGTGTGAGAAGTGAACCGGCCGGCTTCGGTATGCAATTGAGAGTCTCCGTCTAGGCTGCCCTCTTCGCTGATGATCGCTCATCCATCCATGGCAAATGCTGGCTGAGAGCTTCCAGACATGGAACTTGGCATGTCTCGATCCAGTGAGCCGACATTTGTCATGTTGCTGCGATCAGGCAGGCGGTCTTAACCGCGCACGGGCCGAGAGCGATCGTGCCTTGGGACAATGGATCCGGTGAAATTCGGGTGCGATTTGGGTGATTTGAACGCCGGCCGAACTCTTGCACAGGGCAAAGGGGCGGTGCACTGAGCAGCGAGTTCAGCCGGTGGTTCAATCAGAAGCTATCTAACGCACCCGCGCGAGAACGCCGCTATACACGGAACTTGCGGGCTGAGAGGCAATCGCCGCGGGTTGCGTTGCGGGTTTTGCGGGGCGGAGGCAGCCTCACTCTGCTGTCACGTCGGTCGCGCAGTGCACCGTCGCGCCAGTCCGGTGAGCACTTTTCGTGGTTTACGTCGGCGATAACCACAAATACCGGAGATCCAATGTGGGGTTTCGCCACGGCAGTGCGCTCCAGGTGGCAGCGCGGTGCCTTCCTGTGTTGGGGGTGCCGTGCTTCTCGCCGGTCAGACAGGCTCAGTCAGCTCAAGGCCATCACTGCGCAGCGCAGCGACCTCGTGCCACGCGAGCGCCTCAGCTGTGGCAGCGCTCGCGGTCTCGACCTCGTGCGCGAGTGAGCTGCCATCGATGTCGGGGGCGAGCCAAGCGTCGAGCAGCCCTCGGCCTCCCGCGCTGGAATCCAGCATGACGGGCATGCGATCGTGCAGCCAGGCGAGACCAGGAGCTGCAGCCTGCGTGAGCACGGTCGCAGTGAGCACCCAGCCGTCACCGTGTGCACCGGGCTCGACTGCAGCATCCGTCGCCGCATCTGGCGCACCGCTTGCCACGGACGCGCAGAGCTCGCCGGCGCTCGTATCGCGCCACCAGCTGTAGAGCCCGGCCAGCGCGAACGGCGTCGCCTGGAGGTCGGCGTGCACCAAATACGGTCTCTTCGACCTGCCGACGGTCTCCCATTCGTAGTACCCGTCGACTGGGAAGATGCACCGGCGGCGCTTCATCGATGCACGAAAGGTCGGCTTCTGCCCGGCCGTCTCGATGCGAGCGTTGAACGTCGGAAACCTGAGCTTGAGCTCTTTCGACCAGGGAGGCACCAGCGACCAGCGTGCTGGCGTGAGCCGGCGGATGCCGTCTTTGTCTCCGTCTGCGACGACCAGTGCGCTCTGGGTCGGCTTGAGATTCCAAGTGGGGGTGAAGCCTGCGGTGTCTTCCTGTTCGACGTCGAACAGGGCGACGTAGTCTGAGGTCTTGGCCTGAACGATGCGTCCGCACATGGTCTGAGGGTAGCGGGTGGGGCGGGTGACAGTTCGGGCGCACTTGCTGCTCTGGGATGTGGACTGCTGGAGTGCGACAATCGAAAGACCATATCAGCAGGTGCGCCAACCTCTCGGAGGGCTCTGTGACCACCATCCTCACCAATCTCATTACCGTGCTGGGCCTGTTCATCGGTTCGTTTCTCAACGTCGTCATCTACCGACTGCCCAGACGAGCGTCGCTGAGTATGCCGCCGAGCCACTGCACGAGCTGCGGGCGGCGGCTCGCCTGGTACGAGAACATCCCCGTGCTCAGCTGGGTCGCGTTGTGCGGGCGCTGCCGCACCTGCAAGTCGCGCATCTCGCTGCGCTACCCGGTGATCGAACTGCTGACCGGTCTACTCTTTCTGACCACCGCGCTGCGGTTTGTGCCCGACCTGGCCAATGCGCCGACGCTGGCAGACGCTGTCGCGCGAGGCAGCGTCCTCATTGCAGCGCTCTGGTTCGTCGCTGCCAGCATCGCGCTTGCGATGATCGACCTCGACACGCTGACGCTGCCGAATCGAATCATCTACCCGAGTGCCATCGTCATCGGAGGGCTCTACCTGATTGCCACGGTGAGCAGCATGATCGGCGTGGCTTCGGCCGGTGCTGGCAGCGCATGGAACAGCGCCCTCACCGCGCTGCTCGGCGCGTTGATCGTCGGTGTGCTCTATCTGGCAATCGCGTTCATCTCGCCGCGCGGCATGGGCCTGGGGGACGTCAAATACGCTGCGCTGATCGGCCTCGCACTCGGCTGGCACGGGTGGCCATACATTGTGCTGGGTCTGCTGCTGCCGTTTCTGATTGGCGGCATCGTCGCCGCGATCCTGCTGGTCACCGGGCGTGTGAGGCGCAAAACCGGTATTCCGTTCGGGCCTGCGATGGCGCTCGGTGCTGTCGTGGCCTTGGAATGGGGTGGTTCCCCGGCCAGCGCATATCTGCCGATCTGGGGGCCTGCATGAGATTCTGCGGGAACGTGAGGATCGCATTCATCGTCGACTTCGGCACCTCGCGAGAGTTCGCGCCTGGATCAAGCACGACCCTTCGTCTGAGCGGGCAATGCGCCCCTGGTGTTTGATGTACAATTTCGACATGATGCGAGTTCGCCGGTGACGGCTAAATGCGGCCAACAGCTGATGCTGCCGTCGAATTGCGACTTGCGCATGTCTTGGGGGAATCTTGACTGCAATACACAACTTCGCGACCTTACTCTGTCACGAAGTGGTGTACGGAGGGTTCTGTGACTGAAGTTCGAAAGCGACGCGCGCGCGCCGCCGTAGCGGTGATGGCAACAGTGTTGAGCATACTTGCGGGCACTGGGCTTTCATCTGCGTCAGCGATCGTCGGCACACCCGCCGCTGCAGCGGCCACGGCGCAACCAGCCGCTGCCGCTCAGCCAGCGGTCGGAGCGCAGGCGGCAGATGCGCTGACCGCGACGACCAACGGGTGCAACTACGCAAATGCGGGTGCAGGGGTGGCCGAGTACAAAGACACGCTCTGCTGGCTCGACTTGTCTGGGGTGACCACAGAGTATCAGCAGGTTGGTGAGCCGATATATGTGAATAATGGCGGCTCTGGCTGGCCGTGGAACCCGTATTCCTATACGGCCACGGTGACATTCGCCAGCGTGCTCGGCGCAAGCTACGGAAGTGTAACGAAGACTGCTACCGCCACATCCACGTCTTCGTCTGCTGCAGCGCGAACTCAGAGCCTGACGAACGCGCTGAGTGCCTTGAGCGATTCTCTGTACTCAGTGAGCAGCGGCGCGCGCTTTGGTAATCTCACGAACTATCCAATCACGATCAGCCTAGCCAATGGTCTCACTCTGAGCGCACAGCTCGATATCACCGCAAACGGCGGCAATGCCGGCCATTATGTCGGCGCTCACGTCTTTCCCACATGGAGCGGCGCGTTCTTAGGCAACAACGGCTTCTACGAGTTTCCCACTGCAATTAAGAACACGGTGAAGCCAGCCATGTATCAGCAGGGGAGCGGTGGTGTCACGACGGCCAACCTGAAGAATATTCAGCTGAAGCAGAATGCAACCGCCGTGAGCGGCTACTCCATCGTCGTTGCAGACGCCGAGTCGACTGATAACGGTGAGTCGATTGCCTGGACCACCAACGGTGGATCGAACTTCTCATGGCTGCCGAACAACCCCAGCAGCTTTGCCTCAGCGACGACGGCCGATGCCAAGAAAACGGCAGCCGTCGGCAACGCGTGCCGTGCAACCGCGTCGTCGACGTGGAATGCGCTGAACACTGGCAGTCAGTCTGTTACCTGTACCGCAGGCAACAGCCAGCCTTCGCCGAAGACCGGTACGCCGATGCTGCAGGTGTCGCCGACAAATGCTCAGACGAGCTTCAACGTCTCACAGCAGATGACTGGTGGTGGCCTGCAGGGCGTCGCATTTGGCCTGCTCATGGCGAAGACGAACATGACGGTCAACATTGCAGATCGCGTGTTGGGCACTGACGGCAACCCGACGAACGCCGACTTCAGCGCCAGCTTGACTGCGCCTCTCAACGTCACGGCGAGCACCGGCAACTCGACGACTGTCAAGACGGCCACGATCGGCGATCAGCAGTTTCCTGTGGACTCGACCGGTACGCAGCTCGGTTTCGCCTCCTCCGTGGCTGGTGCGAATGCAGCCTCGTACACGCCGTCATGGGTGTGCACCAAGACGCCATCGACTAATGGCACCACATGGCCGGCCTCGGGCGCGGGTAGTACGATCGCTCCCTCACCGACCGACCCCTGGTTCAAACTCACTCCGGGGCAGTACATCTCGTGTGTTGTGACGTATACGCCGCCGTACCTGACACTTGTCAAGTCAGTGAATGCGAACGGCACTGCTGCGAGCGATCCAGCCTCAGCCTGGACGTTGACGGCAACGGGAGCCTCTACCGTCGCCGGCGTGAAGTCGGGCGCGAAGCTGCCGCTCGCAGTCGGCTCATACGCGCTGACAGAGTCATTGGCGAACCCAGCGTGGCAGTACGGCTATGACTGGACGAATCTCGTGTGCACGCCCACAGCAGCGACGACCACGACGGATTCTTCGACTGGCACGACCACTGTCGCGACGGCCAATCTCAACGTCACCGCAAACTCGGCGAACACGTGTACATTCACGAATACCGCGAGACAGCCGAAACTCTTGGTCAGCAAGTCAGCAGACCCCGTGACCGGGACCACTGTCGATGCGAGCGTTGATGGCACAGACAGTGTCGTGAAATACAAGCTCACGTTTGACAACCGCAACGGCACTTACCAGGGAGCCGTTGACCACATCGATCATCTACGAGATGTGCTTGACGACGCTACGTTCAATGCCGGGAGCGTGCGCGTCTCTGACGGTAGTGAAAGCGACTATCCTGCGCAGAGCATGGAAGATTCCGGTCTTTCCTGGGTGACTAATAATACGGATCAGCAGAGCGATGGTACGAACTATGCTGATCTGAACCCCACCTTGGCCGTCTCAGGCCAAGTTCCTCGCGGGCAGATGCGAACAGTCTGGTTCACCGTGACAGTGAAGCAGAACTCGGCTGATGTTGTGAACAGAGAGGCTGAGCAAGCTCCCCTGCAGGGATACCTGCTGCGCAACTACGTAACCCCGCGTCTTGATACCAATGGCAACACGGTCGTGCCTCCGGCAACCTGTGTGCAGCCGACAGACACGGCGACTCCTTCGACCTGCGCTGAGCACCCGATCAAGGCATGGTCATTCTCGAAGACCTCGCTGCCCGTCGACGGCGCGCGGCTGCATAAGGGTGGCAACGTGCACTACCGGCTGGCTGCGACCAAGCTCAGCCCTGAGACAACGATCAACGGACTTCAGCTCACTGACGATATGACGCAGGTCTTCAAAACTGCTGGTTGGGCCCCGAACGCGGCCGTGCCCGGTGGTGCGCGCAGCCGTGGCATTTACTTCTTCGACTCTGTCGGCAACTCGTTGAATGCTGACGGTGCCATAAACGGAACATCGACTGCACCCGTCGCAGCATACGCAGGTGATGCTGGGGTTCCAGCCCCGACGTATGACTCTTCAACCGGGCGTTGGATTCTCAAGACGACGACAGTAGATGTTCCGGCAAACGCGGTGTCTGCAGAAGCCTGGTTCGCCGTACAGCTCGCTGAGTCTCCTGTCGGCATTCCCACAACATGGAGCTCGACTCCGCAATCAGGATCGAAGTTCGTCAACTACGCGGCGGCTACATCTGCGACACTCTCTCCGGTCATCTGCGGCACACTGCCTGACGTCTCGATCAGCCCCTCTGCAGACGACCCGGCATATGAGGATTTTCCTGCTCAGTGCCGCGTCACGCACGAACTGCGGGACAACTTCTTCACTATTCGTAAAGATGCGTCTGGCGTAGGCGAAGATCTTGAACGCAATGGTGCGTGGGGCACAGACCCGACTGGTCTGTGGAACATGGTCGGGCACGAGTTCGATATACAAGACGACGTCAGCGGAAGCCCGTCAGGAACCTCGAGCGCGAAACTCTGCCGGTCTGATTACAACCCAGGAACTGGCGCCACGTCGGCGTGGGACGGAACATTCACCGATACCGGCGGTACTCCCGATTGGGGGCAGGCGTCGCCGACGCTGCAGGCAATCAAAGACTGGAATAACAGTCACGGCACTGACCAGCAGCTACCTCTTTGCGGCCTGCTCTATGCGCAGCCCGAGGGCAGTGGCGGCCAGACCGGGCGCTGGCGCTCAGAGAACCTGAGCGAAGGCGACTACTGGCTGATTGAGACGAAGGCCCCCAACGAACAAGTCAGCCTTGACGGCACGCAACGGCGTTCGGTTGACGGGGTGCAACTGCTCAGCGAACCCATTGCGTTCAAAATCTGGCCCGACGCAGACGGCGACCCAATCCCCGTGCCCGGCAATGAAGGCCAAGCGCAGAAGGGGCGCGGACAGCTCGACATCAAGAATGCTGATGACAGCTTGGTAGGACGCTGCCTGCCCGGCGCAGACGTGGGCGACCGCCCAGTCGCCTGTGTCAACCCCACCGGGTACCTGATGATCGTCAAAGACACCGTGCCTGCTCGGCTGCCATTGACCGGTGGCCAATGGCTGATCGTCACCCTGGTCGGCGGCGCTGTCGTGCTCGGTGGAGGTCTCGGCGGTGCGCTCTGGTGGCGGCGACGCCACGTGCACTACACCCCGGCCATGAACAGTGGGCGACATGTCTGACCCAAGACGCGCTCGCACTGAACTTCCTACTGCGCCACAGCAACACCTCATCACCACAACAAAGGAGAAAACCATGACTCACCGCAAACGGAGCCGGGGCATCCTCGCCTCAGCCGTTGCGCTGCTCTCGGCTGCAGCACTCGCCGTGTCAGGTGCCGTTGCCGCTCAGGCAGCGACGCTGGACAACGTGCCGACAAAGGGCACAGTGCACATCACCAAGCTGCCCCAGCCTGCCGACCTCGGCCCTGCTGCGGACGGCCTCGACAAGGGGCCGCAGACTGGTGGTATCGATGGCGTGACGTTCGAGGCATATAAGGTGCCAGGCATCGATTTGGGCACGAACGCCGGTCAGCAGACCGCTGGCACACTGACCGCTGCGTCTGCAGCCGCTTTGATCCCCGGCGGGACGACACCTGCCGACACCCAGAGCACACAGGGCGGCGGCATCGCAACGTTCACCGATCTTCCGCGCGGCCTCTACCTCTTCAAAGAGACCGGCACTCCTGCCGGTGTGACGCCTTCAGGTGACTTCCTCGTGGCGGTGCCCTTGACCGATCCCACCAACGAAGACGCGTGGCTCTCTGACATCTACGTGTACCCGAAGAACGCACAAGTCGCCGCGCAGAAGACAGTAGACGATGCGGCAACGCTTGAGGTCGGCAAGAACATCGACTGGACGATCACGACCAGCATTCCTCGCAACCCGAATCCCAATGGAACCGACCCCCAGTTCGTGGCCCCTGATGCCTACCGCATCGACGACACGCTGAAGAACAGTGAGCTCGAGCTCGTTGGCACCCCCGTCGTGAAGGCGGGCGATACCACGCTGTCGGCCTCGACCGATGGTGGCGTGACGGGTGACTTTGTCGTCACCCCCGTTGCCGGAGGAACCGCTGAAGAGCCCACCACGACGTACCAGATTCTGTTGACCGCAGATGGCCGTGCCAAGCTGGCTACCGCTATCAACGCCGACGCCAACGCCGAAGTGACGGTCACGCTGACCACGACAGTGCTCAAGTCGGCGATCATCAATAACACGGCAAATGTGTTCCCCGATCAGAAGGCGATCACAAACAACAAGCCGATTCCGACGAACAACGCGATCTCGAAGTACGGCAGCTACCAGCTCGTCAAGAAGAGCACCGACAGCTCAGTGGCAGATCTCTCCGGAGCGCAGTTTCGCGTCTACGCATCAGAAGACGCAGCAAAGGCCGGCGGCAACGACTACTTGAAGCCCTCGACGAACACCGATGGTCTCTGGACGACCGATGCAAGCGGAAAGGTCGTCATTGACGGTCTGCGCTACAGCAACTGGGCCGACAACGCCACACAGATTGAGGGTGCTGACGGGTCGAAGTTCCAGCGTTACTGGCTGGTCGAGACCAAGAGCCTCGACAACCACCAGCTGCTGACCGAACCAGTGAGCTTCACCGTTGGTGATGACTCGGCAACGCAGACCGCGCAGACGATCACTAACCAGAAGAACACGGGCGGCTTCGTGCTGCCACTCACTGGTGGCACCGGAACCTTGCTGCTCACGGTGTTCGGCATCGCTATTCTCGCTGCCGTGATCATCGTTGCACGTCGTCGCCGTGCCCACGAAGAAGCAGCCACCAAGTAGTCGGTGCTGCACCGTGAACGGTGGCGGCTCAGTGGTCTTCTTCAGCTGAGCCGCCACCGCACGACGTGGTGATGAGAGCGAAGGGAGGTGCCGAGATGACACAGACAGTCGAGCCCGAGCAGGTCGCGAAGTCTGCTCAGCCCGGTGCCTCCCCACCGCTGCCACGTCCGTCGCGCAGGTGGGCTGTACCTGTCATTCTGCAACTGGCTGCAATGCTCGGTATCGCGGTGCTGCTCTACCCGACCGCCTCCAATTGGTTCGCCGAACGAGCACAGCAGTCTGCGATCTCTGGGTACAACGAAACAGTGCAGACACTGTCACCGAATGATCGTCAGCAGAAACTGGCGGCTGCCGAGGCATACAACAGCAAACTTCCCGCCGGTGTGCTGCGCGACCCGTATACCAACCCCGACGCCAACGCAGACACCGCGGCTTACTCCGCCTACCGTGACACGCTGAACCTTGGAGACAACGGCATGATCGGCGAGCTGTCGTATCCTCGGCTGAGCATCGATCTGCCCATCTACCACGGCACCAGCTCCGAAGTTCTGGCCACGGGTGCAGGGCATTTGTTCGGCTCGTCACTGCCCATCGGCGGCCCATCCACCCACGCCGTGCTGACCTCCCATTCAGGGCTCACAAGCGCCCAACTATTCACTCCGCTGCATCAGGCGAGCGCAGGTGACACGTTCACGATCAACGTGCTCGGCGAAACCCACTACTACCAAGTGCAGAGCACCGAGGTCATCACCCCAGACCAGACTGACCACCTTCGCATCGTCAACGGTCAAGACTTGGTCACCCTCATCACCTGCACTCCGATCGGCATCAACAGCCACCGTCTGCTGGTCACCGCGGCGCGCATCCCCGCTCCAGATGACAGTGGCCTGCAGACACTCGCCGGGCACCCCGGTCCGGGCTTTCCCTGGTGGGCAGTCATCTTCGTCGCGGTCTCAGGCGCCGCGGCCTACATTCTGTTCGTGCCGCCGCGGAGGCGACGCCGCACAGCATCCACGAAGGAACTCCAATGACCATGTCCACTGTGAATCTGCAGGGCGAACGCCCAGCACGAGCCGGCGTCGCGCTGCTCGCGATCATCGCCTTCGTGGCTGCGATGCTGTCTTTCGGGACCATGGCGCACGCCACCGGCGAACCTCACACGGGTGACATCGATCCGAATGCGCAGACGCAGCTGGTGATTCACAAGTTCGCGCAGCCGCAGGAATTCGGACTGCCCACCGACGGTCTGCCCATGAACGACAGCTCTGGGTATCAGCCAATCTCGGGCGTGCAGTTCAGCGCCACCCGAGTGCCCGGCATCGACCTCACCACCGACGCCGGGTGGAGCGCCGCGAAAGCACTCACCGTCGGCAAGGCCGCTCAACTGATCGCCGGGGAATCGGCCGCCGATGCAGGAGCGACCGGCGGTAACGGAACGTTGACCCTCGACTTGGGAGTCGGTCTCTACTACGTGCAGGAGACTCAGGCGCCAGCCGGCGTCATCGCGGCCGACCCGTTCTTGGTCGCGTTGCCCTTGCAACACCCCACGCTGGACAAATGGATGTACACCGTGCACGTGTACCCGAAGAACCCGCGCGTGGGCGTCTCACTCGCCGTCACCGACGAAGACGCCGTCACCCTTGGCGACACAGTGAGCTGGACGTCGACGTCAGACATTCCACGAGCAGCCAGCATCGACGGATACGTGGTGCAGAATCTGATCGCCGACGGCCTCGAGCTCTCTGACGCTGCAGAGCAGGTACAGGTCGAGCTCAGAGGAACCGGTGTTCCGGCGCTGGTCGCCGGTGACTTCGAGACCCAGATCGTCACCGTCGACGGTCGCCCGACTGTGCAGGTCACCTTCACTGAGTCTGGCCGTGCAAAGCTCGCACAGGCCCGAGAGGCAGACCCGCAGGCGCAGGTCGCGATCACCTATCACACCACGGTGCAGACCAAGGGCACACATACCAATGAGGTTCGGCTGCTGCCAGACAATCGGGCGATCACCGGTCAGACGGTGCCTGTCACAGACCAGGCGACCACGAAGTTCGGCTCCCTGGTCATCAACGTGCACGAGAAGGGCAACCCGTCGAATCTGATTCCAGGGGCGAAGGTCAAAGTTTACCTGAGCGCAGATGACGCTGAGAACGACCGCAACGCGATCGTCGTCGACGGCTCTGACCAATGGACGACCAACGATCAGGGGCAGGTCATCCTCGACGGGCTGCGTCTGTCGAACTTCGTGAACGGGCTCGACCGTGACACCTCTGACCCGCTCTACCGCTCGTTCTTCGTCAAACCGACGTTCTACCCAGCGGGCTGGACGGGAGATTGGGCCGTGCAGCAGACCGCTATCACTTCAGTCGATGACCCTGCCGTGGTCACCTTCGAGGTCTGGCGCGACGACACGAACGGTGGCGGCGAAACACCGCCCGGAACAGGGCCGAACGACTTGGCCAAGACCGGTGCACAGCTCGCCGGACTCGTCCTCTTGGGTATCGTGCTGATCGGCGGCGGCGCGTTGGCGCTGGTGCGGCGGCGCCGCAAACCCGGCGACACGGCGAAGGCAAGTGCCAAGGCGGATTCGCACGAGGCATCCGCAGACGACGAATGACCTCGCACCGCAAGCCCCGCGCACCACGCAGCCGCGCGCAGAAGCGCCGGCTGACGTGGAACGTCGTACTGCAGACGGTCGCCATGCTGGGCATCGGGCTGCTGGTCTACCCGCAGGCCGCCACCTGGGTCGCCCGCATCGGGCAGAACAACCAGATCTCGGGCTACGTCGACCGTGTGCAGCAGACACCGTCGGCCGAGCGTCAGGCCATTCTCGACGCTGCGTACGCCTATAACAACCAGCTGAAACCTGGGCCGCTCACAGATCCGTATATCACTGAGAACCCGGATCAGGCGCAGCGCACGGCGGTCTATCAGGCCTACGAGAACATGCTTCGTGTGAGCGGAACCGACGTGATCGGCACACTGAGCTATCCTCGGCTCGACATCGGGCTGCCGATCTATCACGGCACGGCTGACGAGACGATCTCGAAAGGCGTCGGGCACATGTACGGCACGTCGCTGCCGGTCGGCGGGCCCTCGACGCACTCGGTGCTCACCGCCCACGCGGGCCTGCCGCAGTCGAAGCTGCTGACCGACCTGTCGAATGCCGAGGTCGGCGACACTTTCTGGATCAGCGTGCTCGGCGAAGACCACCACTACCAGGTGATGAGCACTGAGGTCGTGCTGCCCAGCGACACCGAGTCGCTGAAGATCACGCCGGGGGAAGACTGGGTGACGCTGTTCACCTGCACGCCGATCGGCATCAACAGTCATCGGTTCATGGTGCACGCCAAGCGGCTGCCCGACGGGCAGGGCGACGCGCATGAAGAGCTCGGTGCCGACGGGGTGCCGCTCGGGTTTCCGTGGTGGGCGGTCTGGTTCGTCGGCGGGTCGGGCCTCGTCGGTTGGATGCTCTTCGCACCCCCGCGCAAGAAGGGCCAGAAGCGGCGTGGCGGGGAGTCAGAGGGCTGAGCGGGCTGAACGGGTCGGGCTCTGAACGCTGGGCCCCGTCGTTCATCTTGCCAGCGGGTTGCCGGCGGGGCCCAGCGCTTCGTCTGAACTCAATTACTCGGCTTCGGCCGCTCTAACCGTCTGGTGCTCGAGTTCTGCGGTTCTCGCCGTTTGGCTCTGCGCGGTCTTGCCGTGTACGACCATGTTTCGCATGGCACGGTTTTGTACAACCTAGTCTTGCACTGCTTGCTCCTGGGGCGAGTTGTTGTAGTTGCGTTCATCGAGATGGTAATTAAGCGGTCCATGGGTGAGTTTTGGCCCGTGTTTTTGCCAACTCGGTGCTGGCACGCGTGGTCGTGAGGGCGTCTTCCGCGGGGCGGTCGCACATGCACGGTGCCAGACTCGTGTTCACTGTCAGTTCACCTCGCACTCACCGGGCAGCCACTCACTCGGGAAGAGATGTTCACAAGGAACCCGTAGGTTCTGACGGTCGGCCACGAGACGGTGGCGGACAGACCCCGTCAGCGCATCAATGAGGAGAACCTGTGAAGCTGGGATCGTCCCTCCACGCCCACCCCCATCAAACCCGCGAGTCCCATCAGCGCCGCGACCTGCACGAGGCTGCCCACCCGCTCCGGGCCGGCCAACCGCACGTGGCTGCCAACCTGCAACAATCTGCCCAGTCGCACTCGTACGCTCAGCAGCATCGGCACAGCGACATGCACCGGTCCGTTTCGTCGCGAACGCGACGACTGCTGGCCGGCGCCGTGGCGACGCTGGGCATCGCCGCCCTGCTCGCTGCCACGCCAGGACTCACCGGCTCGGTGCCGGCGGGCGCGGCCGAAGAGGTCTCCGGGCCGATCGTCACCGAGATTCAGGGCGACAACACCGGCGATGACAACTTCGAGTACATCGAGCTCTACAATCCGACCGCGTCCAGCATCGACTTCGCAGCCGACGGAGTGACGCTCGGGTACGACGTCAGCGGCGCCGTCAAGAAGCTGAGCACCGTCGGCATGGACAACACAGGAACCCCGAATCTCGTGCTCGCACCGGGCAAGACGGTGGTGCTCTGGCTCTCGTACAACGATGCCAAGAAGGTCGACTCGTTCTCGAAGACCGAGGCGCAGTTCCGCGACGCGATCGGTCTGAACGATACGGAGGTTCCCGTGGTGCGGCTGACCGGCCAAGCGGGCATCGCCAACGGCGGCGACCGCGGCATCGTGGTGCAGCGCAACGGCGAGACCACGTCGGAGTCGTACCTGCCGGCTGTCTCACCGCTGGCGCCGGGCAAATCGACGCACTTCGCGCTGCCGGCCGATGCGACCACGCATCAGCTGAAGGTGTGGCAGTTGGCCACGGACGGCACCCCTGGGGTAGTCGACCCCGAACAGACCGCCGATCAGGGCACCGACCCTGGAGACAGCACCAACCCTGGAGACAGCACCAACCCTGGAGACAACACCGGCACCGGAGACGACAACACCGGCACCGAGCAGCCCGCCGCCGACGATCCCACCCCGGGGTTCGAACCCGTTGCAGACGACAGCGCGACGGGGCCGGCCCTGCAGATCACCGAGCTGCTGCCCGACAGCTCGAACGTCGGTGGGTCAGACGGCTACGAGTTCATCGAGGTCTACAACTCGTCGAGCGAGCCGGTGAACTTCTCCGACTACGTGCTGACCTACCTGATTCCGATCGACTACGACACCAACACGACCGAGACGCTGTGGCCGTCGACCAAGCGCGACGTGGTCATTCAGCCGGCCGGCACGCTGGTGCTGTGGGTGAAGAACTCTGCCAACCAGCAGCTCACCGCCACAGACTTCAACGCGAAGTTCGGCACGCACCTCGTCGCCGACCAGAACCTCGTCGAGGTGCAGTCGTCGGGCATGGCCAACGGCAGCATGCGCGGCCTGGCGCTGCGCACCAACACGGGCGACACCGTGAGCCGCGCGTACTACAACATGAGCATCGGCCAAGGGCAGAAAGACGTCGCGGCCGATCAGGGCCTGCACTACACGCTTGGCACTGACGCGGTTCGACCCGATGTGCAGCGCATCCAGAGCACCAGTGCAGCCACCCCGGGGCAGGTGAGCCTCGATCAGGTCGGTGACAAGCTGGTCAAGCCGGCCGCAGACTCCACGCGACCGGTGATCGAGAACCGCACCGTGGCATCCACCGACGGCACGGGCGACCTGACGATCTCGGCGCGCATCACCGATGACCAGCAGGTGCGTACCGTCGAGCTGCGATACCGCAACAACGTCGACAACACCGACCAGACTCTGCAGCTCAAACGGGGCGACGGCGACGTCTACTCGACGACCATCGCCGCGGGCGACCTGACGGGCAAGTCGAGCATCGACTACACCTTCACTGCGTCAGACGGCACCACCGAGCCCTCCGCTCTCAGCGGCACGGTCGCCATCGAACGCGGCGAGACCGGCCCAGTGCGTCTGAACGTCACCGACGGCCAGGTGGTCTCGGGCACGGTCGACCTTGTGACCGACGGCGACGCCGGCGACACGACCCTGCTCATCGACGGGCAGCAGCAGTCGACCACGCCCAGCCTCCCGAGTCAGCCCGCCTTCCTCTTCGAGGCGACCAACACCGATGTGTTCTTCCGCAATGGAGTGAAGGCCACGAACGCCGAGGGGCAGAACGATGTGCTGAAGATCTTCGACGAGGGCACCTACTCGAACGTCGAGACCATCAGCACCCCGGTGCCGCTGAGCTACATCGCGCAGGGGCAGCCGCTCAAGCTGAGCATCTGGGCCGGCACGAAGGCCTGGCCCGACATCGATCTCAACGAGAACAACGACGACTTCATGGTGCAGAACCTGCGCCTCGTGCTGCCCGACGGGCGCACGCTTCGCGCACCCGAATGGTCAGATCCCGGTGAGGTCATCCAGATGGGCGACTCCACGGGCAAGCACGACTACATCGACGCCACGTTCAGCATCGACGACGCAGCGTTCAGCGGGTCGGGCTTCTCATGGAACACCACGCAGGCCGCCGATGGCAGGCACACGGTCACCGGCCGGTCAGGCGCCGACGAGCTGCAGGCAGACGTGATCGTCGACAACACGGCGCCGCAGGTCACCCCCACGGTGACGTCGCAGAACGACACCGAGCAGGGCATGCACGGTGCGATCAACCTCGACGCCGCGATCGACGACGGCGCGGGGGATGTTGCAGGCGTGCCCGCCTCGGGCGTCACCGCGAAGCTGGACGGCACCGCGATCGACCTGCCCCATCAGACGAGCACCGTCGATCTCGCCCCCGGGCAGCACACCTTCACTGTGGCGGCAGTCGACGCCGCGGGCAACCGCGCCGAAGAGACGACGACCTTCACCACCGTCGACGAGACGCCCTCTGCGGCCGAGCTCGCAGTCGGCCAGCAGGCCACGCTGAACGCCGACGGCACCGCGACCGTCGACCTCTCGGCGACGTCGACCGACCCGACGGGCGACGACCTCACCGTGACGTTCAACGAGGGCACCGCCCAGCAGCTCGGCACCGACGTGCAGGTGTCTGCAGGGCAGACGGCTGACGCGCTCGCCACCGATCGCAGCAGTGCCGTGGCGCTGAGCGAAGACGACCTCGCCAAGCTGGGGTCGACAGACGGCGTCGGGGCGACATCCGCCGGCACCGACGGCCTGCCGTACCAGCTGTTCACCGTCGCCGTGCCGCAGGGCGTCACCACGGGCCAGGTGCGCACGGTCTGGTCGGGCACCAGCAATCCGAACGCCCAAGTCACCCTGTACGCGAAGAAGGCCGACGGATCGGGCTGGGACCGGATCGACCGGCACTACACGCCTGCTGACGACCAAGGCGCGAACTTCACCTTGAGCGGCTACGTGGGGGTCGAATCGCATGCGGTCGACGGGCAGGTCACGCTGATCGTGCAGCATTCCGACGGCTGGTCGGGCGCCGACCTCACCACACGTGACTCGACGGTCGATTCGTACAACGCGGATGCGACCGCGCGCAGCGACTACGACTTCACGCTGGCCTGGGAGTCTGACACGCAGTACTACAACGAGAACCTCAGCGAGAACTATCACTATCAGCGAGACATCCACCAGTTTCTGCTCGATCAGCGTTCGAACCTGAATCTCAAGTACCTCTTTCACACGGGTGACATCGTCGACGACTTCGACCAGGAGTACGAGTGGCAGAACGCCGACTCGGCCTACAAGATGCTCGAGCAGGATGCCGACGGCAACCCGCTCGCCTACGAAGACCGCCTGCCCTACGGCGTGCTCGCCGGCAACCACGATGTCGGGCATATGGCCGACAGCTACACCGAGTTCAGCAAGTGGTTCGGGGTGAGCCGCTACCAGGGATCACCCTGGTTCGGTGGCGATTACAAAGACAACCGCGGGCACTACGACCTGTTCAGCGCAGGTGGCATCGACTTCATGGTGGTGTCGATGGGCTGGGATCCGGGCACGTCTGAGATCGAATGGATGAACAAGGTGATCGCCGAGCACCCCGAGCGCACCGTGATCATCAACCTGCACGAATTCATGCTGACCACGGGAGGCCTGGGGCCGATTCCGCAGAGCATCATGGACGAGGTCGTCGCGACGAATCCGAACGTGCGCATGGTGTTCAGCGGGCACTATCACGATGCCTTCACGCGTCAGGATCAGTTCGACGACAACGGCGACGGGGTCAACGACCGCACGGTCACCTCGATGCTCTTCGACTACCAGGGGCTCGAACAGGGCGGCCTCGGCTACCTGCGCCTGCTGCACTTCGACAACCAGTCGCAGACCATGCAGGTGCGCACCTACTCGCCGTCGCTCGACGACTTCAACGCCGACGAGGCGTCGCTGTTCGGCCCGAACGGGGAGCCGACCTATTACCAGGACTTCCCGGTCTCATATGCCGACCTCGGCATCACCCCGCGCGACAAGACGCTCACCACCGATTCGTTCAGTGCGTCGGTCTTGCAGAACGTTGCCGGGGTGCAGGGTGCTGCGGGGTTGCAGGGCGTGATGGGGTTGCAGAGCGTGGCAGCGGCTCAGAGCGCCGCGTCCATCGCTCCGGCGGATGCCGTGAGCGGCCTCATCGCCACGCGTCAGGTTGCGAGCGGTGAGACCGCGCACGCGGCCTGGACGGTTCCCGGCCCCGGAGTCTACGGATGGTACGCACAGGTGACCGACCCATACGATGCCAGCTCGGTGTCGGCGGTCAATACATTCACCGTGCGCACTGACGGCAGCGTCGTCGCCGGCTCGGTCGACCCGAATGTGGGCGGCTCGGACGGTTCAGGCACGGGTACCGGCACTCCTCCTGGCAATACGGGCGACAGGAGTAAGAAGGCTGGTGATGACAGCGATGGAGATGCACCGTCAGCGGCCTCCACCGGCGAGCTCGCGCGCACTGGTGCAGACATGCTGCCGCTCGCAGCAGCGCTCGCATTGCTGCTGGCAGGTGCCTGCGTCCGGCTCGTGTCGGCACGCCGCGCGTTCAGGGGGCGTGCGACCAAGTAAATCAAGTAAATAGGGCCAAGCCCGTCACAGACGACTGTGCAAGAAGGGCCGCAGCTACTCAGGCAGCTGCGGCCCTTCTTGTCGTTCTGAAGCTGACGAATACACGGTCTGTACGGCTGACGAATACACCGTCTGTACGGTCGTACCCACCATCTGCGTGAGCCTCCGACCGGCAGCGACGGTGACAGGTGTTCCAGGCCGCAGCCCTCAAAGGTGAGTCAACGTGTGAGCGGCGCGAGGAGTCCCTGCTCGGCAATCACGAGTTCTCAGTCTGAATCGAGAGCGTGGTCACAGGGCTGAACCGAGCGGGTGACAGAGAAGCTCGCACTGAGAGAGGCAGGCATGACGGTGTGGGGCGCTCCGGGGTTGCACTGGTGCCCAGTGCTCGGTGTTGACGTGTGCCACGTCTTGACGCGCGCCACCCGGTGAGAGCACACTGCACCGCGGTCGCTCGTGCGCGCAGAGTGCGGGCTCTCCGTGCTCTGTGAAGGTACCGAGACATGGCAAATGCCGCCCACTGACGTCGAGACATGGAACTTGTCATGTCTGGATGTTGTGGAGCGGCATTTGCCATGTCTCGATCGTCAGATCGCGTCAGATCTCGGCGGGCAGACGACGACCGTCAGGTCACGGGCGTCAGATCACCGACGTGTGATCGCGAAGGTCAGGCGTCGTGCGTGCGGCGGCTCCTCGCTTTGACGAGCATGGTCGTGCCGATGACAGTCACGCCCGCTGCGACCAGTGCCCAGAAGAGCATGATCGAACTGGTGCCGGTCGTGGCCAGGGCGTTGTGTGCGACTGGCTCCTGAGCATCTGCATCGTCTCGGCCAACAGTACGGCTGCAGTCGACGTCGCAATCGGTGCTGTCACTGATGCCGTCACTGTTCCCGGTCCCGGTGCCGGTGCCATCGCCATCGCCATCGGTGGTGTCACCGTTGCCGCTCCCGTTCACGTTCCCGTCATCGTTCCCGTTCCCATCACCGCTCCCGCTCCCGTCATCTGACTGCCCGATCTGCACGGTGATCGGCTCGGAGTAGACCGTGAAGTCTGCGCCCTGGATGCTCTCGGTCGTCTGCAGCAGCACGGTGGCCGTGCCAGTGGCACCGGCCGCGGCGGTGAGCGTGTTGCCCGTGACCTGCACCTTGTCGCCGCCGTCCATGACGACCATCGAAGGCGCATCGACATTCACGAGATCGCCCACATTGGTCTCGGCGCTGCCCTCCAGCGTCACCGACGAACCGGGAGCCACCTGATACGACCGGCTCGCCGCATCGATGCCGAAGAAGGCGTCTTTCGTCCAGTCAGAGTTGTTCGTCGTCATGCCGTTGATGCCGAGCAGCAGCGACTGCTGAAAGCTCTGACGGTCGCCGTCACCCGAATACGTCCAGCCCCACAGCGTAAGGTTGCGCGCATGCGCGTTGGCGACGAAGGTGCGGTTGTCGGCAGACTGGGCATCGTTGCCGCCCAGCTGGTTGAACGACGGGTCGTAGGCCGCATTCTGCGGGGTCAAATACTGCAGAGCCTTGTGCAGTGTCTCCATCGGCCGACCGGTGGCGATGCCGCCGACCCCCTGCAGATTGCCCACCGAGTTGCCGGGCAGCAGCTGCTGCATGGTCGGAATCTCATACTGGTTGAACGTGATGAAGACGACCTGGTCAGCGGCCTGCTTGGCCTGCACTACCTCGGCCGTGCGCTCTTCGATGGCGGGCGAGGTCGGGTCTTTCAGCTCCAAGAAGAGCACGACGTCGTGGGCCTTGACGAAATCGAGCAGTTCGTCGAGGGTCGGCACCGGCTCGGCCGTCGCAGCCCCGTTGGCATCGCGCAGTCGCAGCTTCTCGATCTGCGCAAGCGTCAGATCGCTGGGGCGTGCATTGGCACGGGTCACGCCGCCGGTGAACTCCGAGTCGTCGAGTGCTCGAGTCGTCGTGATGTCAGTGGTGCGGGCGAACGTCGAGTCGTGCAGAACGACGACGTGGTCGTCTTTCGTCACGTACACGTCGGTCTCGACCATGTCTGCACCGTTCTTCTCGACCGCGGTGCGGTAGCCGCTGATCGAGTTCTCCATCGCCTGCGTGGGGATGCCACGGTGGCCGATCGTGAAGATGCGGCGCAGGAGCGCGTTGTCACCGAGTTTGTCGACGACCTGCAGCGCGGTCTCGGGAGCGGCCGAAATGATGGTGTTCGCCCCCGACGCGATCGCCGCAGCATTGCCTGTCGCGGTGTCGTCGGCCTGCACGGTCACCGAGAGCAGACGACGCTGCAGCTCTTCGACCACGGCGCGGTCGGCTGCGCCCTGCCTGAGAATGACATGCTGCGAGCGTGAGCGGTTCGTCTCGTCGACGACGGATGCCACGTCGGCCTGCGAGATCGTGTCGCGGTCGCTGAACAGGCCAGAGCGAGTCGACGGGTTGTCGGTGCGGAACCCGGCGAGCAGCTGCACGTCGCTGCTGACCACCTCGACATCGCTGAGTTCGCGCTGCCGCAGCACCTCACCCAGACGGTTGGCGCTGCTCTGATCGCTCACGCGTGCGATGATCAGCGTCTTGCCATAGGCGCCATCGGCGAAGTCATCGAATGAGCCGATCTTCGTGTCGCCAGAGAACACGTTCAGAGCGTCATCGGAGTCTGACGCGCGCACGTCGACGAGCGTGCCGTCGGTCGCATCGTCAGCGACGATCGACTGCACGTCGTCGAGCGATGCGAGGTGATCGGTCATGATCGGCGTGGTGCCGATCACCTTCGACGTCTTCTGCTTGACCTCGACGTCACCGTCTTCGATGTGCGGAACCGGCCCGAGATCGGCAGGGCTCATCGTGACCTTCAGATTGTCGACGATCATGGTGAGGTTGTCGCTCTGCATGCCGAGGTCGCCGGCGGCATAGTCGCCGGCTCGGTCGGTGAAGATCATCTGCTGGCCGTCGATGAGCTCTTTCACCCGGTCGCCGGTCACCGTCGCAGCGAAATGATAGGTCTTCGACCCGTCGATGGCCTCGGTGAAACTCGAGGTCTGTCGAACGTCCCATTGATCCTGCGCGTTGCGGTGAGCGAACTCGACGCCGTTGGCCGCAGTCGCACCCTGACGCACCGCCATCTGAAAGTAGGGATGATCGCCGTTCTGCACCCGGTACATGAGCGACCCCCAGCGCGCGCTGTTCGCGGCGTTCTGATAGGTCACATCGGCTTCGATCGTGTAGTCGTTGCGCTCGGTGATGTTCGGAATCAGCACGCGCGTCGACGGCGCCAGCTGCAGGGCCCGACCCTGGCCGTCAGCGACGGCCGTCACCTGGGAGGCGTTTCCGCTTTTGAGCTGCAGACCGGTCGGCAGAGTGCCGGCGGTCAGATTTTCGTCGAAGTGCTCGTCGATGTACACCAAGTCGTTGTCGTCGGCTCGCACCCAGACATCGAGAGACGCCGGGGTCTTCGCGACGGTGGCGGTCAGTCGGGCGAGCCCCTTCTTGCCAAAGACGATCTGCCCGTCCTGCACCGTGACGACGGCGTCGTCACTTGAGGCCCAGGTCACCGCGGCGTCATCGCCTGCGAGCTGCTCGGTCGTGCCGAGCACCGTGTTCGCCGTCAGCGAGACGTCTGACAGCGACAGATTCTGACCGACGATGTGCTCGGCGAGTTGGCGGGAGTCGTCGACCGTCAAGGCCGTCAGCGCCGGGCGGTCGTCGCTCGCCTCGACAGTGATGGGCGCCGTGACCGCACGCGCCCCGACGATGAACGTCAGAGTGGCCTGACCAGCGGCGTTGGTCACGAGCGTTCCGTCGTCTCGAACCGTCACCACACTCGGGTCAGACGAATATGCGCGCACGGTCGAGCCGGTGGCGGTGTAATGATCGCCGTTCGACAGAGCGACCTCGACCGACGGTGCGATCTCGGCATACTGCTTCGCCGAGCCCGGAACGGACGAGGCGACGGTGAGCGAGTCGATGCTGAGCTGTCTGACCACGATGTTGTCGAAGGCAGCAGCCGCCTGGTCGACCTGCACTCCGATGCGCCCGCCGTGGCGCAGATCATCGGCGGCGACGATGCCCGACTGGTCGGCGTCGGCGGTGAGGTCGAGCGTTGCAGGCGATCCGCCGCCGGTGCGCACATGGTGCAGATGCTGCCCCGAGGCGGCGACTGACGAGTGATAGGCGACGCCCTGCTGCAGAGCCCCCGGCGATGGGGCGTTGTTGAACGCCTTCCATTCGTTCGCCTTCACCTTCTCGGTGATCTCACCGCGACCGTCGAGCCGATTGGTGAAATGGTAGTAGCCGAGGCTGTCATCCGGCGCGCTGCGGTAGACGACCGACGCCCACCGGCCGGCATTGACGGTCTTCTCGAAGGTGACGTCGGCATCCACCGTCACGTCTGACCCGAGGGCGGGCAGCAGCAGTCGCTTCTCGGCGGCGCCGCCGACGGCGAAGTCGCCGTGCAGCGCCCCGCCGCGCACCGACCAGCCGTCGGTGCCCGACGCCGAGCGAACGTTCGCCGGCAGCTGCCCGTCGGCGATGCCGTCGAAGCTCTCGTCGTAGATCACCGGGCTGTCGGAGTTCTGCCTGGTCTCGTCGTCGAGGCGGAGCACGCCGAAGCCGCTCGTGTCGTTCCAGAAGCTGTTGCGCCCGTTGGTCTCCCACAGCGCGAGCTCGCTCGACGAGCCTGTGAGGGCGGCCGTCTTGTTGTCGACGCCGAGGTCGAAGCCGATCTCGCGGTCGAGGTAGGCGTCGATGCCGAGCTGCTGCCAGGGAATCGCCACCTCGGCATCCCAGCCGTCTGCGGTGGGCTTGGTGACGCCCTGCACCTCGTCGGCGATGCGCGTCTGGTCGTCGCTGGTGAGTCCGGTTCCCGGGGCCGACCCGAAGAGAATGTGCGGTGCGAAGTTGTCCGTCTTATTCAGGCCGATGCCCAGCTGCAGATCGCCCGCGGCGAACGGAGCAGACTTGTGATTCGACTTGTCGAAGAAGAGCGAGACGATGTCGCCGTGGCCCCAGTTCGTGCCGTCGACGAGGTCTTGGTCGCCGGTGACATGCACTGCGACGTACAGATTCTGGTAGTCCCAGGTCGCATCGAAGGTGTTCTGCGTGGTCGACGGCTTGGTCTGGTCAGTGGTCGGGATGCTCTTGTCTGCCGGGGTGCCCACCTGCCAGACCGAATCGTCGAGATTGCCGTCGATGATCGGCGATCGCGAGACGCTCTTGGCGTCGAATGTGCTGGTTTGAGCCGGTTGCAGGGCGGTGTCGCCGCCGGCGTCCGTCGCGGCGGCGGATGCGATGTCTGGGCCGATGCCGACGGCTGCGGCGCCGGTCGACGAAGCCGCGATCGTCGCGACCGTCAGCGCGCCGGCGAGCAGAGTCAGTCGCGACTTGTGGATGAATGACATGAACAGCACTCCTTGCAGATGCGCCCGAGGCGCGTGGGGGATCGGGGTGATGCGCCAGGCCCCGTCGCCGCGCAGGGCGCGCTGGCGAGTGCCGGGGCCTCACTGCGTCGAAAGCACTGAGATCCCGCAGAGCCAGCAGACAGGCTGCGTCTGGAAGAAGGCCGAACACCCAGAACCTATGGGCAAGCTGTGAATGAGAAGTGGCTCAGATCTTGTCGTTTCGTGACCGTGGAGTGACGTTCGGCTGCACTTTATGGAGCGCGAGTGGCCGTTCGGTGAACGACTGGTTCCAAGTGTCGTATTCGATTGGTGCGGGCGACGCTGGTGAGAGCAGACTCACTCGCATGCGCGCACTGCCAGACCGCGGTGAACGCGCATTGCCCACAGTGACCATGCATCCGCACAGGGTGCCGAACAGGTGAGGAGCCTCTCATGACAGAGTTGTCCGTAGACCCCGAATTCGCCGCCTTTCTCGCGGCCCAGCAGGCCGGGACAGAGGCATCAGCAGAAGTGGTGCTGCCAGCTGTCGGCGATGTCGAAGGCCGCCGCGAAGCGTTCAAAGCGCTGCTCGGCACCGGTGACGAGCCTTTCGACGAGACCGAGGTGACCATCACCGATCATGAGATTCCGCTCGAGGGCGGCCAGAGCATCCGCGGTCGCCTCTTCACACCCGTCGACCGACGCAGCGACGCGTTTGGCGTGTACACCCACGGCGGCGGCATGATTCTCGGCACGATCGAGCAGTACACTCCCATCATCGCCGGCTATGCTGCCGCCGCGGGGGTGCCGCTGTTCGCCCCGGACTATCGGCTGGCGCCAGAGCATCCGCACCCGACGCCGAGCGAGGATTCGTATGCAGGTCTGGTCTGGGCATGGGAGCACCTTGACGAGCTCGGCGGCGGTGATCGGGATCGGTTCTTCGTCATCGGCGACAGTGCCGGCGGCAACCTGGCGGCGGGGCTCGCCCTGATGGCGCGAGACCGTCGCGGCCCGAAGCTCGCCAAGCAGATTCTCATCTACCCCATGCTCGACGACCGCACCGTGGTGACCGACCCCGCGATCGCTGCGTTTCTGACGTGGAGGTTCGAAGACAACATCACCGGATGGCAGGCTCTGCTGGGCGACGGCGCCGGAGCGCTCGAGCCGGTTTCGCCCTACGCTGTGCCCGGTCGTGCCGCAGATCTGGCGGGGCTGCCCGAGGCCTTCATCGACGTGGGCACGCTCGACATCTTCCGCGATGAAGACATCGACTACGCGAAGCGGCTGCTGCGCTCAGGCGTGCAGGTTGAGCTGTGCGTCTATCCCGGCGTGCCGCATGCCTGGGAGCTGCTGGCGCCTGACACCGAGCTGGCGAAGGTCGCCCGCGCGAACAGAGTGCGGGCGATTCGCGCCGTGTGAGGGCGCCGGGGCAGGGGACTGCGGCCTCGTGACGGAGCCATGGCAAATGCCGCCCCTTGACACGGTCGAGCCATGGCAAATGCCGCCCACTGACTGCCAAGACATGGAACGTGACATGTCTGGCTGTCTGGAGCGGCATTTGCCATGTCTGGATGGGGCTGTCTGGGGGGCGTCTGGATGGGGACAGAGCGGCCTGCTCAGCGTCGTGTGTGTTCTGGTGGGGTGGGTGCGTCGAGTTTGTAGAAAAACCGGAATGGCGTGCCTGATAGCCGTACTTTTTGCAAACTCGGCGAAGGAGACGCCGGTGTTCGGCACTGAACGTGCGGAAACGGGTGCGCGATCGTGACGGGTGGGCGAGTCAGAGCGCGCGATCGTGCGACATCCGTATGGGAAGAACCGACGCACCGGCTGCGTTGGGTCTCACCGTGAGTTCGCGGCAGAGGGGGAACCGCGCCGAGGATGAGCTCCGGCAGAAGACTGCAGAGTGCTGCGGCTCGCAGAAACCAGAAACCAGCAACCAGGAGTCTCATGCGCAACCACATTCCCCTGAACGTGCTCGACCTGGTGCCGGTCAGCGCCGGCAGCGACATGAACGCGGCGCTCGACGCGTCACTCGACTCGGCGAAGCTGGCCGATGAGCTGGGCTACGAACGGTACTGGTATGCCGAGCACCACAACACCGAGCAGCTGGGAGCGAGCGCAACCGACCTGTTGATCGAGCGAGCAGCGGCGAACACGCACCGCATCCGCGTGGGGTCGGGCGGGGTCATGCTGCCGAACCACCCGCCGCTCATGGTCGCCGAGGCGTTCGGCACCCTCGCGCGGCTGCATCCCGGGCGCATCGATCTCGGCCTCGGGCGCGCTCCGGGCACCGACCCGACCACATCGTCGCTGCTGGCGCGTTCCGGGTCGGCTCCGCAGGCGGTCATGCGCAACATCGCCGACCTGATCGGCTGGTTCGGGCCTGAAGGGCGTGCGCTCAGCGCGCCGGTGGTGTCGGGCGTCTCCGCCGGAACGAACGTGCCGATCTGGGTGCTCGGCTCGAGCCCGGTCGGCGCGACGATCGCCGGCGCGATGGGGCTGCCGTTCGCGGTCGCCTCGCACTTCGCGCCAGACGGCCTGCAGCAGGTGATCGAGACCTATCGGGCAGAGTTCAACGCCGATGCGCCCACGGCTCAGACCGAGTGCCCGCGAGTGATGGTGGGCGTGAACGTGATGGTCGCGCCGACCGATGCCGAGGCTCGGCGTCTGTGGACGACCGTGCAGCAGATGATGGTCAGCGTCCGCACCGGTGCCCGACTGCCGCTGCAGCCCACGGTCGACCCCGAGTCGCTGCCGGTCGAGGTGCACCGGTTCAGCGACGCGATGCTGCGTGTTCGTGCGGTCGGTACGGCGGATGTCGTGGTCGCGCAACTGCGAGCGCTCGCAGACGTGACCGGGGCCGACGAGCTGATCACGGTGACGTATGCGCATGATTCTGCGGATCGGCTGCGCAGTATGCGCCTGCTCGCGGAGGCGTGGGAGAGATGAAGACCCCTCAGCGTCGGAATCGGCTGCGGTGCCGACGCCGAACAGTGCACCGACGCTGAACAGTGCACCGACGCCGACGCCGAGGAGATTGCCGATGTTCGGCTCTGCCAAGCGCTGTGCTCCTGTTCAGATCTTCTCTGAATCTTCGCAGCAGCCATCTAATCTCCGCAGTATTGGCTCGTTGTTGCGGGCATTTGGCTGGTGTTGCAGAGATTTGGGCGAAGTCTTGGGCGAAGAGAGGATGCAGCACGTGGTGACGCGTCGGGCTGTGTGTTGCGTCGGCCTGTGACTCTGCGGCCGGCGGCTCAGCGATCTGAGGTCGAGTGGCTGACCCGCATGCGGCGACGTACGAGGGCAGCGATTGCCACCCCGATGAAGCCGCCCAGACTGTTCATGATGATGTCGTCGACCGAAGCGAACCGGTCGGGCAGCAACAGGAGCTGGCTCAGCTCGATAAGGCATGAGCCGACGACGCAGATCGCCCAGGCCAGCCACCAGAGGCGTCGTGGCATCAGCAGCGTGATGAAGAAACCTGCGGGCACGAACATGAGTACATTGGCTGCTCGTTCGACAAACAGGTAGTCGATGAATTCCGGCGCCCCACGCCGATGGATCCAAGCCAGTGTGCGCGATAGCTCTGGGCTCAGATCACGGTCTACCGGAGTCGGCCACATCACGATGAAGCCCACGATGACCATGTAGACGACGAACATGCAGCCGGCAAGCAGACGCAGGCGTCGGTGCTCCGACGGGCTGGGATGTGCACGGTTCTGCGGCATCTGATCATCGTACGGCGTGGCATGCTCGCAGCATGATGCGTCCTGCGGCTGACAGCTCGGTCTCAGGTCTCCGAAAGCAATCACACGGGCATGCGCCATGTCAGTCTCAGGCTCAGCCGCTGTACTGATTCCTGGACGCAGGATGGCGCCAAGAGCACCCGTTGTGGCCGAGCAGCACGATTCGTGCAGAGGCTCACAGGTCGCCGACGAGGCTCGAACGGCAGAATGCGTCACTCGACGACACGAGCCACAGGAGGCAGATCATGTTCGACGATGATGACACCCGGCAGGTGCCGCAGCAGACCCCTCGGCAGCAGCCCCAGGCCGACCGCCAGGAACAGGGCGAGTCTGAGACGGACCCCTCGCAGGGTCAGCCTCCGCGCTCGCCGAACTGGGCGTTCGTGACAGATACGGCACACCCAGCACAGCAGCCCGACACGTCGTTCGCGTCAACGCGCTCGCCGAACGCGTTCGCAGAGCCCTCGGCGCAGCAGCCCACCGGCCCAGTGGCGGCGCAGCAGCCCACCGGCGCAGTGGTCTCGGGCCGCGGGCGCTCGGCCTTCTGGCGCAAAGCCCTCGCGCTCGGCGGTGCGATGGCCATCGGCGCGGGGCTGACGCTGGGCATCGGCGCCCTCACCGGTGGCTTCGGCGCAGCGGCATCCGGCTCCAGCAGCCAGGCCCTGCCCGCATTGGGCAACGGCTACGGCGTCAACGGGTCGCGAAACGGCAGCAGCGGGTCGGGCCAGTCCAACGGGCTCGGCGACGACACGATCGACGACTCCGGGCGCACGGGCACGTCGAGTGCGGGCGCGACCGCGGCATCCGCCGAACAGCAGCGCGGCGCCGTCATCATCGAGACGGTGCTCTCGTACGGTGCCGGAGAGGCTGCCGGCAGCGGATTCGTGCTCAGCAGCGACGGAATCGTCGTCACGAACCATCACGTCGTCGAGAGCGCGACCCAGATCAAGGTGACCGTCGCGTCGACCGGAACCACGTATACGGCCAAAGTGCTGGGCAGTGACTCGACGAAGGACGTCGCGCTGCTGCAGCTGCAAGATGCGTCGGGCCTCGAGGCCGTCTCGCTCGACGACGACGGCGTGAACGCCGGTGACACGCTCACCGCGATCGGCAACGCCGAGGGCAAGGGGCAGCTGGTCGCCGCCGCAGGCACGGTGAGCGCCACGAACAAGACGATCACGGCCTCGACGGCGAGCAGCGTGACCGGAGCGGCGAGCGGCAGCGCCACCGGCGGAACGTCAGGGGGGTCATCGAGCAGCAGCGAGTCCGAGACCCTGAGCGGGCTGATCGAGTTCGGCGCCGCGGTGGTGTCGGGCGATTCGGGCGGGCCCGTGCTCGACGCTGAAGGCGAGGTGACCGCGATGACGGTCGCCGCGAGCAGCGGCGGCCAGACCGTGGGCTACGCGATTCCGATCACCACCGTGTCGAGCGTGGTGCAGCAGATCGAGAACAAGGATGCATCAGGCAGCGTGCGCATCGGCGGCTCGCCGTTCTTGGGCGTCTCGATGCAGAGCGCGGGCAGCTCGTCGGGGTCGGTCTCGTCGAATCGCGGCTCTCGCAGCGGCTCGACGGGCTCGTCGGCGCAGACCGGCGGCGCAGCTGTCGCCGGGGTCGTCGATGAGACCCCGGCTGCCGAGGCCGGCATCACTGCGGGCTCCACGATCACCGCGATCGACGGGCAGACCGTGGGCAGTGCCGAAGACCTGAGCGCGATCATCGCCAAGCATGCGGTCGGCGATCAGGTCTCGGTCACGTGGGCAGATGCGCAGGGCACCTCGCACACCAAGACCGTGACGCTGGCCGAAGGCCCCGTGCAGTAGCAGAAACACCTCGCTGGGCATCGTGCCGCGGTCAGCCCAGCATGTCGACGGCGAGACCGCGCGCACGGCGCAGCCGCTCCAGCACAGCGGTCTCACTCGCCTGCATGTCCGGGGGCAGCCGCTCGGGGCCGGTGACCAGCGCGATCTTGACCACGGCGATCACGACGGCGAACAGCTGTCGCGCTCGCTGCTGCACCCGGGCATCCATCGTCGCCGTGCCCAGCTCGAGCGCGACCCGCTCGGCGATCGCGTCATTCAGACGACTCTGCAGGCGTTCGACGCGACTCGCTATCTCGGTCAGCAGATGCGGGTGCTCATGCAGAATCCGGTGACGCTGTACCTGCAGCGACGACTGTCGCAGCGGGCTGTGCTCTGCAGATGCGATCAGCTGCAACAGCGCATCGATGATGTCGTCGTTCGAGTGCTCGATGAACTGCTGCAACGCGGCTGCATCGATGCTCGCCGGTATGTACCCGAGAATCGCGGCATCCTTGGTGCCGAAGTAGTTGTAGAACGTGCGCGGCGAGATCTCGGCCTGATCACAGATCATCTCGACCGAGACCTGGTCGTACCCGAGGCGATCGACGAGTTCAACCGTCACCTGCTCGACATGCTCGCGAGTCTGGCGCAGCTTGCGCTGACGCAGCCCCTCGTGCGCGCATGCCATCGCGTCGGCCTGATCAGCCATCGTCGCGAGCCTGTGCGTGATCATGCGTCGATGCCGCGGATGCTGCATGCGTGCCTTGTCGACGAGTCGCGGTCGTCATCTCGGCATCGGCCGGGGCAGCGCCGCCGGTCTTGCCCGACTCATCGAGAGAAGTGGCGAGCGGGTGTTCCTGCACGAAGAGCAGCAGCACGAAGGCGATCAGCAGCAGCGGCATCAGCCACATGAAGATCGGGGTGAGGGCGTCGTTGTACGCGTTCACGATGACATCGCGAATCGGCGTCGGCAGGTCTCTGACCACGGTCGGGGTGAGTGAGTCGAGGCTGGCCCCGGAACCGTCGCCGGCGCTGGTCTGCGGCATGCGCTCTGTGACCAGAGCTGTGAGACGCGAAGTGAACACGCTGCCCACGATGGCCGACCCGAGAGTGGCGCCGATCTCTCGAAAGAAGTTGTTCGCACCGGTCGCGGTGCCGACCTGCGTGATGGGAAACTCGTTCTGCACGATGAGCACGAGAATCTGAATGCCGAGACCGATTCCGGCACCAAGCAGAAACAGGTAGCTGCACAGCAGGAACAGCGGGGTGTCGGCGTGCAACGTGGACAGCAGTACCAATGAAGCCGCCACGAGCAGCATGCTGGCCAGGGGCATCCACTTGTAGTGCGACGTGCGGCTCGCGAGCTGGCCTGAAGAGATTGCCGTGATCATCAGGCCGATGACCATGGGCACCAGGAGCAGCCCTGACTCGGTGGCGCCCGTGTCGTGCACGATCTGCAGGTAGGTCGGCATGTAGCCGAGCGTGCCGAACATCGCGATGCCGACGGCGAGGCCTGCGGCGGTGGTGAGGTTGAAGTTGCGGTTGCGGAAGAGCGCGAGGGGCAGCAGCGGGTCGGCCGCCTTGGCCTCAGCCCAGAGAAACAGACCGGCGAAGACGATCGTGGCGATGATCAGTCCGATGATCTGGGGGGAATCCCAGTCGTACGTGTTGCCGCCCCACGAAGCGAACAGCACTAGGCACGAAACCCAGATCGCGAGCAGCACGGTGCCGAGCACGTCGAGGCGCACTCGGTCTGTCGCATGCTTCGGCAGGTGCAGCAGCACGCTGAGTGCGATGATGGCGATGACTGCGAGTGGAATGTTCATCCAGAACGCCCAACGCCAGCCGATAGAGTCGGTGAACCATCCGCCCAGCAGTGGACCGGCCACTGCTGAGAGGCCGAACACGGCACCCATGGGGCCCATGTACTTGCCGCGGTCTTTCGGCGGCACGATGTCGGCGATGATCGCCTGTGAGAGAATCATCAGGCCGCCGCCGCCGAGGCCCTGAATGCCTCGAGCGATGATCAGCCAGGTCATGTCCTGCGCGAGGCCGCCGACGATCGAGCCGACCAGAAAGGCGGTCACTGCGCCGATCGTGATCGCCTTGCGGCCGTAGAGGTCGCCGAGCTTGCCATAGACCGGCATCATCACGGTCGCGCAGAGGATGTATGCGGTGGCGACCCAGAGCATGTGCTCGACACCGTTGAGCTCGCCGACGATGGTCGGCAGGGCTGTTGAGAAGATCATCTGGTCGAGCGAGCTCAGCAGCATCACGACGATCAGCGCGACGAAGATCAGATTGATCTGTCGTCTGGGCAGCATGCCTGTCGGGGCGTGCGTGAGAGTGGGGTCGGGCATGGAAGAGCCTTCTTCGTGAATCGGGGGAGTGTCGTGCAGATGTACATGCGGCAGATGCGCATGGACACGACGGCGCGTGCCATCACGGCAGCGTCGCGCGTGTCAGTGCACTAACTGTAAACTTGCAGACTCTGCAAAGTCAAGCTGAGGCTTTGCCGGCGCCCGAGCTGCGGTTCGGCCTCAGCAGACACCCTAGAATACCTTCGGCGCCTTTCGATCGCGGATGGTGCAGTGATGGGGGGTGAGACTGCGATGAACCTGAAGCGGCGGCTGTACGTGCCCTCGCATGCGCTGATGCGCGGCACCGCCGCGATGCTGACGCTCTGCCTTGCCGCTGCGGGGGTGATCCAGATCGCGGCTGGGGATGCTCCAGCCGCCCAAGCCGTTGAAGTCGATGCCCCCAGTGCGGCTGCGGCGGTCGACGCGCCGCAGCTGCAGAGCCCGCAGCTGCAGATCGAACTGCAGAGTCGGCTGCAGGGCATCGTCGACAGTGCCGCGCAGCATGGCGTGAAGATGGGCATCGCGCTCGGTGACTTGTCGGGGGTGCTCGGTGGCGAGTCTGTGGCGGTCGGTGCCGCAGACGAGGAGTTCAAAGCTGCCAGCACGATCAAGATCGGCCTCGCTGCAGTGATCATGCGCGCTGTCGACGACGGGCGGTGGGATCTGCAGACCCCCGTCACCGTGCGGCCTTCAGATATCGTCGGCGGCACGGGAACGCTGCAGGGCGGGGCCGCGGCGACATCCGTCAGGCAGCTGCCGTTGGGCGAGCTGCTGCGCCTGATGATCACCGTCAGCGACAACACCGCCACCAATGTGCTGATCGACTTCGTCGGCGGGCTCGACGCGGTCGGGGTCGGGCTGCGCGCGCTCGGCATCGCCGACGCCGACATGCACTTCGGGCGCAAGATGGTGCTCTCGCATGATGCGAGACATGAGAACCTCATCACCGCAACAGGCGACATGCGGCTGCTCGAGCGCATTCATGCTGGTGAGATGCTGTCGCGCGCGGCGAGCGATCAGATCATCGACTGGATGCGCCAGCAGACCGTGAACACCAAGTTCGGCGCGGTTGTGCCGCGGACCGAGCTGGCCAACAAGACGGGCGAGAACGTCGACGTCAGCCACGACACGGGCTACCTGCTCACCCCAGGCCGAGAGGTGGCGCTCGCCGTGATGACCTCGTTCGGCCCGGGTGTCGCGGGTGGGGCAGGCACGGCGTCGGCTGCCGACCGTGACGTGCAGGACGTCGCGCGCGCGGTGCACGACGTTCTTGTCGCGGCACCTCGGCCTGCTGCGGGCTCTGAGGCGGGCGCGAGCGAGTCGGCTTCGCCCGTGGGCTCGGCGTCAGGGCTGGCCGATCAGGTGCCCCAAGACACCGCCGGTGACGCCCGCCCGCCCGCTGAGACCGTCATGGGGATGCCCCGCTCACTTGCCGTGGGGCTGGCCAGCGCCGGGCTGGGTGCGGGAGTGCTCTGCGTGGTTGCGGGCATGGTGCTTGCGGTTCGTCGCCGCCCAGACTCCCTGACCGCTGTGCTGGGCGATGTCGGTCGGTCAGGCCGTGAGTCTCTTCGCTGAGCAGGGGGCACTGCTGTCGCGAATGCGCAGACTCGGCGAGACCAGGATCTCTAACTGAAAACGTGCAGACTTGCAGAGTCAACTCGGTTCGCGGCCAGCGTGTCGATAGGAGCCGCAGGCCGTCGTGCTGCGCGCTGCCAGCGTGGGCCGTGCAGCTCGAGACACCTGTGGCGTGGACGACGCGAGTATCCATTCGTCAGAAGACGAGCGGATAAAGTGGAGATCATGTCTGCAGACGAATTGGGGAGAACAACCGGCCGCACGCCTTCACGGCGAGAGCTGCGCGACGCACGGTCGGAGCCGAGTCGAACCGGCGGTGCCGGCGGGGCGATTCCCGATGATGACGCTGGTTCTGGTTCTGCCGGTTCTCATCACCGGCGGCACCGGTATCACCGCAGGCGTCGTCGACCGGTGTGGCCATGGGTGGTGGCGGTCATTGTCGTAGTGCTCGCGGCGCTGGGCGTTGTCGGGGTGCTGCTCGGCAAACAGGCGATCGACACCCGCGACCACCTGCAGAGTGCCAAAGACACGCTGGCAACAGTCGCCGAGAAATACAAGGCCGGCGATCGCGCCGGCGCGCAGGCTTCGTATGAGACCGCGCAGCAGGATGCCGCGGCTGCGTCGACCTCTGCAAGCGGCGGCCTGTGGTCGACCGTCCAAACCCTGCCTTGGATCGGCGGCAATCTGCAGGCGGTGCGAACGGTCGCCGACGAGACTTCTGGGCTGCTCGACGACGCTCAGCCGCTGGCTGAGCACATCATCTCGCTGAACCCCGACCAGCTGGTGCACGACGGCGCATTCGACATCAACACACTCAGCAGCATCGTCGTCGAGCTTCCACAGCTGAACGAGCGCCTGACCACCGCGCGCAAGACGCTCAACGCGATCGAGACCGGCGGTCTGATGGAGCCAGTCGCCGACGGCGTGACGCAGCTGCGCGATCAGGTCGACGGGCTGCAGCCGGGCGTGCAGCAGGCCTCTGACCTCGCTCAGCATGTTCCGAGTCTGCTCGGGGCAGACCGGCCGAAGAACTATCTGATGCTCTTCCAGAACAACGCCGAGGTGCGCAGTCTGGGCGGAAACCCGGCATCGCTCATGCTGCTGCGCGTTGACAACGGACACTTGAGCATCGCATCGCAGAAGTCCAGCGGCAGCTTTCACAACAATCGAGCTGATCCGATCGCCGAGCTGCCCGAGGGGGCCTACGACGTCTTCATTCCCAACGTCTCTCGGTTCGAGATGGACATGACCGGTTTCCCCGACCTGCCGAGCGTCGCGAAGCTGGCACAAGGCTGGTGGAAGGATGCCGGCGGACGCGACCAGATCGACGGCGTCATGACCTTCGACCCCGTCGGCTTGAGCTACATGCTGCGTGCGACCGGGCCGGTGACGCTGTCGAACGGCGATCGGCTCACCAGCGACAACGTGGTGCAGAAAGTTCTGAGTGACGTCTACGCGAAGTATCCGGATCCTCGTGCGCAGGATGCATACTTCGCTGAAGCTGCGGCCAGCGTGTTCGACGCGCTGACTGGGCAGAAGGTCGATGCGAATGCACTCGCGGGCGCGCTCGGCCAGTCGGTCAACGAGCGGAGACTCTCGTTCTGGAGCGCTGACGACTCGATTCAGCAGGCGCTGAGTGAGAACCCGTCGCTGCAGGGAGTCATGGGCGCCGACGGCACCGGCCCCGATGGCAGCACCGTCATGGGCGTCTATCTGTGGGACACGTCGAACGGCGGTTCGAAGATCGACTACCACGTCACGAACTCGAACGTGGCGAAGCGCACGGTCTGCTCGGCGAAGAACTCGACGACGTACAGTGTCGATGTAACGCTCACATCGACGATCTCGCCGAAAGACGCGATGAAGCTGCCGAGCTATGTGCTTTCACAGAGCAACAAAGATGCGCAGTACTTCAACACCGACATCTACGTGTTCGGGCCTCAGAACAGTACGTTCAAAGGCATGCAGGTGGTCGATGGCGGCATCAGCCAGTCAGTGAAGCAGCAAGGCAGTACTCTGGGGCGCCCCGGAGTGCGCGTTGCGACCGAAATGGGCTTCGGCACCGCGACCACCGTCCGACTGACGTTCGAGGCGGATGGAGTTCAGGATCGTGCTCCGCTCGACCTCGTGCACACACCGATGGCGCACCAGACCGAATCGTCTACTGAAGTCTCGGAGCGCTGTGACTGAGCGACGCGACGTCGCGGCTGCGCAGACGCGCTCAGCTTGAGACGGCGGCCAGCCGCAGGTCGGGACATGGCCCGCTGCTGTCGCGGATGCGCAGCGTCGGTGTGATCCGCGTCTGCGCCGGGTGTGTGGTGGCTTCGGCCGAGTCGATGCGCCGCGTCGCCTCGGCGACGGCGAGCGCCGCGATCTGTGTGACGTCTTGATGCAGCGTCGTCATGATCAGCCCGGACTGCCAGGCGAATCCGCTGTCGTCGAATCCGACGACAGAAACCTCGTCGGGCACCTGCACCCCACGAATCTTGAAGCCGAAGATGAGACCGGCGGCGCACTCGTCGTTGTGGGCGATGACTGCTGTCGGCAGGTTGGGCTCGCGCGCCAGCCGCGATGCGGCCTGCACCCCCGACTGAAAAGTCTCGCCGCCAGCCACGATTCGGGTCAGATCGCCGAGGCCGATCTCGGCCATGGCGCTGCGGTAGCCGATCAGGCGATCTGTGCTTCCGAGCGCCTCGGCGGCGTCGGCGAAGACGATACGGGTGTGACCGGCTGAACGCAGATATCTCACAGCCTGGCAGACGCCCGAATAGCCGTTGACTTGAATGCTGCTCACCTCACTGCTGTCAGTGCTGCTGCCGAGCAGAACCACGGGAACCTGCTCGGCGGCAGCGCTTATGGCATCTCTCTGCGGCCGACTGCTGACGAGGATGATTGCCTGGCACCTGCTGTCGAGGAGGTGTTCGGCTGCGGTGCGCGCGGGGTGGTCTTCGGTTGCTGCACTCAGCAGCAGCTCATACTTCTGTGCCAGAGCGGCTCGGTAGAGGTCTTCGACGATCTGCGCATGCAGAGCTTGTCGCAGCGAGAACACCACACCGATACGACGAATCGTGCTGCGCGCGAGGAGGCTCGCGGCCTTGTCAGGTCTGTAACCGAGCCGTCGAGCGACCTCACGCACGTGCTCACGCGTGCGCTCGGCCGGCCCGGGGGCTCCGGTGAGACACATCGAGGCCAACCCGACCGACACACCCGCCACCCGGGCGACCTCGGTCAGCGTCGGACGCGGTGTGCCGCGATCATTCTGTGCTGACATCTGCAACTTCTTTCGTCGAATGATCCTGCCGCACCTCTCGGGGGGGCGAGGGCAGACGAATATCATTTGCCCAGTCTATGCGTTTCTGTCGTACGGTATTAAAACGTTTCAAGCGACGATGTGGTCGGCTGCAGAACCATACGGCGCATCAATCTCGGCAATGACGCGAAATGAGGGATGCACAGTGAAGACGGTTGAAGAGCATTATGACGTGGTGGTGTGCGGCGGAGGCCTCGCCGGCGTCAGCGCAGCGATCAGCGCGGCGCGCCACGGCGCGCAGGTGGCACTGGTCCACGACCGGCCGGTGCTGGGCGGCACCTCGTCGTCTGAGGTTCGCGTGACACCGCACGGGGCTGCAGCATTTCACGCCTATGCACGTGAGACCGGCATCATCGCCGAGACGCTCATCGAAGAGCGCGTGCGCAATCATGTGAAGATCACCGAGAACGGCTGGACGAACAGTGTGTGGGATCTCACCCTCTACGACTTCGCGATGCAGACGCCGGGGCTCACCGTGCACCTCAACACGCCGCTCGAAGAGGCCGAGGTCGTCGAGGGGCGCATCGCCTCGATCACGGCGCGCACGGTCAACGCCGAACTCAGCCATCGCATCCGCGCCGAGGTCTTCATCGACTGCACCGGCGACGGCACCCTGGGCGCGCTCGCCGGCGTCGAGTCGCGGCACGGCATTGAGGCGCGCTCCGAGTTCGACGAGCCCAGCGCCCCCGATGAGGCGAGCAGCGACACGATGGGCAGCTCGCTGCACTTCAAGACGGTCGACGTCGGGCATCCCGTCGACTTCACCCCGCCGCCGTGGGCGGCGAAGTACGAAGACTCCTCGTTCTTTCGCAGCGGCGGGCGCATCGCCAAGACGCTGGCCAGCGGGTATTGGTGGATCGAGATCGGGCCGCCGTGGAACACCATCGACGACAACGAAGAGATCAGACACGAGCTCACCCGTCAGGTGCTCGGCATCTGGGACTGGTACAAGAACCACGACGACGAGTGGTCGCCGAAGGCGCGCAACATCGCACTCGACTGGATCGGCCAGGTGCCGGGCAAGCGCGAGAGCAGAAGACTGATGGGGCAGCGCCTGCTGACCGAGCACGATCTGCTCGCCTCGCCCGCATATGACGACGAGGTCGCCTACGGCGGCTGGTACATCGATCTGCACTCGATCGGCGGGCTCTATCAAGACGAGGCCGAGCCGCTGACCAGCGCACGCCACGTCGATCACTCCAGCTCATATCAGGAGTCTCGCTATGTCGGCCCCTTCGGCATTCCGCTCGGGGCACTGGTCAGCCGAGACATCGGCAACCTGATGTACGCCGGCCGCAACATCAGCGCCACACACGTCGCCCTCGGTGCGCTGCGCGTGCAGGGCACCACCTCGGTCATGGGGCAGGCGGTGGGCACTGCGGCTGCACAGAGCGTCAGCACGGGCGGCGATCTGTGGCAGAACGTGCAGCGAGACATCATCGAGATTCAGCAGTCGCTGGTGAGAGACGGCTGCTTTCTGCCGCATGTCGCGACAGCAGACCCGGACGAACTGGCAGCGCGTGCCCGTCTCAGTGCGAGCTCGACACACGCGTGCACCGGTGTCGACCCCGACGACGAGTCGGTTCTCGGTGGTCTCGACTACTGGCGCGACTACCCGATCTTTCCCGAAGACGGCAGGCTCGACAGACGTCTGGCCCAGTGGATCGCTCTCGGTGAGGGGCAGGGCGTCGACGAGATCGCCGTCTGCCTCACCAACCGCGGCGACCACGAGGCCGAGGTGCGTGCGCATCTCTACGATGTGCCCGACATCTGGACGTATGCCGCCGAACCCTCTGCGCCTGTGCGCGAGACGACGCTGCATGTCGCCCCCGGCGAGCGCATCTGGGTGCCATGGCCGGTGCAGGCCAGCGCCGAAGAGCTCGCGCAGACGACCTACCTGCGCCTCGATCTCGATGCCGTGCCGAACGTCGAATGGCACGTGTCGAAAGCGGTGCTGCCGGGGCAGGTCGCCGCATACGAGGTCGCTGCGGGCCGTCATCGCCGCTTCGGCGGCGGTGCGACGCTCAGCCACCGCGTCTCGCCGGCCCAGCAGGCCTATCCGATCACCCACGTGGTCAACGGCGTGACCAGGCCGCATCGCGCGACGAACCAGTGGCGCTCGATGCCAGACGACAGCCCGCAGTGGGTGCAGCTCGACTGGGCTGAGCCGCAGACCGTCGCGCAAGTGCAGCTGACTTTTCCCGGGCACCTGCTGCGCGAATACCACGCCTGCCCTCCGGGGTATCGAGACCCACAGAGCGCGCGCGACTACCGCGTACAGGGGCTGACCGCCGATGGGTGGCAGACGCTGGCGGTTCGGCAGGGCAACTATCAGACTCGCGTCGTGCACGACTTCGACGCCGTGCAGATCACTCGTCTGCGCATCGAGATCGATGCGACGAACGGCGACCCCTCGGCCGGTCTCTTCGAGGTGCGCTGCTATGCGCATGCGAAGTGCACGCCGGCGGGCGTGGTGCGAGAGGGGACAGACCATGACGGCTGAGACTGAATTGGGTCGGGTGCCGGCGAGAACCAGACGCAGCGGGTCGACGCGTCGGTTCGCGGTCATTCTCATCGCGCCGGCGCTGGTGCTCTTCATCGCGGTGATCGGCTACCCGATGGTGCGGTCGCTGGTCTACGGCTTCTACAAGGGCAGCCTGCTCACCGACGCGTCGACGTTCGTCGGGTTCGACAACATCGCGAACCTGATGGGCAGCCCGAGCTTCTGGGGCATGGTCTGGCACACAGGCGTCTTCGTGGTCGTCTCGTCGATCGGTGCCTTCGTGCTGGCCCTGGCCCTGGCCCTGGCGCTGAACAGCCGGATAGCGGGCAAAGGCGTCTGGCGCACGTCGTTTCTGATTCCCTGGGTGCTGCCGGGCGTCGTCGTGTCGTTTCTCTGGTCGTGGATCTTCAACACGAACTACGGGCTGCTCAACGGGGTGATCGCAAGCCTCGGCGGGCCGGGTGACACGAACTGGTTGAACTCTCCCACGCTGGCGATGGCAGGCGTGATCATCGCGAAAATCTGGCATTCGTTTCCGTGGATGGCTGTGCTGCTCATGGCCGCCATGCAGGGCGTGCCGAGCGAAGTGCACGATGCCGCCGCGGTCGACGGGGCGAGAGGGTGGCGCAAGCAGTGGTACGTGGTGCTGCCTCAGATCAAGCCGGCCATGGCCCTGACGCTGCTGCTCGAGACCATCTGGGGGCTCCAGCACTTCGAGATTCCCTGGGTGATGACCGGTGGCGGGCCAGTCGGATCGACGACGACACTGTCGATCGGCCTCTACAAGGCCGCGTTCAACAACTACGACCTCGGGCAGGCCGGCGCCATCGGCATCGTGTGGACTGTGATCATGGGCGTGCTCGCGGCGATATACGGAATCTACTCAGTGCGACAGGAGAGGGCAGCACGATGAGCGACACGACCCTGGCGAATGCCATCGACGCCGAACAGAGCCGATCGGGCAGATACGTGCGCGAAGCCGAGAGCAGAGAGGCTGAACGGCGCCCCCGCAGGCTGCGCCGCAGACCATGGGTCGGCTATGCGACCGTCGCAGCGCTCGCGGTGTTCGCGTTCATTCCGGTGATCTGGATGATCATCACGGCATTCACCTCAGAAGAGAGCATCTTCCGCGACCCGCTGGGCGCTGACCGCACGTGGACGCTCGAGAACTTCACCGCTGTGCTCACCGACCCCAATCTGGTGAGATTCATCGGCAACGGACTCTTCGTGTCGCTGACCACCTCGGTGGTGAGTCTCGCGGTGGGGTTCCTGGCCGGATACTCGTTCTCGAAGTTCCGCTACCGCGGGCGCTCCACTGCGATGTACACGCTGCTGCTCGCGCAGATGGTTCCCGAAGTGCTGCTGCTGCTCACGCTGTACACGACCATGGCGAAGTTCGGGCTGCTGAACACCTACCCGGCCCTGATCATCTCGTACACCACGTTCACACTGCCGCTGTCGGTGCTGATGATGAAGAATGCCTTCGACGCCGTGCCCGACGAACTCATCGAAGCCGGGCGAATCGACGGTGCGAGCGAGTGGCGCATCATGAACTCGGTGATCTTCCCGGTGGTCAAGACCTCGATGATCGCCGTGTGCATGTTCGCGTTCATCCGCGCCTGGAACGACTTGGTCTACGCGCTCACGCTGGTCGACACCTCGAAGCAGACTCTTCCTGCGGGCCTGACCCTGACCTACCTCGGAGAGTTCCAGAGCCAGTACGGGCAGATGATGGCTGCCTCGCTGATCAGCTCGCTGCCGGTGATCGCCATCTTCCTGGTCTTTCAGAAGCAGTTCGTCAGCGGAGCGCTCGCGGGCTCGATCAAGTGATTCGGCGCGTCGAGCGCGACTGCCGAACGACCAGACTCTCAACACCCGACCGCCACAACCTCGACTGAACAAAGGAGTTCACGATGAATACCACACACCTCGACCAGAAGTCTGCGTCGCCGCTGCAGATGCCCGTCAGCCGACGCGCACTGCTGGGCCTGATCGGATTCGGCGCCGCCACCGCCGGCATGATGACTCTCACCGGCTGCAGCACGGCCGGATCGTCGGCCACGGGCTCGGACACCGAGACACAGTTCACCTCGTGGATCCTGGGCGATGACAAACAGGGGCCGCAGATCAAGCAGCTGCTCGACTCGTTCGGGCAGTCGAAGTCGGTCACGGTCTCGACCAACACGTATCCGTATCAGCAGTACATGGATCAGATCGTGCTCAAGGCCCGCAACCGCGACATCAGCGGCGTCGCCCACATCGACGAGGAATGGCTCTCCACTCTCGCGACGGCAGGTGTGCTGCAGTCGGTCGATGACATCTTCGACGCCTCGAAGTACTCGTCAGCAGTCAACGACAGCGGGGTCTACAAGGGAACCCGCTATGGAATGCCGTGGGCCTATTCCGCCATCGGTCTGGTCGGCAACAGCGAGGTGCTGAAAGAGGCCGGTGTCGACCCGCAGGGACTGACGACGCCCGAAGGATTTCTCAGTGCGCTTCGGGCCATCAAACGCGCGGACTCCTCGATTGTGCCCTACGCCCCGTGCACGAATGTCAAGCAGGTCAAAGACATCATTCCGTGGATGTGGGCGTTCGGATCCTCGGTGGTGGAAGGCGACCAGGTCACGCTCGGCGACGACGGGTCGGTGAAGGCCCTCGACTTCTGGAAACAGCTCCTGGACGAAGGGCTCATCCAGGCGGGCACGCTCCGAGAAGAGACGAGAACGCTGTTCGCGCAGGGGAAGGCCGCGATCTACGACGACGCTCCCCAGGCGATCGGCGTGATTCCGAAGCAGTCTCCCGACCCGAACATCGTCGACAAGATGGTGCCCGTCGTGCGACCGGGCGGCGACTCGCTCTCGTGGAGTCAGCCGGTCGTGCTCTTCGACACGGGCAAAGCCAGCAGCGAGCTGGCCGGCTTTCTGTCGACGGACGATGGCGCGCTGCAGACCGCGTTCGAGGTGTCGGGTCAGCCACCGGCCCTCGAAAGCGCGACGCAGCAGCCCTGGATCGCGCAGAACCCCTTCTACCAGCAGTGGAATCAAGAGGTTCTGCCACACGCCAGGCGGAACCCGTTGTGGGCGTTCCCCAGCGCCAGCGCTGCGCAGACCCGGCTCAACGAAGAGGTGGAAGCGGCTCTGTCCGGCGCCAAGAGCGCATCTGCCGCGATGGCGACGGCAAAAGACGATCTGCAGGGACTGCTCCAGGGCTGACCCTGGCGCACACGAACGACGAGGAGAGAGCTCATGGCGACAGTCACCTTCACATCCACCACTCGCGTCTATCCGGGGCAGGACCATCCTGCCCTCAACCACCTCGACCTCGAGATCGACGACGGCGAATTCCTCGTGCTCGTCGGCCCGTCAGGCTGTGGCAAGTCGACGACGCTGCGCATGCTGGCCGGGCTGGAAGAGGTGTCAGAGGGCAGGATTCTCATCGATGGAAAAGACATCACCACGCTCTCTCCTCGTGACCGTGACATCGCGATGGTCTTTCAGAACTACGCGCTCTACCCGCACATGACGGTGGCCGAGAACATGGGATTCGCACTGAAGATGGCGAAAGTGCCGAAGGCAGAGCGGGAGCGCAGAGTGCGCGAGGCCGCCCGGCTTCTCGACCTCGAGCCCTATCTCGACCGCCGCCCGAAAGCGCTCTCGGGCGGGCAGCGTCAGCGAGTCGCCATGGGGCGCGCCGTCGTGCGCGAGCCGAAGGTCTTCTTGATGGATGAGCCGCTGTCGAATCTCGATGCCAAGCTGCGAGTGCAGACGAGAACGCAGATCGCCCAGCTGCAGCGGCGCCTGAACGTCACGACCGTCTATGTGACCCACGATCAGACTGAGGCGCTGACCATGGGCGACCGCATCGCGGTGCTGAAAGACGGTGATCTGCAGCAGGTCGGCACCCCGCGAGAACTCTACGAGACACCGGCGAACGAGTTCGTGGCCGGCTTTCTCGGCTCTCCATCGATGAATCTGCTCGAAGGCGTCGTCGACGACTCGGGAGTGCGCCTCGGCACGCGACACATCGACGTGCCTGCCGAGATTCTCATCGGGGCCGGGCCGACGGTCACATTCGGCGTGCGCCCCGAAGACCTGTACCTCAGCGACAGGCCGGGGGAGGGACTCAAGCTGAAGGTCGACATGGTCGAGGAGCTGGGAGCCGACGGGTACCTCTTCGGGCATCCCACCGACCAGCCCAAGACGACGGTCGTCGCGAGAGTCGACGGGCGTGACCACCCGGCGCCCGGCGACGTCGTGAGGGTCGTGCCCAAACCCAATCGGGTGCATCTCTTCGATCGGGCGACCGGCAACCGGCTCTACTCGACGGTGACCGCACCCGTTCGGCTGCCGTCGTGACGCGTCGCCGCTGACCGGGCCTTTCGTCATGGCGCCGCAGGCGCCAGTACAGTCAGACGACAGCGGGCTCGTCGAGGCTGTTGTCGCCGTCGTCTCCACCAGTCTCAAGGCTGCGACCTAGACTGGTGGAGCGCGGCCGCAGACTTCACTCGGCAGCGCCAGTACCGTCGCAGGTGCGAGCGTACGACGAGGGGAGCACGGTGGGCAGCATTCTGAACGCGCAGACCAGGCAGCAGGCAATCGAGACCGTCAGCGACTCGACGCTGGATGTGCTCGTGATCGGTGGAGGCGTCACCGGCGCGGGCATCGCACTGGACGCCGCGACGCGCGGGCTGAAGGTCGGCATCGTCGAGGCAGACGACTGGGCCTCAGGCACGTCGAGCTGGTCGAGCAAGCTGCTGCACGGGGGGCTTCGGTATCTCGAGATGCTCGACTTCGTGCTGGTGCACGAGGCGATTCTCGAGCGCAATCTGCTGCTGCGCGTCATCGCCCCGCATCTTGCCGTGCCGGTGCCGTTCATCTACCCGCTGCACAAGGCCGTCACCGAGCGGGCCTATGTCGGCAGCGGCATCACGCTCTACGACAGCATGGCCTGGCTGGGCGGCACACCAGCCGTGCCCGGGCACAGACACCTCACGAAGCGGGGGCTGCACGAGCTGTTCCCCGGGCTCGATGAGAATCGACTGGCCGGCGGCATCCGCTATTACGACGCTCGCATCGACGACGCCCGCCTCGTCTCGACACTGGTGCGCACCGCTGCGCACTTCGGCGCCCGTGCGGTCAACCGGGCCAAGGTCACCGCTCTCATCACCGACGAGTTCGATCGCGTGCGCGGGGCCGAGGTGCTCGATCGCGAGAGCGGCAAGACCTTCACCGTGCGCGCGAAGAACGTGATCAACGCCACCGGCGTCTGGACGGAACAGACCGAGGCGCTCAGCGGCACCAGCGGCGGGCTCAAAGTGCTCGCGTCGAAGGGCGTGCACATCGTCGTGCCGCGCGAGCGCATCCCCGGCCACGCCGGCATCATCTCGCAGACCGAGAAGAGTGTGCTCTTCGTGATCCCGTGGAAAGGCCGCTGGATCATCGGCACGACCGATACGCCATACACCGGCGACTACGCGAAGCCGGTCGCCACCGAAGAAGACATCGCCTATCTGATCGATCACGTCAACGAGCTGCTCGCCGACCCGATCTCTCGAGAGGATGTCGTGGGCACGTATGCGGGTCTGCGCCCGTTGCTGCAGCCCGGCACCAAGGCGGGCACTGCCTCGACCAAGGTCTCGCGCGAGCACACCGTTGCCTCACCGGCACCGGGACTCACCGTGATCGCCGGAGGCAAGCTGACCACCTATCGTGTGATGGCCGAAGACGCCGTGAACTTCGCCCTCGGGCCGAGCAAGGCCCGCAAGAAGCCCTCGCGCACGAAGCAGACGCCACTGCTCGGCGCCCGTGGGCTCGACGCGATCACCGCCAAGCGAGCCGAGATCTCACGCATTCACGGCTGGCCGATGTGGCGGGTCAACCGTCTGATCAACAGATACGGCACCCTGCTCTACGACGTGCTCGAGCTCATCGGCGTCGAGCCCGAGCTCTCAGACGAGATCGACGGGGCCCCCGGATACCTGCAGGCCGAAGTCGTCTACGCGGTGACGAACGAGGGGGCGCTGCACCTCGACGATGTGATGGAACGGCGCACCCGCATCAGCATCGAGTACCCCGATCGGGGGGCCGCCGCGGTCGACCAGGTCTCGCATCTGATGGCCGCGCAGCTCGGCTGGGGAGAGAGGCAGCGCCTGGCCGAGGTCGACGGTTACCTGGCAGAGACTGCGCACACCGGCATCGGCGACGACCAAGAGCCGGTCGTGCACGCAAGTGGTGACGACGTCGCGCCCGCGTCAGACGAGACCGCGCCAGAGGCCGTCGAAGAGAGCGTCGCCGGCGACCATGCCGACGGGCGGAGTGCAGGCCGATGACGGCCGGTGACCGAACCGTCGACATCGTTCTCTGTGCCCCACGCGTTCCCGCCGGAGTTCTGCCACGGCCCAGACTCAGCGCTCTGATCGGTCGGGGCATCGAGCAGAGAGGCGGAGTGGTTCTGCTCGGGCCGTCTGGCTGCGGCAAGACCACGGCGCTCGCCGACTGGGCGCACAGCCAGCCAGACGACGGCACGATGCGTCTGTGGATCGCCGTCGACGACGGCAGCCGCACGCGTGAGCAGTTCTGGAGACTGGTCGCCGAGCGCCTCACGCGCGCCGGTCTCATGCCGGGCCTCGATGCACAGCGACCGATCGGCCTGGCGACAGACTCCCGAGACCCGCTGCCGGTGCAGATCGCACGGGTTCTGTCTGCGAAGAACACCCGGGTCGTGCTCATGGTCGACCGAGGCGAAGACCTGATCGATCCTCAGATCGCGAACGACTTTCTGATGCTGAGCAGCCGCTGCCCTGCGCTGTCGCTCGTCATCACGGCGCACACGATTCCCCTGGGCATGGACGCCGATCTGCACGCAGCAGGTGCCGCGATCATTCGCGCTGATGAGTTCTCACTGACCGTGGACGAATGCCGTCAGCTGCTGATGCGAGAGGTCGGGCCTCAGGCCGTGCCGCTTGCCTCGCATCTGCGCGAACAGACCGGTGGCTGGCCGATGCCGGTCAGACTGGTTCTCGCCGAGCTGGAGCACACTCGGGCACCAGAGTGGGACGCGCTCATCACCTCGACCACCGTCGCCTTCATCGAATCACGAGTCCTCGGTGACGCGCAGATGCCCGGTGCGGCGGAGTTCATCACGCTGACGAGTTTCGCAGAGACCTTCTCGATAGACCAGGCCGCCCAGATGGCAGAGGTCTCACCGACCGAGGCCGAGCGCATCATCGACACCCTGCACCGGCAGGGCCTGGGCACCTGGCTGCCGTGGGACGGCTCTCCACAGGGGCTCTTTCGCTATCACCGCATGATCGTCGACGTCGCGGCCACGCGCCAGGCCGAGATCTCGGCAGCGCGCCGCCGTTGCATCCACCGTCTGGTCGCGACTTGGGCCGAGCGCAGAGAAGACTGGCGCACAGCGATCCTGCATGCCGCTCGCGGACGTGACATGGCGCGGCTCAACGCCCTCATCTCAGATCATCTGCATGCCACGCTGATGGCCATCGACGCCGAGATCGCCGAGTCGTTCAATGAAATCGATCTCGACACGATGCGCTCTGAACCGCTGGTGCTCTACATGCGGGGGCTCATGCGCATGGTGTCGGCGACCAAGGCCCGACAGGGAGCAGTCGAACTCACCGAGGCAGCTCGGGTCGCGATGCAGCAGGTTCCGAACGCTCGAGGACGGCGCCGAACGACGCTGCTGAGCATGATCTCGGTCGTCCAGCGCATCACCGGCGAGTGGGACGACCTGGGCAAGACCCTGCTGCGACTTGAGAATCAGCTGGACGAGTTCGATGCGCAGCCCGGCCTGATTGCGCCCGATGTCGAGGAGTACCAGCGCCTGCAGGCGGCCCTCGGGCATCTGCGACTGGGCGAGAGCGCGCAGGCCCGTGTCCAGGTTATGCACGCTCTGCAGAAGTCGGATGCCAGCCGGCCGACGCTGTCTCGTGGCAGTGCACTCGGCCTCATGGCCTGTCAGCAGGCGTTCGAGGGGCACCTCTACGAGTCAGAGGAGCTCGTCAGCAAGGGGTTCGCCCAGCAGCGGCCATATGGGTGGCAGAGCTCGTACAATGGCCTCCACCTTCGACTGGCTGCCGCCACGATCGCTCTTGAACGCGGCGACCAGAGACTGATGGACGAACACCTGGACGCCGTCTACCCGCATCTGCCTCGGTCGGAGTACTGGTCCGATGCGGTTCCGCTGATCGGGTGGGGGCTGATGGTGACCCGAGGCATCGGCGCCGCAAACGCCTTCATCTTTCAGCAGGTCGAGATGCACGCCGCAGGGGCGCCGTCGTCACCGGCCGCCCAGCAGCAGCTTCATGGTCTCTGGGCCGGGGCGTGTGCGACCGGCGGGCTGATGCCGCAGGCCGAGCAGCATCTCGTCGGTGTCGATCCGAAGCTCGCACCGGTGCGCCTCGCTCGCGTCATCATCGCGCTGCAGACCTCTCGGTACGATGCCGCTGCTGCCGATGGCATCACACTGGCGACCGACACCACCGTCGCCCTGCGTGGGCGAGTGACGGGCTCTCTCTTCGCAGCCGCCGCGCTCTGGCAGAAGGGGCAGCAGGAGGTCGCGCTGCGATACTACGATGCGGCCAGCGAGGCGGCGCTGCGCGATGGGCTGAGCCTGCCGCATCGCATGCTGCCGGCGACCATCGGCTGTGAAATGCTCGATGACTGGAGACTTCGACATCCTGCTGCGCTCGATGAGACCGAGCACGCCCTGATAGAGCTCTGGGGAAGGCCGATCGGCGCGACTCCGCGAGAGCAGGTCGATCTGACGCCGCGCGAGATCGAGGTGCTGAGACTGCTCAAACAAGGGGGCACGACTTCGTCGATGGCTGCTGACCTGCACGTCACGGTCAATACGGTGAAGACACAGCGCACATCGCTCTACCGCAAGCTCGGTGTGAAGAATCGAGACGATGCGCTCAATCGCGCCTACGAACTCGGTCTGTTCGTCTCGGACTCGGCCGATCCCGGGTCAGGAACGGCCCTGTGATGCAGCGTCGAAGACTCGCGACGACCGTGACGAAGACCGCCGAACCCGTCGAAAGGGCTGGGAAATGATCAGACTCGACAGCGCTGACGACCGGTATCTGCTGGCGATCGACCAGGGCACGACGAGCACCCGCGCGATCGCCTTCGACACGGCCGGGCACGCTCTGGCCGCAGCTCAGCGCGAGCACGATCAGGTCTTTCCCGAGCCCGGCTGGGTGCAGCAGGATGCCATGCAGATCTGGCACAACACCTGTACGGTGATCGCCCAGGTCGTCGAAGCGATGAGCAGCCGTGCCCCGGCGGCGATCGGCATCACGAATCAGCGTGAGACGACGCTGGTCTGGAGCCCCGGGACCGGTGAGCCCCTGCACGATGCGATCGTCTGGCAGGATACCCGTTCGCAGCCGCTGGTCGACCGCATCATCGAGCGCATCGGCGTCGACGGGCTGCGCGAGATCACCGGGCTGCCGGTGCATCCGTATTTCTCGGCGACCAAACTGCTGTGGCTCTTTCACCATGTCACGGGGCTGCGCGAAGCCGCTGAGAGCGGCGGCGCACTCTTCGGCACCATGGACGCCTGGGTGCTCTGGAACCTCACCGGCGGTGCGCACGGCGAGCACACCGTGCACGCCACCGACGTGACGAACGCCTCGCGCACGCTGCTCTTCGACGCCCTCGACCTCGGCTGGAGCGACGAGGCGCTCGCCGGCTTCGACGTGCCCCGACGCATGCTGCCCGAGGTGCATCCCTCGTCGTATGCCTTCGGCCGCGTCGACGCCGCCGCGGCAGGGCTGCCCGCCGCACTCGACGGAGTGCCGATCACCGGCATCCTCGGCGACCAGCAGGCGGCGGCCTTCGGCCAGACGGCGACCCGACCGGGCGACGCCAAGAACACCTACGGCACCGGCAGCTTTCTGCTGGTCAACACCGGCGACGAACCGGTGATCGACTCGGCGGCCGGACTGCTCACCACCATCGCCTACCAGCTCGACGGGCAGGCGCCCAGCTATGCGCTGGAGGGATCGATCGCGGTGACCGGCTCACTGGTGCAGTGGCTGCGCGACAACCTCGGCTTCTTCGATGACGCGGCCGAGATCGAGGCGCTCGCGAACGAGGTCGACGACAACGGCGGGGTGGTGATCGTGCCGGCGTTCAGCGGGCTGTTCGCCCCCTTCTGGCGACCCGACGCGCGCGGCGTGATCGTCGGGCTGACGCGCTATGTCACGAAGGCGCACATCGCTCGTGCGGCTCTCGAGGCGATTGCGCACCAGAGCGCCGACGTGGTCGAGGCGTCGGGGCGCGAGATCAGCGAGCTGCGCGTCGACGGGGGAGCCAGCACGAACGACCTGCTCATGCAGATGCAGGCCGATCTGCTCGGCGTGCCCGTGCAGCGGCTGACGACCTTCGAGACGACGGCGCTCGGTGCGGCCTATGCCGCCGGTCTGGCCGTGGGAGTGTGGCACGATCTCGACGAGCTGCGCGATCTCACCGAGCTCGGGCGTCGATTCGAGCCACAGCCTGACGAGGCGATTCGCGCTCGCATGCGTGCGCAGTGGGCTGACGCCCTGCCACGCAGCTACGGTCTCGCTTGAACGTCCGGTGCACTGAGCTGCGAATGCGCCTCGGGCTGCGTCATCATGCGATGACGGCTCTGGGCTGCTCGTCGCAGCGTGCCTCGACTACAGTTTGCGCAGCAGCACCCGATTCACCGTGTGGTCAGCGGCCTTCTCGAGAATCAGGTCGGCGCGAGACCTCGTGCGCGCGATGTTCTGCCTGAGGTTCGGCAGGTTCACCGTGCGCCAGATGCGGTCGGCGACCTCGGTCGCCTCGTCGTGGCTGAGCTCCGCGTACTTCTTGAAGTAGGCGTCGGGGCTGTCGAAGGCGTTCGCCTGCAGCTTGAGAAACCGGTCGATGTACCAGCGCTCGATGTCGTTGGTGCGCGCGTCGACGTAGATGCCGAAGTCGAGGTAGTCGCTCACGGCGGCCTGCGCGCTGTCGGCCGGCGTCTGCAGCACGTTCAGCCCCTCGAACACGAGCACCTGCGGGCGACGCACGACGACCTCCTCGCCGGGCACGATGTCGTACTTCACATGCGAGTACTGCGGCGCGCGCACCTCGGGCGCACCACTCTTCACCTGGCTGAGAAAGCGCAGCAGCGCACGGCGGTCGTACGATTCGGGAAAACCCTTGCGCGAGAGCAGACCACGGCGCTCCAGCTCGGCGTTGGGCATCAGAAACCCGTCGGTGGTCACCAGGTCGACGCTGTCGATCTCGCTCCAGCGCGACAGCAGCTCGCGCAGCAGCCGGGCCACCGTCGACTTGCCGACGGCGACCGACCCGGCGACACCGATGACAAAGGGCGTGCCGCCGCCGCGGGTGCGCAGAAAATTCTGCAGCCGGTGGTTGAGCCCCTGCCGGTTCACCACGAAGTTCTTCAGCAGCAGGCTCACCGGCAGGTAGACCTCGGCGACCTCGCGCAGATCGAGCGGATCGCCCAGCCCGCGCAGGGCTTGAACCTCGCTCACCGTCAGAGGGTTCGGCACCTTCGGCGCGAGCTCTGACCACGAGTGACGCGGAATCTGCCAGAACGGCGAGGGCCGTTCTTCAGGCGCAGCGGCAGGTGAGACACGCTCTTCGACGGCCGCGGCCGTGCTGGCGTCATTGGCGGGCATGACCTCCATCATGCCTCACCGCCGCGCACTTCCGCACATTGCACAGCCTTCAGACCGCAACCTCCGAGATGAGACGCGATTGCATCCGCACCGACACCGCAGCACGACGGGCTGATGCCAGACGTGCCCAGCGGCCGTTCAGGCATGCCGTAAGATTTGCACCATGTGCGGAATCATCGGCTATGTCGGCCCCGGAAACACCCTTGACGTGCTGCTCAACGGCCTGCGCCGGCTCGAGTATCGCGGCTACGACTCAGCAGGCGTCGCAATCGTCGCCGAAGACGGCACGCTCGGTGTGCGCAAGCGCGCCGGCAAGCTGCAGAACCTGGTCGATTCGATCGAGGATGCCCCGCTGGCGGCCGGCAGCACCGGCATCGGTCACACCCGGTGGGCGACGCATGGCGGCCCAACCGACGTGAACGCACACCCGCATCTGGGCGACGACGGGCGCCTCGCCGTGATTCACAACGGCATCATCGAGAACTTCTCGCAGCTCAAGCAGGAGCTCATCGACGAGGGCTGCGAGTTCATCTCAGAGACAGACACCGAGGTCGCAGCCGTGCTGCTCGGCCGTGAGTACCGCCGCACCGGCGACCTGTACCAGGCGTTTCTCGCCACCGTGCAGCGACTCGAAGGCGCATTCACCCTGCTCGCGGTGCACCAAGATCAGCCCGGCACCGTGATCGGCGCCCGCCGCAACTCGCCGCTGGTGATCGGCCGTGGCACGGGCGAGAACTTCCTCGCTTCAGACGTCGCCGCCTTCGTCGAGTTCACGACACACGCCTATGCGATCGGCCAGGATCAGATCGCGATCATCACCGCCGACTCGATCGACGTGACCGACTTCGAGGGCAACGCGGTCGAGCCCGAGCCCTTCGAGGTCGAGTGGGACGCCACGGCTGCTGAGAAGGGCGGCTGGAAGAGCTTCATGGCGAAAGAGATCTCGGAGCAGCCCGAGGCCGTCGCCAACACGCTGCTCGGCCGCATCGCCGACGGGCACGTGGTCGTCGACCAGCTCGGCGCGGTGGATGCCGACCTGCTGAGGCACATCGACCGCATCATCATCGTGGCCTGCGGCACTGCCTCGTACGCCGGCCAGACCGCGGCCTATGCGCTGCAGCAGTGGACCCGCGTGCCGGTCAGCGTCGAACTCTCGCATGAGTTCCGCTACCGCGACCCGATTCTCGACGACCGTGTGCTGGTCATCTCGATCTCGCAGTCGGGCGAGACCATGGACACCCTGATGGCCATTCGCTGGGCCAGCGAGCAGGGGGCCAAGACGCTCTCGATCTGCAACACGCAGGGTGCGACGATTCCACGTGAGTCTGACGGTGTCATCTACACCTATGCCGGCCCCGAGGTCGCCGTCGCCTCGACCAAGGCGTTCGTGGCCCAGATCGCGGCACTTTATGTCTTCGGGCTGCACCTGGCTGCGGTGCGCGGCACACTCACCGGCGATGAGGTCGCTGAGATCACCGAACAGCTCGCGCAGCTGCAGCCGGCGATTGCCGAGGCAGTCGAGGCCAGCAAAGAGATTCCGAACCTGGCCCACTGGATGGCAGACACGCGCTCGGTGCTGTTCTTGGGGCGTCACGTGGACTACCCGGTTGCGCTCGAAGGCGCGCTCAAGCTCAAGGAGCTCGCCTACATTCACGCCGAGGGGTTCGCCGCGGGTGAGCTCAAACACGGGCCGATCGCCCTGATAGAGCCCGGCCTGCCGGTGTTCGTCGTGGTGCCGAGCCCGCGCGAGTCGCCGTTGCTGCACGCCAAGGTGATCTCGAACATTCAGGAGATCCGCGCTCGCGGAGCTCGCGTGCTGGCGATCGCTGAGAAGGGCGACACTGCGGTGCTGCCCTTCGCTGATGAGGTCATCGCACTGCCACTGGTGCCCGCGCTGATGCAGCCCTTCGTCGCCGTGGTGCCGTTGCAGGTGTTCGCGATGGAGCTCGCCGAGGCAAAGGGGCTTGACGTCGACCAGCCGCGAAACCTCGCGAAGTCGGTCACGGTCGAGTAGCGGCTGCGGGCACACGCCATGATCGCAGGCATTGGCCTCGACACGGTCAACCTCGATCGGTTTGCCGAGCACCTGCAGCGCACTCCAAAGCTGCGTGAGCGTCTGTTCTCGCCTCTCGAGCTTCGTGGCGCAGACGAGTTTCGTGGTACGGACAAGCTTCGTGGCGCAGACGGCCAGGACGGCGACCGAGATCAAGAGACGACGGATGCCGGAACGGTCGGGCAGCATCCGAAGCACATGACGAGGGCCCTGCGCCCCGAACAGCTGGCGGCTCGCTTTGCTGCGAAAGAGGCACTGATCAAAGCGCTGGGCGGCGGCGTGCGAGGTTTTCGTTTCGCAGACATCTCAGTGATGAATGATGCCCATGGTGCCCCTCGGTTCGAGCTGACGGGGGCGATCGCCTCGCATGTGCAAAGCCGGGGGCTGCACCTGCACGTGTCGCTGACGCACGACGCACCGGTGGCCCAGGCGTTCGTGGTCGCTGAGACGCTGGACTGAGGCGTCGGGGAGCCATTGGGCTAACCCCGCCGAGAGTCGGCCGCTGCCGGGCGAAGGATGTCGTCGCAGACGGAGAGAAAATGTCTTCACCAGTCCACGGCAGTGCGACAATAGAGTTCATGACTTCTCTGCAAGAGGTGCGCGTCGATCGCGCCGCCTACCGGCATAACCTCGAGACCATTCTGCAGCGGGTGCAGCCCGCGAAGGTGCTCGCCGTGCTCAAGGCCAACGCATACGGACACGGCGCCGTCGAGCTCGCCAAGGTCGCTGACCAGACCGACGTCTCGTATCTGGGCGTGGTCTCGCTCGAAGAGGCGCTGCGACTCCGCAAGGCAGGCCTCGGCAAACCGATCATCGCCTGGCTGCATCTGCCCGGCACCGACTTCACCGATGCCGCGCGCCACGACATCACACTCGGTCTCTCGACCGCCGACCAGATCGAGGCTGCGGCAGCGGCCGGTGCGCGTACCGTGCATCTGGCCATCGACACGGGGCTGGGGCGAAATGGCGCGACACGTGCACAGTGGCCGCATTTCTTCGAGACCGCAGCCCGACTCCAGGCCGCCGGTCAGATCGACGTCGAAGGCATGATGTCGCACCTGTCGAACACCAGCGTCGACGACGACACCGACCAGCTGCGCGTGTTCGACGATGCTCTGCAAACGGCAGCCGAGTACGGCATCCACCCGCGTCTGCGGCACATCGCCGCAACCGGCGTCGCGCTTGACCGACCCGAGGCCCGCTATGACATGGTTCGCATCGGCATCGGCTCGTACGGGCTGTCGCCCGACGAGCGCACGAGTGCCGATCTCGGGCTCACGCCGGTTATGCGCGTCTCGACGCAGGTGGCGCAGATCAAACGTGTGCCCGAGGGAACTCCGGCATCGTACGGATACCTCTACCGCGCCCCGGGCGAGACCACCTTCGCCCTCGTGCCCTTCGGCTACGCAGACGGCCTGCCGCGCCAGGCGTCAGAGGGCGGCGGCGTGCTCGTCGGAGGCAAGATCTATCCCGTGGCCGGACGCATCGCGATGGATCAGTTCGTGATCGACGTGGGTGACGACGACGTACACATCGGCGACGAGGCAGTCATCCTCGGCGACCCCGAGCGCGGCGAGCCCTCGGCGACGCTCTGGGCCGAGTCTGCCGGAACGATCAACTACGAGATCGTGACCCGCATCGGCGATCGTCCGCAGCGTGTGTATGTCGACCAGGACGGTGCGGATCAGAACGACACTTCTCGTGCCAGTGCGGCCGAGGGCGATGCCGAAAGCCGTCTCGACGCCGCAGACCGCAGTCAGGCCCGCGGTGCGTGACATCATCGCGACGCTGCACGGCGTCGACGAGCAGCACGTCGCAGACCTCGGTCGCCGCATCGGCTCGATCATGCAGCGCGGCGATCTGCTCGTGCTGAACGGTCCGCTCGGCGCAGGCAAGACCACTCTGACCCGTTCGCTCGGCGAAGGCCTCGGCGTGCGCGGTCCGGTGACCAGTCCCACGTTCGTGCTCGCTCGCACGCATCCCTCACAGGTCGGCGGCGCGCCACTCGTGCACGTCGACGCCTATCGTCTCACCAGTGGCATCGAGCTGGACGATCTCGACCTCGATCTCGAAGGCTCGGCCACCGTCATTGAGTGGGGCCGCGACTGGGTCGGACAGCTCGCCGACAGCTGGGTGTCGATCGACTTGATCCCTGAAGAGGACGCACCCGACGACCCCACAGCCGCACCCGGCGACGACGGCGAGGCAGCATCCGCCGAAGCGTCGAACGACGCCGACGATCTCTTTGCCGCACCGCAGACCCGCACCGTGATCATCGCAGCGCATGGGCCTCGCCGTGCACACGACCTCGCCGCACGGGTAGAATCGAAGGCCGTATGATCATCCTCGCCCTCGACACCTCTGCCGGCACCAGCATCGCGCTGCTGCGCGACGGCACCCCGATCGCTGTGCGCGACGACCAGAACACCCGCGGGCACGCCGAGGCCGTGGGTGCGCTCGTCACTGAGGCTCTCGACGAGGCAGACGTCGCCGCAGAAGAGATCGACCTCGTGGTGGTGGGCGTCGGCCCAGGCCCCTTCACCGGTCTGCGCGTCGGCATCGCCGCTGGCGTCGGGTTCGCCGCAGGCGTCGGCTGCCCGGTCGTCGGCGTGCCCAGTCATGACGCCGTCGCCGTCGATGCGCTCGCTCCAGCTGAGCCCTGCCCCATCTCGGTGGCCACCGACGCGCGTCGGCATGAGGTCTTCGTGACCGAGTACGACTGCCTTGACCAGCACGGCATTCCGCATGAGACCCGTGCCGCCCGAACCGAGCCCAACACCTGGCCAGAGACCTGCGAACAGGTCGTCATGTCGCCGAACGTGTCGGCTGCCGGCCTCGGTCGTATCGCCTGGCTGCGGCACGAGGCAGGCCTCGACCAGCGCGGCACCGACCCCATCTACGTGCGCCAGCCTGACGTGGGCCGCGCGAAGCCCAAGCAGGTGCTCTGACCGTGGCCGAGGTGGCCCGGGCCGAGACCGCCCTGACCGCAGCGTCTCAGAACGGCGTGACGCTGCGCGAGGCGATGACGGCCGATCTCACCCCGATCAGCCGTATCGAGCAGGCGAGCTTTCCCGACGACCCGTGGACTCCGACGATGCTCGCCGAGACAGTCGCGAGCCCGGACAGCCCCGTGTGGGTGGCCGAGCGGCGTGCGGAGTCGAACGAGGCCGAGATGCTCGGGTTCGCAGCGGTGCTCGCGGCTCGCGGGGCATCAGACGCCGACGTGCTCACCATCGCGGTGGATGCCGCAGCACGCGGGCTGGGAATCGGCCGCCGCCTGCTGACCGCCCTCGCCACCACGGCCAAAGCCAGGGGAGCGCACCAGCTCTTTCTTGAGGTCCGCGCTGGCAACTCCGTCGCTCGCGGACTCTACGAGAGCGAGGGCTTCGGCGTGATCGGTACGCGTCCGCGCTACTACCAGCCTGATGGTGAGGATGCGACCGTGATGCGGCTCGACCTGCACCGTTGGGCCGCCGCGCGGGGTCTGAGCTCACCAGGCGCGCACGCAGCAGGACCGACTGCCGCACAGCCCACAGATCGCGACGAGGCAGTGAACCAGACCGTCAGCAGACTTGGAGTCTCGAATGACTGAACCCATACTCTCTGCAGCTTCTGCGGGGGCAGCTGTGCCTTCTGCGAAACCCGCAGCAGACGCTCCCATCGTGCTCGGCATCGAGAGCTCATGCGACGAGACCGGCGTGGGAATCGTGCAGGGCACGACCCTGCTGGCCAACACCGTCGCCTCGTCGATGGAGGAGCACGCACGCTTCGGCGGCGTGGTGCCCGAGGTCGCGGCTCGCGCGCACGTGCAGGCCTTCGGCCCGACGCTGCGTCAGGCGCTTGAGACCGCAGGCATCACCATGAACGACGTCGATGCGATCGCCGTCACGAGCGGCCCGGGACTCGCCGGCGCTCTCATGGTCGGCGTCTCGGCGGCCAAAGGCCTCGCGCTCGGCAGCGGCAAACCGCTCTATGCGGTGAACCACCTCGTCGGACATGTCGGCGCCGAGATTCTCGACAGCGGTCACCTCGAGACTCCGACGATCGCCCTGCTCGTCTCGGGCGGGCACACTTCGCTGCTGCTTGTGCGCGATCTGGTCGACGACGTCGAGCTGCTCGGTGAGACCATCGATGACGCGGCTGGTGAGGCTTTCGACAAGACCGCACGTCTGTTGGGACTCGGCTACCCGGGCGGCCCACGCATCCAGCGGGCGGCTGAGGCCGGCGACCCGAAGGCCATTCGCTTTCCTCGCGGCCTGAGCACGGCGAAAGACCTGCGCCGGCATCCGTACGATTTCTCGTTCTCGGGGCTGAAGACCGCCGTGGCCCGCTGGGTCTCGCAGGCGGAGGCGCAGCAGGTGGGCGGCGAACTCGACGATGCCGCGCGCGCGGCGGCCGAGACCGGACTGCCGGTCGCCGACATCGCGGCGAGCTTTCAGGAGGCCGTCGTCGACGTGCTGGTCACCAAGGCGCTGAAGGCCTGCGCCGACCACGGCGTGCCGCGACTGCTGCTGGGCGGCGGCGTGGTCGCGAACGCCCGTCTGCGTCAGGTCGCGACCGAGCGTGCGGTGGATGCCGGCGTGAGCCTGCGTATTCCGGCACTGTCGCTCTGCACCGACAACGGCGCGATGATCGCCTCGCTCGGTGCCCAGCTGGTGATGGCCGGCAAACCGCCGACAGGGCTTGACTTCGGAGCAGACTCGACGCTGCCGGTCACCGATGCCTACGTCGCACCGCGAGGCTAGGCTGGCGCCGTCATCACTTGGCACAGATCAGCACCCGCGGCCGAGGTGCGCCGCTCAGAATCGCAGCGCGCATAGACTGACCCAGAGAACCGACGAGGCATCGGCCTCGAAAGGATGCACATGAGCGAGAACACCCCGAACAGCTCACCTCGAGACGACGCTGCAGCGGCATCGGGCGCGCCTGACGATCAGGCGTTGTCACGCCCGCGCCCGGCGCCGCAGTACGGGCAGTACGCACCCGGCTACGACGCCGAGACACAGCCCGCTGGCAATGATCGGCAGGGGTGGCAGCAGGATCCGCGGCAGCAGCCCGTCGGGCAGCCGCAGTACGGGCAGTACGGGCAGCCTGGTCAGAGCCAGCCGGGGCAGCCGGGGCAGTACGGGCAGCAGAACCCGTACGGCACGCCGGTGCCCGCCCAGCGCTTCTCGCCCCAAGGCAGCTCGGTGCTGCCGAATGCGAAGACCAACGTGCTCTCGATCATCAGCCTGATCTGCGGCGTGCTCTCTGTCGTCACGTTCTTTCAGCTGATCGGTCTGCCGGGCATCGTCGCGATCATCACCGGGCACATCGGTCTGAGCCAGATCAAGCGGCGCGGCGAACAGGGCCGCGGCATGGGGCTCGCGGGCCTCATCATGGGCTACATCACCGTCGCCGTGGGGCTGTTGTTTCTGATTCTGGGCATCATTCTGGTGATCATGCTGATGAACGACCCCTCGTCGCTGAACGGCGTCGTGCCGCCGGATCAGCTCAATCAGCTGCGAGACGAGCTCGACAATCTGAACGTGTGACGCCGCTGCGCGGCTGAGGGCTGAACCTTCCTCTGCAGCACTGCTGAGGGGGCCGAATCGAGGAGCAGAGGCCTAGCGGTGGCCGAGTCCGTGCAATGGGTCAGAACCCTGCTGGCAGGTGCACTCGCTGCCTGTGGTGCTTTGAGACAAATTGCTCGCGGGGTTTTCGGGGCGCCCGCTCTGATCAACGCTCGCCGCGTCTCAGGTCGCCGTTTGCCAGTCAGATGCGACGAGCGATAATCGCGCGGTGACGGCCGGCCACTCGTGTGACGAACACGATGGCCTCGCCGGTCGTCCGGCCTGATCGATCGGTCGGCCCCGCCGAGGTAGTTGTCGTGCCTGATTCGTCTGCAGCGTCAGCACTGGCATGTCTATCTGCTGGGCCGCTGTCGACCTGTTTGTCTGCCGTCATGATCGTGGCGCTGGCGGCACTCTTGCCCAGCGCCTTGCCCAGTGCCTTGCCGAGCTGCCTGTTCCACTGTTTGGCCAGCGCTGCGGGGTCGATATCGGCACCGCGCTTCTTCACGGTCACCCGGGGAACTCCCAGCTCGACGAGTCGGGCCTTCACCTTGCGCTCGTCGAACGGCAGGTCGTCGAGCACCTCGAACCCGCGCATGAACGGACTCTCGACGAGCTCTGAGCCGGTCAGATAGGCGATCGTATCGTCGATCGTCGAGAGGTCGTGCTGCTGGGCGAGGGTGCCCAATGCGCGCGCTCGGATGACCGCTCCGTCGGGCTCGTAGAGCCAGCGCTGCAGTGACCCCACCTGTGGGTCGCTGCCGTCGCTCACGATGCGGTGCCAGCCGGTGTCGTCGTGCAGCAGCGCGCTGCGCGCTCCGGGGTGCTCGGTCAGGGCTCCGAACCAGAGCGACACCTCGACGACATTGCCGTTGTCAGAGACCCACTCGGCCTCGGCGTCGTCTGGGATCAGCTCGTGCGGCAGACCCGGCCCGAGTTTGACTCCGGTCGGCCACCGGTGTGCGACCTCGAACACCCAGTCGAGACTGGGGGAGAACTGCTCGGGGTTCCACGTGCGGTGCGATCCGCGCCCGCGCCCTGGGGCACGGTTGTGTGCGTGTTCGTGCGACGTACTGCCAGAGGTCTCTGCGACGCGCCGAGCCGGGTCGAGAAACACTGCGCCAGTGCTCTGACCTTGTGTGCGGCTGCGTGCATCACTGCTGTGTGCATTGCTGCTGCCCGAATCGCGTCTCATGTCAGTGCCGCCGTCTGTCTCGCTGCTGCGCGCATTGCTGTCATCTGCTGCGCGGGCGCTGTCAGAGCGCCTCTCTGTGCTGTCGTCGCGACCGTCTGTCGAAGTCTCATCGACTGAGTGGTCGTCACTGAGGCCGCCGAGCTCTCGTGCGAGATCGACGTCTTCGGCCCGCGCCTGTCGCACCCGCACGTTCGGCCAGGGCGCGAGATTGAAGCCCGCGAAGGCGGCGGTGACCGGGTCGGCGTCGACGGCCAGAACATCCACATCGGCGGCGGCGAAGGCAAGCGAATCAGCGCCGATGCCGCACCCCAGGTCAGCCACTCGGCGGATGCCGGCTCGCGTCAGTCGAGAGGCATGCGCTGCTGCGACGGGCAGCCGCGTAGCCTGCTGCACGCCGTCTTCGGTGAGCAGCATGCGGTCGCTGAACTCGCCGAACTTGACCCGAGCCCGGCGGCGCAGCTTCGCCTGGGTGAGCGCGGCGGCGATCAGCGCCGGGGCGATGCCTTCTTTATGCAGGCGGGTCGAGATGCGCAGCACGTCTTCGGGCGACTCGATCGGTGGGAGGCTGTCGAGCAGCGCGAGCGCTTCTGGCGTGAGCAGGGTGCGGGCGTCTTCGGGAGTCACGCTGCAATTGTGGCACGAGCCGCTGACACGGGTTCGTATGACGACGATTAGCACTCGGGTTGCACGAGTGCTAACACGTGGCTACAGTTCTAATTGCACCCATGGAGGGTGCCTCAGTTGTGTTCATTCAGTCCAATGAAATGGATGAAAAGGAAGAGGTCACAAGTGTCGGTTTCCATCAAGCCACTCGAAGATCGCGTTGCTGTCAAGCTGGTCGAGCAGGAGCAGACCACTGCTTCAGGTCTGGTCATCCCCGACACCGCGAAAGAGAAGCCCAGCACGGCTGAGGTCGTCGCTGTGGGTCCCGGCCGCGTTGACGACAAGGGCAATCGCATCCCGGTCGACGTCAAGGTCGGCGACAAGGTGCTCTTCAGCAAGTACGGCGGCACCGAGGTCAAGTTCGGCGGCGAGGACTTCCTCGTGCTGTCGGCTCGCGATCTGCTCGCGATCGTTGACTGAGACTGGTCACTCGAGTCTGAACGGTTGAGACTCTTCGGCTGAGGCGTGCAGAGCGCGTCTCGCCGTGCAGAGGGCGGAGATGCTTCGGCGTCTCCGCCCTCTGCGTGTCTGTGTGGCCTGTCTGTCTGCGCGTCTGCTCGCGACGTGCGTGTGTGGGCCTGTGTGGCTGTGAGCCTGCGTGTCCGTGCGGCTGCCTGCCTGCGTGTCTGTCTGCACGTCTGTGTGCGTGCATGGGCTTGTGTGCGTGCCTGAGCCTGTGTGCCCGTCTGCAAGTCTGTGTCTCCGCTGGCGCTCGCGCCCTGCTGCGCGCTCGTCGCCCCGCCTGCTTCTGCGTGCTGTGCCTCTGGGGTACCGATTCGCCCTCGCGGCTGAGGCAAAAGATCTTAGCCGGGCGAGCATCCGCAGGCCCAGAACATATACGACTCGCCAACGGATTCGTGTGTAGCCGACGACGCGGCGAAATCAGGACGAAACACTTGGATATACTGGCGTAACTCTGCGCACATAACGTCATGAGCGCACGAGGAGAACTCGATGCAAAGGAGCAGGAGTACATATGACAACAGAATCCAACGCACGGAAGTTCGGGTCGACGTTCATGCGACGCGGAGCCCAGTTCATCGCCATTGGCGCTGTTGCAGCGCTGGCGTTGACCGGATGCGCGAAGTCGGGAGGCTCGACGGGCAGCGGTGACGACTCGACCCTGAACATCGGCGGTCTTGTGCCGCAGACCGGTTCGTTGTCGTTCATGGGGCCGACGCTTACCGCAGCCATCGAGCTTGCGTCGTCAGACATCAATGCCGCAGACGCCGGCCTGACGGTCAAGACCGACATCAAAGACGAGGGCGACTCGACCACCGACACCGCGACGACGTCGGCGAAGTCGCTCATCGAGAAGAACTCCGTGATTCTCGGCGCGGCCTCTTCGGCGGCATCGAAGAACGTGCTGCCGACGGTCTCGAAGCGTCAGGTCGTGCAGATCTCGGCTTCGAACACCTCGCCCAGCTTCACGAACATCGATGACAACGGCGGATACTACTGGAGGACTGCTCCCTCTGACCTGCTGCAGGGCAAGAGCCTCGGCAAGCAGATTGTCGCCGATGGCAAGAAGAACGTGGCGATTCTGTTCATGAACGACGACTACGGCTCGGGTCTGAAGGATGCGGTCAAGGCGTCGATCGAGGCCGAGGGCGGCACCGTGTCGAAGGAGCAGTCGTTCGATCCTGCGGCCAAGGACATCTCGAGCGAGGTGTCACAGGCGATCAGCGGCAACCCCGATGCTCTCGTGGCCATCTCGTTCGACCAGTTCAAGGGCGTTGTGCAGACTCTGCAGACGAACGGTTTCGACTTTGCCAAGCTGTACGGCACAGACGGCAACAACGGCATCATGAAGTCAGGCGACACCTCCATCCAGGGGGCGACCTTCTCACAGCCCGGTCCGTACGAGGGCCTCGATGACTTCATCAACCGCGTCAAGCAGCAGGCCGGTGGCTCTCTGACTTCGACCGTCTACGCACCCGAGATGTACGACGCGACGGTGCTTGCGGCGCTTGCGGCGCTGCAGGGCGGCAAGACCGACGGCACCACCATCAAAGACAACCTGCAGTCAGTCTCAGAAGGCGGCGAGAAGTGCACGTCGTTCAAGGACTGCGCTGCGCTCATCAAAGATGGCAAGGACATCGACTACGACGGCTTCTCAGGGCCGATCGACTTCGATGGCAACGGTGATGTGACCAAGGCGACGATCTCGTTCTACGGGGTCACTGATGCCAACAACACCACGACGTTCAAGCGTCAGGAAGAGGTCTCGGCCAGCTGACTCTCGGCAGGCATTTGATCTGATGGGGTCGTCCTTCGGGACGGCCCCATCTCTGCGTTTTGGGTGTGTGCGGTGCGGCGCAGCGTGGCGCTGTGTTGGGTGTTGTGTGGTCTGTGGTGGCGGCGTGTTGTGGGCGTTGGCTGTGGTGGTTTGGGGGAGTACCAGGTGTTGCGGGGGGGGTCATGGTTGTGATCTGTAGGGCGCAGCGGGGTGTTGTGTGTTGCTGCTCTGCATGCTTGCCGGTGTGTTTCCACGCAGCTGCGTGCTGAGCGCCTGTGTGCTGTGCATGTGCATGCTGTGCGGGTATGCTCTGCGCGGGTATGTCCAGATGCGTGCCGTGAAGCACGGTGGGTATGCGCAGGTGTGTGCCGTGAAGCACGGAAGGAATGCGTCTAGGAGCTCGATCTGATTCTGTGAGAACAATCCTGTGTTCATGCGTGTGGTGGTGCTGACGACATCGGCACTGCTGCTTGGGCGATGAGTGAGCAAAGTCCTCACAGCGTCGTTCTCTCTCTCACATCATCACGAAGGTCTGGGGCAACAGCGCGGAGCTGACTGCAGGCTGCCACGTCTTGAGGTCGGCATTTGCCGTGAAGATGCGTCGGATTCGGAGCATTCGCGCACAGAGCTCGACATCGCCTCTGCCGAGCAGGAGCAAATGCGTCGAAGAGGAGCAAATGAACTAAACAGGACCTGGAGAAAGCCTAAATCTGCTCCTGCCTGGTGCGAATGCTCCTGTTGGGCACAATGCTCCTGCTGGGCACAAATGCTCCTGCTGGGTGAGGATGCTCCTGCTGGGTGAGGGTGCTCCTGCTGGGTGAGGGTGCTTGGCCGGCCGGTACTCTAGACTGCGGAGTCGCAGTTGCTCTGCCCACTGTGGGCAAAGCATGCAGCTGCTCAGTCGACTGTGTGTAAAGCTGCAGCTGCTCAGGGGGGTGCAAAGCATGCACCTGCTCAGTCAACTGTGTGCAAAGCCACCACCGACCGATGCCAGCCACCGACTGTACCCAACCATCCCCAGCTACCGCCCAGCTACCGCCCAGCTACCGCCCAGCTACCGCCCAGCTACCGCCCGGCACACATGCGCGACGACCGCGCCCGACGCCTACCCCGCGGTGTGATCCTCGGCCAAGGTGCCCAAGTACAGCTTGATCACCTTCGGGTCATTCAGCAGCATATGACCAGGTCCAACATAGGCGTCTTTGCCCTGATCGAGCACATATCCGCGATCGCAGATCTGCAGCGCGCGCCGCGCATTCTGCTCGACCAGCATCACCGACACCCCGGCGGCGTTGATGCGCGCCACATTCAGGAACGTCTCGTCCTGCCGCACTGGCGACAGCCCCGCCGAGGGCTCGTCGAGCAGCAGCACCTTCGGATCCATCATCAGCGCCCGCGACATGGCGACCATCTGGCGCTCACCGCCAGAGAGCCCGCCGGCACGCTGCCCCAGACGCTTCGACAGCTCCGGAAAGAGGGAGGTCACGAACTCCAGCCGCGGCCCGAACAGCTTCGGCTTCTGAAAGCACCCCATCTCGAGGTTCTCGCGAATGGTCAGACTCGGAAACACATTCTCGGTCTGCGGCACGAACCCGACGCCGGCGCGAACCAGCTTGTCGGCCTTCAGACCGGTGATGTCGCGCCCGTCGAGCACGACGCTGCCCGAGCGCACGCTCACCATGCCGAACACCGTCTTCAGCAGCGTCGACTTGCCAGCGCCGTTCGGGCCGATGATACCGACGAGTTCGCCTCGCTCGACATAGGTGTTGCACCCGTTCAGAATGTTCACGCCGGGCAGATACCCCGCGACCAGATCCTTCGTCTCAAGAACGCGCTCGGTCATCGTGGGTCCTCCTCAGTGGTGCCGGCCGCGTGAGCACCGGATGCTCTGCTCGTGTCGCCATGCGAACTGCTGGTTGCGGGCGGTGCTGAGTCAACGCCGGATGCTGTGCTCGCGTCGGCCTGCGAACCGCCGGCTGCACGTGGGGCTGAGCCTGCGCCGGATGCCGGGCTCGCACCGCCCTGCGGCCTTTCGGTCGCACGGTGCTCGGCGCGGATCTCGGCCACCACCTCACCGAGGTCGCGATCTTTGTTCGATCCCAGATATGCGTCGATCACAGCTGGATCCTGCATGACCACGCCGGGCTCGCCTTCGGCCACGATGCGGCCCTCCGCCATCACGATCACCCAGTCGGCGATCGCCTGCACCATGTGCATGTCGTGCTCGACGAAGAGCACGGTCATGCCGTCGTCTTTCAGCCGCACGATGTGACCGAGCAGAGACTGCGTCAGCGCCGGGTTGACACCCGCCATCGGCTCGTCGAGCATGACGAACTGCGGGTCGCTCATCAGCGCACGCGCCATCTCGAGCAGTTTGCGCTGCCCGCCGCTGAGCGCCGCAGCGTAGTCGTCCTTCTTCTTGTCGAGCAGGAACTTCTCGAGCAGGCCCATGGCCTTCGCCTCGATCGCCTTCTCCTGGCTCTTCCACGCTGGTGGCCACAAGGCGCTCCAGAAGTGCTCGCCACGCTGATCCTTGGCGCCCAGCTTCATGTTCTCGAGCACGCTCAGCATCGCCAGCGACTTGGTCAGCTGGAAGGTGCGAACCTGCCCCAGACGCGACACTTTGAACGAGGGGATGCCCGACAGCGTGGTGCCGTCGAACGACCAGCGGCCCGTGTTCGGCTTGTCAAAGCCGCTGAGCAGGTTGAACAGCGTGGTCTTGCCGGCGCCGTTCGGGCCGATCAGTGCGGTGATGACGCCGCGCGGAATCTCGACGTGCTCCACATCGACGGCGGTGTTGCCGCCGAATGAGCGGGTGATGTCGTCTGCGACGACGATCGGGTCGGTCTTCTTGCATCCTGGCGCGGCGGGCTCCGCTGCGATCGGGCGTGCGCCGCCTGAGGAGGCTGCCACAGTCGAACCGCCCTGCGACGTCTCGCCGACGGCGTGCGCCGTGGGATCTGACGGCTGCGGCTCGGGCACTGGTGTGAGGGGAGTGTCAGGCATTGAAGTACACCTCCGACTTCTTTCCGAACAGACCCTGAGGTCTGAAAATCACGAGCAGCATGAGCGCGACGCCCACGAGGATGAAGCGCACCTGGCCTCCTTGGACGCCGGTGATCGGCAGGATCTCTTCGCTGACCAGCAGCGACACGATGCCGTCGGTCGCGACGATGACCACCCAGAAGATCATCGAGCCGACGATGGGGCCGAAGACCGTGGCGGCGCCGCCGAGCAGCATGATCGTCCAGAGGAAGAACGTCGTCTGCGTGCCGAAGTTATCCGGCTGCACCGACCGCGGCAGCACGAAGATCATGCCTCCGAGGCCGCCTAGAACGCCGCCGAGAATCAGCACCTGCATCTTGTAGGCGAAGACGTTCTTGCCGAGCGAGCGAACGGCATCCTCGTCTTCTCTGATGGCTTTGACCACGCGACCCCAGGGGCTGCGCACCAGACGCCAGACCAAGAGCATCGAGAGGGCGACGACGACCCACGCGAAGATGATCGTCCAGAGATCCTCTTCGGTGTAGGTCAGCGGACCGATCTCATAGAGGCCGACGGGGATCGGGTTGAGCGACTGGAACGAGTCGGAGCCGCTCTGCATGCCGGCAGAACCACCGGTGAGCCACGAGAGCTCAGGGGTCTTGGCCACCAGCCTGATGATCTCGGCGGCTGCGATCGTCACGATGCTGAGGTAGTCGGCGCGCAGGCGCAGCGTCGGTATGCCGAGCAGCAGCCCGAAGAGCACGGCTCCGAGGATGCTGAACAGCAGCCCGACGAAGAACGGCACCCCGAAGGTGTTCGACGTGATGGCGAAGAAGTACCCGCCGACGGCCATGAAGCCGGCCTGGCCGAAGTTGAGCAGCCCGGTGTAGCCGAAGTGAATCGAAAGACCGAGTGCGGCGAGCGCGTAGGCCGCCGTGGTCGGCGAGATGATCTCGCCGAGAGCCTGTGAGATGAACGACAGATCCATGGTTGCCCCTTATCCGATGCGTTCTCTGCGACCGAGGATGCCCTGCGGGCGAACCAGCAGCACCACGATCATGATCACGAGCGCCGTGACGTACTTGAGGCTGCCCGGCAGGAACAGACTGGAGAGATTCACTGCGATGCCGATGATGAGGGCACCGACGAGAGCGCCGTATGCGGTGCCGAGGCCGCCGAGCACGACCGATGCGAAGATGAGCAGCAGAATCGACGCGCCGGTGTCCCACTGCTGCGTCTGATAGAACGCGAGCAGCACGCCGGCGACGGCCGCGAGTGCGGTGCCGCCCGTCCACACCACCCGAATGATCCGGTTGACGTCGATGCCTGATGCGGATGCCAGCGCCGGGTTGTCGGCGACGGCGCGCGTGGCCTTGCCGATGCGGGATTTCGTCAGCAGCGCCGCGGTGACGATGAGCAGCACGATGGCCACCAGCGAACCGAGCACGTCCCACTGGCGAAGCCGCACCGAGCCCAGCACGAGCCAGGCGTCACTCGACACCGGCATCACGATGCGGTCGGGGCCGAAGAGAAAGGCGTAGAGGTAGCGCAGCGCGAGCGAGAGGCCGATGCTCACGATCATCAGCGGGATGATGCCCACTCGCTTCTTGCGCAGGGGCTTCCAGAGGGCGGCATCCTGCACCCAGCCGAAGACGCCGCCGACCACGAAGGCCAGGATCACGGCGATCCAGGCTGGCAGCGCCAGCGTGGTCATCGCGGTCACGGCGACGAAGCCGCCGAATGTGACCAGCTCACCGTGTGCGAAGTTGTTGAGCTTCGTCGTTCCGTAGATCAGCGACACCCCGATCGATGCGAGCGCGAGGATGAGTCCGAAGATCACCCCGTTGATCAGGCTCGGCACGAACTGGTCGGTGAGAAAACCGCCGCCCTCCTGTGCGAGCACGACTGTGGGCGCCGCGTGAGCGAGCGCACTTGCTGTCAAGGCCGTTGTCAACTGAGCCTCCCCGTTTGGCGATGGACGCGTGGGATGCCGCACGCGTCACCGTCACCACCCTCAGGGGGTTGCGACGGGTGGCACACAAGCTACCTCGCTTTTGTGTCGCCAATGTTACACAGGAGTCGGGGTAGACTGAGCGCACCGCGTCTGGAAGGAAGAAATGGCACACGACCCCTTTGCCTACACCGGTCTCACTTATGACGATGTGCTGCTGCTGCCCGGCCACACCAACGTCATTCCCAGCGAGGTCAACACCAAGACCCGCCTGACCCGTGAGCTGTCGATCAACATCCCCCTGCTGTCATCAGCGATGGACACCGTCACTGAGGCACGTCTCGCGATCGCTCTGGCCCGCCAGGGTGGCATCGGCGTGCTGCACCGCAACCTCTCGATCGAAGACCAGGCCCGCCAGGTCGACCTCGTGAAGCGTTCAGAGTCGGGCATGATCACCGATCCGCTGTCGACCTCTCCTGAGGCGACGGTGCAGGAGGTCGACGACATCTGCGGCCAGTTCAAGGTCTCAGGGCTGCCTGTGGTCGACGAAGACAACGTGCTCGTCGGCATCATCTCGAACCGCGACATCCGCTGGGTGCCGGTCGACGAGCGTGAGAACACCCTCGTCAAAGACGTTATGACCAAAGGCAAGCTGTTCACCGGCAAGGTGGGCATCAGCCGCGAAGAGGCCTACCGAACCTTCGCCACCCACAAGATCGAGAAGCTGCCGCTGATCGACGACGAGGGGCACCTCAAAGGCCTGATCACCGTCAAAGACTTCGACAAGGCCGAGAAGTACCCGCACGCGAGCAAAGACGGCTCCGGCCGTCTGCTCGTCGGTGCGGCCATCGGCGTGTTCGGCGATGCCTGGGAACGCGCCTGCGCACTGGTCGAGGCCGGCGTCGACGTCATCGTCACCGACACCGCCAACGGTGATTCGAAGGGCGAGCACGACATCGTCAAACGCCTGAAGACCGACCCGGCGACCAAGCACGTGCAGGTCGTGGGCGGCAACATCGCGACCCGCGAGGGTGCGCAGGCGCTGGTCGACGCCGGCGTCGATGCCGTCAAGGTCGGCGTCGGACCCGGCTCGATCTGCACCACTCGCATCGTCGCCGGTGTGGGCGTGCCGCAGGTGTCGGCAATCTACGAGGCGTCGAAGGCGACCATCCCCGCCGGTGTGCCGCTGATCGCCGACGGCGGCCTGCAGCATTCGGGCGACATCGCCAAGGCGTTGGTCGCCGGTGCCGACACCGTGATGCTCGGCTCGCTGCTCGCCGGAACCGATGAGAGCCCGGGAGAGCTCGTGTTCGAGCATGGCAAGCAGTTCAAGCAGTACCGCGGCATGGGGTCACTGGGTGCGCTGCAGACGCGCGGCCAGCGCACGAGTTACGCACGTGACCGCTACTTCCAGGCCGATGTGCCCAGCGACGACAAACTGATTCCCGAGGGCATCGAGGGGCAGGTGCCCTACCGCGGCCCGCTCGAGGCCGTCACCTATCAGCTCATCGGCGGTCTGCGCCAGTCGATGTTCTATGTGGGGGCCGAGAACATCGAGCAGCTCAAAGAGAACGGCAAGTTCGTGCGCATCACGCCGGCCGGCCTCAAAGAGAGCCACCCGCACGATGTGCAGATGGTCATCGAGGCCCCGAACTACCACGGTCGGTAGACCGAACGCCGCAGTCGCAGCAAACAGACGAGGGATGAACGAGGAATCATGAGTGAGACAGTGCAGATCGGCGTGTCGAAAACCGGTCGGCGAGGCTACGGCTTCAGTGACATCGCAGTGGTGCCCGATCGGCGCACCCGTGATGCCGGCGACGTGTCGGTGAACTGGAGCATCGACGCCTACCACTTCGATCTGCCCGTCGTCGGCGCGCCGATGGACTCGGCCGCCTCGCCTGAGACCGTCATCGCCCTCGGGCGCGCCGGCGGGCTCGGCGTGCTCGATCTCGAGGGCCTGTGGACGCGCTACGAAGACCCGACCGACGCCTACCGGCGCATTCGCGAGGCCAACGACGATCAGGCCGGGCGGGTGCTGCAGGAGGTCTACGCAGAGCCGGTCAAGGCCGAGCTGATCACCGAGCGGCTCGAGCAGATTCGTGCCGCCGGCGTGACCGTTGCCGGGGCGCTCTCGCCGCAGCGCACGCAGCAGTTCTACCAGACGGTGCTCGATGCGGGAGTCGACCTCTTCGTCATCCGCGGCACGACGGTCTCGGCAGAGCACGTGTCGGCGACCACTGAGCCGCTGAACCTCAAGAAGTTCATCTACGAACTCGACGTGCCGGTCATCGTGGGCGGTGCGGGCACCTATACGACCGCTCTGCATCTGATGCGAACCGGCGCTGCAGGCGTGCTGGCCGGATTCGGCGGAGGCGCCACGTCATCCTCATTGAAGACGCTGGGCCTGCGCACGCCGATGGCGACCACCGTGGCCGACGTCGCCGGCGCCCGCCGCGACTACCTCGACGAGTCGGGCGGTCGTTACGTGCACATCATCTGTGACGGCAGCCTGGGCTTCGGCGGTGACATTCCGAAGGCCTTCGCCTGCGGTGCCGACGCGGTCATGCTCGGCACGGCGCTCGCCCGTGCGAACGAGGCTCCCGGCGGCGGCTACCACTGGGGTGCCGAGGCGCATCACGCTGAGCTGCCACGCGGTCGCCGCGTGCAGGTCGGCAGCGTCGGACCGCTCGAGCAGGTGCTCTTCGGCCCGGCGCACGACGCCACCGGCACGACGAACCTGATCGGCTCGCTGCGCAAGTCGATGTCGACCACTGGATACACCGAGCTCAAGGAGTTCCAGAAGGTCGCAGTCACCGTCTCGCACTACGAGGCCTGAACCAGACGTGTCCGAATCTGTGCCCGACTCGAACACACGGTCGGAGTCCGCTGCGCCGGGCATCCAGACGCCGCGACGCATCGGGGCGGCCGAGGCCAATCTTCTGATCGACGAGCTCGAGGCGGAGCTCTCAGAGCCGCCGCGCTCGACGCTGTCGGTGCTGCTGACGGCGAAGTGGCTCGGCGCACTGTTCGTCGTGCTCCTGATCGTGGCCGGGTTCCTCGGGCTGGGCTGGTGGCAGGCGATGCGTGCGGTGACTCCGGGAGACGACGGCAGTCGTCAGACCGAGACTGCGCGGCCTCTCACCGATCTGCTCACGCCGGGTCAGACCATGAACGTGCAGGCCATCGAGCAGCGTGCGACCGTGTCGGGCACGGTGCTTCCGGGAACGGCCACGATCGTTGCGAACCGCACCCAGCAGAACGCGTCCGGCGAGACTGGCGAGGCCCGTGACCGCGAGGGCAATGCGCTCGGCTACTGGGTCGTGGTGGGCCTCTCGGTGGAGGCTCCCCAAGCGCCCGCCGGAGCCGTGCTGTCCGTGGCCCTCGGGTGGGCGCCCGACCTCGACCAGGCCCGATCTACACGCGACCGCGCCGAGGCTTTGGCGAATGCCGCGCCAGGCGAGGTCGGCGCAGCCGGCGCTGACGGGGATGCGATGGCCCTGAGCACAGGGACGCTGCAGCTGAGCGGGCGCATCATGCCGTTCGAAGGCGTCGAGAAACAGCAGACCACGGCCGCCGACTACCTCACGCAGGTGGTCTCAGGACCGGAGCTGATCAACGTGTGGCAGACCGACGACCGCCCATGGTTCGAGGGGTACCTGGTCGCCTCAGACGGCGTTCCCGCGGTGGTCGGCAGCAACCTGCAGACGATCTACTCGCCGCCGCCCTCGACTGAAGCGCAGATCAACTGGATGAACATCTTCTACGCCGCCGAGTGGGTGGTCTTCGCAGCCTTCTCTCTGTTCCTGTGGTGGCGCCTCGGCCGTGACGAGTACGAGCACGGTCTCGAATATGCCGCGCAGGAACGCGAACAGCTCGAGCTGCTGCGCCGTGTCGCCGTGCGATGAGCGCCCGCGTTAGGATGGAACCCATGACCCGTCAGCCGATTCTGCCGAAGCGCGATCGGCAGCGCATACCCGGTGCGATCAGGTTCTACAGCATCTTCGCCTACATCACCGGTGTGTTCCTGCTGCTGCTCTGCGCAGAGATGATCCTCAAGTACATTCCGTGGAATCACGAGCTCGGCGTCGGCTACGAGGTCTTCGCCGGCGGTGGTCACGTGCTCAACTTCGTGCCCTCGCTGCCCGAGTACATCGACAGCGCCGGCGGTCTGAACCTTTCGATCGGCGTGCTGATCGTGCACGGCTGGCTGTATGTCGTCTATCTGATCAGCGACTTCCGCCTGTGGACGCTGCTGCGGTGGCCGCTGCGGCGTTTCGTCGCGATCGCCTTGGGCGGCATCGTGCCGTTCCTCTCGTTCTTCGTCGAGCACCGCATGTCGCGCGCTGCGCGTAAAGATCTCGCCGAGCACAACGCCCGTGCCGAGGCCCACGACGAGGCCATCCTGGCACTGCGCAAGCAGGTCGCCGATGACGAGGCCCGTGCGGCAACGACCGCTGCACCTGGCGCAGCCGCTGAGAACGCGGCCGCCGCTCGTCATCCGGCGACGCAGCCGGGCGAGCACGGCATCCGTCAGACCTCAGGCGACGCCGCACAGACCACGACCGACACCGACGAAAGCAGCGAGACGAAGTGACCCAGCAGACCCCCACTGCGGCAGCGGCCTCGAACGAGGCAGGCGCTGACGCGACGACACCCACGGTGCTCGTCATCGATTTCGGCGCGCAGTACGCGCAGCTGATCGCACGGCGCGTGCGCGAGGCGCATGTGTACTCCGAGGTCGTGCCGCACACTTGGAGCGTCGAGAAGATCCTCGCGAAGAAGCCGGCGGCGATCATCCTCTCGGGCGGCCCCGCGAGCGTCTTCGAAGAGGGCGCCCCGCACGTCGACCGGGCCCTGTTCGAAGCCGGCGTGCCGGTGTTCGGCATCTGCTACGGCTTTCAGGCCATGTCGTATGCGCTCGGCGGCGTCGTCGATCAGGCGGCGGTGGGCGAGTACGGACACGCCGAGTCTGAGGTTCACGAAGCAGGCACGCTGCTCGAGGGCTCTCCTGCGAAGCAGTCGGTGTGGATGAGCCACGGCGTCGCGGTGAAGACCGCGCCCGAGGGGTTCGACGTGCTGGCGTCGACCGTGGGCGCGCCCGTGGCGGCGATCGAGGATCGCGGCCGTCGACTCTTCGGCGTGCAGTGGCACCCCGAGGTGCAGCACACTCCGCTCGGCCAGCAGGCGCTCGAGAACTTTCTGTACCACGGCGCCGGGCTGAAGCCGGAGTGGACCAGCGAGAACGTGATCGACCAGGAGGTCGCGAAGATCCGTGCCCAGGTCGGCGCGAGCAAGGTGGTCTGCGGGCTGTCGGGCGGCGTCGACTCGGCTGTCGCCGCAGCCCTGGTGCAGCGTGCGGTCGGCGATCAGCTGACCTGCATCTTCGTCGACCACGGCCTGCTGCGCAAAGACGAGGTCAAGCAGGTTCAGGAGGACTTCGTCGCCGCGACTGGCATCCGTCTGGTCACGATCGACGCGTCGGAGCAGTTCCTCACTGCGCTGAAGGGCGTCAGCGAGCCGGAGCGCAAGCGCAAGATCATCGGCCGCGAGTTCATCCGCACGTTCGAGCGTGTGGCTCGCGACCTGCAGAACGAGGCCTCGGCCGACGGCGAAGAGATCAAGTTCCTGGTGCAGGGCACGCTCTATCCCGATGTCGTCGAATCAGGCGGCGGCGAAGGTGCGGCCAACATCAAGAGCCACCACAATGTGGGCGGCCTGCCCGATGACCTGCAATTCAAACTCGTCGAGCCGCTGCGGTCGCTGTTCAAAGACGAGGTTCGCTCGATCGGTCGCGAGCTGGGCGTACCCGAGGTCATCGTCAGCCGTCAGCCGTTCCCCGGGCCCGGCCTGGGCATCCGCATCATCGGCGAGATCACGCAGGAGCGCCTCGACATTCTGCGCGAGGCCGACGCGATCGCGCGCGAGGAGCTCACCAAGGCTGGGCTCGACGATCAGATCTGGCAGTGCCCGGTGGTGCTGCTGGCCGATGTGCATTCAGTGGGCGTGCAGGGGGACGGGCGCACGTATGGGCATCCGATCGTGCTGCGCCCGGTGTCGAGCGAAGACGCGATGACGGCTGACTGGTCGCGGCTGCCGTACGACGTGCTGTCGGTGATCTCGAACCGCATCACGAACGAGGTGCGTGAGATCAACCGAGTGGTACTCGACGTCACGAGCAAGCCGCCGGGCACCATCGAGTGGGAGTAAGTCAGGCAGGCCTCGTCGCAGTGTGCGGCGGGGTCTGTTTCTGTTTTGGGCTGTTTGTCTTGGGGCTGTTGTGTCGTGTGTTTGTCTTGTGGGTGTCGTGTCCTAGGGCTGTTTTGTCTTGCGGCTGTTGTGTCGTGTGCTTGTCTTGCAGCTGTTGTGTCTGAGGGCAGTCCTGCCTTGAAGGTGTCGTGTCTCAGGACAGTCCTGCCCTGAAGGCATCGTGTTTCAGGGCAGTTCTGTCTTGAACCGGGCGAGGCGGCATGCGAGTGCGCAGAAGCCGGCTGATGCGCGGGATCGAGTGTATAGAACCTGTTGAAGACCCACCGAGTGTGTAGTTGGTGTGGGTGTTTGCTGCTGATGGTCGCGTGTTCTGTGCTTTCGGTGGGTGGAGGTACTTTGTAGATGGTGCGAGTGTGCAGAATCTGCTCATGGCTCACTGAGTGTGTAGTTGTTGTGGGTGTTTGCTGCTGATGGTCGCGTGTTCTGTGCTTTCGGTGGGTGGAGGGCCCTTGTAGATGGTGCGAGTGCGCAGAATCTGTTACGCATAGCCGTAGGTGCAGCACGAAGTTCTCCACATCGGGCAGATCGGGGAGACCCGGGGCAGGCCGATCGCTCATGCTGATGACATGTCGCCGTCCAAACCGCAGCCGCTGCCGATTCAGATCAGGCATCGACCCTTCACTGTGGCAGAAGCACGAGACCTGGGAGTCAGCCAGTCTCGACTGCGGGCCAACGACCTAGTACAGCCCTACCGAGGGGTGCGCTGCGCACGAACCGAAACGCGCACAGCAGAACCGGCGCAGAACCATGCGGGTTCACCGCCCGAGATCCCGAAATCCAAGCGTCTCTACGCAGCAGTGACGCATCGCGCGCGGCAGTATTTGCCACTGATGAAGCCAGGGCTCGCCTTCAGTCACCTGACCGCGGCGATCATATGGGGCCTGCCTCTGCCTCTCAGCATGATTGCTTCGGCGCTCGAACCCGACGGACTTGATGTCGCAGCGGCTGCGACCCTTTCGCGTCCGCGGCACCGCGGCATCCGCAGCAGGCGCATGCCCCCGACAGCTCATGTCTACACACTCGGCGATCTGCCGGTCTGCGATGTGCGGACGACTTGGAGGATGCTGGCCGATGTGCCGAATCATTCCGACGCTGATCTCGTGGCTGTCGGCGATTTTCTGGTCTGTCGCGCCGAGCTGCGTGCAGACGGCCGGCAGCCGTTCGCCGGGCCGAGGGAGCTCGTCGAGTGGGCGGGGTCGCTGTCGGGTCGAAACTGCAGAAGGATGCGCCAGGTCGCCCGTCTCGTGCGTGACGGCTCGCAGTCGCCCATGGAATCGCTCACTCGGCTGCTGCTGCTGGAGGCGGGGCTGCCGGAGCCTGAGCTCAACGCCGACATCTACGACCGGGCTGGAGGCCACTTGGCGCGGGCCGATCTGCTGTATCGGGTGCAGAGGGTGATTCCAGAATTCGACGGGGATCAGCACCGCACGTCGCGTGCGCAGCATGCTCGTGATCGGGAACGGCTGAAGGCACTTCGGAACGAAGGGTACGAGGTTGTTCAGGCCGATCTGCGCACGCTGACCGATGCACGTGCCGGGCAGGAGTTCGTGGCCGAGGTCGAGCGTGCGTTGGTGCAGAGGGGCATGCGCAGGTGAGACGAGAGATGCTGGGCGGGGGATCGGGGAGTGGTGGGGCGAGAGGTGCACAGGTGGACCGGTAAGGGGAGGCGAGGGGTGCTGGGCGGGGGATCGGGGAGTGGCGAGGTGAGAGATGTACAGACATCTGCGTGGGTGAGGCGAACGAGCGGCGAACGAGCGACGAACGAGCGACGAGCGAACGGCAAAGGAGCCGCCGCGCGCGTTGTGAACGAGCTGGTCGGGAGCGCGACACGCCGATCAAAAAAGTAGTCTGAGTAGACAGTTGCAGGGATCGGATTCTCCGCCGTAGCATCGAAATCAATTCGCCGAGAATGTGCTCGGCATCTCGATCACAACGTCAGTGGTCATCTCTTTCACAGGCAGTCAACCGCATCGTCGCGGGGTTGCGCTGTGCATCCATCAGAGCAGTAACCGGTCACACGGATGTGTTCGGTCTCGCCCTCGCTCGCCCGAAAACACCACGGGTGCGGCGCACCGAACTGAACACCACCAGAACCGAACAGCGTCACTCCCGCCGGAGTGACAGCAGCAGTCCCAACCCGAACATCCAGAAAGGAAAGCAGTGACCGAACTGACCGCCGTGACGAGCTCCATCCCCGTGCTGACCGGATCGATCCGCGTGATCGCGCCCTCAAGAAGCTCTGAGTCACGACACTCTGAGTCACGACGCCCAGAGCCACGGCATCCTGAGTCGCAACTCGCTGAGTTCGGTGCGAACGATGTCGCGCGCCCGGTCGCTGCTTCTCCCATAAGCCACGAGCGCTCGGTCGACACTCGCGCCATCGATATCACACGCATCGCCGGCCGTGCAGGCGCACCCTCGCGGCGCGTGGCGAGCGGGGTCGCTGCCACGGCATCCGCCGCACACCGCCTGTTCGACTTCGCCGTCACCACACGACACAGCACGCTCGCAGCCTGGCGCAATGCGATCTGCGTGATCTTCGCGCTCGCGGGGGTGGCGACGGCGGTCTGGGTCGCGCGCATCCCCGAAGTGAGCGCACAGCTCGGCATCGGCAGCGGCGGCGTCGCGATTCTGCTCGTCGGACTCTCGAGCGGTTCGATCACCGGGCTCGCCGTGGCACCGGGGCTGATCGGCCGCCTCGGCGCGCGACGCATGCTCACCGCCGCGATCACCGGCATCGGGCTCGGCCTCACCGCGATCGGCGTGGCAGTCGATGTGTTCGCGCAGACCGGATTCGCCTTCGCGGCGCTGATGCTCTTCGGATTCAGCCTGAGCTCGGCATCGGTCACGATGAACCTCGAAGGCACTACCGTCGAGAAGCGCGTCGGCCGCACGATTCTGCCGATGATGCACGCCTGCTACAGCGCGGGCACGATCACCGGCGCACTCGTCGGTGCGCTTGCCGCCTCGCGGGGCACGGGGCTGCTGCCGTATCTTGCTCTGGCGGCGGTGTTCCTGCTCGTCGCCGGTCTGGGCACACTGCGGTCAGTGCCGGGCGCGTCGGCTCCGCAGCGCATCCACTTCGAGGCCTCCGATGCACGTGGCTCGTCGACCGCCCATGCGGTACAGAACGGTGCCGGCAGCGCTGCGCGACTGTCTGAGGGCTCGGGCGAGAGCGAGGCATCAGCCGGCATGCGGGCACGACTGCGCGCACGTTTCGGGCTGCTGGCCGACCGACGGCTGCTGCTCATCGGCGTGATGATGGTCGGCATGTCATTCGTCGAGGGCTCGGCCAACGACTGGCTCAGCCTCGCGGCGGTCGAGGGCCACGGCCTCGACCACTCTGCTGCGGCACTGGTGTACGCGACGTTCGTCTCGGCGATGACGCTCGGCCGCCTCGTGGGAGGCCCTCTCGTCGACCGTCTGGGCACGACGCGAGTGCTTCTCGGCTGCGCCACGATCGCATCGATCGGGCTGGCCACATTCATCTTCGGTGCGGGAACGCCGCTGATCTTCGTGGCGACCGCGCTGTGGGGGCTGGGAGCATCGCTCGGGTTCCCGGTCGGCATGTCGCTGGCCGCCGACCATCCGACGGATGCGACCCGCCGGGTGAGCATGGTCTCGATCTTCGGGTACTCGGCTTCGCTCGCAGGGCCCCCTGCTTTGGGCATGCTGGCCGAGCACTTCGGGATTCTGCACGGATTCGTGCTCGTGCTCGCATTCGTGGTGATCTCGCTGGCGGTTCTGCCCGGAACGCGCAAAGCGCGAGGCGTGAGCGCCTGACGGCACGCGGGGGCGCGTATCGGGCGCAGTCAGTGCTTGCGTGTGCCGAACACGATGAGCACGACGCTCAGTGCGGCGATGATCGCACCGATCACGAACATGACGCCGTAGGTGATCATCGGCGCCAGCGCCGACAGAATGGCGGGAATGAAGAATCCCAGATACGTCAGCGAGTAGTACACGCCGACCATGCCGCCCAGGTGCTCCGGCCGGGCGTTGCGCTGAGTCTCCTGGAGTCCGGCGATCAGCAGCAGGCCGTATGCGAAGCCGAGGGCAGCGGCAGCGATGACGGTGATCACCATGCTGTGTGTGAATGCCGAGAGCGCGGCGATCAGCACACCGACGATCACGGCGCACATCGCCGAGGCGATGGCCCGCTGGCTGTGCGGCTTGATGAACTTGCGAGCCATCTGCTGGCTGAGCACGCCGAAGCTCAGCGCGACGAAGCAGAGGATGCCGGCGAAGGCCACCTCGAAGCCAGGCACCTGATCCATCACGAGCGACGGCAGCACGGCATAGGCACTCGCGGCAGCGCCGAACACCCACGGGGCCATCGGCAGCACGACGAGCAGAAAACGCGGTGAGACTGCCTCTTTGAGCTTCAGTGCCTGCCCCAGCGACTCGTGCTTGGTCGACACCTTGGTCTCGTCGCCCAGGGGCACGCCGGTGACCGTTGGGTTGGTCTCGGGTGTGCCGATCAGCATCAGCCACAGCACCGCGGTCAGCACGATGTTCACGGCATAGGGAGCGATCTCGGGAATCGGGGTGAACTGTGCCAGCAGCGCAGCAACGACGGCGCCGAGAGCGAACCCGACCGTCAGCGCCATAGTGGCTCGGCGGGCACCTGCGCCGGCATCCCCGGAATTCGAGTACGGCCTGGTCGACAGCTCTTTGATCCAGCTCGACCCGACTGCCATCACCAAGCCGAGCGCGAGGCCCGAGAAGATGCGGCCGACGAAGAGCAGCACGTGATCGTCGCCGCCCAGCATCAGCAGGATGCTGCCCGCGATCGACAGAGCAGGCGCGAGATGCATCAGCGGCCGACGGCCGCGCAGATCAGAGAGCGGCCCGCCGATCAGCAGGGCGGGAATGATGCCCACGACATATGCCCCAAGCAGTACGTTCACACTCTGCACGCTCATGTGCTCGTGGATGCGATACATCGCGAGCAGCGGGGTGAACTCGTTGCCACCCCATGCCACGGCGAAGAGCACCCCGGCGGCGGCAAGCCAGTCGGGGCGCTTCGGCTGCCAGCGTGGGTGCCGGCCCGGTACTGCGGTTGCGGCGGATGCGTTGGACGGATTGTGCTGAGACATGCGTGTGGTGTTTCTCGTTTTCACTCGACGAATCGAACTTGATGGCTGGTGGACTTCTGCGACGCTGCAGGGGGTGCTGCGTCGGCGACACTGCCGAGCGGACTGAGTTGGCGAATGCCGGTGCGGCGGATGCTGCAGTCGGCGGAGTGCGGATGTGTCGGCCCGGCATGCGGCCGAGCTGAGACGAAGCGGACTGAGTTCAGCGTGCGATCAACGGGGGCTGGCTCCATGAATGTCGCTGAAATGGTGGTCGAGCGCTTTGACGAACTGATGTGGATCGCCGGTGCGCAGCGCCTCGAGCAGATCGTGATGCTGCTTGAGCACGCGGTAGGGGCGGTCGCTGCCGGTCTTGACGGCATAGGCCGTCATACGGCGCTGGCGGTCGCTGAGCTGCTGATATACCGCAGTCAGAATACGATTGCCGGCCGACTCGACGAGAACCTGGTGAAAGTGCAGATCGGCGACGATGAACGCCTGCAGGTCGGGGTCGTCGGCGAGTGCGGCCTCTTGGCTGACCAGCGTTGCCTCGAGCTCGTCGGCCACCTTTTTGAGTAAGGCGGGAGACGCAGCGAGTCGGCTTGCCGCCCACGACTCGATCAGACGACGAGCCTCGAGAATCTCATTGCCCTCGCTGCTGTCGACGCCTTCGACGAGGGCTCCGCGCTTGGGATAGAGATGCATCCAGCCTTCGGCCTGCAGCCGAAGGAACGCCTCGCGCACCGGAGTGCGACTGACGCCGAGCTGTTCGGCGATCTCGCCTTCGCTGAGCAGTGTGTTCCCCGCAATGTCGCCGAGGATGATGCGCTCTTTGAGATCGCTGTAGACGCGTTCTGACGCCAACGCCGCCACAACCAGCCCCCTTCGGGTATACAACATAGATACAAGATGCATCTAGGAGTGTACACCCGCCGAGGGCTGGCGCAAAGTCACAGGCGCGTCGCGCTGGACTGAGTCAGTCGCGGCTGCTGGCAAGAATCGCGAACAGGCGCAGGAACTCCACGTAGAGCCAGATGACCGTGACGGCGATGCCGAAGGCGGCAGTCCAGCCGAACTTGGCCGGCGCTCCCTGCTGCACACCAGTCTTGACCATGTCGAAGTCGAGGACGAGCGAGTACGCGGCCATGATGACCACCAGAATGCCGACGATGACGCCGACCGGGATGCCGAAGATATCCATGCCCAACACGCCGAAGGGGTTCGACGTCGCGCCGAAGACCTTCATACCCACGTTGATCAGGCTGAACAGCAGGTAGCCGCCCATGGCGATCATCAGGATCTTTGCGCCCTTGGCCGACGCGCGCACCTTGCCGCTGCAGAAGAGCACCAATGTGACGGCGAACACGCTGAGCGTCGCCAGCACCGCCTGAACGACGATGCCACCGTAGTACGTCGTCGCGAACACCTGTGAGATCGCTCCGACGAAGAGCCCTTCGAAGACGCCGTAGGCGAGAATGAGCGGCACGGACGGCTGCTTCTTGAACGAGTTGACCAGGCCGAGCACCAGACCCACGATGACGCCGGGAAGCAGCAGCACAGGGAACATCCAGCCGACGACGGCACCGACGAGAATCGTGCCGAAGAGCATCGCGGTCTTCACGATGACGCCGTCGTAGGTCATGCGCTCCGAGGCGGGCAGTGCCGAGCCCGCGGCAGGGAAGGCCTGCGGCTGAGTCTGCTGAGGAAGTCCCTGCTGTGTCTGGGGTTCGGCCCCTGCCGGGCGATCGTACATCTGGCGCAGCTGATCAGCCGTTGCAGTCTCACCCACCTGCGGCGTCTTGCCGTTGAAATAGGGGTTTCTCGAGAGAACGGGGTTGTCCAGAGCCACGAAGGCCTCCTCATTGTCGTGTCGTGGTCAGCCGCGCTGTCAATGTCGCTGATCGGCAGCGGTGCCGCGGCGCATACACATTCTAGAGAACGCAGCTGTGCGCCGCCTATTCCCCGTGGGCCGCCACAGCCTCGTCCACGGCGCGAGCCAGATCGTCGTCGCCGAAGACAAAGCCGTCTTCGGTCAGCCGCTGAGGAACCACATGCTGATCGGCCAGCAGCAGGTCGTCGGCTGCGGTGCCGAGTGCCATGCGCAGTGCCCATGCCGGCGCCGGCAGCAGATGTGGGCGTCGCAGTGCCCGGGTGACCGCACGGGTGACCTGCTCGCTCGTGGCACCGCTGGGCGCTGCGATGTTGGCCGGCCCTGCGATCTCGCTCTCGGTGGCCAGATGCACATAGGCAGCCGCCTCGTCGCTCAGCGACACCCAGGGCCAGTGCTGTCGCCCCGAGCCGAGCCTGCCGGCGAGGCCGAACTTCGCAAGGGTGACCAGCGGGCCGAGAGCAGCTCGCGTCGAGAGCACGATTCCGGTGCGCGCATGCACGATGCGTGTGCTGTCTGCCGCAGCACGCGTCGCGGTCTCCCAGCGGCGTGTGACGGCGGCGAGAAAGCCTTCGCCGGAGGCGGCCTGCTCGGTGAGTCGTTCGCCGGGGCGGCTGCCGTAGAAACCGACCGCCGACGCCGAGACCCAGGCGGCCGGGGGCTCTGTCGAGGCCGCTATGGCCCGGGCGAGCGTACGAGTGCTCGAGACGCGGCTCTCAAGGATGCTGTGGCGACGCGATTTGGTCCACGGCAGTTTCGCGATGCTGGTGCCGTTCAAGGAAATGACGGCGTCGGCCCACTCGACGGACTCGGGGTCGATCTCAGCGGTCGTCGGCTGCCACTGCCATGTGGGGGTCGAACCGGAATCGCTGTGCGAGCCGGGGCGTGTGAGTATGCCGACCTCGTGACCGGTGTGGGCCAGCTGTCGACGGATTTCGGACCCGATGAGTCCACTGGCTCCCGCGATGAGCACTTTCATAGTCACTCCTCTTCACTGGTGGTGCCTGTTTCACCGGTGATGCCTGTGTTTCACCGACCATACCTGCAAGTAGCTTACTTGGTAAGTATGCGGTGCTACGATCAGCTCATGCGCACCTCGCCCGACACCTCCGACCGTACCGGCTCGCCGACTCTGCAGGGCGGACAGACCGACTCGCGTCGGCCGAGCCGTCAGCCCAGCCGCTGGCTGCGCATCGGGCTGCCCGTCGTGCTCATGCTGCTGTGGCTGGTGTTGGGAGGGCTGGGCGGGCCGACCTTCGGCAAGATCTCACAGGTCGCCTCGACCGATGCGACCACATTTCTGCCGGCCAGCTCGCAGTCGACGCAGGTGCAGCAGTGGCAGCAGCGCTTCGCGGACGACCCCGATGTGATTCCTGCGGTCGTCGTCTTCACCACGGAAGACAACCGCGAGCTCACGGCCGGCGACCTGCAGCAGATCACCGATCGCGTCGCCGCCGCCGCAGACGGCGCCACCGCCTCTCCGGTGATCCCCAGCGAAGACCGGCAGGCGGCGCAGGTCGTCATCGAGCTCGACCGCGGCGACGGGCCGAAGGCTCCCGTGCAGCAGCTGCAGCAGGCGCTCGCCGACCCCGACCCGGCATCCACCGACATCGAGGCACACGTGACCGGGCCGGCCGGCTACGCCGCAGACCTCAGCGCAGCCTTCGCCGGCATCGACGGAGTGCTGCTGATCGTGGCTCTGAGTGCCGTGCTTGTGATCCTCGTGCTGGTCTACCGGTCGCTGCTGCTGCCTCTGCTGGTGCTGCTCACCTCTGTGTTCGCTCTCTGCGCCTCGATCCTCACCGTCTTCTGGCTCGCCAAGGCGGGTGTCGTGCAGCTGAACGGGCAGTCGCAGGGCATTCTCTGCATTCTGGTGATCGGCGCGTGCACCGACTATTCGCTGCTCATCGTGCACCGATATCGCGAGCTGCTGACCACAGAGCCGAGCGTGTGGCGGGCGGTGCTCGCCGCCCTGCGCGCGAATCTCGAACCGGTGGCGGCTTCGGCCGGCACCGTCATCGCCGGGCTGCTCTGTCTGCTGCTGAGCGATCTGAACTCGAACCGCAGCCTCGGCCCCGTGACCGCGATCGGCATCGTCTGGGCGTTCCTCGCCGCGATGACGCTGCTGCCGGCACTGCTGGCGCTGGTCGGCCGAGCCGGCTTCTGGCCGAACGTGCCGCGACTGCGGGCCGCACATGTCTCGAACGAGCGCACCGGTCGGCTCTGGCCCGCGGTGGCCCGATTCGTCGACCGTCGTCATCGCACGGTGTGGATCGCGAGCGTCGTGCTGCTGGCCGCGGGCGCGACCGGGCTGTTCGGGCTGAACGCGAACGGCGTGCAGCAGCGCGACCTGGTGCTCACCGAGAATCAGTCGTCGACCGGTCAGGCGCTGCTCGAGCAGCACTTCGCAGGCGGCACAGGCAGCCCGGTCACCGTGATCGCAGACACGACGGATGCGGCGGCCGCCTTGGACGCTCTGCGTGCGGCCGACGGCATGAGCGGTGCGTACCAGGTGACGGACGGTCCGAGTGGGGCGCCTATTCCGGGGGCGCAGCCGCTTGAGGTCGACGGGCATGTGCAGCTGCGTGCGACGCTTGAGCACGGCGCCGACGACCCGAGCTCGGAGCAGGCCGTGCGCGAGCTGCGCGCCGACCTGGCCACTGCCGCTCCGAGCGCGCTGGTCGGAGGGGTCACTGCGACGGCGGTCGACACCAATGACGCCGCCATGCACGACCGCAACCTGATCATTCCGGTCGTGTTGGTGGTGATCACGATCATCCTCATGCTGCTGCTGCGTTCGATCGTGGCGCCGATCATGCTGCTGGGCGCCACGGTGCTCTCGTTCGCAGCAGCTCTCGGCGTCTCGTCGCTGGTCTTCGACCACGTGCTGCACCTGCCCGGTGCCGACCCCTCTGTGCCGCTCTACGGGTTCGTGTTCCTGGTCGCGCTCGGCGTCGACTACAACATCTTCTTGATGACGCGGGTGCGCGAAGAGACCCGGTTCTTCGCCGAGAACGGCGTGCCCGATGCAGACCTGACGAGAAGGCAGCAGCATGACGCACATCTCAGCACCCGACGGGGCATCGACGAGGGGCTGGTGCAGACCGGCTCGGTGATCACCTCGGCCGGCGTCGTGCTCGCAGCGACGTTCGCCGCACTCGGCGTGATCCCGATCCTCTTTCTGCTGCAGCTCGCCATCATCGTGAGCTTCGGCGTGCTGCTCGACACGATTCTGGTGCGGTCGCTGCTGGTGCCGGCGCTCGCGATCTCGATGCGTCGAGTGCTCTGGTGGCCGTCGCGCCTTGATCGTGCGGGTTCTTCGAAACGCGGGGCATAATGTCTTCAGGTCGGCTGCCGCAGCCGATCGGCTCACCCCATCGAACGGAGCAAGGCATGGCGCTGTACGCGATCACTTACAAGTACGTCGACGACACGGAGAAGCTCGGCGAGGTGCGTCCCTCACATCGCGCCTACCTCACCGGGCTGCTTGAGAACGGGCAGAACCTTGCCTCGGGGCCGCTGACCACAGCAGGCCCGAACACTGCGCTGCTGATCTTCCAGGCTGACAGCATCGAGCAGGCCGCCGCACTGAGCGACGACGACCCGATGGTCGCCAACGGTCTGGTCGCCGAGCGTCACGTGCAGGAGTGGAACATCGTCATCGGCGGCTTCTCACACTGATCGTTCGACCAGCACTCGCCCCAGAGCGCGCAGCGCGGCGTCCAGCTCGCGGTCGTCGAGGTGCCCGTAGCCGATGACCAGCCCGTGTCGTGACTCGCCCTGATCGCCTCCGCTCCAATAGGTCGACAGCGCTGACACGGCGATGCCTGCTGCGGTGCAGCGGCGCATGAGATCGGCTTCGCGATCGAGGGATGTCGCGTCCACGGCACCTCGCGCGCGTGCGTCGTCAGTGATGCCCGTTCGGTCTGCGCTCGTGACGCCGCCGTCAGACGTCACCTCGATGACGGCGTGCAGGCCGCCGTCCATGGGAAACACCGTGATGCCTGCGAGCCCCTGCAGCTGCGTGAGAACGCGGCTGCGTCGCTGGCGATAGATGCGACGCATCCGCGCGGTGTGTCGGCGCAGCTCGCCTGACGACAGATACTCGGCGAAGGCGGTCTGCGTCATCGCCGACACTGGTGAGCCGAGATCGCGGCGCACCTGCAGCATCCGCTCGCGCAGCCGATCGCCGGCGATCACGAAACCGGTCGCGACCTCGGGGGCGACCGTCTTCGAATACGTGCCAAGGGTGACGACCACCCCGTCGTGCGGATCGTCCAGGGCGGCGAGCGCAGGCAGCGGCTGGCCGACGTAGCGCAGCTCGGAGTCATAGTCGTCTTCGATGACGATCACCTCGTGACGGCGGGCCCAGTCGAGCAGTTCGCGGCGACGGTCGACAGGCAGCGACCCACCCAACGGATACTGGTGGCTGGGGGTCACGATCACCGCGTCTGGCATCGCCGCGGGAGGCTGCGGCAGTCGGTCGGTGAGCAGCCCCGACGTATCGACCTGCAGACGCTGGAGTTGCGCGCCCAAACGGGTCACCACGCGTCGCAGCGACGGGTAGCCCGGTGACTCCACTCCGATGACCGGGGCAGCGGTGCTGCCGAACGACGCGAGCATCAGCAGGGCCAGCCCTTCGCGTGCTCCCGCAGTCACGATGACCGCATCGGCGTCGCGCCTGACCCCGCGCATGCGGCGCAGATGCTCGACGATCTGCCTGCGCAGTTCTGGCAGTCCGGCTGGTGGCACGGGGGCCGGGACCGTCTCAGTCGCCGTTCGCCATGCCGTTCGCCAGGCCGGCGTGATCAGGTGCTCGGTCGATGGTCGATCGGGCGTGAGGTCGTGAACGATGCGTGGCGTCCGAGATGAGGTCTGTGTGTGCGCCTGTGCGTGCGCGCCGCTTGGAGGCGAGGGCGGAGTCGGCCGTTGCTGCGAGGGCAGTGACACCTGGGTGCGGTCAGACGCCGGCGGGCGCGGATGCGTCACCGCCAGGCGCGGGTTGACTCGCGTGGCCGAGCCCCGCCGAGCTTCGAGATACCCCTCGGCGCCGAGCTGTTCGAAGGCGGTCACGACCGTTCCCCGGGACACGCCCAGCTGCCTGGCCCAGGCTCGCGTCGACGGCAGCGCGTCGCCCGCATCGAGCACGCCGGTGTCGATCAGCTCTCGAACGGCCGAGGCCAGCTGCGCCGGCAGCGACTCGGCGCGCTCGGGGCGCAGATCGATCGGCAGTTCGAGAAGCTGAGCGGCGCGCATGCACTCCAGTGTGACCTATGAACGGCAAAGTGGTCCAGAGAAATCGCAGGATACTGGATCTTGTCGCATGCCACTTCTCGGGTGACAGTTGAGGCCATGACTGAGACCCAGACCCTCGCTGACCAGACCGCTGCTGCCGACACGACCATCGCATCCGCCTTCGGTACGCCCCTCGTCAAGAGCGGGCTCGCCGACATGCTCAAAGGCGGCGTCATCATGGACGTCGTGACCGCCGAGCAGGCGCGCATCGCCGAAGACGCCGGAGCCGTCGCCGTCATGGCGCTCGAACGCGTCCCGGCAGACATCCGCGCGCAGGGCGGTGTGGCGCGCATGAGCGATCCCGACCTGATCGATTCGATCATCGCGGCGGTGTCGATTCCGGTGATGGCGAAGGCGCGCATCGGGCACTTCGTCGAAGCGCAGGTGCTGCAGGAGCTCGGCGTCGACTACATCGACGAATCCGAAGTGCTGAGTCCCGCCGACTACGTGAATCACATCGACAAGCAGCGCTTCACCGTGCCCTTCGTGTGCGGTGCCACCAATCTGGGCGAGGCGCTGCGCCGTATCGCCGAAGGGGCGGCGATGATCCGGTCGAAGGGTGAGGCCGGCACGGGGGATGTGTCCGAGGCGACCAAGCACATCCGCACGATCAGGGGTGACATCGCCCGACTGCAGGCGCTCTCCGCCACAGAGCCGGAGCAGCTCTATGTTGCGGCGAAAGAGCTCGCGGCGCCGCTGCCGCTGGTGCAGTGGGTCGCGGAGCACGGCGAACTGCCGGTCGTGCTGTTCACCGCTGGCGGCATCGCCACGCCCGCAGACGCAGCGATGATGATGCAGCTCGGTGCCGACGGCGTGTTCGTCGGCTCGGGCATCTTCAAGTCGGGCGAGCCCGCAAAGCGCGCAGCCGCGATCGTACGCGCAACTGCCCAGTATGACGATCCGGCGGCGATCGCCCAGGCCTCACGCGGGCTCGGCGAGGCGATGGTCGGCATCAACGTGGCCGACCTGCCCGCGCCTCACCGTCTCGCCGAACGAGGATGGTGACAATGCCTGACCCGACCGGCAGTCACCCGACCGGCAGTCACCCGACCGGCAGTCAACCGGAGGCGCACGTGCGGCCTGAAACGAGCATCCGTCGCACGGTAGACCTGGGTGTGCGCTCGAGACCCGACCCGAGCATCCGTCGTGTGGGCGTGCTTGCGGTGCAGGGTGGCGTGCGCGAACATGTCGATCTGCTGGCATCGATGCAGGTGCTGCCCGTGCCGATTCGGCGTTCGGCCGATCTCATCGGCCCAGACGGCCCTCGGGTGGATGCCATGGTGCTGCCCGGCGGGGAATCGTCGGTGCTCGATCGGCTCACTCGCGCGCTCGGCCTCACGGATGCGCTGAGTGAAGTCATTGCCGCCGGGCTGCCGACGCTCGGCACCTGCGCGGGGCTGATCATGCTGGCTGATCGCATCGAGAACCCGGCGCCGGGGCAGCGTTCCCTCGGGGGTCTGGACGTCACGGTCGACCGCAACGCCTTCGGGGCACAGGTGGTGTCTGAAGAGGCCACGGTCGAGACGATCTGGGGGCCGGTGCGCGCGGCGTTCATCAGAGCTCCGCGGGTTGTGCAGCTCGGGGGAGCGACCGTGGCCGCGCGTCATCGGGGCGAGATCGTCGCCGTCACACAGGGGAACCTCATCGGGGTGGCGTTTCATCCCGAGCTCACGGGTGACACCACGGTGCATGAGCAGCTGCTGAAGCTGGTGTGACGGCTGCTGGTGCTGCTGGTGCTGCTGGTGGTGCCGGTGCTGGTGGGTGGTGAGGTTGTGGCTGGTGGCACACATGATGCTCGGTCCCAGGCACCGTTCGCTCCAGACCGTCGTCGTTCGCTCCAGATTCGCAGATCTCGAGCGAACGACGGCAGTGTCGAGCGAACGGTGCTGGTGAACGCGTGGTTGTGCTATCGCACCGAGGCGCGGCGCAGTGCCAGGTACTGTGACAGGCAGGTGATCACGATGATGACGCCGGTGAAGGCAGCCAGCCACCACACGCTGAAGTGTTCGCCGAGCCAGGGCCAGGCCGGGACTGACAACAGCAGTACGAGTGCGACGATCAGCGCAAGTGCGATGGCCACGATCGTCGGGCCTTTATTGCCGAATCGCACCCAGATCGCGCCGAAGGCTCCGCCGATCGACAGCGACGCGAGCGTGCCCAAGAACAAGGTCACGAGCAGCTGCCACAGCGATCCCGAGCCGAAGAGCAGCGTGTCGAAGACATAGACGCCGATGAACCAGTGGTTCGTGGCGATTTCGAGCAGCAGAAGCGCACCGCCCAGAAGTGCGACGTAGACCGCCATCAGCAGATGAAACGCCAGCGTGCCGAGCGTGAACGAGCGGCGTGTGCTGCCCAAAGCGAGCACGAACGGAAAGGTCGTCGAGACCGAGGCGACACCCAGGTAGATCAGAAATCCGGGTAGGGACCACGCCGCACCCGAGTTGTTGCGCAGCCCGCTGGCGAACTCCGGGTCGCTTGGGCTGCCACCGGTCGCACGCTGAATCGTCAGCGAGATGATCACAGAGATCACGAACACCAAGCCGAAGATGAGCGCCGGGGTGAGCACGCTGCTCGACGGAACGTTCAGCTGAAGCCGGGTGACCCGGGCGATGCGCTGCAATGGGGTCGGGCGGCTGACGGAAGGCCCGGGACGTACCGGGTCGGAGCTGACGGCGCCGTCGAGGCGGGAAGAGAAGGCTGGGGAAGTCATGATCACTCCTTAGACAGTTGTGGCGCGCGAAGCGTCGAGGTCTGTGGTCGGGCGGGCAGCACGTGCGTCTGTGAGCGAACCCGCACCGAGCGCGCTGACAATCTGCTGCAGCGACGCGGGTCGAACATCCACGCCGTCGGCACCGGCGGCTGCAACAAGTTCGCGGCCCGCCTGCCCACGCACGGTCACCGTGCTCAGGGCGCCGATCTCGTGTGAGTGCAGCACGTCTCTGCCCTCGAGGTACGGCTCGACGCGTGTGGTGACGCCGCTCAGCGTGAACGCGAAGCCCGCCAGGTCGTCAGCACTGCGGTCGAGAACGAGCCGCCCGCGGTCGAGCACCAACACGTGCTCGAACAGCGGCGCCATCTCGTCGATCAGATGCGTCGAGGCGATGATCGTGCGTGGGTGTGCCGAGTAGTCCTCGATCAGCACGTCATAGAAGTGCTGCCGGGCCGTCGCGTCGAGGCCGAGGTACGGTTCGTCGAGAAACGTGATCGGCGCTCGCGAGGCAAGACTGATGACGACGCCGAGCGCCGAGAGCTGGCCGCGGCTGTACTTCTTGACCTTGGTCTTGGCCGGCAGTCGAAACGCCTCGACGAGGCGGGCCGCCAGTGCGGCATCCCACGCCGGGTGGAACAGCGGTGCGATGCGCAGCGCATGCTTCAGCTGGTAGTCGTCGGGGTAGCGCTGGTTGTCACGGATGAAGCTGATGTCATCCTGCACGCGCGCCGACTCGAACGGGTCGCCGCCCGTGACGTGGATGCTGCCCGCAGTCGGGCGATCCTGCCCGGTGAGCAGCGCCATCAGGGTGGTCTTGCCTGCGCCGTTGCGACCGAGGAGCCCGATGATGCTGGGCTGCTCGATGGTGAACGATACGTCGTCGAGAGCTGCGACGTCACCGTATCGGCGGGTGACGCCGGCCACTGAGATGGTGGGGTTCTTCATTGGGGCCTCCTGTCGAGGTCGGGCTTGTGGATGTGTGATGCCTGGACGCTCTGCGTGGTCTGGACGGTCTGTGCGATCGCGCTGCGCACCTCATCGGGGGTGAGCCCGAGGCGCTGCGCCTCTCGCAGCATCGGCGCGACGAACTGTTCTGCGAAGTGGCTGCGGCGTTCGGCGAGCAGCTGCGCTCGGGCGCCGGTGACGACGAACATGCCGCGACCCCGGTGCTTCTCGAGCAGCTGACGGTCGACGAGCAGATTGAGCGCTTTGCCCGCTGTCGCCGGATTGATGCGGTGAAATGCAGACAGCTCGTTGGTCGACGGAACCGCTGTGCCTTCGGCGTATGCGCCGTTGGCGATGTCGTCGGCGATCTGGTCAGCGAGCTGGATGAAGATCGGCCGGTCGTTGTCGAATGCCACGGATCACCTGCTCTCTTTGCTCGGTTCTGTTCCATCAGTGTCGCGTACTTGAGTTCATTAGTCAAGTAATGAACCAAAGTACGTGTGTGATGCCTCTGCAAAAAAGTTCCAGGCGCGCATCCGTCCATGCCAAATGTCGGCCGAGGCGATCGACTCATGCCAAATGTCGGGTGAAAGCACCCATCCATGCCAAGTTCCATGTCTGGATGTTGTGGGGCGGCATTTGGGGCGGCCGGATTGCCTGCAGGGACTTGGCTCGGCACGATCCACCGGTCGCTGACGCAGGGGAGCGAACGACTAGTCTGGCTGCATGTCTGACGCAACCCCTGCATCCGCCTCAGCCCACACAGCCGCGATCGAGACGCGCAGTCTTGAAGAGATTCTGTACCCGGCGCTGGAGCCGCACCAGACCGAGCACCTCGACGTGGGCGAGGGGCAGCGCCTGTACTTGGAGCAGTCGGGCAATCCTCAGGGCACGCCGGTCGTCTTCGTGCACGGCGGGCCCGGCGGCGGCACAAGCCCATGGCAGCGACGCTTCTTCGACCCTGCCGTCTACCGCATCATTCTCTTCGACCAGCGCGGATGCGGGCAGAGCACGCCGCATGCGGCCGACGGCGCGGATCTCGGCGTCATCGACACCGCTCGACTCGTCGCCGACATGGAACGCATTCGCGAACACCTCGGCGTCGAACGCTGGCTCGTCTTCGGCGGGTCATGGGGCTCGACGCTGTCGCTGGCATACGCCGAGGCTCACCCCGAGCACGTGATCGGGCTCGTGCTGCGCGGCATCTTCCTGCTGCGCCGCTGGGAGCTCGACTGGTACTACAACCGAGGCGGTGCCCAGAACCTGTTTCCCGACCTCTTCGACGCCTATGAGTCTGTGCTGCGCGAACATGCGCCGGAAGAACTCGTCGGCGACCACATCGCGACGTTCCATCGGCTGCTCAACGGGCCAAACGAAGAGGTGGCGCTGCAGGCCGCGCTGGCGTGGTCTGACTGGGAGTCGCAGACGAGCCATCTGCTCGTTCCTGGAGAGCCCGCGCGAACCACGCTGCAGCTGGCCGAGCATCGTCGGTTCGCGCTCGCGTTCGCACGCATCGAGAACCACTTCTTCGCCAACGGCGGGTTCATGCGTGAGAACCAGCTGATCGAAGAGGCCGACCGCCTGGCCGGCATCCCCGGTGTGATCGTGCAGGGGCGCTATGACGTGGTGTGCCCGCCGCGCAGCGCCTGGGAGCTGCATCGTGCCTGGCCGCAGTCGCAGCTCACCTTCGTGCCGAACGCCGGTCACGGATCGAACGAAGTCGGGATCGCGGCGGGCCTGATCGAGGCGACTGACGGGTTTCGCGCGCTGCGGTGAACGAGACTGGGCCTTCCCTAGTCTTCGTAGGCGGGAGTCACTCCGGCAAGCTCGCCGAGCATGCCGATGTCGATCACGCTGAGTTCGCCGGCATAGGCCTTCGCCGGAGGCTGCAGCAGCCCCGCCTTGGCAGCACCGAACGTGACGGTCAGATCTGCGTGCAGCACTGTCGGGTCGGGCACCTCGCCGGTGTCTGGATTGATGCCGCTGGGAATGTCGACGGCGACGACCATCGGGCGGATGCCCTGGTCGCGATCGCCCGACGCGTCGCGTGAGCGTTGCGCCGGCACCGGTGCCTGCGTGGCGAGCGATGCGGTGTCGAGACTCTGCACTTGGAGGCCGCGGCGGTCGGCGATCACGTCGTTCACGGCCTCGACGACGGCTCGAGCTGTTCCACGCAGTGCCGCTTCGGCGCCCAGTCTTGTGCCGGTGCCCAGAATGCCGTCGATGACCACATCGCTCGTTCGTGCCGTGGCGACAGCGGCGTCGACGCACGCCTCTTCAGCGGCCCCGACAGGAACCGCCAGTCGAGCGCCCGCATCCTCGGCGGCGGCGAGGCCGGAACCATGCACGCGGTCAGCCGTCGGCACAATGCGCACGTCGGCACCCGCATCGGCGAGTCGACCGGCGGCGAAGAGCGCGTCGCCACCGTTGTTGCCTGCCCCGACGAGCACGAGCACCTGGGCATCGTCGATCGCCGTGCCGTGGTCGTCCAAGAGGCCACGAACCTCTTGGGCAAGTGCGGTCGCTGCCCGCTGCATCAACGGCAGCCCGGCGTCGAGCAGCGGCTTCTCGGCAGTGCGGATCTGTTCGGCGGTGTATCCCCTCATACCCTCTAGTATGACGGGCGCAGATTCACGAACGAGGGCGCAGGCCCAGACACAGGGGTCGCGTGATCAGACCTGAGGGCACGTCTGAAAGCGGAAAGCGAGTGCAGTGAAGGGTGCACATCGGTCGGCACAGACGCGAACCGGGCTCAGCGCAGGGCGTCAGTCTCGAGCGCCTGCAGAATCGCTTTGGCCGGTGCACCGCCTCGGTAGCCGCCCAGACTGCCGTCGGCCCGCGTCACGCGGTGGCAGGGCACGATCACGGGAATCGGATTGCCCGAGCACCCCGTGCCGACAGCGCGAACCGCCTTGGGGCGCCCGAGCCGTTCGGCCAGAGCGGTGTACGTCGTGGTGGTGCCGAACGGCACCTGGCGCAGCGCCTGCCGCACCTCGAGGTAGAACCCCGACGACAGTGCGTCGTCGATCGGCACAGTGAACGCCTGCAGCCGGCCCGCGAAATACTCGCGCAGCTGCGCTTCGGCGATGGCCAGGTGGTCGACGGCTTCGTGCTTGGTCTCGTCGTCGGCGATGAGCAAATCGGGACGCAGCCGATCGACCAGCTCGGTGACCACAGGTTCGACGCCCTCTGTGGCGAACGCGACGCGCACCACGCCTCGCTCGGTCGTCGCCACGAGCAGCGGGCCGATCGGCGTCGACACGACCGACGATGTCAGCTCATCACGGTGCAGGGCGTTGGCGGGATGCACCTCGTCGTGTGCGGTGTCAGTTGTCGGCGGTGAGGCCTTTGTCATCTCTGTCATCTGATTCATTCTCTGAGTCTGCCTGACAGAATGCTCTGTCGACAGTGCCGCACTCAGCCTGTGCACGGGTCCACGCCATCAGTGCCTCTGTGCAGAACGCCGCGTCACCGCAGAATCGGCCCCACGTCGCGTGAGCGCTTCAGCTCGAAGAATCCGTCGACGCTGGTCGCCAGCGCGAGCCCGTCGTACAGCCGCAGGGCAGCATCCCCGGTCGGAGCCGGAGACACGACCGGCCCGAAGAACGAGTGCTCGTTGATCGTCAGAACCGGCGTGCCGACATCGGTGCCCACGCGCCTGGCGACCTCCTCCTGGTTCGCGGCCAGCGCCGCGTCGCCTTCGTGCCGCTCGTCGAAGAGCGCGGCATCGAGCCCGGCCGCCGACAGACTCTCGCGTGCCACCGCCTCGACGTCGGTGCGGGCATCCAGATGGATGCGTCGGCCCAACTCGTCATACAGCGCCTTGACCGCAGCGCTGTCGAAGCGTTCGGCGACCAGAGCGACCAGCGGGCAGTACTCTTTCGACCGTCGAATGCCGTCGGCGTGTTCGGGGTCGGGCTCGGCGTTCGCCGGCAGCAGCGCGAGGCTCATCACGCGCCAGGTCACGTCGAGGTCGCGCACCTGCTGCACCTCGGCGAGCCATCGGGACGTCATCCACGCCCAAGGACAGATCGGGTCGAAGAAGAACTCGACGGGCGCGGTGCTCGTCGCGGTCACGGGCGATGACTCTGCCTGTGCAGGGCCGGGTGCTGGTGCTGCGGATGTCATGGCGGTTCCTCTCGGATTCGTGCTGGTCAGGGGGAGTCGGCTGCGTGCGTCGACGTTCGGGTCGGATCTTTTCAGCTGTGGCCGTCGGTGTGAGGGCCGCCGTCGAAGAGCTCTGCGAGCGCGTCGAGAAAGCCAATAACGGCTCGCTGCTGATCATCGTCGAGGGTGGAGGCCAGCTCGATCATGCGTGCATGCATGTCGCCCAGCGAACTGCGCACTTCACGGTGCGCTGACTCTGTCGACTGCAGCAGCTGGCCGCGTCCGTCGAGGGGATTTCGCGACCGGGTGACGAACCCTGTGGCCTCGAGGCGGCCCAGAAGCTTGGTGGTTGCCGCACTGGTGACGTCGAGGTGCGAGGTGATGTCGCCCGGAGTGGTCGCCAGGCCGCAGCGTTCGCGCGCCATGATGAGTCGCAGCGCTTCCATATCGGTCGCATTGAGCCTCATGTATCGCTCTGATCGATGGCGCATGGCCTGGTCTGCGCGGCGCAGACGACGAACCGCTTCGAGCACCTGGCGGGCACCGGTCTCAGTGTCCTCGTCATACCAGTAGGCATGCGGGCGACGATCAGTTCCCGCGATGGGATGTGGGGATGGTGCGCCTGTGGTCTGCCCAGTTCTCTCAGACATCGTGTTCTCCTCTGTGCAGCGATGCGCATCCTGTCGCGTCGCCCTGCTCTGAGCCTACTGGGCGAACGCGGTTCTGAGCTAGAACTCTAACTAAGTTAGATATAGTTTGATCAGACGGCAGCAGTCATCGCCGGATCATGAAGGAGACCATATGTCCGCCCGCCCGGCATCGACCACCGACAACCGTCATGTCGCCGAGCCGACGCGTCCGCACGCAGCGCCGATCACCTTGGCCGACGTCGACGAACGGCTGCAGCAGGGGCTGGACGCGAGTCTGCGGCAGGCGGCACAGGTCGACGATCGTTTCGTGCAGCTGTGGCAGGCACTGCGATCGGGCATCGGGGGCGGCAAACGGGTTCGTCCGGCGCTGCTGATCGACACCTTCACGGCCTTGGGTGGCCCGGAGAAGCATCGCGAGGCCTGCATCGAGGCAGCAGCGGCGCTCGAGATGCTGCACGCAGCCTTTCTTCTTCACGACGACCTCATCGACGGCGATCTGCTGCGACGTGGTCGCCCGAACGCCATCGCCGAGTTCTCCGCACGCGGAAACGCACATGCCGCAGGAGCCGGCAGCAGCTGGGGGCTTGCGGCGGGAACGCTCGGAGGCGATCTGCTCCTCAGCTCGGCCATTCGCCGTCTTGCCGGCGTGCGGGTCGAAGACGGGCTGCGAGATCAGCTCCTCGACGAGTTCGACGAGACGATTCACCTCTCTGCTGCCGGCGAGCTGGCGGATGTCACACAGTCGCTCATATCAGACGCCTCGCAGTCGACGGCCCGTCTCTCTGCGCCCGACGCTGGCGTCTCACCGCTTGAGCCGACACGCTCGACCGTGCAGCAGACCACACGCCCCCAGCCGCGGTCGACTGCCTCGGCTCAGACCTCATCGGTGCCGCCCCTGGCAGACGAGGCGCTGTGCCAGATCGAGCAGACGCTCGAGCTCAAGACGGCCCGATACAGCTTTGTCGCTCCCGTACGCATCGGCGCGATGCTGGCCGGCGCCGATGCGCGGCAGATCTCGAATCTCAGCGACATGGCTCGCCACGCGGGCATCGCCTTCCAACTGACCGACGATCTCATCGGCGTCTTCGGCGACGCCGACGTCACCGGCAAAAGCACCAAGGTCGACCTGCAGCGCGGCACACGCACGGCGCTCATCGCCGTCGCGCAGCACACAGCCGTGTGGGCCGAACTCGAAACCATGATCGGCGACCCCACACTCGATGACGCACGTGCGGCCCGAGCGCGCGACCTGCTGAACGCCTGCGGCGCCCGTGCGGCGGTCGAGCTGCGGGCGCGGGATCATCTGCGTCTCAGCCGCAGCCTGCTCGAAGACGAGTCGCTGCCGCCGCGCCTCAGAGACTGCATGCAGGCGCACCTCGACGCGATAGCAGGGCGGCAGCGATGAGAGAGAGCGACGCACAGCGATACCAGCGCACGGCGATGCACGCCGCCGCACTCGTAGTCGCGCGGTACTCGACGTCGTTCGGGCTCGCCTGTCGCTTACTCACACCTGCGCTGCGGCCCGAGATCAGGGCTCTCTATGCGCTGGTGCGCATTGCCGACGAAACGGTTGACGGGGCCGCGGAGCAGGCGGGGATGTCCACTGCGCAGCAGGCGAATGCGCTCGACGCGCTCGAAGACACAGTCTATGAGGCGATTCGTGACGGCCACAGCACGAATCCCATCGTGCACGCCTTCGCCAGCGTGGCGCGTCGCCGCGGCATCGACGCCGAGCTGATCGCGCCGTTCTTCGCCTCGATGCGGCGTGACCTCGATCCCGCCCCGTTCACTGCGGCAGAGATGCCAGCCTACATTCACGGTTCTGCCGAGGTCGTCGGGCTGATGTGCCTGGCCTGCTTCGTCGAAGATCCCGTCGATCGAGCACGGCTGCGCGATGGGGCACGTGCTCTGGGCTCCGCCTTTCAGAAGGTGAACTTCCTGCGTGACCTGGGCGACGATGTGCACCTGCGCGGTCGCAACTATTTTCCGGACGCCGTCGTGGTCGTCGAAGATCGTCAGCCGGTGCGGCCCGACACAGATGAGTCGCCGGCTGCGCAGACGACCCTGCGGGCGACGGATGCGACAGCACGCCCGCATCGCAGCATCCGCCTGACCGAGACCGATCGAGATCGCATTCTCGACGACATCGACGCCGAGCTCGCCCAGGCCGGCGAGGCGATCGAAGACCTTCCAGCGGGCAGCAGACTGGCGGTCGCCACTGCGCATGCGCTGTTCTTTGAGCTGTCCCGGCGCCTTCGACAGACGCCGGTCGAGATGCTCGTGACCAGCCGTACTCGGGTGCCCGGATGGCGTAAGGCGCAGATCGTGGCGCGCTGCATGCTGCACGAGCGCGTTGCCAGGCGACGCGGCCGCGAGGCTGACAGATCGAAGGCGCCGATGCCACTCGACGGGAGCAGACGATGAGGAAGCACCAGCGACCACCACAGAACCAGCGGCAGCGTGCCGTGGTGATCGGCGGAGGCATCGCCGGTCTGGCGTCGGCCGCGCTCCTGGCGCGCGATGGGCACGCCGTCACGCTGCTCGAGGGGCAGGATGCGCTCGGCGGCCGCGCGGGCACCTGGCAGCATGAGGGGTTTCGCTTCGACACCGGGCCGAGCTGGTACCTGATGCCAGAGGTGTTCGACCATTTCTTCAGACTGTTCGGCACCAGCGCTGCGGAACAGCTCGAACTGACGACGCTCGATCCCGGCTACCGGGTGTTCTTCGAACCGTCTGCGTCAGGCGAGTCTGCCTCGCGGCTCGACATCGCCCGGTCGCGCAGCGCGAACCAGGCCGCGTTCGAAGCCGTCGAGACCGGCGCAGGAAAGGCGCTCGGCCGATATCTGGATTCATCGGCGGCGACCTACCGCAGCGCCAAGGAGCACTTTCTCTACACATCGTGGCAGCGGCTGACGCCACTGCTGCGGCCATCGGTGCTGCGTGACATCCGGCGTCTTCCGGGTCTGCTGACACAGACGCTGGAGGCCTTCGTGGGGGCGCGGTTCACTGACCGCAGGCTGCGCCAAGTGCTCGGCTACCCGGCGGTCTTTCTCGGCACGTCGCCCGAGCGCACACCTGCGCTCTATCACCTGATGAGCCATCTCGACCTCGACGACGGCGTGCTCTACCCCCAGGGAGGCTTCACCGCTCTGATCGCGGCCGTCGAGCGCGTCGCCCGAGACGCGGGAGTGACCATCGTCACTGATCGTCGGGCGATCTCGATCGACACAAAGGGCGGCCGCAGCCAGGGCGGCAGACGGCGTCAGCGTGCTCAGGCGACGGGCGTGACCACCGTCGATCACACCGGTCGTCGTCGTCGACACCTCGCCGAGATTGTGGTGTCGGCGGCAGACCTGCACCACACCGAGACAGAGCTGCTGCCGTCGCCGCTGCGCACCTACCCGTCATCGTGGTGGCAGCGCCGTGACCCGGGGCCGGGCGCGGTGCTGGCGATGCTCGGGGTGCGCGGCGGGCTGCCGCAGCTCGAACACCATTCCCTCTTCTTCACCGCAGACTGGAAGGCGAACTTCGACACCATCTTCGCCGATCGTGCTGGCATCCCCGATCCCGCATCCTGTTACGTCTGCCGACCGAGTGCCACAGACGCAGCCGTGGCACCGGCGGGCTATGAGAATCTGTTCGTGCTGATTCCCGTTGCGGCAGACACCCGCATCGGCACCGGAGGGCTCGACGGCACCGGAGACCAAGCCGTGGAGGCCGCCGTCGACCGCGCGATCGCACAGATCTCTGAGTGGGCAGACATCCCCGACCTCGCCGAGCGCATCGTCGTGCGTCGCACCGTCGCTCCCGCCGACTTCGCGAGAGATCTCAACGCCTGGCAGGGAGGCGCACTGGGGCCAGCACACACACTGCGGCAGAGTGCGCTGCTGCGTGCCAGAAACTCCTCGCGCAAGGTGGCGGGGCTGTACTATGCCGGCACATCGAGCATTCCAGGGGTCGGCCTGCCGATGTGTCTGATCAGCGCCGAGATCATGCTGAAGCGCGTGCGCGGCGACTCCTCGCTGGGGCCGCTGCCCGAACCCTCACCCAGCCCGACGGCAGGCAGCGACCGATGAGCGCCGCGTATCTGATTCTGCTGCTGCTCTCACTGCTCGGCGTCGCGCTGCTCGACCGACGGTGGCGACTCTTCGTCTGGCGGGCGCCGGTCACGGCGGTCATGGTGCTCGTCAGCGGTGTCGTCTTCTTTGTGCTCTGGGACCTGCTCGGCATCGCAAACGGCCACTTTCGGCAGGCAGACGGGCCCTGGCAGCTCGGGGTGCTGCTCGCGCCAGAGCTGCCGATCGAAGAGCCGGTGTTCCTGCTGCTGCTCTGCTGGTGTGCGATGCTGCTGTGGTGTGCTGCCGCGCGGCTGCTCGAACGGCGGCAGCGATGACCTACCCGCAGCTCAACCTCGTCATGCTCGCCGTCGCCGCCGGAGCCGCGGTGCTCTGCCTGCTGGCACGTCGCATCCGCGCTCGACGCGCTTCGGAGCCTCCGCAGCATGCGCCGGGCTCAGGAGCGCTGCCCTCGTCGGGGCCGCGCATCACCCGAGTGCTGAGCGCATTCGCGATCACACTGACGGGGCTCGTGCTGCTCACAGCGGTCTTCGACAACGTGATGATCTCGGCAGGGCTCTTCTCCTACGCCGACCAGGGGCGCACCGGCTGGCAGATCGGCCGAGCTCCGATCGAAGACTTCGCCTACCCGCTCGCCGCGCTGCTGCTGCTGCCGGCACTGTGGGTCTTCGTGCGTGATCATGAGCGCACCGCTCGTACGGTGCTTCTCTCGTCACGACCCCTGAGCTGGATCAACACGGCGTTTCCGTTCGCCGCCGCATTCGCACTCGGCGTCGGCGGCGGCGACCCACAACTGAGCGCCGTGTCGGCTGCCGGCCCCTGGTCGACTCTGGGCCTGGTGGCTGGCACGCTGTTCTTTCTGGTGCCGTACAACCTGCTCATGTACGGCATCAACGACGTGTTCGACTACGAGAGCGATCTGCGCAACGCTCGCAAGGGCGGGGCGGAAGGCGCCCTGCTGGAGCCCCGGCTGCATCGCACTGTGGTGCTCAGCGGCGTGATCTCGGCAGCGCCGTTCGTCTCGCTCATGCTGGTTGCCTCCTGGCATCTGGGCACCATGGTCGCCGGCGCGATCACGTTGGCCGTCTGCCTGTTTCTCGTGGTCGCCTACTCGGTGCCAGGGCTGCGGTTCAAAGAGCGGCCCGTCGTCGACTCGATCACCTCGAGCCTGCACTTCGTCACCCCGGCGCTATGCGGGCTCGCCTTCGCCGGCGTCGAGCTCACCTGGCCGCTGATCGCGCTGCTGGTGGCCTTTGGCCTCTGGGGCATGGCCAGCCATGCGTTCGGTGCGGTGCAGGATGTCATTCCTGATCGCGAGGGCGGCATCTCGTCGATCGCGACGGTGCTGGGGGCGGGGCGAACGGTGCGGCTGGCCATCTGGCTCTGGTCGGCGGCCGGCGTGCTGACGCTCTTCACGTCTTGGCCCGGACCGCTGGGGGCGCTGTTGGTCGTACCGTACATCGTCGCGGTGTGGCCGTTTCGCTCGATCAGCGACGAGCGCTCGGCTCAGGCCAACGTCGGTTGGCGGCGTTTTCTGGCGATCAACTATGCCTGCGGGTTCTGCGTCACGATGCTGCTGATCTGGTGGGCTTCGCTGAATCTGTGACCCGAGGCAGACTCACGCGAGCCCGCCGGACGAGACATGGTGCAGGCTCAGCAGCCAGCGTCCCTCGCGCCGAACCCAGACCGACGAATGGGCGGCCACCGCCGGTGACTGGGTTTCGTAGGTGACGATGGTGACGTCGTCGGTGACGGCGGATGCCGCAGCCGACCTGAGCTGATCGCCTGCGGCCGGCAGCAGGGCGCGTGAGCCGATGATGCGGCATCCCTCGTCGAGCAGGCTGCGGCCGGTGGCGATGTCGCGGGCGCCACGTGCGTCAGCGAGCAGCCGTTCGGCTGCGAGTGCGTCTGAGGCAGCCGAGCTCGATGGGGTGGGGTCTGCTGGGGGGTCTGCCGGGGTGTCCGCCGGGGTGTCTGCCAGGGTATCTGCGGTCGACGCGGCCGCGGTATCTGCGAACGACGGGGCAGTCGATGCGGCGAAACCGGGACCGGCATCCACCGCACGCCCCGCCTGGATGGCGAGGGCGGCACCGTGCGCTCGTTCGTCGGCGGCCTCGTTCATGTGATGCCCGGCGTGCCCCTTGACCCACTCGAAATGCACGTCTCGTCCCTGCAGCGCCGCATCGATCTGCTCGAGCTGGTCACGGTTGAGCACCGGCTTGCCGTCGGATTTCTTCCAGCCCTTGCGCTTCCAGCCGGGCATCCACTTCGTGACCGAGTTGATCACGTACTGGCTGTCACAGAGGATGCGCAGCGGCTCGTCGCGGTCTGCCGTCGCGTTCAGCAGCTCGAGCACGGCCTGCAGCTCGCCGCGGTTGTTGGTGCTGTGCTCCCAGCCCCCGGCCGCCCAGTGGTCGTCGTCGACGTACCAGGCCCAGCCGGCGGGGCCTGGGTTGCCGAGAGCTGATCCGTCTGCAGAGGCGATGATGGTCATTCGAACATTCTGCCACTGGGCGCCGACATCAGGCTCGGCCCCGGCCGCGCACCCGCGCCACGCGCATCACCTCGCCGCGAGGCTGCGCTCGACTCGCTCGGGCGTGAACCAGATCAGCAGCACGGCACCGAGCAGCGCGGCCGAGGCGAACGCGACCAGCACCCATGCCGGCCCGAGACCCGCTGCGAGAGTTTGCCCGCCGATGATCGGTGCGACGACAGCGCCAAGGCGTCCCAGCCCGAGCGTGCAGCCGAGCGCGGTTGTGCGCAGCCGCACCGGGAATGCGTCGGCGACCAACGAGTTGATCAGATTCTGCGCGCTGATCGCGCCGGCACCGAGCACCGCTGCGTAGCCGGCGAGCAGCCACCCCGGGCCTATCTGCCCGGCGATGAGCAGAAGCGCCACGGCGGCCAAGACGCCGGATGCGGCGGCGATGCGCCGGGTGCCGAGTCGCTTCGCGAGCAGCGCGATGCCGACCGACCCGACGACTGCGCCGAGGTTCAGCACCAGCATGAGCTGCAGCGCCCCCTGCAGCGGGATGCTGAACTCGCGCATCAGCTGAGTCAGCCACGTGCTCACGCCGTACCAGGTCAGCAGATCTGCGAAGGTGACCAGCACCCCGAGCGCGAGCAGGGTGCGATGTCTGGGTGCGACCAGCTCGCGAACGGATGCGCGACTCGCCCCCGTATCCGCCTGAGCGACGTTGCGGTGATGCGTTTCGATGCGGCGCAGCGCCGGTATGGTGATGGCTGCCAACAGGATGCCGACGATGCCGCCGCTCAGGAAGAGCGTGCGCCAGCCGCCCAGGTGCAGCACGCTCTGCGCGGTGAGCGTCGAGGCGACCGCTCCGATGGCGATGCCGCCCATGACGATGGTGATGGTCAGCGAGCCGTCGGCGTTGTGCGTCGCATTGCGCGCGGCGGTCAGGGCTGCAGGCAGCACGACGCCGAGACAGAGGCCGGCGAGCAGGCGGGCTGCTCCGATGTGCCAGGCGTCGCTGGCAGCGGCGACGGCGACGGTGCAGACGGTGAAGCCGATGATGCCGATCAGGATCGTGCGTGAGGGGCCGAGCGCCCGGACGACAGGCCCCGCGGCGACGCCGCCGCCGAGCATGCCTAAGAAGATCATGCTGCCGATCAGGCCTGCGGCCGACTGGTCGACGCCGATGGTCGGGTCGGCCAGCAGCACCGGGATGGCGTTGCTGTAGAGCAGCAGGTCGTAGCCTTCGACGATCATGATCGCGGTGCAGGCGATCACGACCAGCCAGTCGGTGGTCGTGCGCACTGCTGCGCGGCCGGCGGGGTCACCTGCGGCGATTGCTTCAGACCGACCGGGATTGGACGAAATCGGCCGATCCCGCGTGATCCCGGTAGAGTCCGCGCAATCCGCGCTGGAGCGTTCCGTGCTGCCATCGGTCATCATCGGGTGAAACTCCTTTGTCTGCTTTGTCTGCTTTGTCTGCGTATCTGCTCTGTCTGCTCTGTCAACGTGTCTGTTCGTACGCCACCAGCAGGTCGGCCTCGGCGATCGTCTCGGCGATGCGCGCGGCGTACGGCTCGATCACCAGCTGTTCGTGCCCGACCGGCAGCTGCTGCAGGTCTACCGGCCCCGCGAGCCACGGCTGCCATGCTGTGGGATCCTGCCAGAGCTGATGTCCGGGTCCAGAGGCTTCGACGAAAATCGTGGGGGCATGCGAGATGCGATGCTCCGCGGTGTGCAGCATCTGCGAGTGCGCCTGCACCAGCTCACGCATGGTGTGCAGGCGTTCGGCGCCGAGCTGGCCCAGCGGATGCCGACGCTGCTGCAGCACGCGCACGACCTCGTCGATGTCGAGCGAGGCATCATCCTTCTGTTCGATCTCCTGCGGCGTGAGGCCGGCCATGCGCACCAAGGCGAGTGCGGCATCCGCCTCACCGGGTGCCGGCTGATCTCGCCACACCGGGCAGGGGTAGCTGTCGAGGAGCACCAACAGCTCGACCTCGTGACCGGCGGCTTCGAGCGCTGCGCAGACGTCTTGGGCGATCACCCCTCCGACCGACCAGCCGAGCAGCCGGATCGGGCGCCCGGCGGCCACCTCGATCACGCGCAGCGCATACTCGTCAGCGGTCGCTCGCAGCGACGTCGACGGCTCAGCGCCGAGGTAGGCGGCAGCCTGCAGCCCGATCGCCGGGGCGTCGAGATGCTGTGCCAGACGGCGATACGGCCAGGCGAGCCCACCCGCGGGATGCACCATGATCCACAGCGGCGACTCGGCGCCACTGCTGACACCGCTGCTGGGGCCGTCAGTGGCACCGGCGCCGCAGCCGGCATCAGCATCAGCATCGGCACTGGCGCCGGTCAGCCGCAGCACGGGCTCATAACCTCGTGACCCCGCCGCAGATCCCGCCTTCCTGCTGCGCACGACCTGGGCCAGCGCGCGCACTGTCGGCGTCGCGAAGACGTCGCCGAGCTCGATCGGCAGGCTCGTGCGTCGCAGTTCGGCCAGCAGTGTGACGCTGCTGATCGATGTGCCGCCCCAGGCGAAGAAGTCGTCGGTCACCCCGAAAGCGGCATCTGCTGCGTCGCCCGCCCCATCCTCAGTCGCCACGCCAGCGGCATCGGCGCCGAGCACGCTGACGAACGCCCGCAGGATGCCCCTCTCGAGATCATCTGCGGCTCGCAGCCCGGCTGATGTCTGCGTGGGCGCAGGCAGTGCCCGACGATCGAGCTTGCCCGACGGCGACAGCGGCAGCCGATCGAGCGGCATCATCGTCGCCGGAACCATGAACGTCGGCAGCACGGAGCGACACCGTTCGAGCGCCTCGGCGACGGTCTGTTCGTCGCCCACCACATAGCCGACCAACATGTGGTCGCCGTTCGCGGTCTCGTGCAGTCGCGCCGCGCTCTCAATGAGATGCGGTCCAGAGATCGCCCGTTCGACCTCTGCGAGTTCGAGTCGCTGCCCGTGCAGTTTGACCTGGCCGTCGCGTCGGCCCAGAAAGTGCAGTCGCGCGGGGCGGCCGGTCTGTGGCGACGTGTGCGCGAGCGCTGCGGCAGACGCTGAATCGGGCGCTGCACCCGGTGCCGAAACGAGCGGTGCGTCAGTCATTCCTGCGGATGCCCCGCTCGGCTCCGCCCATCTCAGCGGCTCCCAGCGTGCTCGGTCTCCGGTCGCGTAGCAGCGGCCGATGTCCGGCGACAGCGTGATGAACCGCTGCTCGGTCAGGTCTGGGCGGCCGATGTAGCCGTGGGCGACCTGCACACCGCCCAGATACAGTTCGCCGGGTGCGCCCGGAGGCACCTCGCGACCGAACGGATCGAGCACGTGCAACGTCGTGTTCCACACCGGCGCACCGATCGGCAGGTCAGTCGCCGTGCGCAGCTGGTCGTCGCTCAGCTCGGTGCAGTCGAACGCGGTGACGTCGATCGTCGCCTCGGTCGGGCCGTAGAGGTTCAGCAGACGCGCATCGCTGACCGCGCGCAGTCGCAGCGCGAGATCGGGAGGCAGAGCCTCGCCGCTGCACACGACGACCCGCAGCGAGGCGAGCGCCTCGCGCAGCTGGGCATCGTCGAGCACCGCAAGCAGTGTCTGCAGCATGGTCGGCACGAAGTGTGCCACGGTGACGCCAGAACGTTCGATGACGCGTGCCAGCTGCTCGGGGTCGCGGTGCGCACCCGGGGCGGCCACCTGCAGACGGGCCCCGCAGACGAACGGCAGCGTCAGCTCCCAGAGCGACACATCGAAGCCGATCGGCGTCTTGTGCAGCACCACGTCGGTCTCGGTTACGTCGCAGAAGTCGCGCATCCAGAGCAGTCGGCTGGCCAGTGACCGGTGTGAGATCTGCACACCCTTGGGTCGGCCGGTCGAGCCTGAGGTGAACAGCACGTAGGCGAGAGCGTCGGGGGTCACTGCGGGCGCCCCCGAACCGTGCGCAGATGCGCCTTGCCCAGACGAACCGTGCCCAGACGTACTGTACGCAGATGTGCTTTGCCCAGACGCATCGTGCGACTCGGTCGTGTCTGTGCCGGGCTGCGTCGTGTCGGCGATGTCGCGGCCGCTCGCAGCAGCAGTTCCTGCCGCACCCGCCAGCAGATCGTCTGCGAGCAGCACCCGTGGGGCCGGCCCTTTCGTGGGCTGCGGCGCTGCGTCTCCGCGCAGCGCGATCACCGCAGTCGCGCAAGCGTCTTCGAGCATGTTCGCCAGCCGCTTCGGCGGATACTCCACGTCGAGCGGCAGATACACGGCCCCGCAGCGCATCACCGCGTGCACGGCGACCAACAGTCGCACCGATCGTGGCAGGTGCACGCCGACGACCTCGCCCTGCCGCACACCGAGCGCTCGCAGGCGGGCGGCAGCGGCATCCACCGCCTGGTCGAAGGCCTTGAAGGTGAGGCTGTGCTCGTCGTCGGCCACCGCGATGCGCTGTGGATGCTCCGCCGCGCACTCTGTCACCAGACGCGGCAGCGTGGTCGCCGGGGTTTCGTGGCCAGTGCTGTTCCAGCGTGCGAGCTGTGCGCGCTCGTCGTCGAGCAGCAGCGAGGTGGCCCGCGCCTCAGGCGTTCGGGCGTCGATCAGCGGGGCGGCGGGTGACTGCGCCGCCAGCTGGGTCAGCCGTTGCACCAACCGGGCGAGCAGCCGCTCGACCTCGACCGCAGTGTGCCGATTCGGGTTGCCGTCGACGTCGATGTGCAGACCGCCCTGCAGTGGATACACGCTGATCGTCAGATCGTCGACCGGCCCCGCTGACAGGTCGATCATGCGGGTCGGCGCCCCGGCAACGCGCAGGTCGTCGTGAAACGGCTTCACGTTGAGCTGTGGGCCGAAGAGTCGGTCGTCGGGACGCAGCCCGGCCTCGGCGCGCAGATCTTCGCCGAGTAGCTGCTGGTGCCGGCTCGCCTCACGCACCAGATGTCTGGTGTGCGCGATGGTGTCACACAGGCTCAGGCAGCCCGTCTTCGCCGCTTCGCCGAGCGTCACGTGCAGCGGCAGCACGGTCACCCTGGGCGCCGGTGTGTGCCGCCAGAGCGACGACGTGCGTCGCATCAGCGGAAAACCCAGCGTGGCATCGTCTGCGTCGGTCAGACCTGCCGTGAGATCTGCAGCGGCGACGGTCACCGCGTCGACCCACGACCCGCCGCAGTCCTCCGCCGTCGCCTCGAGCCGTTCGAATGCCTCCGGAGACAGCAGATCCGACCGGCGCACGTGGCTCGGTGCGGGTGCGACTGGTGCAGGTCCGACGCCTGACGTCGTCGAGGTCGGTGTCGACAGCTGCGGCGAGGCCGGGGCATCGCCCCGCTGCGATCGCCAGAAGCTCAGTGCGTCGTCGTCGGCTGCCTCGGCCTGTTCTGCCTCGACCAGCTGCTGCAGCGACGGCCCGGGCTTCGGGGCGCGGCCGTCATAGGCGCGGGCGATCTGCGAGAAGAGCAGCGAATGTCCCACACCGTCAGTCAGGATGTGATGCGCTCGCTGGTACCAGAGTGAGCGGCCCGGCTCGACTCCTGCCGGCGTCAGCTGAAACAGCACCTCTGAGACCAGGTCGTCGGGCTCACCCACGACACCTCTGAGGCTGCGGGTACGACCCATGTCGTCGCGCATGTGCGTCAGCGCGGCGGCGAGGGGATCGGGCTGGTCTGAGAGGTCGACGACCTGCGGATGCCAGGGAGCGTGGTCGAGCACCTGCTGCGCCGGCTGGCCGTCGACCTCGGTGAGTCGCACGCGCAGAACGTCATGGCAGGCGGCGATCGATTCGACCGCAGCCACGAAGCGCTCCGCGTCGAGTCGCACGGGAAGGTCAAGGTAGCGCCCGGTGTTGTACGCGGCAGAGTTCGGGTCTCGGGCCTGCGCCATCCAAATTCCGCGCTGAGTGCCCAGCAGCGGCAGCGCTGCCAAAGATCTGAACATGGTGAGCAAGTGTATAGTCAGTGACCGCCGAGAGAAAGAGCCTCGGCTCTCATGGCGTGTATCCGACGCCATATTCGCAGAGCCGGTGAGAGGAGTCCCATGTTCCCCCGTGACCCAGACATTTCAGCACTCCAGCAGGTCGTCGCGACCGCGCTGAAGAACGACGATCCGTCGAGCATCGATCCTGCCGAAGACGTCTTCGACCAGGGGCTCGACTCGCTCAGCACCATGGAGATCGTGCAGCGGGCGCGCGACGCAGGCTACACCGTCACCTATATGGATCTGCTCGAGGCTTCGACCCTCGGAGAGTGGGTCGAGGTGCTGCGCGAACATGCGCCGAGCAGTGGGGTCTGAGAATGCTCGATGGCGTTACGCCCTTTCCGCCAGAACGCGCGGCGACCTACCGGGCAGCCGGCTACTGGACCGGCGCGACCTTTCCCGACCTGCTGCAGCACAGCATCCGCCAGCGAGGTGACGCGCTCGCCGTCGCAGACGACCGCGGCCACGAGCTGACCTACCACGAGCTGGGCGCGGCCGTCGAGGCCGCGGCCGCACGCCTGCACGCGCTCGGCATTCGCGACCGTGATCGCGTGGTGGTGCAGTTTCCGAACGTGATCAGCTACCTGCCCACCGTGTTCGCGCTCTTTCGTCTCGGCGCGCTGCCGATCTTCGCACTGCCCGGGCACCGTGAGCGCGAGCTCACACACTTCGTGCAGCACGCCGACGCCGTCGCGATCATCACTGTCAGACGACACGGCCGCGACCGGCTGGGCGAGACCGCCGCGCACGTCGCCGAACAGGTGGCGGCGGCCCGTGCCGAAGCCGGTCGTGCTGATGCGGAGCTGATCGTGATCACTGATCCGGATGCTCTGGTCGCGCCCGCCGAGCCGGGTCTCGCATCGGCGCCGGCGGTTTCGATCGATCCTGAAGACACGGCGTTTCTGCAGCTCTCGGGCGGGACCACGGGTGTGCCGAAGATGATTCCGCGCTCGTCAGACGCCTACATCTACACGCTGCGGCGCAGCAACGAGCTGTGCGGCGTCACTGAGCGCTCGGTGTATCTGGCGGCACTGCCGGTGCCGCACAACTTCACCATGAGTTCGCCCGGCGTACTGGGCGTGCTGCTGGCGGGCGGCACCGTCGTTCTCGCCAGTGCGCCGGCACCTGATACCTGCTTCGACCTGATCGCACGGCGACATGTCACGATCACGGCGCTCGTGCCGCCGCTGGCGCTGCTCTGGGCCGATCACGTGGGGTCGGCGGCTTCGCTTGAGAGCCTCGAGGTGCTGCAGATCGGGGGCGCGAAGCTGACCCCGACGGCTGCTCGGCGCATCGTGGACGCATTCGACTGCACGCTGCAGCAGGTCTTCGGCATGGCCGAGGGGCTGGTGAACTACACCGCGCTCGATGCGCCGCTTGACGAGATCGTCGAGACGCAGGGGCGCCCGATGTCGCCGGCTGACGAGCTGCGCATCGTCGACGACAGCGATCAGCCGCTGCCGCAGGGCACCGCCGGAAATCTTGTGACGCGCGGGCCCTACACGATCAACGGCTACTACAGGGCGGCCGAGACGAACCGTTCGAGCTTCACGCACGACGGCTTCTACCGCACCGGTGACATCGTGCGCATCGACGACACCGGCAGTCTGATCGTCGAGGGGCGCAGCAAAGACCTGATCAATCGCGGGGGAGAGAAAGTCGTCGCAGCTCAGGTCGAAGACGCCCTGCTACAGCATCCGCGTGTGTTCGACGCGGTGGTGGTGCCGAAGCCAGACGACCGTCTCGGCGAGACGATTGCGGCGTTCGTGCAGCTGCGCAGTGCGACAGGGGCTGGTGCTGCTGCCGGTGCTGTTGCAGACGCAGCTGCTGCTAACGATGCCGATGCCGTTACCGCTGATGCTGATGCCTGGAACGACCCGGTCGCAATGAGTCGTGAGCTGCGCGCGTTTCTGCGCGACGTAGGTCTCGCCTCGTTCTGCGTGCCTGACGAGTTCCATGTGATCGACGAGATGCCGGTGACGGCAGTGGGCAAGTCGTCTCGTCGCGATCTGCGGAATGTGCTCGCCGCTCGTCTCACTGACTGATGCAGGCGGGCTGTTCCGCAGTCCGCCGAGTACCGATGGAGTGAGCCGGCGAAGCGCCGTTTCGCCGGGACCGTGTAGCGAAATTCGTGGGGTACTGACGGTTTCGCCTCACATATCGCTACACGGCCAAGGCGACATGTGCGACTGGCTGACGGTTCGAGGTCTCAGCCTTCTGCAGCGCTGAGGCATCGGGCAGCAGCACCGCAGCGTTATGGAGTATCAGAACGTCGTGTGGCACCGGAGCATCGGCGATGACGAGAGCCCGGTCGGGCACCGAGGCGGCAGCGGGCACGGTCCTTTCGTCCACGAGGCCGTCAACGGCCGGTCTCGGCCGGTCGCAGAGTCCGCACCCCAAGGCTTTGAGTCGTGCTTCGGCACGAACCCATGCGCGAGTCAGCTTATGTGCAGCATCTTCTGAAGACCCCGCTTCAGCAGCAGATTCGATCGACACCGCTGAACTCTGCAGCGCGCCGATGAATTCGTGACCGAGGTGCTGCGGCAGCGCCCCGTTCAGCAGCATCTCACGCAGACGCTGAGCGGTCTGCTCATCAAAGGTGTGCTCGACGTCGACGCCCACCGGGCGAGAACTCAGAGCGATCACCGCCAGATCTTCGGCATACGAGACAGAGAACCAGGGCGTGTCTTTGACCGGCCTCGCAACGTGGGGCTTCGACGAAGAGACGCTGGCCCATGAGCCGCCCGCGACCACCGGCCGGCCGTGAGCCGAACTGCCGCAGCGCGAGCAGGGCATCCGTGCGAGAGGCACCTCAGCGGGCGAACAGTCGAGACGTGCACCGACCTCTCGACGCAGCCGAGCGTGCGCAGCGACGAACAGACCACGCCGAGCGGGAGAGCGCAGCAGATCGGCTCGGCGCCGTTCGTCTGCATCGAGCAGGGCCCAGTCGCGGCGCAGCACTCCGGCTTCGCGCGCAACGGTGACGGCGAACATATCGATCTGCGCGCCGGCAAGGGTCAGAATCACGCCCCGAACATATCACCGACGGTCTCGAAGATGAGTTTGATGTTCAGCACGGTCAGCACGCCGGTCGCGAGCCATCCGAGCACCACGGCCCACCGCGGGTTCGCGAAGCTGCCCATGATCCTCTTCGACGAGGTGAACCAGACCAGCGGCACCATCGACACGGGCAGCGCGATGCAGAGAAACACCTGAGAGTTGACCAGCAGGTTGTCGAGGGCCTGCTCGTCGCCTCCGTACATCACCGTGCAGATGATCACCGGAATCACCGCGATCGTTCGGGTGATCACGCGGCGGGCCCACAGCGGCATCCGCATCTTGATGAAGCCCTCCATCACGACCTGACCGGTCAGCGTGCCGGTGATCGTCGAGTTCTGGCCCGAGGCGAGAAGGGCGACGGCGAAGAGCGTGCTGAGCACAGGGCTGGCGACGGCACCGGCGAGGCTGGAGTCCTTGAGCGCGTCGTACAGCGCGCCGAACGTGCCTAAGTCGCTCTCGACGCCGAAGAACAGGGCGGCACCGAGCAGCAGCAGCAGACAGTTGATGATGAACGCGGCCGACAGCTGGATGTTGGAATCCCACGTCGCGAAGCGCACCGCACGCCTTTTCTCGACGTCGTCTTCGCGTGCGTAGTCGCGCGACTGCACGATGGCAGAGTGCAGGTACAGGTTGTGCGGCATGACGGTGGCGCCGACGATGCCAAGGGCGAGAGTCAGCTGCTCAGGTTTGAGGATGTCGGCCTTCGGCACGAAGCCGGCGAACACCTGTGGCAGATCAGGCTGGGCGATGACGACCTCGTAGATGAAGACGACCATGATCGTGAGGATGAGCGTGACGACGATGGCCTCGATCTTGCGAAAGCCGATCTGCAGCAGCAGGAGCAGCAGAAACACGTCGAGCACCGTGAGAATGACGCCCACCACGAGAGGCATGCCGAAGAGCAGGTGCAGAGCGATGGCCGCACCGATCACTTCGGCCACGTCGGTGGCCATGATGGCCAGCTCGGTCACGATCCAGAGCACGAAGCCCGTCTTTCGCCCCGTGTGCGCCCGCGTCGCCTGGGCGAGATCCATGCCCGTGACGATGCCCAGCTTCGCGGCCATGTACTGCAGCAGCATCGCGGTGAGGCTCGAGATCAGGATCACACTGAGCAGCAGATAGCCGAACTGCGAGCCGCCGCCGATCGAGGTCACCCAGTTGCCGGGATCCATATACCCGACCGCGACGAGCGCACCGGGGCCGCTGTAGGCGGCGAGCGTTCGCCAGAACCCGGCATGGGCGGGCGGTGTGCGCACGGTCGAGTTGATCTCTTGCAGCGACGGCCCGTTCGCCGGCTGAATCAGTCGCCTGCGCGACCCGTCTGCCCGTTTCGGACGTGTCTCAGATTCGATGGACATATCGCGTGCTCCTCTACATGCACTCCCGGTGATCACGAGCCGCAGGCTCGCGCATGGTGGGCGAGCCTTGCACGTCCATCTGCAATTAGTTCTAGCACATTGAAATAAAAGTTCGGGTAACCGAACAGTTTGGGTTACGGTGGATGCTGTCGCTGCAATCCCTGCTGGGTGCGCTGGCATGAAAGCGAATACTCGATCGTCTGTGAAAGGACACCTGTATATGTGGGCAAAATCAAGACTCCTGCGCGTTGTGACCGCGACTGCCGCCGCGACGGTGGTGGTCGCATCTCTGAGCGCCTGCACCTCGAACGGCGGCAGTGAGCAGAAGTCGGCTGACGGCGACGGCAAGCCTCTCGTGCTCACCACGTTCACCGTGCTTGACGACATGGCCGAGAACGTGGCCGGCGACCATCTGAAAGTCGAGTCGATCACGAAGCCCGGCGCTGAGATCCACGACTACGAACCGACCCCGAGCGATATCAAAGAGGCCTCGAAGGCAGATCTGATTCTGAACAACGGCTTGGGCCTGGAACGCTGGTTCGAGAAGTTCACCTCTGACTCGAAGGCCAAGCGCGCCGACCTCTCTGAGGGCGTTGACCCGATCGACATCAGCGAGGGCGAGTACAGCGGCAAACCGAACCCCCATGCATGGATGTCGCCGAAGAACGGGCAGATCTACGTCGACAACATCGTCAAGGCCTTCAGCGACCTCGACCCCGACAACGCCGCCGACTACAGACAGAACGGCGAGAACTACAAAAAGCAGCTCCAGGGCGTCTCGGACAGTCTGGAGCAGCGCCTGTCGAGCGTTCCCGAGGGGCAGCGCACTCTGGTGAGCTGCGAAGGAGCCTTCTCGTACCTGACCCGTGACTCGGGGCTGAACGAGATCTACATGTGGCCGGTCAACGCCGAGTCAGAGGGCACGCCGCAGCAGAAGGCCGACGTCGAGAACAAGGTGAAGGCCGCAAACGTGCCTGTGGTGTTCTGCGAGTCGACCGTCAACACCTCGGCGATGGAACAGGTGGCCGAGGCCACCGGCGCTCGCTTCGAGACTGATCCCGAACACCTGCTCTACGTCGACTCGCTGTCTGAGAAAGACGGTCCGGTGCCCACATACGTCGACCTGCTCAAGCACGACGCCGACACCATCGCCGACGGTCTGACCGGAGCCAGCGTCCAGTGAGCATCGACTCCGCTGTCGACGGCATCTCCGTCGACGATCTGAACGTCTCGTATGGCGCAGTGCGTGCCCTGCGAGACGTCTCGGTGCATATCAAGCCCGGCCGCATCTGCGGTCTGGTCGGCATGAACGGTGCCGGCAAGTCGACGCTCTTCAAATCGCTGATGGGCGTCATTCCGATTCACAGCGGCAGGCTCTCGTTTCTCGGGGAGCCGTCTGTCAAGGCGCGCCGCGCCGGCATGATCGGATACGTACCGCAGCATGACGACATCGACACGACGTTTCCTCTGAGCGTGCAGGACGTCGTCATGCTCGGCCGCTACGGCTACCAGAACTGGGTGCGCCACCCGCGCGCGGTCGACCGTGAGGCGGTCGCCGAGGCGATCGAACGCGTCGAACTCACCGGTCTCGCCAAAAGACAGATCGGGCAGCTCTCAGGCGGTCAGCGCAAACGCGTTTTCGTCGCCCGGGCCCTGGCCCAGCATGCACGTGTGCTGCTGCTCGACGAGCCCTTCGCCGGCGTCGACAAGCGGTCTGAGGCCACGATCGTCAGCGTGCTGCACGATCTCGTCGCCGATGGCGCGACGATTCTGGTCGCCACGCATGACCTGCACTCGCTGCCTGCGCTCTGCGCCGAATCGGTGCTGATCAACCGCACGGTGCTCATGCATGGCGAGACCAAGACGGTGCTGGAGCCGCAGAACCTGGCCCGCGCGTTCGACCTGAGCGCCGACGAGGCCAGAGAGGTGATCCGATGAACGACCTGATCTCGCTGCTGGTCGACCCCTGGCAGTACGCCTTCATGCAGCGCGCGCTGATCGTCGGCATGGTCACCGCCCTCGTCTGCGGCGTGATCAGCTGCTGGCTCGTGCTGATCGGCTGGTCGCTGATGGGTGACGCGATCTCGCACGCGGTGCTGCCCGGCGTGGTGCTCGCCTACATCTGGGGAGTTCCCTTCGCCGTCGGCGCGCTGCTCTTCGCTGCGATCGCCGTGACCCTGATCGGAGGCATGCGCGGGCAGCGGCTGGTGAAAGAGGATGCCGCGATCGGCATCGTGTTCACGACGCTGTTCGCCTTCGGCACTGTGCTGATATCGATCACTCCCAGCCAGACCGATCTGAATCACATCCTCTTCGGCAACCTGCTGGGCATCACCAAGACAGACATGTGGCAGGTGATCGTCCTCGGCGCGATCACCGTCGTCGTCGTGCTGCTGAAGCGCCGTGACCTCACACTGTTCGCCTTCGACCCCACTCACGCCCGTTCGCTGGGACTGTCGACGCGCGTGCTGAGCAGCCTGCTGCTCGGTGCGCTGGCGGTGACCGTCGTCGTGTCGTTCCAAGCGGTCGGGGTGATCCTTGCGGTGTCGATGCTGATCGTGCCCGGTGCGACCGCCCGTCTGCTCACGTCGAGCATCTGGCGGATGCTCTGGCTGGCACCGCTGATCGCTGCCGTCTGCGTGTTGGTCGGCATCCTGCTCAGCTATGCGTTCGACACCTCGTCGGGCGGCATGATCGGTGTGGTACTGGGTGTCGCGTTCGGCATCGTGTACCTGTTCGGGCCGTCGAGTGCGCTGTTCACGATGCTGCGTCGTCATCACAGCGAAGAGGAGGCCGAAGCCGCCCTTCGTGAGAAGAACGAAGACGCGCGGCTCGGATCGACGCGCTGAGTCACCGAGGCGACAGCGCGCATCCCAGACCACAGGCCGATGCCGACGATCCCACAGAGTCGTCGTCATCGGCCTGTTCTTCCCGCACGAAGTGTGGCATTCCAAATCGTTCTCTTCGGAGTGCCTGATCTGTTTCGCAGAGAAACGGCGGATACTACATGTTGTGGGTTACGAGAGCCTGAGACACTACATATGGAGGTTGGGCAGACGGATGAGGTTGGACAAGTGATGCAGTCGACGACCGCCGCGACGGTACGAGAGCTTCGGGCAGACGAGTCACCCGAGGTGGTCTACTTCTCGAGCGTCTCTGAGAACACCCGTCGTTTCGTGGAGCGTGTGGGCCACGACGCTGTGCGCATCCCGCTGCGCCCACGCACCGAGGGCATGCTGCGCGTCTCACGTCCCTTCGTGCTGGTGCTGCCGACCTATGGCGGCGGCGTGCGCAATGGCGCCGTGCCCAAACAGGTGATCCGCTTTCTCAACGACCCGGTCAATCGAGGCCTGCTGCGCGGCGTGATCACCGCGGGCAACACGAACTTCGGCGAGTACTACTGCTATGCCGGGCCGATCATCGCGACCAAGTGCCAGGTGCCCGAACTGTATCGGTTCGAGCTGCTGGGCACTGAACGAGATGTCGAGCAGGTCGACAACGGCCTGACCCAGTTCTGGAGGCAGACCCACCAGGGTGACTCCCGCATCCCTGTCATGCACCGCGACGCGTCGACGTGTTCAGCTCGCTGACTCAGTCCGCCGACTCAGGCCGTTGCGCGATCCAGGTCTGCATGGCGGTCCGGATGACCTCTGCGTTCTTTCTGCCGCCGTACACCGCGGCGAATCGGTCGGCGGCGACATAGAGCTCTGAGAGGCCGATGTAGGCGGCCTGATCCGGGACTCGGCCGTCCCAGAAGTCGGTGACCCAACGGTGGTGCGCGGCCACGAGCGCTTGGAACGGTTCTCCTGCCGGATCATCGCCTGCTTCGGCTGCGCGACGAAGGGCCCCGTTGATCTCGAGGCTGCGTGCGTCGTCAGCGCGTCGCTCCTGAGCGTTCAGGCGCTGCCGGCGCTTCGCGCTCCGGTCCCAAGCCTTGTCGCCCCAGCGTTGCCGAACTTCGGTCTCGTGCTCACTCTGGTCGAAGCCGGCGAACATCTGTCTGATGGTCATATTCTCTCCCTCTGTGATCGCCCTGAGTGTCTGTTCGACAGCAGTGATCTGTCGCTCAACTCGTGCTCTCTTGTCTTCAAGCAGTGAGAGATGAGATCGCACCACGTCGGCGAGTGCCGTTTCGTCGTCGAGAGCGATCCGAATGCTGGAAAGCGGCAGCTCGAGCGCGCGCAGCGAGAGAATCCTGTACAGACGGGACAGCTCGGGCTCGCCATAGAAGCGATAGCCGTTTGGGGCCACCCGTGCGGGCCGAAGCAGCCCGATCTGCTCGTAGTGTCGAAGGGTTCTGCTGGTGAGCCCAGTAGCTCGGGCGACATCTCTGATCGGCCACTCGCGCATGTCACTGCTCCTGACGGCTCGGCGTTCGTGTTCATGGTTACCACTTTGTCGGTTGACGTCGCGGCAGAGTCAAGCGGCAGCAGACAGCCCGTCTGCTCTTTCTTGGCATTCCGTCGTTCTCGAAGACGACGCGAACTTCTGACCGCCGGCTGCAGAGTGCGAACCAACTCATACCGTGATGAGTGAGGCGAGGCAACCCTTTCTTTCGTCGTTGCCACTCATTAGGCTGACCGAAACGAACTGGTGGCCCGACCACATTGGCGTGTGGGCCGCTGACAGCGATTCATAGGAGAGTGGCGAACATGGTGACGAGGCAGTTTCCCAAGCCTAGCGAGATCTTCGATCTGCTGCATTTCAAACCTATCGATCTGAACGGTCGCCGCCGGCGGCTCAACTCGGCTCTGACCATTTGGGATCTGCGCCGCATCGCAGCGCGGCGCACCCCACGAGCCGCCTTCGACTACACCGATGGCGCGGCCGAAGACGAGATCTCGCTGCGTCGTGCCCGGCAGGCGTTCCGCGATATCGAGCTGCATCCGTCTGTGCTGCACCCAGCGACGGATGTCGACACGAGCTGCGAGATCTTCGGCGGTTCGTCTGCGCTTCCGTTCGGCATCGCGCCGACGGGGTTCACCCGCCTGATGCAGACTGAGGGCGAGGTCGCCGGTGCCGGCGCCGCCGGCGCCGCGGGCATCCCGTTCACTCTGTCGACTCTGGGCACCACGTCGATCGAAGACGTCAAAGCGGCCAACCCCAACGGGCGCAACTGGTTCCAGCTCTATGTGATGCGTGACCGTGAGATCAGCTACGAGCTCACTCGTCGCGCGGCCAAAGCCGGGTTCGACACACTGTTCTTCACCGTCGACACCCCGGTCGCCGGGCAGCGCCTGCGAGACAAGCGCAACGGCTTCTCGATTCCGCCGCAGATCTCGCTCGGCACCGTCATCAATGCGATTCCGCGGCCATGGTGGTGGTGGGACTTCCTCACCACTCCTGAGCTGGAGTTCGCTTCGCTGAGCTCGACCGGCGGTACGGTCGGCGAGCTGCTCGACAGCGCCATGGATCCCACCATCAGCTTCGACGACCTCGACGTCATTCGTGAGATGTGGCCCGGCAAACTCGTGATCAAGGGCGTGCAGAACGTCGAAGACGCGAAGAACCTGGTCGCTGCGGGGGTCGACGGAATCGTGCTCTCGAACCACGGCGGCCGTCAGCTCGACCGTGCCCCGGTGCCGTTCCAGCTGCTGCCCGACGTGGTCAAAGCCGTCGGCGATCGCACCGAGATCGGCGTCGACACCGGCATCATGTCTGGAGCCGACGTGGTCGCGGCGATCGCTAAGGGCGCGAACTTCACGCTCATCGGCCGCGCCTACCTGTATGGACTGATGGCCGGTGGCCGTCAGGGCGTCGATCGCACGATCCAGATTCTGCGCGACGAGATCATCCGCACCATGAAGCTGCTCGGCGTCTCGTCGCTTGACGAACTGAACCCCGGTCACGTCACGCAGCTGCGCCGCCTGACACGCGACGAACGCGAGGCGTACGGTGCCCAGGCTGCTGCCAGCGAGCTCAAGGCGAAAGCCGAGCGCGAGGCCGCCGGCGCCAAGAAGTGAGCCCGAGTTTCGTTCGTTGAGGCAGAAGGGGGCGTCGGCTTTCGCCGGCGCCCCTTTTTGCTGCCGTGCCGAGGCGGCGTGCTTCGGACGGCACTCTGCGCACAGACGCTCAGCGAATTCACAGTGCAGTCATGAGTCACCGGAATGCGCAGCGATCAGGATTGATCGAACACCTCAGACATACTGGCCCACGCCAGCCGAAAGGCCGGGGGCTCCATGGCATCCGCCGAATGGAGCGATCGAAGCAGAATCTGAGACGATGACGAGGCCATGCTGCGACATGGCCAGAGACAGGAGAGTGATAGCGTGCGCAAGTTGCTCACAGCCGGAGTGATCGCGGCGACGATGGTGGGATTGGCCGGATGCTCAAACGGGTCGAACGGCGTCGACGTCACGGGTGACTTCGGCACGGCGGCGGCCGTCAGCGTCTCGGGTGACGTCGACACCTCGAAGGTGCAGGTCAAGACGCTGATCGACGGAGACGGCGACACCGTCGGCAAAGACGACAACGTCGAGATCGGGCTGGCACTCTACGACCCGACCAATCAGAAAGATCTCTCGCCCTACAACACGACGTCGAGCCTGGCGTCGTGGAAGCAGTACTTCAGCTCGCTGCCCGATCAGATCGACGGCAAGAAGATCGGAACTCGCCTGAGCATCACCGGCAGTGCCTCCGACCTTCTCGGCGCAGGCAATGCAAGCAGCTACTTCGGTCTCGACGACTCCGACCCGTTGGCGATGGTGGTCGACGTCATCGGGCTCGTGCAGTCGAGCGACCCCGAGCTCTCTGACACGTTCGGCGATGCCGACTTTCCGACTGTGACACTCGACGACTCCGGAAACCCCACGACCACGATCACGACCGGTGTCACGCCGAAGACCACACAGGTCAAGGTCATCAAGCAGGGTGACGGCGAGACGGTGGCGGCGGGCAACAGCGTGTCGTTCCACTACCAGCTCACCAAGCTGCGCGACGGCAAGCAGGTCGAGAGCAACTACGGCGGCGACGCCGCATCGAGCACTGCAGACGAAGCGGGGCTGATTCCCGGATTCGTGAAGGCGCTGGTCGGGCAGAAGGTCGGCTCGACGGTGGTGGCGGTCGTGCCGCCGTCAGAGGCGTATGGCAGCAGCGACGGAGCAGTGATGCAGCATGAGGCTCTGGTGTTCGTGCTCACGATCGATTCGACCGGGCCGGCCAGCGACGCCTCGACCTCGACAGGGGAATGAGGCGCTAGGAACAGAAGTGCCGAGCCGGTATCGGGCTGACCGAGCACCGGCTCGGCTGCACCTTGGGCACACCGCCGGGTACACCTTCTATCAGTATTCGGTGCGCCCAAGGGGATTCGAACCCCTGACCTTTGGTACCGGAAACCAACGCTCTATCCAGCTGAGCTATGGGCGCAGACCGCACGCACCCACATCGCAGGCGCACACAGACGCCCATCAGAATAGCATCCATCGCAGCCCATGCAGGGCGCGGCGCGCTCGCAGTCGCTAGAATAGGCCCTCGTGACCCCTGAAGATCTTTCGCAGACCATCGTCGACATCCTGCACGGCCTCGCCGAGTCAGGCGACGTGCCGGCCGAGCTCACCTCGGTGCCGGCCCCGCGCATCGACCGGCCGAAGAGCCGCGACCACGGTGACTGGGCGACCAACGTCGCGCTGCAGCACGCCAAGCGCGTCGGGCTGGTTCCGCGTGCGCTCGCCGAGACGATCGCCGGGCGTCTGCGCGACGTCGACGGCATCGCAGAGGTCGACGTCGCAGGCCCGGGGTTCATCAACGTGACGCTCGACGCTGCCGCAGGAGCCAGCATCCTGCCGACGGTCATCGACCAGGGCGACCATTTCGGAGACAACGAGGCGCTCGCCGGTCACTCGATCGACCTCGAGTTCGTCTCGGCCAACCCGACCGGCCCGCTGCACATCGGGCACACCCGGTGGGCGGCGCTGGGCGATTCGATCGCTCGGCTGCTCAGGGCATCCGGCGCGAAGGTCGTCAGCGAGTACTACATCAACGACGCCGGCAGTCAGATGAATCGGTTCGCCGACTCAGTGCTCGCCGCGATCAAGGGTGAGCCCACCCCCGAGGGCGGCTACCCGGGGCAGTACATCCAGGACCTCGCCGCCTACGTCAAAGGCGAGCGGCCCGACATTCTCGATCTGCCGGCCGACGAGCAGCTCTCGACCGCACGTGAGCTCGCCTACGCGAAGCAGCTCGCCGAGATCAAGCACTCGCTCGACACGTTCAACGTGCACTTCGACGTGTGGTTCAGCGAGCGTCGCCTGCACGCGATCAACCCCGAGACCGGTACGAGCCTGATTCAGGATGCGGTGCAGCACCTGCGAGATCAGGGTCGCGTCTTCGAGCAGGAGGGCGCGACTTGGGTGCGCACCTCTGACTTCGGCGACGACAAAGACCGCGTGGTCGTGCGCTCCAACGGAGAAGAGACGTATTTCGCCGCCGATGCCGCGTACTATCTCGACAAGCGCCGCCGTGGGTACGAGCAGGCCATTTACTTCTTGGGCGCCGATCATCACGGGTACGTGAACCGGCTGAAGGCGATCGTGGCCGCGGCGGGCGACGATCCCGAGACGAACATCAGCGTGCTGATCGGGCAGCTGGTGAACCTCAACGGAGCCAAGCTCTCGAAGCGCGCCGGCAACATCATCGAGCTCGACGATCTGCTTTCCTGGATCGGCAGCGACGCGATGCGCTACTGGCTGGCGCGGTACCCCGCAGACTCTCCGCTGAATCTCGACGGCGAGAAGCTGCGCAGCCGCACCAACGACAACCCGGTGTTCTATGTGCAGTACGCGCATGCCCGCACGCACAACGTGGGGCTGAACGCCGCTGCCGCGGGCATCGCCGTGGCACTGCCCGGGCAGGACGTCGAACAGGTGCGCACCGCGGCTGCGAAGTCGGCGGCTGCCGGGGTGACCGTCTCGGCCTTCGACTTCGACCCGTCGACGCTCACGCACGCCACCGAGACCGAGCTGATCGCGAAGATCGCGCAGTTCCCGGCCGTGGTGGCGAAGGCTGCGGAGTTCCGCGAGCCGCACCGCGTGGCCCGCTATCTCGAAGAGCTCGCAAGCGACTTCCACCGCTGGTACGACAACTGCCGCGTGATTCCGCTCAGCAACGGGGCGGTCGAGCCGGTGCATGCTGCGCGCCTGGCGCTCAACGATGCCGCGGGACAGGTTCTGCGCAACGGTCTGAACCTGTTGGGCGTCTCTGCCCCAGAGCGCATGTGAGCCTGCGGGGGAGTCTCTGCCCCCCCCCCCCGAGCTCCCGAGCGCATGCGAGTCTGCCTGGTTTTGTCTTTGTCTTTGGTCTTCACCTTCGTCTTCGGTTTTGCGTCGAGTTGGCAGAATCTGTGACTATCAGTCGCTGACGGTCGCACCTTCTGTACTTTCGGCATCGCCTCCGCTCTGATTCATCGCAAACACCACATCTCCTGTACTCTCGGTGTCTCCTTGGCGCTGGCTCATCGCTGAACGCCGCACTTTCTGCACTTTCGGCGGTGCAACCTCGGGCTCGGGTCAGTGTCGTCCGCGGTTCTGTTCGGTTTCGCGTCGAGTTGGCAGAATCTGTGACTATCAGCCGCTGATGGTCGCACCTTCTGTACTTTCGGCATCGCCTCCGCTCTGATTCATCGCAAACATCACATCTCCTGTACTCTCGGTGCCTCCTTGGCGCCGGCTCATCGCTGAACGCCGCACTTTCTGCACTCTCGGCGGCAAGGTCGTAGGTTTGCTCCTGCTGGGGCAGGCCGCCGTGTCGACCACGTAGAATATGCGGGTGCCCTCACACTCAGATCACATCGAACCGCTGGCTCCTGAATGGCTCGCCATTCCCGAAGACCTGAACGCCCTCGACCCTTCCATCTGGCCAGACACCGCGACCCGAAATGCCGCTGGGGTGGTCGAGATTGGGGGAGTGTCGGTCGTCGAGCTCGCTGAGACCTTCGGCACGCCGCTCTACGTGGTCGATCGGGCCACCGCCGTCGCGCAGGCCACTCGCATCCGTGACGCATTCGCGAACGCACTCGCCACGATCGGCACCGACGTCACCGTCTACTACGCTTCGAAGGCCCTGCTCACCTCAGATGTCGTGCGCTGGATGCGCGACGCCGGGCTCAACGTCGACGTCTCGAGCGGGGGAGAGCTCGCGATCGCCGTCGCCGCAGGCATGCCGCCGCAGAGCATCGGCCTGCACGGCAACAACAAGTCGTATGCCGAGCTGCGCGCCGCGGTCGGCATCGGCCTGGGTACGATCGTGGTCGACTCGCTCGACGAGATCGATCTGCTGCAGGCTGTGATCGAAGACGCGGTCGCCGAGACGGCGGCGGATGCGGCAGCCGGTTCGCCTACTGCGTCCAGCCCGCTGGCCGACCCGTCGTATCGACAGCGCGTGCGACTGCGCGTGACGACGGGCGTGCACGCGTCGACGCATGAGTTCCTGGCCACCGCGCGCGAAGACCAGAAGTTCGGGGTGGCGCTCGCCGATGTCGACGAAGCGGTGCGCCGTCTGCGCGCGATCGACCGCGTCGAATTCGTGGGCATGCATTCGCACATTGGATCGCAGATCTTCGACGCGCTCGGGTTCGACGAAGCGATCACGCGTCTCATCGAGGTGCAGAAGCGACTGCTCGAAGGTGGGCCGGTTCCTGAACTCAACCTGGGCGGCGGCTTTGGCATCGCCTACACCGAGGCCGACCAGCCGCGACCGATCGAGCAGATGGCCGAGAACATCGCATCGACCCTGCAGCGTGCCTGCTTCGCTCAGGGCGTCCAAGTGCCGCACATCGCAATCGAGCCGGGTCGCTCGATCGTGGGGCGTGCCGGTGTGACGCTCTACGAGACCGGCACGATCAAAGACGTGCAGGTCGATCATCTTGCCGGCAATACGCGTCGGTACATCGCCGTCGACGGGGGAATGAGCGACAACCCGCGCCCCGAGCTGTACGACGCCGACTATCAGGCCGCACTCGCCTCGCGTACCAGCGACGCCGAGCCGGTGCTCGTGCGCGTGGTGGGCAAACACTGCGAGAGCGGCGACATCGTGGTGCAGGCCGACTACCTGCCCGAAGACGTGCGGCGGGGCGACCTGCTCGCCGTGCCCGACACCGGAGCGTACTGCTTCTCGCTGTCGTCGAACTACAACATGCTTCCGCGCCCGGCAGTCGTGGGCGTCTGGGACGGAGCCGCGCACCTGTTGGTGCACGGTGAGAGCATCGAGACGCTGCTGCGCCGTGACGCCGGTCTCGAGATCACGAACAAGACGGAGGACAGATGACTCACCGCACGCTGAAAGTGGCCCTGCTCGGTGCCGGCTCGGTCGGCGCTCAGACGGCCCGCCAGCTGATCGAGCGGCGTGCCGAGCTCGCGCAGCGCATCGGTGCCGACTTCGAGCTGATCGGCATCGCGGTCCGAAACCTGCACGGTCACCGCGACGTCGAGCTGCCACAGCAGCTGTTCACCACCGACGCAGACCGCCTCATCGACGAGGCCGACATCGTGATCGAGCTGATCGGCGGCATCGAGCCCGCACGCACGTACATCGAGCGCGCGCTCAGCGACGGCAAAGACGTCATCACCGCGAACAAGGCTCTGCTGGCTGCGCATCAGGTCGACATCTTCGAGGCCGGGCGACGCGGCGGCGCCGAAACCTGGTACGAGGCGGCCGCGGCGGCCGCGATCCCGATCATCCGGCCGCTGCAGGACTCTCTCGTGGGCGACCGCATCAACCGCGTGCTCGGCATCGTCAACGGCAGCACGAACTACATCCTCGACCGCATCGACACCGCAGGCATCACGCTCGAAGAGGCTCTTGACGAGGCCAGCCGTCTGGGCTATCTCGAAGCCGACCCGAGTGCCGACGTCGAGGGGCATGACGCAGCAGCCAAGGCGACGATTCTGGCCGGTCTCGCGTTCCACACGCACGTGCCTCGGTCTGCGGTGCACACTGAGGGCATCACGCAGCTCACCACCGAACAGCTGGTCGCCGCGAAACGCGACGGCTACGTGGTGAAGCTGCTGGCGATCGCCGAGCGGCTGCCTGCGAAACCGGGCGAACGCGATGCGGTCAACGTGCGTGTCTATCCGGCGATGGTGCCGGCAGATCACCCGCTCGCCGCGGTGCACGGCGGCAAGAACGCGATCTTCGTCGAGGCTCTCGATGCCGGAGATCTGATGTTCTATGGGGCAGGAGCCGGCGGTGTCGAGACGTCATCGACCGTGCTCAGCGACTTCGTGCTCGCCGCCAAGCGCATCGTGCGCGGTGCTCCGGCGGAGTTCGTCTCTTTCGACGCGAACCTGCGCATCGCCGACATCTCAGAGGTCGAGTCGAGCTGGCACATCACCCTGCACGTCGCCGACGAGCCAGGCGTGCTCGAACAGATCTCGGCTGTCTTCGCCGGCAACGAGATCTCGGTTCGTGCACTGCATCAGGAGCAGCTGGCCGACTCTGCCGCAGACGCCAGCCTCGTCGTGGTCACGCACCGTGCCACAGAAGGCCGACTGCAGCGCACCGTCGAGCAGCTGGCCGAGGCCTCTGCCGTACGCGCCGTGATCGGCGTCATGCGCGTCGAGGGAGACTGAGATGTCCGTGCGCGTCCGCGTTCCGGGCACCAGCGCCAATCTGGGCCCAGGTTTCGACTCGCTCGGCATCGCCGTCGACCTGTGGAACGAAGTCGAGGTCGTCCCGAACGACTCCGGCCGGTTCACGGTCGACGTGCAGGGCGCGGGGGCGAAGTGGCTGCCGCGCGACCGTCGCAACCTGCTCGTGCGCATTCTGCTGCAGACCACTGCGCAGCTCGGGGGCAGCCTCTCTGGGGCGCATCTGCGTGCTGTGAACGGTGTGCCGCAGTCGGGAGGGCTCGGATCGTCGGCATCGGCCGTGGTTGCCGGAGTCGCCGCGGCGCTCGCGCTGCACACCGGCGGGCAGCCCGACCGCGACGAGGTCTTCCGGCTGGCCAGCGCCTGCGAGGGGCACCCGGACAACGCGGCTCCGGCCGTCTACGGTGGTGCGACCATCGCCTACACCGATGCCGAGGGGCTCCCTCGCTGCGCCTCCATGACGGTCGACGAGAGCATCCATGCGGTACTGCTGGTGCCTGACTACACGACCAAGACGAGCGTCATGCGCATGCTCCAGCCAGAGAGCGTGCCGGTCGCCGACGCCGTGTTCAACCTGTCGCGTTCGGCGCTGCTGGTTCATGCTCTCGGCGAAGACCCGAGCCTGCTCTTCGAGGCGACCGAAGACCGCCTGCATCAGCCGTACCGTGCTCAGGCGATGCCGGCGACCGATCGCATGATCACCGATCTGCGCACGCAGGGGCATGCGGCTGCGCTGAGCGGGGCGGGGCCGACCGTGCTCGTGCTCGCGACCAGCTCGGCTGAGGCCGACGCCGTGGCAGCGGCGGATGGCCTGGTCGATTCCGCCTCGAATGACACGCCCGTGCGATGGAAGTCGCATCGGGTGGCGATCGCCGCTGAGGGTGCTACAGTAGAGCTGTGACTTTGAGAGCTGTGCTCTCGGTCATGATCCAGCGGCACCTCACGTTTTCTCAGATGTGTGCCCTTCTGTAATGACGATCGGGACCACCGATCGATGAATCTCCTTGGCCGAAACGGCAAGGCGAGAGGAAAACCTCCTGTGACTGATGTCAAGAACACCACCCAGACGCCGAAGCTGACCACCCTGCGCGTGGCAGAGCTGCAGAGCATCGCCGCAGAGCTGGGGCTCTCAGGCGTGAAGCTCCGCAAGAGCGAACTGATCTCAGCGATCACCGATCGCCGTGCCGAGCTGGCCGGCGCATCGACCGCTGAGCCGACCAACACCAGAGATACCGAGCCGGCCGCCGCAGCGAGCACGACCGAGCAGCCCGCAGCGGCCGCCGCCACAGCTGAGGCCGAGCCGGCCACCGCGGCCGCCGAGGCGCCGCAGACACGCCGTGCCAGCACGGGTCGCCGCTCGCGTCGGGCGACGCTGCCCACGACCGATGTGGCTGACGGCGTCAACGCCGAGGTCACCGTCGAGGTGCTCGACGCACCCGGCGCTCAGGCCGAGCAGAGCACGGCCGAGACACCGCGCACCGAGGCGCGCGCCCCGCGTCGTGCCAGCTCGAAGCAGACCGCCGCTCGACATGCCGACAGCGGCCAGAGCAGCGCCGCGCGCGACGAGGTCGCCGCAGATGCGACGGCTCAGAGTGACGAGCCGGCTGAGAACGCACAGACCGAGACACCGCAGGCAGGTGAGCAGCGCGAATCGAAGCGCGGTCGCCGCAGCGAGCAGCGCACTGACGCAGAGAACACCTCAGCAGAGTCGAACGGCGAGAGCGCTGATGGCGAGACCGAGGGCCACGAGGGCCGTAATGAGCACCGCGAAGGGCGTCGCAGCCGTGGGCGCGGGCGTGGCCGTGGGCGTGACAACGACCGTCAGAACGACACCGAGTCGGCTGAGGGCAAAGACGCCAAAGACGAGAACAACGATCGCAGCGACAAGAACGATCGCAGCGACAAGAACGACAAGAATGACAAGCACGACCGCCACGAGAAGGGCGACCGTCGCGAACGCGGTGAGAAGGGCGACGACAACTCGCGTCGCGACGATCACGACAACGACGAGCGTCGTGGCCGCAACCGCAACCGCAACCGCAACCGTGACCGCAAGCGTCGCGGCCGTGAAGACGAGCCCGAGTACACCGAGAACGACACCTTGATCCCGATCGCAGGTGTGCTCGAGGTGCTCGACAACTACGCGTTCGTGCGCACCAGCGGCTACCTGCCCGGCCCGAACGACGTGTACGTCTCGCTCGGACAGGTCAAGCGCTACGGTCTGCGCAAGGGCGACGCGGTCGTCGGCGCGATCAAAGAGCCTCGTGAGAACGAGAACAGCAGCCGTCAGAAGTACAACGCACTGGTCAAGCTCGACACCGTCAACGGTGCCACGGTCGAAGAGGCGCGTCAGCGCGTCGAGTTCTCGAAGCTCACGCCGCTGTACCCCCAAGAGCGTCTGCGCCTCGAGACCGAGCCGCAGAAGCTCACCGGTCGAGTCATCGATCTGGTCGCACCGATCGGCAAGGGTCAGCGTGGTCTGATCGTCGCACCGCCGAAGGCCGGCAAGACGATCATCATGCAGCAGATCGCCAACGCGATCACGGTGAACAACCCAGAGGTGCACCTCATGGTCGTGCTCGTCGACGAGCGCCCCGAAGAGGTCACCGACATGCAGCGCACGGTCAAGGGCGAGGTCATCGCCTCGACGTTCGACCGCCCCGCCGACGACCACACCACGGTCGCCGAGCTGGCCATCGAGCGGGCAAAGCGCCTGGTCGAGCTGGGTCATGACGTGGTCGTGCTGCTCGACTCGATCACCCGTCTGGGTCGTGCCTACAACCTGTCGACGCCGGCCTCGGGTCGCATCCTCTCTGGTGGTGTCGACGCGTCGGCGCTCTACCCGCCCAAGCGCTTCTTCGGTGCCGCGCGCAACATCGAGAACGGCGGCTCGCTGACGATCATCGCCTCGGCTCTGGTCGAGACCGGTTCGAAGATGGACGAAGTGATCTTCGAGGAGTTCAAGGGCACCGGCAACATGGAGCTTCGCCTGTCGCGTCAGCTGGCCGACAAGCGCATCTTCCCGGCCGTCGACGTCAACGCGTCGGGTACCCGTCGTGAAGAGCTGCTGCTGCCGGCCGACGAGCTCAAAATCGTCTGGAAGCTGCGTCGCGCACTGGGCGGCCTCGAACCGCAGCAGGCCATCGAGATCGTGTTCAACGGTCTGAAAGAGACCAAGTCGAACGTCGAGTTCCTGATGCGCATGCAGGCACATGACGTGCCCGGCCTGCGCCAGCGTTGAGCGAGGCCTCGACTGTGAGCTCGATGTTCGACTCCGTCGACAAACTGCTCGCCGAGCACGCTGATCTGCAGGTGCAGCTGGCCGACCCGGTGGTGCACACCAAGCCGGCGCTGGCCAAAAAGCTCAGCCGTCGGTACAACGAGCTCAATGCGATCAAGGTCGCCTACGAGCACTGGCGGCAGACTGACGAAGACCTCGAGGCCGCGCGTGAGCTGGCCAAAGAAGACGATTCGTTCGCCGAGGAGGTGCCCGGTCTTGAGACCGAGCTCACCGCGTCGGCCGAACGCCTGCGTCGACTGCTGATCCCGCGCGATCCCGATGACGGCCGTGACGTGATCATGGAGATCAAAGGCGGTGAGGGCGGCGAGGAGTCCGCCCTCTTCGCCGGCGACCTGCTGCGCATGTACATGCACTACGCCGAGAAAAAGGGGTGGAAGGTCGAGATGCTCGACTCCACCGAATCCGACCTCGGCGGGTACAAAGACGTCTCGGTGGCTATCAAGGGTCGTTCGAACAACCCGGCTGAGGGCGTCTGGGCGCACCTCAAGTACGAAGGCGGCGTGCACCGCGTGCAGCGTGTGCCGGTCACCGAGAGCCAGGGGCGCATCCACACCTCGACCACCGGTGTGCTGGTGTTTCCCGAGGTCGACGAGCCCGAAGAGGTGCAGATCAATCAGAACGATCTGCGCATCGACGTCTACCGTTCGTCCGGCCCTGGCGGTCAGTCGGTCAACACGACCGACTCGGCGGTGCGCATCACCCACCTGCCGACCGGCATCGTGGTGTCGATGCAGAACGAGAAGAGCCAGATTCAGAACCGTGACGCCGCCATGCGCGTGCTGCGGGCCCGCCTGCTCGCCAAACAGCAGGAAGAGCTCGACGCCGCAGCCAGCGAGCAGCGCCACAGCCAGATTCGCTCGATGGACCGTTCGGAGCGCATCCGCACCTACAACTTTCCAGAGAACCGCATTGCCGACCACCGCACCGGGTTCAAGGCCTACAACCTCGATCAGGTGATGAACGGCGAGCTCGATCCCGTGATCGAGTCAGCTGTGGCCGCCGACGAGACGCACCGTCTCGAGGCACTGGGGCAGTGACCGATCCGGCTGGCGGCAGCGAGGTGGGGCCGGTCGTCCTGCGGATGCTGCAGCGGCTGGCCGAGGCCGGTATCGGTCCGGCTCGGGCAGAGTCCCGACAGATCGTCGCGCACGTGCTCGATGTGAGTCTCGGCGACCTCAGCCTGGCCGAGCTCACCGGTCGACTCCGGGTGAGCGCCGAGCAGATGCACACCATCGAGACGCTGACCGAACGACGCGCGCGGCGCATCCCACTGCAGCATGTGCTCGGCAGGGCGCCCTTTCGCGCGCTCGATCTGTCAGTTGGGGAGGGCGTGTTCGTGCCGCGCCCAGAGACCGAGCTGCTGGTCGAACGCGCACTCGAGCTGCTGAGCGAGCGTCGTGCCGCCGAGCAGACATCCGACTCCGACGGTGACGACGCAGCCGCTGTCGACCCGGCCCTGACAGACGGCACTCGACGCGACGTCGCACCACGACGCCTCCGAGTCTTCGAAGCGGGCACCGGTTCGGCCGCGATCAGCCTCGCGATCGCCACTGAGCTGCCGCATACGCAGGTGCGCACCGTCGAACTCGAGACCGCCGCCGAAGCGTGGGCGCGGCGCAACATCGTCGCCTACACCGATGCCCTGGCAGCGGCCGACAGCGCCGTCGAACTCGTCGCCGGTGATGCGATCGCTGACCTCGCCGTCGCCTCCTCATCGCTCCTGCCAGCGCAGCCGCACCCACGGTCACGGGCACAGGCGGCAGCGCAGATGACGCCTGGCCAGCCCGTGGCAGAGTCAGCAGGCACGTTCGATCTGATCGTGTCGAACCCGCCGTACGTGCCGATGGGAGACATCCCGCTCGAGCCCGAGGCAAGAGCCGACCCCGACACGGCGCTCTACTCCGGCGCCGACGGTCTCGACTTCATCCGTGAGCTGGTCGCGCCCGCGTTCGCCGCGCTGCAGGCCGGAGGGAGCATCCTCTTGGAGCACACCGAGCAGCAGGGCTCGGACGTGCGCACGCTGCTCGAAACGGCGGGGTTCGAGGCAGCACAGACGCATCGTGACCTGACCGGTCGTGACCGATTCACCGAAGCCCGACACCCGTCGCGCCACTGAGCCGCTGATCGCACTCGGTCGCGAGTCGACACAGGGCACACGCAGACTCGGCGACTAGACTGCTACAGACACCCCGAGGAGATTTCGACATGAGCAGCGTGTTCGACTGCAACGACACTGAGCAGCTACTGACCGGAACGAGAGAGGCCCGCCGAGCCATCGGGCGCGGCCGACTGGTCGTGATGCCCACCGACACGGTCTACGGCATCGCCGCCGACGCCTTCTCTCCAGACGCGGTCAACGCGCTGCTCGAGGCGAAGGGGCGCACACGTCAGTCGCCGCCGCCGGTGCTGATTCCGAGCCTGAACAGCCTGCATGCTCTGGCCGAAGACGTGCCCGAGCCCATCGAACGGGCAGCTGAGAAGTTCTGGCCGGGCGCGCTCACCATCATTCTCAACGCACGCAGCAGCCTGAACTGGGATCTCGGCGACACGCAGGGCACGGTTGCGCTGCGCATTCCCGACGAGCCGGTTGCACTCGCCGTGCTCGAAGAGACGGGGCCCCTCGCGGTGTCCTCGGCGAATCGGCACAGCCAGCCGGCCGCGACCACGATCGACGACGCACAGCAGCAGCTCGGCGACAGCGTCGAGGTCTACCTCGACCATGGCACCAGTCACAGCGGACTCTCGTCGACCATCATCGATGCGACGCTCTTCGAGGTGAACGGCGCGGTGCGGATCGTGCGGCAGGGCGGCGTCACCCCTGAGCAGCTCGCCGAGGTGATCGGCGACGGCAAGGTGCTGACCGAGTGAAGGGCTATGCGCTGGTCGCGTTCGTCGCCGCCGTCGCGACGTGGGGGCTGACTTGGGCCGTGCTGCGCTTTGCGCTCCGCTTTCACATCTATCCCGCCATCAGAGCGCGAGATGTGCACACCCGCCCGACGCCCAGACTCGGGGGAGTGGCCATCTTCATCGGCATCATGCTGGGGCTGTTCACGGCGAGCCGCATTGAGTGGTTCAGCGAGGTGTTCAGACACCCGGGGCAGATGGTCGCCCTGGCGGCGGCCAGCCTGCTGATCGTCTTCATCGGGGTCTTCGACGATCTCTATGACATGGTCTGGTACGCCAAGCTGGCCGGGCAGTTTCTTGCGGCCGGCATCCTCACCTGGCAGGGGTTTCAGATCGTGTCGCTGCCGATCGGAGGCACGCTGATCGGCTCGGGAGCCGTCAGCGCGCTGCTCACCACGATTCTCATCGTGCTCACGATGAACGCCGTCAACTTCATCGACGGGCTCGACGGGCTGGTCGCCGGCGTCATCCTGCTCGCCTCAGGCGTGTTCTTCCTCTACGTCTATCTGCTGACGGTGCGCACCTCGCCGACCGACTACTTCAACCTCGCGACGCTGGTCGCCGCGCTGCTGATCGGCGGATGCGTCGGCTTTCTGCCCTGGAACTGGCACCCGGCCAAGATCTTCATGGGCGACTCCGGTGCGATGCTGCTGGGGATGCTGCTGGCGGTGAGCGCGATCTCGGTCACCGGTCAGATCGATCCGCAGACGCTCTCGGACTCAAGCGTCTGGCTGCCGCTGCTGGTGCCCGTCGTCGTGCTCTCACTGCCCTTCGTCGACTTCGCTCTGGCGGTCATCAGACGCGTGGGCGCGGGAAAGAGCCCGTTCAGCCCGGATCGCAAGCATCTGCACCATCGTCTGCTCGGTCTCGGTCACAACACGTACACTGCAGTGGCGGTGTTCTACAGCTGGACGATCGTGCTGTCCCTCTCATGCTTCCTGTTCATGGTGTGGCCCTGGCCGTTCGTCGTGGTCTTCGCCGTGATCGGCATCCTCTGCTGCATCGTGCTCACGTTCTGGCCGGTGCTGCAGCCCCAGCTGGGGTGGGGGCCGCCGATACCGAACGAACTGCAGCTGACGGCCAGACGCATCCGCAAGAAGGAGATCGCATGACCACCCCTGAAGACCGCGACGAGCAGATCGACCAGCAGAACGCATCCGCATTCGACGAGCATTTCATCGAAGACGGTGAAGAGCAGCCGGTGAAGCGACAGGCCGCACCCGGTCTGGTCAGCGTGCTTCGACTCTCGCTGCTGCTCACTGCGGTGCTCGCCGTGCTCGTCGCCATCGTCGGAGGCCTCATCGGGTGGTCGGTCGCCGGCTGGAACGGCGTGCTCAGCGCACTTGTCGGAGCTGCGCTCACCCTCGCCTTCGCCGCGATCACGGCCGGCAGCCTGTGGCTCGGATCCCGCCAGGGAGGCATCTCGTTTCTGGCCATCGTGCTCGGCGGCTGGATCGTCAAGATCATCGTGTTCATCGGGCTGCTCGCTCTGATCACCTCGGCACCGTTCATCGTGAAGGGCGTGCTCTTCGGATCGATCGTCGCCGCTGTGCTCGGCTCTCTCGCCGCAGACTCCTTCGCCGCAATGCGTGCAAAGGTGCCGTATGTCGACGATCCGCAGTGAGCCAGCCCCGCCCGAACTCACCCCAATCGCACAGTCGGTTCCGCACTCGCGGCCAGATGTTGCTAGTATGTCCCCTGGTGGTCTTGTCACTGGCCACCGAATCACTCAATACGCGCCGTGGCGAAGACTGCGGACATCGCTCAGGAGAATGATCTTTTGATTCACGCGCTGACCCAGCTGACAACGCCGACTCTCGCCGCTGACGGCGAGTTCCATGCACCGAGCATCAGCGAGTTCTTCCCCGAACCGATCTTCTTCGCGGGCACGCCGTTCGAGCTCAACCGCATCGCACTGATCCGCATCCTGGTGATGCTCGTGATCATCGCGCTGCTGTGGTTCGGAACTCGCAAGCTGAAGCTCGTTCCCGGTCGCGGTCAGGGCATGCTCGAGTTCGCATATGACTTCGTGCGGGTCAACATCGCCGAAGAGATGCTCGGCAAGAAAGACGGCAAGCGGTTCGTGCCGCTGCTGTTCACCATCTTCATCGTGGTGCTCGGCTTCAACATCACCGGCATCGTTCCCGGCCTGAACCTCGCGGCTTCGGCGACCATCGGCTTTCCGCTGGTCTTGGCCCTCGTCGCCTACATCGTCTTCATCTACGCAGGCATCAAGAAGCATGGCGCCGGGTATTTCAAGAACGCGCTGTTCCCGGCCGGAGTGCCCAAGGTGATGTACCTTCTGGTCACCCCGATCGAGTTTCTCTCGACTTTCGTCATCCGTCCGGTCTCACTGACCCTTCGACTTCTGATGAACATGGTCGCCGGCCACCTCATCCTGGTGCTGTGCTTCAGCGCCACCTGGTTCTTCCTGTTCAGCGCTGACGGCATTCTCAAGAGCTTCAGCGTCGTCACATTCGCCTTCGGCTTCGCGTTCACCCTCTTCGAGATCCTGGTCGCAGCCCTGCAGGCATACATCTTCACTCTTCTGACAACGGCCTACATTCAGTCGTCGCTGGCAGAAGAGCACTAAGCGGCCGGAAACCTCCGGCCACACTATGGAAGGAAACGAAAACCCGTGGATATCAACACACTCGCTGAGATTTCGGGCAACATCAACAGCGTCGGCTACGGCCTGGCAGCCATCGGCCCCGGTATCGGTATCGGCATCGCCGGCGGCAAGACCGTCGAGGCGATTGCTCGTCAGCCCGAACTCGCTGGCAAGCTGCAGACCACCTTCTTCCTGGCGGTGGCATTCACCGAGGCGCTGGCCCTCATCGGCCTCGCTGCGGGCTTCATCTTCCAGTAAGTCGACACCCACCTCAGACGTAAGGCACTAATATGGCTCAATTCGCGCTGACAGCAGGCGTACAGGCCGCCGAGGAAGAGCACAACATTCTTTTCCCCGCCGTCTACGACTGGTCGCTGTCGCTCATCATCTTCCTCGTCCTGCTCATCTTCGTGTGGAAGGTCATCGTACCCAAGCTGCAGAAGACGCTGGACGAGCGCTCAGAGAAGATCGAGGGTGGCATCCAGCAGGCGCAGAAGGCTCAGGAAGAGGCCGCGGCCGCACTGAACGCCTACAACGCGCAGCTGGCCGAAGCACGCGTCGAGGCTCAGAAGATTCGGGACGCCGCCCGATCAGAGGGTGCGCAGATCGTCGCCGAGCTCAAAGAGCAGGCGACGACCGAGGCTCAGCGAATCAGCGATCAGGCTCACGCTCAGATCGCTGCAGATCGCAAGACGGCCTTCGACCAGCTGAAGAGTGAGATCGGCGTGCTGTCGGTCGACCTCGCATCACAGGTCGTCGGTCAGTCGCTCGAAGACGACCAGAAGTCGAAGGCCGTCGTCGATCACTTCCTCGCTGACCTCGAGAAGTCGGAGGCCAAGTAGGCATGGGAAGCGCCACCGTACACTCACTCGAGCGGGCCGGAGAGATTCTGACCGTCGACACCCAGGTTCGTGGCCTGGACGCCGCAGAAGGAATCTTCGAGGTCGCCGACGCGCTGGGCGAGAGCGCTCAGCTTCGCGGACTCATCGCCGACCCCTCGACTGACGAACAGCTGCGTGTCGGTCTGATCACCCGGCTGTTCACCGGCAAAGTGGCGGATGTCGTGGTCGCATTCGTCGAGAAGACCGCCGCACTGCGCTGGTCGAGTGACGACGAGTTCGTCTCCTCGATCGAGGCTCTCGGCGAGACGGCGGTGGCGCTGACGGCTCAGCAGGAGGGCAATCTGGAACGCCTGGAAGACGAGCTCTTCCAGGTCGCCCAGGTGTTCGAAGGCAGCCGTGAGCTGCAGCTGAGTCTCTCACACCCGGGAGAGCACCCACAGGCTGAGCGCCAGCTCGTGGATCGGCTCTTCGGGCAGCAGACTCTGCCGGAGACGACGCTCTTGGTGACCCGTGCGGTCAGCAGCGTGCGCGGCAGCAAGGTCGCACGTCGACTTCATGAGATCGCCGAGCGGGTCTCAGCGGTCGCCGGCCGACAGGTCGCAGACGTGACCTCGGCGCGCCCGCTTTCCGAGCCGCAGCGAGCCGCTCTGGCTCAGGCGTTGCAGAACGAGGCGGGCGGCCCCGTTCACGTCAACGTGTCAGTCGACCCCGCCCTCGTCGGCGGCGTCGTCGTTCGTCTCGGCGACACCCTCATTGACTCATCGGCTCGCACGAAGCTGACACAGCTTCGACAGGCCATCGCGTAGTCGATTTCGACAGGTACTGAACAGGTGTAGATCGGGGCCGGCGGCCCCACCGAATGTAAGGAAGATGATGGCAGAAGTAGCAATCAGCCCCGAAGAGATCCGGGGTGCTCTCAAGGAATTCGCCGAGGGGTACCAGCCAGCCTCCTCGACGAAGGCCGAGGTGGGCTACGTACTCAGTGCCGCCGACGGCATCGCCCACGTCGAGGGCCTGCCGAGCGTGCAGGCCAACGAGCTGGTGCGCTTCGAGAACGGCGTGCTGGGCCTCGCCCAGAACCTCGACGAGCATGAGATCGGCGTCGTCGTGCTCGGCGAGTTCGTCGGCATCGCCGAAGGCCAGCGCGTCGAGCGCACCGGCGAGGTGCTCTCCGTGCCGGTCGGCGACGAGTTCCTCGGGCGAGTCATCGACCCGCTCGGCAACCCGATCGACGGTCTCGGCGAGATCAAGGCAGAGACCCGCCGCGAACTCGAGCTGCAGGCTCCGAACGTGATGAGCCGCAAGAGCGTCGACGAGCCGCTGCAGACCGGCATCAAGGCGATCGACGCCATGATCCCGATCGGTCGAGGCCAGCGTCAGCTGATCATCGGCGACCGCCAGACCGGCAAGACCGCGATCGCGATCGACACCATCATCAACCAGCGTAAGAACTGGGAGTCGGGCGATCCCAAGCAGCAGGTGCGCGCGATCTACGTCGCCATCGGCCAGAAGGGCTCGACCATCGCGAGCGTGAAGGCTGCGCTCGAGAAGGCCGGCGCGATGGAGTACACCACCATCGTCGCTTCGCCCGCGTCAGACCCGGCAGGCTTCAAGTACCTCTCGGCATACACCGGTTCTGCACTGAGCCAGCACTGGATGTACCAGGGCAAGCACACCGTCATCGTCTATGACGATCTGTCAAAGCAGGCTGAGGCCTACCGTGCCGTTTCGCTGCTGCTGCGTCGTCCGCCGGGCCGCGAGGCATACCCCGGCGACGTGTTCTACTTACACTCCCGCCTGCTGGAGCGTGCGGCCAAGCTCTCTGACGAACTTGGCGGCGGCTCGGTGACCGCACTGCCGATCATCGAGACCAAGGCGAACGACGTGTCGGCCTACATCCCGACGAACGTGATCTCGATCACCGACGGCCAGATCTTCCTCCAGTCCGACCTCTTCAACGCCAACCAGCGTCCTGCCATCGACGTCGGCATCTCGGTGTCTCGAGTCGGCGGCGACGCTCAGCGCAAGCACATCAAGAAGGTCTCGGGAACGCTCAAGCTCGAGCTCGCCTCGTACCGTGACCTCGAGGCCTTCGCGATGTTCGCGTCAGACCTCGACGCCGCGTCGAAGCAGCAGCTGAATCGTGGTGCGCGCCTGACGGAGCTTCTCAAGCAGCCGCAGTACTCGCCGTACCCGGTCGAAGACCAGGTCGTGTCGATCTGGCTGGGCACCACCGGCAAGCTCGACGACGTTTCAGTCGAGAACGTGCTGCGCTTCGAGGGCGAGTTCCTCGACTACCTGAAGCGCAACACTGACGTTCTCGACGTGCTGCGCGAGTCGGGCAAGCTCGAAGACGAGACCAAGGCGAAGCTCGAGTCGGCTGTGACGGAGTTCAAGAAGAACTTCGTCGAGTCAGATGTGCAGGGGCTCTCGGCTCCGGGCGCAGAAGACGACGCCGCGCTTGACGCGAGCAAGGTCGGTCAGGCCAAGCTCGTCAAGCAGAGCAAGTAGTCGAGAGACGAGGGAGTAACACATGGGAGCGCAGCTTCGCGTCTACAAGCAGAAGATCAAGTCTGCTCAGACGACTAAGAAGATCACCCGCGCCATGGAGCTCATCGCAGCCTCCCGCATTCAGAAGGCTCAGCAGCGCACCGACGCCGCCCGACCGTACGACGAGGCAATCACTCGCGCGGTCGGTGCGGTGGCGGCGCTGTCGGGAGACATCGATCATCCGCTGCTGCGCGAGCGGGAGCAGATCCGCCGCAGCGCGGTCGTCGTGTTCACTTCTGACCGCGGTCTGGCCGGTGCCTTCTCCTCAGCGATCCTGAAAGAGACAGACCGTCTCGCCAACATGCTTCGGCAGAACGGGCGTGAGGTCGACTTCTACCTGATCGGGCGCAAGGCGGTCGGCTACTTCCAGTTCCGTGATCGCGAGTTCGTGCGCAGCTGGACGGGTGACACCGACAAGCCGAGCACCGAGGTCGCTCATGAGATCGGCACCGCAGTGGTCGACTCCTACCTCAAGGGTGGGGCAGAGGGCGGCGTGGACGAGATTCATCTGGTCTACACGAAGTTCCTCAACCGGGTCTCGCAGACTCCAGACGTGCTGCGGCTGCTGCCGCTCGAGCTCGTCGACGCGGGTGCGGATCCAGCCGAGAAGCGCGAAGAGCCGCTCTACGAGTTCGAGCCGGATCCCGACGAGGTGCTCAGCCTGCTGCTGCCGCGCTACATCGGATCACGTATCTACCATGCGCGACTTGAATCCGCAGCTAGCGAGCACGCCAGTCGCCAGAAGGCCATGAAGTCGGCCTCTGACAACGCTGACAAGCTCATCCGCACCTACTCGACGTTGATGAACAACGCTCGACAGGCCGAGATCACCCAGCAGATCAGTGAGATCGTCGGTGGCGCCGACGCCCTCGCCAACTAGACGACGACACAGAAGAGAAGAGAGACATGGCAACTGCATCAAGCACCCAGACGCCGGCGGCCGAGGCCACCGGTAACGTCGGGCGCATCGTGCGAGTGACCGGCCCGGTGGTCGACATCGAGTTCGCTCACGACGCGCTGCCCCCGATCAACAACGCTCTGAGCACCGAGGTCACCGTCGGCGCCGAGACGTACACGATCACCTTCGAGGTTGCTCAGCACCTCGGCGACGATCTCGTGCGCGCCATCGCGCTGAAGCCGACTGACGGCCTCGTGCGCGGCCAGGTCGTGTTCGACTCCGGTTCACCGATCACGGTGCCGGTCGGCGACGCGACCAAGGGCCACGTGTTCAACGTGACCGGCGACGTGCTCAACGCAGCCGAGGGCGAAGACATCACCTTCGAGAAGCGTTGGTCAATCCACCGCGAGCCCCCGCGTTTCGACCAGCTCGAGTCGAAGACCCAGATGTTCCAGACGGGCATCAAGGTCATCGACCTGCTGACTCCCTACGTGCAGGGCGGCAAGATCGGTCTGTTCGGTGGTGCCGGTGTCGGCAAGACCGTGCTGATCCAGGAGATGATCGCTCGTGTGGCCAAAGACCACGACGGCGTTTCGGTCTTCGCCGGTGTCGGCGAGCGTACCCGTGAGGGCAACGACCTGATCCACGAGATGGACGACGCAGGGGTGCTCGACAAGACCGCCCTCGTCTTCGGCCAGATGGATGAGCCGCCGGGCGTGCGTCTTCGCGTCGCGCTTTCTGCCCTGACCATGGCGGAGTACTTCCGCGATGAGCAGGCCCAGGACGTCCTGCTGTTCATCGACAACATCTTCCGTTTCACTCAGGCCGGTTCCGAGGTCTCGACCCTGCTGGGTCGCATGCCTTCGGCCGTGGGCTACCAGCCCAACCTGGCTGACGAGATGGGTCTGCTGCAGGAGCGCATCACCTCGACGCGTGGTCACTCGATCACGTCGCTGCAGGCGATCTACGTTCCCGCAGACGACTACACCGACCCGGCCCCGGCGACGACGTTCGCGCACCTCGATGCGACGACGAATCTGACCCGTGACCTGGCCAGCCGTGGTCTGTACCCCGCTGTCGATCCGCTCGCTTCGACCTCGCGCATCCTCGATGCGCAGTATGTCGGTCAGGAGCACTACGACGTGGCCATCCGCGTCAAGCAGATCCTGCAGAAGAACAAGGAACTCCAGGAGATCATCGCCATCCTCGGTGTCGACGAGCTCTCTGAAGAAGACAAGATCGTGGTCGAGCGCGCACGTCGCATCGAGCAGTTCCTGTCGCAGAACACCTACACCGCCGTGAAGTTCACGGGCGTCGAGGGTTCGACCGTGCCGATCAAAGACACGATCGAGGGCTTCCGCGCCATCGCCGACGGCGAGGTGGACAACATCCCGGTGCAGGCCTTCTACAACGTCGGCCCGCTCGACGATGTGTTCCGCAAGTGGGATCAGATCAAGAAGGAACTCGGAGAGTAAACCATGGCTCAGTCATTCGACGTCGAGATCGTCTCGGCAGAGCAGCTCATCTGGTCTGGCCGTGCCACGCAGATCACCGCCCGCACCATCGAGGGCGAGATCGGCGTTCTGGCTGGCCACGAGCCTCTGCTGGCCGTGCTGGGCGATGGCCCCGTTCGAGTGACCTTGGAAGACGGCAAGACGGTCGAGGCGACCGCCGCTGACGGCTTCCTCTCGGTCGAGCGCCACGCTGTGCGAGTCGTCGCTCGCGTGGCCGAGCTCGCTGCCTGAGCTCACCGGCCGGAGCCGAGTGCTCTGCTCTGATGTGTCTGAAGGGCGTCCACCTCTGGGTGGGCGCCCTTCTTGCTGCTGTGTTGCAGGTGCCGGGCTGCGGCCACGGACTGCACCGTGGCCATAGCTGATCCGCGCCCAGCCGCCGAGTGCACCTGCCGCACGGTTCGCTGGGCCGGCACGGCTCATTCGGGACGGCACGGTTCGCTCGGGCCGGCACGGCTCGCTCGGGACTGCCACGGTTCGCTCGAAATCAAGCGAATCCGAGCGAACCGTAGTCATCTGGAGCGAACCGTGTTGCTCACCCAGAAATTTGCACCGACGAGGAGACCACGAGGCATGTCGATGAGGCAAGACGCAGCACCCAGCATTCCGTCTGTCGGCCAGGCCGACGCAGAGCTTCCCGAAGCCCACACTGCTGCCTCTCAGAGGCGCAGAGCCGGCATCATGCTGCTGCTGCCGCCGAGCGAGACCAAGTCCACGGGCGGCAGCGGGCTCGCGCTCGACACGGCACGACTCTCGTTCGCGTCAGAACTCACGGCTGCACGCAGACAGACGATCGGCTGGCTGACTCAGCTCTGCCGAGATCCCGATGCGGCGGCGCAGGCGCTGCGCCTGACTGCGCGCCAGGCCCGCTCACTCGAAGACGATCGCGACCTTGCCGAGGCAGCCACGAAACCTGCCCTGCAGCGCTACACCGGCGTGCTCTATGACGCGATCGGTGAGCAGACGCTGACCCCACAGATGCGCGCTTGGCTCAGTGACCACGTCTTGGTGCAGTCCGCGCTTTTCGGGCTGATCTCGCTCGGTGACGAGATCCCGGCCTACCGGCTTTCCGCCGGCACTCGAAAGTCGGTCTACGACTTGAGCGCCGTCTGGCACGAGCCGTGCGCGGCCGTGCTGCACCGCCTGCTCGCAGACGGTGCGACTGTAATCGACCTGCGCTCCAAGGCCTACGCGGCGCTCGCACCTCTGCCGAAGCATCCGCGCGCCCACGTCGTCGAGGTCGTGGTGCGCGACGAAGACGGGCGGCATCGGCCGCTGAATCACTTCAACAAGAAGTCGAAGGGCGCGTTCACCCGGGCTCTGGCCGAGTGCGCCGAAGAGCGTGCGGCGGAGGCGATGGGAGCCGAGAGCGATCAGTCACTGCTGGTCTCGGCGGCCGATCGTATCGGGGCGCGACTCATCTGTGGCGGTGAGGGCGCAGACTGGCTGCTGGAGATCAGGGAAGAGTGAGACCGGCCCAGCATCGTCTGAGGACGACCTGTGGAGCGCCTCTCACCGAAAGATCGCGAAACTGTATGCGCCGCCAGGCCGAACGTGCGCTCAGAGCGGCTGGATCTGCGATTCGATCTGGCGATTCAGCTCGGCGACGATCGGGCAGCTGGCGCAGCCGATCCAGACCTTGAACTCGCTCGGGTCGTCGAAGTCGGGCGCGGTCAGGAACTCGCTGCGCCACAGATCGATGGCCTGCGCGAGGGCTTCGCCATGCGCGTCGTCGCGAGTGGGAATCCAGTGCACGCTCACGCGTGTCGGCCCGTGCAGAACGACGGGCTCGGAGTGTTCGGGCGAGTATTCGATGAAGACCTGGCCATGGGCACGCTGGGGCAGAGCTGACAGCATGAGCTGGATCACAGCGAGGTCGCTGTCGTCTCCGGCGATCATGAAGCGCCGTGACTGCGAAGGATGCCACGCTGACGCTGAATACTCGATACTCATAACGACCACAGTCTAGGTTAGGTGACCCTCAAAAGGGAAGACTCGCTGTGAAGAGAGCGTGTTGAGCGGGATCCATGCATGATCAGGGGTGATCATCTGCTGAATATCAGCGTCGGTTCGCGTGCGACTGCGCCCGTCGACAGGCTGATCTGGGCGATCACCCGTAGACTGAGACAGGTGTCTGTCTTCGCCGGAGGCTTGGCCGCCGCGCCTGAGACATCTCTAATCCCACTGGGAAAGGCAATCGATGACCCTGATTGGCGCTGCACAAGGCAGCTTCGAGACGAGACTGTCAGACGGCAGCCGGCTGCGTGCCCGCTGGGGGGCGCTGACCGACACGGGCCTGCTGCGTCAGCGGAACGAAGACAGTGTGGTCGCGACCGAAGCGGTGCTCGCCGTCGCCGACGGCATGGGCGGGCACGAAGCCGGCGACCGGGCATCGGCAGCCATCGTCGAAGAGCTTTCGCAGCTCGAGCGTGATCCTCAGCCACAAGACATCTATGCGGCGCTGCGACGCGCCAGCGAAGACGTCGAGCAGATCTCGGCCGCATCGGGTGGGCAGTCAGGTTCGACGGTCACCGGTGTGGCGTTCGACGTGGTCAAAGACGAGCCCGGCTGGCTCGTCTTCAACATCGGCGACTCGCGCACCTACGGCTTCTACGAAGGGCAGCTGCGTCAGGTCACGCATGACCATTCGGTCGTGCAGGGGCTGGTCGACAGCGGGCAGATCAGCGAGAAAGACGCCGAACGCCACCCGGCGCGCAACTCGATCACGCGCGCCATCGGCTTCGGCATGGATCCGCGGCCCGACTTCTGGCATCTCAACCTCGTGCCTCAGGTGCGGCTGTTGGTGTGCTCCGACGGCCTCACGAAAGAGGTCTCGAACGAACGCATCGAAGAGATTCTGCGTGACAACGACGAAGCGTTCGTCGCCGCAGAGCGGCTCGTCGAGCAGGCCCTCGAGAACGGCGGGCGCGACAACGTCTCGGTGATCGTCGTCGACTCCACTGTCACCGCGCCGTCTGCGGCATCGGACGAGGATCAGACGACAGAGCCGACATCGGGTGCCGAGCCTCAGGCACAGCCTGAGACGCCACAGGCAACGGAGGAAGTCTCACTGGCCGAGAGCGTCGAGAGGCGAGGCGACGGCGCCGAATGAGCCGCAGAGTCATCATTCTGGGCGCGACCGGGTCGATCGGCAGACAGGCGTCGGAGCTGATCGCTGCTACTGATCGGTTCGAGGTCGTCGGCCTTGCCGCAGGCCATGACACCACAGCTCTTCGCGACCTGGCCCGGCGTCACGGCTGTCGTGATCTCGCCGTCGCCGAACCGAGCGTCGACGAGCGCGAAGCCGGTCGCGTCGACCCGTCGGTCACGATTCGCCATGGTGCGGATGCCGCCGTGCGGCTGGTGCGCGAGGTGACGGCCGACGTGGTGCTGAACGCCATCGACGGCGCAGCGGGTCTGGCGGCGACACTGGCCGTGCTGCGCTGCGGCGCGACGCTGGCGTTGGCCAACAAGGAGAGCCTGGTCATCGGCGGCGACCTGGTCGCGGCGGCGGCCGCACCCGGGCAGATCGTGCCCGTCGACTCCGAACACTCCGCGATCGCCCAGTGCCTGCGCGCCGGCAGCCGTCGCGAGGTCTCGCGACTCGTGCTCACCGCATCCGGCGGCCCGTTCCGGGGGCGCAGCAGAGCCGAACTCGAAGACGTGACGCCGCAGCAGGCACTGCGGCACCCCACCTGGAACATGGGATCGCTGGTGACCGTCAACTCGGCGACGATGGTGAACAAAGGCCTCGAGATCATCGAGGCCCACTACCTCTTCGACATGCCGTACGAACGCATCGACGCCGTGGTGCATCCACAGTCGATCGTGCACTCGATGGTGCAGTTCGTCGACGGTGCGACGGTCGCACAGCTCTCGCCGCCAGACATGCGACTGCCGATCAGCATGGCGCTCGACTGGCCGCACCGGCTTGCCGACGCAGTGCCCGCCGTCGACTGGTCGCAGGTGCAGCAGTGGTCGTTCGAGCCGATCGATCACGACGCGTTTCCGGCGGTACGCGTCGCGAAGCAGGTGGGGGAGCGCGCCGGCACCTGGCCGGCGGTCTTCAACGCCGCCAACGAGGTCATGGTGGCCGAGTTCCTCGCCGGTCGCATCGGCTTCGCCACGATCGTCGACGGCATCTCCCGGGTGCTCGAACAGTGGCGTCAGCCGGATGCCGAGCTCACGGTCGAGGCCGTGCTCGCCGCGGATCGGTGGGCACGACGGGCAGCGCATGCCGTCGCCGCCGGCGTCGGTGCACCCACCTTCGGCGAGGTCTGAGCACGTCTCGAATCGTCAGCTCGCTCACAGCAATCAGGTCTAGGCTCGGTCATCATGCAGGTTCTCTGGTACATCATCGGCATCGTCGCGATCGCCTTCGTCGTGGCAGCGTCGATCGCCCTGCATGAGCTGGGGCACCTCTTCTGGGCCAAGCGTTTCGGCATTCGCGTCAACCAGTACATGATCGGCTTCGGGCCGACGCTCTTCTCGTGGCGGCGCGGCGAGACCGAGTACGGCTTCAAAGCGATTCCCCTCGGCGGCTACATCTCGATGATCGGCATGTACCCGCCGGCCCCAGACGCGCGGCCGGACGGCGAGCCGGTGCGGGTCTCCCGGGGGCGACTGGCCGAGATGGTGCGCGGAGCACGGCGTGCCAGCGCAGAGACCATCCCGCCCGGCGAAGAGCATCGGGCGTTCTACCGACAGGCGGTCTGGAAGCGACTGCTGATCATGTTCGGCGGGCCGCTGATGAACCTGATCATCGCTCTGGTCTGTTACGCCGTGCTGGTCAGCGCCTTCGGCACGGTGCAGTCGACGACGTCGCTGTCGAGCGTCAGCCAGTGCGTGCTGCCGACGACCGAGCAGCGCAGCGACTGCCGACCCGACGACCCGGCGGCACCCGGTGCCGAAGCCGGTCTGAAGCCGGGAGACCAGCTGCTCGTCATCAACGGCGACGACGTCGAACGGTGGAGCGACGTGCAGTCGATCGTGCAGCCGCTCGCCGGACAGACGGTCAGCGTGACCCTGCTTCGCGACGGGCAGGTGCAGACGGTGAGCCTGACGCCGCAGCCGGTTGAGCGATTCGTCTACGACAAGTTCGGACGAGTCGAACGCGACGCCGACGGGCAGAAAAAGACTGAGACGGTCGGCTTCATCGGCATCACACCCACGTCAGAACGCGTGCGTCAGCCGGTGACCGCAGCCGTCCCAGCAATGCGGGACAACCTGCAGCTGGCGTGGGAGGGCATCATCTCGATGCCGCAGAAGCTGGTCGGAGCCGCCCAGGCCGCCTTCGGCAGCGAAGCCCGCGACCCCGACGGGCCGATGAGCATCGTCGGCGTCGGCCGGGTCGCCGGTGAGCTCACCTCGAGCGACCAGATCGGCGTGACCGACAAGGTGGCCAGCCTGGTCGGTCTGGCCGCATCGCTCAACGTGGCGCTCTTCGCGTTCAACATGATTCCGCTGATGCCGCTCGACGGCGGGCACATCGTCGGGGCGCTCTACGAGGGGCTGCGTCGCCGCCTCGCGCGACTGTTCGGGCGTCGAGACCCAGGGCCGTTCGACACCGCCCGCCTGATGCCGCTCACCCTGGTCGTCTTCGGCGCGCTCACCCTGATGGGTGTGCTGCTGATCTACGCCGACCTCGTGAAACCCATCCAGGTGCTTGGCTGACGAGGCTGACACCCATCAGCCCGACCTCAGCAGATCGAATCGGTCGGGCGTTCTAGACTTGCAGAGCATCGGCGCATCGCGCGCCGAATGAAGGAGGCCATCGTGACCGCTGTCGATCTCGGGATGCCCAAGGGGCCGGCCCGCGTGCTGGCGCCCCGACGCAAGACCCGTCAGATCCAGGTCGGAAAGGTCGCCGTCGGCGGTGACGCTCCGATCAGCGTGCAGTCGATGTGCACCACCAAGACCACCGACATCGGAGGCACACTTCAGCAGATCGCCGAGCTCACCGCAGCGGGCTGCGACATCGTGCGCGTCGCCGTGCCCAGTCAGGACGACGCCGACGCGCTGCCGATCATCGCGCAGCAGTCGAACATCCCCGTGGTCGCCGACATCCACTTTCAGCCTCGCTACGTCTTTCAGGCGATCGAGGCGGGCTGCGCCGCGGTGCGCGTGAATCCCGGCAACATCCGCAAATTCGACGACAAGATCGCCGACATCGCCAAGGCGGCGTCAGATGCCGGGGTCGCGCTGCGCATCGGCGTCAACGCCGGCTCGCTCGACAAACGACTGATGCAGAAGTACGGCAAGGCCACTCCGGAGGCCATGGTCGAGTCTGCCGTGTGGGAGGCGTCGCTTTTCGAAGAGGTGGGCTTTCACGACTTCGCGATCTCGGTCAAGCATCACGACCCCGTCGTGATGATCGAGACCTATCGCATGCTCTCCGAACAGGGCGACTGGCCGCTCCACCTCGGTGTGACCGAGGCAGGGCCGGCGTTCCAGGGCACGATCAAGTCGTCGGTCGCGTTCGGCGTGCTGCTGGCACAGGGCATCGGCGATACGATCCGTGTGTCGCTCTCGGCTCCGCCGATCGAGGAGGTGCGCGTGGGCCTGAAGATTCTGGAGTCGCTGAACCTCAGAGAGCGCAAGCTCGAGATCGTCTCGTGCCCGTCGTGCGGCCGCGCCCAGGTCGATGTCTACACGCTGGCCGAACGCGTCACCGAGGGCCTCGAAGGCATGAAGGTGCCGCTGCGCGTGGCCGTCATGGGCTGTGTGGTCAACGGCCCGGGCGAAGCTCGCGACGCCGATCTCGGAGTGGCCAGCGGCAACGGCAAAGGGCAGATCTTCGTCAAGGGCGAGGTCGTCAAGACGGTGCCCGAGGCCGACATCGTCGAGACGCTCATCGCCGAGGCGAATCGTCTTGCCGAGGGCATGACGCCCAGTGAAGGATCCGGAGTGGAAGTGGTGACGGCATGAGTGATCAGAGTCATGTTCCCGACGGCATGCGAGGCTTTCGGCCGATGGGCATCGTGTCGGCGGCCATCGGCATCGTGCTCGTCTTCGTGCAGCTCGACGGTCAGGCGGTGCTGCTGCACCGCATCTTCGGCATGGCCGTGGTGGTCATGTCGATCATCATGGCCTCGCTGATGTATCGCACACAGCATCGGGCATGGGGCGTCGCCCTGAGCTTCGTGGCGCTGGTCTTTCTGCCGCTCTGGCAGATGCAGATGTGGCTGTGGTGGATTCTCGACGGTCTCTGCATCGTGATCCTGCTCGCCGCAGCGATTCGTTTCAAAGGGCCGCCTCCTGAGAAAGACCCGGAGAACCTGCCCGACCGCTTCATGTGAGACGACTGGGCCGACGCGGTACGATGAGAGCTGGCTGCTCACAGCGAACAGCCCAGACCGTTCAGAGAAAGACCCAGCCCAGTGCCCACACGCCTGTCGAACCTGTTCCTGCGCACCCTGCGCGAAGACCCCAACGATGCCGAGGTGGCCGGCCACAAACTGCTCGTGCGCGCCGGCTACATCCGACGCGAGGCGCCGGGCATCTTCGCATGGCTGCCGCTGGGACTGCGCGCGCTGCGCAAGGTCGAGGCCGTGGTGCGCGCCGAGATGGAGGCCGCCGGCTCGCAGGAGGTGCACTTTCCTGGCCTGCTGCCGCGTGAGCCCTACCAGGTCACCGGACGCTGGGACGAATACGGCGACAACATCTTCACGCTCAAAGACCGCAAAGAGGCCGACTATCTGCTGGCCCCCACGCACGAAGAGGTCTTCACGCTGCTGGTGAAAGATCTCTACTCGTCGTACAAAGACCTGCCGGTCAGCCTCTTCCAGATTCAGACCAAGTATCGCGATGAGGCGCGCCCTCGCGCTGGCCTGCTGCGCGGCCGAGAGTTCGTCATGAAAGACGCCTACTCGTTTGACGTCGACGACGCGGGGCTCGATGAGAGCTACCAGATCATGCGCGACGCCTACGAGCGCATTTTCACCCGACTGGGCGTCGAATACGTCGCGGTCAAGGCCGACGCGGGGCCCATGGGCGGTTCGAAGAGCGAGGAGTTCCTCTCGCCGTCGCCGATCGGCGAAGACACCTTCGTCTACACCGACGCCGGCTACGCCGCCAACGTCGAGGCCGTCAGCGTGCATCCGGCAGACCCGGTCGACGCCAGCCACGTGCCTGAGGCACAGACGGTCGACACCCCTGACGCCCCGACGATCGAGTCGCTGGTCGCACTGCTGAACGACCGCTATGCAGACGAACACGACGGGCAGTGGCAGGCGGGCGACACTCTGAAGAACGTCGTGCTCGCTCTCACACACCCTGACGGCAAGCGCGAGCTCGTGGTCGTCGGCCTGCCCGGTGACCGCGACGTCGATCTGAAACGTGCCGAGATCGCCTTCGCTCCGGCAGAGGTCGAACCCGCTGTCGAAGCCGACTTCGAGCACCATCCGGGCCTGGTGCGCGGCTACATCGGTCCGCAGGCCGATGAGACCGGCACCTACGCGCTGGGGGAGCGTTCGGTCGACGGCATCCGCTATCTGGTCGATCCTCGCGTCTCAGCCGGCACCGAGTGGGTCACCGGCGCGAATGCCGAGCGCCGCCATGCGCTGCACGTCGTGGCCGGTCGCGACTTCGTCGCCGACGGCATCGCAGATGTGGCGAACGTGCGCGACGGCGACCCTGCTCCCGACGGGTCAGGCCCGCTGCGGGCTGCGCGCGGCGTCGAGATCGGGCATGTCTTCCAGCTCGGTCGTAAGTATGCCGAGGCCCTCGGGCTGCAGGTGCTCGATCGCAACGGCAAGCTCGTCACTGTGACCATGGGGTCGTACGGCATCGGGGTCACACGTCTGCTCGCCGTTCTCGCCGAGGCGAATCGCGACGAGAAAGGGCTGGTCTGGCCAGAGGCGGTCGCTCCGTTCCAGGTGCACATCGTCTCGACCGGCAAGGGCGACGATGTCTACCGCGTCGGCTCCGATCTGGCCGACGAGCTGGAGCGCGTCGGCATCGAGGTGCTCTTCGATGATCGGCCCAAGGTCTCGCCCGGAGCGAAGTTCAAAGACGCCGAGCTGCTGGGCATGCCGCACGTGCTCGTGGTGGGCAAAGGTCTCGCCGACGGTCAGCTCGAGCTCTGGGACCGTCGCGCCGGCACGAAGCAGCCGATCGCGCTCGAGGATGCCGTGGCTGAGCTGCGTCGTCGTCTCGGTCGCGACTGAGCTGCCGGCGCACATGGAGCGGCAGGTCTGACGACCCGCTAAGATAGGGTGTTCGACACTGAACATCTCAGCTGAATAGAGGAGGCGGTATGAATATCGATCTGAGTGCACTTCGTCTTCTCGAGAGCGAACAGGGTATTCCCCTGAACGAACTGCTGGAGATTCTCGAGCAGGCGATTCTCACGGCATACCAGAAGCACACCGGCCACACGTCTGCGGCCCGAGTCGAGATCAATCGCAAGACCGGGCAGGTCGCCGTTCTCGAACGGCAGACCGATGAAGACGGCAACGACATCGGTGAGACCGATGTCACCCCGCACGACTTCGGGCGCGTCGCCGCGCTCGCCGCCCGGCAGGAGATCAACCAGCGCCTGCGCGCGCTGGCCGACGACAGTCTGCTCGGCGAGTACAAAGACCGCGAGGGCACCATCGCCGCCGGCGTGGTGCAGCAGGGACAGAATCCTCGTCTGATACCGATCGACTTGGGGTCGGCCGAAGGCGTGCTTCCTCCCGAGGAACAGGTGCCCGGCGAGCACTACCGCCACGGTGATCGCCTGCGCGTGTTCATCGCGCAGGTCGCACGCACGGCCAAGGGGCCGACCATCACCGTCAGCCGCACCCATCCAGGGTTGGTTCGCGGGCTCTTCGAGCTTGAGGTGCCCGAGATCCACGCCGGTGCCGTTGAGATCACCTCGCTCGCACGTGAGGCGGGTCACCGCACCAAGATCGCGGTTCGTGCGACCGAGCCCGGCATCAACGCCAAAGGCGCCTGCATTGGCGAGCTGGGGCAGCGTGTGCGCGCGGTGACCGCAGAGCTGAACGGCGAGAAGATCGACATCGTCGACTCCAACGACGACCTGGGTGCATTCGTGGCCAGTGCGCTCTCGCCCGCCAAGGTGACCCGAACCGAGGTGCTCGACGCCGATCAGCGGGCCGTGCGGGCCTTCGTGCCAGAGAGCCAGCTTTCCCTGGCCATCGGAAAAGAGGGGCAGAACGCCCGTCTCGCGGCCAAGCTCACCGGAGCCAAGATCGACATCCAAGCCGACAACTGATTCGGTTTCGCGAGGCGCCGGCGTGTCCGTCTTCACGAGACGGCACGCCGGTGCTGTGCGTCTGAGCCAGAACACGCTAGGATGACGTACTGGACATGTGCCCGATGTGCATGTCGGAATCCACACAGAACAGGCTGATTCGGCTTATGGACGCATAATGAACGGCTCGAAATGAGACGTCAGAGGTAATTGTCTGCTCCCGCTCTCGGGTGCAGACCTGAGACAGGAGAATTGTGGCAAAACCACGCGTACACGAGATTGCGAAGCAACTCGGCGTCACGAGCAAAGAGCTGCTGGCCAAGCTCAACGACATGGGAGAGTTCGTCAAGGGCCCCTCGTCGAGCCTGGAACCACCAGTCGTGCGCAAACTGAAGGCTGCCTTCCCGCAGCAGAAATCCGCAGACGACAAGAAGCCCGCCGCGGCCAAGAAGCCTGCTGCTCGCAGCACGGCGTCGAAGAGTTCGACGCCGAAACCCGGCGCCCGCACCGCCGCTGCGAAGTCAGCAGACGAGGCCGATACGGCACCTGCTCCGGCCAAGACGCCCAGCCCGGCTCCCAGAGCCGCTCGTCCCGGGCGCTCGGCTCAGCCGGCTCCGTCTGCACCGGCATCTCATCCGGTGGCGCCGAAGCCCGCTGCCGAGAAGCGCACCCCTGCCGTTCCGGCACCGGCTCGTCCGGCCCCGCAGGCCGCAGAGGCAGGCGCGTCTGACTCCGACGGGCAGAAGCCGCATTCGCCGATCCCGCGGCCTTCGCCCGGTTCGATTCCGCGCCCGCGCGCACCACGACCGGCGAACAACCCGTTCTCGCCCAAGCACAGCGGCGGTCCCCGTCCGGGTCCTCGTCCGCACGCCCCGCGTCCCGGTGCCGGCGGCGGTCCTCGTCCGCACGCTCCGCGTCCGGGGCAGGGCTTCGGTCCGCGTCGCGGCGCTGGCAGCGGCAGCGGTCCGCACCGCGTCGGCCAGGGCGGCGGCGCTCGGCCGCGTCCCGGTCAGGGCGGCTTCGGCGGTGGGCCGCATCGCCCTGGTCAGGGTGGCGGTCCCGGTTCCGGCTTCGCGAATCGCGGCGGTGGCGGCGGTCGTCCCGGCCCCGGCGGTCGCGGTCGTGGCGGCACAGCTGGTGCGTTCGGACGCGGCGGAGGCCGCTCGGGCAAGTCTCGCAAGTCGAAGCGCACGAAACGGCAAGAGTTCGAGCAGATGGAGGCCCCGACGCTTGGCGGCGTCAAGGTGCCACGTGGCAACGGCGAGCAGATCATTCGTCTGCGTCGCGGTGCCTCGCTGACCGACTTCGCCGACAAGATCGGTGCGAACCCGGCATCGTTGGTCACCGTGCTCTTCCACTTGGGCGAGATGGCCACGGCCACCGAGTCGCTCGACGAAGACACGTTCCAGCTGCTTGGAGCCGAGCTCGGCTTCAAGATCCAGATCGTCAGCCCTGAAGACGAAGACAAAGAGCTGCTCGAGCAGTTCGACATCGACCTCGAAGACGCCGACGATCCCGAAGATCTCGTGGAGCGTCCTCCGGTGGTGACCGTCATGGGGCACGTCGATCACGGTAAGACGCGACTGCTCGATGCGATCCGGCATACCAAGGTGCTCGCAGGCGAGGCCGGCGGCATCACCCAGCACATCGGTGCCTACCAGGTCGAGACCGAGCATGAGGGTCACGAACGTGCCATCACCTTCATCGACACCCCTGGTCACGAGGCGTTCACCGCCATGCGTGCCCGCGGTGCCAAGGTGACAGACATCGCCGTGCTGGTGGTTGCCGCTGACGACGGCGTGATGCCGCAGACGGTCGAGGCGCTGAACCACGCCCAGGCCGCTGACGTGCCGATCGTGGTCGCCGTCAACAAGATCGACAAGCCCGATGCGAATCCGGCGAAGATCCGCCAGCAGCTGACCGAGTTCGGCCTGGTCGCCGAAGAGTACGGCGGCGACACGATGTTCGTCGACGTCTCGGCCAAGAGCAACATCGGCATCGACGATCTGCTCGACGCGATTCTGCTGACGGCGGATGCCGGGCTCGATCTGGTCGCGAACCCCGAGCGTGAAGCGCGCGGCGTGGCGATCGAGGCGAACCTCGACAAGGGTCGCGGTGCGGTCGCCACCGTGCTGGTGCAGAACGGCACCCTGCACGTCGGAGACGCCATCGTTGCGGGCACCGCCTACGGTCGTGTGCGCGCCATGTTCGATGAGAACGGCGAGAACATGCAGGATGCCGGGCCATCGCGTCCGGTGCAGGTGCTGGGGCTCACCTCGGTGCCCCGCGCCGGCGACAACATCCTGGTGACCGAAGACGACCGCACGGCCCGTCAGATCGCCGAGAAGCGTGAAGCCGCCCAGCGCAACGCCCTGCTCGCCAAGAGCCGCAAGCGCATCAGCCTGGAAGACTTCACCAAGGCTCTCGAAGAAGGCAAGGTCGAGACCCTCAACCTCATCATCAAGGGCGATGTCTCCGGTGCCGTCGAGGCGTTGGAGGAGTCGCTGCTCAAGATCGAGGTCGACGACTCGGTGCAGCTGCGCATCATCCACCGTGGTGTCGGCGCGATCACCGAGAGCGACGTCAACCTGGCCACGGTCGACAACGCGATCGTCATCGGCTTCAACGTGCGTCCTGACGGCAAGGCTCGCGAGGCCGCGCACAAAGAGGGCGTCGACATCCGGTTCTACTCGGTCATCTACGATGCGATCGACGACATCGAGGGGGCACTCAAGGGCCTGCTCAAGCCGGAGTTCGAAGAGGTGCACACCGGTACGGCCGAGATCCGCGAGGTCTTCCGTTCGTCGAAGTTCGGCAACATCGCCGGTACGCTCGTGCAGACCGGCAAGGTCACGCGCAATTCGAAGGCGCGCGTGCTGCGCGACGGCGTCGTGCACGGCGACAACCTCACGATCGAATCGCTGCGTCGTTTCAAAGACGACGTCACCGAGGTGATCAAGGGCGTCGAGTGCGGCATCGGGCTCGGCAGCTTCAACGACATCCAGGTCGGCGACGAGATCGAGACCTACGAGATGCGCGAGAAGCCGCGAGACTGAACCCCGCCTGAGCGGCTGAGGCTCTGACCGAAGCGCCCGCACCACCGGAATCCGGCGGTGCGGGCGCTTCTCTGTCACCGGCCGCACCCCGCGACCACCGTTCTGCGCACAGTTCACGGCGAGACCGGGAGTGAACTACCATCGACACGGGGCCGACACCATCGCCCCGACAGACCGAACCGAGGAGAACATCATGGCTCAGACCGCTGGCCGCGCAGAACGAGTCGCCGACCGCATCAAGGTCGTCGTCGCTCAGACGCTTGATCGCGGAGTCAAAGACCCTCGACTCGGCTTCGTGACGGTGACCGACGTGAAGGTGACCGGCGATCTGCAGCACGCGAGCATCTTCTACACGGTGCTCGGCACAGACGAGGAGCGCGCTGACACCGAGGCCGCGCTGCGCAGCGCGACCGGCATGATCCGCACTGAGATCGGGCGCAACATCAAGCTGCGACTGACCCCGTCGATCGAGTTCATCCTCGACGCCATTCCCGAGAACGCCGCACACATCGAAGCGCTGCTGCAGACTGCGCACGAGCGCGACGATGCGGCACGCAAGGCCTCAGAGGGGTCGAGCTTCGCAGGCGAGGCCGACCCCTACCGCAAGCCGGGCGAAGAGTCTGAGGACGAATCGGCAGGTCAGGCCTGAACAAGCCTCGGTCAGAGCAGGCCTTCGACCTCGGCCCAGACCTGGTCGATCGTGCGGAACGCCGGCCTGCCGTCAACGCTCCGGGCGGCGTTCTCGACCTCGTGCACGAGCCGCACCAACAGTGCGTTGACGGGCGCACGCCGGCCGATCTGCTCGGCTGCGCGCACCACCGCCCCGTGCAGGTGATCGATCTCGGTGGGGCGGCCGCTGACGACTGACTGCAGCGTCGAGCCGGTGTTCGGCACGTCGCCCATGCGCTGAGCCAGCAGCAGCGGAACGAATTCGGCCGTGACCGCCGGTGCCTCGGCCAGCACGGTCAGCATGCTGTCGTCGAGCCCCTGAGCGCCGCCGAAGCGAATGCCTGAGTCGTGCGCGATCCGCACGGCCTCGCGCATCGAGGCGACCAGCACTCGGCGCAGTCGGTCGTCGGCGATCGTCTGCTGAATGCTCAGCCCCGTGATCGCAGGCAGTGCGTTGACCTGGTTGACGACCAGCTTCGTCCAGAGCACGCCGTCGGTGTTCTCGACCGCACGTGCGGGCAGCGCCGACTGCAGCAGCGCGACGACCCGTCGAGCCTCGGTCAGATCGCTGCCGGGGCCGGGGCACACCACTGTCGGGCCCGGCGTGGTGACGTCCACGACGCCCGGGCGAGGCACATTGGCACCGATCGACGAGGTGCCGCTCAGCACGCTCGCCCCGTCGACCACCTCGTGGGCGGTGGTGGGGCCCTCGACTCCGTTCTGCACCACCAGCAGCGTCACACCGCGCAGCCACGCGGCGTTGTCGGCCAACGCCGCTGCCGCATCCTGCGCCTTCGTGGTGAGGATGGCGAGATCGGGAGTCGCATCGAGCACCGGCACCGCCTGCACGTGCGCCACATGTTCGCCGAACGCTCCGGTCATTCGCAGCCCGTCGCGCTGAATCGCCGCCAGGTGCGCACCGCGAGCGGTCACGGTGATCTGGAAGCCTGCCCGATCGAGAGCCGCAGCCATCGCACCCCCGATCGATCCGCAGCCGATGACCGCGATGCGTGCCGGTGAAGCCGAACCGGGAGAGGACGCCGAGCCAGGAGAGGCGTCGCTGGAGCGATGGGGAGCGTGCGTCTGTGCGGGGGTGACTTCGTCGTTCATGGGGCGATTCTACGGCGCAGAGACCGCTGTATGCGAAAGCCGGGTGAAACCCTGTGGCAGACTGGAGACCATGCCCGATGCCATCGTTCTCGTCGACAAGCCGCAGGGCTGGACCAGCCACGACGTGGTCGCCCGAGGCCGGCGCATCTTCGCCACGCGACGCGTGGGGCACGCGGGCACACTCGATCCGATGGCCACCGGGCTGCTGATACTGGGCGTCGACCGCGGCACGAAGCTGCTCACCTATCTGGTCGGGCTCGACAAAGTCTACGAGGCGACCATTCGACTCGGCCAGGCGACCGTCACCGATGACGCCGAGGGCGACATTACCGAGCAGGCCGACGCCGCGATGCTGCGCACGGTGACCGAGAGCGGCATTCGCGAGATCGTTGCGACGCAGCTGAGCGGCGCCATCGACCAGGTGCCCTCCTCGGTCAGCGCGATCAAGGTGAACGGCGTGCGCTCGTATGCACGGGTGCGAGCGGGCGAGGGCGTCGAACTCGAACCTCGGCCGGTCATGATCCACGAGTTCGCCGTGACCGACGTGCGCAGCGGCGAAGGGGGATTCGTCGACGTCGATGCGCGGGTGCACTGCAGCTCGGGCACGTACATTCGTGCGCTCGCCCGCGACCTCGGTCGTGCGCTGGGCGTGGGCGGGCACCTGACCGCGTTGCGGCGTGTGCGCGTGGGGTCGTTCGATGTGGCGGATGCCGCGGTTCTGCCCGGCCGTGAGGTGCCGATCGAGCAGGTCGAGACGCCGCCCACGCTCACGCTCGGCCAGGCGGCGAGCGCGGTCTTCCCGACCCGGTTGCTGACCAGTCAGGAGGCCGTCGACCTCGGCCACGGCAAACGACTGGCACCGAGTGTCGAGCCGACCGGGGCGCCGCAGCAGGTCACTGCCAGCGCGGCACGGCATCCGTCGACCGCCAAGGTGCTCACCGCAGCCCTCGACGACGTCGGCGGGCTGCGAGGCATCCTGGAGAATCGCGGGGGTCGGGCGCGGGCGGTGCTCGTCGTACCGCAGGCCACAGAGCGCGCGAAGCGCGAAGACGTCCAGAAAGAAAGCCGAGACCATTGACCGACTGGTTCACGTGGACCCAGATCATCGTGAGCTGCGGGGTCGGCGTTCTGTGCCTCGTACTCGGGCTCGTCGGGCGAGCTCCCAGCGACCTGACGCTCGGGTGCCTCGCACTGGTCGAGCTGCTGTTGGTGGCACAGATCGTCGTCACGGTCGTGGTGTGGAACACAGGACCCGGCCCGACCGGCAGCGGAGTCGAGTTCGTCGGCTACTTGGTGACTGCGCTGATCATTCCGCCGGCCGCGGTGTTCTGGGGGCTCATCGAGCGCACAAAGTGGTCGAACGTCGTGCTCGCGATCGCGGCCCTCACCATCGCGGTGATGATCTGGCGTATGGACCAGATCTGGTTTCTGCAGGGTGCGACCGGCCTGGCGCCCACGGCGCTCGGCGTCGGCTGAAGCGGCTGCTGCGACACCTCGAACGCTGACTAGAATGAGTGACCGATGACTGCTTTCACCCCACACACCCCGTTGAGCGGCGAAGACGCACGCAGCGACGCCGACGAATCGCCACGGCTGAGCGGAGCCGGCCGACTGCTGGTCGTGGTCTACGCGATTCTCGCGCTCGCGGCCACCGCACGGTCACTGGTGCAGATTCTCACGAAGTTCAATCACGCTCCGCTTGCGTACTCGCTGAGCGCAGTCGCCGCTCTCGTGTACATCCTGGCCACCGTCGCGCTGGCTCGCCATCACAGGCCGGGCTGGCACCGCATCGCGCTGCTCACCATCGGCTTCGAGCTGGTCGGCGTGCTCGTCGTGGGTGCGCTGACGACCTGGGCGCCGCAGCTGTTCATCTCTCCTGATGCTCCGAACGGACGCATCGAGAGCACGGTCTGGTCGTGGTTCGGCATGGGCTACGGCTTCATCCCGCTGGTGCTGCCGCTGCTGGGCCTCTGGTGGCTGGCCAGACACCGCCCGGGTACGCAGAGCGTCGCCGGCTCTGCCGACACTGCGGCGAAGACCGACACAGAGCACAACGGCTGATGCGCGTTCTGCACCTCGACCGAGAGGCGTCGGATCTCGGCCCCAGTGCCGTCACGATCGGCAAGTTCAGCGGTCTGCATCGTGGTCATCAGGCGATCATCGCGCAGCTGACCGAACTGGCCCGACAGCGCGGCCTGGCCTCGATCGTCGCGACGTTCGATCGGCATCCGCTCGCAGTGATCGCACCGGACAAATGCCCGCAGCCTCTGGCTGACGAACGCCGACAGACACAGCTGATCGCCGAGACCGGTGTTGACGCGCTCGCCATCATGACCTTCGACCGTGCGTTCGCGTCGCTGACGCCGGAGGAGTTCATCCAGCAGGTGATCGTCGAGCGGCTCGAGGCCAGGCTGGTGCTGGTGGGCGAGGACTTCCGATTCGGACACTTCGGCGCAGGCGATGTCGACACGCTGCGCGAGGCAGGCGTGCGACTGGGATTCGACGTGATCGCCGCCGACGTGCTGCGACCGCAGCCGGGCGAGCCGAAGTTCTCGTCGTCGAGCGTGCGTGCGGCGCTGAGCGCGGGCGACGTCGACACGGCGGCCTCTGTGCTCGGGCGGTCGCCCAGCGTCGGCGGCTTCGTGGTGCACGGGGCGAAGCGCGGTCGCGAGCTCGGGTTCCCGACGGCGAACCTGGGGTCGGGGGAGGACCCAGCCACCCACGAGCAGCGTGGCGTCGAGGGGGTCGTTCCCGCTGACGGCGTGTACGCCGGCTGGCTGGACGTCTCGGCCGGCGGGCCGGACGGCGCCGACACAGGTGAGGTGCATCGCTACCCGGCGGCCGTCTCGGTGGGCACGAACCCGACCTTCGACGACGTGCCGCGAACCGTCGAGGCGCATGTCATCGACCGTGACGACGAACACGTGGGCGACTTCGATCTCTACGGACGCTGGGCTCGCGTGGTCTTCGTGGCTCGGCTGCGCGGTATGGTCGCGTTCACGGGCCTCGAACCGCTGATCGAGCAGATGCATCGGGACTGCGACGAGACGCGGGCTGTGCTACAGTCGAGTGTTCGCCGTATATCGGCCGCGGAACCAGAGCGCCACTGAGAATTCCCTCAGCGGCACCGCGCAGCGAGTGAGAGGAATCACCATGGCACTGGCACTTGATGTCAAGCAGCAGATCATCAGCGAGTACGCGACGCACGAGGGTGACACAGGCTCACCCGAGGTGCAGGTTGCGCTGCTGAGCCGTCGCATCACCGACCTCACCGAGCACCTGAAAGAGCACAAGCACGACCACCACTCACGTCGTGGCCTGCTGCTGCTCGTCGGCCAGCGCCGTCGCATGCTCGGCTACCTGCAGAAGGTCGACATCGACCGTTACCGCAAGCTGATCGAGCGCCTCGGCCTGCGCCGCTGAGACTCAGCTGACTTCTGCCCAAGCACGCAGCGACCCTGCGATTCGGCTCGAAAGCCTCGGACGAACCCTCCGGTTCGCTCGGGGCTTTCGTCGTTCGTCGGGCGGCAGGTCGCTTCGACCGGTGCACCGAACGCCCCGGTATCGCGGCAGAGAAGTCCTGCTCCGTTCGTCTTCGGTGCGCTCTGCTAGACTGGAAAGCGGCTCGGTGAGAGCCACTCACAAATCAAAACCGTGCAGGTGAGCCGTTCAGGCGCTGATCTTCGGTGGTGAGTTTCGGAACGTCCGTCCGAGGTTTTCTACTGTTGATCAGCACCATACGTTGCTCGTGCCAGTCCTGCCTGCCTGCACGTATCAGGTAAAGGAGCACCCCTTGGAGGGTCCAGAAATCACGTACGCCGAGACCGTCATCGACAACGGCAAGTTCGGCAAGCGCACCATCCGTTTCGAGACGGGTCGTCTCGCTCAGCAGGCCGCCGGCGCCGTGCTCGTCACGTTCGACGACGAGACCACGCTGCTGTCGACGACCGCCGTGTCGAAGAAGCCGAAAGAGGGCTTCGACTTCTTCCCGCTGACGGTCGACGTGGAAGAGCGCATGTATGCTGCTGGTCGCATTCCCGGCTCGTTCTTCCGTCGTGAGGGCCGCCCCACGACCGACGCCATTCTCGTCGCCCGTCTGTGCGACCGCCCGCTGCGCCCCTCGTTCGCCGAGGGTCTGCGCAACGAGGTGCAGGTCGTCATCACGGTGCTGACCATCGCTCCCGACGAGCGCTACGACACGCTCGCGATCAACGCAGCCAGCGCATCCACCCAGATCGGCGGACTGCCCTTCTCAGGCCCGATCGGCGGCGTTCGCATCGCTCTGATCGACGGCCAGTGGGTCGCGTTCCCGAAGCAGTCACAGCTTGACCAGGCCGTGTTCGACATGGCTGTCGCCGGCCGCAAGGTCGTCACCGAAGACGGCAGCGAAGACGTCGCCATCATGATGGTCGAGGCCGAGGCCGGCGAGAACTCGTGGGATCTCATCGAGGCCGGCGCGCAGAAGCCGACCGAAGAGGTCGTCGCCCAGGGGCTCGAGGCCGCGAAGCCGTTCATCCGCCAGCTGGTCGAGGCTCAGGAGGAGCTCGCCCGTCAGGCCGCCAAACCGGTCGCCGAGTTCACGCTCTTCCCGCCCTACAGCGCAAGCCTGTACGAGAAGGTCGAGAAGCTGGCTCACGACGAGCTCGCCAAGATCTACCAGATCGCCGACAAGCTCGAGCGTCAGGATGCTGACGACGCGCTGAAGGCGAGCATCAAGGAGCGCCTGGCTCCTGAGGTCGACGAAGCCGAGTACGAGCAGATCGGTGCGGCGTACAAGGCCGTGACCAAGAAGATCGTGCGCGGGCGCATCATCAACGAGGGCGTGCGCATCGACGGCCGCGGGCTGCGCGACATCCGCGCGCTCGATGCCGAGGTGGCCGTGCTGCCTCGCGTGCACGGCTCGGCGCTGTTCCAGCGCGGCGAGACTCAGATCTTGGGTGTGACCACGCTGAACACGCTCAAGATGGAGCAGCAGATCGACTCGCTGTCGCCCGTCACGCACAAACGCTACATGCACCACTACAACTTCCCGCCCTACTCGACTGGTGAGACCGGTCGTGTCGGCAGCCCGAAGCGTCGCGAGATCGGCCACGGCATGCTCGCCGAGCGCGCTCTGGTGCCCGTGCTGCCCAGTGTCGAGGAGTTCCCCTACGCGATTCGCGAGGTTTCTGAGGCGCTCGGGTCGAACGGCTCGACCTCGATGGGCTCGGTCTGCGCGTCGACGCTGGCTCTGCAGAACGCCGGTGTGCCGCTGCGCGCCCCGGTCGCAGGCATTGCCTCGGGGCTGATCAGCCACGAAGAGAACGGCCACACCGAGTACGCCGTGCTCACCGACATCCTGGGTGCCGAAGACGCGCTCGGCGACATGGACTTCAAGGTCGCCGGCACCGCTGACTTCATCACCGCGATCCAGCTCGACACGAAGCTCGACGGCATTCCTGCCTCGGTGCTCGCCGGTGCGCTGACGCAGGCCAAAGAGGCTCGTCTGACGATTCTCAAAGTGCTCAACTCGGCGATCTCCGAGCCGGACGAACTGGCTCCGACCGCGCCGCGCATCATCACTGTGCAGGTTCCCGTCGCCAAGATCGGTGAGGTCATCGGCCCGAAGGGCAAGATCATCAACCAGATCCAGGAAGACACCGGCGCTGACATCTCGATTGAAGACGACGGCACGGTCTACATCGCCAGCGCTGACGGACCTTCGGCTGACGCCGCTCGTGCCGCGGTCAACGCGATCGCGAACCCGACCATCCCTGAGGTGGGGGAGCGCTACCTGGGCACCGTTGTGAAACTCGCCGACTTCGGCGCGTTCATCTCGCTGATGCCCGGCCGCGACGGACTGCTGCACATCTCGGAGCTGCGCAAGCTCAACGACGGCAAGCGCGTCAACCAGGTCGGCGACGTGGTGCAGGTCGGTCAGAAGGTTCAGGTCGAGATCTCGAAGGTCGACGATCGCGGCAAGCTGTCGCTGATCCCCGTGGTCGAAGAGGATGCTGCGGCCGACGCTGAGTAGTAGTAGTAGTAGTAGCAGCAGTCGTAGTCGTTGAACTCTCGACTGCTGACGTTGTCGTTGACCTCTTGACCGCTGACGTTGGCGTTCCTGTAGGAGCATAACGGCTCGCTACCGCAAGTGGTTGCGGCAAAGTTGTGTCGAGTACGACTCGGAGCCCCACCAGACATTGTCTGGTGGGGCTCTTTTGCGTCTCTGCATTGTGCCGCGTGACCGGGATGAGCGAGCTGTCGCCGAATGCCGCTGTCGCCGAATGCAGCCGTAGCCGGGCGCAGCCGTCAGCGGGGAACTTCTGCTTGAATGCCCAGGCATCGGCTCTGAGAACGCGGCCTCTCACTGATCGAGTCATGGGAATTGCTGCCCCAACCGATCGAGTCATGGAACTTGGCATGCCTCGACCGGCCTGGGCCGCATTTGGCATGTGTGGATGCGGATGGCCGTGGTTTGGGGCGGTGGGTCTGGACACGGCCGCGGACGCGAATGCAAGTTGTCGGGGTGGCGGTACCTCTGGACTTTGTCTTCCGTTGAGACGCCCCCTGACCGTCAGCGGCTTGTGGCGTCAGATGTGCAGACCGCACATGGGCAGAACGACACAGAGCCTGGAAGCACGCGATCGTCAGGGACTCGCACTGCTGCTCACACTGCTGCTCTCGCAGCGACTCACACTGCGACACACATTGGACCACGCGACTGTTGACGAAAGCTACGATCGTTGCCTAAACTCCAAAGGTGCATCTGAGGTAAGCCTTAGATATGTTCTGCGCGTCCGACCTGGTGATTCTCTGGGCCGTCGTGCGCGCCTGACGAGTGTCGAACCGGAGAGAGAGACGGCGATGTGCCCTCAAGAACTGTGTGAGAAACCGCCTGTGAAGGTCGGATTTCGACGTCATGGTGCGGGCGCTGTCGGGCCACTCATGCGCGTGATAGGGGCAACGGTCGTTGCTCTCACGCTGGCGCTCTCGGGCTGCTCTGTCGGGAGTAAGGCGACGACCGGTGAGCAGAAGGCAGGTGTGGCTAACCTTCAGCCGCTTTCGTCACTCGACACCCTCAGCAATCCGCGTAACCACTTCGGCGAGTCCACCGCCACGACGGCTCAGACTTCGATCACCCCGATCGAGAACGACACGCAGCAGCAGCTGCCGGCGACCGTGACCGACACACAGGGCGCATCCGTCACGGTCACAGACACGAGCCGCATTCTGGCACTCGACCTCTATGGTTCGCTGGCGGCGACGGTCTTCGGCCTTGGCCTCGGCGACAGGGTCGTGGGCAGAGACGTCTCGACGGGATTCCCCGAAGCCGCAGATCTTCCGCTGGTGACGCAGAACGGCCACGAGCTCAACGGCGAGGCCATCCTCGATCTCGCTCCCACCGTGATCGTCACCGACACCACGCTCGGGCCGTGGGACACCCTCATGCAGATGAAAGACGCCGGCATCCCTGTCGTCTTCGTCGACTCCGAGCGCAACATGGGCAACGTCAGCGAGATCGTGATGCAGGTGGCCTCTGCCCTGGGTGTGCCCGAGACCGGGCACCGTCTCTCAGATCGCCTGTCTGCCGAGATCGCAGCGAAGACGCAGGAGGTCGCCGCGATTCGCCCGCAGAACGAGGCCGACCGTGTGCGCATGGTCTTTCTGTATGTGCGCGGGAACGCCGGCATCTACTACATGTTCGGCGAAGGATCCGGTGTCGACTCGCTCATCGATGCTCTCGGCGGGGTCGACGTCGCGCGCGAGGTCGGCTGGAAGGGCATGAAGCCGATCAACGCCGAAGCGCTGGTCCAGATGAAGCCCGACCTCATCCTCATGATGACCAAAGGCCTGGAATCGGTCGGCGGCGTCGACGGGCTGTTGGAGCGCGTGCCTGCGGTGGCCAACACTCCGGCAGGACAGAACCGCCGGGTCGTCGACATGTCCGACACCGAGATCATGAGCTACGGGCCGCGCACCGCAGACGTTCTCGACGCCTTGGCCCGCGCGGTGTACGCACCGGATGCCAGCCCGGCTGCGGGGGCCTCAGACGGTCCAAGTCGCAGGGACGGCTGATGAAAGCCTCACCTTCTGCGCCCAGTGCGAAGCTCGAACAGACGTCACGGGCAGATCTGCCGGCCCACTCAGGGCTGACCGCCGAACCACTCGCAGCCACTTTGCCGCACAAGGCTCGCACCACCGTCGCCATCGTGGTGCTGAGCGCCCTGCTTGCTGTCTTCGGTGTCATCTCCGTCGGCTCCGGGCAGCTGCATATCCCGGCAGGAGAGGTCATCCAGATTCTGCTGCAGGGGGTCGGCATCGACATCGGGCACGGCACGACGCATCCCAATGCCGCAGCCGCACTCTGGAGCATCCGTCTGCCGCGTGTCGTGATGGCGCTGCTCGTGGGCGCCGCGCTCGCCGTCGCCGGTCTCATCATGCAGGCGATCTTCGGCAATCCGCTGGCAGACCCGGGCGTCGTCGGGGTCTCGAGCGGTGCTGCGGTCGGCGCATGCACAGCAATCGTGTTCAACATCGCTCTGCTGGGCGAGTGGACCGTTCCGGTCATGGCGTTCGTGTCCGGTCTGGCGACGACGCTGATCGTGTACGCCTTCTCTCGATCGGGCGGCCGCACCGAAGTGGTCACCCTGATTCTGACCGGCGTCGCAGTCAACGCGTTCGCCGGTGCCGCACTCGCCTTTCTGACGTTCGTCAGCGACCAGTCTGCGCGCGAGCAGATCGTGTTCTGGCAGCTGGGCAGCCTGAACGGCAGCCGGTGGGTGCAGGTGGCGGCAGTGGCCCCGCTGGTCGTGATCGGCATCGCCTGCACGTTTCTCTTCACCCGCCGACTCGATCTGCTCTCGCTCGGCGAGCGTTCGGCACGACACCTCGGTGTGAACGTCGAGGCGCTGCGCGTGATCGGCATCGTGGTCGTCGCCGTCCTGACCGCTGCCGCAGTCTCATTCGCAGGCATCATCGCATTCGTCGGGCTGGTCATCCCGCATCTCATGCGCATGCTGTTGGGGCCGGCGCACCGCCCGCTGCTGATCACCAGCATCCTCGGTGGCGCGCTGCTGCTCGAAGTCGCAGACCTGGTCGCACGTACTGCGGTGACGTATGCGGATCTGCCCATCGGCATGCTCACCTCGCTGGTGGGCGGTCCGTTCTTCTTCTGGCTGCTGCGGCGCACGCGGCGCACGTCAGGAGGGTGGGGATGAGCGGTCTGATGAGTGCGCGGATGATCGCTCTGCCGAAGCGCACGCCGATCGGGGAGACCGCTCTCGAAGCCTGTGATCTCTCGGTCGAGTTGGGCGGTCGCACCATTCTCGATCATGTGGATGCGGTGGTGCGCGCCGGTGAGGTGCTCGCGCTGGTCGGGCCGAACGGCGCCGGCAAGTCCACGCTGCTCGGAGCGCTGAGCGGCGACATCCCGTCGACCGGGGTGGTGCGCCTCGACGGACGCAGCCTCAGCGAGTGGCCGCTCAGCGAACAGGCCCGCGCGCGAGCCGTGCTCACCCAGCACAACTCGCTGGCGTTCCCGTTCACCGTGCTGGAGGTCATCGAGATGGGGCGTGCGCCGTGGCAGCGCACGCCTCGCGAGGTCGAAGACGAGGCCGCCGTCGCCGAGGCGATGGAGCGCACTGAGACGTCGGCCTTCGGTGCACGGGCCTTTCCCTCGCTTTCGGGAGGAGAGAGCGCACGGGTCTCACTCGCACGAGTGCTGGCCCAGCGTACCGGTGTGCTGCTGCTCGACGAGCCCACCGCAGCACTCGACATCCGCCATCAGGAAGAAGTGCTCGGCATCGCACGCGAGCGCGCACAAGCGGGTGACGCCGTCGTCATCGTGCTGCACGATCTGAACCTCGCCGCCGCCTATGCCGATCGGATCGCGCTGCTCGAGCACGGCACGGTGACGGCAGTGGGAAGCCCGAGCGAAGTGCTCACGACCGAACGCATCAGTCGTGTCTACCGGTACCCGGTCGACGTGATCGAGCATCCTCACACGGGTCAGCCGCTGGTGCTGCCCAGCCGCGGGGGCAAAGCATCCGAACACACACGAGAGGAATCAGCGTGAAGAACTCAGCGCGTCCAGCGACACGACATCGACAGCGTCATGCCGGCCGCATCCTGCGGGGTCTCGCTCTTGCCGTCGTCGGTCTGATCGCAGCGGGCGCCGCAGCGACACAGTCGACGGCAGAGCCCGCCCAGGCAGCCGGTCCGACCGTCGTCGCCACGGTCGAGGGGCGACCCGATCTGGTCAACGTCGCAGACAACCAGTATCTGACGACGCTCGACGTGTCGGGCAGCGGCTTCGTGTCGAAGAAGAACGGATTCGGCGGAATCTACGTGCTCTTCGGCTGGGCCGGGCAGAACTGGAAGCCCAGCAGCGGCGGAGTCGACGGCCTCGACCGCAAGTACGTCTATGACGACGAGTCCAACCCGACCGGCTATATGCTCTTCGTGAGCTTTCCCGGCAGCGAGACGCAGTACGCGGCCAACGGTGGCCTGCTGAATGCCGATGGCACGTGGCATGCGAAGCTCATGGTTCCTGGCCCCACGTTCGAGTACAGCGATCGTGACGGCAACAAAGGCAGTGTGAACTGTCTGGAGACGCAGTGCGGCATCATGACCGTCGGCGCCCACGGGGTCAAAGAGCCGTCGAACGAGTCGTTCACTCCCATCAACTTCCGGCATATCTCCGATTCGGGAACGAAGGTCGACGCGCAGGCTGGGACGACCGGCCAGACCTCGGCGCAGGGCAAGGCGCTCGAGCAGCAGGCCTCGGGCGGCGCAGCCGGTGTGGCAGCACCTGACGCGGCCGATGCTCGGCCGGCAACCGTGCCTGGAAGCCCGGACCCCGCGGCTCTGACCGATGACAAACGGGGCAGTCTTCAGGTCACCGTCGGAGACACACAGCTGAAAGTCACCGATGCTGCGGCCGACCCTGCATCGTGGACGGGATTCTTCGTGATGTCCGACCCCCAGTTCACGGGATGGTCCAAGCCGAACTCCGCCGGAGAGTTCGACGTGCGACTGCCCGACGACATCACTGACGGAGAGCACCATCTTGTCGCCGTCAACGCACAGGGTGATGTGACCGGATGGACGACCTTCGACACATCGGGCCAGACGCCCAAAACCGAGACGTCCGCCGACCAGAGCGGTTCGAACGGGGCGCTGGTCGCCGCGGCGGTCGCCGTCGGTGCCGTCGCAGTGCTGGCGATCATCGTCTTGATCTTCGTGATTCTGCGCAGACGGCGAAACCTGCAGTCGAAGGAGGCCTGAACAGCCATGACCCCGAGCACCCACAGAGAAAAGAGAGCACACATGTACAGAACAGGACGACCACGCCGTGTGCGTGGCGCGTTGGCAGTCGGCCTTGCGGCCGTTCTCGCCGTCGGCGGCACCATCGCCGGCACCACGTTCGCCTCGGCGGCGGATGACTCCAAGACCGTGTCCGATGCGACGTTCGCATGGGGGATGAACCACGAGTCGGGCAACGGCGGGTTCATGCCCGGCAGCTGCAACTATCTGGTCAAGGGCAAGATCCCAGACCCGGGGAAGGGGAACACCCAGCTCACCAAGGCCGGCTATGACGCCGCGACCGACGCCGGAAACGCCAGCGTGCTGAAGCCTGATCTGCAGGGAAGCCTGACTGCGGCGACGTGGGAGAACAGCTGCCTTTCGGTCAAAGGAGCGAAGGTCAAACCTGGCGCGCACAAGGACGTGAACGATTTCAGCCTGAACGAGGTGCAGATCGGCAAAGGCACTGGCGAGATCGACTCGGCCAAGAACACCGCAGACATCAGCTGGAAGGGGTCGTGGACGGTCGTCTACTACAGCGGCCTCACATTCTGGTACGCAAGCGACCCACACCTGACCGTCAGCAGCGACGGCAGCGCGAAGATCACCGCCACGGCCAGCGGGTTCGGGTCGTCGATGGAGGACATGAGCCAGTGGACGGGCATTCCCGCCCAGCAGATCACCCTCGCCGACTTTCCCGCAGGCGCGGTGAAAGTCACCGACACGGGTGTGACGACGAATGACGGCAAGCCGATCACGCCACAGTACGAAGGCGTGCAGGTCAAAGATGCCGAAGGGCAGGTGCTCAACCCCACCGGCAATCCCCAGGGATCGTTCCCGCAGAGTTTCGTCGACTTCCAGAAGCTTACGGGGCAGAGCTCCTACTGGTATTCGTCAGGAGGCAGCGCTGACCCGAACAAACCCGCGACGCCAGTGAGCATCGGCTACACCGCGCAGTCCAAAGGCGTCGCTCCGACGTTCACCGCACAGCCCGCTGACGCGACCGTGACCGAGGGCGGCGATGCGACGTTCACCATTGCAGCAGCGGGCACTCCGCAGCCGACCGTGCAGTGGCAGTCCAAGGCAGTCAACGCGGACTGGGCCGACGTCCCCGGAGCCACGGCCACAACGCTGACGGTCAACGCCGCCAAGCTCTCAGCCACTGGAACGCAGTACCGTGCCATCGTGTCCAACGCGATCGGAACAGCGACGAGCACCGCGGCAACGCTCACGGTGCGGCAGGCGGCCACGCCGGTCACCACAGTCACGGTCGACTCAACCGATACGACTGGGCTCGGAATCACCGTCGCAGGCACGAACTACACGAATCTGCCTGACTCGTCAGTCGGTTCCTTCCTGAACAACGGCGTCTATGCCGCCGTCATCGACTCGGCCACTGACCTGGCGGCGATCGATCAGAACAATGGGTTCATTGGCGAGGCGAAATGGGTCGCGCAGAAAGACATTGTCGACGGGGCGTTCACAGCCAAGCTGAAAGCTCCCGCAGACAAACTGGATCGGACGCATACCTACCAGGTCGTGGTCTGGCGTGCACATGGCATGCCCACCGGCAACGCCGTGATCGCTCGCCAGGACATCTCGATGACCGACGACCAGTGGGACCAAGTCCTCCCCGAGCCCGTGCAGATCACCGGACAGCCAGAGGCCGTGTCCACGCGAGCCGGGCAGGCAGTGACCTTCGCGGCGACGGCTACCGGGCTCCCCCTGCCGGCGGCGAAGTGGCAGAGCAAGACGGGCGACGCCGACTGGACCGACGTTCCGGAGACTTCGGTCGCCACGACGTCGCAGCGTCCGTCGGTCACCACTCATCTGAAGATCGACGCGGCGACCATCTCGCAGAACGACACAGAGTACCGGGCGGTCTTCACGAATCTCGCCAGCGCTGATGGCGTGGCCACTGACCCGGCGAAGCTCCTCGTCAACGACGTGCCCGCTGCTGTCGCCAAGCCAGCTGCGACGAAGTCGAAGACCTCGGTCATCGAGGTCACCTGGCAGAAGCCCGCTGAGAACAACTCGGCCGTCACCGGCTATGCGGTCACGCTGACGCCGTCCGACGGCGGCAGTCCGAAGACGGTCACCGCAGCCGCTGACGCTACGAGCAGTGTGTTCGACGGCCTTGTCGCTCCCGGAGTGGCATACACCGCAACGGTCACGGCGAACAACGCCATCGGTGCGTCGGCAGCATCCGCCGCCTCTGACCCCGTCATCGCGACCCCGAAGCTCGCCGCCAGCGTGACCGGCAGCGTCTCGACCGCGTCGGCGCAGAACATGCTGGAGGTCAAGGTGGACGGCACCGGCTTCGTCCCGACCGATCTTCCTCAGTACTGGAGTGACGGCAGCCAGGCGTGGAAAGACTCGGCAGGCGTCTACGCTGCGCTGGTTCCTGCAGACGTCGACCTGAGCGCGATCACCGCGACTGACGGCACCTTCGGCGTGCAGTACGTGACCAAGTACGGCCCCGGCGCTCTGGCCGACGGCACGTTCTCGACGACACTGCAGGTGACGACGAAGGACGACCAGGGCAAGCCCAGGCTGTCGCGTGACCAGTCGTACAAGGTCATCGTCTGGAACGCTCACGGTCTGCCGCAGGCACCGAACCAGCCTCTGATTCTGGCCGAGACTCCGGTCAGCATCACGACGGCGCAGTTCGATGCGCTCTACCCCGAGAAGCCCTCGGTGAAGACGCAGCCGACCGACCAGAAGGTCGTCGAGGGGCAGGATGCCACCTTCAGCGCCGAGCTCACCGGGGCCCCGGCACCGAAGCTGCAGTGGCAGCGTTCGACTGACGGCCAGACCTGGACCGATGTCGAGGGAGCCACCGAATCGAGCCTGACGCTCAAATCGGTGACTCTCAGCCAGAACGGCGAGAGCTATCGCCTCGTCGCGACGAACGACAGCGGCACGGTGTCGTCCGATCCGGTCACACTCACAGTCGAGGCCAAGAAGAGCGACGAGACCCCGGCACCGTCAGAGCCGGCAGCCCCGTCAGAGCCGGCAGCCGACGGGACGAGCGGCAAGGAGTCAGCCGAGAACGGTCAGCAGACCGGCGCCCAGACGAACGCCCAGACCTCGGAGCAGCAGCTGGCACGAACCGGTCAGGGAATCGCCGGGATCGCACTGGCGGCCGCGCTGCTGGCAGGCGGCCTGCTGCTGACACGGGCTCGCCGTCGTGACGATCAGGCGTCTCAGCGCTGATCGCAGCGGTCTCTGATCTGAGACCGGACAGATGAACGAGGCGGGGTGCGATCTGCGCTGCGGATCGCACCCCGCTCCTGGTGACCGGGGCGGCGGCACTGGTCGCGCTTTCGAAGGAACAGAACGGCTGATGGGCAGGCAGATGATTGAGTCGACGGGTAAGAAGTCAGAGACGAGCGGCCTCAGACGTCACAGACGCGGCGCGGGAGCGCGGCCGACCATGGGCACCGGGCGCCGTGGGCGTCGTGTCGCCGCCGTGCTGGCGCTGCTGGCTGTCGGAGTCGGCGGCGGCGCGTTTGCCCAGGCTGCGGTGACGGCGGCGACACCCGCGAGCAATCTGGTCGAGATCAAGGATGCGAGCTTCGCATGGGAGATGAACAATGAGTCCGGCAACGGTGCGTTCATGCCCGGCAGCTGCAACTTCCTCGTTGCCGGAAAGGTGCCCGATCCCGGACGCGGCAGTCAGCAGATCGATGAGGCCGCCTACACTGCGGCTCGCCAGAACGACGTCGGCAATGTGCGTGTGACCCGACCATCGGAGGATCGCACCACACGCGTCGACTCGACGTTCGCCGATCGCTGTCAGTCTGCGAACGGCGCGAAGCTCGTCTCCGGCGTGCACAAGGACGACGGAGACTATAGCCACAACCGCATCGACATCTCAGGCGGGACCGGCAGCATCGACTGGCGCACTGGTGCAGGAACGATTCAATGGCAGGGCGCGTGGACCGTCGCCTACTACAACGGGCTGACCTTCTGGTACGCAGAGAATCCCAAACTCACCGTCAACGCCGACGGCAGTGCGAAGATCACTGCAACCGGGAGCGGGTTCTCGTCGTCGATGGAGGATATGACGCAATGGGGCCCCGTCGAGCCAAGAGAGATCACCTTGGCCACGTTCGACAAGGCGAAAGGACGCACAGCGCTCGCGGAGGGGGCGTTGCGCCGGGCAGACACGACTGATCAAGAAGCCAAGGGATTCGACATTCGCCCAGACTACGAAGGCGTCAGCGTGAAGGACGACTCCGGCGCGGTGCTGAACGAGGCGGGCAATCCCCAGGGCTCGTTCCCTCAGGACTTCGTGAGCTTTCAGCAGGCCACCGGTCAAGGCGCGTACTGGTATTCATCGAACGGCGCGGCCGACCCGAACAAAGTGGCCGCCCCCGTCACGGTTCGCTATGGCAACGCCCCAGTCACTCAGCAGGTGACGGTGAACAGCGTGACCGGAGGCAGCGAGGGCGGGAACACTGCCGCACGGCAGGCACCAGCACAGACCGCTGACACGCAGCGCCAGCCCGCGACGACGCCTCGTCGAACCGAGTCTTTGGCTGCCGCCGCGGCACCGATGGCAGACGCGCCGCAGGCGGCGACGCCGACGGAGCTGAAGACGATCGACGACCTCAGAGCGGCGATTCAGGACGGCCGAGTGCAGCAGATCGAAGGCACTGACGCCGGGCTCGCGGAGTCGTTCGCCTGGGGCGATCGGCTCGACATCGGCTTCGCCTGGCCAGAGGACGACGCGGATGCCACCGGGGGAACCGTCATGGCGTATCCGGATGCCCAGTATGTGGGGGCGTTCACCGTCACCGACGGGCAGGTTCGCCTGGCCATCGACTCGTCCGTGCTGCAGCAGGGCGACGATGGAGAGCGGTACTTCGTCTTCTTCGGCGACACCGGCAGGACGATCGCCGTGCACACGACACAGAGCGGAACAGCTGCTGAGTCATCGCCGCGGCGTGCCGAAGCAGAAGAACCGCCTGCTGCCTCAGAGCGGCGCAGCAACGACTCGCTGTGGACCACACTGCTCATCATCGCCGGGGGAGTGATCGTGGTCGCCGGCGGAACCAGTCTGCTGATGCTCAGACGCAGTGATGGAAGATGACCACATTGCGACTAAGGTAGAACACACACACGAGCGTTGCTCAATAGAGCGGGCAGGTGCTCGCGGTGCGAGCAGCCACACCACACAAAGAGACAGACGAGGTGCCATGATCATGACAGCGACGAGCAGGGAACGACCGGCGGCTGCGACTCCTTCAGCGCGACTGCGTGAGGCGACGGTCGCCGAGCATTCCGCAGCCGAGACGAAGACCTTCATCGCCGACCTGATCGAAGGCCGTCTCACCCTCGCCGACTACACGAGGTATCTGGCTCAGATCGCCTACGTCTACGAGGCGCTGGAGAACCGTCCGCCGAGGCCGGAGGAACCTGAGTTTCTGCACGATCCCCGTCTGGCCAGATTCGCGGCAGCCAGGCACGATCTCACAGAGCTGGGCGTTCAGGACTGGCGCGCTGAGCATCCCGCGCTCGCGGCCACTCGTCGATACGTCGAACATCTGCGCACCGTTGCGGCAGACGAAGACATGGTCTCCTACCTGGCCCAGCACTACACCCGCTACCTCGGCGATCTCTCAGGCGGGCAGGTCATCGCCACGATGATCTCGCGGCACTACGGCGCCACCGAAGACCAGCTCACGTTCTACCGCTTCGACCAGATCGACAAACTGGTGGGCTACAAACGGGCCTACCGTGAGCACATCGACCATCTCGGTCTTGACGCTGCCCAGATCGCCCAGCTCATCGCAGAGTCGAAGCGTGCATACCAGCTGAACGCAGATCTGTTCGACGAGCTCGCTCGCACACGCTGAACGCTGCGGTCACAGCAGACGCTTCGTCTCGATGTCGTGCGGCGGTAGTGCGATGGCTCGATACTTCTCGAGCAGCGCGTGCGGGCGCTTGACGCCCAACCCCATGAGCGACCAGCTCCAGATCGATTCGGCCTTGTCTTCGAGGTCGACCATCGGCTCGAGCCGGTAGCGCAGCACGACACCGAGCGTGGCGTCGACGATGCCTTCGCTCGCCGTCTGCACCTCGATCGCACTGTCGATCTCGCGGTCTTCGAGGGCCTCGATCAGATACTCGGCCACGAGCTGTCGCGCGCTGAACGGCGGGGTGGGCAGCGTCACATCGAGCACCGGCGCGTCGAGCAGCAGTGAGATGGCGGCCCGCTGATACGGGCCGGTGCCGTGGTCTGCGAGAAAAGTGCGCATCATCGTGATGAGACCGGCGAGTCCGGTGCGGTTGGTGTCATCGACGAGCTCGTGCATCGTCTCCCACCGCTCGAACTCGGTCTCGAGCAGTGCGGTCGCGATGTCTGCCTTCGTGTCGAAGTGATAGCGCAGTGCGGTCTTCGGCTTGTGCAGCACTGCCGTGATGTCGGCCAGAGAGGTTGCCTCGTAGCCGCGCTCTCCGATGGCAGTGGCAGCGGCGTGCAGCAGCTCGGCACGCGTTCGAGCAGCTTGGACGCTGCGGTGTGAGGCAGCGGCGGTGGGGCGGGCGCTGTGCGTTTCGACCCGTCGATAGGTGCGAGGTGTCATCTCATGCCTTCCGGATTCGAGCTGCCCCTATTGTAAAGGACTGACCTTTCCGGACGCGTGCGCGGTCAGCCTCGTGGCCGCCTCAGCTGCGGAGGATGCCGCCCAGCGCATCCAGCGCATCCAGCGTCGATCGCGCATTGAGCCGCCCCGCTCGCTCCGCCGTGATGGTACTGGCCTGCGGGCCGTACCCCGCCAGAATCAGGGCTGGGTCACGCTGTGCGACGCCGTCGATCACGCGGATGCCGCCGGCCTCCTCGCGCAGCCCCAGACCCGCGAGGTGTCTGAGCTCGGCGCGAAACCCGGTGTCCCAGATGATGGCGTCCAGGACGACGTGCGTGCCGTCGGCCAGTACCGCGCCCTGCTCGTCGAGCCTGCGGAACATCGGCTGTCGGCGCAGCCCGCCCCGCTCGTGCAGGTCGCTCATATACGGCGTGATCGGCACATCGGTCGTGCTCACGATGCTGGGCAGCGCTCGGCCGGCGCGTGCGGCCGCATCGGCGGCGGCGACGGATGCTCGGCCGGCCTGGTCGGTGAGACCTCGCGTGGGCACGATGCGAACCGGGCGTCTGGTGAACCAGTGCGTCTGGGCTGCGACGCCGTCGAGTTCGGCGAGATGCTCGACCGCAGAGGTGCCCCCGCCGACGACGCCGACTCGCTGGCCGCGAAACTCCTCGGCTGAGCGGTAGCCGTGGGTGTGCAGCTGTCGCCCTGCGAAGACGTTCTGCCCCGGATACCACGGCAGAAACGGCGCACCCCACGTGCCCGTCGCGCTCACGACGACCTGCGCGCGGATGCTGAACCCTCCCGTCGCGCTCGTGCCGACGACCTCGAAGCGATCGGTCCCGAATCCTTCGGCAGGGGACGGGCGCACGACGTGGTCGACCCCGTGCCCGTGATGCACCTGCAGGCCGAAGTGTGCTTCGTAGGCGCGGTAGTACTCGACGACGATCTCGTATGCGGGGCGATGACGTTCGGCGGTCTCGAAGCTCAGCCCGAGGTCATGCATGCCCGGCAGATCGTGCACCCGATGTGCGTCGCCGAGGCGCATGGCCGGCCAGCGATGCTGCCAGGCTCCGCCGGCATCCGCATCACGATCGACGATCACCATGTCGACGTTCGGGCGCAGCCCACGACGCAGCAGCCAGTAGGCGGTCGAGAGCCCGGCCTGACCGGCCCCGATGATCACGACCGGCGCGCGCGAGGGCAGATGAGTCGGCGGTGCGGAGGAAGCGAAGTCGGACACAGTTCATCTCAGCGACGAAGGCCGCCGTTTCATTCCGCGCCGGATCGTCGAGCCGGGAGACCGGACGACCAACTAGACTCAGCCAGATGGCTACTACCTCTCCTTTCCCTCTTCCACTTGACGTGGACGACTCCTCGTTCGAACTCGACGGCGGCGCGACCGTTCGCCGAACGGTGCTGCCCAACGGTGTGCGTGTGCTCACCGAGAACATGCCCGGTGCGCACTCGGTGACTTTGGGAATCTGGGTGCCGGTCGGCTCACGTGACGAGCACGAAGGCCAGTTCGGCTCGACGCATTTTCTCGAGCATCTGCTGTTCAAAGGCACGCCCACGCGCACGGCGATGGACATCGCCGTGGCCTTCGACGAGATCGGCGGCGAGTCGAATGCGCTGACCGGCAAAGAGCACACCTGTTACTACGCGAAGGTGCGCGACGCCGACCTGGGTGTGGCCGTCGACGTGCTCACCGACATGGTGATCAGCTCTGTCATCGACCCTGACGAGTTCGAACGCGAACGTAAGGTCATTCTCGAAGAGCTCGCGATGAGCGAAGACGACCCCACCGACGTCGCACACGAGCTCTTCTCGTCGCTGGTGTACCGCGGCGAGAGTCTGGGGCGCCCGATCGGCGGCACACCCGAGTCGATCAACGCCGTCGGTCGTGACGCCGTCTGGGCGCACTACCGTGCGAACTATCGCCCTGAAGACATCGTCGTCACCGCAGCAGGGGCCATCGATCACGGCGATCTGCTCGCCCGACTCGGCGAGGCGCTCGCAGCCGGAGGCATGGGCGCATCCACGCACGGTGCGCTGCACCCGCGGCGCACCCGCGGCGCGCTGCCGGCACTCGTCGAGCCGAGCTTCGAGGTGCGTCAGCGTGACGCCGAGCAGGTCAACCTGATCATGGGCACACGCGGCATCCCCGGGTGGGACGAGCGCCGGTTCACGCTCAGCGTGCTCAACGGCGTGCTCGGCGGCGGCATGAGCTCGCGCCTCTTTCAGGAGGTGCGCGAGCAGCGCGGCCTTGCCTATTCGGTCTATTCGTTCTCGGGCACATACGCCGACGCCGGTTCGTTCGGCGTGTATGCCGGCACCCGCCCGGACTCGGCTCCCGAAGTCGCACATCTGATGCAGGATGTCGTGGCCAGGTTCGCCGAGGAAGGGCCGACCGCGACGGAGCTCGCGCGAGTCAAAGGCCAGCTCTCGGGCGGCATCACGCTCGGATTCGAAGACAGCTCGCATCATATGACGCGCCTGGGCAAATCGGAGATCGGGCTCGGAGAGCTCTGGGATCTGCCTGCGACGATCGCTCGCATTCGCGACGTCACGGCCGAACAGGTGCGCGATCTCGCCGCAGAACTCGTCGCCGGGCCGCTGCAGATCGCCGCGGTCGGTCCGATCGACGCCGATCGACTGCGGGTGAGTGAGCTCCAGTCGACGGTCTCGGCGGCACAGGCGCACTGACGATGACAGAAGTCAGCCGTCGAGGCTTTCTCGAGCGCACCGGTCTGATCGCCGTCGGTGCGTTGGGCATTGGTGCCACGGGGTCGACTCTCGCCGGCTGCTCGCAGAGCGTGTCGACGGCCGACGCCGAAGCCTTCGTCAATGCGCTGCACATCCCGGCAGAGGCGCCGGCGACCGTCGATGCGGCAGGCATCCGTCGATTTGCCCTGCAGGCCCAACCCGGCAGCACAGAGTTCGTCTCGGGAAAGACCGCGCAGACCGCTGGCTACAACGGCGACTACTTGGGGCCGACGCTGCGAGCGAAGCCGGGTGAGCACGTCGCCGTCGACTTCGTCAACGGCCTCGACGAGGCGACGACCGTGCACTGGCACGGCATGATGCTGCCGGCTCGGATGGACGGCGGCCCGCACCAGATGGTCGACGCAGGCGGCGAATGGCACCCCGACTGGACGATCGCTCAGCCTGCAGCGACACTGTGGTACCACCCGCACCCGCATGGCGAGACCGCACAGCAGGTGTACCGGGGGCTGGCGGGGCTCTTCCTGATCGACGACCCCGCCGTGAGTCGGGCCGGCGTGCCGAGCACCTATGGCGTCGACGACGTCCCGGTGATTCTGCAGGATCGCTCGTTCACGAGAGACGGGGATCTCTCGACCTCCGGCGCCGACTCCGCGTTCGGCCTGCTCGGCGACAGCATCCTGGTCAATGGAACGCTGCTGCCGCAGTTCACCGCTACGACCACGCTCGTGCGCCTGCGCGTCGTCAACGGGTCGAACGCACGCGTCTATCACGTCGAATGCGACGACCAGCGCCCGTTCTCTGTGATCGCCACAGACACCGGGCTGCTCGAGCACCCGGTGAGCACGACGCAGGTGCTGCTCAGCCCGGCAGAGCGCGTCGAGATCGTCGTCGAGCTGCAGCCCGGCGAACGGGTGATGCTGCGCAGCGCCAAAGGCACCAACGACGTGCTCGACAACGCCGAGTTCAACCTGCTGCGTCTCGACGCCGCCGAGCAGCTGCTGCCCTCGCCACCTCTCGCGGCGGATCTTCCCGGTGCCCGAGTCGCCGCGACTCCGGCCGCCGGCAGCAAGGCGCGCGACTTCTCGTTCGACAATGCCAACCGCATCAACGGGCTGTCGATGGACATGAACCGCATCGACGAAGTCGTGCCTGCGTCAGCGCTCGAGGAATGGCGGGTGGCGAACACCGTCGACCCGCACAACTTTCACATCCACGCCTGTTCGTTCCGCATCGTCGAATATGACGGCGCCGAACCGCCCGAATGGATGCGCGGGCCGAAAGACACGGTCTTCGTGCCGCACGCCACCAAAGTGCGCCTGGCCGTGCAGTTCGGCTCCGACACCGACCCTGTGACTCCCTACATGTATCACTGCCACCTGCTGCGGCATGAGGACGAGGGCATGATGGGACAGTTCGTCGTCGTCGAACCGGGAACCGAAGGGGGCGTCTCACCGCGCCTGCCCGCCGCTCACCAGCACTGATGTGCGGCGGGAGGCCAGCGTGAGTCTTCGGTCATTCAGTCTTCGGTCATATAGTCGTGCAGCGGCTGGCCGGTGCCGTCGGTGCGGTAGTTCGGTGCCTTCGCCAGGATGAGAATGCCCTCGACCAGACCCCAGATCGAGGAGACGATGGCCAGCATGCCGAGCGACAGCACCGTGATCAGCAGCTGTGCGACGCCGAGGCCCGTCTTGCCGAGGTAGAAGTTGTGCACGCCCACAGTCCCGAAGAAGATGCCGAACAGGCCGGCGGCGATGCGACTCTTGTACGGGGTGACCTGCTGGTAGGGCTGATACGGGGCCTGTCCCTGGCCTCCGTAAGGCGGGGGAGTCGGCGTCGGCGGGTAGGCGGGCGGGGCGAATTTGGGCAGATCCGGATTGGTCATGCCTCTAGCGTAGGAGAGCACGCAGCCGTGGTGCGTCAGAAAGTCAGATGCAGGCGAAAATAGTCTGGATCCATCAGAGACTCGGCATACTCGACCAGCGTGCCGTCGACTGCGCGAGTGACGCATCGTGACACCAGAACGCTTGAACCCGCAGTGCGTTCGAACAGCTGAGCGTCGCGCTCGCCGAGTGTGCCGACGTCGACCCACTGCTCTCCAGAGGCCGCGACCAACCCTGCCTCGCGCAGCGTCGCGATGATCGAGTCGTCGACCAAGCCCTGCTCGGGCAGCCCGTCGAGCTCGGCGACGGCCGGAACCAGCGAACGTTCCAGCGAGATCGTGCGCGCCCCGACCACCTGCCTTACGCGTTCGATGCGCAGCAGCCGCTCGGCCGGTGCCACAATCGAACCGAGCAGGCCGGTCGGCAGCTCTGCGGCCGCCACTTCTCGAATCGAGAGCGTTCGTACGTGACCGACCGCACCCTTCTGCTGAATCGCGCTCGCCCAGCCCAGCGCGGGCTCGGCATCCACCGGATGGAACGTCACGAACGAGCCGACGCCCGGCCGCGTCATGATCAGACCCTGCTCGGTGAGCGCGGCCAGCGCCTGACGCACGGTGTTGCGACTCGCCGCAAAACGCCGACCGAGGGCGGCCTCGCTGGGCAGCGGCTCGTCTGCAGCGAAGGTCCCGGCCTGGATGTCGGCTGCGAGCGCGTCTGCGATGCGCTCGTGTTTCAGCGGAACGGTACGGGGTCTCTGCATGCCCATCATCGTACCCGGCGACGTCTCTCACGCCGCGCCGCCCGCTTAGAATGAGGTGCATGTCAGACTTCGATCGCATCCTGGAGCGCTCGGCGCAGCTGCTCGACGGGCCGGCCACCGACGCGCGCATCACGACGCTGCTGCGTTCGCTGCCGCATATCGATCCTGCCCAGCTCACGCCGTGGGTGGGGCAGCAGACTCAGATCGCGACGCGCGATGCGGCGACCCCCGACGACCTGCGGCTGATCACGTCGCTCATCGATCTGACCAGTCTGTCTGCTGACGACACCCCAGAGAGCGTCGCGGCGTTGGTACGGCGAGCACTCGCACCCGAATCGGATCTCATGCACCCGGCAGTGCTGCCCGCGACGGCTGCGGTCTGTGTGCACGCAGACCTCGTCGTGCCGGCTCGGGTCGCGCTCGACGAGGCGGCGGATGCTCCGGTCGCGCTCGCCGCGGTGGCAGGCGGCTTTCCGCATGGTCGGTCGCCGTTCGCTGCGAAGGCCGCCGAGATCGAATACGCCGTGGCTGCCGGAGCAGACGAGATCGACATCGTCATCGACCGCGGTGCGCTGCTCGGCGAACGCTACGCGCAGGTCTATGACTGGGTGCTGGCCGCGCGGCGCCTGGTGGAACGAGGCGACGGCACCCGCGCACACCTCAAGGTCATTCTCGAGACGGGGGAGCTGCCCGACTACGACGCCATGTTCCATGCCGCGATCATCGCGTTGCTCGCCGGTGCCGACTTCGTCAAGACGTCGACGGGCAAGGGGCGCGCAGGTGCGACTCCCGAGGCCGCGGCCGTGCTGCTGCAGGCCAGCGCACACTGGCGTGAAGAGACCGGTGAGACCATCGGGGTGAAGGTCGCCGGAGGCGTGCGCACCGTGGATCAGGCCATGGGTTATCTGCGTCTGGCGCGCGTGATCTGCGGCGACTCGTTCGTGGCCCCGGCGTCGATGCGCTTCGGCGCATCGGCACTGCTCGACGACGTGCTGCGCACCTTCGAGCCGCTTCGCTGACCTCATCGCCGGGTCGTAGACCGCCCGCACTACACTGAACGCATGACTCTCAACATCTCTGTCACCGGCGCCACCGGGCGCATGGGGCGGCTCGTCGAAGACATCATCGAACACGACGACCGTTTCGCGCTGCACTCGACACTCGATTCGCACAGCTCGCTGAGCAAGATGGAGGGAGCCGACGTCGTGGTCGACTTCACGATCTATGACGCCAGCCGAAAGATCGTCGACCACGCGCTCGCCCACGGCATCGACGTGGTCGTCGGCACGTCGGGCTGGAACGCCGAGCGCATCGCCGAGGTCGCCGATCGGGCAGATCGCAGCTCTCTGGTGATCGTGCCGAACTTCTCGGTCAGCTCAGCACTGGCCACTAAACTCGCGCAGCTCGCCGCACCGCTCTACGATTCGGTCGAGGTGGTCGAGGCGCACCCTGCTCGCAAGAAGGATTCCCCTTCGGGCACCGCGGTGCGCACGGCCGAGCTCATTTCGGCCGCACACGGTCCCTACGCACAGCCGAACACCGACCAGACCGCTCGCGGCCAGCTGGTCGAGGGCATTCCGGTGCACTCGCTGCGTCTGCAGGGAGTCGACGCCGTGCAGCAGGTCATCTTCGGCGGCACCGCTGAGACGCTGACGCTTCGGCATGACACCCTGAGCATCGACGCCTACCGAGACGGCATCGCACGCAGCATCGTCTTCGCACACGAGCAGACCGGTACGACCGTCGGGCTCGCCGACGTCATCGGGCTCTGAGATGGACCGCCGCGCTCAGTCTCGGGCACTGACCCTGGCGATCGTCATGATCGTCTTTCTGGCCCTGTACATCTTCACCGTGTTCGAGCGCGCCTTCGTGCTGATCGGCCTGCATGATCCGATTGCGAAGACGATGGGCGCGTTCCTGCTGATCTTTCCGCTGCTCGGCGTCTATGTGATCTATGCCGAGATGCGATTCGCCGTGCGTGCCAACCGACTCATCGCGAGGCTGTCGCGAGAGGGCGCCTTGCCCACCGACGACCTGCCGCTGCGACCGAGCGGAAAGGCCGATCGCGAGGTCGCCACGCAGCGCGTCGACGACCTGGCTGCGGCAGTCGAACAGGCAGGGGGCCGGGCGACCTGGCAGGATCTTCTGCGTCTGGGGCTCATGCAGGATGCCGCAGGGCGTCGATCCGACGGCCGACGCACCATCGTGCAGGCGATTCGCGTCGAGCGCAAGGCGCCGCAGGCAGAATCGGCTCAGCGAGACTGAGGCACGCCGAAGAGCTGGGCGACGGCTGCTGCGATCGCTGCGGTTCCCTCGAGCGCGTCGATCGCACGGCCGACGGTGCCCGGCTCGTCGAGCACCGCCTGCAGCAGCGCCGCGACATCGGCGCGTGCGATGCTGTCGGACGCACCGCCCTCGGCCGTTCGCCGGGCGAACCCGGTGCCGAGAGCAACCGAACCGCAGGCCGGGTCGTCGGTCAGGCGGCCGGGTCGCACGATCGTCCAGTCCAGGTCGTCGCGGCTCTGCAGCGCACGATCCGCGTCTCGTTTGGCGTGGTGGTAAGCGGTGAAGACCTCGTCATCGAGGCCGAGCTCGTCCTGCTCGGCGCCGATGAACGAGATCTGGACGAAGCGGCGCACCCCGGCCGCGACGGCTGCGTCCGCACTGCGAACAGAACCGAGGTAGTCGACGGTGTGCTTGCGAGCCACACCGGAACCGCCGCCCGCCCCAGCGGCGAAGACCACGGCATCCGCATTCTGAAACCTCTCGGTGAGATGTTCGACGGCGTTCGCCGCTTCGAGGTCGGCGAGCAGCGGGGTTCCGCCGCGCTCCAGCACGTCGGGCTCATGGCGGGCGTCGCGAACGACGTTGAGCACCGTGTGCCCGGCCGAGGAGAGACGCTCCGTGAGCAGCAGCGCGATCTTGCCGTGCCCTCCGACGATGGCGATGGTCGACATGGTGGCTCCTTCGGTCTGGCTCTGCTCCGGTCGCATTGCGTTCGCCCATTCTGTCAGCAGAGACGCCGCCGCGCAGCAGAGGCCTGCGGCATGCTTCGGCACCGGGCACGCGCGAAATGTGGCCAGCCGCCTGCCTGCGGGGTAAACTGAGGTGATGCCAGAGACAGAGATCATCAAGCAGCTCGGCCAGGTGCTGGTCGCAGTCGTCACTCCCATGCGCGCCGACGGTGAAGTCGACTGGGCCGGAGTCGAAGCGCTGATCGATGACTGCGTCACTCAAGGCGCCGATGGAATCGTCGTCAGCGGCACGACCGGTGAGACCTCGACGCTCACCGACGCCGAGAAGATCCAGCTGGTTCGCACTGCGAAACAGGTGGCCTCAGGCCGTGCCCGCATCATCTCAGGCGGACCCTCCAACGAGACGGCACACGCCATCCAGCTGGCCCGCGAATCCGAGGCCGCAGGGGCCGACGGCATTCTGCTCGTGACCCCGTACTACCTGAAGCCGACGCAGGCGGGCGTGCTCACACACATCCGCATGGTCGCAGACGCCACCGATCTTCCAGTGATCCTCTATGACATCCCTGGTCGTGCTGGCATTCCGCTGACGTACGAGACCATCTCGCGCGCCGCGAAGCATCCCAACGTGGTCGCGGTCAAAGACGCCAAGGGCGACTTCGCACAGGTTTCGCGGGTGCTGAACGAGACCGGCCTGGCCTACTACTCCGGTGACGACACGCATGCGCTGGCGCACGCCGCGCTCGGTGCGGTCGGCGTGGTGAGCGTGACCGCCAACATCGTGTCGGCCGCATACCGCAAGATGTTCGACGCCGTCAACGCCAACGATTTCGCGACGGCGCTCGACGTGCACCGTCAGCTCGAACCACTGGTGCGGGCGACCATGACGCACATTCCTGGCACGGTGTCGACGAAGTACATCCTGCACGGCCTCGGCCGCATCGGCAGCCCGCGCGTGCGACTGCCGCTGGTCGGTCCGGAAGACGCCGAAGCCGCGCTCATCGAGTCCGACATCGACGCGGTCGAGAGCATTCCCGGCGTCGACTTCACAGATTTCCGCCCCGACCGCAACGCTGCGGCCGGAGGAGCACTGCCGCGCATCCCCGGCGCGGCACGGCGCAACGCCTGAGCGGCACGCCGTCCGCGCAGCGCGACCAGCGCAGGCTGATCGCGCGACGTTCGCCTGCTCCGGTGACGAGAAGAGATGTACATGTCGTGCACGAGGCACGGCCATGAAGACGCGAGTCTCCACGTTGGAGCCGCACGAAGCACGGGCACGAGTGTGCCCACGGAAGGTCGGATTTGTCCGCTGTAGTAATCAATCAGCCACCGAAACTGCGCAAAGACACTCTGCGCATCATCCCACTGGGCGGCCTCGGCGAGGTCGGACGCAACATGACGGCGTTCGAGCTCAACGGACGTCTGCTCATCGTCGACTGCGGCGTGCTCTTCCCCGAAGACTCACAGCCCGGCGTCGATCTCATCCTGCCTGACTTCGCACCGATCGCCGATCGTCTCGACGACATCGACGCGCTCGTGCTCACTCACGGCCACGAAGACCACATCGGTGCCGTGCCGTACCTGCTCAAACTGCGCGACGACATTCCTCTGATCGGCTCACGTCTGACGCTGGGGCTCACCGAGGCGAAGCTCAAAGAGCACCACATCACACCCGAGTCGATCGTCGTCGAGGCACGAGACAAACTGACGGTCGGCGAGTTCGTGCTCGAGTTCTTCACGGTGACCCATTCGATTCCCGACTGCCTCGCCGTCGCCATGCACACACCGGCGGGCACGCTGCTGCACACCGGTGACATCAAGGTCGACCAGACCCCCATCGACGGCCGTGTCACCGACTTCCAGGGCCTGGGGCGTCTCGGCGCCGAAGGCGTCGATCTGCTGCTGATGGACTCGACCAACGCCGAGGTGCCGGGGCACTCCGACTCTGAGCGCAGCGTCGGCCCGGCGATCCGCCGTGTGATCAGCGAGGCGAAGCAGCAGGTGATCGTGTCGACGTTCTCGTCGCATGTGCACCGCGTGCAGCAGATCGCCGACGCCGCCATCAAGGCGAGACGCAAGATCGTGCTGGTCGGCCGTTCCATGCTGCGCAACCTGACGATCGCCCGCGAACTGGGATACCTTAACATTCCCGACAACGCCCTGGTCGATCTGAAGAAGGCCGGCAAGATGCCGCGCGAGAAGCTGGTCTACATCTGCACCGGCTCGCAGGGCGAATCGCTGGCCGCGCTGTCTCGCATCGCCAACGGCTCACACCCCTCGATCACTGTCGAGAAGGGCGATACCGTTCTGCTGGCCTCGTCGCTGATCCCGGGCAACGAGACTGCGGTCTCGGGTCTGATCAACAACTTGATCGAGAAGGGCGCCGACGTCATCCACAAGGGCAACGCCAAGGTGCACGTCTCGGGCCACGGCAACTCGGGCGAGCTGCTGCAGTGGTACAACGTGGTGCGTCCCCACATGGCGATGCCGGTTCACGGCGAGGTCCGCCATCTGCACGCCAACGCTGGGCTGGCGGCTTCGACCGGTGTGAACCCCAAGGGCATCGTCGTCGCGCACTCGGGGTCGGTCATCGATCTGGCAAAGGGACGAGCGAAGATCACCGGTCAGTACCGCAACGACCACATCTTCGTCGACGGCTCGTCGGTGGGAGAGATCACCGAGGCCGACCTGCGGGATCGGCGCACGCTGAGCGCCGAGGGCTTCATCACGGTGATCATCGGCATCAACATGAACGACGGCCACCTGGTCGTCGGGCCTGAGATTCAAGCGCGCGGTCTTGCCGAAGACGACAAGGTCTTCGACGACGTCGTGCCACGCGTCGAGCGTGCGATCGCAGACGTCTACGCAGAGGGCGAGCGCAACCCGCACGTCATGCAGCAGGTCGTGCGCCGCACTGTCGGCCGGTGGGTCAGCCAGAGGCTTCGCCGCAAGCCGATGATCGTACCGATCGTGCTCCCGGCCGAGTCGATCGACGACGTCGAGATCGTCACAGAGAGCGACTGATCTCGGCTTTGCAGCTCGGACTCTTCCCGGTGCCGCCAGCGTGTATGCGTGCAAGCGTCTGCGGCTGGCGGTACCGTTGAGGCCATGGCTCGACAACCCCGAACGAAACCCGCCGCGAAGACGGCGAAGACCCGCGTGCTCCAAGACGCGCAGAAGGGCCAGGCCAAGCGCGTGCAGACCGAAGGCGAGGGGTTCGGGCCGTTTGTGAGGCGTGCCTACATGGCGTGCGCGCATGGCGTGGGCGCCGCCGCACGCGCATTCGCTCCAGACAAGGTGCCAGCAGACGAACGCCGCGACGGGTTTCCCTTCGCTCTCTTCGTGCTGGCGGTTCTCGGTGTCGTCGTCGAGTGGTTCCTGCCCACCTCAGCCGTCGGGCACGCGCTGCACACCGCAACGTTCGGGGCGCTCTTCGGGGGGTCTGCCACGCTGCTGCCAGTGCTTTTCTTTCTACTGTGTCTCTGGCTGTTCCACCACCCGGTCAAGGCCGCTGAGACCGGTCGCATCGGCATCGGTCTGGGACTCTTCGTCGCTATGCTCGCCGGGCTCTGGCAGGTTGCTGCAGGCAACCCCGTTCCAGCTGACGACGGCCTCGAACACGTCGCCCAGGCCGGCGGCATCATCGGCTTCACCGTCGCCTTCCTGCCGATCCGCCTCACGGTCTGGTTCGCTGTGCCGGTGCTCACCGTTCTGCTGCTGCTCTCACTGCTCATTCTCACCAAGACGCCGCCGAACCGCATCATGAGCCGGCTGCGCGAGGCGTATGCCTACATGTTCGGCCTCGATCACAGTGCTTCCCGCGAGGCCGACGAGGCCAAGAGGGCGCCGGGCGAACAGCTTCCGCCGACACGTCCGCTGCTGGCGAGCGACCGCTCCGAAGAGAGCACGCAGCAGCCCGGTCGGCGCAGTCGCCCGAGCCGAGCCGAACGCCGTGCGAAGAAGGCCGCAGAGGCAGCCGAGCACGAGGCGATCGAAAGCGCCGAGACGCCTGCCGCAGACGAAGTCGCCGCACTCTTCGACCTTCCCGACGAACCCGCCGCGACCGTGCACGCCGCTGACAACACCCACACCGAGGTGCTCAGCGAGGGGGAGCACGGTGCTGCTCCCAGTGACGAACCAGACACCTTCGAACCTGAGCCTGCCTCGTTTGACGACCCAGAGCATCCCTATCAGCTGCCCGAGATCGAGCTGCTGAGCAAGGGGGCACCCGCACAGGCACGCACCAAGGTCAATGACGAAGTCATCGCACAACTGACCGACGTCATGCAGCAGTTCGGCGTCGACGGCAAAGTCACCGGATTCAGCCGAGGCCCGACGGTGACCCGCTACGAGGTCGAACTCGGTCCGGGCGTCAAGGTCGAGCGATTCACTGCACTCAGCAAGAACATCGCGTACCAGGTTGCCAGCGCCGATGTGCGCATTCTGTCGCCGATTCCCGGAAAATCGGCCATCGGCGTCGAGATTCCGAACCGCGACCGCGAGACGGTGCATCTGGGAGACATCCTGCGGTCGCCGGCGGCGCAGAAGAGCCACCATCCGCTGACCATCGGCGTCGGCAAAGACGTCGAAGGCGGCTTCGTGCTGGCGAACCTCGCCAAGATGCCGCATCTGCTGGTGGCCGGCTCGACCGGGTCGGGCAAGTCGAGTTTCGTGAACTCGATGATCACCTCGATCCTGCTGCGTTCCACGCCGGCACAGGTGCGACTCGTCCTGGTCGACCCGAAGCGTGTGGAACTGTCGAACTACGCCGGAGTGCCTCACCTGATCACCCCGATCATCACCAACCCCAAGCGGGCGGCAGACGCGCTGCAGTGGGTGGTCAAAGAGATGGATCACCGCTACGACGATCTGGCCAACTACGGCTTCAAACACATCGACGACTTCAACAAGGCCGTCGTCAACGGAGAGGTGCAGCCTCCTGCAGGCTCGAAGCGCGTGCTCAGGCCGTATCCCTACCTGCTGGTCGTCGTCGACGAGCTCGCAGACCTGATGATGGTTGCGCCGAAAGACGTCGAAGACTCGATCGTGCGCATCACTCAGCTCGCCCGTGCCAGCGGCATCCACTTAGTGCTCGCGACGCAGCGACCGAGCGTCGACGTGGTCACCGGTCTCATCAAGGCCAACGTTCCGAGCCGTCTCGCGTTCGCCGTGACCAGCGTCACCGACTCCCGCGTGATCCTCGACCAGGCCGGCGCAGACAAGCTGATCGGGCAGGGTGACGCGCTCTTTCTGCCGATGGGTGCCAACAAACCGGCTCGTGTCCAGGGCTCCTGGGTCGAAGAGAGCGAGATCCATGCGATCGTCGATCACGTTCGACAGCAGGCCAACCCGGACTACCGCGAAGACGTCACCGCTGCACCAGAGGCCGAGAAGAAGCACATCGACGCCGACATCGGCAACGATCTCGAAGATCTGCTGGCTGCGGTCGAGCTGATCGTCTCGAACCAGTTCGGCTCGACATCGATGCTGCAGCGCAAGCTGCGCGTCGGCTTCGCCAAAGCCGGGCGTCTGATGGACCTGCTCGAGTCGCGTGACATCGTCGGCCCCTCTGAGGGGTCGAAGGCGCGCGATGTGCTGGTGACGCCAGAGTATCTGCCGAACGTCTTGGCCTACCTGCGAGGCGAGCGCGACAGCATCTACGACGCCGATGACGACGGAGCCGACGGTGCGACGCCAGCCGCGGGCGGCGACGCACCCAGCGGCGGGTATCCGACGGGCTCGGCCGGCAGCGCGGCCGGGCAGTCTCATGAGAGCCGCAACGCCCAACACGAGGCTGAGTCAGCCGCAGCGCGCGGGCACGTCGCCGGCTATGGCGGTCCCGACAACCACGCACCGACTGGACCCGACGCCCGAGGTGTCGATCCCAGCAAACCGGTGCTCTCGAACGATCTTGACGACTTGGACGACGGCCGTCGGCATGGCGGCTCGAGTCAGGACGCCTGGCAGCTGACAGGAAGATGACCCAGATGACCACACCCACCCCGGCGCGCTCGAGCGACGCTCAGCCCTCACCCTGGAACCTGCCGAATGCGATCACGGTCGTGCGCATCCTCTTCGCACCCGTCGTCTTCGTGCTGCTGCTGGTCGACGCGGCCGGGGTGCACGGCGGCGGTCTGCGCTGGTGGGCGACCGCGCTGTTCATCGTGGCGATGGCCTCAGACGGCGTCGACGGTCATCTCGCGCGCAGCTGGGGGCAGATCACCGACTTCGGCAAGATCGCCGATCCGATCGCAGACAAAGGCATGACCGGCCTGACACTCATCGGCCTCAGCGTCGTCGGCGATGTGTGGTGGGCCGTGACAATCGTCATTCTGCTGCGTGAGATCGGCATCACGATCTATCGCGTCATCGCTCTGCGGTCGCACCTGGTGATTCCCGCCTCGCGTGCCGGCAAACTCAAGACGGTGGTGCAGTCGGTCGCCATCGCCTGTGCCCTCGCACCCTTCGCGCTCCACGTCGCCTGGTTCCAGTGGATCACATGGGCGCTGCTGGCAGCGGCAGTGCTGCTCACTCTGTACAGCGGCGTCGCCTATGCCGTCGATGCCGTTCGCGGGCACCGAGCGCGCTCGTCTGCCGACGACACAACACAGCCAGGAGGCACCCGATGATGGCAGAACAGCCGATCAGTCGGCAGGGATTCATCATTCAGCACTACACGCGGCTCGGGCTCACCATCGCCGTCGCAGAGTCGCTCACCGCAGGTCTCGTCAGTGCGGCGCTGGCCGATGTGCCCGGTGCATCGAAGGTGCTCGCCGGAGGCATCACGGCCTACCAGACTCCGCTCAAGCACCGCCTGCTCGGCGTCGACAAACAGCTGCTCGAAGAACGCGGCGCGGTCGACCCGCAGGTGGCCGAAGAGATGGCGCTCGGCGTGCGTGAGCGGCTGGCCCAGGGGCCGCTGGTCTCGACCGTGGGCATCTCGACCACGGGAGTCGCCGGCCCTGACTGGCAGGACGACCAGCCTCCAGGCACGGTCTTCATCGGCCTGGCGTCACAGTCCGGCGTGACTCATTTCGCGCATCACTTCGGCGGCAGCCGTCAGGCGATTCGCGAGGCAACGGTCTCGGCCGCCCTCGACCATCTCTGGGAGCACATCGATCTCGGCATGCGCTGATCGGAGTCGCCCTGCTCGACGCCTGCTGCACAACTCACCGACGAAGGAGTCATATGGCCATCGATCCGCTCATCTCGACTGACGACGTCGCGGCGCTCATCGACCAGCGCGGGCAGGCGGATGCTCCCCGTCTGGTGCTGCTCGACGTGCGCTGGCAGCTGGGCAATGATCGCACCCATGACGAGTATCTGGCAGGGCATCTGCCCGGAGCGATCTACGTCGACCTCGACGTCGAGCTCGCCGATCCTGCCGCACCAGAGCTCGGGCGGCATCCACTGCCCTCAACCGCACGCTTTCAGCGAGCTGTGCGGAGGTGGGGGCTGCGCCCCGAAGACTTGGCGGTCGTCTATGACGACGTCGGAGGCATCGCCGCGACGCGCGCCTGGTGGCTGCTGCGAGACGCCGGTTTCGACAACGTTCGACTGCTCGACGGAGTGCTCGCCAAATGGAGAGCCGAGGGTCGGCCGCTGCAGGCAGGCGACGTCGTCGCCTGCGACGACGGCACGGTGACCGTGCGCTTCGGCCATCTGCCGACCGTCACTATGGACGAGGCGGGCCGACTGCCACAGCATGGCACGCTGGTCGACATCCGTGCGCACGAACGCTACCGCGGCGAGAGCGAGCCGGTCGATCCGCAGGCGGGGCACATTCCGGGTGCGGTGAACGCCCCGACCGATGAGAACCTCGCAGACGACGGCACGTTCCGCTCGCCGAACGAGCTGCGCGAGCGCTTTGCCGGTCTCGGCATCGACGGCACGACCTCCGTGGCGGTGCACTGCGGATCAGGCGTGTCAGCGACACACACGATTCTGGCGCTCAGCCTTGCTGGAATCGATGCGGCGCTCTATCCCGGCTCGTGGAGTCAGTGGTCGTCGACGCCCGGACGCCCCGTCACGACTGGCCCGCTGCCCTGACCCGCCTCAGGCGACAGGTCGCCGGGCATTGTCAAACGGTGTCGATCGACGCCTCTGACGAGGCCGATGAGCCAGATCACCAGCGTGATGGCGATCGTGCCGAGCAGCTGCCAGCGAGTCTGTTCGTTCCAGAGCATCAGCCCGGCGAACGCGGCGAGCCCGACGAGCCCGATCCACGACAGCCACGGGTGCCACCACATGCGCAGACTGATCGACCCCTCGCGCTCGAGCTCGCGGTGCAGACGCAGCTGTGATGCGAGCATGCCCGCCCAGACGACCAGCAGCGCAGCGCCGACGAGGTCGAGCAGCACGGTGAAGACCTGACCGGGAATCCACCAGTTGAGGAACACCCCGACCAACGAGAGCACGATCGAGGCCAAGACGGCATTGGTCGGCACTTTGCGTTTCGACAGATGCAGCAGGGGAGCGAACCCCTCACCCTGCGCTGTCAGCGAATAGGCCATGCGCGAGGTCGCGTAGATGTTCGCGTTGAACGCCGACAGCAGCGCGAGGGCGGCGATGATCTGCATGACCGTCGCAATGGCCGGTATGTGAGCCAGCTGCAGCACTGCGACGAACGGGCCGTTCGGGCCGCTGACCGCCGGGTCGTTCCACGGCAGCAGCGTGGCGATGACGAGCATGCTGCCGATGTAGAAGATGAGGATGCGCCAGAAGATGCTCTTGGTCGCCGCGCGGATCGCCTCACGCGGGCGATCGGCCTCGGCTGCGGCGATCGTGATGATCTCGATGCCGCCGAAGCTGAACATCACGGCGAGCAGCCCGGCCGCGACACCGCTGAAGCCCTGCGGAGCGAAGCCGCCGTGTTCGACCAAGTTCGAGAAGCCCACCGGGCCGTCGCCCACAATGCCGACGATCAGTGCGACGCCGATGATCAGGAAGACCACGACGGTGACGACCTTGACCCCCGAGAGCCAGAATTCGAACTCGCCGAAGTTGCGAACGCCCCAGAGATTGACCGCCGCGAACGAGACCACGAAGATCAGCGCCCAGCCCCACTGCGGCACTGTGGGAACCAGCGAGTGGAGAATGCCGGCGGCTCCGCTGATCTCGGCGATGAGCACCATGATCAGCAGAAACCAGTACAGCCAGCCGAGGGTGAACCCGGCCTTCTTGTTGAACGCCTGTGACGCGTAGGTGGCGAACGAGCCTGTCGAGGGGTGTGCCGAGACCATCTCGGCGACGGCGCGCATCACGATGAGCACGAGAGCGCCGGCTACGGCGTAGGAGACGATGATCGCGGGCCCCGCCATCGCGATGCCTGCCCCGCTGCCGAGAAAAAGGCCGGCGCCGATGGCCGAGCCCAGCCCCATCATGGTCAGGTGTCTCGTGCGAAAGCCGCTTCTCGCCTTCGTCGTGCCCGAGCTCGTCTCTGTGCTCGTCTGCCCGTCCTGCATTGGATTCCTCGTCTCTCGGTCGGCGCAGCCAGGCTGTCGGAGGCCGCGGTGAAGCTGGGAACGAGAGGTTCCGCTCCTCGGTGCGCCGCATGGATCTTGGACGAGTCTAGTGCCGGGGCAGCTGCGCGCGACGGGGCCAGGGTCGTCGTGTTCGCCGCCTCAGGGGGTGCACAGCTCTCGCGAAATCGTGTGTACCGCACCGTGGGAATCGTGTGTGTCACACCGCGGGAATAGCGTGCGGTGCGCCTTGGTTGTACCAACAGAACCCCATGACCTTCAGTACTTGTGCATGAGCTGTCACTCTGCATACCTTGTCACAGGGGTGGGCTACTCTGGTTCGTAGCCGCAACAGCCAGGCTCAAGCGGGCCGGAGAGGAGAACCGATGGTATTGCTTCGCCAGGAGCTCGGTGATGTGCTCCGGGATCTGCGACAGGAACGCGGCCACACGCTTCGCCAGGTGGCCGGTCGGGCAAGCGTTGCGCTGGGGTACCTCAGCGAGGTCGAGCGTGGGCAGAAAGAGGCGTCGAGCGAGATTCTCGCGTCGGTTGCCGACGCGCTCGATGTGCCGGTCTCGCAGATCATGCGTCAGGTGAGTGATCGCATGGCCACGCTCGAGGGCATCACTGCGCATCCCTTCGACGATATGTCGGGCATTCCCGACACGATTCCTGACGAGCTGCTCGACGACGTCGATCGCTACGTTCCTTCAGCGCGCTGAGCCCAGCCGATGCGCAACAGCCAGTTCTGGGAGTTCGTCGAGAACGAGTTCGGCAGCGCGTACGGGCAGGTGCTGGTCGATGACCTTGTGCTGGGCGCCTGCGGCGACGTGACCGGCAGAGTCGCATTGGCCAGAGGCGATGAGCCTCGTGAGGTCTGGCTGGCGCTGTGCGCCGCAGCAGACGTGCCCAAAAGCCGGTGGCATGGCGTCGACCCCAAAGCGGCCAAGAATCGGATGCACTCCTGACGCACTGCCGTCTCATGTCGAATCCTCAGGTCCGTGACGAGGAGTCGAACGCTGGAGACACGCAGATTGCTCTTCGAACATATCTTCGAATCTTCTGCTAACGTTCTCTGCAGAGCGCGTCGTCGCCAGTCTGCTTCTCCACAGACAGTCGACGTCGTACAGGAATGTCAGTGGTCGGCTCTAACGTGATCTTCATCACAGAATGTGAACGTCGACCAGAGATGAGGAAGCACATGGCTGCAGCAAATGATCGTCATAAAGCGCTTGACACAGCGCTGGCACAGATCGACCGCCAATTTGGCAAGGGGTCGGTCATGCGGTTGGGCAGCGACGAGCGTGCACCTGTCGAGGTGATTCCCACGGGTTCGATCGCACTTGACGCCGCGCTCGGCATCGGCGGGCTGCCGAGAGGCCGAATCGTCGAGATCTACGGCCCTGAGTCCTCGGGTAAGACCACAGTGGCTCTGCACGCACTCGCCAATGCACAGAAGAACGGCGGCATCGCTGCGTTCATCGACGCCGAGCATGCGCTCGATCCTGACTACGCTCACAAGCTTGGCGTCGACATCGACCAGCTGCTCGTCTCTCAGCCCGACACCGGTGAGCAAGCGCTTGAGATTGCCGACATGCTGATCCGCTCGGGGTCGATCGACGTCATCGTCATCGACTCGGTGGCTGCGTTGGTTCCGCGAGCCGAGCTCGAGGGCGACATGGGCGACTCGCATGTGGGTCTGCAGGCACGACTGATGAGCCAGGCCCTGCGAAAGCTGACCGGTGCGCTTTCGCATTCGAAGACCACGGCGATCTTCATCAACCAGCTGCGTGAAAAAGTCGGTGTGTTCTTCGGCAGCCCTGAGACCACCTCAGGCGGAAAGGCACTGAAGTTCTATGCATCGGTGCGTCTTGACATCCGTCGCATCGAGACTCTGAAAGACAGCGGCAGCGCAGTGGGCAACCGCACACGTGTCAAAGTCGTCAAGAACAAGATGGCTCCGCCGTTCAAGCAGGCCGAGTTCGACATTCTCTACGGCGAAGGCATCTCACGTGAGGGCGGTCTGATCGACTACGGTGTCGACAACGGTTTCGTGCGCAAGTCTGGGGCGTGGTACACCTACGAAGGTGAGCAGCTCGGTCAGGGCAAAGAGAACGCTCGACAGTTTCTCAAAGACCACGCCGAGATCGCCAACGAGATCGAGACCAAGATCAAGGTCAGTCTGGGCATCATCGCAGCTCCCGAATCCGCAGAAGAGTCGAATGTCGAATCGCTCGACGATAAGCGCGTGGCAAAAGAGGCCTGATGAACGACGACAATGTCGTCAGTCTGGGGGCCTGGCGCAGAGATGCCGACGACCGGTCTGAACAGACTGCGACTGCTTCCAACCATCGGCAGCAGAGCGCTGACGCCTCGGTGATCTCGCTTTCACCTCGAGTTCGCGCTGTGCAGGGCCAGGGCCAGGCTCACACAGAGGCCCAGACGCAGACACCAGCTGCAGGCCCGACAGGCGAAACCGAGCATCACACCGACGAGCTCGACGCTGAGGGTGCGCTGACCGGCGCAGCCGACGCGGCGACAGCCCTCGGCGAAATGCTCGGAGCCGATCCTGAACTGCTGCAGGCCCGAGCCGAGCTCGACCGTCTGCTGACGCGTCGAGACCGAACGGAGTCAGAACTCCGCGGTGCGCTGTACGCACACGAGATCGCGCCGGCAGCGGTCGACGCCGTGATCGCCGAAGCACAGCAACGCGGCGACATCGACGACCGCCAGATCGCTCAGGACATCGCAGAGCAGATTCTGCGTCGTCGAGGCCAGGGCACGATAGTCATCCGACGTGCACTCGAAGAGCGCGGGCTCGACCGCTCGGTCATCGACGACACACTCGCCGACCTCGACGGCGATCAGCAGGTCGATCGAGCTGAGGCTCTGGCTCGCAAGCGACTGCGCAGTCTGGGCGCCCAGACCCCCTCGGCTCAACGCCAGCGGCTTTCGGCGACGCTGCAGCGCAAAGGCTTCGACTCTGAGACGGTTCATCTTGCCATCGCCAGGGTGCTTGGCTAGGTTCGCCGAGGCGGCACCTCTGCAGAGCGTTTCGTGGCGTACGAGCCGCGCAGAACGGAGGCGTTCTGCCGTATCACCGACGTCGCCTAGAATGACTTCATCATGAGCACCATCGAACAGAGCGCACCACACACCGACCAGCCCCGCACCTACGAGGTGCGCTCGTTCGGCTGCCAGATGAACGTGCACGATTCCGAGCACCTGCGTGGATCACTCGAGGCTGCTGGCTATGTCGAGGCAGACGGGCAGGAACCCGACGTCATCGTGCTCAACACCTGCGCTGTGCGTGAGAACGCCGACAATCGCCTTTACGGCAATCTCGGTTACCTGGCCTCGGTGAAACGGGAGCACGAGGGCATGCAGATCGCCGTCGGGGGCTGTCTCGCTCAGAAAGATCAGGGGCGCATCACCGAGAAGGCCCCTTGGGTCGACGTGGTCTTCGGCACTCACAACATGGGCTCGCTGCCGGTGCTGCTCGAACGCGCGCGACACAATCATGAGGCGCAGGTCGAGATTCTGGAATCGCTTGAGGTCTTTCCGTCGACGCTGCCGAGCAAGCGGGAGTCTCATGCGTCCGGGTGGGTCTCTATCTCAGTGGGCTGCAACAACACATGCACGTTCTGCATCGTGCCGTCACTGCGTGGCAAAGAGAGAGACCGCCGGCCGGGCGACGTGTTGAGCGAGGTCGGAGCTCTTGTCGATCAGGGCGTGATCGAGGTCACGCTGCTCGGGCAGAACGTGAACTCATATGGCGTCGGCTTCGGAGACCGCAAGGCCTTCGGCAAGCTGCTGCGCACCGCCGGTGCGATCGACGGGCTTGAGCGTCTGCGGTTCACCAGCCCGCATCCGGCCATGTTCACCGCCGACGTCATCGATGCGATGGCTGACACTCCCTCAGTCATGCCGCAGCTGCACATGCCACTGCAGTCGGGCTCAGACAGAGTTCTCAAAGCCATGCGCCGCTCGTACCGCAGCGCCAAGTTCCTGCGCATCCTCGACGATGTTCGCGACCGTATGCCTGACGCCGCCATCAGCACAGACATCATCGTCGGGTTTCCCGGCGAGACCGACGAAGACTTCGAACAGACTCTCGACGTGGTGCGCAAGTCGCGCTTCGCCAGCGCGTTCACCTTCCAGTACTCGATTCGTCCCGGTACTCCGGCAGCCACTATGCCAGATCAGGTGCCCAAGGCTGTGGTCCAAGAGCGCTATGAACGACTGGTCGAGGTGCAGAACCAGATCTCGCTCGAAGAGAACCGTCAACAGATCGGTCGCAGCGTCGAGGTGCTGGTCGCGCCCGCCGAGGGACGCAAAGATCACGCGAATCATCGTCTCAGCGGTCGCGCCGCAGACAACCGCCTCGTCCACTTCAGCGTGCCGGCCGGTGCAGATGCGCCTCGTCCCGGCGATTTCGTGACGGTTCCAGTGACCGACGCTGCCCCTTTCCACCTGCTGGCCGATCCGCGAGCAGACCAGTATCGGGTGCGCCGCACCGTATCCGGCGATGCCTGGGAGGCCGCCGAAGCCGACGCCTGCGCCGTCGACGACGGGCGAGTCAGTCTCGGCATGCCGAGTATTCCGATCAGAGCGACCACCGCATCCTGATGGCGCTGATCGTCATCGCAGGCGCCACCGCCACAGGAAAGAGCGCGCTGGCCGTCGACGTCGCCCTCGCACTGCGCGAGCAGGGCATCCTCAGCGAGATCGTCAACGCCGATGCGATGCAGGTCTACCGTGGCATGGACATCGGTACGGCGAAGATCACGGGGCTCGAACGTCGTGGCGTGCCGCACCATCTGTTCGATGAGCTCGACATCACAGAAGAGGCGACAGCGGCCTGGTTCCGCGAACGTGCCAGAGCCGTCATCTCCGAGATGCAGCAGCGCGGCGTTCATCCCATCATGGTGGGCGGGTCGGGGTTCTACATCGAGGCCGTCATCCATCAGCAGCAGATGCCAGGAACCGACCCGGCCATTCGATCGCGACTCGAGCAGCAGACAGCAGATCTCACCGACGAACAGCTGCACGATCTGCTGTGTGAAGTCGATCCGATCGCGGCGGATCGCATCGACCAGCGCAACAGACGTCGCGTCATCAGAGCCATCGAAGTGTATGAGCTCACCGGCAGACCATTCAGTTCGTTCCGCGCGGATGCCGCCGAGCTGTGGCAGCCCACGAGGCTCTTCGTGCTCGAAGACGAGCGTGCTGTGCTGAACGCGCGCATCGCCGAGCGCACCCAGGCGATGTGGCGCGGCGGAATGCTCGACGAGGTTCGCACCCTGGATCGGCAGGGGCTCGCCACCAGCCCGACGGCGATACACGCCACGGGGTATCGTGAGGCGCTCGAACAGCTGCACGGCCGCTGCTCCGAGACCCAGGCCGTCGAAGACACCGTGCTCGCCACGACGAGACTCGTCAAGAAGCAGCGCACCTGGTTTCGGCGATACCATGATGCTGTGCGGCTGCACACCGGAGACCCTGGGAACATCCGATGCATCGCCGACGCTGTGGCTGACGACCTCGCACATGACGTCGATGCCCGGGCAGATCACGAAACGGAGTGACGATGACCACGATTGCGTTCACCAAGGGGCAGGGCACCGGCAACGACTTCGTGCTCGTCGAAGACGCCGACGGCACGCTCGAGCTGACCCAGGAACAGATCGCGCAGATCTGCCACAGACATTTCGGCGTGGGAGCAGACGGGCTGATCCGTGTGGTGCGCTCTGAACATCTGCCCGAAGGTCGCCCGCTGCTGGCCGAAGAGCCTCGTGCCGAGTGGTTCATGGACTACCGCAACGCCGACGGCAGCGTCGCCGAGATGTGTGGCAACGGCGTGCGCGTCTTCAGCCGTTATCTGACCTCTCGAGGTCTGGCCGAGATCATGCCGGGCAGCACGTTGCCGGTCGCCACGCGTGCCGGAATCAAAGACGTACAGGCATCGGCGGGTGGCTTTCAGGTCGACCTCGGACGCTGGGCTCTGGTGCCCGGAGACGTCACGGTCGACGACGAACTCGGCGGCGCGAGTCGGCCCGGTCTCGGCATTGACGTCGGCAACCCGCACGTGGTCGTTCTGCTGCCGGATCGCGCCGCACAGCAGCGGATGCAGCTGATCGAGCCGCCCGTGCTGAGACCTGCTCCGCCTGCGGGCGCGAACGTCGAGTTCGTGGCGCTGGGCGAGCAGCCGATCGTGGACGGCGTCGGCCAGATCAGTATGCGCGTCTTCGAACGCGGCGTCGGAGAGACCCTTTCGTGCGGCACCGGCACTGCTGCCGCCGCACTGGCCACTCGCCACTGGATGGGGGAGAGCGCCCCGAACCTGTGGCGTGTGCAGGTGCCGGGCGGAGCGCTCACCGTGCGCATGTTCGCCGCCGAAGACGGTGAGCACGTCGCCTTGGGCGGGCCTGCCGAGCTGGTGTTCGAGGGGTCTTTCACGCTCGCGTGAGAGCACCAGTCTTGTCGGGCCAAGTCGGCGGAGGTTCATGTCGTGTTCACAGCGGCGGACACGACGCATGCGATAACGTGCACTCATGACTGAATTTCGGTATCTGGGCGACAGCGGCCTCAAAATCTCATCCCTCATCTTCGGCAACTGGCTCACACACGGCTCACAGATCGAGAACGATGCTGCGATCGCCAGCGTGCACGCGGCGCTCGACGCGGGAGTGACCTCGTTCGACACGGCAGACGTGTATGCCAATACGAAGGCCGAGTCAGTGCTCGGCGAAGCCCTGCACGGTCAGCGGCGGGAGTCTCTCGAGATCTTCACCAAGGTCTACTGGCCGACCGGGCCGAAGGGACACAACGACTGCGGACTGAGTCGCAAGCACATCCTCGAATCGATCAACGGCTCGCTCGAACGGCTCGACACCGACTACGTCGATCTGTACCAGGCACACCGCTACGACACCGAGACTCCGCTCGAAGAGACCATTCAGGCCTTCGCCGACGTCGTCAGCGCCGGCAAGGCGCTCTACATCGGCGTCTCAGAGTGGACGGCCGACCAGTTGCGCGCCGGGCAGGAGCTCGCGCGTCAGGCAGGCTTCCGCATCATCTCGAACCAGCCGCAGTACTCGATGCTCTGGCGAGTCATCGAGGGCGAGGTCGTGCCCGCGTCGAAGGAGCTCGGCATCTCGCAGATCGTCTGGTCGCCGCTCGCGCAGGGCGTGCTCACCGGCAAGTACCTGCCAGGTGAGCAGCCGCCGGCCGGCAGCCGTGCCACCGACGAGCACGGGGGATCGCAGATGATCGCGCCCTTCCTGCACGACGATCTGCTCGCAGCCGTGCAGCGACTGCGCCCCATCGCCGACGACCACGGCATCACGCTCGCGCAGCTGTCGCTGGCCTGGGTGCTGCATCGCGACGGCATCGCGGGTGCGATCATCGGCGCCTCACGCCCCGAGCAGGTCACCTCGAACGTGCAGGCCGCCGAGGTCGAGCTCGACGATGCGACGCTCGCTGCGATCGACGAGGTGATTCTGCCCTTCGCCGAGACCGATCCGGCTAAGACGGCCGAACGGGCTCCGCAGACCCGTCCCTGCTGATCGTCAGGCCGTCTGCGGCTGAGCTCTGAACGAAGAAATCGATCAGTCGCTCAGCCGCAGCGTTCGGCGCAGCGCTCTCGCCTGCATGCGATCGAGTGCTGCGCCGCCGTCTCGCACCTCCGTGTGATGAACCTGGAAGAGGCGGCGCACCTGCGCCCAGCTGCCCCGATCGCTGCGATCCCAGCTGCCGTAGCCCAGAAACAGGTGCTCGGCGTCGTCATCATGATCTCGACTGGTCAGATACACCATCAGCAGGTCGCCGCGGTCAGAGACCGACCCCACCACGACGCAGGGGCGGTCTTTGCCGTGACCGCCGCGCTCGCCGAAGGGCACCCACGTCCAGACGATCTCGCCGAAGGCATAGCCTGTGGACGCGTTGGGCACGTTCGTCCACTCGGTGTCAGCCGACCGCAGCGCACGCAGCGAAACCTCGGCGCATCCGCCTGACGAGGAAGACCAGAACCCGCTCACCTGCGGCCGCCCATCAGCGGGCCCCCACGACCGACTCGTCGAGCGCCAGCTCTTCGGCGTCGAGTCCGGCCATCACCTCGCGCATCAGCTCTTCGTCGATGTGCCCGGCGTTGCGTTCGCGCAGCAGGATCTCGCGTCGAGTGCGCAGCACCTGACGGCGCAGTTCGGTGATGTGCCGAGACGCGAGCGCGGTCACCTCTTGATGTTCGGCGGCGTCGAGCTGATGCTCGATGCGGCTGAGCCGTGACTCGATGTTCGTGATCGCGCGGTCGACGGCTTCGTCGCCGAACTTCTTGCGCCAGTTGCCCTCGCGCTTTTTGACGAAGTCGGTGGCCTCGGCGAGGCTGGTGCGCAGCAGCCGCTGCCGGGCGGCCCTGTCGCGCTTGGGCTGCTCTTTGTCTTCGACGTTGAGCACGCGGATGAGCGCGGGCAGAGTCAGCCCCTGCAGCAGCAGCGTGCCGACCGTGACCACGAACGCGATGAAGACCAGCATGTCGTGCCCGGGAAAGCGCGACCCGTCGGACATCACCACCGGAATGCTCAGTGAGGCGGCCAGGGTGACCACGCCGCGCATCCCCGTCCAGGACAGCACCAACAGCTCGTTCCATTTCAGTGGATCCTGCGAGCTGCCGAACGCTCTCACCGTGTTCTTCGCTCGAACCGCGAAGCGGCGCGTCGAGCTGTTCTCCGGAGTCAGCACCATGATCGACCGGGTGAGCAGACTCGGATCACTTGGGACACTTCGCTCACCGGGTGGGGCGGATGCATCGGCTGAGTCAGGCGATCCGCTGTGTCGGCTTCGGCGCAGGCGCATGCCCAAGAGCTGCAGGCCGTACGTGGCGAAGACGAAGGCCGGTCGCACCAGGATCACGGCGACGAGCACCAGCGCGGCGACGCTGAGGCTCCACAGGATGCCACGCCCGCCGTCGACCAGGTTGGTGCTGACGCTGTGCAGCTGCAGCCCGATGAGGGCGAACACCATGCCCTCGAGCAGCACGTCGATCGCTTTCCAGAGAGGTTCGTCTTGCAGACGGGTGCGGTAGTTGAAGGTCGGCGACGCATATCCGACCAAGAGACCGGCTGCCACGACGGCCAGCACACCCGAGCCGCCGAAGTGCTCGGCTCCGGTGTAGGCGAAGAACGGCAGCAGCAGTCCGAGCAGCGATTCGATCACCGGATCGTTCAGACGACGGCGCAGCCAGTTGTAGACCACACCCATGACCACGCCCAGACCGATGCCGACGCCGACGGCCAGGCCGAAGATGCCGAGGTCGTCTGCGAAGGTGAGCGCCGCCCCGCCGACCAGTGTCAGCGCCACTTTCATCATGGTCAGCGAGGTGGCGTCGTTGATGAGGCTCTCACCCAGCAGAACGGTCATCAGACGTCTCGGCAGGTTGAGCTTGCGGCCGACCGAGGCCGCCGAGACGGCGTCAGGGGGTGCGATGATCGCACCGAGCAGCAGAGCCGCGGCCCAAGTCATATCCGGAATCACCATGTAGGCCACGAAACCGGCGACTGCGGCCGTGACGATCACCAGCACGACGCCCAGCATCGAGATGTCGCGCAGATTCTTGCGGAAGCTGATCACCGAGACGTTCAGCGCAGAGGAGTAGAGCAGCGGCGGCAGCACGAGCGTCAGAATCAGCTCGGAGTCGATGTCGAAGTGTGGAACGAAAGGCAGGAATGAGATCGCCGATGTCAGGATCACGATCACCAGCGGAGAGGACCAGCCACGTCTGCGTGCGAAGGCGGTGATGAGCACAGACATCGTGAGCAGAGTGAAGAGCAGCAGATGATTCATTGGTTCCCTCTTCAGCTGTGTGGCGTTCGACCGAGTCGCGGTGGAGATTGGTGCCGATGATACATCGTGTCTGTGAAAGACCCGCGGCCGCGGCCTGAACCGATAGGCTAATGAAACATCAGATGTTAACGAGGGCAGTCTGAAAAGAGGGGTCTGACTATGACGGTGAACGAGCTGAGGCAGCCTGCGGCGCTGGCTCTGCACGGAGTGAATGTGTCGATCGCGGGCAAAGCAGTCTGCCACGACGTCTCCTTCGACATCCAACACGGAGAAGTCCACGTGCTCTTCGGGCAGAACGGCTCTGGAAAGTCATCACTGCTCTCGGCGATCATGGGGCTCCCTGGTTACCAGGTGACCGGTGGCGACATCCGTCTCGACGATCGCTCGCTAGTGCCGCTGACTCTGGATGCTCGTGCCCGGCTTGGTCTGGGCATGGCGTTCCAGCGACCGCCGAGCTTCGAAGGCGTGACCGTCGGCGCGCTTGCGCGATCGATGCACGCCCAAGACGCGCTGGCTCGCGAAGAGCGCGAGCTGAATCTCGAGGGCTTCGGGTCTCGCGACATCAACTCCGGCTTCTCTGGTGGTGAGATCAAACGCTGGGAGACGCTCAAGCTGCTGCTGCAGCGCCCGTTGGTCAGCCTCTTCGACGAGCCCGAGAGTGGCGTGGATCTTGAGCACATCGCCGCGGTGGGCGAGTCGATCGAGCGTCTGGTGCGCACGCCGCGGCCAGACGGCGAGCTGCCGTCAGCTCTGATCATCACGCACACGGGGTTCATCCTTGACTATGTCAAGGCCGACGTGGGCCACCTGATGGTCGACGGGCGCATCGTGTACTCGGGAGATCCGCTGAAACTCTTCGCCGCCATTCGTCAGAACGGCTATCGCGCCCCTGACGAGGCGAGCACCACATCATCCACTGCCAAGAAAGAAGGCTGATCGTCATGATTGAGATCATCAAGCATGGGCCACTGAGCCCCGTCGAACGCACCAATCTCGACATGGTCGGATTCGCCGACGAGACCGAGCGCGCAGCCACCGCGATCGTCGTCGACAATAAGGTGCAGCACATCAGCATGACCGACCCCGACGTCGAGGTGCTGCCGATCGCCGAGGCTCTGCGCAAATACGACTGGGTGCAGGATCTCATGTTCGGGCTGATCGCTCCTGACGCCAGTGACGACGTGCGTCGCGTGACCGAGCTGGCACTCGAGCCTGTCGGCTACCTCGTGCACGTCAAAGAGGGCGCCAAGGTCAAGCTGCCAGTGCAGACGTTCACTCTGCTCGAGACCCCGCAGGCCAGGCAGTACGTACACGACATCACGGTCATCGAGCCGAACGCCGAGGTCGAAATGATCTCCGGCGACGCCGTCTCCGACGGCCTGCGCGCCGGAGAGCACGTCTCGATCTCTGAGACATATGTGCGCGAGGGTGCCAGATGCCGTTCGCTCAGCATCGAACGATGGGGCGAAGACATGCATGTGAAGTCCTACTCACGCACACACATCGAGAAGGGCGCGCACGTGACCGACAGCTCGATCGCGCTCGCGCCGATCGGTCGGCACGAGTCGGTGTCGCAGGTCGACATCGAAGAAGACGCGGTTTATAGCGAACAGTCCATCGTCTTCGCGCCCGAAGGCACGCAGCGCATCAGCGACACGCGCATTGATCTGCGGGGCGATCGCTCCAGCGCCGAGAGCATTGCGCGCATGGTTTCGGCCGGTGGCGAGATCACGAACCGTTCCCATCTCACTGGTGACGGCCACGACACCAAGGGATACCTGGGGTGTGACGGGCTCAAGCTTTCTGAGGGCGGCTTCATCGACTCGTCTCCGTCGCTGCGCGCCAACACGACCGACGCCCAGCTCTCGCACGAGGCGTCGATCGGCATGATCAGCGAAGAGAAGCTGTCGTATCTGATGGCGAGCGGTCTCGAAGAAGACCAGGCCCGTGAGCTGATCGTGCAGGGCTTCCTCGACCTCGACAGTCAGCAGCTGCCTGAGTCGATCCGTTCGCAGGTCGTCGAGATGGTTGCGCAGGCGAAGACCGGCGCACTCTGAGCCATTCTGACAAGACAGTGGGCGCGCGGAACCACGAGGCTGGTTCCGCGCGCCGCGCTGTGCTCCCCGACACCTGTCGGGGTAGACTGAGCCATCATGACCACAGACCTTTTCTCTCACGCGACCGGTTCTGACATCCGCGTGCGTTTCTGCCCGTCACCCACCGGCACACCCCATGTCGGCATGGCTCGCACTGCACTCTTCAACTGGGCGTATGCGCGCCACGTCGGCGGCACGTTCGTCTTCCGCATCGAAGACACCGACGCCGAGCGTGACAGCGAAGAGAGCTACGCGCAGATCGTCGAGGCTCTGCGCTGGCTGCACCTCGATTGGGACGAAGGCATCGACGTGGGCGGCCCGCACGGCCCATACCGGCAGTCGCAGCGCGGTGACATCTATCAAGACGTCATCGAGAAGCTGAAGGCCGCCGGCTTTCTCTACGAGAGCTACGTAACGGGTGAAGAGATGGAAGCCCGCAACGTCGCACAGGGGCGCAACCCCAAGCAGGGCTACGACAACTTCGAGCGCGACCTCACCGACGAGCAGCGCGCCGCCTACCGCGCTGAGGGGCGTCAGCCTGCTCTGCGTCTGCGCGTGCCCGACACCGACCTCTCGTACGACGACTTGGTGCGCGGCGAGATCGTGTTCCCGGCCGGCTCGTTCACCGACTTCGTCGTGGTTCGCCCCAACGGGCAGCCGCTCTATACGCTGGTCAACCCGGTCGACGATGCGCTGATGGGCATCACCCACGTGCTGCGCGGCGAAGACCTGCTGTCGTCGACGCCCCGCCAGATCGCTCTGTACCACGCACTGATCGAGATCGGGCTGACCACGTTCATCCCGCGCTTCGGTCACCTGCCCTTCGTGATGGGCGAGGGCAACAAGAAGCTCAGCAAGCGCGACCCCGAGTCGAACCTGTTCAACCACCGCGACAACGGGTTCATCCCAGAGGGCCTGGTCAACTACCTGGCTCTGCTGGGGTGGTCCATCGCTCCAGATCGCGACGTGTTCAGCCCGGCCGAGCTGGTCGAGCACTTCGACATCGTCGATGTGAACCCGAACCCGGCACGCTTCGACCTGAAGAAGGCCACTGCCATCAACGGCGATCATCTGCGCGCTCTCGATCCCGCAGACTTCGAAGCGCGACTCACTGAGTTTCTGCAGCACGGCGGGCTCGTCAGCACGCCGCTGACCGAGCGCGAAGCCGAGATCCTGCACGAGGCGTCGCCGCTGGTGCAGCCGCGTCTCAACGTGTTGGGCGAAGCCCCCGACATGCTGCGCTTCCTGTTCATCACCGCAGACCAGGTCGAATACCAGGACGACGCGATGAAGCTCAAGGGTGATCCCGCAGTGGTCGTCTCGGCCGCGCGGGCTGCACTCGAGGCGCTGCCAGCCACCAGCTGGCACACCGATGCCATCCACGCCGCACTGCAGATGGCGCTGGTCGACGGTCTCGGCGTCAAGCCGCGCCTGGCGTTCGGGCCGATCCGCACACTCGTGTCGGGGCGACGCGTCTCTCCGCCGCTCTTCGAGTCACTCGAGATTCTCGGCCGCGACGAGACGTTCGCACGGTTCGATCGCTTCTCCACGGTGCTCGCCGAGCGCGGGCTCTGACATACGGGCGGCGTCCAACCCCGTCGAACAGGCACGGTCACAGAGAGGTGAGCTGCAGATGAACAACTACGACTGCATCGTGGTCGGTGGGGGACCGGCCGGTCTGAGCGCCGCATTGGTGCTCGCCCGGGCCCGACGCGAGGTGCTCGTCGTTGACGGCAATCGCCCTCGCAACCGTGCGACCTATATGTCGCATGGCTTCATCACGCGTGACGGCACCCCGCCGATGGCGCTGCGCGAACTGGGGCGCGAAGATCTCGCGAAATATCCCAACGTGCACTTTCAGTGGGGTGAAGTGCAGCACGTCACGGGCGTCGACGGCGCGTTCACCGCGTCGATCAAGGGCGTGCGCGGCGGGCCGAGCGGCGAGGTACAGGCCCGTAAGGTGCTGCTGGCCACCGGTGTGCTCGAGGCGCTGCCGCAGGTGCCCGACCTGATCAGCTACTACGGATCCACCATCTTCAGCTGTGTGCACTGCGACGGCTGGGAACGCCGCGAGCAGTCGCTGGTGGTCATCGGAGAGAACCCCGAACTGGTCAACACCGCAAAGCGTGCATCGCAGTGGGCCGACCGCGAGATCGTGCTCACGAACGGCTCGGGCATCATCGAAGAGCATCAGGCCGAGGTGCTGGGCAGACAGGGCATCGAGGTCGACGACACCCCGATCGCCGCGCTGCATGGTGACGGCGGCCGTCTCGAGTCGGTCGAACTCGCCGACGGCCGCGTGCTGCCGGCGACCGGCGGGTTCGTGCAGCCCGAGTGGAGCCTGCCGCAGGTCGTGGCCGATCTCGTGCCCACTGCAGGCGATCTCGGCGGGGTCAAGACCGATGAGTACGGCCGTTCGGGGGTCGACGGAGTCTACGCCGCCGGTGACGTGCGCGGCATCACGCCCTCGCAGCTGATCATCGCCGCTGGTGAGGGCGCTCGGGCCGGCATCGGTCTGAACAACGATCTGATCTTCGCGACGTTCGACGCGCCAGGTCGCTGAGGCCTCCGTCGCCGGTTGTGTACCGTACAATGGTCGCAACCTAATTCCCGGCGGTGCCGGTGTTCGGCACAGCCGACGACAGAAGGAGGTCTGCCATGCAGATCAGCGTCCTGGCACGGGGAGTGAAAAACTCCGATCGTTTCGAGAACTATGTCGATCAGAAGGCCGACAAAGTCACTCAGCTCTCTGACCGCGCTCAGCGGTTCGAGGTGAAGGTCTCGAACATCAGCGACAAGACTCCCGATCTCGGCGAACGCGTCGAACTCACAGTGATCGCTCCGGGCCCGGTGATTCGTGCCGAGGCCGAAGGCGGCGACCGTTTCTCAGCGTTCGACCAGGCGTTGGGCAAACTGTCAGAGAGACTGCGGCGCAGCAAAGATCGTCGCAAGATCTCGAAGGGTCGCCCCAATCGCGTCCAGGTGAGTGTGGATGCCGGAGTCGTCGTGCCTGACGCGTCTGCTGCGACCGACGCGGGTGTCGATGAGCAGCCGGAGTCTCCGCTGGTGATTCGCCGCAAAGAGTTCCCAGCCGAGCGGCTGTCTCCCGAGCAGGCCGTCGATCGCATGGAACTGGTCGGCCACGACTTCTACCTCTTCGAAGACGTCGAGACCGGCAAGTCGAGCGTCGTCTACCGACGCAAGGGCTACAACTACGGCGTCATCGCCTTGGGTGAGGCAGGCGAGACCGTCGACGAGTGACCCACGCTCAGTCGCAGTCGGATCTGACCGGCTGAGATGAAGACTGAGCAGTCGAATCCCCGTGCCTGCGACGAATCTGTCGCGACACGGGGATTCCTCGTCTGCGGCGTGTGCCGATGCGCGCGGAGTTCTGCAGCAGTTGTCTGCGACTGTGTCTGTGAGATGTCCTGTTCTGGCACATCCCGATGCCAGCGGACTGTCATGCGATCAATCCGGTCTTACACTCGGTCTTCGGGTCGACGCTCAAGACGTCGCCCCACTCACGCGATGTGGCGTCGAAGTGCCGCACCGCGATCAGCAGTCAGGATTCTCGGGGCCGATAGAGGAGTGCCTCGATCGGTGCGGCGAACGCCACGCGAAACCGGACCAAGGAGATCCATGCTGCAGTATCAGACTGTGAACCCGGCCACGAACGAAGTCGTGGCTACTTTCCCGAACGCGACTGACGAGGAGATCCTCGACAAGGTCGCCAAGGCACACGATGCCTTCCTTGACTGGCGAAACACTCCGCTTGCCGATCGTGCGGCGGTGCTTGCCAAAGCAGCCGATCTGCTGCGCGCTGACAAGCAGAAGTACGCCGACATCCTCACCCTTGAGATGGGCAAGCTGACCGCAGAGGCACTGGGCGAGGTCGATCTGTCGGCTGACATTCTGCAGTACTTCGCCGATCACATCGACGAGCTGCTCGCACCGCGCGTGCTCCCCGTCGCCGACCCCGCAGAGGGCAAGGCACAGCTCGTGACCCAGCCTCTCGGCGTGGTCTACCTGATCGAGCCCTGGAACTTCCCGTACTACCAGATCGCACGCGCAGCGGCGCCGCAGATCGCCGCGGGTAACACCGTGATTCTCAAGCATGCCGAGATCGTGCCGCAGGCTGCGCAGGCGTTCGACGATCTGTTCCGCGAGGCCGGTGCGCCTGAAGGGGTGTTCGCCAACGTGTTCGCCACGCATGAGCACACCAAGCTCGTGCTCGAAGACGACCGAGTCGTCGGCGTCGCACTCACCGGCAGCGAGCGGGCGGGCTCGGCCGTCGCATCCGTCGCGGGCGCAGCCATGAAGAAGGCGACCCTGGAACTCGGCGGCTCTGACGCATTCATCGTGCTCGACGACGCCGACCTCGACAAGGCTGTGCACCTCGCCGTGCGCGGCCGCAACTGGAACGCAGGGCAGGTCTGCGTGTCGGCCAAGCGCATCATCGTCGTGGATGCTCTCTACGACGAGTTCCTTGAGAAGTACATCGCCGAGGCCAATGCGACGATCAAGCCCGGCGATCCGAAGGATCCGGAGACGACGATGGCTCCGCTGTCGTCACAGCGTGCCAAGGAGATGCTGACCGCACAGGTCGACGGCGCCGTTGCAGCCGGTGCCACCAAGGTCGAGGTCGGCGCGCCGATCCCGGCTCAGGGCGCCTACTACCAGCCGGCCGTGCTCACCGGCGTGACCCCGGAGAACCCGGCCTACCACCAGGAGCTCTTCGGCCCGGTGGCCACGTTCTACCGTGCGAAGGACGAAGACGACGCAGTGCGCATCGCCAACGACTCGCCCTACGGTCTCGGTGGCTCGGTGTTCACCGCTGACGAGGCGCGTGGCGTCGAGGTGGCCAAGCGCATCGACACGGGCATGGTGTTCGTGAACCATCCCACCGGTGTGTTCGCAGACATCCCGTTCGGCGGCATCAAGCGCTCGGGCTTCGGCAACGAGCTGATCGATCTCGGCTTCGACGAGTTCGTGAACAAGAAGCTGATCGACGTGCAGGACATCAACACGCCGTTCTGATCGGTCTGTGCATGCTGGTCAGAGCAGGCGTTGCGCTGATCGGTCAGCGCGCGTCTTTCTGATCTCAGCGTGCAGTCGCGCTGACAGCGTAGCGACTGCAGCGAGCCTCGGCCCAACTTCTGGCGCCGGGGCTCGCTTGCGCTCTGCGGGTGGGTGCTGCGCGTGCTCTGCTCCGACACGGTTAGTATGTCCTGCCCCGTCACGGTTCGCTCGGAGTGGTCACCGATCGCTCGAAATCCGAGGTTTTGGAGCGATCGCTGCAGGTGCCGTGCGATCGGTGCCGGTGCCGTGCGATCGCCACAGGGGTGAGAGCCAAAGACGTCAGGTGCAGCGGTTTGGCGGCACAAGAACCCCTCAATCGCTCAGCGCAGCAGCGTCACGACTTGGTCTGCGATCAGCGCCACCCCGAAGCAGAGCATCAGAATGCCCGAGACGATCGAGATCGGCTTGAAGACGCCGGGATGCCGGTCCAGCACGCGCACTGCGGTGAGCGCCAGCAGCGTGTAGAAGCACATCGTGGCCAGCACGTGAACGCCGCCCAGCATCGCCGTCTGCGCACTCAGCGACCATGCGGCGTCAGGGCTGATGAACTGCGGCAGAATCGACAGATACAGCAGCACGACTTTGGGGTTGAGTCCGCTGACGCCGGCGCCCTTGGCGACGACGCGTCCGAGCGGATGCTCCGGCGGGGCAGGCAGCACCGGCAGCGTGATCGACCTGGTCACCACGGGCATCGCGCCTGTCGTCGTCGAGATCGCCTGCGCCTGCACTGGAGTCGCCTGTGCCGGAGCCGACAGTGCGAAGCCGCTGGGACGCCGCAGGGACTGCACCCCGAGCCAGCAGAGATAGGCCGCACCCACGAAGGTGAGGGTCGTGAGCGCACCGGGCAGCAGCGCCAGTGCGACAGTGAGGCCGGCGGTCGCAAGGATCGTGTGGCCGGCATAACCGATCAGGAGCCCGCCGATCGAGGCCATCGCCTCACGCGTGCCGCGTGCATGCGAGAGGATGTACGCCCAGTCTGCACCCGGGGTGATGATGACGATGAGACTCACGGCGAAGAACGCCGGAAGCAATGCGGTATCCATAGAGTGAATGGTATGTGCACAGCTTTCGCATGTGGTGCCAAGTCTGGTTGCCGAAAGCGTCACTATGAATAAGATCTTGCGTATGGATGCAATTGACCGGAAGATTCTTGCGCAGCTTCAGAAAGATGGTCGGCAGACCGTCACCGAGCTTGCCGAAAAGGTGCAGCTGAGCGTCTCGCCGTGTCTGCGGCGTGTGCGTCAGCTCGAACGAACCGGGATCATCACCGGCTATCACGCCAGCATCGACCCGCGAAAGGCCGGACTCGAGTTCCAGGCGCTGCTCTTCATCACGGTGAGTCGCAGCGATGCCGGGACCATGGCATCAATAGAACGGTCGTTGGCAGATATCGACGAAATCATCGAGTGCCAACGGCTTTTCGGCGAACCAGACTTTCTGGTCAGGGTGCTCACGCGAACTCTGGCCGACTACCAAGAGCTCTATGATCAGCGCATCTCGGTCATCCCCGGCATCGAGCGCATCCGTTCGACTCTCGTCATGCGTTCGGTCGTGGTGAGTCGGCCGATCGCGCTGTAGGCCTCCGAGACCGCTGCGATCACGGATGCCGAGCGACGCCCGCGCGCGGCATCCGTCTGCCGCTCGCGTGCGTCCCGTCGATCAGATCGCGTGCATCGCGCGGATGCGGGCGAGAATCGCCTGACGAGAGATCTCGATCTCAGGGGCGATGCGATCCCATCTGTGCGGCACTCCGGGATACACATGCAGCTCGGTCTGCACACCGGCCTGCAGCAGCCGGCTCGCGAAGGCGATGTCTTCGTCGCGGAAGATGTCGAGCGTGCTGGTGTCGATGAAGGTGTCGGGCAGGCCCGAGAGGTCGTCGGCGCGCACCGGTGTCGCATAGACCGAGGCGGGCTCGTCGGCTGCAGCCTGATCTCCGAGCAGCGCCTGCCAAGCGGTGATGTTGTCGTTGTACGTCCAGGTGACGTGCTCGTCGAGCAGCGGGTCTGAGAGCACCGTTCGGTCGTCGAGCATCGGCGCGATCAGAATCTGGGCTGCAGGGGAGGGACCGCCACGGTCGCGGCTGAGCAGGGTCAGACCTGCGGCCATGCCGCCTCCGGCGCTGTCGCCCATGACGAAGATGCGGCGAGGGTCGGCATCGAGCTCGTCGAGATGCTCGAACACCCAGGTCAGCGTGCTGTAGGCGTCTTCGAGCGGTGTGGGGTGCGGATGCTCGGGTGCGAGACGGTACTCGGGCGCCAGCAGCGCGACCCCTGAGCGGGCCACGTAGTCGGCGATCGAGGCGTCGACCTGATCGAGCGTGCCGACGAACCAGCCGCCGCCGTGCAGAAAGAGGCCGAGCGGGCCGGGAGTCCAGTCGAGCGGCAGGTACAGCCTGGCGCGCAGTTTGTGGCCGTCTGGCGTCGGAATCGGGTAGTCGCGAGTGACCACTTCGGGCGTGCGCGCCGGGTCGGTCACGAAGCCGAGACGCAGCGCCGCACGTCGCCTGCGCCCCTCGATGTCGCCGACGGGCAGCTTGGCCGGGCGCACCTTCGAATACAAATCGTCTCGTTCCAGAAAGGCGCGAAACTCCGGGTTGATCGTCCAGGTCATGAGACCACTTCCTCTCCAGCGACTGTGATGGATGGGTGTCTCTATCGTTCCAGATCTGTGTCGGCTTGTCGCGTGTCGATCTTGCGATGTCTCATCGAGGCCCGAGAGCCTCACCTGCGGCGACCGGCCGGTGCGCCCCGGGCAGGTGCGTGTCGACGATGCCGATGGCCTCCATCAGGGCGAACATGGTCGTGGGGCCGACGAACGAGAACCCCTGCGCTCGCAGCCCGTCGGCCAGTGCGCGTGACTCGGCGGTCTGCGTGGGGATGTCATGCAGCGCGAGCGGCGCATCCCACGTCGATGGGCGGAACGACCAGACGAACGCCGCCAGCCCACCGGTGTCGCGCATGGCGGCGGCTGCGCGCGCGTTGCGTACGGTCGCCTCGATCTTGCGGCGCTGGCGGATGATGCGCTCGTCGGCCAGCAGACGTGCGACGTCCGATTCGTCGAAGGCGGCCACGGCATCCACTTCGAAGTCGGCGAAGGCGGCCCGAAAACCCGGTCGCCGGGCGAGGATCGTGCGCCACGACAGGCCGGCCTGGAACGCCTCGAGACTGAGCCGCTCGAAGACGCCGCGCTCATCAGTGACGGGCAGACCCCACTCGGTGTCGTAGTAGTCGCGCAGCAGTGGGTCTGTGGCCGCCCACGGCGGGCGTGCCCGACCATCGGAGCCGACGACGAGCTCAGCCCCAGCCAAGCCCATGCAGCTTCTCTTCGTCGATGCCGAAGTAGTGCGCAATCTCGTGCATCAGGGTGATGTGCACCTGTTCGACGAGGGCCTGCTCGTCGTCGACGACGTCGAGCAGCGACTCGCGATACAGCACGATGCGGTCGGGCAGATCGACCATGCCGTAGTCATCTCGCTCGGTCAGCGCGAGGCCGTCGTACTCGCCGAGCAGGTCGAGCGATCCGTCGGCGGGCCGGTTCTCGATGACGAAGACCACGTTGTCGAGCTCGTCGATGACCTGTTGCGGAATCTCGTCGAAGACGTCGTCGACCAGCTCGGCGAAGCGGGATTCGTCCATCTCGATCGGCATGAGGTCATCATAGCGATCGCCGACATCTGTCGCTGTGAAGTAGGAGAACAGGGTCGCAGGAGGTAGCCTGCCCCGGTGATCGCAGCGCTGCTCATTCTCGTCTTCATCGGCTCGTTCGCCCAACGCATCACCGGCCTGGGCTTCGGGCTGGTCGTGTCGCCCTTCATAGTGCTGCTCTTGGGCCCGTACAGCGGGGTCATGATTCTCAACCTCGCGGCTATCGTCTCTGCCTCGCTGGTGCTCAGCCGCGTCTGGCGAGACGTCGACTGGCGGCGGTTCATCGGCTTCGTGCCCACGACGCTGCTCGGCATCGTGGCCGGAGGTATGCTCGCGCACGCGCTGCCGGGGGAGTGGCTCGAAGCGATCATCGGCGCGACGCTGATCATCGCGCTGACCGTCTCGCAGCTGATCGGTCGCACCTCGTTCGTCGCGGCGGGGCCGAGCTGGATCGCCGGCAGCGGGTTCGCGGCCGGTGCGATGAACTCGGCGGCGGGCATCGGTGGCCCGGCGATGACGGTCTATGCGGTGCTCTCGAAGTGGCCGCAGAAGTCGTTCTCTGCGACGCTGCAGCCGTTCTTCATGATGACCGGCGTCGCCTCGTTCCTGGTGAAGTTTCTGATCGACCCTGGGCGTCTGGTCAGCCTGCCGGCGCTGGTCTGGATCGGCATCTTCGTGACGTTGGTGCTCGGGGTGACCTGCGGCAGCCTGGTGGCGAAGAGAGTGCCGGCGGGCGCGGCGCGGATGGCCGTGCTCGTGATCAGCTACGCGGGCGGTGTGGTCACGCTGGTGCGCGGGCTGCTCGACATCTTCGGGGTGCAGATCTGAGCGGGCCCTCCGTTGTGACTGCAGATATGTGACAACACCACGGCACGAAGGCGAAAGACACCCATCTGGTATACTCGTGCGTTATTGCCTGTAACGGTCGGGTCCTAGTGACCCGTGAAGAGCTGCGTCAGCGCCCTGTCGACAGGCGGCGGAAGACGGTCGAGATGACTGTTCCGCGGCACCGTAGCCCAAGCCCCGCGCCCGATGCGCGGCTGGCAGGGCTGTGCAAGATGTCCGTGCTGCGCTGAGAGATCCTCAGGGCAGATGTCTGGGTGAGCGATCATCCGGGCCACGTTCGCGATGCCGTTCCGTTCCCGCGTTCACGATACGAACAGAGGTCGAGATGCAGACGAAAGACAGTACTTCGCAGAATCAGGGCTCAAACGAGCCCGCTCAGCAGCAGGTGAGAAGGCGACCGCTGCGCAAAGACGACGTGGTGATCGTCGAGAAACGGCCGATGAAACAGGCTATCGGCGGCACTGTGGTCGGTAACTTCATGGAATGGTTCGACTTCGGCATATACGGCTATCTGGCCGTCGTGATGACGCACGTCTTCACCGAGGGGCTGCCTCAGCAGACCGGTCTGATCATCATGCTCTTGGGCTTCGCCGTGAGCTTTCTGGTTCGCCCCCTCGGTGGGCTCGTGCTCGGGCCGCTGGGCGACCGCATCGGTCGTCAGAAGGTGCTTTTCATCACGATGGGCATGATGGCTCTGGCCACCGCTCTGATCGGTCTGCTGCCCACCGCGGCGCAGATCGGCCTGTGGGCGACGGTGCCGCTGTACCTGCTGAAAATGGTGCAGGGCTTCTCGACCGGCGGCGAATACGCAGGTGCGACCACCTACGTCTCGGAGTTCTCGCCAGACAAACGACGGGGGTACTTCGCCTCGTGGCTTGACGTCGGTTCGTACCTGGGGTTCGCCGCAGGCGCGGCCACGGTCGCGATCACCACGGTCATCGCCGAATCGGCGTGGGGTGAGCAGGCCATGGTCAACGGCGGCTGGCGCATTCCGTATCTCGTCGCGATTCCGCTGGGAGCCGTCGCGATCTATCTGCGCACGAGGATTCCCGAGACGCCGCACTTCGAAGACGAGCAGTCGCAAGAGAGCGAATCGACGACCAACGATCCCATGTTCCAGCGGCTGGGCATCGTCGGCATCATGCGCAACTACTGGCGCGAGGTGCTGATCGGCATCGCGATCGTCGCGGCGACCAACACCGCAGGCTACGCGCTGACCAGCTATATGCCCTCCTACCTGGAGACCGAGGTGGGAACCACCCCGACGATGGCCGCGGCTGCGACCGTTCCCGTGCTCGTGGTCATGTCGCTGTGCCTTCCCCTGATCGGTCGTCTCTCAGATCGCATCGGTCGCCGACCGGTCTATGGCATGGCCGTGATCTCGACGCTGGTGCTGATGGTGCCCGCATTCATGCTCATGCACGTGGGCACTTTCTGGGCTATTCAGGGCGCGCTCGTCCTGGTCGCGATTCCCGTCGCGTTCTACGTCGCGATCTCTGCGGCCACGCTGCCGGCACTCTTTCCGACCGCCTCACGCTTCGGCGCGATGGCCATCTCGTACAACGTCGCCGTGGCGCTCTTCGGCGGCACCACCCCGGTGTTCTCGCAGGGGCTCATCGCGCTGACCGGCAACCACTACATGCCAGCGTTCTACATCATGTTCTTCGGCCTGCTCGGCGGCATCGCGATGCTCTGCATGCGTGAAAGCGCGAAGCGCCCGCTGCTGGGCTCCATGCCGACGGTCGAGACCGAGGCCGAGGCACGACGCCTGGTGCGAGACCAGAAAGAGAACCCGTACATCGACACCCGCACGATGCCCCTGCAGGTCGTCGACGGATCAGCTTCGCACGAGAAGACCTCTCAGAGCTGATCTGAACCCGGCCGCCGCGCCTACCGGTGCGTGATCAGAGCCGTTCGACCCTGGCACGCGGCCGAGCCCCGAGCGCCGCTGCCAGGGCCTGATCGTGCGCGTAGAGGCCCAGCCCTCGCCGCGCACGCGTGAGCAGTGTGAGCAGGGCATCTCGCAGAATGCGTTCGCGAGCCTGCTCGACGTCGCCATCAGACCAGCCTCGGGCACGCAGCGCGGTCACCCCGTTCAGGGCTGCGCGATCTTCGTAGCGCTCGGGCAGCATCCGCAGACGCCCGTCTGACGACAGCGCCACAGACGGGCCGAGCAGCACGCCGGCCCAGTCGAGATCGAGGCCCTGCACCGTGTAGACCGAGCCGACCTCATCGACGGTGTCGGCTCGTGTCGTCCAGGGCTCCGGCTCATCTGGGCGGTAGCGATCCCAGCGAATGTGCAGGCCCGGCTCATCGATGAAGTGATCGCCGCCATCGAGCGTGTACGGGTAGTCATAGGTCGAGAGCATGCGGGCTGAGCCCTCGCCATCGTGGCTGCGGATCGCACGGTAGAGCGCCCCGGCGTCGTCAAAGACACGGATGCCGAAGTCGCCGTCGCCTGCGGGCGGCGGTTCGACGGGTGCTTGCCCCGAGACCGTGCGGTCGATCCAGTCGCGTACCGCCAGTGAGGCTCCCATGCGGTGCTGGCGTTTCAGCTCGCCGCGTTCGACGGCGGCACGGCCGATCACCTCGTCGAGCAGCTTCGGCGTCCACTGTGCGCGCATGCGCAGCACCTGAGCGTCGTCGTAGACCACGATGGTGACGTGGCTCGCTGCGATGATATCGGCGAGCTGGTTGCTCCCGTGAAAACGGGTGTACGGATCGGGGCGGGTGAGCAGCAGATGTGCCTCATCGACCAAAGCGACGTCGGCCTGCTTCGCTTCGTCGCGGGCCGCAGCGTTGATGAAGGGCGTCGGCCGCAGCACTTGGGCTTTCCGCAGCACAGGAGTGCGCTCGGCGAGCTCGCGGTAGCGTCGCCACATCTCGGCATGATTGACGAGCATGCGGATGCGCCCGTGTGCCAGCGGGGCAGGCGCCTGCGCAGAGCGGGCGCGTTCGGTCAGCGCGATCAGCAGGTGTGAGAGCAGCACGCTCTTGCCGGTGCCGGCAGCGCCCTGCACGAGGAACACTGCGGGACGCTGCGACGTCGACAGGCAGCGATCGGTGAAAGCGATGATGCGGTCGAAGAGCCGCTGCTGGTCGTCGTCGAGCGGAGCCAGCAGAGAAGAGGGAGTCACAGTGGGTGAGTGTAGCCCCGTGCCGCATCGGCGTCGAACGAGTACAGTGCCGCTATGACCTCACAGACCGCACGCAGCCTGCGTGCCTCGGCAGCCATGATCGGAGCCACCCTGTTCTGGGCGGTGCACTATCAGCTGAGCGCCTTCGTACTGCAGGGCATGTCGGCGGTCGGGCTCACTTTCTGGCGCTGGGCGATCGCCGCCGTGCCTCTGCTGATACTGGCCCAGCTCATCGAGCACCCCGACTGGCGAGCGGTGGTGCGTGCGCTGCCACGGCTGGTCGTGCTCGCCCTGCTGGGGCTGGTCGGCTACAACCTGCTGCTCTATGCCGCGCTGCACTTCACCACTCCGGTCGGCGCGTCGCTGGTGAATGCGGCGAACCCGGCGCTCATGGTGCTGCTGTCTGTGGTGCTGGTCGGGCAGCGGGTGTCGAAGGCCGGTGTCTTAGGCATCGGGCTGAGCCTGGTGGGCGTGGTCGTGGTGCTCACTCGCGGTAGCTGGCAGACGCTCGCCGGGCTCGACTTCAACGTCGGGCAGCTCATCATGCTGGGAGCCATTCTGGTGTGGAGTCTCTACACGATCTACGGGCGCGTGCCCGGCGTGCGGCCGATCACGTCGACCGCGGTGCAGGCCGTGCTGGTCTGCGTGATGCTCGGCCCCTTCGCCGTGGTGCAGCAGGCCGGGCTTCCACTGGAGGCGCCTGGCACACTGTGGGGGCTGATCGTGATCGCGCTGCTGCCCTCGGTCGCGTCGTACCTGCTCTGGAACAGCGCTGTGAGCGTGGTGCCTTCGTCGACGGCGGCGATCTACCTCAACCTGATCACGGTGTTCGTCGTGCTGATCGGTCTCGCCCTCGGCCAGCCGCTCACCGTCTCGGCTGCGCTGGGCGGCATCCTCATCATCGCCGGTGTCGTGATCACCAGCTTCGCCGCGGCCCGTCGTGGCACGCTCGCCCAGACAGCCCAGACAGCCCAGACAGCCCAGACGGCCCAGACGGCCCAGCCCTCAGTCGATGACGGTGCCGCCGATCATCGAAAGTGACATCGCGACGACGCCGATGGCCAGCGTGCGAACGACTGTGTGCAGCACGCTGGCATGCCCACTGCGGGCCACCACCGCAGAGGTGACGAGCAGCGCGATGACCACTGAGGCGAACGTGACGACCGTGTGCGCCTGGTCGGGCACGAGCAGCACCGACAGCAGCGGGACGAACGCCCCGACGACGAAGGCCAGACCGCCGGTGATGCTCATGCGCAGCGGGCTCAGATGCAGGTCGTCTTCGGTGAAGCCCAGCTCTTCGCGCACATGCGCACGCACTGGATCGTCACGACTCAGCTGCTCGGCGACACGTCTGGCGAGCGCTGGTTCGAGCCCGCGCTCCTCGTAGATCGCGGCGAGCTCCTGCAGCTCGGCTTCGGGATGCAGCTCGTGCTCCAGCCGCTCTTTGTGCAGAGCCGCACGAATCGCGTCGCGCTCCCAAGCGTATTCGTGATACATCGCGCTCGCGGCGCCGAGACCGCCCGCCACGACGCTGCCGACCAGTGCGACCATGATCACATCCTGCGGCTGATCGGTCACGTTGAGACCCTGAGCGATGCCGGCTGCAGCGACGATGCCGTCGGTGGCGCTGACGGCCAGACGTCGAATCTCTTCGGCGTCGGTGTGCCCCACCGGCCGTGCGCCCTTCAGAACGAGACGGATCATGACAGCGATTCTATTCCCACTGCCTCAGGCATCGACGGGAACCTCACGGTGGCGTTCGGGCAGGGCGATCAGACAGACCAGACTCAGCGCCATCGCCGCCACGAGAAAGATCGAGATCGAGACGGTGGTGCCGGTCGCGACCAAGAGCCGGTTCGCGATCAGCGGGGAGAAGCCGCCACCGAGCGCCGCGCCGATCTGAAAGCCCAGGCCGATGCCTGTGTAGCGCTGCGCCGGTGCGAACAGCTGTGAGAACCAGGTGAGCATCGGGCCGAACATGATGCCGGCGATGACGAATCCGATCACGATCGCCATGGCGGCGTCAGCCGACGAACCAGCGGTGAACAGCGAGAACATGGGAAAGGCGTAGAGCGCGAGCAGCACCGCTCCGGTCAGGATCACCGGCTTGCGGCCAACCCGGTCAGAGATCACGCTGCTGAGCAGAATCGTCACGGCGTGCCCGAGGCAGCCGAACAGCGTGCCGGTCACCAGCACGCTGCGCTCGAGGCCGAGCCCGTGCTGGGCGACCGGCTCGGTGCCGAACGAGAGCAGAAAGGTGAAGAGCACATACTGAAACGCGTTGAAGCCGAACATCACGCCCGCCGCTCCGAGCACGCGACCCCAGCTGTGCCTCAGCGTCTCGGCGATGGGCCGTTTCGCGACTTTGCGTTCGCTCTGCAGCTGTTTGAACACGGGCGTCTCGTCGACGTGCAGACGCGTGACCAGGCCGACGACGAGCACGAGGCCGCCGAGCAGGAACGGGATTCTCCATGCCCACGACACCACGACATCCTGCGGCAGCAGCAGAATCAGCAGAAATGACAGGTTCGCAAGCCCTGCGCCGATGGGCGACCCCAAGGTCACGAAGCTGCCGTACAGGCCGCGCCTGCCCTTCGGTGCGTGCTCGATCGCGATGAGTGCCGCACCGCTGACCTCGCCGCCGCGGGCGATGCCGTGCACGAGACGCAGAAAGAGCAGCAGCAGCGGGGCCGCGATGCCGATCGTCGCGTGGCTCGGCAGCACACCCATGAGAAACGTCGCAGCACCCATCAGGGTGAACGTGGCGATCAGGGTGTTTCGGCGGCCCAGCCGGTCGCCGAAGTGACCGAAGAGCAGCGCGCCGATCGGCGCCATCAAGAACCCGACCGCAAAGGTCACGAACCCGAGGAACGCCCCGAACCACGGGTCGTCGACGACGAAGAACACCTTGTTGAACACCAGCGAGGTGGCTGTGGCGTAGAGCGCGAAGTCGTAGAACTCGAGTGCCGTGCCGACTCCCGAGGCGAGGGCGAGGCGACCGAGCAGGCCGTGACGAGGCTGCGTCGCGGCAGGCGGGTCATCGGGCAGGTGCAGCTTCGGTGATGGCTCGTGGGTTGTTCGCTGATTCACTGTGATCTCTCTGTGCATGGGGCCGATCTTCTGATCGGATTCGGGGCCGTGCCGCCGATGAGAGAGAATCGCACAGATGCGAAAGGCCGCTCGATCGGCGGCCTGAATGTGTGCGCGGTGCGCGGGTCAGTGCCGTCGGAAGGACGGCCACCACCAAGCGCTGCGCGAGAACTGCATGGCCATGACTATACACCCGGCCGAACGCGCCGCAGCCTCCGGTGCGCTGTCGTCGGGCAGACGTCTGCGAGACAATGGGCGCATGCGCATCAGCGAACCGACTTCGGGTCACCTCTATCTGCCCCCGCTGCAGCACCCTCGTCGCACCATCGGTCGGCGCAGCTTCGATTTCTCTCGCCAGATCGCGGTGATGGCGATCGTCAACCGCACACCCGACTCGTTCTTCGACGAGGGGCGCACCTTCGCACTCGATGCGGCCGTCGAGGCGGCGATGGATGCGGCGCGGGCCGGTGCCGACTGGGTCGACATCGGCGGGGTCAAGTTCGCCCCCGGGCCAGAGCTGCCGGCAGACGACGAGGTCGCACGGGTGCTGCCCGTGGTTCAGGCGGTGGCGCAGAGCAGCGACGTGGTGATCTCGGTCGACACCTTTCGGCACGAAGTGGCCGAAGCGTGCATCGAGGCCGGTGCGGCGGTGGTCAACGACACCACCGGGCTGCACGATCCCGACGTCGCACGAGTGGTCGCCGACAGCGATGCGACGCTCGTGATCACGCACAGTCTGGCCCAGCCTCGCACGCCGTTTCCGCATCCGCACTACGACGACGTCGTGGCCGAGGTGACGACTTTTCTGCGCCATCGCGTCGACCGGGCGGTCGAACTCGGCGTGCCGATCGAGCGCATCGTGATCGACCCCGGGCACGACCTCAACAAGAGCACCCGGCAGACGCTCGAGCTCACCCGTCGCTTCGCAGAGATCGCCGAGATCGGTCTGCCCGCGCTCGCGGCGGTGTCGAACAAAGACTTCATCGGCGAGACACTCGATCGGGACAAGCCCGACCGGCTGGCCGGGTCGCTCGCCGCGGCGACGATCTGTGCGATGCAGGGAGCCCGCATCGTGCGCATGCACGCCGCGCGGGAGTCGGTCGATGCGATGCGGCTCGTCGAAGCCGTGCTCGGGTGGCGCGAACCGGCCTACGAGCGGCACAACATCTGAGCTCTGTCACCTGCTGCCGGTAGGGTCGAAGCATGAGCGAGATCACCGAACTCATCACGACGAGCGATGCGGCGACATCGCTGAGCGACGACGACCTGCTGCGGCGCTACGCCTGGCCAGCCGGTGACGGCGTGCGCATCCGACTGAACTTCGTGAGCAGCCTCGACGGCGCGGTCACGGTCGGGGGCGTCTCAGGCCCGCTGGGCGGCGAGGCCGACCACCGGGTCTTCGACCTGCTGCGTCGCCGGGCGCACGTGGTTCTGCTCGGTGCCGGCACCGCACGTGACGAAGGCTACGGGGCGATGCGCGTCGACGACGCCTCGGCCGCGTGGCGCGAGGCACACGGCCTGTCTCGGCATCCTGCCTTCGCACTGGTCTCGGGCCGGGCCGATCTCGACCCGGGCAGTGACGTCTTCGTGAGCGCGCCGACCCGACCGATCGTCTTCACGCTGGCGAGTGCCGACGCCGATCGTCGCGCTGCGCTCGCCGAGGTGGCCGAGGTCGTCGTCGTGGGCGAGACAGAGATCGATATGACGCGGCTCGTCGCCGCGCTGCGCGCACGGAGTCTCTGCGATGTGCTGTGCGAGGGCGGCCCTCATCTGGCATCGGCGCTTTTCGACGCCGATGCGGTCACCGAACTGTGTCTGTCGCTCGACGCCCTCGTCGTCGGCGGCGACGGCCCGCGTCTGACGCACGGCGTCGCAGAGTTCTCCCGGCGCTTTCGTCTCTGCGACGCTCTGCGTTCAGACGATCTGCTGCTGCTCAGATATCGCCGGGCCCGAGACTGACCTCGCAATCGATCGACAGGAGGCCATCATGCCGACGCGACCAGAGCATCCGCCGACAGCAGAGCGCGACCACAGCGAGGCACCCGACACACGCACGATGACGTGGCGGCGTCGCAGCCGGCGCACCGCCGTGCTGGGCGCACTGCTGTGCACGGTGCTCGCTCTCAGCGGGTGCGTCGGGCAGCAACGAGTCAACGACGCCCGAAGCATCGACCAGCTGATCACCGGGCTGCCGGGCGTCAACAGAGAGAAGAGCGATGTGAGGTTCAACTCGGGCATCGACTCAGGCAGCAGTCTTCAGGTCGACCTTGCCTTCGACTCGACGGCGACACCTGAGCAGACGCAGCAGGCAGTCGCCCAAGTGCAGCAGGCGATCGATGACTCGTCGCTGCACGACGTCATGTACGGCAGTCTCTCGGTCGAACTCGGTGACGTCGATTCGAGCATGAGGTTCTCGCTGCCGCTCGAGGTCGACGAGGCCGGCATGCGTGAGCTTGTGCAGACGATGAGCGGGCGGCCAGAGGCCAGAGTTGATCTTTCGCGTCTGCACTCATCGCGATATCGCAGCGATCGGCCCGTTGCAGATTTCAGTCAGACGCTGCGCGCCGACACGCTCGGTCAGGCTGTTTCGCAGCTGACATCGACCTTCAGCGCATTGCAGCTGCAGCACGTCGATGTGCGAGATGCCGCCATCACCGTGATGCGCCCGGGGTACGCGACGTATCAGCAAGAGGGCCGGATCGCAGGCATCAGAGCAGACGAGCCCGGCCTGTGGAATGACGGCTACGTGCAGCTCTTCGGCGACCTTGACGCCGTGCTCGAGGGGCTGCCAGCGGGCATCGTTCGGCGCCCGTCGTGCACGCTGACGTCAGGGCAGGCGTCGAAGCCGGCGACCGGGCAGACAACAGAGCCGGCGACAGAGTGCCGCTTCGAGTTCTACTCCAGCGACGGGCAGACGGGGGTGAGAGGTCTTGACGCCGACGAATTCTGGCAGCAGACGATCGCTGCCATCGAGCAGGTGTTCGCGAAGCACGGAGGCGCCTACACTCTTGACGCCACCGTCGAGGGGAGGTCCTACCCGATGCAGTCGTCAGGCGGTTCCGCGTCTGCGCACGAGAGCGCTTCGCCGTCACCCCGGTAGCGGGTGCTCGCCGCGTCGCCTCGATCGGCTGTGTGATCGGAGAGACGACACGAGCGTGTTAGCCTACAACTTTGGAATGTCTGCCTTCGACTTCTCGTTGTCGAGGGTGAGAGCGAACGAGGTATAAGGGCATGAGTGTGTCATCCGAGCGTGCGGCCGACGACGCCCAGACGTCGTCGGGAGGTCACCGGAGCACCTCGGAACAGGCCGCCGCTGCGCAGCCTTCGCCGACACCTGCGGCTCGTCCCGGCACCGATGCCGCGATCGCCTCTCGGCATGCCGGGGAGTCGCTGCGCGATGTGATCGCGCGCTATTACTCGCTGACCAAGCCAGGGGTGCTCTATGCGAACGTGCTGAGCGCCGTCGCAGGCTTTCTCTTCGGCAGTCAGAACGGCGTCGATTTCTTCTCACTCGTGATCGTCACGGTCGGCACGACGCTGATCGTCGGCTCGGCGACCGTGCTCAACAACGTGCTTGATCGCGACATCGATCAGCGCATGGAACGCACCAAGAAGCGGGCGACCGTCACCGGGGGAGTGCAGGCCAGAAGAGCGACGATCTTCTCGATCGTGCTGGGGCTGCTCGGCGCTGCGGTGCTGGGCCTCTGGTCGACGCCGCTGGTGCTCGGCCTCGGAGTGTTCGGCTTCGTCTGCTACGTCTGGCTCTATGGAGCGACCTCGAAGCGCATGTCGTATCACGGCACTCTGGTCGGGTCGGTTTCGGGCGCGGTGCCCATTCTCGCGGGCTATGTGGGGGCCACAGGGCGTGTGGATGCTGGGGCCGTACTGGTCTTTCTCGCGCTGTTCTTCTGGCAGATGCCCGAGTTCTACTCGATTGCGATCTATCGGCGCGAGGAGTACGCGGCCGCAGGCGTTCCTGTGATCACCGTGGTGAAGGGCGTGCCGACGACCATCGTGCACATCTTCGTCTACACAGTGCTGTACGTTGCCAGCGTGGTGCTGCTCGGCGTGCTCGGATTCGCCAGCCTGACCACCACCAGCGTGTTGGGGCTGCTCGGCGTCGTGTGGATCGCGATCGGCGCGCTCGGCTTCACGACCTCAGACAAGATCGCATGGTCGCACCGCATGTTCGGGTTCTCACTCGTGTCGATCATGGCGCTGTGCATCATGCTCGGTCTCGATCCCTGGCTGCCGTAGCCGTATCGGCCCTCGCAGCGGCAGATCTGCGCGGCGAATAGAGTGATGCCATGGCCATCGCACTCAGCACGTCGCAGATCGCAGCAGCCCGGATCTCTGCGCAGCTGCTCGATGCGGCCGCTGATGAACCGATGCATTCGCCATGCAGCGCGTCTGCGTCGGCAGAGACGGCGGCTGCACAAGGCACATCCACGGCTTGCGCCGCGAGCGCAGATGACGTTCTCGAGGCTGCTGAGCATCTGCTCGCGTTGCAGGGGCAGAACTTCTTCGCCGCTCAATGGGCCCTGGCTCTTCGAACGGGGGCTGCAGCCCAGACGATTCAGGCGGCTTTCGACCAGGGGCTGATCGTGCGCTCTTGGCCGATGCGCTCGACCGTGCACCTCGTGGCGGCGGCAGACATCGGCTGGATGCAGCAGGCCACGAACCACCGCGTGCTCAAAGACTGGCCCAAGCGCCGTGCGCGTTTGCACCTCGATCTCGCCGTCGTCGATCAGGTGCGTGAGATCACGCGCCAGGCTCTGGCAGGCGGGCGGCGGCTGCATCGAGATGCCCTGATACAGGTCTGGCAGGATGCCGGGGTCGAGATGCGAGCGGGCTGGTCGTACCACCTGGTGTGGGCGCTCAATCAGCTCGGCGAAGTGGTGTTCGGGCCGATGAGCGACAACGGGCGTGATCTCGATCTGGTGCTGGCCGACGAGTGGATCGTCTCGCCGCGGGTGCACGAAGGAGACGAGGCGTTGGCCGAGCTCGCCCGGCGCTACATTGCCGGTCATGGCCCTGCGACTGCAGCAGATCTCAGCTGGTGGACGGCTCTGACCGTGCGAGAGAGCGGCAGGGCGTTGCACCTCGCCGCGTCAGACGATGCGGGTCAGCCGCTCGTGGAATGCGTCGGCCCCAATGACGAGGGGCTGTGGGCGACCGAGAGGCAGCTGCAGAGAGCGCTGGGCGAAGACGGGACGACGGGGCGCACTGGAACTGATGCTCGCGCGGTGATCTTGGCGCTGCCTGCCTTCGACGAGCTTCTGCTCGGCTACAAGGACCGTTCGGCCGTGCTCGACCCGAAGTTCGGGCCGCTGGTCATGTCGAAGAACGGTCTGGGGCAGCCCACCGTACTGAGTGACGGTCGCATCCGTGGTGTGTGGAAGACCAAGACCGCTGAAGTCAGCCTGTTCGCTGGCGAGAAGATGAGCACGCGTGGTTCGGCAGCGCTCAAGCACTCGATGCAGGCCTACGGACGTTTCAGCGCGGGAAGCGACTTGGCGGAGCGATAGCGGAAGTGTGCCGAGAGGGGGGGCCGAATAGGCTGCGGCATTTGAGCATCTGCGAGAGGAAAGGCTGCAAGAAAGGCTGACAGCTGGTGGGCGTGAACGGATGAAACCCGATTCTGCCTTGATATCTCTAGTGCTGGGGTACCTGGACTCGAACCAAGAATAACGGTACCAGAAACCGTCGTGTTGCCAATTACACCATACCCCAAGGGCAGTTGCGCATCCGTGTGCACGTTTGCGAACCGAGAGTCAACGATAGGACATTCTCATCCAGAACACAACTCGGGCTCGAAGAGGTGCTGCTCAGCGCCTTACGATGGGGGAGTGACCACGACCCAGCCTGCAGTTTTCGAGCGCCTCTCGGTCAAACAGTGGCGGGTGCGCGAGGCTCGACACCGGCAGCGCGCAGATCAGCTCACCGCTGGCTGGCGCAAGCGCCGGCAGACGGGCGAGGCCAACGAGGTCGAAGACTTCCTCTTCACCTACTACTCGTATCGGCCTGCGCTGCTGCGGCGCTGGCACCCTGGCGCAGGCATCAGACTCGAAGGGGCATCCGCCGAACCGCGTGCCCAGTGGCGCTGGTACGCGACCGACGAGGCCGACGTGCTTGTCGATGCGGGTGCCTTTCTCACCGAACGCGCAAGCACGGTCGGCTTCGTCGAAGGCCTGCTGCGCCGCACCGCTGCACGCCGCGCCAAGCTGGGATGCTCCTGCCTGCACGAGTGGGCGATGGTCTATGGCATGCGCGACGGGCAGGAGCGGCACACGAAGCTGCCGCTGCGCTTGGGTCATGCCGGTACCGATGCCGTGGTCGAGTCGAGCCGCATCGAGTGCACGCACTTCGACGCCTTCCGCTTCTTCACACCCGTCGCCCGACCGCTGAACGCACTGCAGCCGACGCGCGAGACGCAGACGGAACTCGAACAGCCGGGCTGTCTGCACGCGAACATGGATCTCTACAAATGGGCCATGAAGCTGGGCCCGATCATTCCCGGCGAGCTGCTGATCGACACATTCGAACTCGCTCGCGAGGTGCGAGATCTCGATATGCAGGCATCGCCCTATGACGTGCGTCGTTTCGGCCTCGAACCGGTGCGCATAGAGACGCAGCAGGGGCGGCGGGAGTTCGCCGTGCGACAGCAGAGCTTCGCGTCACGAGCCAACGTGCTGCGAGAGCGCATGCTGCAGGCGATCGCGCGGGCGCGGCAGGCGGCGTCGGCGGATGCTGTGGCGAGCCCGCCTGCAGCATCCGGGCCGGGGGAGTCGATCAGTGCGCGTCGACGCCGATGAGCATGCCGACGGCGTAGGTCACGGCCACGGCGATGAGGCCGAGCAACAGCTGGCGTGCCGCCCCTCTGAACCAGTTGCGCCCTGAGACCTTGGCGGCGATGCCGCCGGCGAGCAGCAGGCCGATGCAGCCGGCGATCAGGCCGGTCATGAGCGAGCCGATGCCGAAGAGGTAGGGCAGAATCGGCACGATCGCTCCCATTGAGAAGAACAGGAACGAGAGCAGGCCCGCGGCGACGGGTGACGGGCGATCATCCGGGTCGATGCCGAGCTCCTGCATGAGATGCACGTGCACAGTGCGGGTCGAGACCGACGTGCTGTGAATCTCGGCGGCGGCGGTGTGTGCGGTCTGCTCGCTCATGCCCATCTGCTGGAACTCACGTGCGAGTTCGGCCTGCTCGCCGACCGGGTTGCGCTTCTGTGCGGCCACCTCGATGGCAATCTCTTTGTCCAGCTGCTCGTTCTGGCTGCGCACCGAGGTGAACTCCCCGAGAGCCATCGAGAACGCACCGGCCAGCAGGCCCGAGATGCCGGTCAGCAGCACCACGTGGTTCGAGGCACCGGCTGCGCCGATGCCGGTGATCAGTCCGATGTTCGAGACCAGGCCATCCATCGCACCGAAGACCGAGGCACGCAGCCAGCCGCCGCTCACATTCGCGTGTGTGTGGTCGTAGGTGTGCGGATTGGTCGGATCGATCACCGTTGCCGCTGCTGACATGGAGTCAGGCCTCCTCGTGAGAACTGGTCTTCTGGGTGCGGATGCTGCTCGCAATGGGTGCCATCGCCGCGTCTGAAGGCCACAGTAGAACGAGAGATCGGGTCAACACCACCGTCATCTGGGTGTTCGGCGGTGAGAACTTTATCGATCTGCAACGTCGAATCCTGACGTCGGTGCGGTGGTGCGGCTAGGGTGGAGGGCGACAGACTGGAAAGGAACCGCAGTGACCGCAGAGGTTACCGGCTTGCTCCCTAGCGTCTCGCTGATCATCCCGGCGTACAACGAGGAAGAGCGCATCGAGGCGTGCCTGCGGGCGGCGATCGCACAGACCGTGCCGCTCGACGAGATCATCGTCGTCGACAACCGCAGCACCGACGGCACCGTAGACACGGTGCGGCGCGTGGCTCGACAGCACCCGAATCAGGTCGTCCGTCTGATCGCTCAGAACGAGCGACAGGGGCTTATACCGACTCGTGACGCCGGGTTCGACGCCGCCACCAGCGATGTGCTCGGACGTATCGACGCAGACTCGCTGCTGGCTCCGGAATGGAGCCGCGAGGTGCGTCGTGCCTTCCGCAACCAGCACATCAGCGCACTCACCGGCCCGGTCATGTACTACGACATGCCCTTCCGTCGTTTCGGCCTGCGCGCCGACGATCGGTTTCGCAAGCTGCTGATGCGACTGAACCGAGAATACCGGTTCGTCTTCGGCAGCAACATGGCGGTGCGGGCCGATGTCTGGAACCTGATTCGCGACGAGGTGTGCCCCGATGAGGGCGATCTGCTGCATGAAGACATCGACCTGTCGATTCATCTCGCCGAGAACGGGCTGTTCGTGGGCTACGAGTCGAACATGGTCTGCGGGATCTCGGCGCGACGAATGGACTCTAAGTTCCGCGACTACAGCGACTACGTGCAGCGCTTTCGCCGCACCTACCGCGCGCACAGCCTCAACCGCGGCCTTGAGCGCATTCCACAGGCCGTGCTCTACATGATCTATCCGTCTCTGCACGGGCTGCGACAGATCAGACATCTCGGCGCAGAAGACATCGAGCGCAGCAGTCTGCCGAGCGTGCCTGTGCTCAGCCGTCGTTGAGCGCGACAGCGTAGTCTGGGCAGCATGATCGACGACATCAAGAAGCGCGCTCTGCATCGCGTGCGCATCATCGAGGGGCAGCTGCGCGCCATCGAGCGTCAGATCGAAGACGAAGACTACTGCGTCGACATCGTCACACAGTCACTTGCTGTGCAGCGGTCGCTCGCCTCGTTGAACTCGCTTCTCGTCGAGAACCATCTGCGCACCCATGTGCCGCATATGCTGCAGGCCGGGGGAGACGAGCGCGAGCGTGCCATCGACGAGATGGTTCGTCTCTACGGCATCAAAGGTCGAGCCGACTGAACCCTGCGGGCGCAGACGACACGCCCGAAACATGCGCCGGAATTGGTGTGCACGGTCGAATCTGTGGCATAATCATCTGGTTGCTTACAGACGGCCCCATCGTCTAGCGGCCTAGGACATCGCCCTCTCACGGCGGTAACGCGGGTTCAAATCCCGCTGGGGTCACCAGAGCTCAAGGCTCGTATTCAGTCACTCGGCTGATGCGGGCCTTTTGCATTGCCGTTTCCCTCCTTCCGACTGCACATGTTCGCCTGGCGAATGTCTGTGTGTCCGGCCGATACGAAGAAATGGAGCTGCGATGGCGCAGACGACGAAGTCAGGCGTGAGCGCGTCGGTCTCGGCATCGGTGATGTTCGGTCTGATCTCGCTGCTGACCAGCGAGCTGTCGGCGTTCACCTCGGAAGAGGTCACTGCGTGGCGGATCGTCTGCATCGTCGTGCTGATGGCAGTCTTCTTCACGGTGCACCGGGACTGGGACGCCATCGGGCGCCTGATCCGCCGCATCCTCCATGATCCCCGCCGCATTGTGGTGCTGCTGGGCTGCTCGGCTATGGTGACCGCACAGATTTGGGTGTTCATTTGGGGGCCGATGCACGGGCACGCGCTCGACGTCTCGCTGGGCTACTTTCTGATGCCGCTCGTTGTGGTCGCCGCCGGCCGCTTCCTCTTCAAAGATCGTCTCGACCGCTGGCAGTGGGTGGCCGTCGCGCTCGCGGCCGTCGCCGTGATCATCGAAGTGCTCATCGTCGGCGGGTTCTCGTGGCCGACCGCGCTGGTGGGCTTCGGGTATCCCGTCTACTTCGCGGTGCGCCGCGCAGCAGGTATGGACGATGTGCGCGTGTTCTGGCTCGAGATGCTGCTGGCTGCTCCGTTCGCACTCTGGCTGCTCTCTCAGGGGGATGTCGCAGGCACGCTGGCGCGACAGGCCGGCCCGGCCTGGTGGTCGTTCGTTATGCTCGGCGTGCTCAGCGGCGTGGCGATGATGCTGTACATTCTCGCCAGCGGCCGACTGAACCTCACTCTCTTCGGCATGCTCAGCTACCTCGAGCCGGTGCTGCTCTTCGCCGCGGCGCTGCTGCTCGGGGAGCAGCTGCTGACGGCTGATCTGTTCGTCTACACCGTCATCGCGGCGGCCTTGGCGTGCATGCTCATCTCTGGGCTTCTCCCGCTGCTGCGGAGAGGTCGTTCGGGTCGTCTGCTGCGCTGAGCGCCAGCCAGACTTTTGTGCGCGCCTCGAAGGTGTCGAGGTCGAGATCGAGCAGAGAGGCTGCACGAGCGACTCTGTTGCGCACAGTGTGCCGGTGCACGTCGAGACGCGCTGCGGCGGCCTCGGCCTGGCCGTTCTCTTCGAGCCAGACGCGCAGCGTGCGGCGCAGTTCGGCGCCCTCTGACGCATGGCGCTGATCGAGGGGTGCCAGGAGCTGTGCTGCCACGACCTCGAGCATCGATCCGCGCAGCAGCGTGGGCCAGCCGGCATCGGACAGATCGTCATAACGGACGACCGCTCCCGGATCAGCGTCTGCGACGACGCGCCGCGCCTGCTGAATGAGTCGGCTGAGCGGCAGATTCGTGCTGAGCTGTGAGATGCCGGCCCCGACGTGTTCGCGCAGGCAGATGTCCAGCACCGCGTCGAGGTTCTCAGCCGGTGAGACGATGGTGGCCCGGCCGTCGCGCAGCCCCCAGAAGATCATGCAGTCGCGCTGCATGCGATCGAGTGCGTCGACCAAAGCGGTCGTGGTGTCGTTCAGAGCGATCACTGTGCGCTCGCCCGCCGGAAGGGCCTCGTTCCAGAGCCGTTCTGCGAGTCGATTGGCCAGGGCGATGCTTCCTGACGCGGCGATCTCGATGACGCCGTCGCGCAGCACATGCTGCTGTCGATTGATCGTTCGGTTGAACTCCAAGGTGATGCCGGTGAGCGCCAGAACCGACTCGACGACGTCCAGCTGTACGCCGTCGAGTCGGCTCACTCCGCTGAGCACAAGCATGCCGGAGAGTTTCGGTGGCGCACCGATGGTCTGCACGATGAACTCGGCGCCATCGGCGCTGATGCGCGCGGCCGAACGCGTGCCGCTTCGAGTCAGACGCTCCATGGCGTCTGTGAGCTCCTGCAGCTGAGAATGGGGAAGCGGACGCTGTCTGGCCGAGCCCATCAGCTGCCCGGAGCTGTCGAAGATGGCCACGCCGCAGTTCAGCTGCTTGGCGAGCTCTTGCAGCAGGTCGCCCAACCGGTTCGACCGCATTGCTGCTCGGGAGATGGCGCGCTGAGCGTCGAGCCCCCACTGAATGTGCTGCTGGTGTTCGTTGTCGAGCAGGTCGTCGGCCTTGCGGATCACCGCGAGGAACGGCACGTGATACGGCACCTCGACAAGCGGCAGGCCGCGCCTGCGGCAGGCGTCGACCAACCCCTCGGGGGGTTCCGCCCACGTGAGGCCGGTGCCCAGACCCATGCCTACGAGACCGCCGTCGCGCAGTCGAGCCACGTACTGGTCGTAGTCGAATCCCTCGACGCCGAACTGTGCTCCGTCGGTCAGGAGCATCTGGCCTGCCGGAAGAAAACGCATCGGGTCCACGAGGTTGGAGCTGTACACCCATTCGAGCGGAGCATCGAGCAGCTCGACCGTTTCGGCGCCCGTCTCGTCACCGACGACGGGGCGCAATGCCAACTCACTGATACCGAGCAGGCGACGTATGGTGACAGGCATGGACAAATTGTACATTGAAAACTAGTTGAATATCCGCAATGTACATGCCAAATAGCGACGTTGTGACCGTAATGTCAATGTCAGAAAAGTGCATTCCGGCACCTTCAGCTCGAACTGCCCAACGTCGGGCTCGCCACGTCTGCGGCGCGCCATCGACATCGGTATCTGTCGCAAACGAATGGAGTACGTCTCATGACTGAACAGAGCATCCCCGTCGGCGGGCCCACCCTCGCCCAGCACCGCAACCTTGTCACCGAGATTCCCGGCCCGAAGTCGCGTGCACTGCACGAGCGCAAGGTCGCCGCAGTGAGCGCCGGCGTCGGCGTCATGCTGCCGACCTACGTCGTCGCCGCGGGCGGAGGCGTGATTCTCGATGTCGACGGCAACACCCTGATCGACTTCGCCTCAGGCATCGCCGTCACCGGTGTCGGCAACTCGGCTCCAGAAGTCGTCGACGCCGTGCAGCACCAGGTCGCACAGTTCACGCACACGTCGTTCGCCACGGTTCCATACGAGTCGTACATCGAGGTCTCAGAGCGTCTGAACGAGCTGACCCCGGGCAGCTTCGAGAAGCGCACCGCACTGTTCAACTCGGGTGCCGAAGCAGTCGAGAACGCAGTCAAGATCGCGCGCAGCTTCACCGGAAAGGACGGCATCGTCGCCTTCGACCATGCCTTCCACGGGCGCACAAACCTCACCATGGGCCTGACTGCAAAGGCCGCGCCGTACAAGAGCCACTTCGGCCCGTTCGCGAACGAGCTCTATCGGGTTCCCGGTTCATACCCGTATCGTGACGGACTGACCGGCGAAGAGGCTGCGAAGCGCACGATCAGCGCCATCGAGAAGCAGATCGGTGCCGACTCGGTCGCCGCGATTCTGCTTGAGCCGATTCAGGGTGAGGGCGGCTTCATCGTTCCCGCCGAGGGCTTCATGGCAGCACTGGTCAAATGGGCGCACGAGAACGACGTGCTGTTCATCTCTGACGAGATCCAGACCGGTCTGGCACGCACGGGGCGACTGTTCGCCTCGGAGTACGAAGGCATCGAGCCCGACCTCGTCACGACCGCCAAGGCGATCGGCGGAGGCCTGCCGCTTTCGGCGGTCACCGGCCGTGCCGATGTGATGGATCACCCACAGGCCGGCGGCATCGGCGGTACCTACGGCGGTAACCCGGCAGCCTGTGCGGCAGCGCTCGCCGTCTTCGACAAGGTCGTCGACGAGAAACTGGCCGACCGTGCCCTGCACATCGGCGAGGTCATCACGAACCGTATGCACGAGCTGCAGCAGAGCGATCCCCGTATCGGCGAGGTGCGCGGTCGTGGCGCTCTGCAGGCCATCGAACTGGTGCACCCAGAGACCAAGGAGCCGGACGCCGAGCTCACGCATAAGATCGCCGAGTACGCGCACAAGAACGGTGTTGTGCTGCTGACCGCCGGCACCTATGGCAACGTTATCCGCTTCCTGACGCCGTTGGTCATCTCTGACGAGGTGCTCAACGACGGCCTCGACGTCATCGTCCAGGCGTTCAAGGAGAACTGAGCATGACCGAGCTCATCGACTACGCCCGCTCGGTCAGCGGCCTCTGGATCGACAACGAGTTCGTCGATGCGAAATCGGGAGAGACCTTCGCGGTCATCGACCCGAGCACCGAGGATGCGTTCGTCGAGGTGGCCGATGCCGGGCTGGCCGATGCCGATCGTGCGCTGGCGTCAGCGCACGAGGCGCAGATCGCCTGGGCGAAGGTGGCGCCGCGGCAGCGCGGCGAGGTGCTGCGACGTGCGTTCGAGCTCATGATCGAACGCCGTCAGCAGCTCGCCGAGCTGATCTCTCTTGAGAACGGCAAAGCGCTCTCTGACGCGCTCGGCGAGGTGACCTATGCGGCAGAGTTCTTCCGCTGGTTCGCCGAAGAGGCCGTGCGCATCGAGGGGGAGTACCTCACCGCGCCGGCAGGTGGGGTGCGCAACCTGGTCACACGCCGACCCGCCGGTGTCGCGGTGCTGGTCACACCGTGGAACTTTCCCGCTGCGATGGCCACACGCAAGATCGGACCGGCGCTCGCCGCCGGATGCGCGACCGTGCTCAAGCCGGCCGGTGAGACACCCCTGACCGCTTTGGCGATCGCGCAGATCCTCGCTGAGTCGGGACTGCCTGCCGGGCTCGTCAATGTGCTGCCCTCATCGCACACGGCTGAGATCGTCGATCATCTGCTCGACGACCAGCACGTTCGGGTGATCTCGTTCACCGGTTCGACTCCCGTCGGCAAGGTGCTGCTGCGCAAGGCTGCCGACCGTGTGCTCAACACGGCTATGGAGCTGGGCGGCAACGCCGCTTTCGTGGTGACGGCGGATGCGGACGTCGAGGCGGCGGTGGAGGGAGCGCTGACTGCGAAGTTCCGCAACGGCGGTCAGGCCTGTACCGCTGCGAACCGATTCTTCGTGCACGCAGACATCGCAGAGAGGTTCACTCGTCGTTTTATCGAGCGCGCGGCTGATCTCGCTGTGGGGGCTGGACTCGCCGAGGGCACCGATATCGGCCCGCTGGTCAACCGCAAGTCGGTCGACAAAGTGTCCGAGCTCGTCGCCGCCGCGGTGCGTGACGGTGCGACCGTCGCGTATCAGTCCGAGGTTCCTGAGACGGGGTACTACGCCCCGGTGACGGTGCTGACCGACGTGACTCCGGCATCCCCGGTGTTCGCCGAAGAGGTCTTCGGGCCAGTTGCCTCGATCGCGACCTGGTCTGACGAGGATGCCCTCATCGAATCGGTGAACGACACCGATTACGGGCTGGCTTCGTACGTGTTCGCAGGTGAGCTGCGACATGCCGTCGACATCGCCAACCGTATCGATGCCGGTATGGTCGGCGTGAATCGCGGGCTGGTCTCTGATCCGTCAGTGCCGTTCGGCGGCTTCAAACAGAGCGGCGTCGGGCGTGAAGGCGGGCACGAGGGCATTGAGGAGTATCAGGAGACGCAGTACTTCAGCGTCGCCTGGCCCGGGGCCTGAGACGTTCGTCTGACAGCGCCGGTCGGCGTTGAGAGGCTGCGGTGCCGCAGGAGGAGAACTCCAGCGGCACCGCAGCCTTTTTCCTGTGTCAGGACGAATCAGGCCGCCTGTACAGGGCTGTACATTTCGGCCAATCAGTGGACGATTCGGCCAGTTTGCGTAACCCAGCGTTCACGTTGATGCTGCATAGACTTTTGCACGATTCCACAGAGGGGACACAGGGGATTCGAGCCGGTGCACAGCCACTCGCCGAACCTGTCCAGAAACAATCTCTTCGCCGCGGCGCGGCGAGGAATGAATAGAGGAACCACATCATGAGTTCTGAGAAGAACGAGAAGCCGACGACTCCGCCAACGGAGGCGGTGTTCACAGTCGGCGAGCTTGACCGTGCCGAGCCGGAACCACGACTGGCGGGCACGCTGAAACCTCGCCACCTCTCGATGATCGCCCTGGGCGGCATCATCGGAGCGGGCCTGCTGGTGGCGTCCAGTAACGCGATCATCTCGGCGGGCCCCGCCGTCATCATCTCGTATGCCCTCGCGGGCATCGTGATCATCCTGGTGATGCGGATGCTCGGAGAGATGGCCTCGGCGAGTCCCGACACCGGCTCGTTCTCGACCTACGCCACGAAGTTCATCGGGCCGTGGGCGGGGCTGTCGATCGGCTGGCTGTACTGGTGGTTCTGGGTGGTGGTCGTCGGTATCGAGGCCACGGCGGCAGCCAAGATCATCACGAAGTACCTGCCCGGACTGGATCAGTGGATTCCCGCTCTTGTGATCACCGTGCTCTTTCTCGGGCTCAACCTGGTCTCGGTCAAGAGCTTCGGTGAGATGGAGTTCTGGTTCGCCGGCATCAAGATCGTCGCGATCACGCTGTTCATTCTCTTCGGCATCGGCTTGGTGACCGGGATCATCCCGAGTGCGCACCAGGGCGTCGACTACGGCGCACAGGGAGGATTCATGCCGAACGGCATCTCCGGCATCTTCGTCGCGCTGCTGCCGGTCATCTTCTCGATGTTCGGCGCCGAAGTGGCCACCGTGGCCGCAGGCGAGTCGGAGCACCCTGCACACGCTGTGCGCAAAGCGGTGAACTCGGTCATCTGGCGAATCCTGCTGTTCTACATCGGATCGATCACCATCATCGTGCTGCTGCTGCCACACGACCAGGTCGTTTCGGGTAAGTCTCCCTTCGTGAGCGCACTGGAGTACGTCGGCATTCCAGGCGTCGACGTGGTCATGGACTTCGTCGTGCTGACGGCCCTGCTGTCTACGCTGAACGCATCGCTGTACACCGCATCACGCATGGCCTACTCGCTGGCCGGTCGTGGTGAGGCGCCGCGGGCATTCCGCAAGGTCAACAGGCACAACACCCCGTACGTGGCCATTTTCGCTTCGGCTATCGTTGGCCTGATCTCGGTGGTCCTGAACTACACGGTGCCCGACTACGTCTTCGCGTTCCTGGTGAACTCGACTGGTGCGACCGCCATCTTCGTCTGGCTCGTCATCGCCGTTTCTCAGCTGCGCAGCCGCCGCATGCTCGCGAAGCAGGGTGTCGTCCCGGGCAAGGCCAACGGCACCATCAAGATGTGGGGCTTCCCGTACATCACCTGGATTGTGATCGTCGCCCTGGTCGCCCTGCTCGCCTACATGACGTTCAACAAGAGTCTGCAGACGCGCATCGAGCTCTACGTGAGCCTGGTCGTCGCCGCAGTGAGCGTCGTGGCCGGTCTGATCGTGCAGCGCCGCCAGAAGCGTCTGGGGCTGCTGTCCGACGGCTCCCCGGCGAGTGCGCAGAGCACTGACGCCGAGTCGAAGTAAGGTTGCTGCCATGACAGAACTCAGCAAACCAGAGATCGACTTTCCGACCGGGCCGGCTCCTGAGAGCCTCGAGATCGAAGACATCGTCGTCGGCAGCGGTGCAGAGGCCACCGCGGCCTCGACCGTCGAGGTGCACTACCTCGGCGTCGGCTTCGAATCGGGTGAGGAGTTCGACTCGTCGTGGGGGCGCGGCGAATCGATCACCTTCCCGCTGCGCAACCTGATCAAAGGCTGGCAGGTCGGCATCCCGGGCATGAAAGTCGGCGGTCGGCGCAAGCTGATCGTTCCGCCGCATCTCGCCTATGGGCCTGCCGGCAGCGGCCACCCGCTGAGCGGGCAGACCCTGATCTTCGTGATCGATCTGCTCGACGTGAAGTGAGTCGATGAACCCAGACGGCAACGCCCGTCGTCGAGAGGCGGCGCCCCGCGGTGGAAAACAGGCGGGGCCGCGCAGCCGCCCAGCGCGGCGGGCCGAACCGGGG